>NZ_JAKNUS010000001.1 GCF_023155745.1 Microbacterium kunmingense
GACAACACGATGCGGATCTTCTTTTCCGCCGGGATCGTCGGTGGACGACTCATAATTCTCAGACCTTCCAATAGGGGCGCTGCCTCAGCAACTAACTACCCCTGCCACATAGTCTGACGCGCGACAAATGGGTGCTGATCCTCGACGACTGGCTCGACGGCGTCACCGCCACCCCGGACCAGGTCCTCACCGACCTCTCGAAGGGCATGGGAGACATGGGCGGGATGGGCGACATGTTCATGCGGATGGGGAACCTGCTGATGGGCGCCACCTCCGACCTGCTCGGCGGCGACGCCGGCGACGTCTACTACCCGCACTACCTCATCAACGGCAAACCCAAAGCCGACCCCGCCCAATTCACCGGCACTCCTGGTGCCCGGGTGCGGATCCGTGTCATCAACGCCGGCAGCGACACCGCGTTCCGGTTCGCGATCGGCGGCCACACCCTGACGATCACCCACACCGACGGGTTCCCGGTGGATCCTGTCGAGGTCGACAGTGTCCTGATCGGGATGGGCGAACGCTACGACCTGCAGGTCACCCTGGACGATGGGGTGTTCCCTGTCGTCGCCGACGCGGAAGGCAAGCAGGATCGCGCGTTCGCGCTCGTTCGCACCGCCGCTGGCACGGCTCCGGCCAGCGACGTCCCCGTCGCCGAGCTCGGCACCGGCAGGGTCGGCACCGCTGCCGGACTGAGCGCGACCGCCTCCGTCACCCTGCACCAGGCATCCCCCGACCGGGTCGTGCACCTCGCGCTGACCGGGGGGATGGAGGCGTACGACTGGGGGATCAATGGGCGCCGGTTCGACATGAACGACCCGTTGCGGGACGCGCACGCGATCAGTATGGGGGAGCGGGTGCAGTTGCGGATCCGCAATGACACCGAGATGTGGCATCCGTTCCACCTGCACGGCCACACCTACCAGCACGCGAACGGCGGCCCCCGGAAGGACACCTCCATCATCCTCCCGGGCCAGACCCTGACAGTCGACTTCGACGCCGACAACCCCGGCCAGTGGGTCGCGCACTGCCACAACATCTACCACGCCGAGACCGGCATGACCACGGTGCTCGGATACCAGTCATGAACCGCGCGTTCATCCCCAGCACGGGAGGATGATCGCGCGGGCGATCGGACGGCGGCGGATGTCAAGTCTAAGTGGACTTCCTACTCTTATGTAGGGATCTGCCATTTCGCGCGGAATCCTGCTGACGAAACTGCTGCCAATTAGCGTGGAATCCCCGAGTTCTCCGCCACCTTGACCGGGAACCTACAGCAGCTTCCCCCTCACGTCGTCCATTTCGCGCGACCTGATGCTGCAGCGGACCGATCCCACAGCGCATCAGCCGATTCGTGGCTGTGGCTCCGGCACTGTCGACCGGCCGCGTGAGCGCGCGGGGCGAAGGACGAGCGCGGCGATCGCGCCCCCGATCGCACCGAAGAGGTGCGCCTGCCAGGAGACGCCGCTTGCGGCGTTGAAGATACCGGCGAGCATGCTGCCGCCGTAGATGGCGACCACCGTCAGGGCTATCAACGCATAGAGGATGCCATGGCCCAGCGACTTCGCCACGAAAGCCCGGACCACCAGGTAGCCGAAATACCCGAAGACCAGGCCGGACGCTCCCACGGTGATGGTGCCCGGAGCGTTGAAAATCCACGTTCCCGAACCAGCGATCACCCCGACAATGGCGGTCACCGCCCAGAACCGCCCGACGCCGTCGAGGGCGACGAGCACCCCGAGAACGAGGAACGGGATCGTGTTCGCGAGCAGGTGCGGCCAGCCGCTGTGCAGGCCGTGAGCCAGAAGGATGCCGTCGAGGCCATCGGGTGCCCACGACTCGATGCCGAAGGCCTGAATCCACGTTCCGGGAAGCACCGCATCCAAGACCCTGATGATCCACATGATGACCAGCAGGATCACCGGCTGAAGGACGCGTGTCGTCCAGCGGCTGGTTGATCGCGGGGCGGTCGTGTCAGCGGTCATTGACACATCGTCGCATCCGCTCTTCCTTTCGGCCCGACCGGCACCGCAGACCCACGAGGATTTAGGTATGGGAGTGGACGTGACGGTGGTCGGCGGCGGTATCTCCGGGCTTGCCTGCGCCAGAGCGGTGCAGGCCGGCGGCTTGTCGGTTCGTGTTCTCGATCGCGGCCGTCGCGTCGGCGGGCGCCTCGCGAGCCGAACCCTCTGGGGACGCCCGGTCGATCTCGGTGCGTCCTATTTCGTCTCGGACGATTCGGACTTCGATGACGTTGTCGCCGGATGGGCGGATCGGGGCCTCGCCCGCCCGTGGACGGATACTTTCGCCGTCATCGACGCCGACGGTGAACAGACGATCAAGAAGGGACCGGTGCGCTGGGCCGCACCGCGGGGATTGCGATCACTCGCTGTCGATCTCGCGGAAGGTCTCGAGGTGCGCACCGAGCACACCGTCGAGCGCGTCGATCCGTATCGCGTGGACGGCCACGACGCAGGCGAGGTCGTTCTCGCCATGCCGGGCCCGCAGGCTGCGCGACTCCTCACCGCTGCTCCGGGAGGCGACATCGAGTGGGAGCCCGTCATCGCTCTGGCCCTGCGGTGGGACAGCCGGCACTGGCCGAGCGATCTGCACGGCGCGTTCGTCGACGCGGACCCGGACGTGTCGTTCATCGCCGATGATGGCGACCGTCGGGGCGACGGCGCGGCCGTGCTCGTCGTACACACGACAGCCGAGCGTGCCCGGAGGCACCTCGACGACCCCGCGACCGCGATCCCGCCCGTGCTGGACGCCGTGCGGCGACTGCTGCGGATCGACACCGACCCCGCTGAAACGTTCGCTCATCGCTGGACGTTCGCCCGCCCCGTGGGCACGACCGGTGCGCCGTTCCTCCGGACTCCGGGACTTTCAGCCTGCGGCGACGCGTGGGGTGATCGGGCCGCCGTCCGCACCGCGTGGGGGTCGGGACACGCACTCGGAAGAGCCCTCGCCGGCGCCTGAGAATGTGGGTCTCCATGCTCGTCGAGCGATGGATCAGCCGACGAACGCCCTGACAGGTCGAACGCGCTGAAACGAGGACCTGACACGATGAAGGCATGACGGCGACGATTCGAGCACCGCACCCGGGGGACGCGTCAGCGATCGCCGAGGTGCATGTCCAAGCCTGGCGGGAAACCTACTCTCATCTGCTCCCGGCGGACTTCTTCTCCGCCTCCTACATCGCCAGTCGACAGCGTCTCTGGAGACAGGTTCTCGCGGACCCACGGGACGACATGACGGTGCGGGTCGCGGAGGTCGACGGCGAGATCATCGGTTTCGCCTGGATGGGGCCGGGCGAAGGGCAGGGCGGAGAGTCACCGCCGCGCGACCGGCTCCTCTACGCGATCTACGTCCTCGCGCACCACCACGGAACCGGCACGGGGCAGGCGCTGCTCGATCAGACCGTCGGGGAGGGCCCGGCGATGCTGTGGGTGGCGAAGGAGAATCCCCGCGCGGTCGCCTTCTACCTGCGCAACGGGTTCCGCTTCGACGGCGTCGAGCAGACCGATCCCCACGCCGCGCTGATCACCGACGCGCGGATGGTGCGGTGAAGGTAGCCGCGCGGTCATCGGATCGTCCCGCTCGGCGCGGTTCGTTCGTCGAAAATGCACGTGTCCGATGGGCGCAGGCGTACATCTGCGACGAATGAGCTCGCGCCGGAGCGCGCATCCACCCCGCGGCCCGGGACGCGGCGCCTCTCCCGACGACGCCTGACGACAACCAGACGACGAAACCCCCGCCCAATGACATCGGGCGGGGGTTCGTTTTGGTACTTCAGCGTACGTAGGCTCTCATGATCGACATCCTTCCGTCGGGGAAGAACGACGGTACGCCGCCCGGTGCGTCAAGGCAAGGGTCATCCGACGCGGTCATCCTCTTGCTCGTCCGTCGCAGATGCACGCGCTGCGCCTCTCGAGGCGGGCATCTGTGACGGACGAAACGGCGTCGATGCCCCTCGGCCGGGCCTCATCCCGCGACCGGACGGGCGCGCCGGCGTGAAAAGGCGCGCCCCCCGCCGCCGGCGGATGATGAGCTCGGCGACGCCGAGGTTGATCAGCCATGCGCCGGTCATCCCGACGACCCGCACGACCTGATCATCGATGTCGACCACCACGCTCATCGCCGTGAGCAGGATCGCCTGCGTGCCGGCGGCCAGGCCGAGCGCGTAGGCCCGAGTCATCCATGCGCCATGGCTCCGGTGGTCCCGCCGCATGATCGCGCGGACCGCCAGCACGATGCTCGCGACCATGAGCGCGCCGAACACCAGCCGCACGTACACGAGTGCGACGCCGTCGTGGTCGGGGAGGTCGTAGGCGACAGCCATCCACATTCCGGAGAGCGCGGCGGCGATGCCCATCGGAACGAGCACGACGCCGGCCACCCGGTGCCAGCGGTTTCGTCGGCGCAACGACGGGACGAACTGGAACGCTCCGAGCAGACAGAACACGATCGACGCGACGATGTGGATGACCACGGGTGCGGGAGATGCGAAGAATCGGGCATTCCCCGACGTGACCGCGGCTCCTCCGGCCAGTTCGCTGAGCCGCAGCGCTCCGGCCAGCATCGGCACGAGCGCGAGCAGTATCAATCCGGTCGGCACGAGCCAGGCTGCGCGCGCCACGCGACGCGGTCGAGAGCGGGGTGGGCGAGGCGTGGTCTTGGCCATCATTCGGGTCTTCCATGCGGCGAGAAGGGCGAGGGGTGTACGGCGTATACCTTCGTGCCGAATCTAGGTGTACGCCGTAGACTTGTCAACACCGAGTGCCCGACCTTCAGAGGGGACGACCCATGACGCGCAACGCGCCGCCGCGACCACGCCTGAATCGCGACCGCGTGCTGCGGACGGCCGTGTCGTTCGCGGACGAGGTCGACATCGACGCGCTGAGCATGCGCCGGCTCGCACAGGAACTGGATGTCACACCGATGGCGCTCTACAAGCACGTCGCCGACAAGGAAGCGCTGCTGGACGGCATGATCGAGGTCATCGTGGGCGAGATCGACCCGCCCTTGACGGGCGCCGACTGGAGGGACACCGTCCGGCATCGCGTACTCTCCGCCCGGCGCGCTCTGCAGCGTCATCCCTGGGCGCGCGAGGTCATCGAGTCCCGCTCCCGGATGACCCCGCCGGTTCTGGGCTATCTCGACTCGGTCGCCCGCGGCTTCCTCGACGGCGGCTTCTCTCCGGATCTCACGCACCACGTCATGCATGCCCTCGGGGGGCGGGTGTGGGGATTCACGCAGGAACTGTTCGACGGCTCGCGTGCGTCGGCGTCGGCGCCGGCTCCGTCGCCCGAGCAGCAGGCGGCGATGTACGACCAGATGGCGGCGGCGTTCCCCAGCCTCGCCGTCGTCGCGTCGAGCGCAGCCCACTCGGGCGACGTCGTCGGACGGGGATGCGACGACGATTTCGAGTTCACAGTGACGCTCGACCTGATGCTCGACGGGTTCGAGCGCATGCGCGCGCACGGCTGGACCTCGGTCGCCGCCCTGTCATCCGTGGCGGCCGGCCGCCCCGCCGTCGGCGCAGCACTCTGAAGCCCGACCCTCAGCTCCCCGCGCGACGCCACTCGTCGGACGTCAGGTGCGACCCGGCCTGCGGGCCCATCTGCAGCATCCCGCCGTCGACGACCCAGCTCGCGCCTGTGACATAAGACGCCGCCGGAGAGGCGAGGAACGCCGCCACTGCCGCGATCTCCTCGGGCCGGCCCGGGCGACCGAGCGGGATGCCGGGGCGATGCGTCTTCTCGGCCTCGTCGGCGTCCATGTCGTTGAGCGGGGTCGCGATCTCCCCGGGACCGAGGGCGTTCACCGTGATGCCGTACTCGCCGAGCTCCTGCGCCATCGTCTTCACGAGGCCGCCCAGGCCGTGCTTGGAGGCGACGTAGGCGGCACTCCCGACCCGCGGCTGGTGCTCGTGCACACTCGTGATGGCGACGATCCGCCCACCTCGACCCGCCGCCACCATCCGTCGCGCCGCGGCCTGCATTCCGACGAACGCGCCGTCGAGGTTGAGCAGCACATCCTTCCGCCAGGCGTCGACGTCGAGATCGAGGAACGGACCTCCCGATCCACCGCCGGCGTTGTTGACGAACACGTCCACCCCGCCGAGCTCATCGGCGAGGGCGTCGATCACCTTCGCGGCGCCTTCGAGATCGGTGGCGTCGAACTGCGTCACCACCGCTCGCCCGCCGCGCGCCCGCACCGCTTCGGCGGTCTTCTGGGCCCCCTCCTCGTCGGAGTGCCAGGTGATTCCGACATCCAGCTCCGCCTCGGCGAGGGCGATGGCGGTTGCCGCGCCGATGCCGGAATCGGAGGCGGTGACGATGGCGTGCCGGGGAGCGAAGGTGTCGGTCATGCTCCGACGCTAGGCGCCGCACGCCTGAGCCGGAGGGGCCTTGCGCCCGGCGTGACCCCTCGCTACGAGGCCGTCACGCCGGGCTCTCGGCTCACTCCTTCGTCGAGCCCGACGAGTCGGATGCGTCGGCGCCGGACTTCCGAGACGCGGGCTTCCGCTCCCTCGTGGCGACCGGAGCCGCAGCGGGGGCACCCGCCCCGGCCATCCCCGCCCCGATGCCGCGCCCGACGGCCTGACCCTGGATGATGCCGGCGAGGTCGAGCCCGGTGGCCGACTCGACGCTGTCGAAGACCGAGCGCAGCGCCTTGGCGCTGTCGCCGCCGACCACGTCGGAAGCGCCGTCGTTGCCCGAGCTGCCGATGATCGACACGTTCCCGATCGTGGAGTAGCCCTTGGCGAACTCGGCCATGATCGAGGGCAGAATCTCGAGCGTGCGCTGCGACAGCAGGGCCTCCTGGTTCGAGGCGATGGCCTCGGCTTCGGCCTGCACGGCCGCGGCGCGCGCCTCACCCTCGGCTCGGATGGCGTCGGCCTCGGCCTGCGAGCGCAGGCGACGCGCGGTCGCCTCGGCGTCGGCCTGGGCGCGCAGCGCGTTGGCCTCACCGTTGGCCTTCGCCTCGGCGGCGGCGGCCTCACCGGCGGCGCGGGCGCGGTCGGCCTGCGCCTGCTGCTCGGCGATACGCGTGCGCGCCTCGGCCTGCTTGACCTGCTCGATGGCCGCCGCTTCGGCCGCCCGCTCGCGGGTGTACAGCTCGGCCTGCGCGCGGGTCTCGGCCTCGTACCGCTGCGCGTCGGCGACGCGCTTGACGTCGGCGTCGAGCTGGGCCTGCTTGTTCTCGGCCTGCTGCTGCAGAACGGCCTGCTCGGCCTGGGCGCGCGCGAGCTGCTCGGCCTGCTCGGCCTCGGCGCGCGCACGACCGACGCCGGCGGCGGCGTTCGCGGTGTTCGTGTCGAGCGCGGTCTGCTCGACGAGGTTCGCCTCCTGGTTGGTGATGATCTTCTGGTTGATCGCGCGGTCGGCGTTGGTCTGCGCGATCTCGGCCGCCTGGCGCTTGGCCTGGATCTCGGGGGCACCGAGCGACTGGATGTATCCGACGGAGTCGGTGATGCCCTTGATCTGGAACGAGTCAAGGATGAGTCCCTGCTCGGCGAGCTCGTGCGAGACGTCGGCGGCGATCTGGTCGGAGAACTTCTTGCGCTCGCGCATGAGCTCCACCACCGACAGGGTCGCGACGATGCCTCGCAGGGCACCCTCGAGCTGCTCGGTGGTGAACTGCTCGATCGCGGCGTCCTGCGACGCGAAGCGCTCCGCGGCGCGGCGGACGAACAGCGGGTCGGAGCCGATCTTCACGATCGCCACCCCGTCGACGTTCAGCGTGACGTTGTCGAGCGACTGCGCCTCGGCGTTCAGCGACACCTGGCGCGAGCGCAGCGAGATGATCTCGTGGCGCTGGGTGATCGGGTTCACCAGCGACTTGCCGTTGACGATCACCGTGACCGGCGACTCCGACATCTCCGACGAGCTGGTGCCGTCGGCGGCGAGCACCGTGCTCTGCACCTTCTGCTTGCGACCCGAGATGACCAGCGCCTCGTCTGCGCGAGCCACCTTGATCCAGCTGCGTGCGAACAGCAGCGCGATCAGGCCGATGACGATCGCGGCGACGACCGCGATGCCGACGATGATCAGGATGCCGACGACTCCGGCGATCTCCATGAATGATTCCCCTTGCGTGTATGAGTTCTGTCGTGCCGAGCGTCGGTCCCCCCGCGCCCCGCCCCAGCCTGCCAGAAAGCCATCAATCCTGGTTCTCGCCTGTGAAGACCGGCACGATGGCGGAAGGGTCGGCCGTCGTCATCCCTCGCCGCGAGCACCGCGCACCGACGGCGACGCGAGGAGGACGCACGTGCTGCACCGCCGGGCAACGCTTCGCGATGAACTGCTGGATGAGATCTTCGCTTCCCCGTACGCCGCGAGCACCCTGCCGGAGTACCGCATCCCCGACGACGAGCATCTGCCCGACCGCACGCACCAGCTCGTCGTCGACGAGCTGGTGCTCGACGGCAACTCGCGCCAGAACCTCGCGACCTTCTGCCAGACGTGGCTGGAGCCCCAGATCCAGGACATCATCGCGCGCTCGATCGACAAGAACATGGTCGATAAGGACGAGTACCCGCAGACGGCCGCGATCGAAGAGCGCTGCGTGCACATCATCGCCGACCTGTGGAACTCGCCCGAGGCGGCCGACACGATGGGCACCTCGACGACCGGGCCGAGTGAGGCGGCGATGCTCGGTGGGATGGCGCTGCTGTGGAAGTGGCGCGAGCGCCGGCGCGGGCGTCGTGCCGACGCTCGGGGTGATCGCCCACTTCGGCAGCCACCCGATCACCGTCCCGATGTCGGAGGAGGAGGCGGGGGGCTTCCACCACTAGGGGCGCCGCACGAGGGCGACCGAGCGCTCCTCGGCCACGAAGCCGAGGCCCTCGTAGAGCGTGTTCGCTCCGGTCGAGCTCGCCGTGTCGACGTCGAGGATCGCCTCGTCGATGTCGGCGTCGGCGATCGCCTGGAGCGCCTGGGCGATGACGAGCGGCGCGAGACCCTGCCGGCGCCGATCGCGCACGACGCCGATGAGGTCGATGTAGGCGTTGCTCCGCCCGCGGGCCTCCCAGTCGTCGTGGTTCACGGTGACGAGGCAGAAGGCGAGGATCCGCCCCTCGCCGTCGACCACGAGCCGGGAGAGGTCGCCCCTGAAGAACTCGCTGCCGACGAATTTCGCCCATCCTTCGGTCGTGGACGGCAGGCTTCCCCAATGGTCGCGGAACGCGTCGTTGCGCGCCTTGCGCGCATCCTCCTGCCGGTCGCTCGCGTACGCGACGACCTCGACGTCCTCGGGCGCCGCGACCGCGGGCACCTCGGATCCCGCGCGCACCATCGTCGCGAACCACCGCTCGGCCGTGAATCCGAACGCCGCGGCGAGCGCCTGATGCCCGACGTTCACGGCCTCGGCGTAGGTCTTCAGTTCGACCGGGAGCGTCTCGGCGCCGGCCGCGGCCTCCGCGACCTGCCGTTCGGCCCGGGCGTTCTGCCACGCGAACAGTTCCCGGCCGATGCCGCGCCGCCGCCAGGCGGGGTGGACCGATCCCGCCAGGTGAACGCTGAGCTTCTCGCTGCGCGACGGATGGAGGAACGAGCTGCCGGCAGCGGATGGCGCGGCCGTCCTCGGAGAACCCGATGAGGGTGTCGCGCGCATGGTCGATGTGGGGGAGGTCGAAGGTGTCGGCCACCTCCTCGCGCGGGGTGATCCAGGAGGGATGGTCGACGGCGTCCGCGGCGGCGAAGACGCCATGAATGGCATGGATGTCCTCGCGGGTGGCCGTCCGCCCCAGGGCGACATCCGGATGCTGCGGCAACGCCGGCTCGCCGTCGGCACCGGATCGGGGTCCGGCCGTGCTGTCCTCGCTCACGGGCCCACCCTACTCAGGGCCGCAGGAGCGGACCTGCCCGCGGCCGCGCGCCGCCGCGCGCGCCGCGCGCGCCGCGCGACAGAGCGCCTAGCGGTGCCCGCCCTCGTCGGTGTCGGTGTACTCGCCGGGGGCCTCGTCCGGATGCCGCGTGTGCGAGCCGCCGCGTCCCTCGGCGTCCTCGTACTCGCCGGGCACCTCGTCGGCACCGCCGGTCCGCGCGCCGCTGCGCGTCTCGGCGTCCTCGTACCGTCCCGGCACCTCGCCGTCGCGGTGCGTGAAGCGGCCGTCGCGCGTCTCTTCGTCGGTGTACTCGCCCTGATCGGAGTGCTTGTCGGTCACGATCGTCTCCTTCGTCGTCGTACCCTCACGCTACGCCCGGCGGGCGTGCCGCGGCATCCCGATTGACACGAATCCTCACCCGAGCTCCAGGCTGGTGATGCCGAACAGGCCGTCGGTGTCGATCCGCGGTGGCTCTCCCGTGTACATCCGGGCCGTCTCGAAGGACCGCGTCCATTTGTGCGCCTGTGCCCACGACACGGCGCGGGAGTTGACTCCGGGCACATCGACGGCGACCGAGGGCGCGCCGCGGTCCTCCGCGAGCGCGCTGACGAGCGCCGACGCGATCGCCTCGTCGTCGGCGAAGACCGGACCGAGCCGCGAGGCGGCAGCGGCGTCTCGGAGCACGGCGAACCCGACGATGTCCTCACCGCGCAGCGCCACCCGCGCGCTCCGCGCGGGGAGGCTCACCCACGCCGCGAGGAAGGCGTCGCGGGGAGCACCGAAGAAGCGCCGGTCGTACGCCGCGAGGCGATCGAAGGGGATGCCGCGGGCGTCGACGATCCGCACACCGGCGGGCGCGGGCGCCGGTCGCGGTGCCCCCTCGTACCGGGTGTTGGTCCACGCCGGGTGGAACCCCGAGCGCCGGTAGTTGTCCTGCTGCGCGACGACGCCGTCGAGGGCGACGACGCGTCCCGCCATCCGCTCCATCCCGGCCTGCCAGGTCTGAAGGCCGAACCCTCGCCCCCGTACGTCGGGCCGGGCGATGTACATGCCGAGGAACCCGAAGTCCTCGCCGTATCGGATGACCGAGATGGATGTCACGGGCTCGCCATCGAGCCGGCCGATGAGGAATCCGCGGGGATCGGCGACGGCGAAGGCCTGCGCGTCGGTGACACCGGGGTTCCACCCCTCGGCCACGGCCCACTCGGCCATCATGGTCACCTCGGCGGCGCTCGCCGTACCGATCTCGAAGGTCATGCTCAGACCGTAGCGCCGCACGTACCGGCGGTCACGGCCGCGCAGTCCGCGCTAGTGCCCGTGGCCCGGTCCTCAGTCGTTCTCGCCGAAGCCGTCCCGCACCAGCTCTCGCAGTGCCGCGACCGCCTGCTCCGCGTCGGGCCCCTCGGCCTCGATCCGGAGGACGTCGCCCTTCCCCGCTCCCAGGGAGAGGAGGCCGACCATGCTGTTGGCCTTCACCGGCCCCGCTCCCGAGGTGGCGTTGGAGATCCGGATGTCGGCGGTGAACGTCCTCACGGTGCGCACGAGCGTCGCCGCGGGCCGGGAGTGCAGGCCGACCTCGTTCACGAGCGGCTCCTCGGCCGCGACACTGCCGGTCGGCGACGCCGGCGAGTCTGCGGGAACCGGCGCCGGCGCCGCGCCCTCCGCCTCATCGGCGTCGTCGCGCCGCTTCGCGGCCAGTGCGCCCCGCGCCTCGGTCGCGACCTCATCGAGCGTGCCGCCCGACAGCGCGCGCACGATGCCCGCGGTCATGCCCTCGACGAACGGCCCGTCGCTGATGCGCACGGGCTGGGTCGACTCCCGCAGGTCGAGTGCGAGCTCGGCGCTCAGCACCGCCGACCCCAGGTCGGTCATGACGAGCACGCCGTCGGCGCCGGCGAGCTCGTCGATCGCCTCCGCGATCGCGGCCGCGTCGGTGCCGAACCCGCCCTGAGCGCCCGACGCGATCCGCACCGGAGGCGGCTCGTCGTGCACCATCTGCATCGCCAGGTCGAGCGCAGCCTCGGCGAGCGGTCGGCTGTGCGAGACGATGACGAAGCCGATCACCCCGCCGACTCCGTCAGCGCCTCACCGAGTGTCCGCAGGAGGATGGTCGCCGACACCGAACCGGGGTCGATGTGCCCGGCGCTGCGCTCGCCGAGGTACGACGCGCGGCCCTTGCGTGCGACGAGCGGCTCCGTGGCATCCGATCCCTTCTTCGCGGCCTCCGCGGCCGCGGTCACGGCCTCGGCCGCCGACCCGCCGGAGGCGACCGCCGCTGACAGCGCCTCGAGGGCAGGCTCGAAGGCGTCGATCATGGTCTTGTCGCCGGCCTCGGCGTGCCCGCGGGCGACGACCCCGGCGACACCCGCGCGCAGCGCCTTCTCGAGGTCGGCCGCGTTCATCTCCCCGTCTGCGGGGGAGTTCTTGCCCATCTCGAGGAACAGGGTGCCGTAGAGCGGCCCGCTCGCGCCGCCGACCGACGAGATCAGCGTCATCCCGACGGTCTTGAAGAGAGCAGGGATGTCGGCGGGCGCGCTCGCATCGAGCTTCGCCGTTACTGCGGTGAACCCCCGGTTCATGTTGGTGCCGTGGTCGGCGTCGCCGATCGCCGAGTCGAGCTGAGTGAGGTAGTCGGCGTTCTCGCTGAGCGCCTGGGCGGCGCGACGGAGCCAGTTCTGCAGCGTGGCGGTGGTGACGGCATCCGTCATCTCAGGCCCCCCACCGCAGGCCGCTGGTGTTCACGGGAGCGTCCCAGAGGCGCAGCGTCTCGTCGTCCGCCTGCGTGAGGGTCAGGGAGCACCCGGCCATGTCGAGGCTCGTGATGTAGTCGCCGACGAGCGAGCGGGCGACCTCGATGCCGCGCTGCTTCAGCGCCTCGGCGACCTCGGCGTAGACGACGTAGAGCTCGATGAGCGGCGTGCCGCCGAGGCCGGTGAGCAGGGCGATCACCGGACCGCCGGTGAAGTCGAGGTCGGCGGTGATCGAGGAGACGAGTTCCTCGGCGATGTCGTGCGCGCTTGCGAGCGGCACGCGCGTGCGACCGGGCTCGCCGTGGATTCCGACGCCCATCTCGATCTGGTCCTCCGGCAGGTCGAAGCTGGGCTTCCCGGCCGAGGGCACGGTGCAGCTGGTCAGCGCGACGCCCATCGACCGGCTCGCTTTGGAGACCTTCTCGGCCACGGCGGCCACCTCGGCGAGGGGCCGGCCTTCGGCGGCGGCGGCCCCGGCGACCTTCTCGACGATCACCGTGCCGCCGATGCCGCGGCGCCCGGCCGTCCAGGTCGAGTCCTCCACCGCGACGTCGTCGGCCACCAGAACCGACGCGGTCTCGATCCCCTCGTCCTTGGCGAGATCGGCGGCCATCTCGAAGTTCAGCACGTCGCCGGTGTAGTTCTTCACGATGAAGAGCACGCCGGCGCCGGTGTTCACCTTCTGGGCGGCGGCGAGCATCTGGTCGGGTGTGGGGGAGGTGAAGATCTCGCCCGCGCAGGCGGCGGCGAGCATGCCCGGGCCGACGAAGCCGCTGTGGAGCGGCTCGTGTCCCGAACCGCCGCCGGAGACGAGCGCGACCTGACCTTCTGCGCCGGCCGTCGGCCGCAGCACCAGACGGTTCGCATGGTCGACCTCGAGTTCAGGATGGGCGGCCTCCACCCCTCGCAGCGCGTCAGCGAGCACCGTTGCGGGGGCATTGATGAGCTTCTTCATGCGGGTCTCCTCTTCATTGAGCGCCTCGGTGGGCGGTGCGCGACCGGGACCTGCGCACCTGAGACGACAGTAGACACATCGGGTGGGGTTTCGGTATGGGTTTATTGCTGTCCGCCCCAGGAATACCGCTCCCCGCGCGGGGGTTGATGACCACATGGATGCTGCGGGCCCGACCTCTTCCCACCTCGCCGACGACACGGCGATGGGCCCGGTGACCCTCCTCGTCGGCGATCTCGACGGCATGACCCGCTTCTATCGCGATGTCGTCACCCTCGAGGTGCTGACGGCCGAGCGCGACACCGTCACCCTCGGGCGCGCGGGCCGGCCCATCGTCATCCTCGTCCACTCGCCCGAGCTTCGTCACGCGCCGCAGGGCGCTGCCGGGCTCTACCACACCGCCATCCTGTTCGAGTCGCAGGCGGCGCTCGCCGCCGCGGTGTACTCGGTGGCGCGGCAGGCTCCGCAGACTTTCACCGGGAGCGCCGATCACCTGGTCAGCCAGGCGTTCTACTTCACCGACCCCGAGGGCAACGGCATCGAGCTGTATTGGGACCGGGCCCGCACCGAGTGGTCGTGGACGCACGGGCGGGTCGAGATGGCCACCCTGTTCCTCGATCCGAACGCGTTCCTCCGCGAGCACCTGACCGAGGAGGCCGCGGCCGGCGCCACCGCTCATGACGCCGCGGGTGTGGGTCACGTGCACCTGTCGGTGGGTGACATCGCCACCGCCCGGGCGTTCTACGTCGACGGCCTCGGCTTCGATGTCACCGCCGACCTGCACGGGACGGCTCTCTTCGTCAGTGCGGGCGGCTACCACCATCACATGGCGATGAACGTCTGGAACTCCCGCGGCGCGGGGCCCCGCATGCCGGCGCTGGGGCTAGGCCGGGTCGATCTCGTGCTGCCCGACGCCGACGATCTCGGCGAGCTCGGCGAGCGGCTGCGCCACCACGGCGTCGCCGTGCGCGACGACGGCCGCGGGCTCGCGTTCGACGACCCCTGGCGGAACGCGGTCTTCGCGACGGCGGGGTGATCTCCACCCCCGCTTGACCTTGACACTGTCTTGACCTTGACCCTGGCTTGACCTTGACCCTGGCTTGACCTTGACACAGTGACAAGGTGTCGACTGGGGTGTGGAGGTCACACATGACACACACGACGTCACAGCAGAACGCTGCCGCACTGCGCGCGGCCCTCGAGACTCCCGATGCGTCGCATCGGCTGCAGGCGGCCCTCTCGGCGGGAACTCGCCCCGACCCGGAATTCATCGACGTGCTGGTCGCGCGCTGCGCGGTCGAGCCCGACTTCTTCGTCCGCGACATGCTGACCTGGGCTCTCGTGCGACAGGACCGCGCACCAACCCCGAGGCGCTCCTTCCGCGGCTCGCATCCGACGCGGCCCAGGCGCGCAGCCAGGCCCTGCACACCCTGTCGAAGATCGCCGACCCCGCCATCTGGGGCGCCATCACCCCGGCGCTGATCAGCGACGCCGACGACGAGGTCGCTGCGGCCGCCTGGCGGACCGCGGCAGCACTGGTTCCGCCGGGACGGGAGGCGGCACTGGCGGCGGCCCTCGCCGCAGAGCTGGGTCGTGGAGATCGCGAAACGCAACGCAGGCTCAGTCGCGCGTTCGCCGCGCTCGGGGCACCCGCCCGGGCGGCGGTTGAAAACGGGGCTCTGTCTCCGAATGAGGCGGTGAGCGCCCACGCTCTGGCAACCTTGGCCGTCATGGACAACCCCGACGAGTCTTTCGAATCCGCCGTCCACGAGGCCACGCGGATCGTGGCGCTCCGCGCCGTGCCCTCGACGGAGTAGACGTGCTGATCGGCGAGGTGGCGCGGCAGTCGGGGCTCAGCACCCGGATGCTGCGCCACTACGACCGCGTCGGGCTTCTGACTCCGACCGGCCGGACGACGGGCAACTACCGCGAGTACACCGAGGCCGACATCCAACGTCTGCTCCATATCGAGGCGCTGCGCTCGCTCGGGCTGACACTCGCGCAGGTCGCGGAGGTGCTCGACGATGCGTCGTTCGACCCGGCCGCGGTGATCGCGGAGGTGATCGCGCAGGCAGAGGAGAACATCGTGCGCACCCGCGAGCTCGTGGCACGACTGGAAGCGGTGCACGATACGCAGCCGCGGTCGTGGGCCGACGTCCTGCACACCGTCGGACTGCTCCGGGCGCTGGAGAGTCCGACACCGTCTCAGCGGCAGCGCAGCGCGCTGACCGGGGCGGCGACCGATCAGGATGCTGCGGTCCTGGTCGCCGCACTCCTGCGCGAACCGCACGCCGATGCGGCAGGAGCGCTGCAGTGGGCGCTCTCACGCACCGGTGACGCGGCGCTCCCCGCTCTCGTCGAAGCGCTGGACGCGCCGGATGAGCTTCCCCGACGACGCGCCCTTGATGCCCTGGAGAAGATCGGCAGCCCCGCCGCGCGGGAGGCGATCGCTGCCGCGGTGGACAGCGGCGACCCCCGAGTGCGCGCACGGGCCACCCTGACCCGCGGACAGCTCGGAGACGCGGCGGCCCTCCCGGGCCTGGTCGGCCTCATCCGCGGCGGGACGGAGGATGTCGCGGCCGCGGACGTCCTCGCCCGTCTCGTTCGGGACTCAGACCTCGCGGGGCCGGCCGTCGAGGCGCTCGTCGCCGCGCTCCACGACGCGGATGCCCACGCTCGGCGGCGGCTGGCGGCCGCGCTGGGCGAGGTCTCCGGACCGGAGGCGGCCGACGCGCTGGCATCCCTTCTCGACGACGACGACCCGGGAACAGCCCTGACAGCGCGTGCTCTGCTGTCCAGACGCCCGCCGCACCGGATGGACTGACACCCCCCGCTCGGCTCGGCTACTGTCGCGTGATGGAGGACGTCCTCGAGCTGGCCTACCCCTTCCGCGGTCTCTGGCGTGTCGGGAACAGCCCCGCCGATCGGGTGCCGAGTCATGGGACGCGCGCATTCGCGTCATCCTTCGCCTACGACTTCGTCCCGGTCGATGCTCGCGGTCGTTCAGCGCCGTTCACCCTCCGATCGCTTTTCCGAGACGAGGCCGCCGAGGTGTTCGCCGGATTCGGCCGCCCGATCCTCGCGCCGGTCGCCGGTACCGTCGTCGGCGTGCACGACGAGGAGCCGGATCATCCCGCCTACCGCGGTTTCCGGTCGATCGGGTATGCGATGACGCAGCGGCGACGCGTGGCCGGTGGGTGGCAGGGGCTGGCAGGCAACCACCTCCTGATTCGGGCGGGCGAGACGGTGGTCGCCCTCTGTCACCTGCGGGAGTCGAGCATCGTGGTCGCAGCGGGCTCCGAGGTGAGCGCCGGTGACACGGTGGCCGGCTGCGGTAATTCGGGCAACAGCACCGAGCCGCACCTGCACATCCAGGCGATGGACGACCCCGATCCTGCGCGGGCTCGCCCGCTCCCGATCAGGTTCGCGGGGTCGATGCCGCGGAGCGGCGAGATCGTCCGAGCCGGCGAGTAGGGTGGGCGCGTCCTCGGCCTGAAACGGCGGGCGATGTCACGTGAGGGGAGAAGACGACGTGGATGACAGGAGCGAACCGCCAGCCACCATCACTCCGGCGGCTTTCCACGCAAGGCCGGGTGTCGCGGATTGGCGGGTGACGAGCACCGGGCCACAGGCCGCATGGCGGTCCACGTCTCTACGGAGTGCCGCCTCGCTCGTCGACGACATCCTGTCCGCGGCCGAGACCTTCGGGATCCTGCCCGATGTCGACCTCCGGCCTGAGGCGGTCGTGGTTCGCGTGCCCTACCGCGATCTGGACGGCATCCCGGCGCGAACCCCGGCGTTCGCCGAGGCGGTTTCCGCGGCGGCGGTAGCGCGGGGTCTCATCGCCGACCCGTCCCTCGTGCAGACCGTGGGGATGTACGTGGCTCAGCACTCGAGCGTGGATGCCCGCCCGTTCTTCCTGGCGGCCCTCGGATACGAGCCGGTGGGCGACACCGACGCCGTCGATCCCCTCCGGACGGGGCCACCGCTGGCGTTCAACCCGATCACCGGCGACGCGCGAGGTCGCGGGCGAACGCATTTCGACGTGTTCGTGCCCGCCGATCAGGCGCGGGCGCGAGTGGATGCCGCGCTCGCGGCCGGCGGGCGACTGGCCGACGACTCTTACGCGCCGAAGTGGTGGTCGCTCGCGTCGCCCGACAATCACGGCGTCGACATCGCGTCCTGGACCGACACGTTCGACTGACGCGATATCTGGCTCGGCCAGGCGGGGTGTCGGCGGATCATGGCGGCCAACGCAACCCCCAGGACGGCGCCCAGCCCGTTCGCGACGAGGTCGCGCGGGTGGGAGATGCGGTCGAGAGGAATCTGAGCGAGCTCGATCCCGAGGGTGAGCAGCAGTGGGGGAGCCAGCGCCAGCACGCCGCGGAGCAGCAACCCGGTGGCGACCCCGATGGGCACGAACATGAGCACGTTCAGCAGGATCTCCAGGCTTCGCCCGTCGGTCCACGCCGCCTCATCCGTCCAGGCGGCGGGGTTGAGGATGCCCCAGCGCGCCTCCGAGCCCTCGGTCGCCCACGGCAGCGGGCGGAGGGTCACCCAGAGGACGAGGCTCGTGTAGAGCAGCCCCAGCACGAAGACGATGGCCCCGACGGTTCGTCGGGCGGCGGATGACGCAGGGCTGCCCATGAACCGATCGAACCCGTCGGCGCGGGCGCCGTCAACGCGATTCGGCAACCCCAGCGGCTCTGCTCCGCCGTTTCCCAGCCTCGCGTCGCCGCCGGCGCGCTCACCGGCGGGCGAGAGCCTCCCAGTCGGCGTCGATCATGCGGGGTTTCCGCCGCGAGATGCGTGCGCGCAGCGCCGTGCCGACCTCGGGCCAGTAGCGCTTGTCGAGCACCACTTCGGTCTGAAGGGTCTCGCCCTCGAGCTCGGGCGCTTCGAGAGCCACCTCCATCGTGCAGACCTGGTAGCGCCGGCGCTGCGTGGAAGGGGTGAGCGAGAGGATCCGGATGGCACCGACGTACGCATCCGCCATGCGCGAGCCGCTCAGCCGTTCGAGCGTCGCGGCGGCATCGTCCTCCCACTCCTCCATGGCTTGAGCGTACTGCGCGCGTCCGTGCTGTGATTCGATGAGCGGGTGAGACCAGAGTCGATCGTCACCGAGTACCTCAGCTCCCTCGAGGCCGGCGACACCACCCGCATCCTCCGACTTTTCGCGACGGACGCGATCATCCACTCGCCGCTGTACGGGGAGCGGTCGGCGGCGGACTTCTACCCTGCCCTGTTCGCCGACACGGAGCAGTCGCGGCTCACGCTCCGCAGCGTCATGACGGGGAAACGCGACGGCCGCGACATCCTCAGCTTCTGGTTCGACTTCGACTGGGTGCTCGCCAGCGGTGAGCCGGCACCGTTCACCGTCGTCGATGTCGCCGAACTCGACGATGCCGGGCTGATCGAGCGTCTTCACATCGTCTACGACACCGCACCCATCCGCGGTGCCTTCGACGCGCTCCGCTGAGCGATATCCACCGAGGGGAACACCATGAAGGCCACGATCATGTACGGCGCCGGTGACGTGCGCGTCGAAGAGGTCGCCGATCCAGTCATCCAGCAGCCGACCGACGCGATCGTCCGGACGGTCCGCACGTGCATCTGCGGATCCGATCTGCACCCGTACCACTCGATGAAGCCGTCCTCGCGGGGGCAGAGCATGGGCCACGAGCTGCTCGGCGTCGTCGAGGAGACCGGCGCCGCCGTCACGACGGTGAAGAAGGGCGACCTCGTCATCGCCCCGTTCGCCTGGTCGGACAACACCTGCCCGACGTGCCGCGACGGCTTCCAGACGGCGTGCCCGCACGGCGGGTTCTACGCCACACGTCAGACCGCGGGGCTGCAGGCCGAGTTCTCCCGCATCCCCCTCGCCGACGGCAGTCTCGTCGCGGTGCCGGGTGTGACCGAGGGGGACACGGCGCTGCTCCCCTCGCTCCTCACCCTGTCAGACGTCTACCTCACCGGGTATCACGCGGCCTTCATGGCGCGGGTGCGCCCCGGTCAGTCGGTCACGGTCGTCGGCGACGGGGCCGTCGGCCTCTCCGCCGTGCTCGCGGCCGCGCAGATGGGCGCCGAGACCATCATCCTGATGGGCCGCCATCGCGCCCGCACCGACCTCGGTGTGGAGTGGGGCGCGACCCACGTCGTGGCCGAGCGCGGCGACGAGGGCGTGCAGCGCGTTCTCGACATCACCGACGGCCTCGGCACCCACGCCGTGCTTGAGGCGGTCGGGCACATGCCCGCCTACGAGCAGTCCTTCCGGGTCGCCCGCACGGGCGGGGTGATCTCGCGGGTGGGCGTGCCGCAGTACGAGGAGGCCGGCGTCGGCTTCCGCTCCCTCTTCGGCCGGAACCTCACACTCACCGGTGGCCCCGCGCCCGTCCGCGCCTACATCGAGCAGACGATCCCCCAGGTGCTCGACGGGACGATCGAGCCCGGTCGCGTCTTCGACGTCACGATGCCGATCGACGATGTGCCCGCCGGCTACGCCGCGATGGATGCCCGCGAGGCGCTCAAAGTCCTCGTCACCGTGTGAGCGCGGTGCCCTCCACCGCCGCGCCCGCAGCCGCCCCCGCCGTCGGCACCCCCGCGGTGATGGCGGTGATCGAGCGGCGGATGGCCAGACCCGCGCCGCCGATCACATGGTCGAGCTGAAGTACAGCAGCCCGATCGGCACGAGCATCATGAGTCCGAGCACGATGCCTGCGATCGAGAGGCCGAAGCGGCGCTTGCGGGTGATCCCGACGATGAGCCCGATGATCGCCAGAAGCAGCACGAGCGCCCCGCCGATGCCCAGCATCGGGATGAGGGCGACGAGGAGCCACCAGATCGCGTTCATCTCGGGGATGAGTCCGATGAGGAAGACGAAGAGCGTCGGCATCAGGCCGATCATCGCGATGATGACGGCGATGAGTCCGAGGATGTCGAAGCCCTTCTTGCGCACCGGCTCCGGAGCCGGCATCGCGGCGTACCCCGGTCCATAGCCCTGGCCGTACCCCGGTCCGTACCCTGCCGTCATCGGCGTCCCCCTCCGTCGGAGCGATCCTAGGGGAGGGCGAGGTGCGGGTCGATCATCGTCATCCCCGCGGGCGCGGCGGTGTCGAAGCGGGGGAGGAGAGCGGATGCCTCGTCGAGGCCGATCACGCGCTCGATGAGCTCGTCGGGGCGCAGGCGTCCGGTGGCGACGAGGTCCATCATCGCCGGGTAGTCCGCCGCCGCCATCCCGTGGCTGCCGAGGATGTCGAGCTCCCATGCGATCGCGCGCGCCATGGGGACGGGGGAGCGCCCGTCGTCGGTCGGCAGAAGCCCGACCTGCACGTGCCGTCCGCGACGGCGAAGGCTCAGCACCGCGTCCGCAGCCGTCTGTGCGCTCCCGACGGCGTCGACCGAGACGTGCGCACCCCCGCCGGTCAGCTCATGGACGACGTCGGGAACAGCCGGGCGGTCCGGCCCCGCCACGACGACGTGGGTGGCGCCGAGGCGCTCGGCGACCTCGAGTGCACGCGGGTTGGTGTCGATGGCGATCACCCGCGCCCCGAGGGCCACGGCGATCATCACCGCGCTCAGACCCACCCCGCCGGCTCCGACGACGGCGACCCCCTCGTCGGGGGCGGTGCGGGCACGGGCGGTCAGCGCCCGGAAGGCGGTCGCGAATCGACAGCCCAGGGCCGCGGCAGCCTCGAACGACACCGCGTCGGGGAGGGCGACGAGGTTGGTGTCGGCGGCGTGGAGGGAGACCCTCTCGGCGAACGACCCCCAGTGGGTGAATCCGGGCTGCTGCTGCCGCGGGCAGACCTGGGCATCGCCGGTGCGGCACCACTCGCAGGTCCCGCACCCGCAGACGAAGGGCACGGTCACGCGGTCGCCGACGCGGAACCGACGGACACCCTTCCCGACCTCGGCGACGACGCCGGCTAGTTCGTGTCCGGGCACGTGCGGAAAGGCGATGTCATCGTGACCCGCCCACCCGTGCCAGTCGCTTCGGCACATGCCGGTGGCGCGCACCTCGACGACGACGCCCCCGTCCGGTGCCACGGGCTCGGGAACGTCGACCACGGTCGGCATGCCGCGGACAGCATGGAGGAGAACGGCGCGCACAGGGCGAATCTACCCGCGCGCTCGCCGTCTAGGGTGGGCTCGTGCCCGAGCCCGATGACACCCTCTCCACCCCCACAGGCCTGCCGGACGTCGACACCGTCGTGACCTACCCACCGGGCGCGACCTCGAGCGCGGGGCGGGTGCTGCACGTCGAAGACCTCGGCGACGGGCGCTCGGCCGTCCTCCTCGACGTCACCTGCGTCCACCCTGTGACCGCGGCCTGGCCCGACCAGCCGGCCGATCGCGCGGTTCTCCAGGGGGCGGGAATGACGTTCCCCGTCGTCGATGCGGTGGTCGGTGGCATCCAGGACGGACGACTGCTCCTCGGCTCCGACCTCCCCG
This sequence comes from Microbacterium kunmingense, assembly GCF_023155745.1. Lineage (GTDB taxonomy): Bacteria > Actinomycetota > Actinomycetes > Actinomycetales > Microbacteriaceae > Microbacterium > Microbacterium kunmingense. Next base: position 21,989 of record NZ_JAKNUS010000001.1, read on the forward strand.
TCCGGATCGGCACGGAGGGCTGGGTCTTCGTCGTGGCGCACATCGTCGAAGGCGACGGCCCCGCGGCGGGGACCGAGGTCCGCGCGATCGTCGACGCCGACCATCGCGCCGCTCTCTCGGCCGGGCACACCGTCTGCCATCTCGCCTCCCTCGCCCTGAACGCCGCGCTCGCGGGGGCGTGGAGCAAGGACGTCCTACCCGACGCCCTGGCGAACCCGAACTTCGATGCGCTGGCGATCGAGACGAGCCGCATCCATCCCGGCGGCTCGGTCGACGTCTACCGGATCGGAAAGTCGCTCCGGCGGAAGGGATTCGTCGCGACCGCGCTCGACGATCTCGACGCCGTCGCCTCGCGGGCGAACATGCTTCTCGCGGAATGGGTCGCCGCCGGCGCGGCGGTCCGCATCGAGCGGGAGGGCGACGGGCTCTCGTCCCGCCGCGCCTGGGTGTGCGAACTCCCGGCGGGGACCGTCCACATCCCGTGCGGCGGAACCCACGCCTCGCACCTCGGCGAGTTCTCGTCGGTGACGGTCGCCCTGGAGGCCCGCGATGTGGAGGGTGCCCGCGAGATCACGATGACGACGACGGGTCGACCGGCCCGCTGACCCTCTGATCCGCGGCACCATGGAGGTATGGGTCGCACACGGGGTCGGACGGATGCCGCCGAGCCGCGGCATCCGAAGACCTGCGCCTCCTGCGGACGCACCATGGAGTATCGGGCCAAGTGGGCGTCGAACTGGGATGCGGTGAAGTACTGCTCCGACGCCTGCCGGCGGCGGGGCGTGACTCCGGTCGATCGTGAACTGGAGGCGTCGATCCGGCAGACGCTCGCCGCGCGCGCCGCGACCGCGTCGATGTGCCCTTCCGAGGCGGCCAAGGCCGTCGGCGGCGAGGAGTGGCGCGAGCTGATGGAACCGGCCCGGCGGGCGGCGCGCCGCCTCGTGGCCGAGGGCGAGGTGGAGATCACCCAGGGCGGGCGGGTCGTCGATCCGTCCACGGCGAAGGGGCCGATCCGGATCCGTCGCCGTCGCGGACCCAGCGCCGGTCACAGCCACAGTGTCACGATGGAGCCATGAGCACCTCCATCTCCCCTCGCCGCATCGACTGGACCGAAGGGCGCTGGACGCACGATCCGGCGGCCGTCGCGCATCGCGGCGACGACCTCGTCGTCACCGCCGTCGAAGGCAGTGACGCGTGGCTCCGGACCGCCTACGGTTTCGAGCACGCCTCCGAGCACGGACTCATCGCCCCCCTCCCCGTCGGCGCGGCCATGGAGGTCGAATTCACCGCCGACTTCACCGAGCAGTTCGATCAGGCCGGCATCTACGTGCGGGTCGACGACGAGCGGTGGGTCAAGGGCGGCGTCGAGTACTGCGACGGCGAACTCGGCGCGGGCGCCGTCGTCACCGACCGACGCTCCGACTGGTCGGTCGGCGCGGTGCCCAAGTGGGGCGGCCAGCGGGTGGTCATCCGGGTCAGCCGCGGCGAGGACGCCATCACCGTGCGCGGCGGGGTGGTGGGTGAGCCGATGCGACTGCTGCGCCTCGCCCCGTTCGACGGTGCCGCCGAGGCGGCGGCGGGCCCGCTCGTCGCGGCGCCGTCGCGTGCCGGTCTCACCGTGGTGTTCCACGAGTGGCGCCTGAGCGCAGGGGACACGTCGATCCACTGATCCGGCCCGTGGGCGCGCGGGCGGGCGTACGCTCTCAGCATGGTCGAGCTGCTTGCACTCGGGGGCGTCGCCGCCGGTGTCGCCGCGGTGACCCTGTGGGTCACGCGGCCCCGGCGTCCGGCCGAGCCGGCTCCCCACGATGACACGCTCCGGGCCGGCAAGCAGGGTGTCGCCTCATCGTACGAGGCGGCCCGCCGCGCCGAGGGCAAGGCGTCGTGGACCCGCATCTCGGGTTCGTGACCGCACCGGGCTCGTGACGCGCGGGCCGTCAGACCGAGGCAGGTCGGATGTCGCAGGCGCCGGCGACGCGCAGCACCGCGCCGCGGTCGTCGCGCATGAGCGTCCACAGGGTGTGCGTGCACGCTCGGCATCGCACGATGAACGCGTCGCGGTCGGCCTCGACGCGCCATTCTGCGAGGGGCGCTGTGACGTGGCATCCGCCGCATTCCACCATCAGCATGCTGAGATCTCCGGCGAGGAGATCGGTGAGGGCGCCCACCACCGCGTTGCCGTCGACGACGTGCGCCGTATGGGGATTCTCCCGGCCGGGATGCGTGGCGCGAGGGACGGGAGCGGGGTCGTCGGACATCGTCATCCTCCGAATCGTTCGGTGCGGACGCGTGCCGGGTCGTGCCCGGCGGCGACCATGGCGTCGGCGGCGGCTTCGACGAAGCGCGTCGGTCCGCAGATGAAGGTGAGCGGATGCTGCGCGGGCGACCATGTCGCGGCCGCGACCCGTTCCGGTGTCAGGCGTCCGACGGGATCGGGCCACCCCTCCGGTGCGGACCGGGTGTAAGCCCACGTGAGATCGAGGGAGCGGCGTCCGAGGTCGAGGATCTCGTCGCGGTAGAGGGCGTCCGCCGCAGAGCGCACCGAGTAGAGGAGGCGGAACGGTGTGGTGCTTCCGGAACGGTCGTGCGCCCGCGCCATGGCCAGCAGCGGCACGATGCCCGAGCCGCCCGCGATCAGCTGGACGGGGTCGGGGTCGGTCTCATGCCAGACGAAGTATGCACCGAGCGGGCCCTTGACCTCGAGGGCGTCGCCGACCTCGGCGATCTCGACGAGAAAGGGCGAGACCTCTCCGTCGGGAACGGTGTCGACGGCGAGCTCGACCCTCTCGCCCGGACCCGAGGACGCGATGGAGTACGACCGCTCCGCCTGGTACCCGTCCTCGGCGGTGAGGCGGATGTCCAGGTGCTGGCCGGGGTCGTTGCCGGGCCAGCCGGGGACGTCGAGAGTGAGGATCCGCGCGTGGCTCGCGGTCGGTCGGACCGCGGCGATCCTCGCCGGCAGCCACCCCGTGGTCCTCACCAGTACCGCTCCTCCAGCCACGGGTCGCCGCGCAGGTGGTAGCCGTTCTGCTCCCAGAAGCCGGGATCGTCGTGCTGCTGCATCACCAGCCCGCGCACCCATTTCGCGCTCTTCCAGAAGTACAGGTGCGGCACGAGGAGCCGGGCCGGACCCCCGTGCTCGGGATCGAGCGGCTCACCGTCGAACTCGTAGGCGATCCACGCCTTGCCGTCGAGCAGATCGTTGAGCGGCACGTTCGTGGTGTAGCCGCCGTAGGAGTGGGCCATGACGTAGTCCACACTCGTCTCGACGTTCTCGAGGAGGGTGTCGAGGGCGACGCCCCGCCAGGAGGTGCCGAGCTTCGACCAGCGCGTCACGCAGTGGATGTCGGTCGTCACGTCCTCCGACGGCAGGGCGGTGAACTCCTCCCAATTCCACCGGGCGGTCTCCCCCGTCTCGGTGCGGATCGAGAACGACCATTCCGTCAGCGGTATGCGCGGCGTGGGACCGGCGGAGAGGACTGGGAAATCGGTGGTGAGGTACTGGCCGGGCGGAAGGTCCGGGTCGGCGTCACGCCGACGCGAGCCGAATCCGCGGGTGAAGGAGGCCATCGGAACCTGCTTTCGCGAGGGTGGTGCCGAACCGGGACGTCACGCTCTGCCGTGAGCCTAGAGCGCGCGCGGACGCCGCTCAACCGCTCCGTCTGCACAACTCCTCAGATTCGAGCCTTGACGCGGCGCGAAACCGATTCAGCACGCCGCTCGGGCGCACGTCTGAGGAGTTATGCAGACGAGCCCCCGAGCGCGGCCGCCTTCGCGCGCAGCACGCCGGCCTCGCGCTCATTGCCCGTCAGCGCCGCCGCGGCCAAGAGCTCCGCACGCGCCTCTTCGGCGCGGCCGACCTGTGCGAGCAGCTCGCCGCGCACACTCGGGATGAGGTGCGACCCGCGCAGCGCCCCGCCCGCGGCGATCCGGTCGACCATCGCCAGCGCCGTCCCCGGCCCCACGGCCATCGACACCGCGACGGCGTGATTGAGAGCGACGACGGGGCTCGGTGCGAGGCGCCCCAGCGCCTCGTAGAGCACGACGATCTCGTCCCAATCGGTGTCGGCGAACCGCGCGGCGATCGCGTGTTGCTCGGCGATGGCCGCCTGCAGTGCGTAGGCACCGCGCCCGTGCCCCACGGCATCGGCGCGCGCCAGCGCCGCGCGCCCCCGCTCGATCTGCGATCTGTCCCACCGCGCCCGGTCCTGGTCCGCGAGCAGCACCGGCGCACCCGTGTCGTCCGCGCGCGCCCCGAACCGCGACGCCTGCAGCTCCATCAGCGCGAGCAGTGCCCACGCGTCCGCCTCGCGCGGCAGCAGCGCGGCGATCATGCGCCCGAGCCGCAGGGCCTCCTCGGCCAGGTCGGCACGCACCCACCGGTCACCGCTCGTCGCGGCGTACCCCTCGGTGAAGATCAGGTAGACCACGCTCAGCACCGTCTGCAGCCGCGCCGGCCACTCGCCGGGATCGGGCGTCTCGAACGGCACCTTCGCCGCCTGCAGGGTCTTCTTGGCCCGGGTGATGCGGGCCTGCACCGTCGGCACGGGCGCCAGCAGCATCCGCCCGATCTCCACCGTCGTGAGCCCGCCGACGACCCGCAGGGTGAGGGCGACCTGCGACTCCCTCGACAGCGCCGGGTGGCACGCCGTGAACACCAGGCGCAGCACGTCGTCGTCGATCGGCTCCCACACGTCCTCCGTCGTCTCCGACAGGTCGCGAGCCATCGCCCGGTGCCGGTCGTCGAGCGCCGCGCGGCGGCGCCACGCGTCCACCGCCCGTCGTTTGGCGACGGCGGTGAGCCACGCGCCCGGGTTCTCGGGCACCCCGTGCTCGCGCCACGAGCCCAGAGCCTCGACCACGGCCTCCTGGGCGACATCCTCGGCGAGGACGATGTCGCTCGTGGCCCGCGCCACCGCCCCGACGATGCGCGCACCCTCCATACGCCACACGGCATCGAGGACGCGGCGCGGGTCTGCACTCATACGGTGCCGAGCTCCTCGCGCCAGCCCTTCTCCTTCTGCACGTACTCGTTGTCCGAGAAGTCCTCGAAGTCGGACTCGTCGGTCATCCGACGCACCTCGATCTTGTTGCCGGGGCCGAGCGGAGCCTTCTTCGCCCACTCGACCGCTTCCTCCTGCGAGCCGACCTGGATCGTCCAGAAACCGTTGAACAGCTCGTGCACCTCGCCGTAGGGGCCGTCGGTGACGATCGGCGCCTCGGCGGTGAACTCCACGACCGACCCCTGGGCGGCATCAGTCAGCCCGTCACCGCCGAGGAGGATCCCAGCCTTCATCATCGACTCGTTGTAGGCGCCCATCGCATTGATGATCGCCTCGAAGTCCATGTCCTCGTAGTTCTCGACCGACCCGCTGTTGCGCATGATGAGCATGTACTTGGGCATCTGATTCTCCGTTTCGTTCGGGGAGGAAGGGCCCTCCCACTATCGCGTCGAACCGGCGCGGACGAAATCGACATCGCCGCGAAAAAAGATTCCGGATGCCGCGACGCGGCGAGCCGCGGCATCCATTTCCCTTCCCCGGACCCGCCTGCGGGCACAATGCCATTCATGTGGCTCTACCAGCTGCCGGTCGGGGTCGCGTTGCCCGGTTTCGTCATCCTCTTCGTCGCCGCGTCGATGCTGATCGTCATCGCGCTGCGCCGCTGGGTACCGGGCGAGAAGAAGCAGATGCGCGAGTGGGACCGGATCCTCGCCTACGTGATGGCGACCTTTGGCGTGCTCTACGGCGTGACCCTCGCACTCATCGCGGCCGCCTCGGCCGCGCCGACTGATCGCCGGCGTCGGTCCTGCTCATCGCGGACTGTCGCGACCGCGCCGATCTGCGCCATGCTGACGTGATGAGCGACGATGCCCGGGAGCTGATCGACCGAGTCCGCTCCGCGCGCCATACCCTGCAGCGTCGCGCCAACGCCGAGGTGATCGGGCTGTACTGGCAGATCGGGGCGGCGATCCTCGAGCGGGAAGACTCCGGAACGGACGAGGATGCTGCGCTCGACGCGCTCGCGACCGAACTCCGTGCCGCCTACCCGACCATGACGAGCCTCACGGTGGAGAACCTTCGACGGATGCGGGATTTCGCGCGCTCGTGGCCTGCGCGCAGCGGCATCGTCCAGCAGCCGGTCGGTCAGCTGCCGTGGGGTCACGTCGTCGAGCTGCTCACCCGCCTCGACGACCAGGCGCTGCGCGAGTGGTACGCCGGCAAGGCGGTGCAGCACACCTGGAGCCACAGCGAGCTGGTGCGCCACATCGACGCCCACCGCCACGAGCACGACACCGAACCGGCGCAGAACTTCGCCGCGGCGCTCCGCCGGGCCGACTCCGCCCTCGCCGAGCAGCTGAACGCCGACCCCGACACGGTCGGGTTCCTCGCCGTCGGGGTGGTCCTCGATGGAGCGGTACGGTCCGGTAGCCCGACGCGGTGATCTTCGCGTCCACCGTCTTGCGTTTCCGAGGCCCTGCTAGGTTGTGGCGTTCGAGCGAAGGAGACGGATGAGCGAGAAGGACGATCTTGACCTGATGCGGCGGGTGGGAGCGTACCTCGAGCGGGTCAATCAGCTCCACCTCCTCGAGTTGACCGCCACCCGTACGCCTCTCGGCGACGAGATCAGCTCGCACCTCGGGGCGGATGCGAGTGTGCTTCCCGCCGTCCAGGAGGTCGTGGCCGACCACCGGCTGGTCGACGTCGACCTCGCGTTGGCCGAGCTCTCCCGCCGAGGTGGGGGGCGGCTCGTCGGCGTCACCGGCGGTGACCAGCGCCTCCACAGCGGAATGGCCGAGCTCATCAGTTCCCCGCACGCCCGCTTCGCGCCGGGGCCGGTGGACTATCTCGAGAGGGCGACGGGCCCCACCGGCAGTCGACGAGTGGTGTCGATGGGCGTTCACCTGTTCACTCATCGCGATCTCCCGGTGGCTGTCGTCCAACGGGCGGCAGCGCGCCAGTACGGTCGGGAGGCCGCGGGGCTCGAGGTCATGGGCACCGACCCGGAGGTGGTCTCCGACCTCATCGACGCCATCCGACGCCTGATGGTCGAGCTGAGTGTGCTGCGGGGGAAGGTGCTGTCTTTCGTGCCCACCGAGTACGGGCACGACGCGGGTGCGACCTTCCTGGAGCGTCCGCAGGTCGCCGAGTCCGACGTCATCCTTCCGAACGGACTTCTCGACGATGTGGTGCGTCACGCACTCGGCATCTCCGGCCACCGCCGAGAACTCGAAGCCGCCGGTCAGCACCTCAAGCGCGGCATCCTTCTCTACGGTCCGCCCGGGACGGGGAAGACCCTCACCATCCGCCACCTGCTGTCGCGCTCGGACGGGGTCACGGCGGTGCTGCTCACCGGGTCCAGCATCCGATTCATCGCTGCCGCCGCCGAGATCGCCCGCACCTTCCAGCCGTCGATCGTCGTGCTCGAAGACGTCGACCTCGTGGCGATGGAGCGACACAGCACGCCGCAGCCGCTCCTGTTCGAAGTCCTCGATGCGCTCGACGGCCTGGGCGGCGACGCGGACGTCGCATTCGTGATGACCACGAACCGGGTCGACGTGCTCGAGCGCGCGCTCGCCGAGCGACCGGGTCGTGTCGACCTCGCCGTGGAGATTCCGCTGCCGGGCCTCGGGGAACGACGCCGACTTCTCCGGCGGTACGCCGCCCAGCTCGCGTTCAGCGAGTCGGCGCTGGATGACGCTGCGGATCGGACCGCCGGAACGACGGGGTCGTTCGCGAAGGAGCTCATCCGTCGCAGCGTGCTCGAGGCGGCGATGCGCGAGGCGACGCCCGGTGACGAAGATCTGGCCGCGGCTCTGGAGGCGTTGATGGCTGATCGGGAGCACCTCACCCGGCGGATGCTCGGCGCGGCTGCCGAGGCTCCTGCGGTCGACGCATCGGGTGGCGACCCGCTCAGCGGCGAGGAAGGCGGCTTCGCCTGGCGCGCCCATCCGTGACAGTGGGTCCCGTCAGTCGCCCGTCCGCCCGGTGAAGGCGTCCATCGACGAGTAGACGCGGAACACCCGCCCCGCGATCGCGTCCCACGCGCGCGTCGGGAGCAGTCCGCGCAGCGCCATCGCGAGCTTGACCGTCCAGGGTCGCAGCACCATGGGTGTTCCCTGGAGCATCCCGCGCCAGGCTGCCGCGGTGGCCTGAACGGGCGTCATGACGGGGGTGAGGAGCGGGCCGCGCGCGCCGGCGAACATGCCGGTCGAGACGTAGCTCGGGCAGAACGTCGTCACGGCGATATGACGGTGGCCGGCAGCCGACAGCTCGAGTCGCACCGACTCGCTCCAGCCGATCATCGCCCACTTCGAGGCGGCGTAGACGCTCATCCGCGGGTTCGCGAGGGTGCCCGCCGCGGAGGCGATGTTGAGGATGCGCTTGGGACGTGACGGGTCGGCGATCATGTGGGGGAGCACCTCGCGGGTGAGCCACATGGCGGCGAGGGTGTTGACCCGGATGGTCGCCTCGATGTCGTTCACCGGGTCGTGCTCCCAGAACGACGCGCCGCGCACGATGCCGGCGTTGTTGATCAGGATGTCGGGTGCCCCGACCTCGTCGCGGACCCGCGCGACCCCCTCGCGGATCGACCCCGGCTGAGAGACGTCGACGACGTAGGCGCGCACATCGACACCCGAGCGGCCGAGATCGGCGACGAGACTCTTTGCCCGTTCCTCGTCGATGTCCCACAGCGCCACGGCTCGCGCGCCGCCGGCGACGGCACGCCGCGCGTAGAGCTCGCCCATCCCCCGGGCGCCGCCGGTGATGAGCACGACCGCGCCGCGCACCGGGTCGTCTTCGCTGGTTCGCTTCATCGCGTCCCCTCTCTCGTGGTCGTGACCAGGCACACATCCACGTCGCCGTCCAGACCTCGTGCGCCACGCGATCTGCGTGCCATCATCGCGCAACCCCAACGGTGAGGAGACATCATGGCCACGTATCAGGTCGGGTATTTCATCGGCAGCCTCTCGTCGACATCCATCAACCGGGTGCTGTCGAAGGCGCTCATCCGGCTTGCGCCCGACGATCTGGAATTCACCGAGATCCCCATCGGCGACCTGCCGCTGTACAGCCCCGACTTCGACAGCGACTTCCCGCCTCAGGCGCGGGCGCTGAAGGAGGCGATCGGCGCCTCCGAGGCGCTGATGTTCGTGACGCCCGAATACAACCGCAGCATCCCGGGCGCACTGAAGAATGCGATCGACTGGGCATCCAGACCCTGGGGCGAGAACTCGTTCGAGCACATCCCGGCGGCCGTCGTCGGCGCATCGGTCGGGCAGATCGGCACCGCCGTCGCCCAGCAGAGTCTCCGCGGGGTGCTGAGCTACTGCAACGCGCGGCAGATGACCGCCCCCGAGGCCTACATCCAGTTCTCCGACGAGGTGTTCGGCCCCGACGGCGAGGTGCGTGATGAGGGATCCGAGACCTTCCTCCGTGACTTCATGACCGAGTTCCGCGATCACGTCGAACGGGTGCTCACCGTCCTTCCCCGCTGAGGTGGTGCATCGGATTCTCGCGACTCGGCCGATCCGCGCGGTGCCCGCGCGGTGATCGGCCTTCGCTCGGCCCGTTGGCGGCGAAGCGACCGTGAGTGCGCAGATCTCCATGTCAGCGTCGGCAACCCACCCGCGTAGGGTGAGGGACATGCCCCACCCCGAGCCCCGCCCGCCCCGCAAACCGCTGCGCGAGCGGATGCGCGAGGAGGGCGGCTGGTTCAACTGGATGAACGCCGTGCTGATCCGCAAGGCCGGACCCGCGGCGGTCGGGCCCTACGACACCGAGCCCGAGCCCGAGCGTACGGAGCGCCCCTGCCCGCTCTGCGGTGCGCCGATGTCGCAGCACACGTTCGACCGCACCGGTCCGCGGCCCCGCATGTTCTGTCCGCAGGCGTGAGCCGCGGCATCCGCTTCTCTCGCCGGTGAAGCATCGCCGAATCCAGCCGGCGGCCACGGCCTACACTGGAAACGCCCCGATCCCCGTCTGAAACGCCGTCATGCCTGCTGCCGCCACTCCCCGCGCCTTCCGCGCGCGCGACCTGCAGCTCGCGCGTGCCCTCTTCGCGGCGATCGTCGCGGTGATGATCACGTTCTCGCCCGATCACTCGGCGTCGATCGGGCTGTCGGTCTTCAGCGGATTCGCGATCGCCACCGGTCTGGTCTTCCTCCTCGCCGCCTGGCTCGTCTACCCCGCCGGCGCCCGGTGGCAGGCGATCCTCCTCGGCATCCTCAACATCGTCGCGGGCATGGCCGGCGGCATCCCGGCGTGGCGGTCGGAGGTGACCTTCGTCGTCATCGTCGCCACCTGGGCGTTCGCGACCGGGCTCACCGAGGCCCTGGCATCGTGGCGCGAGGTGCGCCTCTCGCGCGGCGCGCCCGACCTCGCCGTCGCCGCGCGCGAAGCGCGCGACGGGCTCGCGGTCGGCCTCATCACGCTCGTGCTGAGCGTCGCCCTGGTCGCCGTGCCGGTGTCGTACGCGCTGGAGTACACCATCGACGAGGCGGGCACCTTCACCCTCACCGGCACGACGATCGGTGTCGGCATCCTGGGCGGCTATGCCGCCATCGTCGCGGTCTGGCTGGCGATCGCCGGCTTCTCGCCGCGCCCCGAGGCGGCCCCGCAGGTCGCCGAACCCATCGATGACGCCGCCACGGTGTCATCCCCGGAGGATTTCCGATGACCGACAAGCTCACCCGTCGCGATCTGCTCAAGCCCGTGCAGCTGCTGGGCCTCGCCTTCGGCGCGGCGCTCTTCGCGGGTTTCGTGACCCTCATGTCGATGGGGTTCTTCCAGCAGGGCGGCGGCGAGCAGGCCTCCCGGGCGATCGTGGTGGCCGGCATCGTCGCGGGGGTGACGTTCATCGTCACGCTGCTGATCCTGTCGCTGCTGCTCCTGGCCGTCGACCCCGCCACCGTGCAGAAGCCGATGGACCGCCCGGTGCTCTACGACGACCCCGCCGATGCGCCGGACGCAGCGGGCGGCGGGTCGAGCGGCGGGTCGTCGACGCCCTAGCGACTCAGATGCGGACGGCGCGGCTGAAGCGGGTGTGAAATCCCGGATGCTGCGCCGGCGTCGCCAGCACTGAATCCGGCGTGCGCGCGGCGAGGCCCGGGAATCCCGCGTCCGACACCAGGTCGTCGTCGAGCGCCCGCAGGCGCGCGTCGACGAGCGGCCACGGCGCGTGCTCGTTCGCGGCCCAGATCGTCTGCCCGAGATGCGTCTCGTGGAAGCCCCACCGCGCGGTGAGGAATCGCGACAGCGCGGTGTCGACCGGCTCGGTGTCGCGTTCGACGGCGATGCGGGTGCCGGGCCCGGTGGCGCGGCCGTCGGCGCGGCGACGCCGCGACCGGTACTCGATGAGCGGGCCGGTGTCGCGCATTCCGATCCGCGCCCACCGGTAGGGAAGCCCGAAGATCGCCCGCGCCGCGAGCACCGGCGCCACGTGCTCGGCCTCGAGGGTGCGGAAGACGACGCCGCGCCGCCCGGCGGCGTCGACGCCATAGGTGCGGACGTTGATCTCGCGGAACGTGCCGACGAACGGCACCGGAGGAAGCGGCAGGAATCGGAACTCGCTCAGAACGAACGGGACGAGCCCGACCCACGCCGATCCGTCGAAGACGTCGGGCTCGACCCCGCGGGGGAGGAGCGGGGCGACGGCGTCCGGCTCGACCCGCCAGTGCACGAACACCGCGTCGCTCCAGCGCTGCGCGATGGCCGCGCGCCGCGCCAGCGGCGGGGCGTCGCGCTCGAAGGTCACCCTCTGATTCTCGCGCCCCCGCGGCATCCCGGCTCTGCCCGTCCGCCCCGCGCGTGTACCCCGCGCGGCCTCAGCGCGCGGGCGGGACCAGCTCGGCGGCGAGACCCACGTACCCGGCCGGGGTGAGGGCGAGCAGCCGCTCCTTCGCCTGGTCGCCGATGTCGAGGCCGCGGACGAACTCCGCCAGCTCCGGCGCGCCGACACGGCGCCCGCGGGTGAGGTCCTTCAGCAGCGCGTACGGGTCGGTGATCTGCGACCGGCCCGCCGCGATCTCGGCGCGCACCACCGTCTGGATGGCCTCGGCGAGCACCTCCCAGTTCGCATCGAGGTCTGCCAGCAGCACGTCGCGGCGCAGCGAGATCTCGCCGAGCCCGCGCAGCAGGTTGTCGAGCGCGAGCAGGGAGTGCCCGAAAGCCACGCCGATGTTGCGCTGCGTGGTCGAGTCGGTGAGGTCGCGCTGCAGCCGCGAGGTCACGAGCGTCGAGGCGAGCGTGGCGAACAGTCCGCCCGAGATCTCCAGGTTCGCCTCGGCGTTCTCGAAGCGGATCGGGTTGATCTTGTGCGGCATCGTCGACGACCCGGTCGCACCGGCGACGGGGATCTGCGCGAAGTATCCGAGGGAGATGTAGGTCCAGATGTCGGTGGCGAGGTTGTGCAGGATGCCGCCGGCGTGACGCGCCCGGTCGTACAGCTCGACCTGCCAGTCGTGCGACTCGATCTGGGTGGTGAGGGGGTTGAAATCGAGCCCGAGGCGCTCGATGAACTCCCGCGTGATCAGCGGCCAGTTCACCTGCGGGTCGGCCGCGAGGTGCGCCGACCAGGTGCCGGTCGCTCCCGAGAACTTCGCGAGATATTCCGACGCCTGGATGCCGCGGACCACCCGCTCCAGACGCCCGGCGAACACCGCCAGCTCCTTCCCCATGGTCGTGGGGGTCGCCGGCTGCCCGTGCGTGCGGGCGAGCATCGCGGCATCCCGATGCTCGTCCGCCAGGCGCCCGAGCGCGGCGATGACCTCGCGGAGCTTCGGCAGCCACACGTCGTGCACCGCGCGCTTGACGGTGAGGGCGTAGGCGGTGGAGTTGATGTCCTCGCTCGTGCACGCGAAGTGGGTGAGCTCGGCGATACGGTCCAGTCCGAGCGCGGAGAGCCGATCGCGCACGAGGTACTCGACGGCCTTGACGTCGTGGCGGGTCACCGCCTCCTTCTCGGCGAGCCAGTCGATCTCGGCCTGCCCGAAGTCGAGGTAGAGCACGCGCAGACGGTCCTTGTCCTCGGGGGAGAGGGGCCGGGTACCGAAGAGGGAGGAGTCGGTGAGGGTGATCAGCCACTCGACCTCGACCTCGACGCGAGCGCGGTTCAGCCCCGCTTCGGAGAGGTAGTCGGCCAGCGGTGCGACCGCGGCCCGGTAGCGCCCGTCGAGCGGGCTGAGCGGCTGAGGGGGAAGAGAGGGCACGATGCTCCCGTGACGACGCGGCCCCGCGTCAGCACCTCACGAAGAGGTGGTCGCGGGACGGATGGCGGGTTCCAGCTGCCGGAAGAGCGCCCGGCTCGCGTTCTCGATCATACCGAGCACCTGGTCGAACATCGCGGGCCCGGCGTAGTAGGGGTCGGGCACGTCGAGCCCGTCCGCGCCGGCGTCGAACGAGCGCAGCAGCGCGATCTTGTCGGCGTCGCCGTCGGTGGGCGCCCAGCCCCGGAGGATCCGCTCGTGACTGCGGTCGAGCGCGACGATGAGGTCGGAGCGGTCGAACTCGGGCTGGGTGAATTGGCGCGCGCGGTGGCGCGACCCGTCGTAGCCGCGACGTTCGAGCGCGGCGAGCGTGCGTTCGTCGGCGCGTTCACCGACGTGCCAGTCGCCCGTGCCGGCGCTGGTGGAGATGACCCGCGGGGCGAGTCCCGCCTGCTCGGCCAGAGCCCGGAACACCACATCGGCCATGGGTGACCGGCAGATGTTCCCGGTGCACACGAACACCACGCGGAAGGGCGCTGCCGTCGAGGCGCTCGCGGTCATGGGTTCCATTCTGGGGGTGGAGGCGCGGCGTGCAAGAGGTGTCGACGGTTCCTGCACAGGCCGGGCTTTCGCGGGATCCGCTCACAGATCGCCGTACCCGTCCCCGCGGGGGACGGCCCGACCCCGATCATCGTCCCATGCTCTCCCCCACCGTCTGCTCTCCCGGCGCCGAGGCGAGCGCGGTCGCCCTGGCCGCCGTCGTCCGCGAGCTGCGTGCCCTCTCCCTCGCGCTCGGGGATGCGGCCCTCACCGCCCGATCGCTCGACCACGCGACGGGGTGGCGGGCCCGGGCGGCGGAGGCCTTCCACGACAAGGCGGCCCGGTGGGCGGGGGATGTGTCAGGGCTCACCTGTCAGTTGGAGACGGTCATCTTCGAGGCGCAGTGCGCCGGTGAGCGTGCCCTGCTGTGGGCGGAGGGATGCTGGTGAGCGACGGCCTGGAGATCCGCGGCGGGGGCGCCGTCTCGGTCGACACCGCGACGCTCCGCGAGGCGGCGGGGCGCTTCGATCGCCTGATCGACGATCTCGACGTGCTGCAGCGGCGCTTCGGTGCCGCGCGCGCCGAGCTCGCCGACGAGCGTCGGTTCGGGTGGGCTGCCGCGGGGGCCGCGACGGTCTTCGCGCGCGACCTCGACGGCGCGATCGTCCAGGCGGCGCAGATCGCCGGCGACCTCCGTCACGCGGCGGCGGTCTACGAGCTGGTCGAGCTCGACGCCGAGCACACCGCCCTGTCTGCGCGCGGCGACGGTGCGGGCCTGGCCGCCCTCGAACTCCGCCGGGCGGAGCTGCTCCGACTGTTCCCCGGTGCCGACGGCGAGGCGCTCGTGGCCCGGTTCGACCGGGCGGTGATGTGGCCGAGTTACCTGGTGCGCCAGGCGACCGAGACCGGCACCGACCTCGGCGGGATCATCAGCGAGCTGGGCGCCGTCGTCGGCGGTGTCGCACTGGGCGGCGCGACGCTCGGCACCGCCGCGGTGTTCGGCGTCGGCGGGTGGGGACGTCTCTCGCGCGATGCGCGCCTGGATGGCGAGCCTGCGGCGGTGGCGCTGCGGTCGACCGCTGCGCCGTTGCGGACGAACACGGCGCCCGCCGATCTGGCCGCTGCGGCCTCCCGGATGCCGGGGGCGGGGGAAGCGCGGGTGCGTGTGGAGAAGTACACGATGCCCGACGGCACCGAGCAGTTCGCGGTGTACATCGCCGGGACGCAGTCGCTCGGCGTCGGGGGTGAGGACCCCTGGGATTCGCAGTCCAACGCCGAGCTGTACACCGGCAACCGCTCGGCGTCGTACGAGGCCACCCTCGCCGCCCTCGAGGCCGCCGGGGCGAAGCCCGGCGACACCGTCCACGCCTTCGGCCATTCGCAGGGGGCGATGATCGCAGCCCACCTGGCGCTGGAGGGGCCGTACGACATGGCCACCGTGGTGTCGTTCGGCTCACCCGTCGAGGCCGATGTGGGGGCGGAGACGCTGGCCGTCGCCATCCGGCATTCCGACGATCCGGTCGCCATGCTGGCAGGGGGCGGCCACGAGACCGCGGTCGGCGCTCCCGGCAGCTTCACCGCCGAGCGCGAGGCGCACACCGACACGGGGCTGGTGGATGCCACGGCGCCCGCGCACTCGATGCGCAGCTACGCCGAGAGCGCGGCCCTCGTCGACGCCTCCGGCGACCCCCGGGTCGGGGCGGTGCACCGGGTGTTCGCGGGTCTCGGAGAGGCGCAGTCGGTCACCGTCACCGAATACGCGGCGACGCGTCCGCCTCCGCCCGTGGCGGCGCCTAGTCCTCGCGACGACGCGGGCGCAGGATGATCCCGGCGATCCAGTTGATCACCGTGATGATGAGCGCGGCGAGGATGCCACCCCACCAGAACTCCTCGACGCGCAGGCCGAAGCTCCACCACTGCGTGAACCACGCCGTCAGCCACAGCAGGAACCCGTTGATCAGGAGGCCGATGAGACCGAGGGTGAGGATGTACAGGGGGAAGGCGAGCACCTTGATCACGGTGCCGATGACGGTGTTGACGATCGCGAAGATCGCCGCCACGAGCAGCAGCGTGAGGACCAGCTGCAGCGTCTCTCCCGGCGCGAAGGGGATGACGAACACCTGGAGTGCGGGAATGAGGGTGACGACCCAGATCGCGAACGCGTTCACGACCACGCGGATGAGGAAGCCCATGCCGCGAGTGTGCCACGACCCCCCGGCGCCCGCGAGACCTTGACGCGCGTGCCGCGGCCTGTCCGGGTCGTTCAGTCGCGCGCCCGGGGAACCCGGTGCCGTGCGAGGCGACGCGTCGATTCGGCGAGATCGATCCGACCCTCGGCGACGCCGACGACGAGGTCGAACGCCTCGTCTTCGGAGAAGGTGTGGCGGAACCCGTTCAGCCACCAGAAGACGACCAGCAGCGTCCACCCGGTGCGTCTGTTCCCGTCGGCGAGCGCGTGATTGCGCAGCAGCGACTCCAGGAGCGCCGCGCCCTTGGCATCCAGGTCGCGGTAGGCCTCCTCCTCGAACATCGCGGCGGCCGGGCGGGCCAGAGCGGATGCCAGCAGTCCCGCGTCCCGAACGTAGAAGCCGAAGGCCTCGACGACCTGTCGGGCGTCATCGAGGCGGAGATACACCGTCACGCGTCGGCGAGACGGTCCAGGAGGTTCGCGTCATGGGTCCGCACGAAGTCGACGGCTGCCTGCACCTGCGCGGAACGGGCCCTCCGCTCCACCAGGGCCTCGGCCGCTTGAAGGATGAGCGCATGCTTCGACACGTGCTCGTCGCGCGCGATCTCCTCGAGGCGGCGGTCGAGGTCCTCCGGAAGGCGAACGGTCATGGCCATACCAGAATGGTACTCCCGTGGCCCCGTCGTCATCCCGCCGTAGACTCGGTGCCGTGAGCGACGCTGCAGACATCCCGGTTCGCGTGCGCCCCGGCATCGCCTCCCTGCCGCCGTACAAGCAGGGCACGCAGGCGGGGCCCGACGCCTTCAAGCTCTCGAGCAACGAGAACCCGTTCGATCCGCTGCCGGGGGTGCTCGAGGCCGTCCGGTCCGCCAGCGCTTTCAATCGATACCCGGATGCCACGGCCACGCGTCTGCGCGAGCGTCTCGCCGCCCGGTTCGGCGTCACCGTCGACGAGGTGCACGTCGGGGCGGGGAGCGTGTCGATCCTCGCCCAGCTCGTGTTGGCCACCTCGGGGCCCGGCGATGAGGTCGTCTACGCGTGGCGCTCATTCGAGGCCTACCCGTGGCTGGCCGTGCTCGCCGGCGCCACCCCGGTGCAGGTGCCGCTCACCGCCGACGCACGTCACGACCTCGATGCCATGGCCGACGCGATCACCGAGCGCACCCGGGCGATCCTCGTCTGCAGCCCCAACAATCCCACGGGGCCTGTGGTCGGTCAGGACGAGTTCGACGCCTTCATCCGGCGCGTGCCCTCCGACATCCTCGTGATCCTCGACGAGGCCTACGCCGAGTTCGTCACCGCGCCGGGCGCCGTCGACGGGCTCACCGTGCTCGGCAACCGCACGCGTGGCGGCGCCGAGCTCCCGAACGTCGTGGTGCTCCGCACCTTCTCGAAGGCCTTCGGGCTCGCCGCCCTCCGGGTCGGGTACGCCATCGGGCACCCGCGCATCCTCGACGCCGCCCGCACCACGGCGATCCCGCTGTCTGTCACCGCGCACGCCGAGGCCGCGGCCCTCGCGAGCCTCGACGCCGAGGAGGAGCTCCTCGAGCGCGTCCGTCACATCGCGGCCCGGCGCGACCGGCTCGCCGAGGCCCTCCGGGAGGCCGGCTGGGCCGTCCCCCAGGCGCAAGGGAACTTCGTCTGGCTCCCCGCGCACGAGAACACCCTCGCGATCGCCGAGACCTTCACCGCCGCCGGTCTCATCGTGCGCCCGTTCGCCGGTGACGGCATCCGCATCTCGGTCGGCGAGGAGGAGTCTGTCGACGAAGTCCTACGAATCGCCGCGTCCGTTGTGGAAGACCTCCCAGAAGCCCACCCGGGCCGGCGGCTAGCGTAGAACGGTGACTCTGCACGCAGGCCCCGCCTCGTCTGAACCCGCCGCTTCGGGGAGCTCCGGCCCCGACGCCCGATTCGTCCGCCTCCTCGACGCCGACGGCTCCCTGTCACCGACGCCCGCGGCCGAGCCCTACCTCGCCGTCATCGAGGCGTTGAGCGACGCCGAGCTCGAGGGTCTCTACCGCGACATGGCCGAGATCCGCGCGTTCGACGTGCAGGCGACGAACCTGCAGCGCCAGGGTCAGCTCGCGCTCTGGCCGCCGAGCTTCGGCCAGGAGGCCGCGCAGGTCGGGTCGGCCCGCGCCGCGCGCGCTCAGGACCACGTCTTCCCGTCCTACCGCGAGCACGTGGTCGCCCGCATCCGCGGCGTCGACCCGGTCGACATCATCCGCCTGATGCGCGGACTCACCCACGGCGGCTGGGACCCCACCGATCCCCGCAACGGAAACACCCACATCTACACCCTCGTGCTCGGGGCGCAGACCCTGCACGCCACCGGGCTCGCCATGGGCCTGGTGTTCGACGGTCGCAGCGGCACCGGCGACGTCGAGCGCGACGAGGCGGTCATCGTCTATTACGGCGACGGCGCCTCCAGCCAGGGCGATGTGCACGAGGCGATGGTGTTCGCCGCGAGCTATCAGACCCCCGAGGTGTTCTTCCTGCAGAACAACCAGTGGGCGATCTCGGTGCCGGTCGCGACGCAGTCGCGCTCGCCCCTGTACCGCCGCGGCGACGGGTACGGCATCCCCGCCGTCCCGATCGACGGCAACGACGTGCTCGCCAGCTACGCCGTGACCCGTGTCGCGCTCGACGAGGCGCGCACCGGGCACGGACCGCGGGCGATCGAGGCGATCACCTACCGGATGGGCGCCCACACCACCAGCGACGACCCGACGAAGTACCGCACCTCCGACGAGGAGCAGTCGTGGGCGCGCCGCGATCCGATCGCCCGGATGGCGACCTACCTGCGTTCGCGCGGCGCCTCCGATGCGTTCTTCGCCGACGTCGAGGCCTCGGCCACAGCCCTCGCCGACGACACCCGCGTGCGCACCAACGCCCTCGGCGGCATCGCGACAGACCTCATGTTCGACCACGTGTACTCCGAGCCGCACCCGCTGGTCGAGGAGCAGAAGCGCTGGCTCGCCGACTACGAGGCGTCGTTCGAGGAGGGGACGTCATGACCACCGCTGCGCAGACCTCCACGCCGGCGCCCGAGCCGGCCGGTGACGCCGACGCCGGCGTCATCCGCTCCCTTCCCCTCTCGAAGGCCCTCAATCTCGGCCTTCGTACCGCGCTCGCCGGAAGCGACCGCGTCCTGCTCATGGGGGAGGACATCGGTCGTCTCGGCGGCGTCTTCCGGGTGACCGAGGGGCTGCAGGCCGAGTTCGGCGACCGCCGGGTCATCGACACGCCGCTGGCGGAGTCGGGCATCGTCGGCACCGCGATCGGGCTCGCGATGGCGGGTTTCCGCCCGGTGCTCGAGATCCAGTTCGACGGATTCGTCTTCCCCGCCTTCGACCAGATCACCTCGCAGCTGGCCAAGATCACCAACCGCCACGAGGGCGCGGTGCGGATGCCCATCGTCATCCGCATCCCCTACGGCGGCCACATAGGCGCGGTCGAGCATCACCAGGAGAGCCCCGAGGCCTACTTCACCCACACCCCGGGCCTGCGGGTGGTGAGCCCGTCCACGCCGAACGACGCCTACTGGATGATGCAGGAGGCGATCGCGTCGGACGACCCGGTGATCTTCCTCGAGCCGAAGAGCCGGTACTGGCAGAAGGGCGAGGTCGACACCCGTGCACCGGCGCTGCCGTTGCACGCCTCGCGACTCGTCCGCCGGGGAACCGATGTCACGCTCGTCGGGCACGGCGCGATGGTCCACACCCTGCTGCAGGCCGCCGCGCTCGCCGAGTCGGAGGGCACGAGCTGCGAGGTCATCGACCTGCGCTCGCTGTCGCCCGTCGACTACGGACCGGTGCTCGACTCGGTGCGCCGCACCGGCCGGATGGTCTACGCACAGGAGGCGCCCGGCTTCACCTCGCTCGGGAGCGAAGTGGCCGCCACCGTCATGGAGAAGGCCTTCTTCGCGCTGGAGTCGCCGGTCCTCCGGGTGTCGGGCTTCGACACGCCCTTCCCGCCGGCCAAGCTCGAGGGCACCTACCTCCCCGACGCCGACCGCATCCTCGAGGCCGTCGACCGCGCCCTCGCCTACTGAGGAGTCCCATGAGCACGCAGACCTTCCTCCTCCCCGACGTCGGGGAGGGCCTGACCGAGGCCGAGATCGTGACGTGGCGCGTCGCGCCGGGTGACGCGGTGGCCGTCAACGATGTGATCGTCGAGATCGAGACGGCCAAGTCGCTCGTCGAGCTGCCCTCGCCGTTCGCGGGGCGGGTGGGCGAGCTCCTCGCCGTCGAGGGGGCGACGGTGAATGTCGGCGCGCCGATCATCACGATCGAACCCGCGGATGCCGCAGCTCCCGCCGCCACGCCCGTCACCGTCGGGCAGAGCGAGCACGGAGCCCCCCGCGAGCCGGAGGAGTCGGGCTCGGTCCTGGTCGGATACGGCTCGGCGGGCGCCGTGCAGTCGCGACGGCGGAAGCCCGCGGCGCGGCCGGTCACCCAGTCGGTGGGTGTCGTCGCCAAGCCCCCGATCCGCAAGCTCGCCCGCGACCTCGGTGTCGACCTCGCCGCGGTGACCCCGAGCGGGGCCGCAGGCGAGGTCACGCGCGACGACGTCATGCGTCACGCCTCGCAGGCGAGTGTCTTCCGCAACATCCAGACCCCGGAGTGGGGGGATGTCCGCGAGGAGACCATCCCGGTCGGCGCCGCGGGTTCGCGCGCTTCCGAGCCGGCCGCGCCGGCGGCATCCGGATCTTCCGCGCCCGCCCCCGATCAGGCGGCGGACGACGGACGCGAGGAGTCCATCCCGGTCCGCGGCGTCCGCAAGGCCGTGGCCAACAGCATGGTGCGCACCGCCTACTCGGCCCCGCACGTGTCGGTGTGGACCGACGTCGATGCGACCCGGACGATGGAGCTCGTCAAGCGGCTGAAGGCCTCGCCCGACTTCGCCGACATCAAGGTCTCGCCGCTGCTGATCATGGCCCGCGCGGTGATCTGGGCCGTGCGGCGGACGCCGATGGTCAACGCCTCGTGGATCGACGGCGAGGACGGCGCCCAGATCCGGCTGCATCACTACGTCAACCTCGGCATCGCCGCGGCGACCCCGCGGGGCCTTCTCGTGCCGAACATCAAGGATGCCCAGGACCTGTCGATGCGCGACCTCGCGCGGGCGCTCGAGCGGCTGACGCTCACGGCGCGGGACGGCAAGACCACCCCCGCGGATCAGCAGGGCGGCACGATCACGATCACCAACATCGGGGTGTTCGGGATGGATGCCGGCACCCCGATCATCAACGGCGGCGAGGCCGGCATCGTGGCGCTCGGGACGATCCGGCAAAAGCCGTGGGTGGTCGACGGCGAGGTGCGGCCCCGCTGGGTGACCACGGTCGCCGGGTCGTTCGATCACCGTGTGATCGACGGCGACGGGATGTCGCGGTTCATCGCCGATGTCGCCTCGATCCTCGAGGAGCCGGCGCTGCTGCTGGACTGAGGGCGCGGCGCGGGTCGGCGCCCGCGCCCGGCCGCGCCTCGTCGCGCCGCGTCGCGCCGCGTCGCTCCGCGCTTCCGCGCTCACGAGGAGATTCGCCGTCCTGAGGACGCAAACCCCGGTCGGCGTCCGCGCGTAGCGCGAAAATCCGCGCGAGCGCGGTCGAGCCCCCGCAGGCGAGGGGGGGGAAACCCCCCTCTACCTCCCGCCCGGGGTCGAGGTGGAGGTGGTGCTCCGCTTCGATCACGCCGACCCGCGGCATCCGCTCATGCTCCACTGCCACCTGCTCCGGCACGAAGATGCCGGGATGATGGCGCAGTTCCTCGTGGTCGAGCCGGGTTCGGACACCACCGTCACGACCCTCCCGCCGTCCGCGTCCGGCCACGAACACTGAGCCTCGGGCGGGCCGGTTCGCCGTCCGTCGAGAGTGCATCGGCGCGCCGAGGAAGCGGGCGAACCCCGCATCCTCGGCGGCCAGATGCACTCTCGCGTGCGTCACTCCTCTCCTCTCGGTGACCGTCGGGGAGGTGATCGCGCAGGGGGGTCGTCGCGGGGTCGTCGCGCGCGCTACTGATAACGATTATCAATTCGTTACACTGGCTCCATGCGTGCGACCCGACTCGTTCCCCTCTTCGCCGTGACCGCGGCATCCGCTCTCGCCCTCGCCGGCTGCGCCACCGCGGCCGGATCGTCATCGTCGGCGGGGAGTGCCGATGCGACGGGTGACGCTGTCCAGGTTGTGGCGTCGACGAACGTCTACGGGCAGATCGTCGAGGAGATCGGGGGCGACGCGGTCGCCGTCACCTCGATCGTGAGCTCCGCCGCGCAGGACCCGCACTCCTACGAGCCGAGCGCCCAGGACACCCTCGCGATCTCGAACGCCGAGCTCATCGTCGAGAACGGCGGTGGCTACGACTCGTTCATCGACGCGCTCATCGAGTCCAGCGGCAGCGCGGCCCACGTGATCACGGCCGTCGAGTTCTCCCACGACTACCCCGGTGCTGAAGCGCACTCCGATGACCACTCCGAGGAGGGTGCCGCGGACGCCGCGGCGGAGGAGGAGCATGCCCACGAGGAGGGCGAGCACGACCACGCCCACATCGAAGGCTTCAACGAGCACGTCTGGTACGACCCGCACACCATGGCCTATGTCGCCGAGGCGGTCGCCGACGAGCTGAGCGAGCTCCGACCCGAGGAGGCCGACACCTTCGCGGCGAACCTCGACGCGTTCACGGGTGAGATCGAGGGTGTCGAGGACTCCCTCGGCGCGATCGCCGCTGACCAGCAGGGTGCTCACGTCTTCGTCACCGAACCGGTGCCGGTCTACCTCGCCGCAGCGGCGGGACTGGAGAACGTGACCCCCGAAGCGTTCAGTGAGGCTGTCGAGGAGGGGCAGGATGTTCCGCCGGCGACGCTGCTGGAGTCGCTCGACCTGCTGCGCGCCGATGACGTGCGGGTGGTCATCACGAACACCCAGACCGGCGGGGCCGAGACCGAGCAGATCGTCTCGGAGGCCGATTCGCTGAGCATCCCGGTGATCGCGTTTTCGGAAACGCTCCCGGAGGGGGAGACTTACATCTCGTGGATGCAGGCGAACATCACCGCGCTCAGCGACGCTCTGGCGGAGTGACGACCTCCGCGCCTGCGCTGCAGATCCGGGATGCCGCGCTGCGGCGCTCCGGCCGCGAACTGTGGTCGGGACTGGACCTCTCCGTCGCACCCGGTGAGCTCATCGCCGTCCTCGGCCCGAGCGGCTCGGGCAAGACGACGCTCCTGCAGGCGATCCTGGGCCTGCAGTCCCTGAGCTCGGGCACCATCTCCGTCCTGGGAGAGCCGGTACGCGCGGGGGGCAATCGCCGCGTCGGCTACATCCCGCAGGCACGGCCGCTCCCGCGCGACGTCGCCCTCCGGGGTCGCGATGTCGTCGCGCTCGGGGTCAACGGTCACCGCTTCGGGCTCCCCATCCCGCGGCGCCGCGACGCGGCCCGCGTCGAGAAGCTCATCGACGAGGTGGGCGCCCGTGCGTTCGCCGATCGCCCGGTGGGGGTGCTCTCGGGCGGCGAGCAGCAGCGGTTGCGCATCGGCCAGGCCCTCGCCGATGACCCGAAGCTCCTGCTCTGCGACGAGCCGCTCACGAGCCTCGACCTCGCGAACCAGCGCGCCGTGGTCGACCTCATCGACCGCCATCGCCGCGACCGCGACGCCGCCGTCCTCCTGGTGACGCACGACGTCAACCCGCTGCTGGGCAAAGTCGACCGCATCCTCTACATCGCCGGTGGCCGGTTCACGCTGGGGCGTCCCGACGAGGTGCTCCGCTCCGACGTCCTCACCGAGCTCTACGGCACACCGGTCTTCGTGCTGCGCGCCGGCGACCGGCTCGTCGTGGTCGGTGCCCCCGACGCCGAAGAGACGCACCATCACCACCACGACGAGGACCACTCGTGAGCTGGGATGCCATCTGGGAGGCGATGTTCGGCGGCCTCCCGGTCTACGGCCAGCTGCTCGGACTCGTCTCGAACGCGGTGTGGGCCGGCGCTGCGCTCGGCCTCGTCGGCGGACTCGTGGGCGTCTTCGTCATGCAGCGGGACATGGCCTTCGCCGTCCACGGCATCAGCGAGCTGTCCTTCGCGGGGGCCGCGGCCGCCCTCCTCATCGGCGTCGACGTCGTGAGCGGCTCGATCTTCGGGTCCTTGATCGCCGCGGCACTCATCGGCTGGCTCGGCGCGCGTGCCCGCGACCGCAACTCGATCATCGGCGTCCTGATGCCGTTCGGCCTCGGCCTCGGCATCCTCTTCCTGTCTCTCTACGACGGGCGCTCGGCCAACCGGTTCAGCCTGCTGACCGGGCAGATCGTGTCGGTGCAGACCGGCCAGCTGGGCTGGCTGATCGGGATCAGCCTCATCGTGCTGCTCGGGATGCTGGTGATCTGGCGTCCGCTCCGCTTCGACTCGCTCGACCCGCAGTCCGCCGCTGCGCGCGGTGTGCCGACAACCGCGGTGTCGCTGATCTTCATGATCCTCCTCGGCCTCATCGTCGCCGTGGCCGTCCACATCATCGGCGCGCTGCTGGTGATGGCTCTCCTCGTGACGCCGGCCGCCGCCGCGATGCGGGTCGCCCACGGGCCGCTGTCGGTGCCGCTGCTAGCGGCCGCCTTCGGCTTCGTGTCCGCCGTCGGCGGCATCCTCCTCGCAATCGCCGGCACACTCCCGGTGAGCCCCTACATCACCACGATCTCGTTCGTGATCTACCTCGTCTGCCGCGTGATCGGCGGCCGGCAGGGGCGGGTCGTCCGGATGCGCGGGGGTGAGGGGCGTCCAGCGGCGGTTCAGGGCGCCTCGGTAAACTCCTGATCATGGCCCAGCGGAACACGTGGCAGCGCGAACGCGTGCGCGAAGCCCTCGCCGACGCCCGCGGCTTCGTCAGCGCCCAGTCGCTGCACGCCACGCTCCGCGACGAGAACACCGGCATCGGCTTGGCGACGGTGTACCGCGCGCTTGCCGGCCTCGCCGCCAACGGTGAGGCCGATTCTCTGCAGAGCCCCGAGGGGGAGAGCCTCTACCGCGCCTGCGTATCGGCCGGACACCACCATCACCTGATCTGCCGCAACTGCGGCAAGACCGTCGAGATCGAAGCGACGGATGTCGAGGACTGGGCGCGACGCACGGCGACCGCTCATGGGTTCAGTCAGGCCGAGCACATCGTCGACATCTTCGGATACTGCTCCGCCTGCACGGCCGGAGCCGGTGAGCGTGACACGGACTGACCCGGCCCCCCGCGTCGCTCCGCCGGAGCATCGCGCTCGGACCGTGACCCGCGACGGGTCGCGGCCCTCGGCGACCGCGCGGGCGCTGGTCGCGCTCGGTATCGGCGTCGCCGTCGTGGTCGGGCTCTTCCTCGTCGATGCGCTCGCGCCCGCAATCTTCCCCGATCCGCTGCCGACCCGTGCGCAGGACGGACTCACTCTCGCCGTCAGCGTGCTCATCGAGTCGCTGCCCTTCGTCGTGCTGGGCGTCGTGCTCTCGATCGCGGTGCAGGTGTGGGTGCCGCCGGGACTGATCGAGAGATGGATGCCGCGGCGAGCGTGGGCGCGCCGGGCCGTGCTGTCGCTGCTCGGCATGCTCATCCCGGTCTGCGAGTGCGGCAACGTGCCGTTCGCGCGCGGGCTGCTGATGCGCGGATTCAGCGTGTCCGAGACGATGACGTTCCTCATCGCCGCGCCGATCGTGAACCCGATCGTCATCATCACCACGCACGCCGCCTTCGGGTTCGACGACGGGATCCTCGTCGTCCGACTCATCGGCGGGTATCTCATCGCGAACCTCATCGGGTGGCTGTACAGCCGTCACCCGAGCCCGGACGCCCTCCTCACCGACCGGTTCCGTGACACGTGCGAGCTGGCACTCGTCCGCGTCCCGGTCGAGGCGGGCTCGGCCGGCGCCCTCGGTGAGCGTGGACGGCGCAGCCTCGCGCAGTTCGTCGTCGAGCTTCGCGCGGTCATGCCGGCGCTCATCATCGGTTCGGCGATCGCGGGGGCCGTGCAGGTTCTCATCCCCCGCGAGGTGCTGCTGGCGATCGGCTCGAACCCCGCGCTGTCGATCGTGGCGATGATCGCGCTGGCGATGGTGGTGTCGATCTGCTCGAACGTCGACTCGTTCTTCGCGCTGTCCTTCGCCTCGACGTTCACGCCCGGCTCGCTCGTGGCGTTCCTCCTCGTGGGGCCGCTCGTCGACGTCAAGATGCTCGCCCTCATGCGCACCACCTTCACCACCCGCGCGCTGGCCGGTGTCGTCGTGGTCGTGCTGCTGGCCGCCTTCGCGATCGGTACGGGGGTGAACCTCCTTGCCTGAGCGCTCCGCCCTCCTCACGCGCTGGCTCGGCGTCGGCCTTGCGGCGATCCTCGCCGTCATCACCGTCTCGCTCGCCCTCACCGGGCGGCTGGGGCTCTACATCAACCCCGAATCGTCGTGGTTCGCGGTGTCGATGTCGGTCCTCGTGCTGCTGGGCGCGGTGCTGAGCTTCCTCCTGCCGATGGGGGCGGAGGAGGACCACGGTCACGACCACGGCGACGGTGAGGCGCACGGGCACGGGCACGGCAATCACGGCTCGGGGCACGGGCACGGCGACGGTGAGGCGCACGGGCACGGGCACGGCGATCACGGCTCGGGGCGCGGGCACGGGGATAACGGCTCGGGGCACGGCGTTCTCGCCGACGACCCGACGCCCGTCGCCGCTCCCGTGCTCACCCGCGCGCAGGCGCGCGCCGCAGCATCCTCGAACCACCTGTCGCGCACCGAGCGCTCAGAACGTGCCTCGCGCGCCACGCGGTCCGAACCGCTCTCGCGCTCCCCGCGGCCTTCGCGGGTGCCGCGCGCCTCGCGCCGACGCTCGCTCGGACTGCTCGCGACCGGTACCGGGGCGGTCCTCGCCTCGGCGGTCGTGCTGCTGACACTCGTGCTCCCTCCTCGCTCGCTCTCCGCCGAACTGGCGATCTCACGCGACGTCGGGGCGCCGCCGCTGTTCGGCGGAACCGATGTGGTCACCCTGGCACGCACCGGGGACACCGCCTCGTTCGGCGTGGGCGAATGGTCGGCGGTCTTCGCCACGGCGACGAATCCCGAGGCGTTCGACGGAGATCCGGTGACGCTGACCGGCTTCGTCACCCCCGGCGAAGACGGCGGATTCGCGCTGTCGCGCCTGGTCATCACGCACTGCGTCATCGACGCGCAGTCGGCGAGCATCCCCGTCGCCGTCGGCGAGGACGAAGCATCCGCCGACGCCGAGACCGGCCAGTGGGTCACGGTCGAGGGCATGGTGCGGGCGAACTCCGACGGGCGCCTGTTCATCGATGCGGGGACGGTCGAGCTCATCGACGAGCCCGAGGATCCGTATGAGTACTGACCGCGCGCGCCCCGCGGGGTCGAGGCCGCCGGTTCGGCGGGCCTTCCTTCTGCCGTTCCTCGTCGTCGCAGCGCTCCTGGCCGTCCTGGGTCTCGCGGGCGCCGCGGTGAGCACTCTCCAGGGGCCTCGTGTGACAGCGGTGGATGTCGATCCGGAGGCCGCGGCGGCGGCATCAGGCGGTCGACTGATCGTCTCCACGTCGCTGCCGCTGGCCGAGGTGAGTGCCGACCAGGTCACCATCACGCCCGAAGTGCCGTTCGCGGTCGATACGTCGGGCCGGAGTCTCGGTGTGCGATTCGGTCTGCCGCTGCGCGATGACACGGAGTACACGATCACCATCGAGGGCCTCACCGCCGCCGGAGGGGGACCCGCCACCGAGGTGACCGAGTCGTTCCGAACCCCGCGGGCGGAGGTGTTCCTCCTCCAGCGCGGCGAGGGTGCCGACACCGTGTTCCGCACCGACCTCACGGGCGACGATGCCGAGGCGGTCTTCACGCACCCGCACATCGAGGACTTCCGCGCGACCTCACGCCATCTCGTCATGTCGGTGCTCGACGACGACGGCTCCGCGGAGCTGATCGTGACCGACCTCGCCGGTGAGGACGAGCGCAGCCTCCCGCTCCCGGGCGACGGGTTCGTCACCAATTTGCAGAGCGCCGATCGCGGCGAGGTGGTGGGGTATCTGTACACCGACGAGGATGTCAGCGCCGAGGGCGCCCGCGAGAGCCGTCTGTACACCGCGTCGCTCGCGCAGGGCGCGGCCGAAACCGAGCCGACCGAGATCGCGATCGACGGCGCCGACCCCCGCATCGCGGAGTGGCGCTTCGTGCCCGACACCGACAGCATCCTGCTCCTCTCGTTCGACGGTCAGCTTCTCCTCACGGGCGCAGACGGTGCCGACTCGACGGCGCTCGGGACGGCGCTGTCGATCAGCGGGATCGCTCGCGGGTCGTCCGAGGCGGTCGTCGAACGTGCCGACGGCCCCGCGGTCATCGATCTGACGGATGCTTCGGAGGAGCCGCTCGCCG
Organism: Microbacterium kunmingense; assembly: GCF_023155745.1. Lineage (GTDB taxonomy): Bacteria > Actinomycetota > Actinomycetes > Actinomycetales > Microbacteriaceae > Microbacterium > Microbacterium kunmingense. The sequence continues at coordinate 50,295 of NZ_JAKNUS010000001.1, forward strand.
TTCCCGCGACGGACCTCGGAACGGTGACGACGATCACCCCGATGCCCGATGGCGGAACGATCCGCTCGGCTGCGGTGTTCGGCGCCGACGGCACCCCGACCGGGTCGACCGCGGTCGTGCGCGTCGGAGCCGACGGCGCTACGAGCGCCCTCACCGAGATCGGGGCCGAGGACGCCGTCGTGCAGACCTGTGTGTCGCCGAGCGCACGCTACCTCGCCGTGCTCGTCGCTCCCGCCGCGGCCCAGAACTCCTACGACGACTACCGGCTCCCCCTCCCCGAGCGACTGCAGACCCGCATCGTCGAGATCGACGACGGCACCCAGGTCGTCTCGCTGCAAGGTTTCGACATCTCGTGGTGCCAGGTTCCCCCACGGTGAGCGTGACCTCGCGCCGACCCGTCGGGTCGCCCCCAGCGCTCCGTCCCGCGACGCGCGCCGATCTCGCGGGCCTGCCGGTCGACGTCGCGCCACGGCTGCTCGGGGGAGTCCTCGAGGTGAACGTGGGCGGCGAGCTCGTCGCCGTACGGCTCACCGAGGTCGAGGCATACCACGGGCGGGGCACGGGCCCGGTGCCCGATCCTGGTTCGCACGCCCGGATGGGCCCGACCGCCCGCAACGCCACGATGTGGGGCGAACCCGGTCACCTGTACGTCTACCTCAGTCACGGCATCCATTCGTGCGTCAACGTCGTCTGCGGCCCCGAGGGCACGGCGGGCGGAATCCTCCTCCGGGCCGGGGAGGTCGTGAGGGGGACGGATGTCGCGACGCGGCGCCGCGCGGGCACTCGGCTCCCGGGGCCCCGCCATCGCGACCTCGCCCGAGGGCCAGGTCGATTCGGCCAGGCGGTCGGCCTGCGGCATCCGCTGCACGACGGGATCGACGCGATCACGTCTCGGCCGCACGCAGGAGCGACGGCGGCGCTGCTCCTCCCGAGTGACCTCCTTGCCGGCGTCGTCTCCGGACCCAGAGTCGGAGTCGCCGGCGTAGCCGGGACGTCGGCCTTCCCGTGGCGTTTCTGGCTCGACGGCGACCCGACGGTCTCCGCCTTCCGATGGGGACGCGGCGCGCGCGAGGTGAGCAGCGAGGGCGGGGACGGCATCGGCTGAGCCTCGGGGTCTCAGAACCCGTCGGGTTTGGTCGCCACGCCGTCGAGCCAGAGACGGTCGCTCGGGTCGGCAGGTGCGCCGCCCGACCCGACGTGCGCGGGGTTGATCCGGTCGCCCTTGGTGATGACATGGACCATCGCCATCGCGTGGCCGCGTCCCAGGTCGTAGTCGGATTTCAACCACTCGATGATCTCGGTCGCCTTCACGCCCGGTGCGTCGAGCCCGCGTTCGTGGGCGATGTCCCCGAGTTGTCGGGGGGTGAGTCCAGTCTTGCGTTCGACGGCGTCGAGATAAGCCTGGAAGGACATGTCGTGCCTCCTTCGACGGTGACCGGGCGGAGGGTCTTCCGCCGCCCTCCTCGATAACTATATCGAAGAAACATTCCCATACAAGTCTTGTACAAATAGAACATCAGTACTAAACTGCCGACATGACATCACAGCTCGCGGGCATCGCAGAAGCGCTCGACGCGCTGGTGCGCGCGGGCGGAGACCGGATGCCGGCGGCACTCTCGTCCGCCGAGCTGGTAGCGGTGACGAACGCCTTCGGGTCGCTGAAGCGGCACGTGGACGCGGCATACTCTGCGGTCGCGGGAGAGGTTGCGCGACAGTCGCGGGGGGAGCTGGGCCGGGACTCGTTGGCGAAGAAGCAGGGTTTCGCGACACCCGCGGTGCTCATCTCGACGATGACCGGCACCACGGTCGGCGAGTCCGCGCGGATGATCCAGGTCGGCGAGGCGTGCGCGCTGCGCACGGCGCTCAGTGGCGAACCGCTTCCGGCCAAGCATCCGCACGTCGCCGGCGCGGTATCCGAGGGGCGAATGGGGATGACGGCGGCCGCATCGATCGTGACGTTGCTGACCAGGCTCGCCCTGCGTGTCGATGCCGCGCGGCTCGATGACGCCGAGCGACAGCTGTGCGAACTCGCTCCGGGGCTGCGAGCCGACGAGCTGACGAAGCTGATCGCACGCGTCGAGGCGCATCTCGATCCCGACGGGGTCGCCCCGCGGCACGAGGAGCTGCGGGGTGCGCGCACGCTGGTGATCCAGGAGCGCGACGGCATGCTGGTCATCTCGGCCAAGCTCGATGTCGAGACGGGGGCGCCGGTGAAGGCCGCGATCGAGTCGCTCGTCGGCGCTCACCTTCGTCGCAACGAGCATGCCGACGACGCGACGCGGGATGCCCGCTCGGTCAGGCAGATGAACGCCGACGCTCTCGCCGACATCTGCCGGCATGCCATAGGATGCGACGAGGTTCCGACCGCGCCGTCGGCGACGGTGGTGATCCGCATGGACCTCGAGGCGCTCGAAAGCGGCCTCGGCATCGCGACGATCGACGGACTCGCGCAGCCGGTGCCCGCCGGGGCGATCCGTCGGATGGCCGCCGACCGGCAGGTCATCCCCTGTGTACTCGGGGGCGAGAGCGAGATCCTCGACTGGGGCCGCGCTCGTCGACTCTTCACCGTGGCTCAGAAGCTGGCCATCGGAGAGCGGGACGGCGGATGCATCGACTGCGGCGCACCCCCCGCGTGGTGTCACGTGCATCACATCTCGTGGTGGAACAGGGACGGCGGCAGGACCGACCTCGCGAACGGCGTTCTCCTGTGCACCGGATGTCATCATCGTCTTCATTCCGACGGGTGGGAGATCGTCGTCGACGGTCCCGGGATCGACGCGCGTGTGTACCTTGTGCCACCACCCTGGATCGATCCACAGCGAAAGCCGCGTTTGGCTGGGCAAGCCCGCTATCGCCTGACCGCGTGATCCTCGACCGGCAGTCCGCGCGTCAGCAGGACGGTGGACACTGGACAGCGCGGCCGATCGTGCGGGGCCGAGACGCCCGAACGCCGCCCCGGCGATTAGGTCGGGCACGCGGCATCCGGTAGCATCGAGGTTTGTCTGCGCGCACTCCAGCGTGTAGTTCGTACCCCTCCTTCGAAGCCGGCCCACGGTCGCGCCCGAATCGGGGTGCAGACAAGGGATCTTGGGTGGCACCGTCCGGTGTCACGGTACAGAAGGAGACATCACCATGGCAGCAGTGTGCCAGGTGACTGGAGCGGTTCCCGGCTTCGGTCACAACATCTCGCACTCGCACCGCCGGACGAAGCGCCGCTTCGACCCGAACGTGCAGAAGAAGACCTACTACGTTCCCTCGCTCGGTCGCAAGATCACGCTGAACGTGTCGGCCAAGGGCATCAAGGTCATTGACGTCCGCGGCATCGAGTCGGTCGTGAAGGACCTCATCGCGAAGGGTGTGAAGCTCTAATGGCGAAGAAGGCTCAGGACGTTCGTCCGATCATCAAGCTGCGCTCGACCGCCGGCACGGGGTACACCTACGTGACGCGCAAGAACCGCCGCAACAACCCCGACCGCATCGTGCTGAAGAAGTACGACCCGGTCATCCGCAAGCACGTCGAATTCCGAGAGGAGCGCTGATCGCATGGCCAAGAAGAGCAAGATCGCGCGCAACAACCAGCGCAAGGAGATCGTCGAGCGCTACGCGGCCAAGCGGGCCGAGCTGAAGAAGGCTCTCGTCAGCCCCACCAGCACCGACGAGGAGCGCGAAGCCGCCCGCCTGGGCCTGCAGAAGCTGCCCCGCGACGCGTCGCCCGTTCGCCTGCGTCAGCGCGACGCCATCGACGGCCGTCCGCGCGGAAACCTCCGCAAGTTCGGCATCTCGCGTGTGCGCTTCCGCGACATGGCTCACCGAGGCGAGCTGCCCGGTGTGACCAAGTCCTCCTGGTAACACGCGCCAGCCGCTGAAGGGCGGGAGTTCTCCGGAGCTCCCGCCCTTCACGCATCCCCGAGGACACCGAGGACCCCGATGCCCCTTGACCCGATCTTCGCCGAACGCCTCCGGGTGCACCGGCGCTACCTCATCGGCCAGGCGCTCGCCGCCGCGAAGAAGCGCCTCACGTCGCTCTGGCCGTTCGCGCACGCGCTGAGCGCAGGGACGCAGAAGACGCGAACGGATGCCGCGGCGCGCCCATCCCGCCGACCGGCGGCCCCCGATCGCACCCCCGCCGGCCCGCGCGCCCGCGCGCGGGCGAAGCATCGCCGGGCGGCGCTCGCGTGGGACCGGAAGGAGCTCGAGACCGTCGGGATCCCGGGCCCCGACATCCGGACCCAAGAGCACCTCGTCGACGTGCCCGGGCGTCCTGCCGTGCGCGTGCGCGTCTACGACCCGCGCCCGTCGCCCGACCCGACCGGAGACCCCACCGGGCCGCGCACACCCCTTCCCGCCGTCCTCGCCTTCTTCGGCGGCGCGTTCCGCATCGGCGGGATCGACTACCCCACCACCGACGCCGGCTTCCGTCGCCGGGCGGTCGACGCCGACATCGTCCTCGTCGCCGTCGACTACGCCCTCGCTCCCGAGCACCGCTATCCGGTCGCCGTCGAGCAGAGCGCGGTCGCGCTCCGCTGGCTGTTCGCCCACGCCGCCGAGCTCGGGGTCGACGCCGGCCGGATCGGCATCCTCGGCACCTCGGCCGGAGCGAACCTCGCGGCCGCCGTGACGCTCATCAACCGCGACCATCCGGATCCGCTCCCTCTCCGCCTCCAGGTGCTCGAGGTGCCGGTGCTCGACCTCACCGGTCGCCATCTCGATCTGGGGGCGACCCGTGCGCTGGGCGTGCCGACCGTCATCGCGCTCCGCGAGCTCCGCTCCGTCGCTCGCACCTACCTGCCCCACCGCCGGGCCGCCCGGGAGCCTCTCGCATCGCCGCTCTGCGCCGCCTCGCACGAGGATCTTCCCCCCGCGGTCATCCTCACCGCCGAGTTCGATCCGCTCCGCGGCGACGGTGCCGCGTACGCCGCGGCGCTCCGCGCGTCCGGCGTCGACGCCAGCGCAGTGCAGTACCTCGGTGTCACCCACGACACCCCGATCTTCACCGGGGTCCTCCCGGCCGCCCGGCGCTGGCACGCCGATGTCGTCGCCGCCCTCCGGCGGCTTCACGGTGCCTGACCGATTCCCCGGCCGAGGTCGGCGATCCGGCGCGTCCGCGCGCCTCAGGCGTCACAACAGCACCACAGATCGGGCGACACGCCGCCCATTCCGTCCGCCAGGAGCCGAAATCCGCGAAATTCCGCGGTTCCGTGGGTATATTCGACCCCGGTCGGTCCGACCAGCCGGCGGCGAACCCCGCCCCGGTCCACGTAGCAGAAGGCGACCCGCGGTCGCCCTGGAGGACAATCCACATGGCTGACAAGTCCATCACCAAGACCGAACTCGTCGCGAGCATCGCGAGCGCCACGGGTCAGAGCCAGTCCGCCGTGTCCGGCGTGCTCGACTCGCTCTTCTCCACGGTGTCGGAGGCGGTGGCCAAGGGCAGCAAGGTCTCCATCCCCGGATGGATCTCCTTCGAGCAGGTCGAGACCTCGGCTCGCACCGGCCGCAACCCGCAGACGGGTGAAGAGATCAAGATCCCCGCGGGCAAGCGCGTCAAGGTGACCGCCGGCTCCAAGCTCAAGGCTGCGGTGAAGTAATCACCACCGCACGCTGATCAGAAGGGGGATGTCGCACACGCGGCATCCCCCTTCGGCGTTCCCCGGCACCCAGCCCTCGCCCACCGCCCCCACGTAGGCTGGAGGGGTGAACTCCCGCGCGCTGCGGGCCGCCGGGCCCGTGATCCTGGTGGCCGCGGCGCTCGTCACCCTGATCGCAGGACTCGCCCTCGGCGGGGGCGCCGCCCCGCTGCTCATCGGCGACCCCGGCCCCGTCGCCCGCTGGGGCCTGCCGGTCGTAAAGCTCCTGGTCAACCTCTCCGCCGCCGGCATGGTCGGCGCCCTGGTCCTCGCCCTCTTCGCCCTCCGCGCGGGCGAGCGCGAGTTCGACGTCGCCCTCGACACCGCCTCGGTCTCGGCGGCGATCTTCACCGTCTCCGCCGCCGCCACCGGCTTCCTCACCTTCGTCGACGCGTTCAACCCGGCCATCAACGCCGGTGCGGAGTTCGGCGCCCAGCTGGGCCGCTTCCTCGTCGACACCGAGCCCGGGCGCGCCTGGCTGATCACCACGATCGCGGGCGCCGCGCTGACGGTCCTCACCTTCGCGGTGCGCTCGTGGCTGGCCACGATGATCGTCGCGATCGCCGCCATCGCCGCGCTCATCCCGATGGCGACGCAGGGTCACTCCGGCGAGGAGGCGAACCACAACTCCGCCGTGGTCGCCCTCGCCCTCCACATCATCGCCGCGGCGGCCTGGCTCGGCGGGCTCCTCCTCCTCGTCATCCTCCGGCCGGTCCTGGACCGCTCCCGCCTCACCGTCGTGCTCAGCCGCTACTCGAGCATCGCCCTGGCCGCGTTCCTCGTCGTGGCCCTCTCGGGAACGGTCCGCGCCGCCATCGGCGTGGTCACCCCCGCGGCCCTCCTCAGCCCGTACGGCGCGATCCTGGCCGTCAAGGTGATCGCCCTCCTCGCCATCGGTGTCTTCGGAGCCTGGTACCGCCGCGGCGCCATCGCGCGACTGGATCAGAAGCCGGATGCCGCGGGCCGCCGCTTCTGGGGAATTATCGCCGTCGAACTGGCCTTCATGGGCATCGCCAGCGGCGCCGCTGCGGCGCTCGCCCGCACGCCCCCGCCGGTCGACACCGCCCTCCCCACGGTGCGCACCCCGGCCGAGGTGCTCACCGGCGCCCCCCTGCCGCCCGAGTTCACCCTCGACCGGTGGCTGACGGCGTGGGACCTCGACCTCCTCTGGGCGACCGCCGCAGGGTTCGGGCTGTTCTTCTACCTCGCCGGCGTCTGGCGCCTCACCCGCCGCGGCGACCGCTGGCCGCTGTACCGCACGGTGCTGTGGACCCTCGGCATCGTGCTGCTGTTCTGGGTGACGAGCGGGCCGATCAACGCCTACCAGGACTACCTCTTCAGCGTGCACATGCTCGGCCACATGCTGCTGTCGATGGCGATCCCCGCCCTCCTCGTCGCGGGTGCCCCGGTGACCCTGGCGGCGCGGGCGATCCACAAGCGCGACGACGGCACCCGCGGCGGGCGGGAGTGGATCCTCTGGGCCGTGCACACCCCGCTCTCCCGTATCCTGACGAATCCGTTCGTCGCTGCCGGGCTCTTCATCGGGTCGCTCTGGGCGTTCTACTACACCGACCTCTTCCGGTGGTCGCTCTACGACCACCTCGGCCACGAGTGGATGATCGCCCACTTCCTCATCACGGGCTACCTCTTCGCCCTCACCCTCATCGGCATCGACCCGGTGCCCTGGCGTCTTCCCTACGCCGGCCGACTGCTGCTGCTCATCGGCGTCATGGCCATGCACGCCTTCTTCGGGGTGGCGATGATGATGCAGACCGGCCTCATGGTCGCCGAGTGGTTCGGGTCGATGGGACGCACCTGGGGGCCGACCCCGCTGGAGGACCAGTACATCGGCGGAGGCCTGGCGTGGTCGATCGGCGAGATCCCGACCCTCATCCTCGCCATCACCGTCGCGATCCAGTGGAGCCGCAGCGATGCGCGGGATCAGAAGCGCAGCGACCGTCACGCCGACCGCACGGATGACGCCGAACTCGAGGCCTACAACGCCCAGCTCGCCGCGCTCGCCAAGCGCGACGCCGAGCGTGCCGAGCGCGACGCCCGCGTCAGCCGCTGACTCCCGGACGACCCGGCGTCGCGGGCGTCACCGGCTCACTGCGTCTCCGAGCTCGTGATCGAGATCGTCGCCCGGTTCTCCGGGTCGACCGTGATGCTCCCCGCCAGGGTGAACGGCACGTCCTCCTCGGTGCTCTCCACGCGGCCGTCGAAGAGCGAGCGGATGTCGACGGCGATGCGCGCCACGGCCGGGGTCGGCGGGATGATCCAGTTCGCCCCGTCCGGCTCGAGGCGGACGACCGGCTGCTGCGCGATCGACCAGGTCGGGGGTGAGACGATGCGGTCCTGCACGCGGTAGCCGAAGGGGCATCCGGTCGGCTGCAGCACCTCCTGCGCCGCGCACTCGGTGAGGAAGGTCTCCACCCGCTGCTGCACGACCGAGACGAACTCCTCGGTCGGCTGGGCCTCTAGCGACACCGGCACCGAGGTGAAGGGGCTGTCGGAGACGACGGCGACCCCGGGCGTCGACGCGATCGGCGTGTCGACCGAGACGGAGTAGATGCCGGGGGAGAAGACCAGCAGCGACACCGGCGCCGACGGGTCGGCGTCGATGCCGTCGGGTGAGACCTGCCGCTTGTCGAGGGAGAAGCCGTTGACGTCGAAGGTCATCGACCCCTGCACCGCCACCTGCATCACCGCAAGCGGGCTGGTCGCGAACCGCCAGGTGGGAAGCGGCCCCACCGAGCCGTCGCGCTCGACCTCGAACGTCGTCGTGCCCTCGAACTGACCGGTCCGGTACGCGGCGGTCACGCGCGTCACGCTGCGGTCCTCCTCCTCGCCGACGATCTCGACGCCGCCGAGGGCGGCGAGGGCGTCGCGGCGCAGCAGGGCCTGCGACGCGGTCGGGGGAAGACCCGCGGCCTCGAGCGCCTCGATGTCGACGGCGACCCCCGGGGTCGCGAGCGCCTCGGCGGCCCGTCCGTCGGCGAGGAGCCCGAGGTAGCGTTCGACGAAGGCGGCGGGGCTGTAGAACTCGCGGTAGAGCGTCGCGCCGGCGGCGAGGAAGGCGGCGACGAGCAGCGCACCGACGACGCCGAGCAGCGCGAGGTCGGTGGCCAAGCGCGAGCGCGAGCGCCGCCTGCCCCCCGCCGCCCCCTGCTGCATGGGCCCAGTCTAGGAAACCGTTCCCCGCTCCGCGTCGATCTCCCGCGCGACGAGCTGGTGAACGGCCGCCGCGGCGGCCAGCTGACCCGCCGCGATCGCGACGGCGAGCGATGCCATCGGTCCGGGCATGGCCGCGGTGTGCGCCATGTCGCCCGCCGCGAAGACGCCCGGCACGCTGGTGCGCCCCATCGGATCCACCTCCACGCTGCCCGAGGCGAGCGTCCGAAGCCCCAGCTGCGCCGCGAACGGCGCACGCTGGGTCGAGGTGGGCTGCACGAACAGGCCCCCGACCTCGATCGCCTCGCCGTCCCGCAGCCGCAGCACCAGACCCTCGGCGACTCGGTCGACGCCGACCACGACGCCCGGATCGACCACCACGACCTCCGATCCGATCGGCGAGAGCATCGCCCGGTGCGCCGCCGCGTGCGCCCCCGACCCGAGTACCGCGATCCGGCGCCCGCTCAGCTCGTGCCCGTGGCAGAACGGGCAGTGCGCGACCTCTCGCCCCCACGCCTCCGCGAGCCCCGCGATCGGCGGCAGCTCGTCACGCAGCCCGGTCGCGAGGATCAGGACGGATGCCGCGAACACGCCGTCCTCGGTCACCGCGGCGAACCCGCCGTCATCCCGCGCCTCGACGGCGCGAACAGTCGTGTCGACGATGCGCACCGTGTCGTAGTCCGCGAGGTCGGCGCGGGCGAGCCGCCGGATCTCCTCGGGCGCCCGGCCGTCGTGCGTCACGAGGTTCTGAGCGTGCGCGACGGAGGCGTTGCGGTACTCGCCCGAGTCGAGCAGCCCCACCTCGCGGTGCATCCTGCCCAGGGTCAGGGCGGCCTGAAGTCCGGCGGGTCCCCCGCCGATCACGATGGCGTCGAACATGATTCCTCCTCGAGAGTTGCGATGAGGGCCATCGTGTGACTTCATGTCGACATGAAGTCAAGCGGTCTGTCCATCGGCGATGCGGCGGCGCGCTTCGCCCTGCCCACCCACGTCCTCCGGCACTGGGAGGACGCGGGCCTTCTCGCACCGGATCGCGACGGCGGGGGACGCCGGAGGTACGGCGACGACGATCTCGTGCGGATCGCCGTGATCCTCCGCAGCAAGGCGGCGGGGATGTCGCTGGAGCAGATCCGCGTGCTGCTGGATGATCAGGCGCCCGAACGCCACCGCGTGCTCGAGGCCCACCTCGCCGACCTCGCCGAGCGGATGGCGGAGATGGAGCGGTCGCGCCTCATGACCGAGCACGCCCTGCGCTGCCAGGCCCACGACATCTCCACCTGCCCGCGGTTCCGCGAGATCGTCACCGGCGTCGTGGCGGGCACAAGGCGCTGGCCCACAGATCCCCCGGTCGAACAGACGCCGGGCCGCGGCATCCGTCTACCATGAACCGGTGACCACGCCCGCGCTCTCCGCCGAGCAGGAGGCGCTGTTCCGGCTCATCGAGGACTCGCGCGACCACGTCTTCGTCACCGGTCGCGCCGGCACCGGCAAATCGACCCTGCTGCAGCACCTGGCCTGGAACACCTCCAAGCAGATCGCGGTCTGCGCGCCGACGGGCGTCGCGGCGCTGAACGTCGAGGGGCAGACGATCCACTCGCTGTTCCGGCTGCCGATCGGACTCATCGCGAACACCGACCTCGACCAGTCCGATGCGACCCGGCGGATCCTCAACGCCATCGACACCCTGGTGATCGATGAGATCTCCATGGTCAACGCCGACCTCATGGACGGCATCGACCGCGCCCTCCGGCAGGCGCGCGGCCGGCGGGCCGAGCCCTTCGGCGGCGTGCAGATCGTCATGTTCGGCGACCCCTACCAGCTCGCCCCCGTGCCGCCCCGGGGTGATGAGATGCGCTACATCCGCGACCACTACCGCTCGTTCTGGTTCTTCGACGCCAAGGTGTGGACGGGCGAGGTCGCCGGCGACGGTCTGATGGAGCTCGGCGCCTACGGCGCGTCGCTGCACGTGCGCGAACTCGCCGAGATCCACCGGCAGGCAGACCCCGCCTTCAAGGCCATGCTCAACGCCGTCCGCCACGGACGGGTCACCGCCGACATCGCGCAGGTGCTCAACGACACCGGCGCCCGCACGCCCCCGCACCCCGACGACGGCGAGCACCCGATCATCACGCTCGCCACCCGCAACGACATCGTCAACAACATCAACCGCCGTCACCTCACCGAGCTGGTGGGCCGCGAGCAGACCGCGGTCGCCGAGATCAACGGCGACTTCGGGCGGGGCGAGGCGAACTACCCCGCCGACACCGAGCTGAAGCTCAAGGTCGGCGCGCAGGTGATGTTCCTCCGCAACGACACCCAGGGCTACGGCGACCCGCCGCGCTGGGTCAACGGGACCATCGGCACGGTCACCCGCATCGCCGGCGGCTCGGTGCGCGTCGAGGTCGACGGGCAGGAGTTCGACGTCGAACCGGCGGTGTGGGAGAGGTTCCGCTACGCCTACAACGCCGGGTCGCGCACGCTCACCCGCGAGGTCGTGGCCGAGTTCACCCAGTTCCCGCTGCGGCTGGCGTGGGCGGTGACGATCCACAAGTCGCAGGGCAAGACCTACGACCGCGCGGTGATCGACCTCGGCTCGGGCGCCTTCGCACCCGGGCAGACCTACGTGGCGCTGTCGCGTCTCACCTCGCTCGACGGGCTCTACCTGTCACGGCCGCTCCGGCCGAGCGACATCCGCGTGGATCCGGATGTCGCAAGATGGATGCACGAGCACGTCCGCCGGCCCGCGGCATCCTGATCCTCAGGCGACGGCTGCGGCCTTCGCGGCGGCGAGGTCCTCGAACAGCTCGGTGTTGTAGCGGTAGGCCCGCAGCACCTCGCCGATGACGCGCTCCTGCTCGTCGGCGTCCCACGGGGCGGCGTCGAGCTGCTCGCGGTAGACCTCCTTGAACGCCCGCGGGTCGGCGATCTCGTCGAACAGGTAGAACCCGATGCCGTTGGTCTCGAAGCCGAAGCGTCGGGCCATGAGGCGCCCGATGAACAGGCCCCCCGACAGATCACCGAGGTAGCGCGTGTAGTGGTGGGCGACGAATCCGCCGGGCCAGGTGGCGCCGACCTGTCGGATGCGCTCGACGTAGGCCCGGGTCGTCGGCAGCGGGCTGATGCGGTCGCGCCAGTCGTCACCGAGCAGGAAGGCGAGGTCGGCTTCCAGGGCGGGGAGCCGGGTCAGCTTGTCGGAGATGAAGACGGATGCCACGGGATCGCGGCGCATCCGCTCGGCGGCCGACTCCAGCGCGTCGTAAATGAACCAGTGCTGGGCGACGAGGGCGATGTAGTCCTCACGGGTTCCCGCGCCCTCGAGGAGATCGGCCATGAAGCCGGAGCGCTCACTGGACGAGTGCGCGCTGCTCGAGCGCTCGCGCAGCGCCGCCGAGAACGGGATGAGGTCGGCCATGCGCTCATCATAGGCGACTTAGGGTCACCTAACCAGCGCGGATCAGTGCGGGCGCGGGGTCACGCCCAGGCGACGGCAGGCCTCGTCGTAGAGCGCGACGATCTCGCGGCGCACCTCGGGGCGCTCGGTGATCGCGCCCCCGGGCCAGTCCACCCGCACCGCGACCTCCTCGCCCGCCTCGGTCTCGGCCGCCCATTCGCCGCCGGCGCCGTCGAGCCCGGTCATCCTCGCAGCCCGGTACGTGCCCGACGGGCCGAAGGCGCTGACGATGAGCACGTTGTCGCCTCGATGGTCGTCGTTCATGTGGCGGAGGATCGCCGCGACGGTGGATTCGTCGAACCGGTGGGTCACAGGGGAAACCCTACGGCCCGGGCGATCGCACAGCCCCCGTGTGCTTAGATTCTCCGAGGACGTCGATGCTCCTGGGGGGTGACATGCGGCTGCGTTCGGATCGATCGCGCGCTGTTCGTGGTGCCCTCGCGGCCGTCATGGCAGGCGTGGTCGCGCTCGGCCTGTCCGCCTGCTCTCCCGATCAGACGGTGCCGATCGATGTGCCCGCTCAGGTCGAGGGCTCGCTCCCCGACGACATGGTGACGCAGCTGCAGGACGCCGTGACCTTCGCGATGGCCGCCACCGGATCATCCGGCGCAGTCGTGGGCGTCTGGGCGCCGTGGAGCGGCTCATGGGTGTCGGGCGTCGGAACGAGCGCCCCCGGCGGTGCGGAGACCTCCGCCGACAGCACCTTCCGCGTCGGCCAGGTGACCCGGGCGATGACCTGCGACGCGGTCTACGTCGTCGCCGAGCGCGGACAGATCGACCTCGACGCCCCGATCACCGACTACGTCTCGGGGTTCGCCGGGCTCGCCGACATCACCGTCGAGCAGCTGTGCGACGGGACGTCGGGCCTCGGGGATTACGCCCCGCGGCTGCTCGGGAGCTTCCTCACGACGCCCAACCGCGTGTGGAACCCGCGGGAGCTCGCCGGGTACGGCGTCGGCACCACCGCCGATGTGACCCCCGGGGCGGCGTTCCGCGACTCCGACGCTGGTTACCTGCTCGCGGGGCTCGTCCTCGAGCGCGCCACCGGCCGGAGCGCCGCTGAGGTGCTGCAGGACGAGGTCTTCGACCCGCTCGCCCTCACCGGCACGCGACTGCCGGGCCCCGCGGCATCCGCACCGGCGGCGGAGGGGCCGGTGCTCGACGGACTCTGGTCGCCCGACGGCGAGGGCGGCATCAATTGCGCCGAACCGCTGAACCTCACCGAGGCCTCGGCGAGCTTCGGCTGGACCGACGCCGGGGCCGTGTCGACCATCGCCGACCTCGGCCGCTACGCGCAGGGTCTCGCCGCGAACGCGCTCGGCATCGACACCGACGAGCGCTACGACGCGCCGCTCCCGCCCTACGACGGTGCCCCGTCGTGGCAGACCACGGCCGGCGGCGTCGTGCAGGCGGGCTCGATGATCGGCCAGTACGGCTCGACCCCCGGCTACATGACCGCCGCCTTCGCCGACCCCGCGACGGGCCTCACCGTCGCGGTGTCGCTGAACAACTCCCGGGCCGCCGACGGCATCGGCGCGTTCCTGGCTTGGCAGCTCGCCGCGATCGCGTCGAAGGCGCCCGCCGCCTCCGGCCAGACCGCCCCCGAGGCGGGGCTGCCGTGGACGCCCGAGCAGCAGCGCGACGCCATCGCCCAGAACGCGATCTGCCCCCTACCGTGACCCTGCCGGTCTGGTGAGCGCCCGGGCTCCGAGCCCCGCCGTCCTCCTGGTGGTGGCGGGCCTCGCCTGCCAGGAGGTGGGCGCCTCGATCGCGGTGCTGCTGTTCCCGCAGGTCGGTCCCCTCGGCATGGTGCTGCTGCGACTGGCGTTCTCGGCCGTGCTGCTGCTCGCGATCGCCCGCCCCGCGCTCCGCGGGCACTCCCGCGCGGCCTGGCGCGCCGTCATCCTGTTCGGTCTGGTGCTCGCCCTGATGAACGGGCTGTTCTACCTCGCGCTCGAACGGCTCGCCCTCGGGGTGACGGTCACGATCGAGGTGCTCGGGCCCCTTGTCCTCTCCATCGTCGCGTCCAAGCGGGCCTCGCCATGGCTCTGGGCCGTGCTCGCCTTCGCCGGCGTCGTCGCGCTCGGGGGCGGCGGGTGGGACCGGCTCGACCCGATCGGGGTGCTCTACGCCCTCGGGGCGGCGGCGAGCTGGGCGTTCTACATCCTTGCCTCGGCACGGGTGGGACGGGAGTTCCCGAAGCTCGACGGGCTGGCGATCGCCATGGCCGTCGGCGCCGTCGTGATGCTGCCGCTCGGGATCTGGGATGCCGGGTCCGCCCTCCTCCGCTGGGATCTCCTCGCCCTCGGCGCGGCTGTCGCGGTGCTGTCGTCGACGATCCCCTATGCGCTCGAGCTCATCGCGCTCCGCCGGCTCCCCGCGGCCGCCTTCGCCATCCTCATGAGCCTCGCGCCGGCCACCGCCGCGCTCGCCGGTTTCCTGCTCCTGGGCCAGGAGCTCGCGTGGCTCGAGATCCTCGGCATCGCCCTCGTCATCGCCGCGAGCATCGGGGCGGTGCGCTCGTCATCCCGTGCTGCGCGCGAGACCGCCGAGCCGCTGCCGTAGGCCGCCGGCGGCCGCCTCCGCTTGCGAGCGAGCCGCACACTGTGTGCAATATGTCAGGTGCCGATCCCTCCCGCGTCCTCGTCGCTTCCCCGCAGCCTGCTGCGCGATGACGTCTACCTGCGGCTGCGCGATGCGATCGTCGACGGCACCTTCGAGCCGGGCGAGCAGCTGAAGGACGCAGACCTCGCCGCATGGCTCGGGGTCAGTCGCACCCCCGTGCGCGAAGCGCTGCTCCGGCTCAGCGCGAGCGGACTCGTCGTGGCGCAGCCGGGCCGCTCGACGACGGTGAGTCCGATCGACGAGACGGCGCTGCGCGACGCCCGAGACGTCGTCGCCGTCATGCACGAGCTCGCCGTCCGCGAGACGGTGGCACGGCTGGACGCCGACGACATCGCCCGCATGCGCGAGGCCAACCGGCGCTTCGTCACCGCCGCCGAGGGCGGCGACGTCTCGGCAGCCCTCGACGCCGACGACGATCTGCACGCTGTCCCCGTCGAGGCGCTCGGGAACGCGGCGGTGACGCGGGTTCTCGAGCAGTTCGGTCCGATCGTCCGCCGCGCCGAGAGGCTGCGCTTCGGCACCGACGCGTCGGCGGCCGCCGAACGCCACGAACGGTTCATCGCGCTGTGCGAGAAGAGGGATGCCGCCGCCGCAGCCATGATGGCCTACGAGACGTGGCACACGCTGCCGGTGACGGCGCCGCGAGCGACCGGCTGACCTGCGGCCCGCGTGAGATGTGGAGGGGGTGACGGGAATCGAACCCGCGCTCTCAGCTTGGGAAGCTGATGTTCTGCCATTGAACTACACCCCCGAAGGGTGCGCCGGAAGCGCCCCGCAAGGATAACACCAGCGACCGCGATAGTCTGATCCGCGTGCTGCTGAGCGACCGCGACATCCGCTCCGAGATCGACGCCGACCGCATCGGCCTGACGCCGTGGAACTCCGAGATGGTGCAGCCCTCGAGCGTCGATGTGCGCCTGGACCGCTACTTCCGGCTATTCGACAACCACAAGTATCCGTTCATTGATCCCGCGCTCGACCAGCCCGATCTCACGCACCTCATCGAGGTCGATCCGGCGGAACCCTTCATCCTCCACCCGGGGGAGTTCGCACTCGGCGCGACCTTCGAGCAGGTGCGGCTCCCCGACGACATCGCCGCGCGTCTGGAGGGCAAGTCCTCGCTCGGACGTCTCGGGCTTCTGACCCACTCCACGGCCGGGTTCATCGATCCCGGATTCACCGGGCACGTCACGCTCGAGCTGTCGAATGTGGCGACCCTGCCGATCAAGCTCTGGCCGGGGATGAAGATCGGGCAGCTGTGCTTCTTCCGACTGTCCTCGCCCACCGACACCCCCTACGGGTCGGGGCCGTACGGCAACCGCTACCAGGGCCAGCGGGGGCCGACCGCGTCGCGCTCCCACCTCAACTTCCACGTCACCGACGTCGGCGCGACCGACGCCGGAGCCCGCGGCGCCTGAACGCCACGGGCTCGGCTGTCAAGCCTTTGCCGTCGGGAAGGGGACGGGCGAGGCTGGGGCCATGCCCGCACTCGCACTCATCCTCCTCATCGTCGGCATCGTGCTGCTCCTCCTCGGCGTATTCGTCGAGGCGGTGAAGTTCCTCCTCTGGCTCGGCATCGTGCTGCTGGTCCTGGCGGTGATCGCCTATCTGATGCGCTTCATCCGCCGCCAGACCTGATTCCGCTTCGGTCAGACCGCGTCCGCGTCGGGACGGGGGCCCGCACCGCGGAAGCCATGGTGCGGGTTGCCGCCGAAGCGGTTGACCGGGCGTGGACGCGCCGCGGCAGCGGCCGCCCCGGTTGCGGCGACGACGGTGTCGGCGAGAAGGGCGCGGCGCGCGCGGCCGTCGGCGGTCAAGGCCCACGCGTCGCCGTCCCGCGACACCCAGCCGTGCGCGGCGAGGCGGTCGAGCGTCTCGGCAGCGACGTCGGGGGCGCCGGGGTCTGGGATCGCCCCGGCCAGAGCGCTCAGCGCCATCCATTCATCGCGGTCGGCACCGTGGTGCGCCAGCGCGGCGTCGATCGCGCGTGAGACCTCCGCGTGGGGATTCATGTCCGACAGCATGTCACCCTGGCCGCGATCACGCGATCGCGCGACGGATGCACGACGCGTGGGACGGGTGTGGTCTGGTGGGGCGCCCGAGCCGCGGCAGGCCGGGTCGGCCGTGCTACCGTCGCGCCTCAGCGCGGGGCGCGCACCGGCAGCAGCAGGAGAAGTCCGACCAGTACGACCAGCACGATCCCGAGGATGCCGAAGGCGGTGACCCCTCCGATGATGATGAAGACCGACCACATCGCCGAGGCCATCCAGCTCGCCGCGCGCCCCGTGGTGGCGTAGAGGCCGAAGATCTCGCCCTCGCGGCCCGCGGGTGTGACCCGGGAGAGGAAGGACCGCGCGGCGGCCTGCGCCGGGCCGACGAAGGCGCAGAGCACGAGACCGCCGATCCAGAACACCGTGGTCCCGGCGTCGACGAGGAAGAACACGGCGAGCCCCGCGATCACCATGCCGGACAGGGAGAAGACGATCACCGACTTCGGGCCGAAGCGGTCGTCGAAGCGGCCGGCGATGATGGTCGAGACCCCGGCGATGAGGTTCGCGGCGACCCCGAAGATCACAAGGTCGAGAAAACCGAACCCGAACACCTGCGCGGCGATGACCGCTCCGAACGCGAAGACCCCGCCCAGTCCGTCGCGGAAGACGGCGCTGGCGAGGAGGAACCAGAAGGTCTGGCGCGTGCCGGGGTTCTTGTACAGCCCGATGACGTCGCGGACGAGCAGGCCGTAGGCGGCGAAGAAACCCACCTTCCGCTCGGGGCGCCCCGTGGAGGGCTCGGGCACGGCGAGGAAGATCGGGATCGAGAACACGATCGCCCAGATCGCGCAGCCGACGGCGATGATGCGGAACGGCAGACCGTCGGCCTCGGAGAGCCCGAACCAGTCGGCGCTGTAGAACACGACCACGAGCACCAGGGCGATGATGCCGCCGAGATAGCCGAAGCCCCATCCCAGGCCCGACACCCGGCCGATCGTCTTGCGGTTGGCGATGCCGATGAGCATCGCGTTGGAGTTCACCGCGGCGATCTCACCGAAGACCGTCCCGGCGGAGATGAGGGCCACGCCCAGCCAGAAGAACGCCGGTGCGGGCTCGACGAACCACAGCCCGAACATGCAGAGGATGAGAGCGCCCGTGCCGATGCCGAGCCACAGTTTCTGCCGGCCGCGGGCGTCGGCCTGCTGCCCGAGGATCGGCGCGATCGCGAGGATCAGCAGCCCCGCGATCGTGCCGCCCCACCCCAGGCCCACCGCGAGATCGGCGAGCGCGGCCTCCTTCGCCGGCGCGTCGTCCGGAAGGGCCGCGATGTCGGCGGGGAGGAAGGCGTCGGTCGTGAGGTAGAGCGCGGTGAAGATGAAGGTGAGGATCACCGTGTTGAACGGCTGGGTCGCCCAGTCCCACAGCGCCCACGCGTAGATCTGACGCCGCGGCGCGGAGGTGTCCTCCCGCAGGTCCAGCCCCATGACGGGGATGGCGGCGCTGTCGGCGGTGGCGGGCGGAACGCCCTCGGCGGGTGCGGTCATGACCGTCACGCTAGGCCCCTTCGATGAACGGGGGAAGAAGCGCGCGGTCGCGTCGCGGCATCCGAACTTGAGCCAATTCATATCAAGTTCATTTGACGGATGCCACGGCGGCGGCGTAGTGTTGAGCCAACGCGACTCAACCCTCGTTGACCGTCGCACGCAGACTTTCGGACAACGCCCCGGGTCGAGGCTCTCGGCCCCGTGAAAAGGAGAAACACACATGGCACGTGCTGTTGGTATCGACCTCGGAACGACGAACTCCGTCGTCGCGGTGCTGGAGGGCGGCGAGCCCAAGGTCATCGCGAACGCCGAGGGCTTCCGCACCACCCCCTCGGTGGTCGCCTACACCAAGGACGGCGAGATCCTCGTCGGCGAGACCGCGAAGCGTCAGGCGGTCACCAACGTCGACCGCACCGTCTCGAGCGTCAAGCGCCACATGGGCACCGACTGGTCCTTCGAGGTCGACGGCAAGAAGTGGACGCCGCAGGAGATCTCGGCCCGCATCCTGCAGAAGCTCAAGCGCGACGCCGAGCAGTACCTCGGCGACACCGTCACCGACGCGGTCATCACGGTTCCCGCCTACTTCAACGACGCCGAGCGTCAGGCCACCAAGGAGGCCGGAGAGATCGCGGGCCTGAACGTCCTGCGCATCATCAACGAGCCCACCGCCGCTGCCCTGGCCTATGGTCTCGACAAGGGCAAGGAGGATGAGCTCATCCTCGTCTTCGACCTCGGTGGCGGTACCTTCGACGTCTCCCTCCTCGAGGTGGGCAAGGACGACGACTTCTCCACCATCCAGGTGCGTGCGACCGCCGGCGACAACCGCCTCGGCGGTGACGACTGGGACCAGCGCCTCGTCGAGTACCTCATCAAGCAGTTCAAGGACACCACCGGGGTGGATGTCTCGGGCGACAAGATCGCGCTCCAGCGCCTGAAGGAGGCCGCGGAGCAGGCGAAGAAGGAGCTGTCGTCATCGACCTCGACGAGCGTCAACCTCCCGTACCTCTCGCTGACCGACTCGGGCCCGGTCTCGCTGTCGGAGACGATCACCCGCGCGAAGTTCGAGGACCTCACCAAGGACCTCCTCGACCGGACCAAGAAGCCCTTCGAGGATGTCATCCGTGAGGCCGGGATCAAGGTCGCCGACATCGACCACGTCGTGCTCGTCGGCGGCTCGACCCGCATGCCGGCGGTGTCGGAGCTCGTCAAGCGTGAGACCGGCAAAGAGCCCAACAAGGGCGTGAACCCGGATGAGGTCGTCGCCGTCGGCGCGGCCCTCCAGGCCGGTGTGCTGAAGGGCGAGCGCAAGGACGTCCTCCTCATCGATGTCACCCCGCTGAGCCTCGGCATCGAGACCAAGGGCGGCATCATGACGAAGCTCATCGAGCGCAACACCGCCATCCCGACCAAACGGAGTGAAACCTTCACCACCGCCGATGACAACCAGCCGTCGGTGGCGATCCAGGTCTTCCAGGGCGAGCGCGAGTTCACCCGCGACAACAAGCCGCTCGGCACCTTCGAGCTCACCGGCATCGCCCCGGCCCCCCGCGGTATCCCGCAGATCGAGGTGACCTTCGACATCGACGCGAACGGCATCGTTCACGTCTCGGCGAAGGACAAGGGCACCGGCAAGGAGCAGTCGATGACGATCACCGGCGGCTCGTCGCTGCCGAAGGAGGACATCGAGCGGATGGTGCGCGAGGCCGAGGAGCACGCCGCCGAGGACAAGAAGCGCCGCGAGGCCGCCGAGGTCCGCAACCAGGCGGAGACCCTGGCCTATTCGGTCGACAAGCTCATCAAGGACAACGACGACAAGCTCCCCGCCGACGTCAAGGAGTCGGTCCAGGCCGACGTCGACGCGCTGAAGACTGCGCTCGCCGGTGACGACGACGACGCGGTGAAGTCGGCGTTCGAGAAGCTGTCGCAGTCGCAGGGCAAGATCGGCGAGGCCATCTACTCGGCGAACCAGTCGGCGCCACAGGCCGACGGTGCGGCGACCGGCGACGAGGGGGGGCCCGCGGGCGACCAGCCCTCGAACGACGAGGACGTGGTCGACGCTGAGGTCATCGACGACGAGGAAGACAAGAAGTAATCATGGCCGAAGACAAGGACGACCCCACGTTCCCGGGCGAGGAGCCCGAGAACGCCTCGTCGCCCGAGTCGGCTGACGGCAACGGCGGCGGCGAGGGTGCGGACGACTTCACGGTCGACGACATCCTCGGCGCCGCCCAGTCCGCCGATGCGGCGGCGGCGGATGACACCGACGCCGTCGCCGACCGCGTCGAGGCCCTCGAGTCGCAGCTGCTCACCGACCTCAAGCGCCTGCAGGCGGAGTACGCCAACTACCGTCGGCGCACCGAGGAGCAGCGCGAGATCGAGATCGAGCGCGCCAAGGGTGCGGCAGCCAAGGGCCTCATCCCGGTGCTCGACGATCTGGACCGTGCCGAGAAGCACGGCGACCTCGGCGAGGGCACCCCTTTCGCCGCGATCGCCGAGAAGGTGCGCGCGGTCGTGGAGCGCATGGGCGTGGAGGCGTACGGCGCGGCCGGCGAGGCCTTCGACCCGCAGCAGCACGAGGCGATCTTCCAGCAGCCGACACCCGGCGCGACCGAGGCGACGATCCTCGAGGTGGTCGAGACCGGCTACCGGCTCGGCTCGGTCGAGCTTCGTCCGGCGAAGGTCGTCGTCGCGGTGCCGGCAGAGTAGGCCGGAGACGCGATGGCGAGCCAGGACTGGTTCGAGAAGGACTTCTACAAGGTGCTGGGGGTCTCCAAGGAGGTCTCCGACGCCGATCTGAAGAAGACCTACCGGAAACTCGCACGGCAGTACCACCCCGATTCCAAGCCGGGGGATGCTGCGGCCGAGGCGAAGTTCAAAGAGATCAGCGAAGCGTATGCGGTGCTCTCCGACCCGGAGCAGCGTGCTGAGTACGACCAGATCCGCGCCATGGGCTCGGGCGCCCGCTTCACGGCGGGCGGCCCGGGCGCCGGCGGATTCGAAGACGTCTTCAGCGCGTTCGGACAGGGTCTAGGAGGTGGGCGCTACGAGTCCGCCGACTTCGACGACATCTTCTCGATGTTCAACCAGCAGCAGGGCGGCGGCTTCGGCTCGGGCCGGTTCGGGCAGCCCACCGGCGGCTTCCGCGGCTTCGGCGGTCCCACCCGCGGGGCGGATGTCACGGCCCGCACGACGATCGACTTCGTCACCGCCACCAAGGGCGAGACCATCACCCTGCAGGGCGAGGACGGCAAGCCGTTCAAGGTGAAGATCCCCGCCGGCGTCGCCGACGGACAGCGCATCCGCCTCCGGGGCCGGGGTCGTCCCTCGCCCGACGGCGGCGAGAGCGGCGACATCGTCGTACAGGTGACGGTGCGCCCGCACCCGGTGTTCACCCGTGAGGGACTGAACCTCCGCGTGGTGGTGCCGGTCACCTTCACCGAGGCCGCGCTGGGCGCGACCATCGAGGTGCCGACCCTCGGCGGTGACCCCGTGAAGCTCCGGGTCGCGCCGGGCACCCCCTCGGGGCGCGTGCTGCGCGTCAAGGGGCGCGGTGTCGCCACGCAGAAGGGCACCGGAGACCTCCTCGCGGAGGTGCAGGTGGTCGTACCGTCGCACCTCGAGGGAGCCGCGCGCGAGGCGCTCGAGCGGTTCCACGAGGTGGAGCCGAAGGAGAACCCGCGGGCGGACCTCATGGCCAAGGCGCGCGGCTGACACGGGAGGGACGGATGACGGACCACGTCGACATCGACGGCGACGCGCCGATCTTCGCGATCGCCGCGGCGGCGCAGCTGTCGGGCATGCACCCGCAGACCCTCCGTCAGTACGACCGACTGGGCCTCGTCGTCCCCGCCCGCACCGAGGGAGGCTCGCGACGCTACTCCCTGCGTCACGTCGAGCAGCTGCGCGAGGTCGCGCGGCTCTCGGCCGACGGCATGAGCCTTCCCGCGATCGCCCGGCTCATCTCCCTCGAGCAGCGGGTGCACGATCTCACCCGCCGGGTCCGCGACCTCGAGCAGCAGCTCGAGATCGAACGCCAGTCCCGTCCCGGGGCCCGGGTCTTCGCCGCGGGGGCGACGGGATCGGTCGTCACCCTCCGTCACGGCACGCGCGTGCGCCGTGCCACCGAGCTGGTGGTGTG
This sequence comes from Microbacterium kunmingense, assembly GCF_023155745.1. GTDB lineage: Bacteria > Actinomycetota > Actinomycetes > Actinomycetales > Microbacteriaceae > Microbacterium > Microbacterium kunmingense. The sequence goes on from NZ_JAKNUS010000001.1 coordinate 72,842, forward strand.
GCGTCCGCGGCACCCGCTCTCTCCCGGCGCCGAGGACGAGTCGGCCTAGCGCCGGCAGGCTCAGGCGTCGATCGCCCGGTGGCGGCGGAAGGTCTGCCAGTCCTCGTACGACAGGTCGGCGTAGGCGTACGCCCACTCCACGACCGCCTCGGCGAACCTCCCGCCGTCGCCGCTGTACCCCGCGGCCGTCGCCCCCGCCGGTGACTGCCCGTGCGCGCGGGCGAGCGTCGCCGCGCAGGCCACCGCGTACCAGCGGAACGGCTTGTCCTCCATCGCCTCGAGGTCGAAGCCGCCCTTCATGTCGTGGAACTGGCGGACGTAGAAGTCGCGCAGGGCGCCCTCGGATGATCGACGGATATGGCCGAGGAACGGGTCGGACACCGCCTGCAGGATGCGCTGCAGCGCGACGACCCGACCGCCGTTGCCGAACTCCTCGATGAAGCCGGCGACCGCCGGGGGCTGCGCCACGCGCCCGTACTCGACCAGGACGCTCTCACCGGCCTCCTTCCCCTGGAGGAGGAGCACACCCCCGTCGCCGTCCTGCAGCGCGATGAGGAGGCAGCGGGTGCCGACGCTGCCCACGCCGACCACGCGCGCGGTGACGTCGGCCATCGCGTACTTCTGCAGCAGCAGCCGGATGTCGACGTTGACCGACAGCTGGTATTCCTCGAAGACCCGCCAGGCCCGCGCCTCGGCGCCCGAGGGAAGGTGCGTCATCACCGGGGGATCGACCACCGCCGCGGTCTCGGGGTCGCTCGAGAGGTGCGCGCCGAGGGCGTCGAAGTGATCGAAGTACCGCTCGAGCGGGGAGCGCTTCGCGGCCGCGCAGAGGGCACGCTGATAGGTGCGGACGGCCTGCCGCGCAGCATCCTCGATGACGGAATCGTCCCGCGAGGTCGCGCGTCCGGCGATGACGACGCTCGTCGCCAGGCGCTTGACGTCCCACTCGGAGGGCGCCCACGCCGACTCGTCGAAGTCGTTGAGGTCGAACACGAGCGTCCGCTGGGGCGAGGCGTAGAGGCTGAAGTTCGACAGGTGGGCGTCTCCGCAGGAGGCCACGAGGATGTTCGTGCTCGGGCACCGCGACAGGTCGTCGGCCATGATCGCGGCGCTACCGCGGTAGAACGCGAAGGCGCTCGCACCCATGCGGGCGGTGCGCAGCGGCACCAGCTCGGGGACGCGGTCGACGTCCTGCGCATCGAGCACCGCCATCGGGTCGCGGCCGGTGCGCACGAGGTGCGCCAGCGCCGAGCGGGGGACCCGGCCTCTCTCGACCTTGCCCTCGGCGGCGTGGGCGGCGCGACTCGGGGGTGCACGCCAGGGGTCGTGTGGCATCGCCGCTCCTCTCGTCCGGCGGGCATCTCGTCGGCTGGGAATCTCGTCCGGCGGGTATCGCCTGATCAGAACGTAGGGGGTGCGGGCCGCGCGACGCCAGCATCGGCGCGCGCTCCCGGCCTCGCGGGGCGGTGGCCGTTAATGTCGTGCCGTGACGCAAGAGCGGTGGCACCAGCTGACCTACTGGCCGCTCATCGTCACGTCGCTGATCTTCATCGTGGTGTACTCCTGGCAGGTGATCGCCGACCTGCAGGGGTCGGCCTACCTCGCCGCACGCGTCGTCATCGCGGCGACCTGGGTGGTCTTCGTCATCGACTACATCGTGCGCTTCGCACTCGCCGATCCCCGGTGGCCGTGGTTCCGCGCGCACCTGTTCGACCTGGCCGTCGTGGCGATCCCCGCGCTCCGGCCGCTGCGGCTCCTGCGGGCGCTGACCGTCGTGCAGACGCTGCAGCGCACGGCGGGCTCGGCGATCCGCAGCCGCGTGGCGATCTACGGAGCGGGCGCAGCGGCGATCCTCATCTGGATCGCCGCCCTCGCCGTCCTCGAGGCCGAGCGCGGCGCCCCCGGCGCCAACATCGAGAACTTCGGCGACGCGGTGTGGTGGGCGTTCGTCACGATCACGACCGTGGGCTACGGCGACTTCTACCCGGTGACGACCTGGGGCCGCATCGTCGCGGTGCTGCTCATGTGCGGCGGCATCGCGGTGGTCGGCGTCGTGACGGCGACGGTGTCGTCGTGGGTGATCGAGCGCGCGGCCGCCACCGCGGGCGATGACAGCGAGCCGGCCACGCGGGGCCAGGTGCGCGACCTCGCGCATCAGCTCGCTGCGGTCAGCGCGAAGCTGGGCGATCCGCCCGCACGCTGACCGGCCGCGCCTACGCTGGCGTGATGGCTCCCGTTCTCGTCCTCATCGACATCCAGCGCGACTACTTCCCCGGGGGTCGATTCCCCCTGGTGGGATCGGATGCCGCGGCGGAACGCGCGGCGGAACTGCTCGGGGCGTTCCGCGCGGCCGGGCTCCCGGTCGTGCACGTGCGCCACGCGGCATCCGGTGCGGGAAGCTTCCTCGAGTCCGGGACTCCGGGAGCGGAGATCGACCCGCGGGTCGCGCCGAAGGGCGACGAGCAGGTCGTCGTCAAGCATCACCCGAACGCGTTCAAGGACGGGGTCCTCGGCGGGGCGCTCGCCGCCCACGCCGGCGCTCCGCTCGTCGTCGCCGGGATGATGACGAGCATGTGCATCGACGCCGGCGTCCGCGCGGCCTCCGACCTCGGGTGGGAGGTGACGGTCGCCGCCGACGCGTGCGCCGCGCCCGACCTGACCTTCGGGGGCGTCACCGTCGGCGGAGCCGACGTGCACGCGGCCTTCCTCGCCGCGCTCGCGAGCGCGTACGCGCGGGTCGAGCCGGTCGCGGCGCTGGTCGCGGCGCTCGGCGCCCGCACCTCGGCCTGACCCGCGCCCGCGCGCCACGCGCCCGCTCGCGCGCCCGAGCCTGCCCGCCGCGATCCGTCGATGAATGCGGCCTGGCTCGCCCGTGGGTGACGTTTTTCGACGGGTCGCGCGCCGTTCGACGTCTCCTGCACAGGTCGCCGTGCCCACGTGTCATCCACCGATCACGCGATGGCGCGGCATCCGCCTCTCGCGATCATCGACGCTGGGCTTCATGCCGTCCCCGAAGCCGCTGCCTGCCGCCTTCTCGGGTCGTGCGTTCGCCGTTCCGGTCGCCGTCGCCTCCGGTGTGACGGTTTCCCGCCTGCGCGCGGGCGACCTCGACGCTGCGTTCCATGGGGTGCGGGCGCCGCTCGGGCGCACGCGATCCTTTCGCGACCACGTGCGCGCCGCTTTGCCGCGTCTGCGACCGGGCGACTACTTCAGCCATCTGGCCGCGCTCGCCCTGGTCGAAGCCGACGTCATCGGCAGCCAGCACTCGCCGGTCGACGTGAGCTCGCTGTCGCCCCTGGCGAGAGTGAGGGCCAGGGGGTTCCGCGGCCACGAGATCGGCGCCGAATCCGTCCGCCTCGGCGCGGTCGGGGGGGGGGTGCCCCTATGTGGTTCGTCAAGCGAAGTGTTCTAGAGCAGCGATCCGAGGTCGGAGCCGAGCGAGGGGTAGGTGGCGGTGGCGGATTTGAGTTGCTGGGTGGTGAGGCCCAGCTTGATAGCGAGTCCGAAGGTGTTGATGAGTTCGGAGTAGTCCAGGCCGAGGAGATGTGCGCCGAGGATCCGGTCGGAGGCGGTGTCGATGATGATCTTCGCGGCCGCGGCGGTTTCGGCGACTCGGTAGGTGGAGTACCAGTGGCTGGTGTCGGTGAACCGGACCGCAATGTCGTGCCCGGCTTCGACCGCTTCGTGCTCGAGGAGTCCGACACGGTTCAATTCGGGGATGGTGAACACAGTGGTGGGCACGCCGGTGTAGTCGGGAGCGGTAGTGGTGCCTCTGATCATGTTGGATGCGGCTACTTTGCCTTCGAACACGGCGACGGGGGTGAGAGGGCGGCCAGGCGTGTCTGCGGCGTCGCCGGCGGCGTACACGGCCGGGTTGGTCGTGCTCCTTAGGTGGGCGGCGACCGTGACACCGCGCGAGCCGCTCGCGATGCCGGCGTCGTCTAGATGCAGGCTGGCGAGGTTGGGGACCCTGCCGGCACCGTGGACGACGAGGCCTGTGTCGATGCTGCCCGCGCTGCCGGTGGTGTCGATGCCTACCCGGTGGCCGGCCGGCGTGGCTTCGACTCCGGTGACGGTCGTGTTGCGAAGGACACGGATGCCGGCCTGCTCGGTTCGGCTGATGAGCAACTCGACAAGGTCGGGATCGAACTCGCGCAGCGGGCGCGGCCCGCGGTCGATGATCACGCAGTCTGCGCCCGCACGGGCGGCGATGTGGGCGAATTCGAACGAGATGAAGCCGCCGCCGATGAACACGATCTTTTGCGGTAGCTGATCGAGATCGAGGAACCCGGTGCTGTCGATGAGATTCCCGGCACCGGGGAAGTCCAGGGGGCGCGGGGTCGCACCGGAGGCGATGAGGAACCTGTCCGATCGATGGGCGGTGCCGTCGATGGTGAGCTCGTTGGTTCCGGTGAACTCGGCGTGCCCGTGGAAGGTGGTGACGCCATTGCCGGTGAGTTCGTTCTCCATCCGCTTCGGGACACGATCCGTGAAGCCGCGTTTCCGCTCCATCAGCGCTGGCCAATCCAGGGCCATCCCGTTCTGGTCGATACCGGTGCCGCTCATCAGTTGAGCTGCGTCGATGACCTCTGCGCCACGGCGCAGGATCTTTTTCGGATCGCAGCCGCGCAGCGCGCATGTTCCGCCGTAGGGGAGTTCGTCGACGATCCCGACCCGCCATCCCTGCGTGGCGCACTTGTTAGCCGAAGCGATTCCCGCCATGCCCGCGCCGATCACGATCAGGTCGAACGTGTCGCTCATTCCGCAGCTGCTTCCGCGTGGGCGATCGCGTCGCGCAACTGTTCCAGCGTCGGGGATCCGGCAAGACCGTTCGGGGTCAGGTAGACCCGGCAGGACAAGCCCGGCGGCGCATCTGGCGCGGGGAACAATGCAGCCCCCTCGAGGAGAAGCGTGGGGGAGCCACGGAAATCCAGCGCTTCCGCGTCCGCCTGCGTGGCTACGCGCTGACGTTTCACCGTGAGCTCAGAACGCTCCGCGGCGATCATTGCGACGCGTTCCGCGGCGGTCTCCCAGTTCGGACACCCGTCGAAGTACTGCACCGTGATCTCCATGCACCGACCATAAACGTTGTAGTCAGATGCAAGGTCAAGTGGTGTGATGGAGACATGCGCATCGGAGACCTCGCCGAAATGTCCGGCGTCAGCACACAGACCATCCGGTTTTACGAACGCGAAGGTCTGCTGCCGGCCCCCCACCGAGAGAGCAACGGATACCGGTCGTACGAAGACCGTACGGTCGCACGAATCGGGTTCATCCGTGCCGCGCAGGCCGCCGGCCTGAAGCTGACCGATATCGCAGGAGTTCTCGAGCTGCGAGAGGCTGGACAAGCTCCCTGCTCACATGTGGAATTCCTGCTGGCCGAGAAACTCTCCGAGGTCCGTGCGCGGCAGGAAGAGCTTGCCCGACTCGAAGCGGAACTTGTCGGCATGATTGCGGCAAGCCCGATGCTTGACCCGGCGGAATGCTCCGCAGGCAGCGTCTGCAACCTGATCCCGCAGTAACTGCCTGCGCAATGCGACGCTCTCCACGTCGAGGCCATAGACCTGGCGCCGCCTCAGCTGGCGTCTTCCCGGAGCGAGCAGCCCATACAGGTCGCGAAGGATGCTCGCCGGTAGCATCTGGCTTGTGCAGAATGCCGATATCGACCCGAAGCCAGCGGTCGCACTAGGGTGCTCATGCTGCGGACGAAGCTATCAGCGTTCGAAACTTCACGCACTGGGGGACTCGGGGGCCTTCATCTGTCGGCGCTGCGGTCTATACGTCGCGCTCCGACTTAGACACGACCCCGTCCCGCGAGCGGACGAGTAGCCCACCGCTAAGCCGGATTGTCGTGACAACCATTGCATCTCACTGTAGGCGGCGGCCCAGCGGGGCGTCTGAAGTTGTTGTGCCTCAGGCGACCAGTCTCGTCGGAGACGGCTGGTAAAGGCTCCCGTCCCGGAGCATCGCGTAGAGGACGTCGGATCGTCGGCGGGCGAGAGCGAGCAGCGCTTGGTTGTGGCGTTTGCCCTGGCTGATCTTGCGGTCGTAGTAGGCGCGGGATTCGGGGTCGCGTAGCGCGGCAAAGGCGGAGAGAAACATCGCGTTCTTGAGGATCTTGTTCCCGCGGCGCGATGAGTACTCACCCCGGATCGAGGACCCCGATCTTCGAGTAACGGGTGCCAAGCCGGCGTAGGCGGCGAGGTGTCCGGCGGTGGGGAAGCGTTTGCCGGCGACTTCGGTGAGGAGTCTGGCTGCGGTCCTGACGCCGACTCCGGGCATGCTCGTCAGCACGGGCTGAAAAGGGTGCGCATCAACCATCTTCTCGACCTCCGCCGCGACATCGTCACGTTGCTTCCGCAACGTTGCGAGCTGCGCGGCCAGTCGCGGGACCACCATGGCGGCCGCGTTCGTGCCGGTGACCACGACCGTCTGCTTGCCGAGCGCGGCAATGATCTCGTGCGCCCAGTCGCGACCTTTGCGCGGTGCGTGTTTCAGCATTCGCGTAGCGACCCGTTTCTCGCCGGCGGCGCGCATCGCAGCCGGTGAGGGGTATCGCTGCAGGATGTCGAGGATCGCGGGGTGATCGAGCCGTGGCCCGATGGCGCGTTCCAGTGCGGGGTGGATCTGGGTCAGCAGTCCGCGGACGCGGTTGCCGACTTGGGTGATCTGGGCGGCGAGGTCGTCGTCGAACCCGCAGAGCATCGCGAGCTCGGCAACCTGTTCATCCGTCGCCTGGATCGAGCGAAGCGTGTGCGGCATTGTCCGCGCGGTCTCCGCGATGATCGCCGCATCCCGCGCATCGGTCTTCGCCTCGCCTGGGTGCAGATCTGCGATGCGGCGCATCGCAAGTCCCGGTAGATATCCGACCAGGGCGCCCGCGGCTTGCGCAACCGCGATCGGCAGCGCGCCGATCGTTGCCGGCTGATCCACGATCATCAGCACGATCCCGTGCTTCTGCAGGTTGGTGAGCACCGCGCGGAGTTTGCGCTCGTCGTTCGGGAGCGCCCGGTCGTAAAGCTTCTTGCCGGTGCGGTCGAGAGCGACCGCGTGGTGCTCGCCTTTCCCGACGTCGAGACCGATGAACACGTCGACCTGGTCGTAGTTGTCGATCTGGATGACCACTGCTCCTCCGTTCGGTTGGGAACGACAGCTGCGACGGTGCGTCTCGGCATCCACGTTACGAACGACCTCGAGCGTGCTCGGGCCTGGCCCCTATCAGCGATCACCCACCGCCAACCAGGCTCGGTGACAACACCCCCCGGATCATCAAGGACAGGGGGGACCAATCATGCCGAGCCCGGCAGGCTGCCACCGCCCGGCATGCTCACCAAGCGGCTACGAAGAAGGTAACGGGGGGGTTCCTGCCGTGCATCCGGTCGATGCCTGGTGTCAGCTGGCGGTGCACGCCTCGGTCACCGAACTCGTGCTCGTCGGCGATGCACTGGTGAGACGCCGGAAACCGATCGCGCAGCGTGACGACCTCCGCGACGCCGTGAAGCGGTGGGCCGGTCGTCGCGGGGCAGGGCGCCTCCGCGAGGCGGAGGCTCTCGTGCGCGACCGCACGGCCTCCCCCCGTGAAACCCGCCTGCGCCTTGCGGCGGTCGATCATGGCCTCCCGGAACCCGTCGTGAACTTCCCCGTCTACGACGAGCACGGCGTGTTGGTGGCGATCCTCGATCTGGCGTACCCGGAGTATCGCGTCGGGCTGGAGTACGACGGCGATCACCACCGCACCGACACCGTGCAGTTCCTCCACGATGTCGAGCGGCTCGACGCCCTCAGCGCCCTCGGATGGCGCGACATCCGCATCACCAAAGAGCATCGCGGCGATCTGCTGACAGCTGCGCTGGAGCGCGTGCGCATCGCGCTTCGCGAGCGCGGATGGTCGGGCGCGGCTGCGCGGCCGCGATCCGTCGCAAAAGGCGGTGAACGTCGCTGACGGGCCGCATCCATTGACGGGTCGCGCGCCCGGCGGCACGCACGCGGGAGAGCCCGCGCGGATCAGGCGCGCGGCTCGATGCGCAGCACCTCGGGGGAGTCCCCGAGCGTCAGATCATCGATGACACGGATGCTGCGAGCCACCTCATCCACGTAGGGGATGACCGTCCCCACCCGCTCGCGGTCGGAGCACACGGCGGTGAGCGTGACGAGGTGGGTGCCGGTGTCCCACGTGTAGGTGGCGAACGGAGGTGTGTGCGGCTCGGGCGGAAGCGCCATCACCAGGCGCTCGCCGACACCGAGGTGCGGGTTGTGGAACGACTCGGTGTCGTCGTACTCGATGGGCATCATCGCCCGCGCGGTGCGCAGCTGCGGGGTCAGCTCCTGCAGTTGGGCCATCATCACGACGAGCTCGGGGTCGGCCTTCCAGACCCAGATCAGCACCCGGCCGTCCGCGCGGCGCATGAGCAGCGGTGCCGCCTGGCTCATGATCCAGGCCATTCCGCGGCTCCCGGGTCGCTCCTCGGCGCCCATCGCGCGATTGGCCTGGCCCAGCAGCATCCGGATCGCGGCCTTCCGATGGCGACGCCCGCGGAATCCGAGCGAACCGGTGACGGGAACCCAGCGATCGGGCGAGGCATCGGCCTGGAGTCGAGGCATGACCCCAGGGTAGGCGTGCGGCCTGCGGAAACCCTCGACGCGCGTCCGCGGGCGTCGCGCACCTCGGCGCACGGCCCCGCCTCGATTAGAGTGGGACCGCCGCGCGCCCCTGCGCGGCGCCATCCTCCGCCGCAGAGAACAGGCACACCTCCCGTGACCACCCCCGCGACGCCCGATGACCCCACACGCTCCGACGCCGTGAAGCGACCGCTCCGGGTCCTCATCGGCTGCGACACCTTCGCCCCCGACATCAACGGCGCGGCCCGCTTCGCCGAGCGCCTGGCCGCCGGTCTCGTGGCCCGCGGCCACGACGTGCACGTCATCGCCCCCAACAGCGCCTACCGCAAGAGCCCGCCCCACACCGAGGTCATCGAGGGCGAGCCCATGACCATGCACCGGCTGCCCTCGGTGCGCTGGCCCCCGCACGACTGGCTGCGCTTCGTCTGGCCGTGGCGGTCCAAGCACTACGCCCGGAAGGTGCTCGACGAGGTCAAGCCCGACGTCGTGCACATCCAGTCGCACATCGTGATCGGTCGAGGGCTGGCGCGCGAAGCGCGCAAACGCGGCATCCCGATCATCGCGACCAACCACGTGATGGCCGAGAACATCCTCGACTTCACGACCCTCCCCGACGCGATGAACCGGGTGGTGCTGAAGCTCGCCTGGGCCGACGCGCGGCGCACGTTCCAGATGACCCGCGCCGTGACGACCCCGACGCGCCGCGCCGCCGACTTCCTCGAGTCGACGATCGAGATCAAGAACGTGATCCCGATCAGCTGCGGCATCGACCGCTCCAACTACGCGCCCGACCTCGCGCCGCGCGACCGCCGCCGGGTGCTGTTCGTCGGGCGCCTCACGAGCGAGAAGCACATCGACGTCCTCCTGAACGCCGTCGCGACGCTCGACCCCGCCCTCGACGTCTCGGTCGACATCGTCGGCGGCGGCGACCAGCGCAAGAACCTCGAGCATCTCACCGCGCAGCTCGGGCTCACCGACCGGGTCACCTTCCACGGCCACACCTCGGAGGAGGAGCTCCGCCGGATGTACTCGCGCGCGAGCGTCTTCGCGATCGCCTCGATCGCCGAGCTGCAGTCCATCGCGACCATGGAGGCGATGGCGTCGGGGCTGCCGATCGTGGCGGCGAACGCCGTCGCCCTCCCGCACCTCGTGCACGACGGCGAGAACGGCTACCTGTTCGAGCCGGGGAACGTCGCCGAGATGGCCGACAAGCTCACCGCCGTCCTCACCGCCACCCCCGAGGAGCGGCAGCGGATGCAGCAGGCCTCGCTCGACGGGGTCATCGTCCACGACATCGGCCGCACGCTCGACACCTTCGAGGCCCTGTACCGCGGCGAGCCCATCCCGCAGTGAGGCGCCGGCCGTGCACATCGTGATGTTCGGCGACCAGCACGTCGAGTCCTCCGGCGGTGCGCAGGTGTCCATGAGGCTGCAGCGCCGATTCCTCGAGCGCGCCGGACACACGGTCACGATCGTCCAGCCGCGCCTGCACGCCCGGCCGGTCGCCGACCCCGCTTTCCTCGATCTGCCCTCGCTGCCGGTGACCCTCGACCGGGAGTACGGGATGACGCTGCCGACCCGCGCCGCCGACCGCGCCGTCGATGCGGGGATGGTCGGGCGTCCGCCGGTGGACGTCGTTCACGTGCAGGGCGACTTCTGGGGCGCGATCCTCGGTCACCGGTTCGCGGCCCGGCACGCGCTCCCGGTCGTCCACACCATGCACAACCGCGTCGACGTGGGGATCGCGGCGACCACCCCGTTCCCGCGCCTGGCGCTGCGAGTCCTGAACGCCTGGGCGAGCCGGGCGATCCGACCGCGCGCGCCGCGGGAGTCGGGAACCGACGGGTGGGCCTACCTCCGCCGCTTCGGCGCGCGCGCCGCAGCGGTGACCGCGCCGTCCTCCCACTTCGCCCATCGCCTGATGGCCCACCACGTCCGTCCCGGCGGGTCACCCGACGGCCGGGTCGACGTGGTGTGGAACGGCATCGATGACGAGATGCTGGATGCCGCGGGCGCAGCCCCCGCGCCGGCGCCGGCGAAGACGCCCCCCCGCCTGGTGTGGGTCGGCCGGATGAGTCCGGAGAAGCGGCTGCTGCCCTTCCTCGACGCCCTCGCCGACTCGGGCGTCGCCGCCGACGTGACGGTGATCGGCGGCGGCGGGCAGGCGCGCGCGGCGCGACGGCTCGTCGCTCGGCGCCGCCCCGCCGCGCGGGTGACCTTCGCCGGTCGACTGCCGTACGCCGAGACGCTCCGGCGGCTCGCCGCCGCCGACGCGCTGGTGCAGAGCTCTGTCGGATTCGAGACGCAGGGGATGACGGTGTTCGAGGCCGCCTCGCTCGGCACCCCGGCCATCGTGGCAGACCCCGACATCGCCGACGAGCTCGGCGGGGGAGTCTGGCGGGTCGGTACGGAGCCGGAGGCGTTCGCAGCAGCGCTCCGCGACGCCGTCGCCGACATCGACGCCGGGCGCGCGCCGCGGCCGCGCCCCGAGATCGCCGAGTCGTTCCGGCAGTCGTCGCGCACCGAGGCGATGATCGCCGTCTACGAGCGGGTCAGGCGGCGCTGAGGATCACCGGGTAGAGCACGTTCCACAGCACGGCGCTCACGAGGGCCAACCCGCCCGCCCCGAGGGCGATCGCCGCGAGCACGGGCGAACGGTCGCGCTGGAAGAGTCCGACCAGGCCGAGCACGACGGTGATGAGGGCGACGAGTCCCTCGACGATGCCGAGGATGCCGGTGATCGGCCCGAACAGGTCGTACGTCTGCGACAGCAGCACGGCCACCTGGGCGAAGAGCTGCAGCACGAGGACCAGCACCAGGACAGCGGCGGAGATGATCGCGGCGAGACCCCAGGGGTTCCTCCGCCCGCGCGTTCCGGCCGGCCGCGGGTCGACGCCGGCAGGCGCGTAGCCGGGCGGCGGCGCGAACCCTGCCGCCGGACCCGCCGGAGAGGCGTTGGACGCGGGGGTGGGCTCAGCGGGAGTGGGGTAGGACACGGCGACCTCGTCTCATCGAGGTTCCGAGTCTAGGGTCACGGCAGCCGGGCACGATCGGTCGGCACGCGGCGGTAGCCGTCCCGGCGAACGGCGATGGTCGTGGCGACGATGCTCCACACGGAGGCGGCGGCGAGGATCAGTAGAAGAGTCATGGCAGAAAAGCTACGCCTGGCGCTATTCTGCCACCAGTGGCAGGATGGACACTATCCGAGTGATTTCTGCCATACGGTGAGGGGCGGAACAGACCGCCTAGAGAGGAGACACACGCCGATGAAGACCGTCGCCTGCATCGTCACCCCCGGGTTCGCGCCGTTCGAGTTCGGCGTCGCGTGCGAGGCGTTCGGCCTCGACCGCTCCGCCGACGGGGTTCCGAACTTCGACTTCCGCGTCGTCACGCCCGATCCCGGAACCGTTCCGTCCAAGCTCGGCTTCTCCCTCCTCGTCGACGCCGATCTGACTTTCGCCGACGAGGCCGACCTCGTGGTGGTCTCGCCCACCCCGCAGGAGTACTGGGGAGATCCCGACCCGCGGGTGATCGAGGTGATCCGTCGTGCCGTCGATCGCGGCGCCTGGGTGCTGAGCGTCTGCAGCGGCTCGTTCGTGCTCGGCGCCGCCGGCGTGCTCGATGGCCGACGGGCGACCACGCACTGGATGTACGCGGCGAAGATGGCGCAGATGTTCCCGGCGGTCGAGGTCGACCCCGATGTGCTCTACGTGCAGGACGGCCGCATCATCACCAGCGCCGGCACGGCGGCGGGCATCGACGCGTGCCTGCATCTGCTCCGCCAGGAGCTCGGCGCCGAGCTGACGAACAAGATCGCCCGCCGCATGGTCGTACCGCCGCAGCGCGACGGCGGTCAGGCGCAGTTCATCGACAAGCCCCTGCCGGTGTCGACGTCGCAGTCGCTCGCGCCGGTCACCGACTGGATGCTCGACAATCTGCGCAGCGACCTCACCGTCGAGCAGCTCGCCGCGAAGGCCCACATGTCGCCGCGCACCTTCGCCCGCCGGTTCAAGGCCGACCACGGCGCGACCCCCGCCGCGTGGCTCGCGCGCCAGCGTCTCATCCACGCGCAGCGGCTGCTGGAGACCACCGATCTGGGCCTGGACCGCATCGCCTGGGAGAGCGGCTTCGGATCGGCCGCCGTCCTTCGCCAGAACTTCGCGCGCACGCTCGGGATCACCCCCACCGCCTACCGTGACCGGTTCTGCTGCGTGCGGGAGGGGTCCATGACGAACAAGACGGATGCCGCGGCGAACGTCGTCGCCGCGGCATCCGTCTTGGAGCCCGTGGGCTGAGCGTCAGCGCATCGCGACCTCGGTGTGGTGGCCGTGGTCGTGCAGGAACCCGCCGCCCGGCGTCGAGGAGCCGCCCGTGGCGCCCGCGGAACCGTCGTCGGCGGTGAGGATCGACGTGTCGAACGCGAACGTGATGACCGCCGACGCAAGCGCATCGGAGTTCACGTCCAGGGCGGTGCGGTTGACATTGCCCGTGAGGCGCTGCTTCACCGACCGGGCGAGGTCCTTGTAGACCGCCTCGTCCTGGCCCTCACCGGTGAGGTTGTCACACAGCTGGTGGTAGCAGGGGTCGTAGGCGACACCCGCCAGCCCGCCGAAGCGTGCGGCCTCCTCCTCGGTCTTGATGCCCTCCGCGCCGGTGAAGAGGCCGCCCGCCGGAATGCCGACGGCGATGAAGGGGCCGTAGTCGGAGCGTCCCGAGAACTCGGTGTCCTGGAACGGAACACCCTGCGAGGCGTAGAACCGCTCGAAGACGTCCTCGATCTGCGCGGAGCCGGCCGGGATGAAGCCCTCCGGAGCGGTGCCGCTGGAGTTGTCGCCGTCGTAGACCCCGTAGACGTAGTTCGGCGAGCCGATCATGTCGAAGTTCAAGTACAGGGCGATCTCGTCGATCTCCTCCGGGGTGAGGTTGGAGACGTAGTAGTCGGCTCCGAGGAGGCCCTCCTCCTCCGCGCCCCACCACGCGAAGCGCACGGTGTTGGTGGGTTCCACGCGCTGCATCTGGATGGCCGTCTCCAGCAGCGCCGCGCTGCCCGACCCGTTGTCGTTGATGCCCGCGCCCGCCTGCACGCTGTCGAGGTGCGCGCCCGCCATGACGACGTTGGAGTCGTCGCCGGTGTTGGTCTCGGCGAAGACGTTGTAGGTCACGCGCTCCTCGGCGAAGTAGTCCACGGTCACCGTGACCGTCGCTCCGGGCGTGGCGTAGAGGTCCTGCCCGACCTCGGTCGAGGCGAACACCGCGGGGATGGTCAGGCCCGTGGCATCCCCGATCATTCCGACAAGCCCTGCGCGACCGTCGTTGGAGACGATCACCGCCGAGGCTCCGGCGGCCTGGGCGTTGACCGCCTTGAGGGAGAAGTCGCACGAGCCGCGCTGCACGAGGGCGACGCCGCCGGCGGGGAAGCCGGCGAAGTCTTCGGCCTCGCATCCGCTCGTGCTCGTGCCGTCGGCGGGGAAGGCGGGTTCGAAGTCGACCGGGACGAGGGGCCCGGTGCCCGTTCCCTCCGGGCTGCCGCTGTCGAAATTGTTGCGGAGGAAGTCCTGGCCGTCGACCCACGTCGTCGCGGGGTCTTCACGGGTGAGCGCGCTGTTCTCCTCGGCGTAGGTGAAGGGGAACTCCTGCACCTCGGGCGCGTACCCGGCCCGCGTGAGCTCCTTGACGATGTAATCCACGGACGCGTCGTAGCCGGGAAGACCCGACGCGCGGTTGCCGTCATTGGCATCCGCGATCCGCTGCAGCTGCTTCAGGTGATTCATCACCTGGCTGATCTTGACGGCTTTGACGATCTTCTCCGGTGTGTCGGCGACCGGCACCGCGTAGGCCGGTGCGGCCAGTCCCATCGTGGCGATCACTGCCGTGGCGGCGGTGACCGCTGCGATCCTGCGCTTCGTGAGCGGCATGGCTCTCCCTTCGGATGTCGGCGACCTCGTCGACGCCGACTCTCCCGACCGTAGTGACGCGCGACCGGGCGGGAAAGGGAAATCTGACGAGATGAGAGGGGTCTCATCTGCGGCCCCCGTTGCCCACGCGGCATCCTGCTGGTAAAGTTGAGTCATCTTGACTCAGGTTTGAGTCCCACAGATTCCCAGGAGACCCCATGAACGCCACCCAGATGCCCGGGCAAGAGGAGCAGCAGAGCGCCCTCGAGCAGTTCGGGATCAACCTCACCGACCGCGCCCGGCAGGGCAAGCTCGACCCCGTCATCGGGCGCGACAGCGAGATCCGCCGCGTCAGCCAGGTGCTCACCCGCCGCACGAAGAACAATCCGGTGCTGATCGGCGAGCCGGGCGTCGGCAAGACCGCCGTCGTCGAGGGTCTCGCGCAGCGCATCGTCGCCGGCGATGTCGCGGAATCGCTCAAGGACAAGGAGCTCATCACCCTCGACATCTCGGCGCTCGTCGCGGGCGCGATGTACCGCGGGCAGTTCGAGGAGCGACTGAAGAGCGTGCTGAAGGAGATCACCGAGTCCGACGGGCGCATCATCACCTTCATCGACGAGCTGCACGTGCTGATGGGCGCGGGCGGCGGCGAAGGATCGGTCGCGGCGTCCAACATGCTCAAGCCCATGCTCGCCCGCGGTGAGCTGCGGCTGATCGGCGCGACGACCCTCAACGAGTACCGCGAGTTCATCGAGAAGGATGCGGCGCTGGAGCGGCGCTTCCAGCAGGTCTACGTCGGCGAGCCGTCGGTCGAAGACACCGTCGCCATCCTCCGCGGCCTCAAGGAGCGCTACGAGGCGCACCACAAGGTGGCGATCTCCGACGGGGCGCTCGTCGCCGCGGCATCCCTGTCCCATCGCTACATCCCGAGCCGCCAGCTGCCCGACAAGGCCATCGACCTCATCGACGAAGCGGCCTCGCGGCTGCGGATGGAGATCGACTCGGCGCCGCTCGAGATCGACGAGCTGCGCCGGCACGTCGACCGGCTGAAGCTGGAAGAGCTGGCGCTGAAGAAGGAGAAGGATGACGCGTCGCGCGAGCGTCTTGCGGCGCTGCGTGACAGCCTCGCGAAGGAGCAGGCGAAGCTCGACGAGCTTCAGGCTCGGTGGGAGCGTGAGCGGTCGTCGCTGAACCGGGTCGGTGACCTCAAGACCCGACTGGATGCCGCCCGCATCGAGGCCGAGCGCGCGCAGCGCGAGGGGAACCTCGAGAAGGCCTCGCGGATCCTGTACGCCGAGATCCCGCGGCTGGAGCGCGACCTCGTCGAGGCGGAGCGCGAGGAGCCGGCCGGCGACCGGATGGTGAACGACCAGGTCACCGAGGAGGACATCGCCGCGGTGATCGCGGCCTGGACCGGGATCCCGGTCGGGCGCCTCATGCAGGGCGAGACCGAGAAGCTGCTCCACCTGGAGAAGGAGCTCGGCAAGCGCCTGATCGGCCAGCGCGACGCGGTGCGTGCGGTGTCGGACGCCGTCCGCCGCTCGCGGGCGGGCATCAGCGACCCGAACCGGCCCACGGGGTCGTTCCTCTTCCTCGGCCCGACCGGTGTCGGCAAGACCGAGCTGGCGAAGGCCCTGGCGGAGTTCCTCTTCGACGACGAGCACGCCATGGTGCGCATCGACATGTCGGAGTACGGCGAGAAGCACTCGGTCTCGCGGCTGGTCGGCGCCCCTCCCGGGTATATCGGATACGAGCAGGGTGGACAGCTGACCGAGGCCGTGCGTCGTCGGCCGTACTCGGTCGTGCTGCTCGACGAGGTCGAGAAGGCGCACCCCGAGGTGTTCGACGTGTTGCTGCAGGTGATGGATGACGGGCGCCTGACCGATGGGCAGGGGCGCACGGTCGACTTCAAGAACGTGATCCTGATCCTCACCTCGAACCTCGGGTCGCCGATCCTCATCGACCCGACCCTGACGACCGAGGTCAAGCGCGAGCAGGTGCAGGCCCTCGTGCGGCAGGCGTTCAAGCCCGAGTTCATCAACCGGCTCGACGACATCGTCATCTTCCAGGCGCTCACCGAGGACGACCTCGCCCAGATCGTCGAACTCGCCGTCGACGCACTGCAGCGACGGCTGAAGGACCGGCGACTGACGCTCGCCGTGACGCCCGACGCGCGCGCCTGGCTCGCCGAGCGCGGGTACGACCCGGTGTTCGGGGCGCGGCCGCTGCGCCGGCTCATCCAGTCCGAGATCCAGGACCGCCTGGCGATGGCGATCCTCTCGGGCGGGGTGCGCGACGGCGACCTCGTGCGCGTCGACGTCGCCGCCGACGGGTCGGCGCTGGTGCTCACGAGCGACGGTCCGGCGGCCGCGCCCGGGGGCGGCGCCGGCGGTGCGGCCGATGCGGACGACGACGAGGTGATCGAGGCGATCCTCGAGGACTGACACGCCGCGGCGCCCCGGGCCGCGGGGGTCCGGGGCGGCCCGGCCTGCCCGCGAGGGTGCACTCCCTGCCCGCGAGGGTGCACTCGCCCGATAGCGTCGAGGGATGCGGATCGTCCGGGCGCTGTGGGGCTCCTCCCATCCGGGGCCGACCCTCGTCGTCACCGCGCTGTCGGCCTGCCTCGGCCTCGCGGCGGGTCTGGATCCCTGGCGCATCGCGCTCGTCGCAGCCGCCGTGTTCTTCGGGCAGCTCTCGATCGGCATATCCAACGACGCCATCGACGCCGCCCGCGACCGCGCCGTCGGCCGCACCGACAAGCCCCTCGCCCGCGGCGAGATCAGCGTGCGAACGGCGTGGATCGGCGCGGTCGCCTCGATCGTCGTCGCGCTCGGCCTGTCAGCCTCGTTCGGGTGGGGCGTGGTCGCCGGCAACGCCGTGATCATCCTTTCGGGATGGATCTACAACCGGCCGCTGAAGTCCACGCCGTTCTCGATCGTCCCCTTCCTGATCGCCTTCGGATCGCTGCCGTCGCTGGCGACGCTCGCCGCGCCGGCCCCGTCCGTCGCGCCCCTGTGGGCCACGGTCGCCGGCGCGGTGCTCGGCGCCTCGGTGCACCTCACCAACGTGCTGCCCGACCTCGACGCCGACCGGAGGACCGGGGTGCGGGGGCTGCCGCACCGGCTCGGTGCGCGCGCGTCGACCGTGCTCGCCGCCGCCGGTGTCGTCGGGGGCGCGCTTGCGGTGCTGATCGGGCCCGTCGGGGGTGACATCTCGCGGGTCGCCGTCGTGTCGTGGGTGCTGTTCGCCGCTGTCGTCGCGGTGGCCGTCTTGACCGTCGTCCTGACGCTCAACCGCGCCCCCGGGCGCACGCTCTTCCGGCTGGTGATGCTGGCGGCCCTGCTGCTGGCGGCGCAGCTCATCCTCTCGGGCGGTGCCCTGCGGGCATGACCCGGGTACGTGTCGGGGTTTCGCACCAGGGTCACCGGGAATCTGCAGAACCCCGACATCGCTCGGGGGAAGGGGAGGACTCCGGAGCGCCGGACGTGAGGGTCAGGGGGCGACGACGCGGAACGTGCAGGCGCGGGCGCGAGGGGTGATCGTCTCCTCGACCGAGGAGGGCTCGTCGGCGTACTTGTCCCAGAGCGCGGTGTCGATGCGGTCGTTGATCGGGTCGTCGGCGGGGATCGCCTCGAGGGCGACGCGTTCGCGGGGAAGCGTCAGCGCCGCGTCCTTATCGCGTTCGGCGATCGCACCATCCGCCATCGCGAACTCGACCTCACGGCCGGCCATCACGTGGCGACACCACCAGGCCTTCTCGCCGTAGGCGGATCGCACGTATGGCTCGCCGTCGATGACGACCGCCCAGATGGGGGTGGCCGTGGGCGACCCGTCCTGTCGGCGGGTGATGATGGCGACGACGCGGGTGGCGTCGAGGTGGTTCACGACATCGATGAAGGACACGCGTCCACGCTACGCGCCCCGCGCCCCGAGCCGCCACGGCCCCAACTCCTGCAGAATCGCGTCCTGCGATCTCGAACCCTCTCTTGAGCGAGGTCGGAAGCCCGGCGTGCAGGAGTTGAGGACACCACGGCACGCACCCTCACGCGTCGCGGTCGAGGCCCATCGCGTACGCGTGGGCGGAGGCCCGCCCGCCCGGTCCGGCGAGGAGGGCGCGCAGCGCGGCGCGCCGCGCCGCATCGCCGGCGGCGCCGAGCGGTCGACCGAGGCCGGTGTTGAGCGACGCCAGCAGCGCCGCGCGCCGCGCCGAGGCGACCCGCCGCCGCTCCCACCGGCCGAGCTCCGCGTCGGGCGCCTCGCCCCCGCGCACCCACGCCGCCACAAGCGGGGCGAGGGTCGCGGCATCCAGCAGCCCGAGGTTCATCCCTTGCCCGCCGATGGGGCTGACCTCGTGCGCCGCGTCGCCGATCACGACGATCCGCCCGCGGCGAAGGCGCGGGGCGACCGCCCGCCGCACCCCGAACGACGATGCGCTCCCGATCGCCGCCCCGGCGGCAGGGCCCACCCGCTCCACGACGGCGGCTCGCAGCCGGGCCGCGCGCGCGGCGGGGTCGTCGTCGCCGGGCGACGGGTCCCAGGCGACGAACCGCCGCACGCCCCCGGGCATCGGGAACGACTCCAGCACTCCGCCCCGGTCGAGGTGCACCTCCGCCACCGCGCGGCCCTCGCCCGGAGCATCGGCCATGAGGTAGCGGTCGGGGTACTCGTGCACGGCGACCGCGCCCGGGCGGAAGACGAGATCCCGCGCGCCCGCGCCGGACGCCACGATCACCACGCCCGCGCGCACCTCGCCCGCTCCGCCCTCCCCCCGCTCGACGTCGATCCGCACGCCGCCGCGCTCGGCGGACACGCCGCGCACCGTCACCCCGCGCTCGACCCGCGGCGCCGCATCGGTCAGCACCCGCTCGGTCACCGCCTGCGGCAGCGTCGCGACGAACGGGAAGCGACGAGACAGCCGGTCGAAGCGCACGACCCCCAGCACCCGACCGCCGCTGCGCGCCTCGCCGCGGTCGACCCGCAGCGCCTCGGCGAGCAGTCGATCGGTGTATCCGCCCGGCTCGAGCGCCGAGAGTGACGGCGAGTGCAGCCCGATCGCCCGGGAGCCGGGCCCCGCCACGGGCCGGCGCTCGAGCACGGCGACGTCGATGCCGTGTCGGCGCAGCTCCGCCGCCGCCAGCAGCCCCACCGGTCCTGCGCCGACGACGACGACCTCAGGCATCCCGACCCTCCGCGACGGCGAGCACCCGGAAGGGCGCCGGCTGCTCGACCCGCCACCCGGGCCCGAGAGCGTCGGCCAGTTCCGGCGCGGTGAAAGAGCGACGGATGCTGCGGAGTCCGTCCGTGCGCAGGAACGACCCGGGAGCAAGCGGCGTAATCCCCACGGCATACAGCCCGTACGCCGCGCGCCCGCGCGCGATGTCGCCGTGCAGCACGAGCCCGCGAGGACCGCCCTCGACCAGGGCGAGCGAATCGTCGCGGAACGCGGCGAATGCGGCCTCGTCGAGGTGGTGCAGCACGTGGTTCGAGATCACCAGGTCGAACCGCTCACCGGCGGCGCGGAGCGCCGCCGAGTCCGTCGCCTCGAACCGTATGCCCGGACCGGCATATCGTCGGGCGACCGCCAGGGCCCGCTCATCGGGGTCGACACCCACCCATTCGGCCACCAGGCCCTCCCGTCGCGCGAGCGCGGCGAGCCGGGCGACGACGTCGCCGCCGCCGCATCCGAGGTCCAGCACCCGCGCGGGCCGCCCGAGCCTCCGCAGATGCGGCGCGACCCGCGACCGGTAGACCGCGCCCCACCCCGACACCAGGCGATTGACCATCGAGAACCGTCGCAGGGTCGTGTGCAGGCGCGCGAGGTCGCAGTCGGGGTCGTCCATCAGCTCCCGCAGGCGAGTGTCGCGCGCGGCGAGCGTCACGGCCGCCCGCCGGTGCGCGCGGTGAGGAGGGCGGCTTCGACGGTGAGGCCGGGACCGAACGCCAGGGTGGCGACCCGCTCGCCCTCGGCCACGCCGCCGCCGAGCACCCGCTGCAGGATGAACAGGATCGTCGCACTGGACATGTTGCCGAAATCGCGCAGCACCGCCCGTGAGGTCTCCAGCGCCGGCCCCGGGAGCGCCAGTCCCGACTCGATGCGGTCGAGGACGCTCCGCCCACCGGGATGCACCGCCCAGGTCGTGGGGCGGTCGTCGCCGAGGAATCCGCCGACGGCCTCCTGGATCTCGCGCCCGATGATGCGCGGCACCTCGGCCGACAGGGTCATCTCGAACCCCTCGTCGCCGATCGTCCAGACCATGTCGGTCTCACCCTCGCTCGTGAGCGTCGTGGCGAACCGGTCGAGGTCGAGCACCGTGCCCGCCACCCGCTCGGCGAGATCGTCGCGTGCGGTCACGACGGCTGCCGCCGCCCCGTCGGCGAAGACCGACGCCGCGACGATCTGCTGCGGATCGTCCGAGGCGCGGATGTGCAGCGAGCACAGTTCGGCGCAGGCCACCAGCACGACCGCATCGGGCTCGGCGGCCGAGATGCGCGCGGCGGCGCGGAGCGCCGGAATCCCCGCCGCGCAGCCGATGAACCCCAGGTGGTAGCGCTCGACGGTCGGCGACAACCCGAGATCGCGCACCAGGCGGTAGTCCGGTCCCGGTGCGAAGAAGCCGGTGCACGAGACGGTCACGACATGGGTGATCTCGGATGCCGCGACGCGGCCCCCCGCCAGCGCCTCGCGTGCCGCCCGCGCGTAGAGCTCGGGAACCAGGGCCGTGTACGCCGCGTTGCGCTCCCCGGTGGAGGGGACGCGAAGCTCGCCCTCCGGGCCGACGAACCCTCCGCCGGGCGCCGCGGGCGCGGCATCCGTCCCCCTTTCACCCCGCAGGCGACCGAACTCGTGCAGCACTGTGTGCCGACGCTCGATCGCGGCGGCGTCGAAGGCGGCGCCGATGAGCCGCGCGGTCAGCCGGTCGACCCCCGGCTGGGCGACGAAGAAGTCGCGCACGTCGCCCTGCGCGAGCACGGTCGGCGGCACGGCGGTGCCGATCGAGAGGATGCGCGCGACCATGCTCACACTCAACCACGCTCCCGGGCGGCGCGGGCCGGGGGTTGCCTACGAGGGCGGCGGCGTCTACGCCTCGGCGTGCGCGTCGGGGAGCTCCCGCATGCCCCAGAAGGGTCCGATCACGACGAACAGGCACGACAGCAGCTCGCCGGCGGCGGCGAGCCACAGCGTCGGCACGGTGCCGATCCACGTTCCGAGGGCGCCGGCGACGAGGGCCGCGATCGGCATCACGCCCCACACGACGAACCGGATGGACGCGTTCATGCGGCCGAGGAGGCGCGCGGGGGTGATGCGCTGGCGGAACGAGACCTGCGTGATGTTGTACAGCAGCACCGAGAAGCTCAGCCCGAAGAACTGGATGACCAGCAGCGGGAACGCCAACTCCGGGACGAGCGAGATCGCGGGGAGGAAGAAGGGCACCAGGCAGAAGATGATGGCGCTGATCGGGATGGCGCGGGCCTCGCCGATGCGCTTGACGATGTGAGGGGTCGCGATCGCGCCGAGGAGCCCGCCGACGGCGGAGAGCGAGAAGACGACGCCGAGCATCTCGGGGGAGAGGCCGAGCTCGCGGAGCACGAAGATCGGCAGGAGCGTCGTGGCGATCGTGCCGAAGAAGTTCGCCGTGCCCGTCGTGCAGACGATGCGGCGCAGGAGCGGGTTGCCGAAGACCCACCCCAGCCCCTCGCCGATCTCGCGGTGCAGCGGCCGCCGGCTCTCGCGCTCGTGGGGTGGCTCGTGATCGCGGGTGAACAGCAGCGCGACGAAGGAGGCGAGGTAGGTGGCCACCGTGGCGAGGATGGCGACGGGGGCGGCGAGGACGCCCACGAGCCATCCGCCCACCGCCGGTCCCGCGAGACCGGCGACCTGGTGGGTCGCCTCGAGCTTGCCGTTGGCCTCGGCGATCTGGCCGGGCCGCACGAGTGAGGGGATGAGGCTCTGGTACGACACGTCGAAGAACACCGTGGCGACACCCATCACCAGGGCGACGACGATGAGGTGCCAGATCTCGAGGATGCCGGCGAACCACAGCAGCGGCAGCGAGCCGAGCGCGAGCGCGCGGACGAGGTCGGCCCAGATCATGACGTGGCGCTTGCGCATCCGGTCGATCCAGGCGCCGGCGGGAAGCCCGACGATGAGGAACGCCGCGACGTTTGCCGCGTTCAGCACCCCGACCTCCCACTCGGTCGCCTGCAGCAGGATGACGGCGAGGACGGGGATCGCGAGCTCGGTGATCTGCGAGCCGAACTGGCTGAACGCCTGCCCGGTCCACATCGTGAGGAAGTTGCGGTCGCGCCAGAGAGACCCCTTCGGTGCGGTGTCGGTCGCGACTGATTGAGACATGTCGATCAGTGTGACGCGGTGATTGAGAGATGTCAATCGGTGTGATTGGGTGGGGACGTGAGTCGCGAGCGTGTCGAGCTGCGCCCGGGGGATCCCGAGGCCGAGGCGCGCATGCGCGCGCTCAGCTCGCCGCTGCGGCTGCGCGTGCTGCGCCTGTGCGCCTTCGAGGCGCGCACCAACAAGGAGCTGGCGGAGCTTCTCGGGGTGAACCCGGGCACGATGCTGCACCACGTCCGCACGCTCGTCGGCACGGGCTACCTCGTCGCCGAGGCCGAGCGCAGCGGTGCGCAGGGTGCGCGCGAGGTGCCCTACCGGGCGACCGGGCTGTCGTGGCGCACGTCGATGTCCGGCGGGTCGCACGTGCTGGTCGAGACGTTCCTCCAGCAGATCGAGGGGCTCACCGACGACGACCTGGATGCCACGTGGCTGGGTCTGAAGCTCAACGAGGAGCATCGGCGCGAACTCCAGGACCGGCTCTACGCCCTCGCGAACGAGTTCAAGGAGCGCGGGCCCGATCCCGACGGCGACACCTATTCCCTCTTCACCGTGCTGCACCCCGACCGGAACCCGCCCGGCGCCGGCGCCGGGCCGCTCTAACTCCTGCAATCCGCGCCGGAACAGCCGTTCCGGCCGCCTCCGCCGGGCGGAAACGCCGATTCTGCAGGAGTTGGGGACGAGCCCGATCGGCGCAACTCCTCAGAAATCGACGCGAAGCGCCCTGCGGGCCCTGATTCCGACTTCCGTGGCCCGGATCGGAGGAGTTGTGCAGGCGCAGGCGCGGCGGTGCGGACGCGTGCGGGGCTGGACGCGCACCGCGCGACGCGTCAGGCTGGCACCACACCGCTCAGGAGGACCCATGTTCACCACCGACCACGCTTTCCCCGGCTTCAGCGTCGACGACATCGACGCCGCACGGCGGTTCTACGGCGAAACGCTCGGGATGACCGTCGCCGACGACGACATGGGCTTCCTCGTGCTCGACTTCGCCTCGGGCGGGCGCGTGCTCATCTACGACAAGCCCAACCACCAGCCGGCGAGCTACAGGATCCTGAACTTCCCGGTGCGCGACCTCAGCGCCGCCGTCGACGACCTCAACGCCCGCGGGGTGAACACGAAGATCTACTCCGACGACGAATTCCCCACCGACAGTCGAGGCATCGTCCACGCCACCGACAACGGGCCGGACATCGCCTGGTTCAAGGACCCGGCCGGCAACGTGCTCGCGGTCTTCCAGGACGACGATCTTCCCGGATGACGGCCGACCTCCCGGCCCCTCCGGCCCGACCACCGGTCTTCGACGACGACTTCTCGCGGGGGCTCGACCCCGACCGGTGGGTCGCGCACTACCTGCCGCACTGGACGACGCCCGACCGGTCGGCCGCGCGCTACGCGCTCGGCAGCGACGGTCTGCGCCTGCGGATCGAGGCCGATCAGCTCGACTGGCGACCAGAGGATGCTCCGCTGCGCGTCTCGAACGTCCAGACCGGTACGTTCTCCGGCCCGGTCGGATCCACCGTCGGAACCCATCGCCACCGCGATGACGGGCTGATCGTCCGCACCGAGACGCCTACCCGGCTGCTCTGGGCACCGACTTCCGGCCGGGTCGACATCACCGTCTCCGCCTCGACCGATCCGGGCTGCATGCTCGCGGCCTGGTTCGTGGGCACCGAGCACCTCTCCTCCGACGACGCCGGCGAGATCTGCGTGTTCGAGATCGACGCCGCGGCGGTCGGCGCCACCACGACCGCGCGCACCGGCATCAAGGCCCACTCCGATCCGCGTCTGGTCAGCGACATGACCGAGGTCGCGCTCCCCTTCGACGCGTCGCGGCCGCACACCTGGACGGCGATCTGGGGTGGCGGGCAGACTCTCATCGGCTGCGAGGGGCGGGTGCTGAAGCGGATGCCGCAGGCCCCCGTCTCACCGATGTTCCTGCTCATCGATCTCTTCGAGATCGGTGCGCCCTCGGGTGCCTACCCGAAGACGGCGACGGTGCATCGCGTCCGCGCGTGGGACGGCGAGGCCCCCTAGCCCGGCGGCCTACGGCCGCGGCCACCCCTCCGGGCCGTCGGTCCCCGCGGGGTACTCGTCGAGGGGCACCTCGCCGCTTCGCCAGGCATCCAGCACAGGCTGCACGATCCGCCAGCACTGCTCGGCGGCGTCGGCGCGCACGGCGAGCATCGCGTCGCCGTCGAGGATGCCCGACAGCACTTCGGCGTAAGCCTTCAGCGTCCCCTCGCCGAGGTCTGCCACGAGCGGGGCGCGCTCGAGCTCGAACGCGTCTCCGTCGCCGCTGACGTTCATCTCCAGCGTCATCCGGTCGGGGCCGAGGGCGAAGCGCAGCACCGTGGGCGCGGTGCTGCCGGTGAGACCCTGGGGCAGGTGCCGGACGGGCTTGAAGCGCACGATGACCTCGCGCTCGGCGTCATCCAGCGCCTTTCCCGACCGGAGGGTGAACGGCACCCCCTGCCAGCGGGCGTTGCGCACCTCGAAGACGACCTCGGCCAGCGTCTCGGTGTCGCGCGCCGGGTCGACGCCCGGCTCGTCGACGTAGGACGGCAGGGGTCGGGCCTGGACGACGCCGGCGGTGTACCTGGCGCGACGGGAGGATGCGACGGGGTCGCCCTGCCACACGTGGGTCGCCCGGAGCACGGCACCCGTCGCCTCGCGGAAGTCGATCTCCGACAGCGACGCCGGCGGCTCCATCGCCACGATCGCGAGCACCTGGAGGAGGTGGCTCTGGATCATGTCGACTAGCGCCCCGGCGTGGTCGTAGTAGCCGGCGCGTCCCTCGAGCCCGAGGGTCTCGTCGTAGCCGATGAAGATCGACTCGATGTGCTCGGCCGACCACACCGGCTCGAGCACCCGATTGGCCAGTCGGGCGCTCAGAATGTTCAGGGTCGTGGAGCGACCGAGGAAGTGGTCGATGCGGAAGATCTGCGTCTCGGGCACGATCTTCGCGATCGTCTCGTTCAGGGCGTGCGCGGTGGCCTCGTCGCTGCCGAACGGCTTCTCGATGGCGAGGATGAGCCCCTCGGGCACCTCGAGGGTCGTCAGCGCCTGGCAGGCGCGCTCGGTCACCGCCGGCGGCACGGCGAAGTACAGCGCGATGCGGCCGTCGTTTCCGGCCAGCAGCGCGGTCAGGTCGGCGGGGTCGGTGATGTCCGCCTTGGTGTAGGTCGTCGCCGCCACCGAGGCGAACGCCTTCTCCGACCCGGTCGTGGCGAACGAGGCCTTCACCGTGTCGCGCCAGCGGTCGTCGTCCCAGTCCTCCATCCCCGCGCCGCGCAGACGGATCTTCCGGTCGGGCTCGCGCGTGAGCAGCTGCCCGAGGGCGGGGAGGAGCAGCCGCGAGGTGAGGTCTCCCGAGGCCCCGAGGATGATCAGCGTGGTCAGGTCGGTGGCCGTCTTCTGCGCAGCGCTCATGCTCGCCACCCTAGTTCGCCCAGAAGAAGAGGGGGGATGCCGGCACTCCGGCATCCCCCCTGGCGCGGCGCCTCAGGCGGCCAGCGCCTCCCGCAGCTTGACGCGTGCCCCCATGCGCAAGAGCGAGTTCTCGTAGATCTTCGCGCCGACGAGGATCGCCCCGACGCAGGTCGCGGCGAGGATCGCCAGCGACACCAGCGGCTCCCACCACTGCGCCTCGCCGAGGAAGAGCCGCATCGGCATCCCGACCGGGGCCGAGAAGGGTACGTACGACATGATCGTCAGCACCAGCGAGTTGTCGTTGAAGAAGATCACCAGGAAGTACGGCGCCATGATGAGCATCGTCAGCGGGGTCGTGGTCGAGCCGATGTCCTCCTGACGTGACACCATCGCCGCCGCGGCGGCGAACAGGGCCGCCAGCAGGATGAAGCCGAAGAGGAAGAACACCGCGAACCACGCGATCGCCGAGCCGAGCCCCTGAAGAAGCGCCGTCTGGCCGGTGACGGTGAGTCCCACGACCGCCACCGCGGCGAGGATCAGGATCTGACCCATCGCGAGCACGGTGTTGCCGATGACCTTCCCGGCCAGCAGCGCCCGGGTCGGCACGGCCGAGATCAGCAGCTCGACCACCCGGGTCTGCTTCTCCTCCACCACGCTCTGCGCGATCGTGCCGCCGAACAGCGAGGCGGCCAGGAGGAACACGATGCCGAACCCGAGGGCGACGAAGTAGCGGATGAGCGGATTGGTCTCATCGGGGTTCAGCAGCTCCACCGGCGGCACCTGGGCGAGCAGGAGCATCAGGTCGGTGGGCGGGCTCGAGTCGGCGAGGATGACGAAGCCGAGGGGCGACGACGAGTCGCCGACGACGGCGGCGTCGACATCGCCCGCGGCGACGAGCTCCTCGGCCTGCGCGCGGTCGCTCACGTCGGTGACGTCGAGGCCTTCGACGCCGTCGACGTACTGCGAGGCGTTGCTCGTCACCGCGACGGGCGTGCCGGAGGAGTTCTGCGCGCTGAAGCCGCCCCAGATCACCAGCGCGAGTGCCCCCAGGATGAGGATCGCGGTGGAGATGATGAAGGCCTTGCTGCGCAGCTTCGACCCGATCTCGCGCTCGGCGACGAGCCAGACGCTCTGCGCCGTGCTGGGCGCGGTGGGCAGGGTGGACGTGCTCACTGGATGACCTCCTTGAAGATCTGGGCGAGGGTGGGATGCTGCGGGGCGAAGCTTGCGACATCCCCCTGGGCCACCGCGCGGCGGAGCACCCGCTGCGCGGCGTCCTCGGATTCGACGTCGAACACGGCATAGCCACCGTCGAAGTCGATGACGCGCACGCCGGCCTCGTCGCGAAGCCATCCGGCGTCCCCGGCCGACACCAGCTCGTAGCGGTGGGCGGAGTGCTGGGCGCGGAGCGCATCGCGGGCGCCGGCAGCGCGCACCTGTCCGCCGGCGATGATGACGAGGTCGTCGCAGAGGCGCTCGACGACGTCGAGCTGGTGGGAGGAGAAGAGGACGGATGTCCCGGCCGCGGCCCGCTGCTGCAGGACGCCCGCCACGACGTCGACCGCGAGGGGGTCGAGGCCGGAGAACGGCTCTTCGAGGATGAGCACCTCGGGCTGGTGCACGAGGGCGGCGGCGATCTGGGCGCGCTGCTGGTTGCCCAGCGACAGCGTCTCGACGTTGTCGTCGAGGCGCTCGCCGAGACCGAGCTCCTGCAGGAGCGAGGTCGCGCGGGCGGTGGCGTCGGCCTTGGAGAAGCCGTGCAGGCGCGCCAGGTAGACGATGTGCTCGAGCACCTTCATCTTGGGGTACAGCCCCCGCTCCTCGGGCATGTATCCGAAGCGACGGCGGTCGGCGGGGGTGACGGGCGAGCCGTCGAGGGTGACGGTGCCGGCATCCTTCCCCAGGACGCCCAGGATGATGCGCATCGTCGTGGTCTTGCCGGCGCCGTTGCCGCCGACGAAGCCCGTCAGCCGTCCGGGGCGGACGTCGAACGAGACGTCGTCGAGCGCGCGGCGGCCGCCGTACGCCTTGGTGATGCCTCTCAGCTCCAGCATGGATGCTCCTTCTGTCGTGACCGGCGGGGGATGACATCGACGTTACGGACGGCGCCGCGCGGCGACATCCGTCCCCGGGTGGGTTTCCCGCCCGGCCGGTCCTCCCCCCTGCGGGGGATACTTCGACGTCGAGAGAATTTTCCATACGCGGGAATACATAAGGGATGCCGCGACTTTCACCCTCTTGGAATGTCCGACGGCGGTCTCCCGCCGGGAGACACCATCTATGGAGGAGAACTCAATGAGCAACCGCACCATCGGGTACATCGTCGGGAGCATCTCGTCGACGTCGATCAACCGGCGCCTGGCCGAGGCCCTCGCGCGCCTCGCCCCCGAGGGCACGACCCTCGTCGAGATCCCGATCAAGGACCTGCCGTTCTACTCGCCCGACTACGACGCCGACTACCCCGAGGTCGCCCGTGACTTCAAGCAGGCGCTCGCCGACGTCGACGGCGTGATCATCGTCACCCCCGAGTACAGCCGTTCCATCCCCGGCGTGCTGAAGAACGCCCTCGACTGGGCCGCGCGTCCGTGGGGTCAGAACTCCTTCGACGGCAAGCCCACCGCCGTCATCGGCACCTCGCAGGGCGGCATCGCGACCGCCGCGGGTCAGCAGCACCTGAAGGCGATCCTCAGCCACTTCAACGCTCCGTCGCTCGGACAGCCCGAGGGCTACATCCAGACCACCCCGGGTCTGTTCACCGACTCGGGCGAGGTCACCAACGACGAGACCGCCGCGTTCCTCGTCGGCTACCTCGAGGCGTTCAACGCCCTCGTCGACCGCTACGCGCGCGAGCTCGTCAGCGCCTGACGGATTCCCCCTCGACAGCCCCGGTCCCGCTTCGGCGGGCCGGGGCTGTCGCTCTTCCCGCCGCACCCGAACGGGGCGAGGATGGTCATCGAGCACGCCGAGGGGGACCCCATGACCGGACGCATCACGATCGACCTGTTCGTCTCGCTCGACGGTGTCGCGCAGGCGCCGGGCGCGCCGGACGAGGACCGCGCGGGCGGCTTCCCGTACGGCGGCTGGCAGGCGCCGGTCTCGGGCGAGAGGGAGGGTCGCGAGATCGCGCGGGGCATCGACGAGATGGACGCGCTCGTGCTCGGGCGCCGCACGTACGACATCTTCGCGGCGTGCTGGCCGCACCACGTCCAGGGCGACGGGGCCGGTCGGATCGGTCGGAAGTTCGCCGCCATCCCGAAGTACGTCGCGTCCCGGGGCGCTCCGGCGCTCGAGTGGGAGGGGTCGATGCTTCTGGGTGTGGACGCGGTGGCGGATGTCGTCGCGCTCCGCGAGGTGCACAAGAGCATCCACGTTATCGGGAGCGTCGACTTCGTCCAGTCCCTGCTGGCGGCTGACGCCTACGACGAGCTCCGCCTCTACACCTACCCGGTCGTGATCGGGCGTGGGAAGAAGGTGTTCCCCGAGGGTGCCGCGCCCGCGACGCTCGCGCTGCTCGGCGACCCGATCGTCTCGGAAAGGGCGCGGTCGTTCTGCGATACGGCCCCTCGGGCCCACTCCGAACCGGCGCGATGGGCGACTGAGCCGGGGCGGGTCAGGTGAGGCCGTGGCGGTGGGCGTAGACCACCGCGGCGACCCGGTCGCGCGCGCCGAGCTTCTGCAGCACGTTCGACACGTGCGTCTTCACCGTGGCCTCACCGATGAAGAGGCGCTCGGCGATCTCGGCGTTGCTGAGCGCCTGCGCGACGAGGCGCAACACCTCGGTCTCGCGATCGGTGAGCTCGACCGCGGGCGCGGCGGGTGCGGCCGGCGCCCCGGGTGCGGCGTCCGTCGCCGCCGTCGTCGGCCCCGGCGCGGACATTCGGCCCAGACGCGGACAATCTGACGCGAGAGATCCGCCGCTGGGCCGATTCTCCGCGCGCACGCCGTCGCCGTCGCCGGCGTCCGCGCCCGCGAAACGCCGGATCACCCGGCGGGTGACCTCGGGTGCGAGCAGCGCATCGCCGGCGGCGGCGACGCGCACCGCGTGGACGAGTTCCTCGGGCCCGGCGTTCTTCAGCAGGAACCCGCTCGCCCCGGCGGACAGCGCTTCGAAGAGATAATCGTCGCGGTCGAAGGTCGTGACGATCAGCACGGCGGCCTCCGACCCCGCGGCGACAAGCGCGCGCGTCGCCGCGATCCCGTCCATCCCGGGCATCTGCACGTCCATGCAGATCACGTCGGGAGAAAGAGCGGATGCCGCGGCGACCGCCTCCGTGCCGCTCGCGGCCTCCCCCACCACGGCGATGTCGTCTTCGGACTCCAGGATCATCCGGAACCCGGCCCGCATCACCGCGTGATCGTCGACGAGGAGCACCCGGATCATGTGGTCACTCCTTCGCCGACAACGGTGTCGTCTGCAGGGTCGGCGGAAGCGGTCGCGGGCGCCGGGACCGCGCGGTCGGGGCCGACCTGAACCCGAACCCGCACGCGGAATCCGCCACGCGAACGGGGACCGGTCTCGATCTCACCGCCCGAGGCCGCCGCGCGTTCTCTCATTCCGACGAGACCGAGTCCGGGCCGGATCATGGTCGCGACCCGCCCGGTGTTGGTGATCTCGAGCTCCACCGCGTCGCGGTCGTACCGCAGGCGCACGTCCGCGCTCGCGTCGGGTCCGGCGTGGCGGCGGGCGTTCGTCAGCGCCTCCTGGGCGATGCGGTAGAGGTTCACCTGCACGACGTACGGCACCGGCGTGGGGTCCCCGATCACGGTGAAGGTCGTCGGGAGGCCGTTCTCCTCCGCGTAGGCGATCAGCTCGCCGAGGTCGTCGAGCGACAGCGTCGACCCCTCGGTCGAGCCCGCGTCGGGTGTCCGCAGCGTCTCGAGCAGCTGTCGCAGCTCGTGCAGGGCGGAGCGGGCGGAGGTCTCCACTCCCGAGAGCGCCGTGCGCGCAGCATCCGGATCCTTCTCGATCACCGCCCGTGCGGCCCCCGCCTGCACCCCCATCGCCGAGACGTGGTGGGCGACGACATCGTGCAGTTCCCGCGCGATCTTCACCCTGTCCAGAGCCACCGCCTGCGCGGCAGTGACTTCTCGCTCATGCTCCAACTCGGCGGTCCGCAGCTCGAGCGCGCGGCGCTGCAGGGCCGATGCGTAGGCCCGGTCGCCCATGTAGTACGCCCCCCCCGAAGAAGGCGACGTTCACGAGGAACTGGATGAGCATGTAGGCGACGAACGGGGAGAAGATCCCCTCCCGGGAGAGTCCATCGTCGGTCGGTGCGGTGGCAGCCTGGAACGTCGTCACCAGCAGCCAGAAGAACATGCCGACGGTGATGAGCACGCGGACGAGGATGGCCCGCCGACGATCATCGACCCAGGCGCCAACCGTGTAGAAGGCGATGAACACCGCGATGTTGCCGACGTAGAGTTCCGGGACGCGAGCGCTCATCCCGATGAAGAACACCAGCGACACCGCGACAGCGATGATCTCGGGGTAGCGGCGGCGGAGTGCCAGGGGGAGGGTGAGGGCTGCCCCGTAGAGCAGGGACCACTGGATTTCCGCAGTGTCGGTGCCGTAGAAACCGGCGACGGAGCCGAGGGCGGCGCTGAGGATCGCACCGACGAAGAGGCCCACCGCCAGAACGAGGTCGGCTCGGCGATCGGCAGGTGTCGCCGGTGCCCGCGCGATCGTGGGTGGCAGGACCGTCATGCTTCCACGGTACGGGGGGTCGCTCGACGGGACATCCGCCTGCGGGCGGATCGGCGGGATTCCACCCCGCGGGGGAGGCGCGTGGCCTTCCATGTTGACAGAGTGTTCCCGAACGAACGGAAGGAGCGCACGATGTCGAAGATCGAGAACCTCCTCTGGGGCGACCGAGACGACCCCCGGCGCGAGCTCGCCGAGCTGTTTCCCGGAGAGGGGGAGTCGGTCACGGTGCGTGCCCGCGACTGGGCCCGCCGCGTCGTCGATGAGGCCGGTGTACCGGGCGATGACGAACTCCGGGTCATCAAGACCCTCCGTGACGCGGAGCCGCGGCTCTCGCTGAAGCCCGCGCGCTACCTTGCGGCGCAGTTGAACGTCTGAGGCCCGGATCCTCGGTGTCCGGGTCATCCGCTGCTAGCGTGCGGCGGGTGAGCGAACAGCAGCAGACCGACGGGCCGGCGGCGACGGAGCGGACGGTCCCGATCGGGGTCGTGATGGTCGGGATGTCGCTGGTGGTGTGGTGGCCCGCCTTCACGATCGGGGCCTGGGGTGACCTCTTCTTCGATCAGCTCCTGACCCTGTGGGCGGCGTCCACGGCCGCGCTCGTGTTCGTCCTCGTGGAGCGCAAGCCCGTCGGCGCGAAGCTCGTGCGCGCGCTGCTGCTGCTCACCCCGTCGCTGTGGATCGTGCTGTCCTTCGTCTTCAACGAGAACGAGACCAACATCGCGGTGCTGCTGCTCGCCGTCGGCGGCATCCTCGTCATCGTGGCCGGTCTACCGCTGACCATGTGGGTGCTCGTGCGCATCGTCTGGCCCGACTTCGCCTCGTTCACCCGCCGCTCGACGCGGTGGCTCATCCTCGGGGTGGTCGGGGGGATCGCGATCGTGTCCTTCGTGCTCGGACTCACCCAGTCGCAGTGGCTGTACTGCGAGGACTTCGCGATCAGCGGCAACTCCGAGCCCGCCGGGTGCACGCCGGAACCTCCCGACCTCTACGAGTGAGGCTGCGATCTCAGCGGGGGGCGCACCTCGCCGTAGAACTGGCCGTGATACCCGTGCAGCACGGCGTGCGGAAGCTCGGCCCGTGCGACCTCGGTGAACGACGTGGCGTCGAGCACCAGGAGGAACGAGGTCTCGGCCGCGGCATCCAGGACCACCGACAGCACCACCCCGTCGTCCTCCGCCTCGCGGCCGGGGCGCCCGACGAAGACGCCCTCACCGGGGTAGCAGCCCTCGGCATGCCAGGTCAGCGTGGTGCGGGAGGACGTGTCGATCTTCACCAGCCGGTCGTAGAACCCCGGCTCGTCGCCGAGGCTCACCCCGTAGACGTAGCGGTGGTCGGGGCGGGTGTTCATGCGCGCGTAGTCGAGGCTCGGCAGCTCGATCGGCGTCGGCGAGAGCTCCTCGCCGGTCACGGTCTTGGCCCCGCCCGCGAGCGGCAGGCGGAACCGCCGGAGCGTGCCGGGAGGGATGCGGGCATCGGGCTCTTCGAGCCGGTGGAGGTAGAACGCCTCGATCACCGAGGCGTCGTCGTAGCCGACGAGGTCGACCACCACCTCGTCGCCGTCGTCGTAGGCGTTGACGTGGTGGAAGGCGAAGAAGGCCGACGACGTCAGGGTCTTCACGTGCGCCCCGGTCCGCCGGTCGAACACGTGGAACTTCGTTCCCCGCTCCGGCCTCCAGCGGAAGTTCTCGATGTAGGGCTTCAGCCACAGCAGGAGCGAGATGGGGTTCACCACGAGCGGGAACTCCGCGAGGACGAGGTAGCGCTCGGACATCCCGAAGGAGTGGATGTAACCGGGTTCACCCACCCTCTTCCGCGCCAGCGTCGTCGGCGACGCGCCCGGGGTGGTGGTGTCGAGGTGGCGGAAGACGTACTGGCTCGAGGCGTTGAATCGGGTGACGAGGTTGATCGCCTCCCCGCGGGCGTCATCGAGCTGGGGGTGGACCGTCGTCATCCGGCCGAAATCCGACGTGTCCCACCCGGTCACCCCGACCGTCTTGAGCGTCACCGGGTCGAACTCGACCTGGATGGGCGTCTCGGCGAGGGCGAGGAATTTCTCGGCGACCTTGGCGATGTTCACCTTCGCGCTGTCGGTCGGCTTCGGGTCGAATACGGCCATGGCGCGGGCGAACAGCGACCGGCAGGGATCGGTGGCGAACTCGGGAAAGGCGATCCGGCCCTCGTCCCGCGCGGCGCGGTAGGCCTCGGTCTCGAGGAAGCGGTTCTGGTACGACACCCGGCCACCCGAACCGGAGCCCTGCGAGATCGTGAACCGGTGGAGCATCGCCAGGCCGTCGAACCAGTGCCGATACCGGCGCTCGCCGACCTGGAACGACCCCGGCCCGTTGCGCAGGAGCGATCCCTCCAGCCAGTCGGGAAGGATGCCGCGGACCGGCACGTCGTCGATCTCGACCTCGGGGCTCTCGCCGAAGCCGGCCGCGAAGCCCTGCGCCGTCGTCCCCGCGCTCATGAGGGCACCTCGTCGGCGATGCGCGTCGTGTCGGCGTCGCCGGCGCGTCGGGCGCCGACCGGAGGGAACTCCGCCGCGATGAGCCCGGCGGCGATCTTGCCCGAGGCGAGCACCGCCGGAACCCCGGCGCCGGGGTGCGTGCCGGCGCCGACGAGGTAGAGGCCCCGCACGGCGCGCGACCTGTTGTGGGGGCGGAACCAGCCCGACTGGAAGAGCGTCGGCTGCAACGAGAAGGCCGCGCCGCGGGGCGTCTGCAGAACGTCGCGGAAGTGCTCCGGCCCGATCGCATGCTCGGCGACGATGTGATCGGACAGGCCCGGGAGGAAACGCTCGTCGAGCGTGTCGAGCACGAGGCGCCGCACCCGCGCGGCCTCGTCGACGGCGGCCTCGGGTGACCGCGCACCGTGTGCGGGGAGGGCCGGGGAGGCCACCAGCACGTACAGCGCCTCGCAGCCGGGCGGTGCGACCGAGGCGTCGGTGCGGGTCGGCACGTGCACGTAGAGGAACAGGTCGTCGGCCGTCAGGTGCGCGCTGCTGTCGAGATCGCGGGGCTTCGGGCGGAAGACCCGCTGCATGACCGTCTGCGCGTCGCCGCCGAGGAGCAGGTTGTGGTGGTGCAGCGGGGTGTCGGGCCAGGTGCGGTCGGCGCCGAAGTACAGCACGTGCAGCGACATGCTCGGCGTGCTCCGGCGCATCCGCATCCGCGACGGCGCCGCCTGCGGCGTTCCGGCGAGCAGGCGCTCGTACGTGGCGCCCGGGTCGGCTCCCGAGACGACGACGTCGGCCTCGATCTCCGACCCGTCGACCAGTCTCACCCCCGTGACGCGGCCGCCCGCGTGCAGGATGCGGTCGACCTCGGCTCCGCACCGGATGGTGCCGCCCAGGCGCTGCACGAGTGCGCCGATCGCCTCGACGAGGGCGCTGGTGCCGCCGATGGCGTAGTGGACGCCCCAGCGCCGCTCGAACTCGACGATGAGGGCGTAGAGCGACGGGGTGCGCGCGGGGTCGCCGCCGATGAGGAGCGGGTGGAAGGCGAGCGCCCGGCGGAGGAACGGCTCGCGGACGGTGGTGTTCACCAGGTGCTGCATGCCGCGTGCCGCACCGTGGCGCAGGAGGTACGGGAGCATCCGCAGCATGACGTGCAGCTGCATCATCGGGCGCTCGGTGTAGGGGTAGAACGCGTCGAAGATGCCGCTGATCTTGCGCTGCAGGCGGTCGAACCCGCTGACGTCCGCCGGGCTGCGCCTGGCCACCTCCTCGCGGAAGTCCTCCAGCGCGGCACGGAAATCGAAGCGTCCGCCCTCGGCGTCGAAGGCCCGGTAGAACGGGTCGAGCGGGACGAGTTCGACATGGTCGGAGAGCTTCTCGCCGGCGAGGGCGAACAGCTCCTCGAACATGAATGGGGCGGTCAGCACCGTGGGGCCGCCGTCGAAGCGGAACCCGTTGATGTCGTACCGGTACGCCCGGCCCCCGATGAGGTCGCGCTTCTCGAGCACGGTGACCTCGTGGCCGGCGGCGGCGAGGCGGGCGGCGGCGGCGAGCCCCCCGAATCCGGCGCCCACGACGACGACGCGCGCGCCCCCGGCGATCACCGGCGACCGCTCGGTGCGACGGCCGCCACGGAGAGCGAGGTCATGGCCACGGCCACGCCTCGTCCCCACCCGGAGGATGTCCCCCGGGTCTCTGGCACGCTCCCCATTGCGCTCCCCTTTCGAGGATGTGGGGCTAGCATACGGCTCCCCTGAGCGGGGCAGGGTTGTCGGGGCGAGGCTTCGGGGTTCAGCCGAAGATCATGGGGCGGTCGTCGTCCTCCTCGACCGGCGGCTTCAGATCGAGGTCGACCACCACCGGCACGTGATCGCTCGGAAGCTCGCCCTTCCGCTCGTTGCGGTGGATCTCGGCGCCGGTGACCTTCTCCGCCAGGCCCGTCGATCCCAGGATGAAGTCGATCCGCATCCCCTCGTTGCGGGGGAACTTCAGCCGCTTGTAGTCCCAGTAGGTGAAGCCGGTCGGAACGAGCGGGCGCACGACGTCGGTGAGCCCCGCCGACTGCAGGGCCGCGAAGGCCTCACGCTCGGGCGGGGAGACATGGGTGGAGAACCCGGGCACCACCGCGGGGTCGCCGTTGTCGGCGTCGGTGGGGGCGATGTTGAAGTCGCCGACCAGGGCGAGCGGGAGGGTCGGTTCGGCGGCGAGGGTGTCACGGGTGTACTGCTCGAGGGCGGCGAGCCAGTGCAGCTTGTAGTCGTAGTGCGGGTCGCCGAGGGCGCGGCCGTTGGGCACGTAGAGGCTCCACACCTCGACCCCGTCGATGCGCGCGCCCAGTGCCCGCGCCTCCTGCGGAGCATCCGGACCCTCGTGTCCCTTCGCGAACCCGGGCATCCCCGGGAAGGCGGTCCGGACCTGCTCGATCGGCGCCTTGCTGGCGATCGCGACGCCGTTCCACTGCGAGAACCCGTGCGCCTGCACCTCGTAGCCGGCCTCATCGAAGCGCTCGTAGGGGAACTGCTCGGCCTTGCACTTGATCTCCTGCATCGCCAGCACGTCGACGCTCTCGCGGACGGCGAAGTCGACGATGCGGTCGACGCGGGCGCGGATGGAGTTGACGTTCCAGGTGGCCAGGCGCATGCCTCCAGCGTAGATCCGCGCCGGATCTAGACTCGTCGTCGTGACCGTCGCCTCCACTGCCGAGCTCGAAGCCGACCGCCAGGCCCTCATCCGCCTCATCACCGACGAGGCGGTGTTCCACGGCGACTTCACGCTCTCCAGCGGCAAGAAGGCGTCGTACTACGTCGACATGCGCCGGCTCACCCTCGACCACCGCGCCGCGCCCGCGATCGGGCGGATCATGCTCGACCTCATCCGCGATGTCGACGGCGTCGTCGCCGTCGGGGGACTGACGCTCGGTGCCGATCCGATCGCCAACGCCGTGCTGCACGAGTCGGTGCGGGCGGGGCGCCCGCTCGACGCGTTCGTCGTGCGCAAGGAGCCGAAGGACCACGGCCGGGGCCGGCAGATCGAGGGAGCGGATGTCGCGGGCAAGCGCGTCGTCGTCGTCGAGGACACCTCCACCACCGGCCAGTCGGCGCTGAAGGCCGTCGAGGCGCTGCGCCGCGAGGGTGCCGAGCCGGTCGCGGTCGCGGTGATCGTCGACCGCAAGACCGGGGCGCAGGATGCCGTCGAGGCGGCCGGGCTGCAGTGGCTCGCCGCGATCGACCTCGACGATCTGGGTCTCGCGCCGCAGTAGACCGCTCCGCGCGCTCAGCCGGGGCTACTCGCCGTCGCGCGGCCCGCGGCGGGAGCGGATGAGCTGCCACAGCAGCACCACCAGGGTGCCGGCGACGATGATGGCGCTGGTGATCAGCAGGAGCGTCTGCTCGGTCTCGGAGATCATGGGCGTCGTCCTTCCCTCGCGTCGACGACGATCTTCCCGATGCGCGCCGCGCGGGTCTCGGGTCTGCGGGCGGTGTCGACCTGGGTGATGCCGAACTTGCGGGATGACGGCGGGAAGCCGTCCCACGCCGCGCGGGCCTCGGGCGCCGCATCGAGGGCGGCGGCGAGATCGTCAGGCTCGCGCAGCGCCTCGGCGTTGTCCAGCACGCTCCAGGACCCGTTGGCCTTGGCGACCTCGATCGCGCGGACGCCGGCCTCCTCGAGCAGCCCCTCGGCCTCCAGTCGTGCGACCCGCGCCTTGTTCGTCGCCGCCCACCCGCTCGTCGGCCGGCGTGGCGCGAACCACAGCCCGCTCGTCTGCTCGTCGAACACCCTCACCGGGCCGTCGACCCAGCCGAAGCACAGCACCTGGACGATGGCGTCTTCGTAACCGACGAGCTCGAGTCCCGAACCCGGCCGGGGGCGGACGAGCCAGGCGCCGGTCGACGTGCGGTGGTTCTCGGCGAGCCACGCCCGCCAGACGGCGGCGTCGGCCGCCGTCACCTTCTCCCCGTCGTCGAGGGCGCCCATATCCGTGCCGCCGGGGTCACACCCCCTCGGGCATCTCCGATTCCAGCGGTTCGGGGGCGAGCAGGTCGGCGACGGAGTCGACGACCTCGTCGGGGCGGAACGGGTACCGCTCGATCTCGGTCTGATCGCTGATGCCCGTGAGCACCAGCACCGTGTGCAGGCCCGCCTCGATGCCGGCGACGACATCGGTGTCCATCCGGTCGCCGATCATGCCGGTGGTCTCGGAGTGCGCTCCGATGCGATTCAGCGCCGACCGGAACATCATCGGGTTGGGCTTGCCGACGACGTAGGGCTCCTTGCCGGTCGCGCGGGTGATCAGCGCGGCGAACGACCCGGTCGCGGGCACCACTCCCGAGGGGGTCGGCCCCGTGGCATCCGGATTGGTGATGATGAATCGCGCCCCGTCGTTGATGAAGCGGATGGCCTTGGTGATCGCCTCGAAGTTGTATTGCCGCGTCTCGCCGACCACGACGTAGTCGGGCTGGGTCTCGGTCATGACGTAGCCGGCCTCGTGGAGCGCGGTGGTGAGCCCCGATTCGCCGATGACGAAGGCGGTGCCGCCGGGAAGCTGCGAGCGGAGGAAGTCGGCCGTGGCGAGGGCGGAGGTCCAGATCCGCTCCTCGGGGACGTCCAGGCCCGACCGGGCCAGCCGGGCGCTGAGATCGCGCGGGGTGAAGATCGGGTTGTTGGTGAGGACGAGGAAGGGCGTCGCCTGATCGCGCCACTGCGCGAGCAGCTCGGCGGCGCCGGGGATCGGACGGTTCTCGTGGACGAGGACCCCGTCCATGTCGGTGAGCCAGCATTCGATATCGGCGCGGGTCCGCATGGTGCCAGCGTACCGGGGGAGTCGGGGGTGCCACCGGGCGATTGAGGTCTACTGTCGGAGGGTGACCGCGCCCGAGTGGGACCCCGATGCGCTGCCGGACCTGACCGGCCGCACCTACCTCGTCACGGGTGCCACGCGGGGCCTGGGGTACTTCGCCTCGGAGCAGCTGGTGCGGGCGGGGGCCCGGGTCGTGATGACCGGCCGCAATCCGAACCGTCTCGTCGCGGCGCGCGCGGCCGTGGAGCGCCGGGTGCCCGAGGCCGCCACGGTCGGCCCCACCAAGACCCTGCTGCTGGACACCAGCAACCTCGGCTCGGTGCGGGCGGCTGCGGCGACGGCGCGCGCCCGGTGGAGCATCGACGGTCTGCTGCTGAACGCCGGCGTCGTGCACCCGCCCCGCACGCGCGAGACGACCCACGGCGGTAACGAGGTCGTCTTCGCCACGAACGTGCTCGGCCATTTTGCGCTCGCCGGGGCGCTCCTGACGTCGCTGTCGGCGGCGGAGGGGCGGATGGTGTGGGTCGGCAGCGTCTCCACGACGATCTCGCCGTACGACCCGGTCGACCCGCAGCTCGTCGAGGGCTACACGCCCTGGCGCGCATACGTGCAGTCGAAGGTGGCGTGCACGGCGCTCGGGCTCGACGCCGACCGCCGCCTCCGCGAGGCGGGGGTGCCGGTCTCGAGCGTCGTCGCCCACCCGGGCTACAGCATCAGCGGGCGCACCCCGGGCATCCACGGCGTGAACGAGCCGTCGCGCTGGGCCCGGTTCGTCGACAACCTGCAGGGCCCGGTTACCCAGTCGAAGGAGCAGGGCGCGTGGCCGCTCGTGCGCGCGCTCGTGGACCCGGTGGTGGAGGGCGGGGAGTTCTGGGGCCCGCGGTTCACGCTGCGGGGCCGACCTGCGAAGCAGCGGGCGTCGAAGATCACGCGGGACCCGGAGATCGCCGACCGGCTGTGGCGCTTCTGCGAGGAGACCTCGGGCATCCACTGGCCCTGAGGGAACGGGCGGTCAGGCGCGCAGCCACACCGCCGACGCCGCACCCTCGGGGAGGGTGAGCGGCGCGCCGCCGTCGACCGACACGCGTCCGGCGGGGCGCACCTCGATCTCGTGGCCGACGGCGACGCCGATGGCCTCCAGGGCGCGCAGCAGGTCGGGGTCGCGGTCGCTGACGCGCAGCACCCGGCCGCGGTGCCCCACCGGCGCCACCTGCAGCAGCACGAAGGGCTCGCGCTGCACGCGCCCGTCGGCGTCGGGGATGGCGTCGCCGTGCGGGTCGAACCGCGGGTGCCCGAGTCGCTCGTCGATGCGGGCGAGCAGCCGGTCGCTGACGGTGTGCTCCAGAACTTCGGCCTCGTCGTGGACCTCGTCCCAGCTGTACCCGAACTCCTGCACCAGCCAGGTCTCGATGAGGCGGTGCCGGCGGATGATCGCGGCGGCGCGCCGCTCACCGGTCTCGGTGAGCGTCACCGGGCCGTAGGGGCGGTGGGTGACGAGGCCCTGCGCGGCGAGCTTCTGCACCATCTCCGTCACGCTCGAGGGCGCGAGGCCGAGGACCACGGCGAGCTGGGACGGCGTCATCCGGGCGTCCTGCCACTCGGTGTGGTGGTAGATCGTCTTCAGGTAGTCGTCGACGGCGGGGGAGGCCACCGCTCCAGGCTACCTAGGCCCCGGGACGCAACCGGCGGGTGAGCCGCCACACATTGCCGCCGGCCTCGCCCGAGTGCTCGAGCTCGTCGAGCGTGGCGAGCGCCAGCGCGAGCCCGCGGCCCGACTCGGCGTCGTCGTCGGGCATCGACACGTCGCTCAGGTCGATCAGCGCCGGGTCGGCGTCGTCGAAGAAGACGGCGCGGAGGCCCTCGTCGTCGACCGACAGGTCCAGGCGCACCGAGATCTGCTCCCGGGCGCGCGCGTGTTCGACGATGTTCGTCGCTATCTCGCTGACGGCCAGCGTGAAGAGGGTCCGGTCCTCCTCGTCGACGTCGGGGCGGCTCGTCCACAGCACGTCGAGCACCTGGTGCACCTCGTCGATGAAGGCGTCGTCGGCGCGGGCCTCCACCCGCATGCCCTCAACGCTCATCGAAGGCCGCCTCGACGGTGTCGTACTCCCGGAGGACCCGGTCGAGGTTGGTGAGCTTCAGCACCCGTCGCACCGGCTCGGTGACCCCTGCGATCCGCAGGTCGCCCCCGGCGAGACGGGCCGACTTCAGGCCGCCGATCAGCGCGCCGAGTCCCGACGAGTCGACGAACTCGGTGTTCGAGAGATCGATGACGACC
The DNA here is from genome assembly GCF_023155745.1 of Microbacterium kunmingense. Taxonomy (GTDB): domain Bacteria; phylum Actinomycetota; class Actinomycetes; order Actinomycetales; family Microbacteriaceae; genus Microbacterium; species Microbacterium kunmingense. The sequence goes on from NZ_JAKNUS010000001.1 coordinate 114,369, forward strand.
CGGATGCTGCCGGCATCGACGAGTTCGCTGATCGCCGACCGGAGGCGCGGCACGCTCGGGGCGGTCAGGCGGCCCTCCAGGGCGATCACGGCGTAGGCGCTGCCGGGGGTGACGGTGAGGTTCACGAGGCGATCTGCCTTTCGTCGGTGAGGGTGGCCTGGGGGCCACGATAGAGGGCGGCCTGGATGATCACGCTCAGCACGGCGAGGTCGTAGACGACCCAGACGGTGTTGACCAGCGTGCCGGTGCCGTCGGCGGTGCCCACAGCGATGCGGGCGAGCCCGATCCCGAGGGCGAGCACGAGCACGACGATGGCGGTCAGCTGCGGCCAGATCTGGCGCCAGGGCGGACCGCCCTCGGCCCGGCCGTCCTTCTTCGTCACCGCGAAGCCGAGCGGCTGCTTCAGCACCACGTTGGCGAAGGCGGTGACGCACGCCTCGATCCACACCGGGAAGAGCGCGAGGGCGTACTGCTGCCCGCGCCAGGTCTTGATCCCGCGCGCGACGACGAGGAAGAGGATCTGGTTGATGATGAAGTACGGCAGGAACCGGGCGAAGAAGTCCACGCTCCAGGCCGTCACGGGCATGACGCCGAAGACGAGGTAGATGACGGGCGCCGCGAGGTACACCAGCGCGGTGAAGCCCGACAGGTAGCTCCACATCGTGGCGAAGTACATCAGGCGCTGCCCCGCCGACAGCCCCTTCTTCACCAGCGGGTTGTCGCGGAGCATCACCTGCAGGGTTCCCTGCGCCCAGCGCAGGCGCTGGGTGAGCATGGTGCGGAGGTCTTCGGGGGCGAGACCGTGCGCGAGGATCTCGTGGTGGTACACGCTCCGCCACCCGAGCGAATGCAGCTGCATCGCCGTCGCCATGTCCTCGGTGACCGAGATCGTCGCCATGGGCTGCACCGGCTGCGCCTCGCCCGGGCGGTCCACGCGCAGCGCGTCCAGGAGCGCCGAGACCGACTCGACCGCGCCGAGCGGCGACATCTCGCGGGTGGCCAGGGCGTCGAGGGCGGCGTCGTCGATCACGAGCGCGTCGAGCTCGCTGTCGCGTTCGATCGGCAACCGCGCGATGACGTCGAGGTCTGCCTGGAGCGCCGCGAGATCGCGGGAGACGAGACGGCGGGATGCCGCGTCCACGGCGCTCTGCACGCGGTAGGTCACCTCGCCGATGGGTGCGCCGTCGGCGATCAGCCGGCGCGCGCCGGCGACCTCGTCGCGGAGCGCGGTCAGCTCGCTGCGCACCGCGTCGTCGGCGTCGCGGTCGCGCGCCGCGCGCGAGAGCAGCGACTCGGCCGCCTTCAGCGTCCGCGCCGTGGACTGCTCGAGGTCGCGCACATAGCCGACGATCCCGAGCTGCATGAGCGCGTCGCGGCGGAGCACCGCGTTGGACCCGCAGAAGAAGGCCGCGTTCCAGCCATCCTTCCCCTGCTGGATCGGGCCGTAGAACAGCGGCGCCTGACTGCCCAGCGGATCGGCGTCGTCGACGTTGACGAACCACTGCGGCGTCTGCACGAGCGCGACCTCGGGGTCGTCGGCGAAGTAGCCGAGGGTGCGGTGGAGGATCAGCGGATCGGGCACCTGGTCGGCGTCGAGAATCAGCAGGAACTCGCCGTCGGTGTCCATCAGGGCGTTGTTGAGGTTGCCGGCCTTCGCGTGACGGGGCTTGCCCGTCCAGTCCTCCGAGCGCGTGATGTACCCGAGCCCCGCCGCCTCGGCGGCGGCGGCCATCTCGGGCCGCGACCCGTCGTCGAGCACCCAGGTGCGGTGGGGGTAGGCGATCCGCTGCGCGGCCAGGGCCGTGGCCATCACCATCTCGATCGGCTCGTTGTAGGTGGTGATGAAGACGTCGGCGGTGCCCTGCGGCGGTGAGGTCGGGGCGGGCCGATCGCGCGCCCGCCACATCGTCACGGCGAACAGGAAGGTGTCGATGAGGCTGTATGTCTCGGCGATGACGAGCGGGACGGCGATCCACCAGGCCGACCAGTTGATCGAATCCAGCCACCGCCACGCGATGTAGTTGACGCCGAGGAGGACCGACAGCAGCGCCAGAATGCGGATCCAGACGAACCGTGCCGTCATCGATCCCTCCGCACCATCAGCACGGTGACGTCGTCGGGGGCCTTGCGCTCCTCGGCGAGCCGGAGCGCCTCGAGGACGGCTCCGGCCGGTCCCTGGTCGCCGACGACCCGGGAGACGTGGCCGAACGGGTCGTCGGGGTCGAGGATGTCGAGGAGCCCGTCGCTGCAGCACAGGAACGCGTCGCCGGGCTCGAGCTGCACCGTCGTCACCGAGCGCTCCATGTCGAAGCCCATGCCCAGCGGCAGACCGGTCGAACGGAGGGGCCGCCACTCCCCGGACGCACGGAGGACGAACGCCAGGCTGTGCCCGGCGTCGACCCAGCTGAGCGTCCCGGTGGCGGGGTCGAGCTCGGCGTGGACGGCCGTGACGAAGATGCCCGAGCGTCCGATGTCGTTCTCGAGCAGCCTGTCGACCTCGCTCACCGCGGCGGCGAGATCGCGGTCGGGTGCGGTGCGCAAGGCGGCGCGGACGGATGCTGCGATGATCGCCGGGCCCGTTCCCTTGCCCATGACGTCGGCCAGGCTCACCCGGAGCTTCCCGTCGTGCAGGTACCAGTCGTACATGTCGCCCATGAGCTGCCCCGACGCGATCGCGGCGCCCGCCAGGGTGTAGCCGGGCACCTCGGGGGAGCCGTCGGGAAGCAGGGCGCGCTGCACCACGGTGGCGAGGTCCAGGTCGTCCTCGGCCATCAGCTCCTTCTGCACCCACGTCGCCATCTCACGCAGGAGTTCGATGTCGCGGGCGTCGAGGGTGCGCGGCTGGGTGTCGAGGATGCAGAGTGTGCCGACGTGCTCGCCGCCCGGGGCCTGGAGAGGGTGCCCGGCGTAGAACCTCAGGTGGGGGTCGCCCACGACGAAAGGGTTGTCGGCGAAGTAGTCGTCGACGCTGGCGTCTTCGACGATGAGCGTGTCGCCGGTGCGCACGGTGAGATCGCAGAACGCCCCCTCCCGGGGGGCCTCGTTACCGCCGAGGCCGATCTGCGACTTCCGCCACTGGCGGTCGCGGTCGATCAGGGTGACGCTCACCATCGGGACGTCGAAGAGCTCTTGGGCGAGGCGGGTGACCCGGTCCACGCGCTCGTCGGGGCGTGAATCGAGGATGCCCAGCGCCTCGATGGCGCGCTGACGCCTGTCGTCGTCGAACAAGGAATCCCCCACATGGTCTCGCCGTCGCCGAGTCTCCAGTATGTCGGGGAATCGCCCGCGGCGGGAGTTTCGGAAAGGGGTTCCAGGCCCGGCGGTAGCCTGGTGCGGTGGATGCCGCGCCGACCGATCCCGACCCGTCGGACCCGGTGCTCCCGCACGGCGTCGGACCCTGGCCGGGTGGTCCGGATGCCTGGCCGGACGACCCGCGATACGACCGCGAGCTGCTGGCCGCCGGCGACACCCGCAACGTCGTCGATGCGTACCGCTACTGGCGGATGGACGCGATCGTCGCCGATCTCGACCGGCGCCGCCACCGGTTCCATGTCGCGATCGAGAACTGGCAGCACGACATGAACATCGGCTCGATCGTGCGGAGCGCGAACGCCTTCCTCGCCGCCGAGGTGCACATCGTGGGGCGACGTCGCTGGAACCGGCGCGGCGCCATGGTCACCGACCGCTACCAGCACGTGCGCCACCACGAGGATGTCGCGGCCTTCGCCGCGTGGGCGGCGAGCGAACAGCTGCCCGTCATCGCGATCGACAACGTCGAGGGCTCGGTGCCGCTCGATCGCGCCGTTCTTCCCGAGCGCTGCGTGCTGCTGTTCGGTCAGGAGGGCCCGGGCCTGTCGCCCGAGGCGCTCGCCGCCGCGTCGGCGGTGGTCGAGATCACCCAGTACGGCTCGACCCGGTCGATCAACGCCTCGGCCGCGGGTGCGGTCGTGATGTACGAGTGGTGCCGCCGCTGGGCGTGAGCCCCGACGGGCCCCGCCCCGGCAGGCGGCGGCCCGGCGCGCCGTTCCCCTGGTCCGGGCAGGCGCTGCCCGCCATGCTGAGACCATGACGCTGCTGCGTGCCGTGTGGCGATACCCCGTCATCACCGCGACCGTCCTCGTTCTGGCGGCCGTGGTCGTCATCGCGAACACGACCGGCGCGGGCGCGGCGCGGTGGGTGGCGAGCGCGTACGTCGCCGTCTTCGTCGCGTTCACCCTCGTCCGGATGATCCGCGACGTCCTGCGCGGTCACGTCGGGCTCGATGTGCTCGCCGTGGTGGCGATGGTCGCCACCCTCGCGGTCGGCGAGTACGTGGCATCCCTCATCATCGTCCTGATGCTCTCGGGCGGCGAGGCACTCGAAGACGCCGCCGCGCGCCGCGCGACGCGGGACCTCACGGCCCTCCTCGATCGCGCGCCTCGAACAGCGCACCGGGTCGCTGCCCGACCCGGCCCGGGGGGCGCCGAGCGGATCGACGACGTTCCGGTCGACGAGGTCGCCGTCGGCGACATCCTGCTCCTGCGGCCCGCCGAGATCGTCCCCGTCGACGGAGAGCTTCTCAGCGCGTCGGGCACCTTCGACGAGTCCTCGCTCACCGGCGAGAGCATGCCGGTGAGCCATCCGCAGGGGAGCGAGGTGTTCTCGGGCGCGGTGAACGGGTCGTCGGCGGTGCGCATCCGGGCACGGCGGCGGAGCGCCGACAGCCAGTACCAGCAGATCGTCGCCCTCGTCAGCCAGGCGCAGGCGTCGCGGGCGCCGGTCGTGCGCCTCGCCGACCGGTTCGCCGTGCCGTTCACCGCCGTCTCGCTCGTGCTGGCGGGCACCGCGTGGGCGATCTCGGGCGACCCGACCCGGTTCGCCGAGGTGCTCGTGCTCGCCACCCCGTGTCCGCTGCTGATCGCGGCGCCCGTGGCGTTCCTGGGCGGACTCTCGCGCGCCGCGAAGGCGGGGGTGATCGTCAAGGGCGGCGGAGTGCTCGAGCAACTCGCCCGGGTGCGTTCGGCGTGCTTCGACAAGACCGGGACCCTCACCGCCGGACGGCCGGAACTGGTCGAGGTGCGCCCCGCCGACGGTGTGGACCGCGACGAACTGCTCGCGCTCGCCGCCTCGGCCGAGCAGTACTCCACCCACGTGCTCGCCGAGGGGGTGCGCCGCGCCGCCGTCGCCGAGGGCCTCGCCCTCCGGCCCGCCGCAGAGGCCCAGGAGGTCGCCACCAACGGTGTCACCGCGGTCATCGGCGAGCGGGTGGTCGCGGTCGGAAAGCCCGCCTTCATCGCCTCGCGTGCACCGGCGCTCGTACGGTCCGACCTCGCCCCCGGGCAGGCCGCCGCCTACGTCGCGATCGACGACCGGTTCGCCGGTGCGCTGATCCTCGCCGACGCGGTGCGCCCCGAATCCGCCGGGGTCGTGCAGTGGCTGCGGGGGAACGGCGTGGAGCGGGTGACGATGCTCACGGGCGACGCCGCCCCCACCGCCCGGTCGATCGCGGGGCAGGTCGGCATCACCGAGGTCCACGCCGAACTCCTCCCGCCCGAGAAGGTGCACCTCGCCGCCGGGATGCGCCCCCGCCCGACCCTGATGGTCGGCGACGGGGTGAACGACGCACCGGTGCTCGCCGCATCGGATGTCGGGGTCGCGATGGGGGCGAGGGGGGCGACGGCTGCCGGCGATGCCGCCGACGTGGTGGTCGTCGTGGACTCCCTGGCCAAGGTGGTGGAGGCGATCGCGATCAGTCGGCACACCCTGCGGGTCGCGCTCACGGCGATCTGGATCGGGATCGCCCTCAGCATCGGTCTCATGCTCGTGGCGATGACCGGCGTCATCCCGGCGGTGGCGGGCGCCCTCATCCAGGAGGGCGTCGATCTCGCAACGATCCTCTATGCCCTCCGCGCGCTGCGGGGGACGGTTCCCGACCTCGCCGCCCCGCCCGTCACGCCCCCGCCCGTCACGCCCCCGCCCGTCACGCCCCCGCGGTCAGCCACGCCCGACCGCGCACGCGGCGCCCGAGGGTGACCAGCCGCGCGAGCATGTAGACGCCGAAGAACGCCACCGCGAGCCAGGCGAGACCCGCGGCGCCGGTCGGCGCGAGCATGGCCACCGCGATCAGCACCGGCACGAACGGCACGAGGTTCAGCACCCCCACGATCGCGAGGTATTTCCCGTCGCCGGCGCCGATCAGCACCCCGTCGAGCACGAACACCACGCCGCACACCGGCTGCGCGACCGCGAGCACGAGAAGGGCCGGCTGCACGAGGGTCGCGAGCGCAGGGTCGCCGGTGAAGACCAGGCCGATGACCCCGGACGCCGCGGCGATCACCGCACCCACGATGACGCCGAACCACGCTCCCCACGCGACCGTGCGGCCGAGGACGCGCCGCACGAACGGCTCGTCGTCCGCGCCGAGCCCCTTGCCGATGAGGGCCTGCGCGGCGATCGCCAGGGCGTCGAGCGCGAAGGCGGCGGTGGAGAAGATCGTGAACGCCACCTGCCAGCCGGCGAGCTCGTCGGTGCCGAGACCGGTCGCGACCGCGACGGTGGCGAGCAGCGCCGCGCGCAGCGACACGGTGCGCAGGAACATCCACCCGCCCTGCAGGGCCGAGCCGCGCACGCCCTCGCGCTGCGGACGGACGGATGCCGCGTGCCGGCGCGCCAGCCGGCCGATGACCACGACGTAGGCGGCCACCATGCCCCACTGGGCGACGACCGTGCCGGCGGCGGAGCCTGCGATCCCCCAGCCGAAGACGTAGATGAAGATCCAGTTCAGCAGCGCGTTCGCGCCGAACCCGAGCCCCGCGATCCACAGCGGCGTCACGGTGTTCTGCATTCCGCGCAGGAGCCCCGTCGCGGCGAAGACGATGAGCATCGCCGGCAGGCCCCACATCGAGATGCCGAGGTAGATCTGCGCGTCGGCGGCCACATCGGCGCCCGCGCCGAAGAGCCCGACGAGGAACTGGGTGGCGAGGTACCCGGCGAGGGCGAGGATCGCCCCGATGCCGAGGGCCAGCCACATGCCGTCGATGCCGACCGACACCGCCCGCGTCGGATCGCCGGCGCCGAACCGCCGGGCGACGGCGGGGGTGGTGGAGTAGGCGAGGAACACCATCAGCCCGACGATGGTCTGCAGCACCGCCGCCCCGATGCCGAGCGCCGCCAGCGGCACCACCCCGAGGTGCCCCACGAACGCCGAGTCGAGGATGAGGAAGAGCGGCTCGGCGATGAGCGCGCCGAGCGCGGGGACGGCGAGCCGCAGGATGTCGCGGTTCAGCGTCATCCGCCCGGTCTTCTGATCGCTCTCGCTCACCCCACCGAGCGTAGGACCCGTCGGCGACACCGCCCGAGATCTGCTCCCGGGTCGAGGAGAAGAAGCGCTCGGAAGGGGGCGGCGCGGACGCGGGTGGGCCCGCCGGCGACACCGCTCGGACGTCCCGCACAGAAACCCGCGCCTATCCTGGAACCCATGACCGATGCACTCCGCTCCGGCCTTGCGCTCGACGACCTCAGCGACGAGATCCGCCCGCAGGACGACCTTTTCCGCCACGTGAACGGGTCGTGGCTCGACCGCACGGAGATCCCCGACGACAAGGCGCGGTGGGGGTCGTTCCACCTCATCGCCGAACAGGCCGAGAAGGACGTCCGCGCGATCATCGAGGAGTCGCAGGACGCCGAGCCCGGCACCGAGACCCGCAAGATCGGCGACCTCTACGCCAGCTTCATGGACACCGCCCGCATCGCCGAGCTCGGCGCCGCGCCGCTGACCGCGCAGCTCGCGCGCATCGACGAGGTTGCGAGCATCCCCGATTTCCTCCGCCTCGTGGGGGCGTTCGAGCGCGAGGGTGCCGGTTCGCTGATGGTGCTCTACGTCGAGCCCGATCCGGGTAACCCGCAGCGGTACGTGCCGTTCTTCGTGCAGGGCGGCCTGAGCCTCCCCGACGAGAGCTACTACCGCCTCGAGAACTTCGCCGACACCCGCACGGCGTTCCGGGCGCACCTGGAGAAGATGCTCGAGCTGGCCGGAGTCGCCGACCCCGCGGCATCCGCCGATCGCATCTTCTCCCTCGAGACCGAGCTGGCGACCCACCACTGGGACAACGTCAAGAGCCGCGACGCCGTCGCGACCTACAACCTCCGCACCTGGGAGCAGGTGAAGAGCCTCGCCGGGGCCGACCTCCAGCCGTGGCTGGAGGGCCTCGCTCCCGGGTACGAGGGCGCGTTCGACGAGGTCGTCGTCTACCAGCCGAGCTTCATCGAGGGGCTCGGCGGGCTGCTGCGCGAGGACCGGCTCGAGGACTGGAAGGCCTGGCTGCGCTTCCAGGTCATCCACGCGCTCGCACCGTTCCTGTCGGATGACTTCGTCGAGGCGAACTTCGCCTTTTACGGCACTCAGCTCACCGGCGTCCCCGTCAACCGCGAGCGCTGGAAGCGCGGGGTGGGCCTCACCGAGGCGGCCATGGGCGAGGCGATCGGCAAGGTCTACGTCGACCGGCACTTCCCCCCGGCCGCGAAGAGGGCGATGGACGAACTCGTCGCCAACCTCATCGAGGCCTACCGGCAGAGCATCTCGGAGCTCGAGTGGATGACGCCCGAGACCCGCGAACGGGCGCTGGCGAAGCTCGGGGCGTTCACGCCCAAGATCGGGTATCCCGTGACCTGGAAGGACTACTCCTCGCTCGAGATCGACGCCGCCGACCTCGTCGGGAACGTCCGACGCTCGCACATCTGGGAGCACGACCGTCAGCTGGCCAAGGTCGGCGGGCCCATCGACCGCGACGAGTGGTACATGACGCCCCAGACGGTGAACGCCTACTACAACCCGCTGATGAACGAGATCGTGTTCCCGGCGGCGATCCTGCAGTACCCGTTCTTCGACGAGACCCGGGACGCCGCGGCGAACTACGGCGGCATCGGGGCGGTCATCGGTCACGAGATCGGTCACGGCTTCGATGACCAGGGCAGCCGTTTCGACGGCGACGGGTCGCTCCGGGACTGGTGGACGGATGCCGACCGCGCGGCCTTCGAGGAGCGGACGGCGGTGCTCATCGAGCAGTACAACGCCCTCGTGCCGCAGGGTCTGTCGGACGAGAATCGCGTGAACGGCGCCCTGACGATCGGTGAGAACATCGGCGACCTCGGGGGCCTCGGCATCGCGATCAAGGCCTACCGCCTCTCGCTCGGCGCCGACGTCGACGGCGCCCCGATCGAGGGACCGGAGATCGACGGGTTCACCGGCATCCAGCGGCTGCTGCTGTCGTGGGCGCAGATCTGGCAGCAGAAGGGCCGGGACGCCGAGACTATCCGGCTGCTGACGATCGACCCCCACTCGCCGAACGAGTTCCGCTGCAACCAGATCGTCCGGAACATCGACGCGTTCTACGACGCGTTCGGTGTCACGGAGTCCGACGCGCTGTGGCTCGAGCAGGACAAGCGCGTCACCATCTGGTGAACCGGCCGCCCTGGTGGTGACCGCGGTCTTCGCGTAGACATTTGATCGAACCGTCTGGCAGGAGGGAGAGTCGCGTGGCGATGCCCATCGAACCGCCCTCGCGGGGCTCTTCCACCCCGGGCTCCCGCCGCGAACCCGACGCGCTGCGCGGACCCCGGCGCGGTCGCGCCCGCACCTCCCGTCGCGGGGGCGGTGGTGCCCGCAGGTTCACCTCGACCCTGCGCGCGCTCGACACCGTCGCCGCCTCGGGCGCGCAGGTCTCGGTGCGCATCACCGACCTCGATCGCGGCACCACCGTGCTCGCCGGCGACGACCACGTCACGCAGCCGGTCGCCGGCCTCGGGGTCGTGCCGCTCCTCATCGAGGTCGCCTCTCAGTTCGAGGCGGGCACCCTCGATCCGCTCGAGCTGTTCGACCGGGCGAGCCTCGCCGGCATCGAGGGAGCGGGGCTGTGGCAGCACCTGAAGGTGCCGACGCTGCCCCTCGTCGACATGGCGGTGCTCGCGGCTGCGACCGGCGACGGACTGGCCGCGAACGGACTGCTCGAGCGGGTGGGCCTGCCGGCGGTGCGGGCGCAGATCGAGGCGCTGGGACTCGGCCGAACGGCGCTCCTCGACCGGTTCCGCGACCACCGCGGACCCGACGATGCGCCGCACTTCGCGCTCGGCTCCGCCCGTGATCTCGCGGAGGTGTTCGGGGCGCTGGTGAACAGCCAGGCGGTGTCGCCGGCGGTCAGCGCCCAGGTGGCGGAGTGGCTCACCCTCAATCACGACCTCTCCCTCGTCGCCTCCGCCACGGGACTCGACCCCTTCGCGCACGAGAGCGACGAGCACGGACTGCTCTTCCTCAACAAGACCGGCCGCGACCGCGGCATCCGTGTCGAGGCCGGCGTCATCGCCGGTCCTCGCGCCGGTGTCTCCTACGCGCTGATCGTGTGCTTCGACGACCTGTCGGTCATGCACCGCGTGCGGGCGCACGAGGCGTTCCGCACCCTCGGGGTCGAGCTCATGGAGTACGTGTACTGAAGCGGGGCGGGGACTCATTCCCCGGCGGTGGCGAGGGGGCGAGGAGTGCCTCGACCTCGTCGGCGAGGTCGGACACCGGTCGGCGCCCGTCGAGCTCGAGCGTCGCCGATCGGCGGAGGAGCGGCTCGACCTCGATCGTGTAGTGGCGGATGTCGTCCTGCTGCTCCGCTGTCTTCCCGTAGGGGTTGTCGGTGCGGCGCCGGACGCGCTCGAGCAGGACCTCGATCGGTGCGCTCAGCAGGATGACGTGGGCGAAACGATCGCGGAAGATCCCCTGGTTCTCGGCGGTGCCCGAGACGACGACGTCCTCGTGTGTCGCGAGCAGTCGCGACATCCGCTCCTCGTCCCAGGGCCCGCCGTCCCCGTCGGTCCAGCCATCATGATCGGTGTCGACGGTGAGGTGGCCGCGGCGGGCGAGTTCGGTGAGGAGCGTCGATTTTCCGGCGCCCGACATGCCGGTGAGGAGGATGCGGGGCACGCGGCCCTCCTCAGTTGTTGTCGTTCGACTTCTCGGGCAGGTAGGGCTCGATCGCCGCGGCGAGTTTGGCGGGCGTCATCGACTGCAGCCAGACGTGGCCGGGCCCGTGCAGCTGGGCGAGGAAGAGCGAGTCGCCGAAGAACTTGTTCTTGATGCCCTTGATGCTGGCGAATTCGAGCGGCATCTCAGCCCGGTATAGCGCGAGGTGCCCGGGATGGATGAGGAGCGACTGCCCCGCCGCGAGGTCGTACTCGACGATCTCGCCCGCCAGCTGCACCCACGCGGTGCCGTTGCCCGCGAGCTTCTGGAAGACCACACCGGCGCCGCCGAAAATGCCCGCGCCCAGCTTCTTCTGCAGGCCGACCGAGACTTCGACGGCAGGAGTGCTGGCCATGTAGGCGCCGGACTGCACCATGAACTGGTCCTGCGGGTCGATCGCGATCTCGCGGATGGTGCCCGGCAGCTGGGCGGTGAACGCGACGAAGCTCCCGGGCGCCTGCGCGGTGTACTGGGTGAGGAAGAGCTGCCCGCCGCCGACCATGCGCTTCAGACCGCTCATGAAGCCGCCCTTGCCGCCCGAGCCGAACGCGGTGGAGGTCTGGATGTCGAACCCGGGGGTGAGCCACGACACGTCCCCTCCTTCGGCGATGATCCGCTCTCCCGGGTCGAGCGTGAGCTCGAGAACCGGCATGGTCGTCCCGGCGATGGTGGCCTTCATGCGCACACCATAGCGAGGCGTCCGGTCGGGCGATACCCGCCGCCGGGAGCGTGCGACCTGCCAGGATGTCGGAATGGCCCTCGCCGCGTCATCCGATCTGACCTCCTCTCCGGGGGAGGCCGCGACCGGTGGCGGTCGGCCGCTTCGCAAGGTGTCGCCCGCGCGGCAGGTGCTGACTCTCTTCGGCGACTACTGGTGGCGCAACGACGATCCCCTTCCCTCGGCGGCGCTCGTCGGTGCGATGGGCGATCTCGGGATGAAGGAGCCCGCGGCGCGGGCGACGCTCGCGCGGCTCGTGCGGTTGGAGCTCCTCGAGCAGCGTCGGGAGGGCCGCCGGACCACCCACGGCCTCACCTCGCGGGGACGGGCGATCATCGAAGACGAGGCGCTGTGGCTCGAGAGCTTCGGGGTCGCGCCGGTCGTGTGGGACGGTGCGTGGAGCGTGGTGACGTTCTCGATCCCGGAGTCGCAGCGAGCCCTCCGCCACACGGCGCGCTCGCGGCTGAAGTTCCTGGGATTTGGACCGCTCTACGACGGCGTGTGGATCTCCCCCTCGGATGTCGCGGCGCTCGCTCGAGCGGAGCTGCTCGCCCTCGGGGTTCCGGATGTCACGACGATGCGTGCGCAGCTGGATGTCGCGGGGCCGGGCGGACCGCAGCGCGCGTGGGATCTCGCCGGCGTCGGTGAGCGCTACGAGGTGTTCCGTCGCGAGCTGGTCGCCTCGACGGCGGAACTCACGGGGGCGGCGGCTCTGGCGGAGCGGACGGGGCTGATGATCCAGTGGCAGGCGTTCCGGGGCGTGGATGCGGGGCTTCCGGCGGCGCTGCTGCCCGCCGATTGGCCGCGCGAGGATGTGCGCGCCCGGTTCGGCAGGCGCTTCGACGAGCTCGGCCCGGCCGCGGAGGATCGGATGCGGTGGCACGTGTCCCGGGTGGATGAGCCGCTCGCGCGCGGGGTGCTCGAGCGGCGGCTCGCGGAGTCGTAGATAGTTTCGTATTTTCGAAGTATTCTGTCCGATCAATGTCGGAACCCTCTGCGATGATGTGGGTAGGTCATCGAGACGGGGATACGAGTGGACGCGGACGAGAAGCGGCGGCGGGCGGAGGAGAAGCGCGCCGGGGTGTTCGCGGACGAACTGGCGAAGCTGCGCCGGCGGCGGGCGGCGTTGGAGGCGAAAGAGGCCCGGCTGCTCGCGGACGCGTACGCGTTGACGCTGGAGCAACGGTCACGGATCGGGTCAGTGTCCTCGCGAGAGCGGGACATGCCGCTGCGGTCCATGGCGCTCGAGCTCGGCATGGCCGTGCGGGTGAACGACCGGTCGATGCAGACACAGATGCATGACGCCCACGAACTGGTCGAGCGGTTCCCGCAGACGATGGAAGCCCTCGTCGAAGGCCGGGTGTCGCGGGCGCATGCGCAGGTGATCCAGGACGCAGGCCGCGTGATCGAGGACCCGGTGGATCGGGCGTCGTTCGAGCGGGTCGTGTTGGTGGAGGCGGAGCGGCAGACGGTGCCGCGGACGAAGACGTACGCCCGCCAGCGCGCCGCGGTGTTGGATCCGCGGCCGTTGCAGGAACGACACGATACCGCGATACGGCAGCGGCGGGTGTGGGTCACCGACCTGGATGACACCCTGTCGGCGTTGACGATCGTGGGCGGCAACGTCTACATCCACGGCGCCTACCACCGCCTCACCACCCAGGGCACCACCATCAAGAACGTCGACCGCGCGAAGCGGCGCGCCTACGCCGCCGCGCGGGCCGAAGCGGAAGCGAACGGTAGCGACGGCGCGCCCGCTGAGGATGCGGAGCCGTGGTTCGATGAGCGGACCCTGGATGAGATCCGCTGCGACCTCGCGCTGGACATGCTCCTCGCAGGTTCCCCGGTGATCGACCCCACCGACCCCACCACCGGCGGTGGGCTCGGCGCGATCCGGGCCGAGGTGCAGATCACCATCCCCATCACCACGCTGACGGGGGTGACGAGCTCGGGGGCGGAGTTGAACGGGGTCACCCCCGTCGACCCGGACACCGCGAGGCGGATGGCCGGGACCGTGAAGATCTGGGAACGGGTGATGACCGACCCCATCACCGGCGTCGTCACCGCCGTCGACAGGTACCAACTCCATCCCTCGCAAACCCGGTATCTGAATGCCCGGGATGTGACCTGTCGAACACCGGGTTGTCGAAGGCCCGCGAAACTGTGCCACATCGATCACTCGAAGGACTTCGCCCACGGTGGGAAGAGCTGCAACGACAACCTCTGCAACGAATGCGCGCGACACCACACGCTGAAACACGCCACCAACTGGCACGTCGAACAACTCCCCGGCGGCATCCTGAATTCACCAGCCCCGGCGGGAAGACCTACGACAGCCACCCACCCTCCCGCGTCACCTTCATCCCCACCGGCGACAACGGCGGACTCGCCGTCGCACCCTTCTGATCCGATTGCGCGTACGCTCGCGCAGGGGGGACGACGATGAAGCGAACCATGGGGGCCGTGTGCCTGACGGCGACGATCGTGGCGACGGTGGTCGCGCTGACAGCCGGGATGAGTCCTGTACCGGTCGCCGCGGCGGCCGAGGACGACCTTGCGATCTCGGTGCCGGAGGGGCTCGTGGTCGAAGATCTTGTGAAGCCCGGCGTCGTCGGCGACATCCTCATCGAGGGATGTGCGGACGGCACCAGTCTCATCAATCTCTTCTACTCCCCGCTCGATCGCTCAGACGATCCCGGTCCGTCGCTGCGGGATGTCTTCTTGATCCCCGACGATGACGGTGTGACGCGCCTGCCCGTACAGACGGTGTCGACCTGGTTCTCCTCGGCGCCCCGCCCGCCCGGTGGCTCGGTCGAGATCACGGTCGAATGCGACACCGCCGGTGTTCGCGAGTACGCCCTCGCCGCCGTCGCGTCGATGGGGCTCCGCGTGGTCGTTCCTGCGGGCATGACGGTGGGGACGCTTCGCGCCGCCGGCTCACCGAGCGCCGTGACGATCGAGGGCTGCACCGGCGGCGCCGTCTCCGCACAGTTCAGCTACGCCTATCCGCTCGCCCCGGGGGTGCCGGAGGTGTCGACGCCGATCGTCCTCGTGCCGCCCGTCGAGACGGTGGACAGCTCCGTCGCGATCCCCCTCGCGGCCGTCTCGGAGTGGCTGCGTCTGAATGTTCCCGAAGCACGGGAGGGGGAGCGGATCATCGTTGCCGCGCAGTGCGTGGGACGAGACGGCGCCGACGGGGTCATCCCGTCTGATCTCTCGGTCGTGCCCGAGATCCCCGACGCCGAACCGCTGCCCGACGCCGAGCCGGTCTCCGGGGTCGCCCCCGTTCGCGAGAGCGGGACCGGCTCTCCTCAGCAGGGACGCCCGCTCCCCGCCACGGGCTGAGGCGCGAGCCTCCGCCGAGACCGTGCCCCCGGGGCGGTGCGTGCCGCGCCCGGGCGGACCTCGGCGCGCCCGAACATCGACTACAAACTTTCATTGACGCTCGTCACTGTGACTTCTACTATGACTCGCGTGCGACGATGACGCCGCATGTCAACGACGATGACGTCGAAAGGTTCGGGACCTATGACCTCTGCTCGAGCGCGCCTGTGGGCGTGTACGACCGCGACGGTGGCGCTCCTCGCCTCCGTCCTCACCCCGGTGGCGGCCTTCGCCGCACCACCAGACGCGGCCATCGAGGTGCTCTCCGGACGCGCCGACAGCGTCTCGGGCGGCGACGCCCTCATCGGCATCTCCGGTGTCACCGACGAGATGCGTGTCACCGCAGCCGGCGCGGACGTCACCGCGGCGTTCGCGCCGCTCGACGGCAGACTCGTCGGCGAGGTCACGGGCCTCCCGGTCGGCGTCAGCGAGATCACCGTGACGTCGGCGACGGGGGCCGAGGTCGCGAGCCTCGAGGTCGAGAACCACCCGGTCACCGGTCCGGTCTTCTCCGGCCCGCAGCATCCGATGTACTGCACCGCGTCGGGCGCGCCCTGGAATCTCGGACCCGTCGACGAGGACTGCCACGTCGAGGCAGCCGTCGTGTCCTATCGCTACCGCACCACGGGCGGACAGTTCGCGAACTACCCGACCGACGGCTCGACCCCGGCGGATGTCGCCACCACGACGACCATCGAGGGTGACACGGTTCCCTACGTCGTCCGCATCGAGCGGGGCACCATCAATCGCGCGGTGTACGAGACCGCGATGCTGCACCAGCCCACCGACCCCGAACCCACCCCGTTCGCGAGCCCCGCGGGATGGAACGGGCGCCTGGCCTACACCTTCGGCGGGGCCTGCGGTGTCGGGTACTGGCAGGGGTCGTCCACCGGCGGTGTCGAGAACGACCTCCTCCTCAGCCGCGGGTACGCGGTGGCATCGGCGACCTTCAACGTCTACGCCCAGAACTGCAACGACGTCACCAGCGCCGAGACCGCGATGATGGTCAAGGAGCACGTCGTCGAGCAGCTCGGCCCCGTGACGTACACGGTCGGCTCGGGCGGGTCGGCGGGAACCATGCAGCAGCTGCTGCTGTCGAACAACTACCCCGGCATCCTCGACGGCGTCCTGGGCGAGATCGGCTACCCCGATGAGCGCTCGACCACCATCGGCGGACACGACTGCCGCGGTCTGCTCGGCTACTGGAACTCGCCCGCCGGAGCCGGCTGGACCGACGCGCAGAAACTCGCCGTCACCGGCCACGCCACCACGGGCACGTGCTTCGGCTTCACCTTCTTCGACGGTGTCGACGACCCCAACCGCGGCTGCAACCCCGCGATCCCGGTCGAGGACCGGTGGTCGCCGACCAACCCCGACGGCCTCCGGTGCACGATTGCCGACATGGTGAAGAACGTCTACGGCACCGACGAAGAGGGCCGCGGCCTGCGCGTGGAGCCCGACAACGTCGGCATCCAGTACGGATCGAACGCCCTCGCGGACGGGGTGATCACCGCCGAGCAGTTCCTGTCGCTCAACGAGAACATCGGCGGCATCGACGTCGACGGCGCCCGCACGGCAGAGCGCTCCGAGGCGAGCGTCGAAGCGATCGAGCGGGCGTTCGCCACGGGCCGGGTCAACATGATGACCGGCGGACTGGAGACCATTCCGGTGATCGAGATCCGCAACTACACCGACCCGACGGGCGACTTCCACGAGCGGTACCGGTCCGCCATCATCCGTGAGCGGATGCTGCAGGCCTGGGGTGATGCCGACACCCACGTCAACTGGACCGGCCCCAACAACGGCCCGGCGACGGCGGCGATGCGTGCCGAAGCGCTGACCCAGCTCGAAGCGTGGCTCGACGCGATCGTCGAGGCAGGAGGGCCGGGCGATCGTGCCCGCACCGTCGCCGCACGGCCCGCGGGCCTGAGCGACGGGTGCTTCGACGCCCAGGGCGGCTTCATCTCCGAGGTGCTGGACTACGACGACCCCACCACCACGTGCAACACGCTGTATCCGTACCACTCGCAGCCGCGAGCGGAGGCGGGGATGCCGCTGTCGGCCGAAGTGCTGAAGTGCCGGCTCACCGAGCCGGTGCGGGGCGACTACTCCGAGATGACCGATGACGAGTGGAACCGTCTCACGGCGCTGTTCGACACCGGTGTCTGCGACTACACCCAGCCGAGCCAGGGCTTCACCGAGCTCGAGGGAACCTGGCTGGACTTCGGCGACACCGAGGTGGCAGCGCTCGACGGTGTGGGGATCACCGGCAGCGCGCGTCTGGGTGCCGAGCTCACCGCGACCGGCACCTCGTCGACCGCGGAGGCGACGCTGTCGTACCAGTGGTTCGCCGACGGGCAGCCGATCGAGGGTGCGACCGGAGCGACCTACGTCGTCGAACCAGGCGTTGCCGGGGCGGCGATCACGGTGCGGGTGACGGCATCGGCGCCGGGTTTCGTCGACCGCAGCGTCGTGTCGGACCCCACCCTCCGGGTGCTGCAGGCCACGACGCCGACGATCGACGGCACGCCCGTGGTCGGAGAGCGGCTCACCGCGGTGCCGGGCGCCTGGACCGAGGGGGCGAGGCTCACCTATCAGTGGTACGTCGGCGATCGCGCCATTCGCGGTCAGAACAGCGCCACGCTGAAGGTGAGCGCGGCCTACCTCCGCCAGCCGCTCAGCGTCGAGGTGACCGGCACGCTCGACGGCTACGAGACGGTGACGCTGCGGTCGGAGCCGACGCTGAAGACGGCGCTCGCCACCGAGGGCTTCGTCATCGGACTGCCGTGGGTGGGGACCAAGGTCACCGCCGTGGCCGGGGTCTGGACCCCCGGCGCGTCGATCAGCTACCAGTGGCTCCGCGACGGGGAGCCGATCCCCGGTGCGACCGGCCGCCAGTACACGCTGACGAGGGATGACCGCGGCGCGAGCATCTCGGTCGCCGTCACCGGCACGCTGGAGGGGTACCCGACGGTCACCCTCGAATCGCGGAACGCGGTGCGACTGCGCTGATCGGAAAGCTCACCCCTCGACACACGTGACCCCGTGTGTCGAGGGGTGAGCGCCGCGCCGGCGCCGTGATTACGCTCGACCCATGTCCACGCCACCGTTCCGCGCCGACATCGTCGGCAGCTTCCTCCGTCCGCCCGCGCTCGCCGAGGCGCGCGCGCGACACGCCGCCGGCGAGCTGGATGCCGAGGGGCTGCGGGTCGCCGAAGACACCGCGATCGCCGAACTCGTCGTGCAGCAGGCGGACGCGGGGCTGCAGCTCGCCACTGACGGCGAATTCCGTCGCTCGTGGTGGCACTTCGACTTCTTCGGCCTGCTCGACGGCGTCGAGATCGTCGAACTCGACCACGGCATCCAGTTCCAGGGCGTGCAGACCCGGCCGCGGGGCATCGAGATCACCGGGCCGATCGGGTTCAGCCAAGGGCATCCGTTCCTCGACCACTATCGGTCGCTGGCGTCGCTGCTCGAGCGGACGACCGGCGCCGTGCCCAAGTTCTCGATCCCCGCGCCGACCGTGCTCGACTTCCGCCTCGAGCCGGGGCACATCGACGCGGGCACCTACGGCGGGCGTGACGACATCGTCGACGACCTCGTCACGGCCTATCGCGACGCGCTGCAGGCGTTCTACGACGCGGGCGCCCGGTACCTGCAGTTCGACGACACCGCCTGGGCCTACCTCTGTTCCGAGGAGGAGCTGGCCAAGGCCGCCAGCCGCGGCATCCGCACCGACGGCATCGCCGAGCGGTACGCCGATCTTCTGAACCGCATTCTCGAGGGGCGGCCCGACGACCTCACCGTCACCACGCACGTGTGCCGCGGCAACTTCCGGTCCACGTGGATCTCGTCGGGCGGATACGAGCCGGTCGCCGAGCAGCTTCTGGGAGTGGTCGATTACGACGGCTTCTTCCTAGAGTACGACAGCGAGCGCGCGGGTGGCTTCGAGCCGCTGCGATTCCTGCCCGAGGGCGACAAGACGGTGGTGCTCGGGCTGATCACGACGAAGAGCGGTGCGCTGGAGGATCCGGATGCCGTGCGTCGTCGTATCGACGAAGCCGCGGCGTTCGCGCCGCTCGGGCAACTGGCGCTCAGCCCGCAGTGCGGTTTCGCCTCGACGGAGGAGGGCAACCTGCTCACCGAGGACGAGCAGTGGGCGAAGATCCGCGAGGTCGTCGCCGTCGCCGACGCCGTCTGGGGCTGATCGACCGGGTCAGGGCTTCTTGTAGGGCTCGCCGCGCATGGCGGCGGCGTCGATCTCCTCCTGGTTCTCCACGAACGGGGTGCCGTGCGTGTGGAAGGTGGGAACCGTTTTCGCGCCCCAGGCCTGACCCTTGGCACGCTCGGCCTGGCTCCACTCCACGACCGGCCAATCCGGGTCGAGGATGAGCCGCGCCCCGGCGTTCGCCAGCTCGATCCGGTTGCCGCCCGGCTCCCAGACGTAGATGAAGAACGTCTGGTTGATCGCGTGCTTGTACGGCCCGAACTCGATGTGCACGCCGTTCTCGAGGAAGATGTCGGCGGCCTTGAGGATGTCCTCGCGGGTGTCAGGCGCGAAGGCGAAGTGGTGGAAGCGCCCCCGCTCGCCGGTCCAGTCATCGGAGTACACCACGTCGTACGACTTCTGCTGGAACCGGAACCACCAGGCTCCGTAGCGACCGTCGTCCAGGCGCACTCGTTCCGACTCGCGCGAGCGCATCACGTCGCGCCAGAACTCCCCCGCCGCGTTGACGTCGGACGCGAGGTAGTTGATGTGGTCCATGCGGCGCGCATTGACCCCGCGCCCCGGGAACGCCGACGCCTGGTTCTTCAGAGCCGGCCGGTCCTCGTCGTCCGAGACGTAGTGCTCGGTGTCGTAGTACACCGCCATCAGATGCCCGTCGGGGTCTTCGAACTCGTACGACCGACCGACGCCGACCTCGGGCTCACGCCATCCGTGACCCAGCCCGGTCGCCTCGATCGCCGCGACCCGCCGCTCCAGCGCCTCGGGGCTGGTCGTGCGGAAGAGCGTGCGGCCGATGCCGTTGGTGTCGGAGGAGGTGAGCTTCAGCGTGTACAGCTGGTACTCGTCCCAGCACCGCAGGTACACCGAGTCCCCCTGCTCGGCGACGACGCGCATCGCCAGCAGATCGCGGAAGAAGTGCAGGCTCTCGTCGAACTTCGGGGTGAACAGCTCGACGCCGCCGATGTGGGCGAGGTCGAAGTTCTCGCTGCTGGCCATGATCGGTCCTCTCTGACGCGGGTGGGTCTGACGTTGGCGGGGTGGGCGGTCAACGGCGCGGCCGCGGGAACACGGTGCCGTCGAAGATCTTGCGGGCGGTGCGTAGGGACGCGGATGTCGCGCGCCAGACGCCCTGGTCGCCGGCGGCAACCCGCACCCGTGAGGTGAGGATGCCGCTCGGGTGCTCGATGTCGAGCGCGAGGCCGTCGGCCGGCTCGCCATCCGGCTTGCGAGCGACGTCCGCGGCGACGGTCCCGGGCACGCAGATCCCGGCAGCAACCGACGCCGCCATCAGCACGCCGATCGAGGAGTGGACCCGATGAGGGATGAAGGCGCGCGTCGAGACCGCCCCCTGCGCGGCGGGGGGAGACACGAGGATCACCTTGGGCACGGTCTGGTCGGCCACATCACCGAGCCCCATCAGCGGGCCTGCCGCACGACGCACCTCTTCGACGGCGGCGCGCACACCGGTGTCGGCCTCCAGGGCGTCGGGGGTCTCCGCCCCCGTCGCGCCGACGGCTTCCGGACGCACGAGCACCACCGGCATCCCGTTGTCGATGAGGGTGACGGTGCGGCCGGCGACGACGTCGGTCACATTCCCGGTGGGGAGGAGGGGACGGATGCCGCCCGATTCCAGTTCGATCGGAGCGGCCGTCCCCGGCACGCCGTCGATCGATGCGTCGCCGTCGTAGCGCGGCATCCCGCCCTCGAGCGGGAAGGTCGCCGTCGCGACATCCCCGGTGTTGACCAGGCGTATACGGATGACGGCATGGTCGCCCTCGACATCGACGAGCCCGCGGTCCACAGCGAACGGACCGACGCCGGCGAGCAGATTGCCGCAGGTCTGCGTCGTGGCGACCGTGGGCTCGTCCACGCCGACCTGGAGGAACAGGTAGTCGACGTCGACGTCAGGCTCGCTCGACCGGCTGACGATCGCGACCTTCGAGGTGAGCGGGTGCGCACCGCCGAGCCCGTCGATCTGGCGAGCGTCGGGGCTGCCCATGATGCGCAGCAGGAGGTCGTCTCGGGCGTCGGCGTCGGCAGGGACATCGCCCGCGACGAAGTACGCGCCCTTGGAGGTGCCGCCCCGCATCAGCATGCAGCGAACGCCGTCAGCGCCCGCCACGGTGATATTCCTCCTGCGTCATGTACGTGACACCGAGCTCCGCCAGCAGCGGTCGAAGCCCCTTGCGGTCGAGGCTCAACTCGCGTCCCGAACCGTACGCCTCGCGATCGGCGTCCTCCTTGGTCACGCGCGCGTCTGCGGCGGCCAGCGCCGTCTCGGCCTCAGCGCGCGGCACCACCACGACACCGTCGTCGTCGGCGATCACCACATCTCCCGGGTTCACCACGGCGCCCGCGACGACGACCGGCACGTTCACCGAGCCCGGCGTCGCCTTCACCGTGCCCTGCGCGTGCACGCCGTTCGACCAGACCGGGAAGCCCATGGCGCGCAGGTCCGCGATGTCGCGAACGCCGGTGGTGGTGACCAGGCCGCGGACCCCGCGCGCCTTCAGCGCCGTGGCGAAGAGGTCGCCGAAGGCCCCGTCCGTGGAGGGCGAGGTGGTGGTCACCACGAGCAGGTCACCGGCACGGCACTGCTCGATCGCCGCATGGATCATGAGGTTGTCACCCGGGGCCGAGGAGACGGTGACGGCGCTGCCGGCCACGCGCGCGGCATCCTGAATCGGACGGATCCCTGGCCCCACGAGGCCCCTGCGGCCCATCGCCTCGTGCACCGTGGCGACCCCGTGGGCTGCCAGGGCATCGATCACGCCGGGGTCGGCCCGGGCGATGTCGGTGACGATGACGGGCCGGGCGCTCATGACAGGACGTTCGTGACCTGCGGGAGATAGCGCATGTACGCCTCGCCCATGGTGTCGTGGGGGAGGCCGAGGTTCGGGCCCGCGTTGCGCTTGACCTGCACCCCGCGACGCACGGCGAGGTCGGTGTAGTACGACCACATGTGCTTCTGGGCGGGGAGGCACTCCATCGCCGCGCGCTTGCGGGGGAACGCCTCGGTGATGTCGAGCAGCACGTTGGGGGTGAAGTCGCACTGCTCGGGCTGGTGCGGCTCGAAGAAGAACACCGGCGGAGCGCCGATGATCTGCTCCTTCGTGGGCGTCGATCCGTCGCCGTTCGGGACGCCGATGGCCTGCGCGAGGATCCGCGCCTCCAGGGCCATCCGCGCCGCGGCGGGGTGGTCGCCGTTGTAGGGATCGTGCAGGGTGTGGGTGAGCACGACGGTGGGCTGCACCCGCCGGTAGAGGTCGACCAGCTTCACCACGGCCTCGCGCGACTCGACGAGCGGGTAGTCGCCGAGGTCGAGGAACTCGATCTCGGCGCCCAGAGCGGATGCCGCGGCCTCGGCCTCTTCGCGGCGGATGGCCTTGATCTCGTCGAGCCCCTTGCCCTGCAACCACTGGCTGGCGGACTCGCCCCGCTCGCCATAGGACAGGCAGGCGACCACGGCACGGTCGCCCCGCATCGCCGCGGACGCGATCGCGCCCCCGGCCCGCCACACGAAATCGCCCGCGTGGGCGCTGACCACCAGCAGTGTGCCCTGAGCCTCTGACATGCCGTAAGGGAATCACACCCCTAGCGGAATGGTCAAGATTTTGTCTACAATCTGGGCTACCGGATCCCTTCGCTCGTAGGGATGTCGCCCACCGTCGCCGCACGTGCGGATGCCGTGCTGACAAGGAAGTCGAGGACGCCCCATGGCCGCCACCCTCCAGGAACTGCTCGATGAGCGCGGGAACACCGTGGAGATGCTCCGCAACTCCCGCCTCGGCACCTACATCTACCCCGTGGTGCCCGCCGAGTTCACCAACTGGCGACGCGAGCAGAAAGCCTGGCGTGAGACCGCCGTGCTCTACGACCAGTCGCACCACATGGTGAACTTCTTCATGTCGGGCCCCGGTGCGCTCCAGCTGCTCTCCGACACCGGGATCAACAGCTTCGCCGACTTCCCCGTCAACGTCGCCAAGCAGTTCGTCCCCACCGCCTCCAACGGCGGCGTGATCGGCGACGGCATCCTCTTCCACGAGGCCGAGAACGACTACGTCTACGTCGGCCGCGCGCCCGCGGCGAACTGGCTGCAGTTCCACGCCGAGACCGGCGGCTACGACGTCGAGACCCGCTACGACGACCGCTCCCCCTCCCGGCCCTACGGCGCCGCCGTGCACCGCGAGTACTACCGCTTCCAGATCCAGGGCCCGAACGCCTGGGCGATCATCGAGAAGCTCGCCGGAGGCGAGGTCGAGAAGGTCAAGTTCTTCCACATGGGCGAGATGACGATCGCCGGCGAGAACGTCCGCACCCTCCGCCACGGCATGGCCGGTGCCCCGGGCCTGGAGCTGTGGGGTCCGTACGAGCACCACGGCAAGATCCGCGACGCGATCCTCGAGGCCGGCGCCGAGTTCGGCATCGAGCCCTGCGGTTCGCGCGCGTACTCCTCCAACACCCTCGAGTCGGGCTGGATCCCCTCGCCGCTTCCGGCCATCTACACCGGCAGCGACATCGAGCGCCGCTACCGCGAGTGGCTTCCCGCGAACAGCTACGAGGCCATCAACGCCCTCGCCGGCTCCTTCGTCTCCGACAGCATCGACGACTACTACCTGAACCCCTGGGAGCTCGGCTACGGCTCGTTCGTGAAGTTCGACCACGACTTCATCGGCCGCGAGGCGCTCGAGCAGATCGACCCCGAGCGTCAGCGCAAGAAGGTCACGCTCGCCTGGAACGACGAGGACCTCGCGAAGATCCTCGCCTCGCCCCTGGACCGCGAGGGCCCCGGCTACCAGTTCTTCGACCTGCCGAACGCCAACTACGGCTCGTCCAACTACGACGCCGTCATCGACGCCGACGGCAACACCGTCGGGCTGTCGCTGTTCACCGGCGTCACCGCGAACGAGAAGCGCGGCCTGTCGCTGGCGACGGTCGACCGTGACGTGCCGATCGGCGCCGAGGTGCGCGTGGTGTGGGGTGAGCCCGACGGCGGGTCGGGCAAGACGACCGTCGAGCCGCACGAGCAGATCGCGGTGCGCGCCGTGGTGAGCCCTGTGCCCTACGCCGAGACCGCCCGCACCGAGTACCACGGCGGCTGGCGCACCACCGGTCAGGCCTGAGCGACGCGGGGCGTCGCCGGTCCGCCCGGCGGCGCCCTCAGTCCGGGGCGCCCGCGGCGCGGAGCCGCGCGAGCCACGCGAGCGTCGCGCGCGTCATGTCGGTGGGGGCGCCCAGGGCCTCGAGCTCCGCAAGGGCGTCGTGCATCTCCTGCTCGCGCCGGGCGGCGTGCGTGCGGGTGCCGTCGACGAGTCGTGCGACGCGCTGGGGACCCTCGCCGTCGACGTCGAGCTCGGCGGCGATGTGGTCGCGCATCCACGTCTCCGCGCCCGCGGCGCGGGCGGCGTCGAGGCTCTCGAGCACGACGGCGGCGAGCCCCTTCATGAAGACGCTCCGCAGGAGCTTGCGCTCGGCAGCCGCTCCCGCGGGCGCGTCGATCACCTCGACAGGCACCCCCAGGGGGCCGACCAGGGCGGCGAACGACGGGGCCCCGTCGCCGGACGCGAGGAGGGGTGTCCCGTGGCCGGCCCGCGGTACGGGGGCGAGCACCGCGACATCCGTCATCGACACCCCGCGCTCGGCCGCCATGCGCGCGACAGTCCGCATCGCGTCGGGTGAGGCCGCGTTGAGGTCGGCGTAGACCGTGGGCGGCGTGATGTGGGGGAGGAGGCTCGAGGCCACCTCGAGCGCGAGCCTGCCGTGGACGAGGCTCAGCACGAGATCTGCTCCGGCGACCGCGGTCGCGGCATCAACGGCGTGGGCGACGCCGGGGAGGTCGGGGGCGTGGTGCGGATCGAAGCCCCGCACCCGGGCGCCGGCGGCGGCGAGCCCCGCGGCGTAGCGGCTCCCCGCTTCCCCGAGTCCGATCACGGCGATCGTCGGCTCACTCACCGCGCACCACGATCCCGGCGTCGTGAGGGTCGCTGGTGAGCTGCTCGAAGTACTCCAGCGATCGCTCCGACCCGCGCACGAGCGAGCGGATGCCCAGGGGGTGCTCCTCCGCGTCGGCCCGATACGCCTCGGCGAGGTCCTTCGCGATGCCCGCCGCCGCGCGGCGGAGCAGCCCGATGTACGGATGCGGCGACGCGCCGTCGTTGGGGACGACGAACCCGACCGCGGCGTAGACCGAACCGTCGGGCCCTGAGACCGGCACGGCGATTCCCCGCGACTCGGCATGGATGTGCCCGTCGTTGACCGCGAAGCCGTCGGCGCGCACCTGCCGGAGGCGTGCCCGCAGATCCTTCTCGGTGCGGAGGGTGTGCTCGGTGTAGACGCGGAGCCCCTGCCGGATCACCTCGGTCACGAGCGCCGGATCGGCGAAGGCGAGGAGCACGAGTCCGCTCGAGGACGCGTGCAGCGGCATCCGTCCCCCGATGAGAGTGGCGTTCAGCACCGCGTCGCGGGTCGAGAGCCGCTCGATGAAGAGCACGTCGGTGCCGCTCAGCACCCCCAGCTGCGTGTGCTGTCGCACCCTCTCGTGCACGGCGGCGAGCCACGGGCGGGCGATCTCGCGCAGCCCCAGGGCGCCCGGCGTGCGGCTGGCGAATTCCCAGAGGCGCACGCCCAGACGGTAGGTCCGGTCCGGCAGGCGCTCGAGCAGACCTTCGCGCTCGAGTTCGCCCACGAGGCGGTGCGCACTGGATCGAGGCAGCCCCGAGGCATCCGCGATCTCACTCAGCGTCAGGAACGGATGCCACGCGTCGAAGGTCTCCAGGATGCGGAGGTGTTTGTGGAGCACCGACTCCCCCGCGGATCCGCGTGCCATGGAGTCATTCCTGCCTTCGCGCTTGCCGCGCGTCGCGGCGCGCGCGCAGGGCGAGCAGTGCCGCGACGGTGAACGGCACCATCGCGAGGTGGCAGAGGGCGAGGGCGACGGTGCTGCCGGTGTCGAAATCGGCGGGGATCGTGAGTGCGAAGATCGTTCCCACCTCGAGCAGCACCGCCACGACCAGGCCGACGAGGAACACCCAGCGCCACCAGTGCCCGACGATCGCCGCCACCGTCAGCCCGACGAGAAGCGGGACGGCGGTGAATTGGATCAGCACCGGGGGCAGCACCTGCAGCGGCCCGCCCGCGGCGGTGAACCAGAACTCCACGCCGGCCAGGCGCGCGACCCCGTAGATCGCGAGGTTCGCCAGCACGGCGCCCACCACCGCGATGAGGATGATCCAGACCGATCTCAATGACGCATATCGGTCCATCGCGCGGCGCATGCTCGCACGCTACCCGAGATCAACCCCTCCTCGAAGCGTCGTGCGCGTCGCGCCCACACGGATATCCGCGCTCCTGAGGACCGATCCGGGGGGCGCGGTCCTCAGGAGCGCGAATCTCCTCGCGACGGAGGGGAAAGCGGCCGACGTGAGCGAGCCGGCGCGCACCGCGCGACGGGTCAGTCGTTCGCGCGATACACCGTGCGGGCGTACTCGTGGTACGGCGCCGGTGCGACGGTCGCGCGGATGCGCACCTGGCGGTGCTGTTCGACCGAGTGCTTGCGCGAGATCGGGTCCTCGCCCCAGAGCACCTCGACCTCGGCGCCCTCGGGCACGTCGTTGTCCAGCGTCGCGAGCGACATGTACAGCTGATCGAAGGCGACGTAGCCTGCGTCGGTCGAGATGCCCACGCGGCGCCCGTCCTGCTGGATCTCGTCCATCTGGTAGAGGCCGTATCGCGCCTTGGGGAAGTCGAGGTACTTCGCCGGCACGCCGGGCTCGACCTGCGACCGGACGACGTCGGCGACATCCGAGGAGTTCCAGATCAGCGTCACCTTGCGACGAGCCGGGGCCTCGGCGATTTTCTCCAACGCCTCCCGGCCGTGGAAGTCGTGGTCGAAGCGCACCGATCGACCGAGACCCAGATCGAACGGCGTCATGTAGTAGTCGTGGATGTCGGTCGAGTACAGCGATCCGCCGATCGACCCGATGCGCGCGGCGGGGAGCCACTCGCGATACTCGGCGAAATCGTCGTCGAAGACGGCGGGGAACGGGGTGGGCACCCATCCCGACTCCAGCGGCGACGACGAGTAGGCCTTCGCGCCCACGCGACGGATGTCGAACTCCTCCCCGGCCTCCATGATCGCGTTCAGCACGATCTCGTTGTCCTCCCACGGACCGTAGAACTCGAAGCCGGGCTGCCCGGCCATGCCGTGGCGAAGCGCCTTGACGGGGCGACCGGCGATTTCGACGTCGCCGATGTGGAAGAACTTGATCGCCGGAGCCGGCCCGCCGAAGATCTTCTCCATCACGCGGTCGGCGTGGGGGCCCTGCAGCTCGTAGCGGTAGAACGTCGGGGGACCCTGACGCATGTGCGAGTTGGGGTCGAGGCGGTACCGCACGTCCTTGCCGGCGGCCTCGGCCTTCTCGATGTTGAACCGCACCCAGTCGATGAGCATGTGGTGCCCCACCAGCACGAGGCCGTCGGGACCCTCGTGGTTGTAGAACAGGATGCCGTCGCCGATGAGATAGCCGTCCTTGTTCACCGAGATGAGCTGCTTGGCCACACCGGGCCGGAAGGTCGCGAACGTGTTCGGCGAGATGCTCTGCAGCAGGGGGATCAGGTCGGCGCCGTCCATGAACAGCTGCGTCATGTGGTGGGACTGATCCATCAGCGCCACCGAGGTGTTCCAGGCGCGCTGCTCGTCGCGCCAGTTCGTGAACTCCGGCGCCACCGGGAAGGTGAATGCGGGCCAGTTCTGGTTCCGCAGCAGTTCCACCGGGCTTCCCTCGCGGGCGATCGCCTGGGCCAGTGTTTCGGTCATCGTCGACCCTCCATTCGTCGGCGTCACACTATGCGGCGAGATCGTCACCGCGGCGCGTTGTTCCGTTCAACGGAAATCTACGGCAGCAGCCGGCCGACCCGCGCCACGATCGGACCACGAGGTCACGAATGGGCCACAGTCATTCAATCTGCGCACCAAAATCGTTGACAATTTCTACGAAGATCGCGTAGCGTCCCCTCACGGGATGACTCGATCCCTGGTCAGAGCAGAGACGCGACGACGGAAGGCGGGCAATGGGTGCTCGATTGACGGTGTCGGACGTCAGCCTCCACTTCGGCGGTGTCCGGGTGCTCGAGGATGTCTCCTTCACCGTGGAACCCGGAAGCATCGCGGGGCTCGTCGGTCCGAACGGAGCCGGCAAGACCTCGCTGTTCAACTGCATCAGCGGGCACTACAAGCCCTCGAGCGGGTCGATCACGATCGACGGATCCGAGGTGCTGGGGTCCACTCCCGCGAGCCTGGCCAAGCACGGGCTCGCCCGCACATTCCAGCATCCCGCCCTCCAGCTGCGGGAAACCGTGCTGGAGAACGTGCTCCTCGGCGCCCACGGACGACTTCCCGGCGGCGCTCTGGAATGGTCGATCCGGATGCCGCGGACGCGGCGTACCGAGAAGGAGCTGCGTGCCGAGGCGCTGGCCCTGCTGGAGCGCAACGGCCTCGCATGGACCGCGAACGTGCGGGCCGACGAGCTGTCGCACGGCCTGCACAAGGGCATCGAGCTCTGCCGGGCGCTGATGAGCCGGCCCTCGCTCCTGCTCCTGGACGAGCCGGCAGCGGGCCTGCCGCACAACGAGGTCGAGCAGCTGATCGAGACCGTCCGACGCGTTCGCGACGACGGCATCACCGTCGTGGTGGTCGAGCACAACATGGGCCTCATCGCGGCGCTCACCGATCACGTCGTCGTCCTCGACCACGGGCGCAAGCTCATGGAGGGCACCGCCGCCGAGGCCCAGTCCGATCCGCGCGTGATCGAGGCGTACATCGGAAAGGACGCCGCCGATGACGCTGCTTGAGCTGAAGGACGTCACCGCGTTCTACGGACCCGTCCAGGTGCTGGAGGGGGTGTCGCTGAGCGTCCCGGACGGCGGTGCCGTCGGCATCCTCGGGGCCAACGGCGCCGGCAAGACGACCACGCTCCGGGCGATCAGCGGCACGGTCCGCGCCGGCGGCAGCATCCTCTTCGAGGGCAAGGACATCCGCGGCTCCAAGCCGGAGAAGGTCGCGGCGATGGGGATCGCACACGTGCCGGAGGGACGCGGCACGCTCGGGGGCCTGACGGTGCGGGAGAACCTCCGCGTCGGCGCCTACCTCCGGCGCGACCGCAAGGGGATCGAGAGCGACATCGAGTACTGCCTCGACCTCTTCCCGCAGCTGCGCGACCGCATCCGTTCGAACGGGTCGGCCCTCTCGGGCGGCGAGCAGCAGATGCTCGCCGTGGCCCGCGCCATCATGGCGAAGCCCCGCCTCATGCTCCTGGACGAAGCGTCGCTCGGGCTCGCGCCCTCCACCGCCAAGACCGTCTACGAGGCGATCGGGCGGCTGCGCCGCGAATCGGGCATCGCGATGCTCATCGTCGAGCAGAACGCGAACCTCGCCTTCACCCTCGTCGACAGCGCCACGGTGCTCGAGACGGGACGCAACGCCCTGACCGGCTCGACCGCGGAGCTGCGGGGCATGGACGAGATCCGCCGCGCGTACCTGGGAGGCTGACGTGCAGACCTTCATCCAACTCGTGGTCGACGGCCTGTCGACCGGGTCGATCTACGCGGCGCTCGCGCTCGCGATCGTCCTGGTGAACCAGGCCACGGGCCTGATCAATTTCGCCCAGGGCGGCATCGCGGTGCTCTCGGCCTACATCGCCTACCAGTTCACCGTGTGGGGGCTGCCGCTGATCCTGGCGATCCTCGCCTCGGTGGTGGTGTCGTTCTTCGTCGGCGCCTTCATCGAGCGCTACCTCATGCGCCGCTTCGAGAAGGGCGACCCCGACACCGCGGTCGTGGTCACGATCGGCCTCCTCACGCTCATCACCGGCATCTGCGCGTGGATCTGGAGCTACAACAACCTCCAGTTCCCCTCGCTCTTCCCGCTCGACACCGTCACCATCTTCGGCGCCGTGGTCAGCGTCCGCTCGCTCGGGACGATCTTCGTCATCGTCGTGATCATGCTGATCCTGCAGGGCCTGTTCGTCGGCACCAAGCTGGGTCTGGCGCTGCGGGCGGTGGCGATCAACCCCGAGTCGGCGTCGTTCTCGGGATTGAAGGTCGGCCGGCTCCTGATGGTCGGCTGGGGGCTCGCGGCAGCTCTCGGCGCCGTCGCCGGCGCGATGGTCGCCCCCCAGCTCACCCTCACCCCCGGGATGATGGACGGCGCCCTGGTCTACGCCCTCGCCGCCGTCATCATCGGCGGACTCTCCAGCCCGCTCGGTGCTGTGGTCGCGGCGTGGCTGATCGGTGTGCTGGAGAACCTCGCCGCGGTCTACGTGCCCTTCATCGGGTACGACCTCCGGATCGCGGTGCCCTTCATCCTCCTGTTCATCGTCCTCATCCTGAGGCCGCAGGGCCTGTTCGGCCGGAAAGTCGTGGTGCGGGTGTGATGACGACGGCAACCGGCTTCCTGCAGCGCCCCTGGGTGAGATGGGCGGGTCTCGCGCTCGGCGTGCTCGCTGCGATCATCCTCCCGCTGGTCTTCGACGCGGGGACGAACTCCACCCTCGCCCGCATCGGCGTCTTCGCCGTCGCCGTCCTCGGGCTCAACGTGATCATGGGCTACACCGGCCAGGTCATGCTCGGCCAGATCTTCTTCGTCGGGCTCGGGGCCTACATCACCGCCTACGGGGTGTCGCAGGAGTGGAACATCATCCTGGTGTTCATCCTCGCCCTGGCCCTCACCGCCCTCGTCGGTCTCGTCATCGCGCTGGCCGCCGCCCGGCTCGGGGGGCTCGCGATCGCGATGGTGACCATCGCCCTCCCCATCGTCGGCGTTCCGCTCGCTCGGCGCCTCGGGGAGTTCACCGGCGGATCGCAGGGCCTGTCGGCGCGGTTCTCGGGCGCCCCGGAGTGGGCGCCCCTATACGACGACCAGTGGCAGCTGTACCTCGTGCTGCTGATCGGCGGCATCACCTTCCTCCTCACCCGCAACCTCGTGCGGGGGAAGTACGGTCGCGCATTCGCCATCGTGAAGGAGAACGAGGCGGTCGCGGCATCCATGGGCATCTCGCCCTACAAGTACAAGGTGCTCGCCTTCACCATCGCCGCCCTCATCGGCGGGGTGAGCGGGTTCCTCTACATGGTCGTGATCCAGTACACCTCGCCCGAGACGCTGAGCTTCGGTCACTCGATCGAACTCGTCATCTCGATGGTCGTCGGTGGGGCGGGCAGCATCGTCGGGTCGATCCTCGGCGGCGCCTACTACGTCCTCGTCCCGCAGCTGACGAACATCATCGACCCGAACCTGACCGCGATGCTGCAGGGCGCCATCCTGCTGCTCGTGCTGTTCCTCCTCCCCGGCGGGCTCGTCTCGCTTCCCCGGGTCATCGGGCGGCTGGTCCGCCGCGGTGATCGGGGGGGAGGACCCGGCGCGCGGTCTCAGGCGGCGACACCGCAGCCGGTCGCCGCATCCCACCCATCCACCGAGAGAGAGCAAGACACATGAGCGAGTTCCACACGAAGACGTGGGGACGCCGGGCACGGGTGACGACCGTCGTCGCCGGCATCGGCATCCTCGCCCTGGTGGCCACGGGCTGTGCCCGCGGCGCGAACACCGGGGGCGGCGACGCCTCGGGCGACGCCGTCGCGGCGAGCCCCGGCATCACCGACGACAGCATCACCCTCGGCATCACGACGCCGCTGTCGGGCCCCACCGCCGGCCCCGGCACCTGCACGGTGGCGGGCCTGGAGGCGTACTTCGGCGCCGCGAACGCTGCGGGAGGCATCGAGTTCGGTGACGGCAACACGCGCACCGTCGAGATCGAGGCCCTAGATGACGCCTACGACCCTCAGCAGGCGGCGGCGAACTTCGAGCAGCTCAAGGACAGCGTGTTCGCCATGACATCGGGCCTCGGCACGCCGACCAACCGCGCGTGGCGCGAGGCGGCGATCGACGATGAGGTGCCCCAGGTGCTCATCATGACCGGCGACCCGCTGTTCTCCAACACCGACGAGAGCCCGTGGCAGCTCGGCTTCGTGCCGATCTACCAGAACGAGGGCGCCGCGTTCGGCGAGCTGCTGGCAGCCTCCGGCGAAGACCACAAGGTCGCCATCCTCGCGCAGAACGACGACTACGGCGAGGGCTACGTCGAGGGCTTCAAGGAGGCGATCGAGGGCGCCGACAACGTCGAGATCGTCGAGGAGCTCACCTACGAGGCGACCGACACGTCGGTCGATGCGCAGCTCACCGAGCTCGCCGCGTCGGGCGCCGACGTCTTCTTCAACGCGATGTCGATCACTCCGCTGGTGATCTCCTCGCTGCAGAAGGCGCAGGAGCTCGGATGGCTCCCCTCGTGGTTCCTGCCCTCGAACACCTCCAGCCCCACGGCGATCCTGGAGCCCGGTGGCGCGACGGCCTTCCCCGGCGTCTACTCGGTGTCGTTCGCCAAGGCGCCTGCGAGCCCGGCCTACGCCGAGGACGAGGACGTGCAGAACTTCCTCACCAACCTCGCCGAGTACGCCGACTACCCCGATGTGCCGGCGTTCCCGCACTGCATGTGGAGCTACATGATCGGCGGCACCCTCGAGCAGGTGTTCGGCGAGATGACCGAGCCGACCCGCGAGAACTTCATGGAGGCCCTCCGCAACGTCTCGGGCTACGAGGCGCCGCTGATGCTCCCGGGCACCCTGGTCGACACCACCGAGGCCGGCCAGCCCGCCGTCTCGAGCGTCGTGGTGCAGAAGTACAACGGCCGCGGTTACGACACGGTCGAGTCCTTCGAGTAACCCGTCGTCCCTTCGCGAGGCGCGTCGTCCCGTTCGGGGCGGCGCGCCTCCGTGTGCGCGGCGGGGGCTGGGCGTGTGCGCGACCCGTCGCAGGATGCGGCTCGAGGCGCGCGCAGGCCGCAGTTTCTGACGGGTCGCGGGTGGAAGCTGCGGGTGTGGGCAGATCGTGCGGGTGGCGGGGCGCAGGGTTCACCACGACGCGCGCGACCCGTCACAGGATGCCGCCCGTGCCGCGCGCAGGCCGCAGTTTCTGACGGGTCGTGCGCGGGCTGGCGCGCGCAGGCCGCAGATTTCGACGGGTGGTGCGCGGGCTGCCGCGCGCAGGCCGCAGTTTTCGACGGGTCGCCGGCGGGCGGGGCAAGGGTCGAGCGCGCGGGAAGGGGATCGCGCGGTCCTGCGCGGGAGGTCAGCCGAGCGCGTGCAGCACGCCGACGATGCCGTTCAGGTGAGCCCGGGTCGCGGCATCGGCCGCCTCGGGGTCGCGGGCGAGCACCGCGTCGATGATCGCGATGTGCTCCGGCGCCGACTGCGACGCCCGCCCCGGGTGGAACGCGAGGCGGAACTGGTGCCGCGCCGACTGGGCGCGCAGTCGCTCGAGCAGCTGGGTCGCGGTGACGTGGCCGCTCTCCTCGCGCAGGCACCGGTCCATCTCCTGGTTCAGGCGCGCGTACTCCACGAGGTTCCCGGTCGCGATCGCCTCCTCGATGCCGTCGCGGATGGCGCGCAGCTCGGCTTCGCCCGCCGGGGAGAGGTTCTCGGCGGCCTTGCGGGCGCACAGCGACTCCAGCCCCACGCGCACCTCGACGATCTCGACGGCCTCGTCGATGCTGATCGCGCGCACGCGGGCGCCGCGGTTCGGCAGGCGCTCCACGAGGCCCTCGCCGGCGAGGTTCAACAGCGCGTTGCGCACCGACGCCCGCGACGCGTCGAAGCGTTCGCTGAGGTCTGCTTCGATGAGCCGCTGATGGGGGGCGAACTCCGCGCTCAGGATCGCGTCGCGGATGCGCTGCGTGAGGTCGGGGCGCGCGGGCGCGTCATCCAGAACGTCTGCGTCGGTCATCCGCTCCACCTCTCCATCGACGTCGACCGGGCACGCGGCCATCGCCGAGGAGAAGGATCCGCCGC
Source organism: Microbacterium kunmingense (assembly GCF_023155745.1). Classification (GTDB taxonomy): domain Bacteria; phylum Actinomycetota; class Actinomycetes; order Actinomycetales; family Microbacteriaceae; genus Microbacterium; species Microbacterium kunmingense. Next base: position 148,572 of record NZ_JAKNUS010000001.1, read on the forward strand.
GTACGCTCCGAGCGTACTCCGAAACGGCGATTGCCGACGAGATCGCCGCGGATTATGTCGCCAATCCGGCGGGCCTGCGCACTCGAGCGTCAGCTCACCCGATCGACGAGATCGAGGCCGCGCCGGGCCCACTCGATCTCGCCGCGGGCGCGCTCGACGAGCCCCTCGTAGGCGAAGCGCTTGTAGGCGATCGTGCGCTCGCGTTCCTCGTCGGGGGTGCCGGCGAGCCGGCGGACGAGCATGGGGTTGCTGAGCGCATCGATGCGGGCGAGCTCCCCCTCCCACTGGGCGAGCTCGGCCGACCAGACGGTGATGTGGCGGGCGAGGAACTCCCGCGCCGCTTCGGGCGTCGTGGTCTCGAGGTAGGCGGCGCGAAGGTGGGCGGGGTCGCGCACCCGCTGGTAGTCCAGCGGCGCCGTCATCCAGTCGAGGAACGCCCGATCACCGGCATCCGTCACGTGGTAGAGCCGTCGACGGCCGCGCTCGCCGCGGGTCTGCTCCTCGGCCTCGACCAGGCCCTCCTGCTCCATCTTGCGCAGCTCGGGATAGATCTGGGAGTCCGGTGCGTGCCAGACGTGACCGACCGAGAGCGAGAACTGCTTCTGCAGGTCGTACCCCGAGAGCGCGCCGACCCGCAGGATCGCCAGCAGCGCGTATCGCAGACTCATGAAGCTCCTTGCCGGGGTCTGGGGGTGAGGGTAGCAAAAGGGCCCGGACGCGTACGCCCGAGCCCCTCCGCCATCACGGTCAGTCGTTCTTGTATCCGGTGCGCCATCCGCCCTGGTAGGTCTGGCGGGCCACCGTGGAGTACGGCACCGGCGAGACCACGACGCGGACCTCGGTCTGCTCGTGCGGCTCGACCGACGCCTTCGACGAGCCGCCGTTCGGCTCGCCCCAGACGACCTTGAGCTCGGTGCCCTCGGGCACGTCGGGGTCGACGGTGCCGAGCGACAGGCCGCGCTTCTCGTTGGCGCTGTACCCGGTGAACATCGAGAACCCGACGACGGTGCCGTCGGCGTCCACGACCGAGTCGTAGTTCGCCGAGCCGTAGTTGGCCAGCGGCAGGTCGAAGAACTTGTAGCTCGGGCCGTCGACGTCCAGGAGCGACGACCACACCCGGCCGAGGTCCTCGGCGTTCCAGGCCAGCGTGACCTTCTTGCGCTGGGTGGCGGGGTCGATCTTCTCCAGCGCGTCACGTCCGATGAAGTCGTGGTCGAACTTCACGAACGAGCCGTAGCCGAGCTCCCACGGGGTGAGGTAGTAGTCCTCGATGTTGTTCGACACGAACGAGCCGGCGAGTGTGCCCGTCGCCTCGTAGCTGTCGACGCCGAGCCACTCGCGGTACGCGCGCTCCTCTTCGCCGGTGTAGATGGCGGGGAGGGGAGAGGGGATCCAGCCCGACTCGAGCGTGTTCGAGGGGTAGGCGCGCGAACCCACCGGCACCAGGCCGAACTCGGCCCCGGCCTCGACGATGATGTCGCGGACGCGGTGGTGGTCGGCGTAGGGACCCCAGATCTCCAGACCCGGAGCGCCGGCCATGCCGTGGCGGAGCGTGCGGACGTTCATGCCCTCGATGTTCATCGTCGACATCGCGAAGAACCGCAGCTGCTCGAGCGGGCCGCCGTTGAGCTTCTCGATGACCTTCCAGGCCGCGGGGCCCTGGATCTGGAAGCGGTAGTACCGGCGCGAGACCGCGTCGCCGTAGGGACGCGACGGCGAGCGGCGGTCGACCTCGATCTCGAGGTTCTTGTAGCCGCCGGTCTCACCGTGGAACATCAGCCAGTTCGACGCCGGCGCGCGGCCGACGTAGACGTACTGGTCCTCCTCCTCGTGGAAGAGGATGCCGTCGCCGATGACGTGACCCGACGCGGTGGTCGGCACGTACTGCTTGGCGCGGTTGACGGGGAAGACCTCGACCGAGTTGATCGCGGTGTCGCGGATCAGGTTGATCGCGTCCGAGCCGCGGAGGAACACATTGTCCATGTGGTGCGACTGGTCGTACAGGACCGCGGTGTCGCGCCAGGCCTTCTGCTCCTTGATCCAGTTCTGGAAGTCAGCGGGCACGACGGGGTAGATGTACGAGCCGATCTGGGAGTTGCGGAGCAACTCGACCGGGCTTCCCTTCTCGTCCAGCAGCTGCTGCAGATTCTCTGCCATGGGTGGAACCTCTCTGTTCGGTAGGTGGTCTTCGGGAGGGTGCGGGGGATCGTCAGGGGCGGTCGCTGAAGACGATCGTGTGGTTGCCGTGACGGATGACGCGGTCCTCGGCGTGCCACTGCACGGCGCGCGAGAGCACGGCGCGCTCGACGTAGGCGCCACGGGCCTGGAGGTCTGCGGCGGTCATCCGGTGATCGACGCGGGCGACGTCCTGCTCGATGATCGGTCCCTCGTCGAGGTCGGCGGTGACGTAGTGGCTCGTCGCGCCGATGAGCTTCACGCCCCGCTCCTTGGCCTTCTTGTAGGGGGCCGCCCCGATGAAGGCGGGGAGGAAGGAGTGGTGGATGTTGATGACCGGCACGCTGATCTTCTCGAGGAAGTCCTCGGAGAGGATCTGCATGTAGCGGGCGAGCACGACGAAGTCGACGTTGCCGTCGAGGAGCTTGAGGATCTCCGCCTCGGCGGCGGACTTGTCGGGGCCCTGCGAGTGCACGTGCACGAACGGGATCCCGAACGAGCGGACGTCCTCGGCGGTGTTGGTGTGGTTGGAGATGACCATCGGGATGGTGACGGGAAGCTCGCCGCGGCGGTGACGCCAGAGCAGCTCCAGCAGGCAGTGGTCGCTCGTCGAGGCGAGGATCGCCATGCGCTTGGGCACCGACTGGTCGGTGAGCACCCATGTCATGCCGAGCGGGCCGAGGGTCTTCTCCAGGTCGGCTTCGATCGCCGGCATCGTCGCGGTGAGATCGGCGCGGTGGAAGACCACGCGCTGGAAGAACTCCCCGCCCTCGGGGTTGTCGGAGTACTGGTCGAGGGTGACGATGTTGCCCTCGTTGCGCGCGATCAGCGACGACACGGCCGCGACGATCCCAGGCTGGTCGGGGCCGTGGACGATCAGGCAGGCGTGGTCGCGCCGGGCATCGGTGTGCAGCGTCATGAGAACTCCTCAGGATTGTGGGGCGCGGAAATCGCGCACCCACTCCGAGGTCGCGCGCAGGCCGCCGAATGTGTAGAAGTGCAGTCTGACATTGCCGAGCGTGCCGTTCTGCGCCAGTAGGTCTGCGAGGTCGGTGACGAAGCGGTCGGGGCCGGCGGTTCCCATCAGGTTGGTCAGGGAGAAGCCGTACTTCTTCACGATCATGGCGTTCGCGCCGATTCCGAAGCGGCGGGCGAAGCCCAGCAGGCGCTTGATGCCGGCGGGTCCGGGCGTGCCGATCCGGATCTCGGCGGTGATGCCGCGGCGGCGGACCTCCTGGATCCAGGCCATCACCGGGTCGGTGTCGAAGGCGAACTGGGTGAGGATGACCGCGTCCAGGCCCTGCTCCGAGAGCGCGGCGATCTTGTCCTCGAGGTGGCGCCACAGGATGTCGTCGGCGATGTCGGGGTGACCCTCGGGGTACCCCGCGATGCTGACCTCCTTCACGCCGTACTCCTGCAGGATGCCGGAGCGGATCACCGACAGCGAGTCCTCGTACGGGCCCTCGGGCTCGGCCGGGTCACCGCCGACGGAGAAGACGTGCTCGCTGGCACCGACGGTCTGGAGGTGGGAGAGGAATTCCCGCAGCTGCTCGGCCGACTTCAGGCGCCGCGCCGAGATGTGCGGAACGGGCACGAAGCCCGCCTCCTTGACCGCCTTGGAGGCGGCGACCCGCATCTCGAGGTCTTCGTTGCCGAGGAAGGTCACGTTCACCTTGGTGCCAGCGGGGATCGAGTCCCGTGCCTCCTGGAGACCCGGGATGTCCTTCCCTGTCATCTCCAGCGAGTAGTCCTGTACCAGCGCGCGAGCGGCTGCGGAATGTTCGGAGGTGGTGCGTGCCACGTCGAGGTCCTTTCCTCTGCGATGAGCATCGGTGCTCTCGAGATCACGATAACTATGTCCATAGGTAATGGCAAGAGGCATTTCCGACTGGCAGATTCAACAATTCGGTGACGCTCGTCACAAAAGTCTTGACAAGCGGATGTCGCCTGACCGACCATGAACACGTCAGGCCACGAGGATGTGACGACCCGACGCAGCACCGACGTCACGCCTCGAGACCGGCTCCACTCCGACACCAACGAGAGGCCCGTCAATGAAGAAGAGGCTCGCCGCATTCGGCCTGATGGCCGTAGCCGCACTCGCCCTCGCCGGTTGCACCGACTCCGCAGCCGGCCCCACCGCCGAACCCAGCGACAGCGCCGACGCCGGCGGCACGACCGAAGAGGTCCGCGATGTCCGCGTGGCCGCCCTTCCCATCGCCGAGTCCGGCGCGCTGTGGGCGGCGATCGACGAGGGGATCTTCGAGGAGTACGGACTGAACGTCGAGGTCGTGCCCGCCCAGGGCGGCGCCCAGGCCATCCCTGCCCTCCTCAGCGGCGACATCGACTTCGCGATCGGTCAGCCCTTCGGCCCGATCCGCGCCGATTTGCAGGACCTCGGCGTCGTGATCTTCAGCAACTACGCCTCCTCGCTCACCTCGGGTGAGGACGTCAACGCCGTCGTCGCCCTCGGCGACGCGGGCATCGCCGGCCCCGCCGACCTCGCCGGCAAGCGCGTGGCGGTCAACAGCCTCGGCGCCGCCGGTGACCTCACCATCCGCAAGGCCGTCGACGACGCCGGCGGCGACTCGTCCACCATCGAGTTCGTCGAGGTCGCCTTCCCCGACGCGCAGGCGCAGCTCGAGGCCGGCAACATCGACGCGGCGTGGGTGCCCGACCCGTTCCGCGGCATCGTCGTCGGTGGCGGCGGGGTCGAGGTCGTGGCGCCCTACCAGGCGACGATCCCGGGCCTGACGGTGCTGACCAACTTCACCACGCAGGCCAAGATCGACGAAGACCCCGAGCTCGTCGCCGACTACGCCGCGGCCATGGCCGACGCGCTGGAGTTCGCCTCGCAGAACAAGGACGCCGTCCGCGCCGCCATCGCGACGAACCTCGAGATCCCCGAGGAGGCTGCGGCGGGCATCGTGCTGCCGGAGTTCACCGCCGACCTCGGCAGCGCCGGCATCGAAGACCTCGCCGCCCTCGCGGTCGAATACGGCTACATCGACGCCGAGCCCGACTTCTCGCGGCTCATCCAGCAGCAGTAGTCCGCGCGGAGCGGGCGGCCGCGCTCCCGCGCGCCGCCCGCTCCGTTCCCCCTTCGATCCCGAGAGGTCCCCCGTGTCCGAGAACGCGGTGCTCCCATCACCGAAGACGACCGTGCCCCCACGGCAGCTCCGACCCGAGGCCCCGAACCGCCTGCGCTCGGCCCGTCGGGCCCGCACCTTCCGCAAGGTCGCCCTCGGAGCGCTCGGCATCGCCGGGTTCCTCGTCACCTGGCAGCTGATCCCCACCCTGGGGCTGCTCGACCCGCGCTTCTTCCCGCCGCCCACCGAGGTGCTCGCGCGCCTGGCCGCAGACCTCCGCGACCTGGAGTTCTGGCGCAACATCGGCCGCACGATGACCGCGTGGGCCATCGGCCTCGCCATCGCCACGGTGCTCGCCGTCGTCCTCGGCACGATCATCGGACTCGTCCCGTTCCTGCGCAAGGCCACCCACACCACGGTGGAGTTCCTCCGGCCGATCCCCTCCGTCGCGCTCATCCCGCTCGCGATCCTCATGTTCGGCCTCCGCATCGAGGCGGCACTCGTGATCGTCGTCTACGCCAGCTTCTGGCAGATCTTCGTGCAGGTGCTCTACGGCGTCGCGGACGTCGACGCCGTCGCCCGCGACACGGCCAAGAGCTTCCGGCTGCCTCGCGCCGAGCGCATCCGCTATCTCATCCTCCCCACGGCGCTGCCCTACCTCATGACGGGTCTGCGCCTGGGCGCGGCCGTCGCGCTGATCCTCGCCGTCACCGCCGAACTGACGATCGGAAACCCCGGGCTCGGTCGCGCGATCGTCGTCGCGCAGTCGGCGGGCGACTACGTGCGCGTCTACGCGCTGGTCATCGTCACCGGCATCCTCGGCCTCATCATCAATCTCGTCTTCCGGGTCATCGAGCGCCGCTCGCTCTCGTGGCACCAGTCGGTGCGAGGGGAGGAAGTGCTGTGACCCTCTACACCAGCACCGTGGTCACGCCGAAGCCCCGTTCGCGTCGCTGGGCAGGGCTCGGCTCGGGCATCGGATACGCCCTCGGCTTCCCGCTTCTGCTCCTGGTCATCTGGGGTGTCTGGTCGTCGTTCGCCACGACCCCGTTCTTCCCGAGCCCGCTCGTCATCGCCGAGGCGTTCGTGGAGACCTGGGTCGGGCCGGCCTTCGTCACCGACGTGCTCCCGAGCCTCGGGCGGCTCGTCGTCGGTGCGGCGCTGTCCATCGTCGTGGGCATCGTCGCCGGCCTCGTCATCGGACTCACCCGGTGGCTGAGCGAACTCCTCGAGCCGATCCTGGAGTTCTTCCGCGCCATCCCGCCGCCGGTCCTCATCCCGATCGTGGCGGTGCTCCTCGGACCCACCGACTCGATGAAGATCGTCGTCATCGTCGCCGGCTCGCTCTGGCCGGTGCTGCTCAACACGATCGACGGCGTGCGTGCGACGGACAGCGTCATGACCGAGACCGCCCGATCGTTCGCGCTGACGCCGGGCGAACGCATCCGCTACCTCGTCCTTCCCGCCGCGAGCCCGCGCATCATGACCGGGGTGCGCCAGGCCCTGTCGATCGCGCTGATCCTCATGGTCATCTCCGAGATGTTCTACTCCTCGTCGGGGCTCGGCTACCGCATCGTCTTCTTCCAGCGGAACTACCTCATCGCCGAGATGTGGAGCGGCATCGTGTTGCTCGGCCTCATCGGCGTGCTGCTCGCCACGATCTTCGGATTCGTCGAGCGGCGGGTGCTGCGCTGGTACCACGGAATCAAGGAGGTGGAGCGTGCCTGAAACGCTGCTCGAGGTCCAGAACCTCAAGAAGGTCTACGAGGCGGCGACCGGGAACGTCGAAGCCATCGGCGACATCAGCTTCCAGATGAGGGCCGGCGAGCTGGTCTGCATCGTCGGTCCGTCCGGCTGCGGCAAGACGACCCTGCTGAAGTGCATCGCGGGACTCCTGCGTCCGACCGCCGGCTCGGTGGAGCTCGACGGCCAGCCCGTGACGAATCCGCCCGAGAGCATGGCGCTGGTGTTCCAGGAGTACGGCCGGTCGCTGTATCCGTGGCTGACCGTGCGCGGGAACGTCGAGCTGCCGCTGAAGCACAAGCGGATGTCGCGGGCCGACCGCGACCGCCTTGTCGACGACGCACTGAAGGCCGTCGGCCTGGATCACGCCGACAAGAGCTACCCCTGGCAGCTGTCGGGTGGGATGCAGCAGCGCGTCGCGATCGCGCGAGCCGTGGCCTATCAGCCCGAGGTGCTGATCATGGACGAGCCGTTCGCGGCCGTCGACGCCCAGACCCGCGCCGACCTCGAGGACCTGGTGCGCACGCTCCACCGCGAGCGCGGGATGTCGATCCTCTTCGTCACCCACGACATCGACGAGTCGGTGTACCTCGGTGAGCGCGTCGTGGTGCTCTCGAAGTCGCCCACCTGGGTGCAGGAGGATCTGGCGATCGACCTGCCGCCCACGCGCGACCAGATCACGACGCGCGCGATGCCCCGGTTCACGGAGCTCCGCACCCACGTGTACGAGCAGATCCAGCGCGCCAAGCGCGGCGAGGCCGTGAGGCCGGGCGCAGTGGCGTGACCTCCCCCGTCCTCCGGTCGGCGCCGCCCGACCGCACCTTCCTGACGCGCAAGCCCCGTCAGCTCCTGCTGGCGTTCTTCGGCGAGTACGTGTGCGACCGCTACTTCGAGCCGCTGCGTGCGAGCGTGCTGCTGGGCGTGCTGGAGGGGGCGGGGGTCGCGGGCCCCGCGGTGCGGACGAACCTCGACCGGATGGTCTTCACCGGACTCGTCGAACGGCGCCGCCTCGGGCGGGAGATCGGCTTCGTGCTGACCCCGCACGGCAGCGACGTGCTGCGCGAGGCGTCGCACCGCGTGCACAGCCCGACGCCGTTCGCGCGGGAGGGGGAGGGGTGGACGCTGGTGACCTTCAGCGTTCCCGAGCATCAGCGCACCCTCCGCCACCGTCTGCGGGCGGCGCTCACCTGGTCGGGGTTCGCGCCGCTGCGCGACGGCCTGTGGATCGCCCCGGGGGAGGTCGATCTGGCGGCGGCGCTCGCCGCCATCATCCCGGATCTCAAGCCCGGCTCGGTGACGGCGTTCGCCGCCCGGCAGCTCGAGGGCTTCCCGATGGGGGAGGCGGTACGCACCGCGTGGGACATCGCGTCGATCCGACGCGCGCACCACGAGTTCCTCGCCCAGTGGGATGACGAAGTCGACCCCGACGCTCCCGGTGCGCTGGCCACCCGCATCCTGCTCGTCGCCGACTGGCTGGCGCTGCTGCGGGCAGACCCCGCACTGCCGGCGCAGTACATGGATGACGACTGGCCGGCCGAGCGCTCGCTCGAGCTGTTCACCCGCCGCCACCGCGAGCTGGCGTTCCCGGCGGTGCGAGAGTTCGCCGCGCTCGTCGGGTGAGGGTCAGCCGCGGGGCGTCCGGATGAAGGTGACGTGGACGACGCCGCTGGAGGAGACCTCCGACGACACGTCGTAGTCGCGGTCGAGGCCGCGCAGTTCGTCCCAGAGGCGGATGCCCTTGTCGAGGATGATCGGGGTGATCCCCACGTGCAGCACGTCGACGAGGCCGGCGCGGAGGTACTCGCGGGCCATCGTCGGTCCGCCGCCGATGCGGATGTCCCTGTCGCCCGCCGCCTCGCGCGCGATGGCGAGCGCCTCGGTCGGGGAGGCCTCGAGGAAGGTGAAGGTCGTTCCGCCCTGCATCTGCAGGGGCGGGCGGGGGGTGTGGGTGAGGACGAACACGGGGGTGTGGAAGGGCGGGTCATCCCCCCACCAGCCGCGCCAGTCCGGGTCATCCGGGTGGGCGTGGAGACCGAACTTGCCGGCGCCCATGATCTCGGCGCCGACCCCGTCGAAGTAGCCGCGGGCGTACTCGTCGTCGAGTCCGGTGGTGCCCGCGCCGCTGGTGTCGTGCAGCACCTGTTCGCGGAAGGTGCGTGTCTGCGTGTAGGCCTCGACGAGACGGCCCCAGTCCTCCCCGAACGGGTTCTCGGGTGTCTGGTCGGCCGTGGCGGCGATGCCGTCGAGGGAGATGTTCAGGTCCATGCGAACGAGACTCATGCGCCGACCCTGACACGGCCGGGGGCTCCGCCTCAAGGGGAGCGCCGGGCGTGCGGCGGTCGCCGGGGCTGCACGAGATCGGGGTGGCGAAGGTGGTCGCGTTTTGTCGCGGGGTGCGACCATTTGTGCCACGTCGATGTGGTGGGGGTGATCGGGGTGGCGGAGGTGGTCGCGTTTTGTCGCGGGGCGCGACCATTTGTGCCACGTCGATCACTTCGCCGCGGATAGCCCCGCTCCGCTACCCGCCGAAGCGCGTGCGCAGCTCGGCCTTGCGCACCTTGCCCGACGCGGTGCGGGGCAGCTCGTCGACCACGACGACGTTCTTCGGGATCTTGTACCGGGCGATCCGCCCCTCGAGGTGTCCCCGCACATCCTCGAGCGACACCTCGGTGCCCGGCGCCACGGTGAGGATCGCCCACGGCACCTCGCCCCAGCGCTCGTCGGGCACGCCGATCACGGCGACCCCCGTCACGCCGGCGACGTCGCTGATGAGGTTCTCGACCTCGGCGGGGTAGATGTTCTCGCCGCCCGAGATGATCATGTCCTTCAGCCGGTCGGCGATGAAGAGGTACCCGTCGGCGTCGAGGTATCCGAGGTCTCCCGAGCGGAACCAGCCGTCTGCGGTGAACGCCGCGGCCGTGGCATCCGGCAGGTTCAGGTACCCTGCGAACACGTTCGGTCCCGAGATCTCGATCTCGCCCACCGTGCCGCGCGGCACCATCGCGCCCTGCTCGTCGGCGATGCGCACCTCGGTGAAGAAGTGCGGCAGACCCACGCTCCCCTGCTTCTCGCGCGTCTTCTCCGGCGACAGCGACGTCGCCCCGGGGGAGGTCTCGGTCATGCCGTAGCCCTGCGAGAACGACATCCCCCGCTCCTCGTAGGCGTTGAGGATGCGGGTGGGCACGGCCGATCCACCGCACGTGAGCTTCCGCAGCGACGACAGGTCGGTGCCGGCCCAGTCGGGATGATCGGCCATCAGCTGATACGTGGTGGGCACACCGCTCAGCATCGTCACCCGGTGCCGCGCGATGAGGGCCAGCGCCCGGCCCGGGTCGAAGCCCTTCTCGAGCACGAGGGTGCCGCCCTTGAGGAAGACCGGCAGCGCCCCCATACCGAGCGAGGCGACGTGGAAGAGCGGCGAGATCATCAGCGCGATGTCGGTCGAGACCACGTCGTAGTCGATGATGCAGTTCAGCGCCACCCACGTGAGATTCCCGTGGGTGAGGACCGCACCCTTCGCCTTCCCGGTCGTGCCGGAGGTGTAGATGATCGCCGCGGGGTCGTCGGGGCCGACTTGCTCGTCGGCGTGACCGCCGGACGCCGCGCGGATGAGCTGATCAAGTCCCGGATGCTGCGCATCACCCTCCCCGGTCGGGATGACGTCGCCGATGCGGGCCCCGTCGATCCCCGGCTGAGCGCGCTCGCGAAGCGCGGGGTCGACGATCACAACGCGGGCGCCCGAGTCGGCGAGCACGTGGGCGACCTCGGGCGGGGCGAGCCGGGTGTTCACGGGTACGAACACGGCACCCAGCTGCGCCGCGGCGAACATCACCTCGAGGAACTCGGGGCAGTTCTCACCGATGTAGGCCACCGCGTCGCCGCGTCCGAGCCCGCGGTGGCGGAGCACCGACGAGATGCGGTCGGCCTGGTCGGCGAACTGCCGATAGGTCACCTGCACGTCGCCGGCGACGATCGCCACCTTGTCGGGGCTCTTCCGGCGGCGTGTGGCCGCCCACGCTCCGATGCCGTGGTTGTGCATGCACTTCTCCTTCGAAGTCGGATGCCGGGACGCGCCGCCGAACGGCGCTCAGGCGTAGAAGCGGTACAGGCCCCGTGCGACGACGGCGGGCTTCTCGGCGCCCTCGATCTCGATGGTCTGGTCGACGGCGAACTGGTAGCCGCCCTTGACCTCGGTGACCTCGGCGATGACGGCGGTCATGCGCACGCGCGCGCCGACCTTCACCGGCGAGACGAAGCGCACCTTGTCCAGGCCGTAGTTCACGCGGGTGCTGACACCGGTGACGTCGAACAGCTCCGACCAGAACTTCACCGTCAGCGACAGCGAGAGGAAGCCGTGCGCGATCGGCGCGCCGAAGGGTCCCTCCGCGGCGCGGGCGGGGTCGACGTGGATCCACTGGTGGTCGTCGGTGGCGTCGGCGAAGAGGTTCACCCGGTCCTGGGTGACCTCGAGCCAGTCGGTGTAGCCGAGGTCGGTGCCGGCGAGGCCGGCGACGTCGTCGTAGCTGACGGTGGTGGTCATGGATGTCTCCTTGGGTGCGGTGAGCGAGGTGGCGGGTGGTCAGGTGAACGCCGAGGCGCCGGTGAGGGCGCGCCCGACGATGAGGGCGTTGATCTCGTGCGTGCCCTCGTAGGAGTACACGGCCTCGGCATCGGCGAAGAACCGCGCGGCGTCGTGGGCCAGGAGGATGCCGTTGCCGCCGAGCACCTCGCGGCCGAGGGCGACGGTCTCCCGCGCGAGGCGCGCAGTCTGCATCTTCGCCAGCGCCGAGTTCTCGTCGGCGCAGGCTCCGGAGTCGTCCTGATGCGCCGACAGCTCGACGACGAGCGCGAGGGAGGCGACGGTGTTGCCGAGCATGCGGGCGAGCTTCTCCTGCACGAGCTGGAACCCGCCGAGCGGCCGGTCGAACTGCCGCCGCTGCCGCGTGTAGCGGACGGCGGCGTCGAGCACGCCCGCCTGGAGGCCGGCGGCGATCCACGCGACATCCGACCTCATGGCCCGGAGGATCCGCGCGACGTCGCGCCAGCCGTCGACCCGCTGCAGCCGGTCGGCCTCTGCCACCCGCACCCCGTCGAGCGTGATGCGGGCGTTCTGCATCGGCCGGAGCGAGGTCTTGCCGGTGATCGCTTCGAGGCCGACGCCGGGCGCATCGGTCGGCACGAGAAAGGCCTTGACGGCGGAGTCGGCGACGTCGCGGGCGAAGACGACCAGAAGATCGGATGCCGCGGCCCCGCCGATCCACGTCTTCGTCCCGTCGATGACCCAGGCGTCGCCGTCCCGGCGCGCCGTGGTCGACAGACCCCCGGCGATGTCGGAGCCGTGGTCGGGCTCGGTGAGGGCGAAGGCGCCGGTGACCTCGAAGCTGCGCACGCGCGGATCGAGCGCGGCCGCCTGCTCCGGTGACCCGCCGAGCGCGACGGCGGAGCGGAAGAGGCCCGACTGGGCGTTGTACAGGGTCGCGACCGACACGTCGGTGCGGGCGAGGACGTAGTTGCGGAAGCCCGAGAACATCGTCGAGCGCGCCTCGGCGGCATCCATCCCCGACGGCTGCATCAGGTCGAGCGGGATGAGCGCGTCGAGGATCGCCTCAGGCATCACCGCACGCTCCCAGGCGTCGGCGAGGAGCGGGCGCGCGTCGCGGTCGAGAGTCGCCTGCAGCCGCGTGAGCGCCGCACGCGCCGCCGGGCTGAGGTGCCGTGCGGCGATCGCGTAGGGGTCGAACCCGAACGCCTCCTCCGGCTCGAGCGCGGGCATGTCAGCCGCCGAGGCCGAGGAGCCGCACGGCGTTGTCCTTGAGGATGCCCGGCATGACCTCGGGTTTCAGTGCCGTCGCGGCCGCGTCGCGCTGCCAGCGGTCGGGGGTGAGGAGGGGGAAGTCCGACCCGAAGAGCACGCGGCTCTTCAGGTACGAGTTCGCCGCGCGCACGAGCGACTCGGGGAAGTACTTCGGGCTCCACCCCGACAGGTCGATCCAGGTGTTGTGCTTGTGGGTCGCCACCGACAGCGCCTCGTCCTGCCACGGCACGGAGGGGTGGGCCATGATGATCTGCAGATCGGGGAAGTCGGCGGCGACGGGGTCGAGGAGTATGGGGTTCGACAGGCCCAGGCGCATGCCGCGCCCACCGGGCAGCCCCGCCCCGATGCCGGTCTGGCCGGTGTGGAAGAGGGCGACGACACCGGCATCCTGCAGGATCGCGTAGAGCGGATACCAGCGCTCGTCCGAGGGGTCGAACCCCTGCACCGTCGGGTGGAACTTGAACCCGCGCACCCCGGAGTCGTCGATGAGGGCGCGCATGCGGTCGGCGGCGTCGGGGCGGTGCGGATCGACCGAGCCGAACGGGATGAGGACGTCGTTGTGGCGGGCGGCGCCCGCGGCGACCTCGGCGCTGGAGATCGGCGGATGCCCGAGCGTGTGCTCGGCGTCGACGGTGAAGACGACCGCGGCCATCGCGCGTTCGCGGTAGTGGTCCGCGACGGAGTCGAGGTCGGGGCGGGGGCCGTCGGCGGAGAAGTACCGGGATGCCGCGGCGACGAGGTCGTCCGGGAGGGAGTGATGTCCGTGCCCGTCAACCTCGATGTGCACGTGGACGTCGATGGCGGTGATCGCGTCGACGTCGATCGCGGGCTCGTATCTCATCGTGTTCCCCGGTGCGCGAGCCCGGTCGTTGAGCGAGGACGCGCGCAGCGCGCCCGAGTCGACACGCGTCTCACCGCTGCAGATCCTCGGGAAGCGGCGGGAACTTCTCGCCGACGCTCTGCAGCTCGCCCACGGCATCGCCGAAGCCCTCGACGAGCGCGTCGTAGGTCCAGCCGCCCTCGCGGTACGCGGTCGCGACGGCCTCGGGGTGCGACCACAGCTGGAGGCGGTCGCCGCCGATGCCGATCGCCTGACCCGAGACGCCGGAGGCGGCGTCGGAGGCGAGGAACGCGATGAGGCCCGCGACGTCGTCGGAGGTGCCGAAGCCGAGGTCGTGACGGAAGAACGCCGGCATCGGCTCACCCTTCTCGTCGGCCTCGACGGCGGCGGCGAAGTAGGGCACGGTCGCCGTCATCGCGGTCGCGGCGACGGGGATGACGGCGTTGGCGGTGATGCCCGCCTTCTTCAGCTCCAGCGCCCAGGTGCGGACCATCCCGACGATGCCGGCCTTGGCGGCGGCGTAGTTGGTCTGGCCGAAGTTGCCGCGCTGGCCGGTGGGCGAGCCGATGCAGATGATGCGCCCCGCGATCTCGTTGGCGCGCATGTAAGTCGCCGCAGCGCGGACGCACGTGAAGGTGCCGCGCAGGTGCACGCCGATGACGGTGTCGAAGTCGTCGTCGCTCATCTTCCACAGCACGGTGTCGCGGAGCACCCCGGCGTTGGTGACGAGGATGTCGAGGCGTCCGAAGGTGTCGACGGCGGTCTGGACCAGCTGCTCGGCGGTCTCGGTCGGGCCGACCGGGGCGACGACGGCGACGGCCGCACCCCCCGCGTCGGTGATGCTCTTCACGGCGGCATCCGCAGTGGCCGCGTCGACATCGTTGATGACGACCGATGCGCCCTGCCGTGCGAGTTCCTGGGCGTAGGCCAGACCCAGGCCGCGACCCGAGCCGGTGACGACAGCGACTTTGCCGTGAAGTGACATGAGAGCTCCTTCGATCACCACCCATTGAATCGGACGATGATTGAAGTTGTCAACTATTCGCGCGACGGTCGGATGCCGCTACGAATCGAATCCCATCCCGACGGCGTCGAGCGTGCGGAGCAGGAGGTTCCGGCGGCCCTGGTTGTGGTCGGCGCGATCGAGCGACCACTTGGTGAGGGTGACGCCGAGCGCCGCCACGGGCTCGGGCGGGAAGGGGATCGGCTTGTCCTTCACCATCTTCAGCTCGGTGCGTTCGGTGGGCGTTCCGCCGAGGAGGTCGAGCATCACGTCGGCGGCGAAGCGCGTCGCACCCACACCGAGCCCGGTGAAGCCGGCCGCGTAGGCGACCGTGCCGCCGCGCGCGACGCCGTAGAAGGCGCAGAACCGTGAGCAGGTGTCGATCGGACCCGACCACCGGTGCGAGAAGCGCAGACCCTCGAGCTGCGGGAACGTGGTGAAGAAGTGCGACGCGAGGGTGCGATAGCTCGACGCCCGCTCCTCGTAGGCGGGCCGCACCTTCCCGCCGTAGTGGTAGATCGCGTCGTATCCGCCGAACAGGATCCGGTCGTCGCGGGTGAGCCGGTAGTAGTGGAACTGGTTGGCGAGGTCGGCGATCCCCTGCCGGCCCTCCCACCCGATCGCCGCCTTCTGCTCGGACGTGAGCGGCTCGGTCATGAGCACATAGTCGTAGACCGGCACGGTGTAGAGCCGCGTGCGGGTGAGGAGCGAGGGGAAGACGTTCGTCGCGAGCGCGACCTTGGCGGCCCGGACGGCACCGCCGTCGGCGGTGCGGACGATCGGGCGCGCTCCGGCCTCGGAGTCGATGTCGACCACGCGGGAGTGCTCGAAGATCTCCACGCCCGCCTCGACCGCGACCCGAGCAAGCTCCGCGGCGAGCTTCCCGGGGTGCACGAGCGCTGTCTCGTCGCGCTCCCAGGCGCCGGCGAGGTAGGTCGGCGAGTCGACGAGGGCGCGCGTCGCCGCGGCATCCAGGAACCCCTCCTCCTCTGCCAGCCATTCGATCTGGTGGGGTTCGACGGCGACGGAGAGGGTTCCGGTGCGCTCGAACTCGGCGTCCATGCCGTACCTGGCGACGGTCTCGCCGATGGCGTCGAGATTCTCGCGCCCCAGCTCGTCGAGCCGGGCGATTTCGTCGGGCCACCGGGTGGCGCCGTTGTCGTGGCCGTGGGTGAGGCTCGCCTCGCAGAAGCCGCCGTTGCGGCCGGAGGCTGCCCAGCCGACGGTGCGGGCCTCGACGACGATGACGCGTCGACCGGGGTCGCGCTCCTTGGCGCGCAGCGCCGTCCACAGACCCGCGTACCCGGCTCCGACCACGACGAGATCCGCGAGGTGCGTGCCGACCATCCGCGGGTAGGTGGGCGGGGTGATGTCATCGAGCCAGAACACGCTGTGCCGAGTGGTGGCGAGCGCATGGTCGATCACCGAGGCCGCGGGCGGGCGTCGTTCGAAGACGGTCGTGTGCATCGGTCCTCCTCGAGCGTGGCGAAGTCCGCTCAGCACCACTGTGCACATCGGCGGTGCGATTCGCCAGTGGCGCGCGCTGCGCGCCGCGCGGCGCGACGCTCGGCGCTCAGGAGGCGAAGGCGAGGCGGCGCAGCAGCGCCATGAGGGTCCGACGCTCATCGGCGTCGAGGTCGCCGTGCACCGCTTCCTCGGCGCGGCGGGCGGTCTGCTGGGCGTCGCGGGCGAGCTCCTCGCCGGCGGCGGTGGCGACGACGGCGTTGGCCCGACGGTCGTGGGGATCGGCGCGGCGCTCGACGAGGCCCCGCTGCTCGAGCTGGTCGATGAGCGCGACGACCTGGCTGGGGTCCAGGCGCAGGAAGTCGGCGAGCTCGCGCTGCGAGGGCGGCGGGGTCGCGCAGGCGGCGACCAGCACGGCGTAGGAGCGGGCCTTGAGGTCGTGCGCGGCGAGGGCGGCGTTCCCCGCGCTGAGCGACAGCGCGTTCGCCCGGGCGAGGAGGAAGCTGAGGTCGTCGCCGAGGACGGATGCCGCGAGCCCCGTGCGCGCGAGCGACGGCGCCGCGGTCGTGTCATCCCTGGTCGGCATGACGCCGATCGTAGCGCCAGATCGTTGAGTTTCCCAACGATTCGGGCGGGGTCACTCCAGCACGAAGCGCGGTCGCCCGGCGAGGATGCCCACCCCGCTCTGACCCAGGAGCACCAGGAGCAGCAGGGTGAGGGGCCAGATCCACGAGCCGGTGGCGGCATACAGCGCGCCGAAGACGATCGGGCCCGCCGCGGCGACGAGGTACCCGACCGACTGCGCCATCCCCGACAGGGCCGACGAAGCGACGTGGTCACGCGCACGCACGGCCATGAGGGTCAGCGACATGCCGAGCGACGCCCCGGACGACAGCCCGATGAGCACCACCCACCCGGTGATGAGGTCGGGGGCGACCATGAGTCCGACGGTGCCGACCACCGCGAGCACCGGGACGGTGGCCGGGGCCCAGCGCTCGAACCGGCCCCGCAGCAGCAGCGGCAGCACCAGCGCGCCGGCCGTGGAGAAGAGCTGGTAGAGCATCACATCGATGCCCGCGGCGACTTCGCTCCTCCCCGTCGAGACCGAGATCGCGGCGAACCACGTGACGCTCATGTAGAACATCGCCGACTGCAGTCCCATGTAGGCCGCGACGAGCCACGCGACGCCGTCGCGCCAGATTCCGGTGCTGCGGCGGGGCGGCCGGGCCGCGGCATCCGCTCTCCGCCGACCCGACGCCGCCGCCCACCCGGCGATCGCCGGAGGGATGAGCACGCCGCCGACGAGCACGAGCGCCCACCGCCAGCCGAGCTCGCCGCCGGCGCTCGGCAGGTGGGACAGGGGGACGACGACACCCGAGGCGAGGGCGCCGAACCCGCCGAGGAGCGCGGTGTAGACGGCCATCATCAGCGGCACCCGGGCGGGGAAGTCGCGTTTGACGACGGCCGGCATGAGGACGTTCACCACCGCGAGGGCCATGCCGATGAGGGCGGTGCCGATCCACAGGAGCGCGACGGGTCCCGGGAGTGAGCGGACGACGGCGCCGACGAGGAGGAGCACGAGCGCGCCGAGGATCGCGCCGCCGAGCCCGAAGCGCCGCGCCACGTCGTGCGCGAGCGGCGAGAACAGTGCCCACGCGGCGAGCGGGACGGCGGCGAGGACGCCGAGCACGGCGAGCGAGAGGCCGGTGTCGGCGCCGATCTGATCGAGCACCGGCCCGAGCGCGGTGATCGTGGGGCGCATATTGGCCGCGACCAGGCAGACCGCGACGACCAGGAGGGCGGTGCGCGCCGCGGTGCGGGACGTCGTGCGCCCCGGCTCGCGCGTGGGAGGCCGCACCGGTGAGGTCATGAGCACCGAACCTAGCCGAGCCCCGCCCGCGGTCGACCCGCGGGCTCACTCACCGGGACCGCGGGGGTGCACTCCCTCCCGGCGTGGGGGCACGCACCCGCGCACTAGCCTGGGCGGGATGTCCGTCCGAACGCCCCGCTCACCGGCACCCTCGCTGTGGGGCGTCGCACTGACGATCGTCCTCACCGCGGCGGTGCTGCGCTCCCCGATCGTCGCGGTCGCCCCGGTGGCCCGCGACATCCAGGCAGACCTCGCCGTCTCGGCGGGCGTCGTGGGGCTCCTCACCAGCATCCCGGTCCTGGCCTTCGCCGTCTGTGCCCCGCTCGCCGTGGCGACCATCCGCCGCCTCGGGCCCGACCTCGCCCTCACCCTGGCCCTCGCCGGGGCGGTGGTGGCCTCGGTCGTGCGGTCGGCCGGAGGGCTCCCCGCGGTCATCCTCGGCACGGCCCTGCTCGGCGTCTTCCTCACCGTCGGCAACGTCGTCGTGCCGCTCATCATCAAGCGGGAGTTCCCGCCCGCGCGGGTGCCGTGGGTGACGAGCCTGTTCACCTCGGCCATGAACGTCGGCACCATGACGGTGACCCTCGCCACCGTGCCGATCGCGGCCGTCACCGATTGGCGGGTGGCGATCGCGGTGTGGGGCGGTTTCGGACTCGCCGCGCTCGGCGTCTGGGTCGGCCTCCGTCGCGCCGAGGCCCTGCGACCCGACCCCGAGGCGTCCACGGCGACCGCGGTCGCCGGGCGCCTGGACGGAAGGGGGCGCGCCGCGGCCCTGACGCTCAGCACCTGGCTGCTCGCCCTCGCCTTCGCCGGGCAGGCGTTCGCCTTCTACGGAACCACCGCGTGGCTGCCCTCGCTCCTGGTCGACGGCGGGATGCCGGCGGTGCAGGCCGGGGCGGTCGCGGCGATCTTCCAGGTGATGGGTGTGGCCGGCGCCCTCCTGACCCCCGTCCTCACCGGCCGTTTCTCGGCCGCGCCGGCGGCCGTCATCATCGGGGTGGGATGGCTGGCGATTCCGCTCGGCTTCCTCCTGGCTCCGGACGGATGGCTCGTGTGGTGCCTCGTCGGAGGTCTCGCCCAGGGGGCGGGGATCACCTGGGTCTTCATCATGCTCAACGGCTTCGGCGGCGATGAGCGGGTGGTCGCGGGCAGGTCGGGCACGGTGCAGGGGGTCGGCTACGCCGCGGGCGCCCTCGCGCCGCCGCTCCTCGGCGGCGTGCACGACGCGACCGGCGACTGGACGCCGGCGCTGCTGATCCTGCTGGGAGCCGTCGTGGTGCTCCTCATCGCCGGAGCGGCGGGCGCGAGGATCGGGGTGCGCGAAGCCCGCGAACGCTGGTGAACCTGCCCGGCCGGCTGTGACGCAAGGCCGGATGCTGCGGCGCCGCGGCAGACCCGGCTCAGCCCGCCTGCGGCAGCGGCCAGCCCGTGTAGGCCTCCGCGAGGTAGGTCTTCCCCGCCTCGGACTCCACGACCGAGCGCAGTTCGCCGATCTGACGCTTGCGGTCGAAATCGGTGGCGTCGGGAGCGACGTGGAGCATGCTCGTCATCCACCACGAGAAGTGCTGCGCCTTCCAGATACGGGCGAGCGCCGTCTCGGGGAAGGCCTCGATGAGGCGGGCGTCGTTCTCGAGCAGCAGGGCGCGCAGCGCCCGCTCGAGCACGATCACATCGGCGATGGCGAGGTTCATGCCCTTGGCCCCGGTCGGCGGAACGGTGTGGGCGGCGTCGCCGATGAGGGCGACGCGGCCCCGGAGCAGCTCGTGGGCGACGAAGCTGCGGAACCGCAGGACGTCGCGCTGGAAGATGGGCCCCTGGTTCAGGGTCGTCCCCGGCACCCGCACCTGCAGCTCGTGCCAGAGCTGCTCCTCGCTGTAGGAGGCGGGGTCGACCTCGGGGTCGCACTGGAAGTACATCCGCTGCACGGTGGCGTTCCGCTGGCTGATCAGGGCGAAGCCGTCGGGGGAGTTGGAGTAGATCAGCTCCTCCGAGCTCGGCGGCGCCTCGCAGAGGATCCCGAACCACGCGAACGGGTACTCGCGGAAGTAGCCGCCGGTCGCCGATCCCGTCACCGCGGGGCGCACCACGCTGCGCGAGCCGTCGGAACCCACGACGAAGTCGGCCTCGATCTCGAGCGGCCGGCCGTCGGCATCGACGGCGATGACCCGCGGATGGTCCGTCTCGGCGTCTTCGACCCGCTCGGCGGTGACGCCGAGGCGGAGGTCCTGTCCCTCGGCCAGGCGCACGGCCACGAGGTCTTTCAGCACCTCGTGCTGCGGGTAGAGCCACACCGCGCGGCCGGTCACCGACGGGAAGTCGATGCGGTGACCCTCGCCCTCGAAGCGCAGCTCGATGCCGTCGTGGCGGTTGCCGACGGTGCGCACGCGCGAGGATGCGCCACTGGACTCGAGGATGTCGACGGTGCCCTGCTCGAGGATCCCGGCGCGGATGGTCGTCTCGATCTCCTCGCGGGTGCGCTGGTCGATCACCACCGATTCGATGCCGGCCTTGGCGAGCAGGTGCGACAGGAGCAGGCCGGCGGGGCCGGCGCCCACGATCGCGACGCGGGTGCGGATGCGGGTCATGAGGTCCAGTGTGCCGCGGCCCGGGCCCGCGGCATCCGATATTTCTCGTTCAATGAGAACTCGACCGCAGCGCGTGTTCCACGCCCGCGGCGGCCGACCGCAGCTCGTCGCGTGCCCCCGCGGTCGGTGCGTCGCGGGGGAGGACGACCGACAGTGCCGCGACGACAGGCCCCGACCGGCCCTCGCGGATCGGCACCGCCACTCCGGTCGACACCGCCTCCACCGTGCCGGCGGCGACCACGAAGCGGTCGCGGCGGATCCGGGCGAGAAGGCGCCGGAGCTCCGCGGCATCCGTCACCGTCTCCGGAGCCAGCGCGGTCAGGGGGCCGGCGAGCACCCGCTCCTGAACCTCCGGGGCGGCGAAGGCGAGGAGCACCAGTCCCGATGACGACGCGTGGAGCGGGAGCCGTCCCGCCACGCGCGTGATGTTCGCCCCCGCCTGGGGGTGGCTGAGACGTTCGAGGAACAGCGCCTCGCCCTGCTCGAGCACGGCGAGCTGGGTGTGCTCGCGCACCCGTGCCTGGACCCGCTCCATGAAGGGCAGCGCCGCCTGCCGCAGGCGCAGCGCCAGCGAGCCGCGCTCGGCGAGCTCCCACAGCCGAAGGCCGAGCCGCACCCGGTGATCCTCGTCGCGCTCGAGCAGCCCGGCGGCGACGAGATCGCCGACGAGGCGGTGCGCGGTCGAGGGAGGAAGACCGGCGCGGCGACCGATCTCGGACGCCGTCTGCAGCGTGCGGTCGGCGTCGAAGGTCTCGAGCACGCGCACGAGGCGGTCCAGACCCGAGTCGCCGGAGGGCGAGTTGGCCATGCCCACACGATCTCACGACGGGACCCTCAGCCCAGGTGATCGTCGGCGGTCAATTGCCGGATCCCGTCGTCGTGCAGCACGAACTGCGCCCGGAGGTCGACGCCCTCCGCGCCGCACTCGAGCGCCATCGCCCGCGCCCACGCGCGCTCGTCGGGGGTGAAATCGCGCGATCCGCGCCGCTCCCAGACGATCACCGCCCGGGCCGCGCCGATCCCCGTGAGGAGACCGCCGATCCAGGCCGCAAAGATCTCGGCGCACGGCACGAGTCCGAGGTCGTCGGTCTTCTCCAGCCCGTAGGGATCGAGCGGGTAGTCGTCGCACGGCATCACCGGGCCGGTGAGACGCTGCTCGGCGTCCAGGAACAGCAGCCACACCTGCCGGGGGTTCAGTGCCCGGTCCAGGAGCAGTTCGAGCACCTCCTCGAGGTCGCTGTCGTGGCGCAGCACACGGTCGGGGCTGAGTCTGCTGTCGGGACTGGGGTGGGAATCGGCCATCGTCATGCCCTCACGCTGGCCGATCCAACGGCGCGGACGACGCCCCCCGGCGCATCTGGGGACAGCTCGCCGCACCGGGGCGCCTGTGCAGGAGGGAACGCGGGGACCGTAGTGTCGGAGGGTGCGCGAGGATGCCGAACAGCGGGAAGACCGGGCCCCTTCGGGGGAGGGCCTGCTCGACCGCGCTCTCCGGGTGCTCGGATCGTTCAGCGAGGACGATCCCGCCCTCACCGCCGCCGAGCTGGGTGCCCGGGCGACCCTGTCGTCATCCACCCTGCATCGCCTCCTCGCGCGACTGGTCGACCAGGGCCTGCTCGTGCGGCTCCCCGACCGCCGTTATGCCATCGGCCCCCGGCTGTGGGAGCTCGGCGAACTCTCCCCCCTCGCCCTGCGGCTGCGCGAGACCGCGCTCCCGCACATGCTCCGCCTCTACGAGGCCACCGGCGAGAACGTCCATCTCGCCGTCCTCGACGGGCCGAGCCCCGAGGGCTCTGCGGCGCTCTACGTCGGGCGGGTGACCGGGCGCCACTCGATCCCGACCCTCAGCCGTATGGGCGGCCGCGGGCCGCTGCACACCACCGGCGTCGGCAAGGCGCTGCTGATGACGAGGGATGACGCGTGGCTCGCGCGCTACTTCACCGCACCTCTCGAGCGCGAGACCGTGCACTCGCTCACCGACGAGAACGCCCTGCGCACCGACCTCTCCCGCGCTCGCGCGCGGGGCTTCGCCACGACGCGCGAGGAGATGACGCTCGGAAACGTCTCGGTCGCGGCGCCGCTGCCGCGCATCGACGGGCTGCCGCCTACGGCGATCGGACTCGTCGTGCACCTCGAGCGCGCCGACGAGCGACGCCTCGGACCCCTCGTCATCCAGACCGCTCGGGAGCTGGCCGACGACCTGCGGTAGGCGCACACCCCCCGTCGCCCGCCCCCTTCGCCCCGCCCCGCCACTTCTTGCTCACTTCGCCGCGCTCCGCCCCGCTCGACGCGGCACACGGAGGAGATCCGCACAGCGGAGGCGCAACCGTGCGCGGCTCACCTCCCTCGTGCGGATCTCCTCCCGTGTGACGGCGACGAAAGCGCAAGCGCCCCGCCACGGCATCCTCCCTCCCACCCAGTGAGACACCGACCCGGCTCACGCGCCCCGCGGTGTCACCCTGGACGCACCCGGACCCGTCGAAGGAGACCCCGATGACACTCGCGGACCAGGCGTCCACGCCCCCCGCCGCCGCGGCCTCGAACGGCCAGGCCCACGCCGCGGCCCCGGAGTCGCTGCTCGCGACCCCGGTGCAGGTGAGCCAGGCCGAGATCACCCAGGAGATCCGCGATCTCCACGCCGAGTACGAACGGCGAGAGGCCGCGGGCGAGCAGCTCCCCGCCACGATGTGGGACTTCCCGCCCTATCGCTCGAGCATCCTGCGCCACCCGACGAAGAACCCCAAGCTCGTCGACCCCGAGACGATCGAGCTGCTCTCCCCGGCCTTCGGCCAGCGCGACGTGGCCGCGATCGAGTCCGACCTCACGCTGCAGCACTCCGGCGAGCCGATGGGTGAGCGCATCACCGTCCGTGGACGTCTGCTCGACTCGTGGGGCCGCCCGATCACGAACCAGCTCATCGAGATCTGGCAGGCCAACGCCGCCGGGCGCTACATCCATCAGCGCGATCAGCACCCCGCCCCGCTCGACCCGAACTTCACCGGCGCCGGCCGCACGGTCACCAACGACCAGGGCGAATACCTCTTCACCACCATCAAGCCCGGGCCCTACCCCTGGAAGAACCACACCAACGCCTGGCGTCCCGCGCACATCCACTTCTCGGTGTTCGGGAGCGCGTTCACGCAGCGCATCGTCACCCAGATGTACTTCCCGGGCGACCCGCTGTTCGCCCTCGACCCGATCTACAACACCATCCGCCGCCAGCGCGACCGCGATGCGCTGATCAGCATCTACGACCACGACCTCACGGTGCCCGAGTTCTCGATGGGCTACCGGTTCGACATCGTCGTGGACGGCCCCGACGCCACCTGGTTCGAGCCCGAGGAAGAGCACTGATGCCCCGCCCCACCGGTCCGAAGACCCACACCCCGTCCGCAGGCCAGACAGTCGGCCCCTTCTTCCACTACGGCGTGACCTACGACGCCATGCACCAGGTCGCGTTCCCGCATTCGCCGGGGGCGATCGTGCTGTCGGGCACCGTCACCGACGGCGCGGGCGCGCCGATTCCTGACGCGCTCGTCGAGATCTGGTCGGCCGACAGCGACGGCACCGTCTCGCGCGCCCGCGGCGCGCTCCGCCGCGACGGCCACACCTTCACCGGATACGGCCGCTCGGGCACGACCGACGACGGCCACTACGAGTTCTGGACCCGAAACCCCGGGGCCGAGGCGGGCAAGGCCCCGTTCTTCGCGGTGATCGTCTACGCCCGGGGCCTGCCGAACAAGCTGCACACCCGCATCTACCTGCCCGACGACGAGGCGCTCCTCGCCGCCGACCCGCTGCTGGCCTCACTCGACGCCGACGAGCGCGCTACGCTCATCGCAACGCGCACCCCCGACGGACATCTGCGCCACGACATCCGGCTGCAGGGGGAGAAGGAGACCGTGTTCCTTGCCTTCCCCGACGCCCCCGCCTGACACGTCCGACGACGGTGCGATCGACGTCGGCCTGCTGAGCCCGGTCACCGTCGGTCATGACGCCGGGGTGTCGGATGCCGCTGTGCTCGACGCCCTCGTGACGGCCGAGGTCGCCCTCACCCGCGCCTACGGCCGAGTGGGTGCGGCACCTGAGGTCGCCGTCGCCGAGGTCGCCTCGACCTTCGGCTGGCGGGACGGGCAGAGCGGATGCCGCGGGCACGGCGTCGCACTGGGTGATCTCGCCACCGCGGCGGTGGCCGGGGGGAACCCCGTCATCCCGCTCGTGGGCGCGCTGAAGGCCCGGGTGTCGCCGGAGGC
The DNA here is from genome assembly GCF_023155745.1 of Microbacterium kunmingense. GTDB lineage: Bacteria > Actinomycetota > Actinomycetes > Actinomycetales > Microbacteriaceae > Microbacterium > Microbacterium kunmingense. The sequence continues at coordinate 173,410 of NZ_JAKNUS010000001.1, forward strand.
GGCGACGTGGATCCACCGCGGGGCGACGAGCCAGGACATCCTCGACACCGCCCTCGTCCTCGTCGCCCGCGATGCGACCGCCGAGGTCGCCGCCTCCCTCGCCGCCACCTCCGTCTCCCTCGCGCACCTCGCGCGCGCGCACCGCGACGAGGTCGCCGCCGCCCGCACGCTCACCCAGCACGCCGTTCCCACGACCGTCGGCGCCCGGGTCGCGGGCTGGCTCCGCGGGGTCGACCGCGCGCGGGCGCGGCTGGACGCCGCGCGCGCGGCGCTCCCCGCGCAGCTGGGCGGCGCAGCAGGCACGGCCGCGGCGTTCACCGAGCACCTCGGATCGCCCGAGGACGCCGCCGCGCTCATCGACGCCTACGCCGCAGAGCTCGGCCTCGCGGCCCCGGCAGCCCCCTGGCACACCGAGCGCTGGCCGATCACCGAGCTCGGCGACGCGCTCGTGCAGGCCATCGACGCGGTCGGCAAGATCGCCACCGACGTCGCCACCCTCAGTCGCACCGAGATCGGCGAGGTCGCCGAGGCCGCCGGCGGCGGCTCGTCGGCGATGCCGCAGAAGCAGAACCCCGCGGCATCCGTCCTTCTCCGTTCCGCGGCGCTGCGCGCCCCGCAGCTGGGGGCGACCCTGCACCTGGCCGCCGCGCTCGCCGCCGACGAGCGGCCCGACGGGGCCTGGCACGCCGAGTGGCCGACGCTGCGCGAGCTCCTCCGGCTCGCCCTCGGCGCGAGCGCGCACGCCGCGCGGCTCACCGGCGGCCTGCGGGTCGACGCCGCCGCGGTGGCGCAGAACCTCGCCACCACCGGAGGCCTCCTCGTCTCGGAGCGCCTGTCGATCGTCCTCACGCCGCTCGTCGGCGCGGCGCGTGTGCGCGACCTCGTCGCCGCCGCCGGACGCGGTGAGGATCTGGCCGCGCTGCTGCGCACCGTCCCCGAGCTCGAGGGGACGGATGTCGCCGACCTCCTCGATCCCGCGCGCTACACCGGGCTGGCCGGCACCTTCGTCGACCGCTCGGTCGCAGCCTCGCCCGCCCCCGACGCTGCGGAGGACGCCCCATGACCCGCCCCGTGCTCACCCTCACCGACGCCGGCGGCCCGGCGGGCGCACCCCTCGTCGTCCTCGGCAACTCGCTCGGCACCTCCACGATCCTGTGGGACGAGGTCGTTCCGGCGCTGCGCGCCCGGTTCCGGGTGCGCGCGTTCGACCTCCCCGGCCACGGTGTCTCCCCGGCGGCGACCGACGCGTTCACCGTCGCCGATCTCGCCGACGCCCTCGCCGCCGACATCGCCGAACCCTTCCACTACGCCGGGGTGTCGCTCGGCGGCGCTGTCGGTTTGGAGCTCGCCCTGCGGCATCCCTCCCTCGTCCGCTCCGCGACGATCATCGCCTCGGGCGCGAAGATCGGCACCCCCGAGGGGTGGCACGAGCGGGCCGCCCAGGTGCGGCAGCAGTCGACCTCGTCGCTCATCATCGCCTCGGCGGGGCGGTGGTTCGCCCCCGACACGATCGCCGGGAACCCCGACCTGACCGGGCGGCTCCTGCACTCGCTGCGCGACGCCGACGCCGAGAGCTACGCCCGCTGCTGCGAGGCGCTCGCCGCCCACGACGTGCGGGGCCGCCTGGGCGAGATCACCGTTCCGGTGCTCGCGGTGTGGGGCGGACACGACCAGGTCACCCCCGAAGCCCTCGCCCGCGAGATCGCCGACGGGGTCGCGCGAGGCCGCGCCACCGGCATCCCGGGAGCTGCCCACCTGCCGCCTGCCGACGATCCCGCCGCCACGACGACGGTGATCGCGGACTTCATCAGCGAGATCGAGAGGACAGCGGATGACACGGCCTGACGGCGAAGGACTGACCGACCAGGAGCGCTACGACCAGGGCATGACGGTGCGCCGCGAGGTGCTCTCGGACGCCCACGTCGACCGGGCGATCGCGGGGACGACCCCGCTGACGGCCGACTTCCAGGACTTCATCACGCGTGTCGCCTGGGGAGATGTGTGGTCGCGCCCGGGGCTCGATCGACGCTCCCGCTCGGTGGCGGTGCTCACCGCGCTCATCGCGCTCGGGCACCACGAGGAGCTCGCGATGCACCTGCGCGCCGCGCTTCGCAACGGGCTCACCGTCGACGAGGTGCGCGAGGTCATCCTGCAGTCGGCGATCTACTGCGGGGTGCCCGCCGCCAACACGGCGTTCCGCATCGCTGCGGAGGTCTACGCCGACGCGTCATGATGTGAGCATGAGCGCAGAGCCGCCCGTCGCGGATGCCACCGCCCCCGCCGATCGGGTGACGATGCGTTTTCTCGCCCTTCCCCACGACGCTGCGGCGGGCGGACTCACCGTCGCCGCGGGAAGCGTCATGGAATGGATCGACCAGGCCGGGTATGCCTGCGCGGTCGGCTGGAGCGGGCGGTACTGCGTCACGGCATACGTCGGAAACGTGCAGCACACGCGCCCGATCGCGCCCGGGTCTCTCGTGGCGGTTCACGCCCGGGTCGTGCACACCGGCCGGTCGAGCGTGCACGTCGCCGTGACCGTCGAGGCCGGCGACATCCGCTCGCGCCGGTACGAGCCCGCGACCACCTGCATGCTCGTCTTCGTCGCGGTCGACGACGACCGCCGACCGGCGTCGGTGCCGCAGTGGACACCGCGCACCGACGCCGATCGCGCGCTCGGCGAGATCGCGACCTCGCGCATCGCCGCGCGCGACACGATCAAGAAGGCAATGCTCGGCCAGGTGTACACCGAAGACACCGCGGCGCCCCGCTCGCAGATGCGCTTCCTCGCGCCGCCGAGCGCGGTGAACTTCGGCGGCGCCGCGCACGGCGGCACGGTGATGGGGTGGATCGACGAGGCCGCCTTCGCGTGCGCGGCGGCGTGGTCGTCCGACAAGGCCGTCGCGGTGTACTCCGGCGGCATCCACTTCCTCGCCCCGGTGCGGATCGGACACCTCGTCGAGCTCGACGCCCGCCTGATCTACACCGGGCCGCGCAGCATGCACATCGTCGTGCGGGTGCGCTCCGCCGACCCCCGCACCCCCGCCGAGAAGACCCTCACCACGCAGTGCATCATGGTCTTCGTCGATCCCGGTCCCGACGGCCGCGCCCGGCCCGTGCCGCGGTGGGAGCCCGAGCTCGCCGAGGACGTCCGGCTCGTGAGGCATGCCGTCGAGCTCATCCACGAGCGGGAGCGGATCGTGCCGATCCCCGCCGAGCTGACGCTGCAGGACTGAGCCCGCGCCGCTTCGCTGTCCCCAACTCCTGCAAAACCGGCTTCTGCCGCGTGATTCGGCCCATTCCGGCGCTGCGCGTTTTGTTTTGCAGGAGTCGGGGACACCCACGTTCCCGCGAAGGTCGAATCGGCGCCCCCTGTCGTTCCTTCCCCCGTTCATTCGTCGCATACGTACGCGGGCCGGGCCAGAACACGTACGTTTGCGACGGACGAACGGGGTGGTGCGGGTCAGGCGAACGGGGGTGGGTGCGGGTCGGGCGAACGGGGTGGTTCGGGAGAGGCGAACGAGCGACGCCACGAGGGGGTCGCGACGACCCGCGCCGCGGCGTACACTGAGTACGACATACGTACAGGTGTACGTATCGCGAACACAAGGAGAATCCGGGTGATCGACAAGACCGTGGCGGGCGTCGCAGACGCCGTCGCCGACATCCCCGACGGGGCCACCGTCATGATCGGCGGGTTCGGCCGCGCCGGCCAGCCGGTCGAGCTCATCGACGCCCTCATCGCGCAGGGCGCGAAGGACCTGACCATCGTGAACAACAACGCCGGCAACGGCGACGTCGGGCTCGCCGCGCTCCTCGCCAATCGGCGCGTGCGCAAGATCATCTGCTCCTTCCCCCGTCAGAGCGACTCGTGGGTCTTCGACGGCCTCTACCGCGACGGCGACATCGAGCTCGAACTCGTTCCGCAGGGGAACCTCGCCGAGCGCATCCGCGCCGCCGGCGCGGGGATCGGCGCGTTCTTCTCGCCCACCGGGGTCGGCACCGAACTCGCCGAGGGCAAGGAGGCTCGCGAGATCGACGGCCGCACCTATGTGCTGGAGTACCCGATCAAGGCCGACGTCGCCCTGATCAGCGCGCTGAAGGGCGACCGGTGGGGCAACCTCGTCTACCGCGAGACGGCCCGGAACTTCGGCCCCATCATGGCGACGGCGGCGACCCGCACGATCGCCCAGGTAGACCAGATCGTTCCGCTCGGAAGTCTCGACCCCGAGTCCGTGGTGACCCCCGGCATCTTCGTCGACCGCCTGGTCGCCGTCGGTGAGCGCCCCTGGCTGAAGGACGGCACCTTCGTGGGCGGCGTCGACCTGGAAGGACGGCCCCTCTGATGAGCACCCGCATCTCGCGAGACGACCTCGCCCGCCGCATCGCCGCCGACATCCCCGAGGGTGCGTACGTGAACCTCGGGATCGGCGCCCCCACTCTGGTGGCGAACTTCCTCCCCGCCGACCTCGAGATCATCCTCCACACCGAGAACGGCCTCCTGGGCATGGGACCGGCGCCGGAGGCCGGCGCGGTGGACCCCGACCTCATCAACGCCGGCAAGCAGGCCGTCACCGCACTCCCCGGGGCGGCGTACTTCCATCACGCCGACTCGTTCGGCATGATGCGCGGCGGCCACCTCGACGTCTGCGTGCTGGGCGCGTTCCAGGTGTCCGAGACCGGCGACCTGGCCAACTGGTCGACCGGCGCGCCCGGCGCGATTCCCGCCGTCGGCGGCGCGATGGACCTCGCCATCGGCGCCAAGGACGTCTACGTGATGACCGACCTCCTCACCAAGACCGGGGAGTCCAAGCTCGTCGAGGCGTGCACCTACCCCCTCACCGGCGTCGGCTGCGTCACCCGCGTCTACACCGATCACGCGATCTTCGACGTGACCCCCGAAGGCTTCGCAGTGCGCGAGGCGTTCGGTGAGAACACCGTCGCCTCGCTGCAAGAACTCACGGGCCTGCGCCTGGCCCCGGCGGAAGGACACTGACATGCCCGCGACCTACATCTACGACGCCGTCCGCACCCCGTTCGGCCGCGCCGGCGGCGCCCTCTCCGGCGTCCGACCTGACGACCTCGTCGCCGTGGCCATGAAGGCCGTCGTCGAACGCGCGGGCCTCGACCCCGCTCGCATCGACGACGTGATCTTCGGTGACGCCAACCAGGCCGGCGAGGACAACCGAAACGTCGCGCGGTTCGGCGCGCTCCTCGCGGGGTTCCCCACCACGGTTCCCGGGGTCACCGTCAACCGCCTCTGCGGGTCGAGCATGGAGGCCGTCATCCAGGGATCGCGGGCGATCGAGGCCGGCGACGCCGACGTCATCCTCGCCGGCGGAGTGGAGTCGATGAGCCGCGCGCCCTTCGTCGTGGAGAAGTCGCCGAAGCCCTGGCCTGCCACCGGCAACCAGACGATGTGGAACACCTCGATCGGCTGGCGCATGACCAACAAAGCGCTTCCGAAGGAGTGGACGATCTCAAACGGTGAGTCCGCCGAGAAGCTCGCGTCGATCTACGGGATCTCCCGAGAAGAACAGGATGCCTTCGCCCTGCGCAGTCACGAGCGTTCCGCCCAGGCGTGGGCGGACGGCGTCTTCGACGGTGAGATCACCCAGGTCCCCGGCGCCGAGCTCGCCCGCGACGAGGGCATCCGCGCCGACACGACGCTCGAGAAGCTCGGAGGCCTGCGCGCGCTCTTCGCCGCCGACGGCACCGTGACCGCCGGCAACTCGTCGTCGATCAACGACGGCGCCGCGGCGATCCTGCTCGGCGCCGAGGGAGCCCTCGAGGCCGAGCCGCTCGCGCGCATCACCGGCCGCGCCGCCTTCGGCAACGATCCGGACGTCTTCGGGGTCGCCCCCGTCGAGGCCGCCAACCGGGCGCTCGCACGGGCCGGCCGCACGTGGGCCGACGTGGACATCGTGGAGCTCAACGAGGCGTTCGCGTCGCAGAGCCTGGCGTGCCTGAAGCTGTGGACCGAACTCGACCCCGAGAAGGCGAACGTGTACGGCGGTGCGATCGCGATCGGGCACCCGCTCGGCGCCTCCGGCGCCCGTGTCATCGGCCGCGCGGCGCACGAGCTCGCCCGCCGCGGCTCGGGCGTCGCCGTCGCGGCGCTCTGCATCGGCGTCGGCCAGGGGCTCGCGGTGGTCCTCGAGCGGTGAGCGCCGAAGGCTTCGAGCCCTCGAGCGAGTTCGTCCAGTCGCTGGCGCGCGGGCTCGGAGTCATCCGCGCCTTCGACGGCGAGCATCCCTCGCTCACCCTGAGCGACGTCGCGCGTCGCACCGATCTCACTCGCGCCGCGGCGCGACGGTTCCTGCACACGCTGCAGACCCTCGGCTACGTCCGCAGCGACGGCCGCGCCTTCGCGCTGACGCCGAAGGTGCTCGAGCTCGGCTTCAGCTACCTGTCGGCACTGTCGCTGCCAGAGGTGGTGCAGCCGCACCTCGAGGCCCTCTCGCGCGAGGTGGACGAGAGCGTTTCGGCGGCGGTGATCGCCGGTGCCGAGGTGGTTTACGTCGCGCGCGTGCCCACTCGTCGCATCATGAGCGTCCGCATCACGATCGGCACCCGGTTCCCCGCGTACGCCACCTCGATGGGAAGGGTGCTGCTGGCCGCGCTCCCCGAGGCGGCGGTCGCCGACATCCTCGCCCTTCTCCCGCCCGAGCCCCTCACCGATCGCACCCTCACCGACCCCGAGGCGCTCTCCGCCGAGCTCGCGAGGGTGCGCGCTCAGGGGTGGGCGCTCGTCGACGGCGAGCTCGAGTCGGGGCTGCGCTCGATCGCGGCCCCCGTCCACGACCGCACCGGTGCGGTGGTAGCGGCGGTCAACGTGTCGACGAGTGCCACGCGCGACACCGTCGACCGGGTGCGCGAGACCTACCTCCCGGCGCTCCTGGCGACGACGCGCGCGATCGACGCGGATCTGCGGCTGGTGTAGGAGGGCGGGCGTTTCGCCTCGCTGCGGCGCGGTTCCTGAGCCTGTCGAAGGGCGCTCAACGACCGGGGCAGTCGTCGGGCGGGTTACGGTGGGCTCATGCGGTCTCGGTCGGTGGCGCTGCCCGGCGTCCTGATCTGTGCAGCGGCGCTGGCATCGTGCTCGGGTGCGTCGCCCGACTCGCCCGAGACGCCGCCCACCGCGACCGGCGATCCCGCCGCCAGAGCCCAGGCGGAGGCCTGGCTGGAGGCCGCCGCGCTCCCACCCGGAGCCGAGCCGTCGGACGAGGATGCCGCGGAATTCCTCTCCTTCACAGGGTGGCCTTGCACCCCGGTCGAAGAGCTCGAGGGCTACTGGATCATTCCCGGGGCGACGGTGGCCGAAACGGCGAACTGGCTGCAGGCCAACCCGACAGCCGACCTCGTGACGACGGCGACCGGCCCCTACCCCGACGCCCCAGAGCTCGACAACCTGACCGTCGGCTACATCCCCGCCGACGGCGCACAGGAGGGCGTCGTCTACACGATCGTCCGCACCCCCGACGGTGTCGCCGTGCGCGCCGAGGTCGCCGCCCTCACCGCGTCGGCGGAGTGTCCGGAGCTGCCCGACGGGGGAACGCTCGGCTCTCCCGGGCAGGGCTGAGGACCGGCAGGATGAAGGGGTGACGAGAGCCGCGAACATCGAACTCCAGGGGACCATGGTCCTCGTCCGGCACGGCGAGACCGAATGGAGCAAGAGCGGACGCCACACCGGGCTCACCGACATCCCCCTCACCGAGACCGGAAGGTACAAGTCCGAGCTCGCCGGCACCCTCCTCGCCACCCGGCGCTTCGACCTCGTGCTCACCAGCCCCCTCCGCCGCGCGGTCGAGACCGCCCGGCACGCCGGTTTTCCCGGCGCCCGACCCGACGAGCGCCTCCACGAGTGGGACTACGGCGCCTACGAGGGGCTCACGACGCCGGAGATCATCGCGCAGCTCGGCCACCCCTGGTCGATCTGGGACGACGGCGCTCCCGCGGGTGAGACCCCGGGGGAGAGCGTGGGCGAGGTCACCGCTCGCGCGGAGTCGCTGCTCGGCAGCATCCGTCCCCGCCTCGAACGCGGCGAGCACGTGCTGATGTTCTCCCACGCCCACTTCATCCGCGCGCTCACCGGCACGTGGCTCGGGCTGACCGCCGCAGGCGGCCGCTACTTCTGGCTCGGCACGTCTGCGGTGAACGAGCTCGGCTACGAGCACGGGCGGCCGGTCGTGCTCGAGTGGAACCACGTGCGCGGGCGCTGACGATCCCAAGCCGGGCCCACCCCGCCGCCGGATCGATGTGGCGCAGATCGCCGCCGGCGAGCCTGAAAGGCGACCATCTCCGCCACCTCGACCGCACCGCTGCCATCGAGGTGGCACAGATTGCCGCCCGCGCCGCCCGAAGGCGACCACTTCCGCCACCTCGATCGCGCAGCCGGCGGGCCCGACCTCAGCCCGGTGCCCGCACCGCGATGTCGGACCCCCGTGCGACGATGCGCCCGGGGAGGAGGCCCGATGCGCGACGAGGCGACCGTGCTGCACGCCGATCTCGACGCGTTCTACGCCTCGGTCGAGCAGCGCGACGCGCCCGCGCTGCGCGGCCGCCCGGTGATCGTCGGCGGCGGTGTCGTGCTCGCCGCCAGCTACGAAGCCAAGGCTCGTGGCGTGCGCACCGCGATGGGCGGACGTCAGGCGCGGGAGCTCTGCCCGGATGCGATCGTCGTTCCCCCTCGCATGGAGGCGTACTCGGCGGCCAGCAAAGCCGTGTTCGAGATCTTCCGCGACACCACGCCCCTCGTCGAGGGGCTCTCGATCGACGAGGCCTTCCTCGAAGTCGGCGGGCTCCGACGCATCGCCGGCCCTCCCGCCGACATCGCGGCGCGGCTGCGCGAACGCGTGCGCACCGAGGTCGGACTGCCGATCTCGGTCGGGGTCGCGCGCACGAAGTTCCTCGCCAAGGTCGCCAGCGCCGTGAGCAAACCCGACGGGCTCCTCGTCGTCGAGCCCGACGGGGAGGAGGCGTTCCTCCTGCCGCTGCCGGTGGAGCGGCTCTGGGGCGTGGGGGCGAAGACCGCCGAGAAACTGCACGGCCTCGGCATCCGCACCGTCGGACAGCTCGCCGAGCTCGAGGCGGCGACCGCTGAGCGCCTGCTCGGCCGGGCGGCGGGCGCGCACCTGCACGCCCTTGCGCGCCTGCGCGATCCGCGGCCGGTCGACACCACGCGCCGCCGCCGCTCGATCGGGTCGCAGCGCGCCCTCGGCACCCGCCCCCGCACCCCCGACGAGCTCGACGTCATCCTCAGTCAGATCGTCGACAGGCTGGCCCGCCGCCTTCGCGACGGCGACCGGGTCTGCCGGAGCGTCGTCCTCCGCCTCCGCTTCGGTGACTACACCAAGGCGACCAGGTCACGAACCCTCCGGTTCCCGACGGATCGCACGTCGCTGCTGCTCGACACGGCACGGATGCTGCTCGCCGCCGCCTTTCCGACGATCACCGAGCGCGGGATCACCCTCCTCGGTCTCTCGCTGTCGCACCTCGAGCGCGCCGATGCCGTCCAGCCCGAGCTGCCGCTCGACTTCAGCGGGGAGGGGGAGGTCGACGGCGCCCTCGACACCGTGCTCGACCGGCTCCGCGATCGCTTCGGCGCAGCCGCGGTCGCCCGCGCCGCGCAACTCGGTCGCGACCCCGGATGGTCGACCCCGATCCTCCCCGAGCACGAGTAGAACGAAAGGACCATCGGCCCGATCGCTTCGACCGCCTCCGCCTATCGTGCGGCCATGAACACCGTTCCCTCGTTCCGGGGCGCCGCAGGGTGATCGTCTTCGTCGTGCTCGGCGTCGCGCTGGGCTTCGCCATCGGCATCCCGCTGGGCCGGCGCATCGACCGCGCCCACCCGACGCAACGGCCGAGCGCGCTGGCCTGGACAGCCCTCGCCCTCAGCGTCGTCGCGGTCGGGCTGCTCGCGGGCGCACTCCTCTCCCCGCTGGCCCTTTCGGGCCCCGCCGGCTCGGCCATCAACGCCACACCGCTCTCGATCGCGCTGTCGATGGCAGGGGTGACCGCTGCGGCCTGGGCGATCGCCCGAGGCTACCGCCGCTGGGTCTCGTGGACCGCGGGCGGGATCGCTGCTCTCCCCACGGTGTTCTGGATCGTCTTCGCGCTCGGGTATCTCATCGACCTGAGCCCCGCGCCCGGGTGACACATCCCACGGCGGCGCCCGCAGGGCTCTCGATCAGCTGCGCGGCGCGGAGGCGGTTTCCTCACGCTGAGCGATAATCTCGCTCCGTGCACGGAAATGAGCGGGGTTCATGAGTCTCGACGTCGACGGGTTCCGCGCCCAGTTCCCGTCCCTCGCCTCAGGGATCGCGCACTTCGACGGCCCCGGCGGCACGCAGACGCCCCTCGCGGTGGCCGAGGCGATCGCGCGCACGCTGACGGCGCCGCTGTCGAATCGGGGCTCGTCGGTGCGGAGCGAACGGAACGCGGATGACGCGGTCACCGCGTTCCGCGAAGCGGTGGCCGATCTGCTGGCCGCTGACCCTCGGGGCGTGGTCTACGGGCGCAGCGCCACGCAGCTCACCTACGACCTCTCCCGCACGCTCGCGGACTCGTGGGCGGAGGGCGACGAGATCGTCGTCTCCGAGCTCGACCACGACGCCAACGTCCGTCCCTGGGTGCAGGCGGCCGAGGCGCGGGGCGCCACCGTGCGGTGGCTGCGGCTCGATCCCGCCACCGCCGAACTCGACCTGACACGCCTCGACGAGATCGTCAACGAGCGCACCCGGCTGGTCGCGGTCACCGCGGCATCCAATCTCCTCGGCACCATTCCGCCGGTCGCCCGCATCGCCGCCCGCGCCCACGCCGTCGGCGCCCTCGTCCACGTCGACGGGGTGCACTACGCCGCCCACGCGTCGGTGGATGTCACCGCCCTCGGGGCCGACTTCTTCGTGTGCTCGCCGTACAAGTTCTTCGGGCCGCACTGCGCCGTGCTCGTCGCCGATCCTGCGCTGCTCGAGACCCTGCATCCCGACAAGCTCGTGCCCTCGAGTGATCGGGTGCCCGAGCGCTTCGAGCTCGGCACGCTCCCCTACGAGACCCTGGCGGGCGTCACCGCCGCTGTCGAGGTCATCGCCGACCTCGCCCCGGCGACCGGCGAGCCGGGCATCACCCGCCGCGAGCGCCTCGTCGCGGCGCACGAGCTCATCGACCGGCACGAGACGGCTCTGCGCGAACGCATCGAGACCCGCCTGGCAGAGCTCGGTCTCCAGGTGCATTCGCGGGCCGCTCGGCGCACACCGACGCTCTACGTCACCCTCGGCGACCGCGTCGCGGCGGCCGCGTCGAGCTTCCTCGCCGAGCGCGACATCCTGGCCCCCTCCGGAAGCTTCTACGCCTGGGAGACCTTCCGGGCGCTCCGCCTCCCGGTGGAAGCCGGCATGCGCATCGGGGTGGCCGCGTACACCAGCGACGACGACGTCGATCGCCTTCTCGAAGGACTAGCGGAGTTTCTGACACGATGACCACTTCAGTCCCCACCCCCGCCCCGACGTCCTCGGCCGCCGAGCAGCCGCGCCTGTCGGGGCTCTTCGGCGACATGGAACTGCTCGTCGTCATCCTGCTGGGCATCGTGTCGGTGGCGACCGCGTACACCTCGTTCCAGTCCACGCTCTACGACGGGATGACCGCGTCGTCGTACTCGCAGGCGCAGAACACCCAGACCGAGGCGGAGTCGCTGTTCCTCGAGGCCAATCAGGTCTACGTGCAGGACGTGCAGACCTGGGGCCGGCTCACCGAGCTCTCGGTCGACATGGACAACCCCGACCCCGTGATCGCCGAGGCCGCAGCCGCCAAGTTCGACACCCTGCAGTTCGTGCTCGTCGACGAGATCTTCGACGCGGCCATCACCTGGTCCGACGAGGAGACCACCGCCACCGGCGATTACGTCGGGCCCTTCGACTCCGAGGAGTACTTCGCCGCCCGCTTCGGCGCGTGGGCGGACGAGGACGAGCGCAGCACCGCGCTCTTCGAGACCGCGGAGGAGTACAACACCCTCGGCGACCGGTTGCAGCTCAACACCGTGCTCATGGCGATCACTCTGTTCCTCCTCGGTGTCGCAGCCGTGGTCAAGCGCCGTCGCATCCAGTGGATCCTCATCGGATTCGGTATGACGATCTTCACCGTCGCCGCGGTGCTCACGGCCCTGGTGCCGTTCGCCTGGTTCTGATCGGATGGTTCTGGCCGGCCTGATCTGAGGAGACGACACGATGGCATCCACTCCCGAGGACTCCGACCGGCCGGTGCTCACCCCCCTGGCCGCCCTGACCTCGAGTTTCGTCACCGAGCAGTCGGTGTACGGGGTGATCCTGGTGTCGGGGATGATCGTGGTGAGCGGCGCCGGAGACCCGACGAGCCTCAGCGTCTTCGTCGTCGTCGTCAGCACCGTCGTGGTCTTCTGGGGCGCGCACGTCTACGCCGCCACGGTGGCCGGGCACGGCTTCGGGAGCGATGCGCGTCCGCTCTCGCACGCGTTCCGCCGAGCGGTGCGGCAGTCGAACGGGCTGCTGGTCTCCGCGCTCATCCCCTGCGTGATCCTTCTGCTCGGCACCGCGCGCCTGGTCGACGACCAACTCGCCATCTGGGCGGCTCTTCTGTCGGGAACCGTGCTGCTCGCCGCGCTCGGATGGATCGCGTTCCGCCGGCGCGGCGCCTCCGTGGCGCGGAGCCTCGCCGGTGCGGCCATGACAGCCGCCTTCGGCGCCGTCATGGCGCTGCTTAAGGTCATCGTGGTGCATTGACCGCCGCCTTCGGCGCGGCCATCGCGCTGCCGACGGTTGTCGTCGTGCGTCGATCGCGGTGAAGACGCGTGCGCCGCTACGGTGAGTGCGTGCCCTTCGCCGTCGCGCTCACCGTCCTGCTCGTCCTTCTCGGCGCGTTCCAGCTGGCCCTTGCCGCCGGCGCTCCGCTCGGCCGCTTCGCGTGGGGCGGGCAGCACCGCGTGCTGCCGACCCGGCTGCGCATCGGGAGCGTCGTGTCGATCCTGATATACGCGGTCATCGTGCTCCTCGCCTGGAGCCGCGTCGGCGCGATCGACCTCTTCCCGCTCGTCGTGTCTAAGGTGGGCATGTGGGTCGTGTTCGGCTACTTCGCGCTCGGCATCGTGATGAACGCGCTGTCTCGTTCGAGGCCGGAGCGGTTCACGATGACGCCCGTCTGCCTCGTTCTGGCGGCGCTGTCGTTCTTCATCGCGATGGGCTTCGACGACATCGAGATGGAGACGCTGACGCTGGCGCTCTGATCGGCGTCTCCGCGCACTACCGCGCCCCCCAGGTCCACGCCGGCCGGTCGAGCACTCCCTGCCCCGCGACCTGCGTGCCGCCGGTCCCGCCCTCCAGCCGATGGGTGAGAGAACCGGATCTCTCGAGCGCTGCGGCGAGGCGTTCGGCGTGTGTGACGACGATCACCTGGGACTGAGCGGATGCCGCGGCGATGAGTTCGGCGAGCGGGTCGAGCAGGTCGGGATGCAGGCTCGCCTCCGGCTCGTTCAGGACGAGAAGCGGCGCCGGGCGGGCCGGGAGGAGTGCCGCGCACAGCAGCAGGTAGCGCAGGGTGCCGTCCGAGAGCTCGCCGGCTGCGAGGGGACGGAGAAGGCCCGGCTGCCGCATCGCCAGGGTGAACCGACCGTCCGCAGCGTCGATCTGCACGCGAGCGCCCGGGAAGGCGCGGGCGACAGCGCCGTCGAGATCGGCGCCGACGCCGGCATCGCGGATGGTCGCCCAGACCGCCGCGAGGTTCTCGCCGCCGTGCGCCAGGGTGTGCGAGCGTGTGCCGACCTGCGGCGTTCTGGCGGGAGCATCGGCATCGACGCGGAAGTGGTCGTAGAAGCGCCAGCCGGCGAGAGTGCGGCGGAGCGTCAGGAGCTCGGGCCCGGTGTCGCCGTCGGCGAGGTCGGTGACGATGCTCTCCCACGCAGCGAGCGGCTGGGCGAGGGTCGTCCATGACTCATCCCGCACCCGCGTCGCCGCACCTTTGCGGTCGATGAGCAGCGCAGCGGGCTTCGCGACAGGCCCCGCGAACACCTGCTCGCGTTTGATCTCAGGGTCCCTGCCGAACAGGCTCTGATCGGCCTGGGGGATGCCGAGGTCGACGAGGAAGCCCAGTTCGTCCGAGGCATACCCGAGCTTCACCGCGATCGGCTCGCGCCGCACGGTTCCCTGCGAGCCGCCGTTCTCAGGCCCGGCCCACAGCAGCGAGGGCAGGCCGCCCTCGCGCGCGACGGCTCCGATGAGCGAGCCGGTGGCGGTCTGGGCGAGGAGGCGCATCGCCCGGTAGAGGTTCGATTTGCCCGACCCGTTCGGGCCGGTGATCACGGTCAGCGCGTCGAGCGGAAGCGCGAGGTCGCGCAGCGACCGGTACCCGGCGACGGCGAAGGTGGTCAGCACCCCGCCATCCTGTCAGGGGCCGACGACGTCGTCGCGCAGCCGGTCGGAGAGCACCTTGGCCCCCGCGGATGAGGCGAAACCGCCGTCGACGGGGATCTCGGCGCCGGTGACGTAGGCCGCGGCATCCGAGAGCAGGAACGCCACCATCTCGGCCACCTCCTCCGCCTCACCGGTGCGCTCCAGCGGCGTGAGATCGAGCTGCGCGGCGCGCATCGCGTCGGGTGCGTTCCGGGTCATCGGCGTCTCGATGAACCCGGGGTGCACGATGTTGACGCGGATCCCCCGCGGCCCGAGCTCGGTCGCCGCGGCGTGGGTGAGGCCCCGCAGGGCCCACTTCGAGGTGGTGTAGGCCACGGGGTAGTGCCCGCTCACCGCCGCGATCGAGCCGACGTTCACGATCGACGACCCGCGCTCCATGAGGGGCGCGAGCGCCTGGATGCCGAGCATCGCCCCGGTCACGTTCACGGCGAGCACCCGGTCCCAGTCGATGCGGGCCACGGCGCCCAGTCGCGCCCGGTGGGTGATCCCGGCGTTGTTGACGAGGCCCCGCACCGGAGGGCCGCCCGCGAGTTCGGCCGCGAGCGCGCCCCAGGCGCCATCATCCGCGACGTCCATCGACCGGTAGGTCACGCCTGATCCAGCCAGTGCGGGAGCCTCCACGGCGAGATCGGTCGCGATCACCCGCGCTCCCTCCCGCGCGAGCAGGACCGCCTCGGCGGCCCCCTGTCCTCCGGCGGCGCCGGTGACGACCACCACGCGGTCGGCGAGTTCCGGATGACGCCCGTTCGGCGTCATCCGCTACTTCACGCCCTTCATCAGCGCGAGCACCGGCTTGACCGACACCAGCAGCCCGATACCGACGACGATCGCGAGCCCGCCGAGGATCGCGAAGTACGGCCCCTCGTTGTTCACGTCGAAGAACTGGGCGAGCCAGCCCGAGATCGAGGTGCCGAGCGCGACCGACAGGAAGAACAGCGCCACCATCTGGGTGTGGAACATCTCGGGCGCGAGCTTGGTCGTCACCGACAGGCCCACGGGCGAGACCAGCAGCTCGGCGACGGTGAAGACGAACAGGATGCCCACGAGCGCGAGGAGCGGGGTGGAGTTCGGCCCTCCGCCGGCGAACGGCAGGAAGAGCAGGAAGGCGACGCCCATGATCATCGTCCCGATCGCGAACTTCACCGGCGTCGACGGCTGGCGTGTGCCGAGCTTCAGCCACAGGGTGGCGAAGACGCCGGAGAGGATGATGATGAAGATCGGGTTGATCGACTGCACCCACGACACCGGCATCGTCCAGCCGAAGATGTCGCGGTTCAGCTTCTGGTCGGAGTAGATCGTCACCACGGTGAACTGCTGCTGGTACAGCGACCAGAACGCGACGCTGGTGATGAACAGCGGCAGGAACCCCCAGACCCGCGAGCGCTCGGTGGAGGTGATGCGGCGGCTGGAGAGGATGACGAAGAAGTAGGCGATCGTCGCGCCGAGGGTCACCACGATGACGACCAGCGAGAGGTTGTCGACCGTGATGACGCCGACGAGCAGCAGCACGACGATGAGCCCGAGCCCCGCGGCGGCGATGCCGATGAAGAGGCCGTAGCGGTGGCGCGGAAGCGGGTTCGGCACGATGCTCGCCTCGGGCGGGAGCTGCTTGCGGCCGAAGGAGTATTGGATGAGCCCCAGGGCCATGCCGACCGCAGCGAGGCCGAAGCCCCAGTGGAACCCCATCGTGGTCTGGAGGAGACCGGTGAGGAGCGGACCGAAGAACGCGCCGAGGTTGATGCCAAGGTAGAACAGCGAGAACCCGGCGTCGCGACGCGGGTCGTCGGCGGTGTACAGCGTGCCGACCACGGACGTGGCGTTGGCCTTCAGTCCGCCCGAGCCGAGTGCGACGAGGATGAGGCCGACGGTGACCCCGAGGAATCCGGGGAGGAGCGCGAGGGCGATGTGCCCCGCCATGATCACGATCGCGCTGTAGAAGAGCACCCGCTCGGATCCGAGGATGCGGTCGGCGATCCAGGCGCCGAGGATCGTGGAGAGGTACACCGAGCCGCCGTACGCGCCGACGATGCCCGCCGCGACCGTCTCGGGCAGGCCGAGTCCGCCCTGCGTCGTGGAGTAGTAGAGGTAGATGAGCAGGATGCCCTGCATGCCGTAGAAGCTGAAGCGCTCCCACATCTCCACGCCGAAGACATGGGCGAGCGCCCACGGCTGACCGAAGAACCGGGTGTCGTGGTCGCCCTTGCCGCGCCCGAAGGTGGCCGCGGCGTCGGTGCCGCTGTTTTCGGCGGCGCGCCGACCCGCCCGGGTGCGGACGTCGGGGTCGGCCGCCGCCGTCGCGCCGGTCGGTGGTCCGACGGGGACCTGCTCGGGTGCCCGGTCGCGGTCGTCGCTGTCCATGCGATGACGATACGCCCGCGGGTGCGCCCGTGCAGACCATTTCGCCGAGGCGAGGAAAACCGGCCGAGCCGCGTACATCCGCGGCTGGAACGTCCGCGCCCCGGCGGATCGTACGCGTCTCAGCCGGTGACGCGCTCGTGCTCGGGCAGCGCGGGATGGCGTTCGCGGGCGTCGTGGCGGCGCGGGATGAAGAGGGCGACGACGAGCGCGACCGCCGCGGCCGCCCCGCCGAGGATGAAGGAGACCTGGAAGGCGGTGCCGGTCGGCACGTCGACGCCCTGGTACGGCGTGACGTAGGTGGCGAGCACCACCCCGATGACGGCGGCGGCGGTGCTCGTGCCGAGCGAGCGGAACAGGGCGTTCAGGCCGTTCGAGGCGCCGGTCTCGGACTGCGGCACCGATCGCATGATGAGCATCGGCATCGCGGCGTACCCGAAGCCGATGCCGACGCCGATGAGGATGTTCGCCACGAGGATCTCCCACACCTCCTGGGAGAACAGCAGCGTGTAGCCGTACGCGGCGATGAGGGCGAGTGCCCCGAGGACGAGGAGGAGGCGCGGCCCGAAGAGGCGCGCGAGACGCCCGGAAAAGGGCGAGAGGAGCATCATCATCAAGCCCGCGGGCATGACGACGAGGCTCGCGGCGATGAGTGAGAGCCCGAAGCCCCCGGTGGCGACGGGGAGCTCGAGCATCTGCGGGTACACGACGTTCGAGGCGAACAACGAGAACCCCATCGCGATCGAGGCGATGTTGGTCAGGAGCACCGGGCGGCGCGCCGCGACACGGAGGTCGAGGAGCGGGTCGCTGATGCGCAGCTCGTACCACCCCCAGGCCAGAAGGACCACGAGCCCGCCCATCCCGAGTGCGAGCACGGCGAGTGAGGCCCATCCCCACTCGTTGCCGCGGGAGATCGCGAGGAGGACGCCGAGGAGCCCGATCGACATGCCCGCCGCGCCGACGAAATCGAAGCGCCCCGCGGTGCGGAGGGTGCTCACCGGCACGATCCACAGCACCAGGACGAAGACGACGACGCCCAGGCCCGCCGACATCCAGAACAGCACGTGCCAGTCGCTGCGCTCGGTGATGAGTGCGCTGATCGGCAGGCCAAGCGCGCCGCCGACGCCGAGCGTCGCGCTGATGAGCGCGATGGCGGTGTCGACGCGGTTCTCGTGGAGCACGTCGCGGAGGATCGAGATGCCGAGCGGCACGACCCCGGTCACCGCCCCCTGCAGGGCGCGGCCCACGATGACCCCGACGATCCCGGGCGACAGAGCGGCGATGACCGAGCCGACGACGAGGAGACTCAGGAGCACCAGCACGATGCGGCGCTTGCCGTACATGTCGCCCAGGCGCCCCGCGACCGGCGTGCTGATGGCGGCGGCCAGGAGCGTGGCGGTGACCACCCAGGCGGTGTCCTCGCGGCTGGCGTCGAGAAGCTCGGGGAGTTTGGACTGGATCGGCACCACGAGGGTGAACATGAAGGATGACGCGAGTCCGGCGACCGCGAGGACGGCGACGATCGCACCCTGCCGGGGCTGTCGGCTGAGGTTCTTCCGGACGCCCTCAGCTCGATCTCGCACCGACTCAGCCTACTCCCGAAAGGCGGTGGCGGCGCTCGCAGTGTGAACGAGCGTGCGCTCAGCGCACATCGATCCTCCTGTCGACGACAAGCCTGATCGCGGTGGGTAAGTTGGGCGCATGCCCGAGGCATCCGTTCCCGCTCCGCCCGGAATCACGCTTCGCCCGCTCGACACGGTCGAGGCGGTCCACACCGCCTCGGCGGTGCTGTCCGAGGTGTGGGGCGGCGACCGGTCGGGCATGCCGCCGAACCTCCTCCGGGCTCTCGCCCACGCCGGCAACTACGCCGTGGGTCTGTACGAGGATGACCGGATGGTCGGCGCATCGGTGGCGTTCTTCGCCGCGCCCGCCGCCCGATCGATGCATTCGCACATCACCGGCGTGCTGCCCGGGCGGCAGAGTCAGGGTCTCGGGCGGATGCTGAAGCAGCATCAGCGCGAGTGGGCCCTTGCGCGCGATGTCGGCCACATCACCTGGACCTTCGACCCGCTCGTCGCGCGAAACGCCCATTTCAACCTGCAGGTGCTCGGCACCCGGGTGACCGAGTACCTCGTGAACCACTACGGCGCGATGGACGACGGGGTCAACCGCGGCGACGAGACCGATCGCATCATGGTGTCGTGGGCTCTTGCCGCGCCGCCGGTGCCGACGCCCCCCGACGACCGGGTCGTGGCCGAGGTGCCAGTGCCCCCCGACATCGCCGCCATCCGCCGCGACACCCCGGCCGAGGCCGCCGCTTGGCGGCGGCACGTGCGGGCGGCCCTCCTCGGGCATCTCGCCGACGGTCTCGTGATCGGCGGCTTCGACGCCCCGCGCGGCTACCTGCTGGTGCGCCCGTGATCCCGGCGGACTGGACCCCTCACCGGCGCGACGACGGCGAACTGATCGGCTGGATCCGGCCCGAAGGCGAACACTGGGTGGCGATGGACCTCTTCGGTCGGCCGTCGTCCGGGGCCGTCGAGTGGCTCGAGGCGGAGGAGGTGCTTGAGCAGCGCGGACTGTCGTGGTTGGCCGAGGTGTGGATGCTCGAGCGGGAGGACGGAGAGCCCCTGCGCGTCCGCATCGCCGAGGTGACCCCCGGTGGCGTCGGAGAACAGGGTCAGGTCGTCGTGCACACCGATGACTTCGGGGCGATCGACGTACCGTACGAGCGCATCGCGCTGCCCTGGCCGGTGCCCGCGACGCTGCGACCCCGGCGTCCGGATGACCCGGACGGGCGTCTGTTCGGCTGAGGCGTATCAGACCGGGCCGTCGGGCCTCTCCTCCTGTGACGCTGCGGCGTCGACGACAGGGGAGTCCGACATGAATCTGCGCACCGCACTGCTTCCGAGCACCGCACTGTTCCCGACGAGCGCTGACGACGCGGGTCGCCGCCTCACAGCGCGCATGGCGCGGCGCCTTCGCCCGCGCCGCGCGCGGTCGACCTTCCGCCCGCTCATCGCCCCGCGCACCGCCTGAGCCCCGGCGTACGCTGAGCGCATGCCGATCGCTCAGCCCGCTGCATCCGTGTCTCTCGACGGGTTCGAGTTGCGGGTGCTGCATCTGCCGCTGGTTTCGCCGTTCACCACCTCGTTCGGCACCGAGACGGTGCGCGAGGTGATCGTCGTGCGGGCGCTCACCGCCGACGGCGAGGGGTGGGGCGAGATCGTCACGGGGGCGGCGCCGCTGTACTCCAGCGAATACACGCAGGGCGCGTGGGATGTCGCCACGCGCTTCCTCATCCCGGCGCTGCTCGAGCGTGGCGACGTCGCGCCGCACGAGGTGCCGGGCGTCTTCGCGCCGTTCCTCGGGCACCGCATGGCCAAGGCCGGACTCGAGCTCGCGGTCGTCGACGCGGCGCTGCGCGCCGAGGCGCGCTCGTTCGGCGACTACCTCGGCGCGGCGGTCGACCGGGTGCCGTCGGGGGTCTCGGTGGGGCTGCAGCGCGATCCCGCGGCGCTCGTCGACGCCGTCGGAGCCTACCTCGCCGAGGGGTACGTGCGCATCAAGATCAAGATCAAGCCCGGGCGGGATGTCGCCGACACCGCCGCGGTGCGCGAGGCGTTCGGCGAGGTGCCGCTGCAGGTCGACGCGAACTCCGCGTACACGCTCGCCGATCTCGACACACTCGCTGCGCTGGACGCCTTCGACCTGCTGCTCATCGAGCAGCCGCTCCAGGAGGACGACCTCGTCGATCACGCCGTGCTCGCCGAGCGGGTGCGCACGCCCATCTGCCTGGACGAGTCGATCGTGTCGGCCAAGGCCGCCGGCGATGCGCTTGCCCTGGCGGCGGCGAAGGTGATCAACATCAAGGCCGGACGTGTCGGCGGATACCTCGAGGCCGTCCGCATCCACGATCTCTGCGTCGCCGCGGGGGTGCCGGTGTGGTGCGGCGGGATGCTCGAGACGGGGATCGGCCGGGCGGCGAACGCCGCCCTCGCCGCCCTTCCGGGCTTCACCCTGCCCGGCGACGTGTCGGCCGCGAGTCGGTTCTACCACCGCGACATCGTGACCGAGCCCGCCGTGCTCGAGGACGGGCACGTGCGGGTGCCGACGGGTCCCGGCCTCGGGGTCGAGGTCGACCGCGCGTTCCTCGACGAGGTCAC
Source organism: Microbacterium kunmingense (assembly GCF_023155745.1). Lineage (GTDB taxonomy): Bacteria > Actinomycetota > Actinomycetes > Actinomycetales > Microbacteriaceae > Microbacterium > Microbacterium kunmingense. Next base: position 194,366 of record NZ_JAKNUS010000001.1, read on the forward strand.
CGTTGAGCGGCTGGAGATCCGGAGGTAGCGCCGGTGCGGTCTGCACAGCTCCTCAGATCCGGGCGCCCTCGGGCGCGCCACGCCGGGATACGGCGCGGTGGCCGCGTGTTTCTGAGGAGTTGTGCGGTCGCGGTCGTCGGGCTTGCGCTGGTCGGCTGCGCCGGCGCCGGCGCCGGCGCGCCGGGTGAACCCGCCTCCCGCGGCTCGACGGCCCTCGCCGCGGGCGTCACCGTCGAGATCGTGCAGCTTCGCGCGGATGTGGCGCTGCGCCAGGCGCAGGTGCACGTCGTCAACGGCGGCGACACCGACCTGCAGATCGGCGAGGTCGCCGTCGACGACCCCCGCTTCACCGCCCCGGCGACCCGCGTGCTCGCCGGGCGCACGAGCACGGTGCCCGCGGGCGCCGAGGTCGACATCCGCGTGCAACTCCCCGAGGTCGCCTGCTCCGCCCCCGTGGCGGCGGCGGCGCAGCCGGCGGTGGAGCTGACCTTTCTCGCCGACGGCGTCGGGGGCACGGCGCGCGTCGTCGCCGCCGACCCGCTCGGCTTCCTCGCACCCCTCCACGAGCGGGAGTGCCGGGCCGCCGCGCTCGCCGAGGCGGCGACGCTGGCGTTCACCGGGTTCACCCCCGCGCCGCCCGGGCAGCCCGCGACCCTCCAGCTCACGGTCACCCCGACCGGTCGCGGCGAGGCGACCGTCGTGGCGGTGCAGGCCACGAACCTCCTCGACTTCGGACCGGCGACCGTCGACGGCGCGTTCCCGCTCGATCTGCCGGTGGTGCCCGGCGACACCGACCCCACCGTCGTCGACATCCCGCTCCTGCCCTCGCGGTGCGACCCGCACGCGGTGCAGGAGGACAAGCGGGGCACGATCTTCGACATCCGGCTGAGCCTCGACGGCGAGCCCGGCGAGATCGAGCTGTTCGTCGGCGACGCGCTGCGCGGCGACATCCTCACCTGGGTGTCGAGCTGGTGCGGGTTCGCCGGCGCCGGTTAGGACGGCGGCTCGGGAGCGACCCCGCCATGCACCGCGACCCCGTCGAGCGCGTCGAGGATCGCGACGCCGAGCGCGCCGCCGGCATTCCACGGGGTGTAGGCCTCGGTCCACCAGCGTGCGTCCTCGGGTGGAGTGGTGCCCGGGAGCACACGCGCGAGTTCGCCATCGCCGGGCACGAGTCGCGGCCGGAGCACCGACAGCACCACGGCGCCCTCGGCGACGACCTGCAGCACCGCACCGTCGTCGACGGGACGCAGCTCGAAGGGTGCGGCGTCGGCTCCGGCGACCTGATCGTGGACGGATGCCGAGGCTCGCCCGACAGCGGCCGCGTCGACCGGCTCGCGGGTGAGCACCACAGTGCTACGGGGCATCGGTCATCCTCCGTCGGCGTCGGGGTCCGGGGGCGGCGGGCTCGGTGTCCGGTCCTGGCGTGGGCTCCGGCTCGGCCACCGCCGGCACCACCCCCGCCGGCGCCGCCGCCGGCGCCTCCGCCGCCGGCGCGGGCGCCACCGCCGCACCCGCCTCGAACCGCGCGACCTGGACGAGCGTCGGTCGTTCGCCGCGGCGGGCGAGCCGTCCGCGGCCGGCGATCATCGGCTCGGCGTAGAGCTTGGGCAGCAGCTGCCCCTCTGCCCGGTCGCCCGACATGATGAGGGCCGTGCCGCCGGTGTCGCGGATGCCCTGCAGTGCGAGGTCGAACATCGCCCGCGACGCCCCGGCCACCGGCCGACTGACCACGACGTTCAGGCGCAGGTCGCGGGCCGAGGCGAGGTAGGGCAGCAGCGGGCGGAGGGGCTCGGTGCCGCCGGCGGCGAGGATGTCGAAGTCGTCGGCGACGACCAGGATGCGCGGTCCGGGGGCCGAGCGGTCGAGGGCGCGCTTCTCCAGTTCGGTCGCGATCGAGTCCGCCAGCTGGCGGGCCTGCCGGCCCGAGGTGGCGTGGCCGCCGAGGTAGGCGTCGGGAACATCGGCGGCGAGCTCGCCGCGCGCGTCCATGAGCCCGACGACCAGCTCCTCGGGTGAGAACCGGTCGATCGCCCCCTGCACCAGGCCGCGGAGGGTCGTGGTCTTGCCGCATCGGCTGTCGCCGAAGACCAGCAGGTGCGGGTCGCCGGCGGCGAAGTCGAGGGCGACCGGCTGCATCGTGTCCTGCCGGATGCCGAAGGGGATCGCGTCGGGCTCGTCGAGGGCGTCGGGCAGCTCGGCGGGCTCGAGCACCTCGGGGAGCAGCCGGATCGGCGCGGCTTCGGGGCCCTCCCACCGTGCCGCGCTCTCATGGGCGATGCGCTCCAGCGCCGCGCCGATGTCGTCGTCCTCGGCCTCTTCCAGGAGCGGCAGCGCGATCTGTGCGAACAGCTTCTCGTCGGTGAGCACCCGTCCCGGCTCGTCGGCGCGGAGGGTGGTGGAGAGCTTCCGGGCGATCTGCGAGTCGGCGGGGTCGTTCAGCTTCAGTTCGAGCCGGGTGCCGACGAGGTTCTGCAGGTTCATCCGCAGCTCGTTCCACCGCGACAGGGTCACCACGACGTGGATGCCGAAGCTGCCGCCCCGCTCCAGGAGCTGCGCGATCGGCGCTTCGAGATCCTCGAACTCGGTGCGGACGGCTCCGAGGCCGTCGACGAGCAGCACGACGTCGGCGCTCGGTAGCTCGGGGAGCCGGCCCGCGGCGTGCTGGCGGCGCATGTCGGCGAGCGAGTCGAGATTCTGCTCGCGGAACACCCGCTCGCGCACCGCGAGCATGCCGGTGAGCTCCTCCAGGAGGCGCCCGAGGCGTTCGCGATGCCCGCGGGTCGCGACCCCGCCGACGTGGGGGAACGGCTCGATCCGGGCGAGTCCGCCGCCGGTGAGGTCCATGCCGTACACGCTCACCTCACGCGGCGAGTGGGTGAACGCCAGCGCCGTTGCCAGGGTCCGCAGGAACGTCGACCGGCCCGATTGCGGGGCTCCCATGATCGACACGTGGCCGCCCGAGCGGGTGAGGTCGAGCAGCCACGGCTCCTGTCGCTGCCTGCTCGGGTCGTCGAGCAGACCGATGGGCGCCCTGAGGGTGCCGGCCACGGCCTCCTCCTCGCTGCTGGGGAGCACACCGCCGAGGGTGAGCACCGGCGGGAGGGGTGGGAGCCACACCGGGCGCGTGCGGGCGACACCGCGGGCGACGCGCTCGGTCGCCGCCTGCACGAGGGTGCGCCCGGTCACCGGGACCTCGGGCTGCGAGCTGTCGAGTCCGTCCGCCTCGGCGGGGTCGGGATCGCTGACGCGCAGGTCGTAGGGCGGGAGGGCGAGGACAGGGGGTGCGGCGTCGCGCTCGGGACCCCGCTCGATCCGCTCGGGGACGGGGCCCGAGACGTATCCCGCCCGGAACCGCGTGTACACCGAGGTGTCGACCTTCAGGTAGCCGAACCCGGGGATCGCGGGCAGGTGGAACGCATCGGGGCTGTCGAGGACGACCGCCGACTCGGCCTCGCTGAAGGTGCGCAGACCGATGCGATACGACAGGTAGGTGTCCAGGCCCCGCAGGCGTCCCGCCTCGATGCGCTGGCTCGAGAGCAGCAGGTGCACGCCGATCGATCGACCGATCCGGCCGATGGTGAGAAGCAACTCGACGAAATCCGGCTCGGCGGTGAGGAGCTCGCCGAACTCGTCGATGACGAGGAAGAGGTGCGGCAGCGGCGGCAGATCGTCGCGTTCCCGGCGCAGCTGACGGTAGTGACCGATGGATGCCGCGTTGCCGGCCTCCTTCAGCAGACGCTGGCGGCGCACCACCTCGCCCTGGATGCTCGCGCGGGCCCGCTCGGTCAGCTGCGGATCGTCGGCGAGGTTGTCGATGATCCCGGCGACGTGCGGAAGCTGCGCGAAGGGGGCGAAGGCCGCGCCGCCCTTGTAGTCCACGAGGATCATCGACAGGTCGTCGGGGGCGTGGGTCAGCGCGAGCCCGAGGATGAGGGTGCGCAGCAACTCGCTCTTGCCCGACCCGGTCGCGCCGATGCAGATGCCGTGGGGGCCCATACCGAGCTGGGCGGATTCCTTCAGGTCCAGCAGGACGGGCGCGCCGCGGTCGTCGATGCCGATCGGCACGCGCAGGAAGTCGCCGGCGCTGCGCGGTCGCCAGGTTGAGGCGACGTCGATCGCGTCGACGTCGGCCACCCCGAGCAGCTCGGTGACGTCGGGGGCGAGCACCGCGCCGCTGTCGGTGGAGCTCGTGCGGGTGAGGCGGAGGCCGGCGAGCGGGCGCGCGATCACTTCGAGCAGGGCGATGTCGACCGGATCGGGCTGGATGTCGGTGACCGCCGGCTCCCCGCTTCCCGGCGTCTCCACCGTCGCCGTCCCGTCCGCAAGGGTGATGCGGGAGGCCACGGAAGAGGGCTCCTTCAGCCGGTCGTCGACGAGGTGGATGACGGTGACGCCGAGGTCGGCCAGGTCGAAGGCGGCGTCGATGCGGGGGAGCGGGGTCGCGGGCCCGCCGTCCTCATCGAGGAAGATGACGAGTCGCCCGGGCTTCGTGCGACGTCCGGCGCGGCGGGCAGCGGCCGTGGCGGCGGCGCGGTCGCGCAGTTCGTCGCGAAGAAGGGTGAGGAGCTCGGGAAGGCTCGGGGCGATGCGTCGCGCGGCGAGGGCGCCGGCAGGGATGTCGCCGGCGGCGACGTGGGGCAGCAGGTCGAAGCCCCGCCACTCATCGCGCACCCGCTCGGGGAGGACGGCGGCGAGGTGGACATCGTCGGGCGAGTGGAGCGCGGCGATCTGAGCGGCGAGGCTGCGGCAGACCCGGAGGGTCTCGTCGCGGTCGCCGACGACCGACACCTGACCGCCTCGTTCGAGGTCGACCAGGGCCGGCATCCCCTGCGACAGGCCGGCCAGGCGCACCATGCGCTCCGCCGATTCGCGCATGACGGGATCGAAGGGCTGGACGGGGTTCTGCTCCGGCGGCAGCGACACGTCCACGGCACGCAGGTCGGCGGTCCCCATCCTCACGCGGAGGAAGTCGGCGTCGCCGGGGCGACGCTCCCACCGTCGCGCGGGGTTGAGGGCGATCTCGACGAGGGTGGCCGGTGCCGGGTGCAGCGCGAGCGCGGCCTCGCGGTGGGCATCGGCGAGATCGCGCACCTCGCCGCGGGTGCGTTCGAGATAGTCGAGGTAGCGCTCGCGCTGCAGGCGCCGCTGTCGGGCGGCGTTGCCGCGCGAGCTGAAGGCCATGCCGACGCCGCCGACGAGCGCGACGACGAGGATGACCGCGCCGACGACGACCATGATCGGGTTGTTGCGCAGCAGCACGATCATCGTGATAGAGGACAGGCTGCCGACGACCGGGAGGAGCGACTGGATCGGGAATCCCGACGCCCCCTCGCCGAGCGGCGGGGGCGGGGCGAGGGTGATCTGGGCGGGCGGCTCGACAGGGGTGGTGACCCGGGCGGGACGATGGATGACGCGGAGGGTCATGCCGCCACCTCCCGTCCACCGGCCATGAGCGCGGCGGCAAGGCTCAGCACCGCGCGTCGCGCTGCCCGCGCAGCGCGCGGGACGAAGACGACGGGATGCGACGAGGTCGCGGCGACCGCGCGGGCGACCGCCGCGGAGTCGGGATCGGTCTCGGTGAGCGCCAGAACCACGGCGGGGCTTTCGGGGAGGGCGGAGATCGCCGGGATCACGGCGCGGGCATTCTCGGCCGCGCCCCGTGTCGCGTCGGCGACGAGGCACACGACGTCGCTGAGCGCCGCGCACGAGCCGAGATCGGCGAGCGGGTGGTGGGCACCGAAATCGGTGACGGCCACCTCGAAGAAGCGCGCGATGGGTGCCGCCTCCGACAGCCACGCGCCCACCGGGTCGTCGGCGACGGCGGGCGGACGCAGGCCCACGATCCCGCGGCGATCCTCGAGGCCGGTCACCGCCTCGACGCTCGTCCGCGCACCGGCACGCGTCTCGCTCGGAGAACTCTCGGCGATCTCGAGCGCGCGAGCCAGACCCCCGTCGGCGGTGACATCGACCGCGAGCACCGATTCCGCGCGGCGGGAGGTGATCGTGCGCGTGACCTGCAGCGCGAGCGGTGTGACGGACTCGTGCGCCGTGAGGGAGAGGAACCCGATGCGACGCGTCGTGGAGAGGGGTGCGCGGATCGCGGCATCCTGTGTCGCCAGCACGGTCTGGGCGGCGGTGGCGCTGCCGAAGACGATGCGGGGAAGGGAGGCCAGACCGTGACTCATGCGCCGCCGCCGAACATGCCGAGCAGCTCGTCGTAGACGCCGAGCGCGCCGAGGAGGAGCGGCAGGAGGGAGACGACGGCGAGGGTCTCGAGGATGTTGCCGAGCCCGCGCAGGCGCGCGCGGGCGGCGGGGCGCGGCGAGACGATGCTCGCGGCGGCGATGACGGCGGCGACGGCGACGCCGACGGCGGGGGCGATCCAGCCGAGCGCGGCGAGCTGGGTGAGGAACGCGGTGAGCGCGATCGCTCCGACCGCCGCCCACAGTGCCCAACCCTGCGCCCGCAGCGGGAACGCGCGGAAGCGGAGTGCGGCGACCACGGCGATGGCGAGGGCGACGAGGCCCGGCCAGAGCGCGTCGGCGAGGACGAGCGCGACCCCCGTGATCGCGAGGGCGGAAGCGACCGCGAGCACGCTCCAGGTGAGGGCGGCGTAGGCGTCGTCGATCGCCGAGAACGCCCGGCCGCGACCGATGCGCTCCCCGGCGGCGGCCTGGGCGTCGAGGGTCGTGAGCCCGGCGGCCGACAGCGCGATCCAGGGGAGCGGGCCGGTGGCGAAGGCGGCCACGACCCCCGTGATCGCCGCGGCGGCCGGGTCGGAGACGCCGGCGAGGAGCAGGACGAGGAGGAGCGTGCCGAGAACCGCCCCGAGAGCGCCGCCGGCGAGGGCGCCGGGCGCGCGACGGGCGACGCCGATCGCGACGAGTACGGTGGTCGCCGCGGTGGCCAGTGCGACCGCGGCGCCCAGGAGCAGATCGGACGTGAGGGTGGCGGCGAGGATCGCCAGCACCGCGGCGAGACCCCCGGCCGCGGCCCCGACCGCGGCCGACACGCGACGGAGCCCGCCGAGCCCGAGCCCGGCCGAGGCGGCGAGGAGGACGGCGAACGCGGTGATCTGGGTCACCGCGGCTGCCTCTCCGGGAAGGGGGAGCAGCAGCGCGCCGCCGCCGACGGCCGAGGCGATGCCGATGCCGGCCGCGAGCGCTCGGGCCCGCGCGTCCCAGCGGTCGGGTCGGTCGTCGTGGGCGTCGGCCGCGGCGTCGGTGACATCGATCACCACCGGTGAGGGCGGGGCGGCCTCGAGCCGCTCCAGGCGCAGCAGGGTGCCGTCGAGCAGGTCGAGCTGCGTCGGGGTGCGGGCGATGTCGAGCTGCTCGCCGTCGGGGGTGACGAGGGTGAGCGGCCGCGCGACGGTGCCCTCGGTCTCGCCGAGGAGGTCGAGCAGACGCGGAAGGGCCGAGCCGAGCGACTCGTCGCTCGGGACGACGACCTCGGCGCGGGCGTGGGCGCCGGCGACGGTGACGCGGGTATAGATGCTCACGAGGCCTCCGGTGCGTAGGGCAGGACGATTCCGGCCGGGGTCGCATTCGCCTGCTCCCGCGCGGCCGCCTGATCGGCCAGGAGCTGGCTGACGAACGAGATTCCCGCGCACACGGCGCAGGCGATCGCCGCGACGATGATCGAGCCGATCAGTCGTTTCATGTGGTCGTTGACGGTGCGGCGCTCATCGATGTGCCCGTAGAGGAGGGCCGACCCCAGTCGCATCCGCTGGATCTTCGCCTGCTCGATGAGCACGGCGTCCTTCTGATCAGGCATCGGCACCCCTTCCGCGGTCGAAGAACGTCCGGGCGACAGCCGGCGCGAGACCCAGCAGGCGCCACAGCTTCTCGCGGTCGAGGGGGGCGACCACCTCATCGAGACGCTGCCATCCGCCGCCGTCGATCGAACCCAGGGGGATCAGGACCCCGGGGAGGCGGGGGCTGCCGACCGTCGTGCCGCCCACCTCGGCGGTCCAGGAGGCGGCGTCGACCCCGAGGGCACGGACGCCCGGGGGACCGACGAGCAGGGCGAGGGGCTCGGGTGCCGGCGACGCGGTCGCGCGGCGAGCGAGGTCGGGTGCGCCGAGGGCGCCGAGCGCCATGCCGATCAGCGGCATGCCGACCGTCGCGGCGGCCGCGAGCGAGCGGCGGGCGAGTCCTGCGAGATCGGCCGACGCCGCGTCATCCGCTCCCGCTACGTCGGAGACGACCCGCGTCGTCTCCTCCAGCCCCTGGCTCGTGCGGCCGATCTGCAGGGTGGCGACGAGTGGGCGGGGGGAGTGCGAGACGGCGATCCAGCGACTGTCGCTCGGCATGCGGCGACGGCTGCGCTCGGTGAGGTCGTCGCGGTCCCAGGCGGCCAGCAGCGGTTCGAGCGCGCCCCAGTGCGACGGGGGTGCCTGGGTCACGGCCTCCGACACGGCGTCGAGGACGCCGCCGAGGCGCACGGGACGGCTCACCCGGTGGCGGGTGGACACCGTGACGACCAGCTGCACGCGGCTCTGGATCGTCGCGCGCACGAACGCCGGGTGCACACGGCTCGGGTCGAGCGGACCGCCCGGCGAGAGGACGGCGTCGGGGGTGTCGAGGCGCACGCCCGAGCGGGCGTCGTAGAAGCCGTCGCTGCGCGTGCGGATGATCCAGTGCCCCTGGGTCGCCGAGAGGGCCTCGGCGAGCGGTTCGGTCATGCGCGCGTGCTCGCCCGAGACGACGAGGGGGCGGCGCCCCTCGGCGGCGGTGCGCCCGATGAGGTCGCTCAGTCCCTGCGACAGGCTCAGCACCTCGCCGTGGATCTCGGTGAGCACCCAGCCCTCACCGGTGGCATCGGCGAGCGGGTGGTCGATGGTGAGCGTCATCGTGCCTCCGTCACCGACAGGCTCCGGTCGCCGAGGTCGATCTCGGCGGGGAGCGGAAGCGGGGTGCGCTGGTGCGCGATGAGCGGATGCCGGCTGCCGGCCGTGCGCACGAAGGTGCCGTTGGTCGAACCGAGGTCGGTGATCCACAGGCGCGCGCCGTCCCATTCCAGGCGCGCGTGCGACTTCGACAGCGAGCGCGAGAGGTCGGGCCACTGGAACACTTCGGCCGGTGCATCGGCGGGGGCGAGCGGGGTGCGTCCGAGGATGAGCGCCGACTCGAGCGAGAGGCGCTCGCCGGAGTCGAGGCGGACGAGCGGCGCGCCACCACGCGCCCCGGCGCGGGGGCGCGGCGCGGGGGCCTGGGCCTCGGGGAAGGTGACCGGCGCCAGGGCGGGCGCGAACGGGTCACGGCCTCGGCGGAGGTCGAAGGTCTCGAGCTGTCCGCGCAGGAGCGTCGGCAGGAACGAGCGACCCGCGGCCGCACCGGTGCGTGCGCTCACGGTGCGAAGGCCCACGGCGAGACCGCCGAGGGCGCGGCCGGTGCGCGCGAACTGCACAGCGGTGACGGCGACGAGGAGCGCGGCGACGACGAGGAGCGCGATGCCGAGGGCGGGCGCGCCCGTGACGAGGGCCAGGATGCCGCCGATCGTGGCCACGAGCGGAGCGGCGAGGTCGATGAAGACGGCCCCGGCGAGCTGTCCGGCCCGAGCGCGGGCGGTGAGCACGAGGGGGTCGACGTCAGCCAAGCGCAGCGATTCCTGTGTGGTCATCGTGTTCTTCCCGTTCCGGCGAACCCTCCGATCCTAGTCGGGGGCTGCCCGGCGCCCCCTATCCGGGCACCGCCGCGGTCATCGTCAGAATGACTCGCCCTCCCGAAGCCGCGCGAGCATCTGGAGAGCGATGCGGTGCGCCTCCGCGGCGTCGACGACCTGCCTCGCTCGCGGGTTCACGGCGTCGCGATCCGCCGCAGTTGTCCTTCTCGTACGAGGTCGCGGATGCCCATCGAGGGATCCTGGACCGCGAATCGGATGCCGCCCCCTTCGCGTCCGAACCACGGCGGTGTGACGGTGGCGGCAACCCGGATCGGTGCCGTCGTGAGGAACGACTGAAGGGGCTGCTCCAGGGCGGTGACCGGAAGCGAGCGCGCCTCCAACGACGTGCCGGTCGGGTAGAGGAGGAACCCGTCGAGGGCTCCGATCCGGTCGACCAGCAGGCCGGCGGGGAGGTCGATCACGGTGTCCCTCACCCCGCGGCCGGCCAGATCCATGACATGCGGAGCCGCCCACGTCAGAAGCCGTTCGCGCTCGGCGTCGGGGATGTTCTGCGGCTCGGGGAGCGGCGAGAGTGCGTACTGGTAGAGCGCGGTGACGATCTCCGCCGCTGATGGGCGCCGCAGCAGCACGCGTACCGTTCCGTAGTCGACCGTCGAGAGCGTCCACCGATCGCCGGCGTCGGCGACGACGAGCGCTCCCTCCCACGGCACCCCGTCATCCCCAGGGAGGAGGACAGCTCGATCGTGGATACCGTTCTCGCGCAGGGTTGACCGGACGTCACCCCAGGAGGTTTCGGGCGTCATCAGTCTCCTCTTCCATCGCGAAACACCGCAGACAAGCCTATGCACACGGCCGGATCGTCGCTCGACAGCAGAATAGGAATATGGATGACGCTGGGATTCTCGCGATGTGGGCTGACCGCCTGGGCTACCTCCCGATGACGAGCGACGGGACGTTCCTGGTCGGGTGGGGCGACCTGGAGACGGCATTCGCCATTCGGCAAGCCCGCGAGGGGTTCACCGTCGACAAGCAGAGTCGGGGTCAGTGGGCAACGCTCGGATGGTTCTCGTCGCGGTCGGAGGCGGAGGCCTTCCTCACGGTCTGCCTGGCATCGATCTGGCGCGCGGACCGTGGGCTCGGGGATGTCTTTCCCGCCGAACCCGCACCGGACGCCGCCGTCACACGGACCGATCAGGGATACGACGTCGAAGCCCGAGGAAACCGAGCGTCCTTCCGTCAACGGACGGACGCGAAACGCTACACCTACGTCGCCGGCCGCGGACTGCGTCAGGTCAACGACTTCCTCATGCAGTAGACGGGCCGGCCGGGTGATCCTCCGAAGCCAGCGCTCGAATCTGTGCGTCCACGTCACGAACCGAAGGAAGCGCGAACGGCGCCCCACCGTCCTTCGGCACGACGATCGGCGCGTTCCCGATCAACATGGCGTCGATGTCGCCGCCCTCGACGTATCCTCGCCCCTGGTAGAAGAACACCCAGTGCCGACCGGACTCGACCGGATCACCGAGGACGATGCGCTCGATACCGTCCTCGGCCGTCGACTGCTGGAGTGAAGCTTCGACGAGTCGGCGAGCCTCCTCCGCCGTCCGCGCGCTCACGAGGCGGCGTCATTCGTCGGTACTGGACCGTCGAGCGCGCAATTCAGGACCTTGCCTTCGGCCACCGCGAGGTTCGACACGGTGTCGGTGCCGCGCGGCGTCGACACCTCCAGTGTCGGGTTCCGCCCCGCGTGCGCCATGACGGAGATCACCTCGTGCGCCCGCTCTGCACGGAAGTTCAGGGGGTCGTCAGCGGTGATCGTCCATCCGGCGCTCGCCACCCCATCTCGCACGCGACGGCCCAGCAGTTCGGCCAGCTCGGGCTCGGAGGCGTCCGCTCCGGTCGCGAGAAATGCATCTCGGAGCCGGAACGCCTCGTCACCGAACCAGCGCGAGACCTCGGCGTCATCGAGCTCACCGATCGGCCGGTCGTGGGTTCGCAGCCACGTTCCCGCCGCGGTCCACCAGAGCTCACTCACAGCCCACCTGCTGACGAGGATCCGCACGTCTGCGTTTACCTCACACCTCTCCGCTTGCAGTTCTCAGCTGTTTCATCTGCTCGCGCGCGGGCTCCGCGCTCACCAACCGCGAGCGAACGGCGAGATGATCACTCACGCTCGCGGATGCGGGCGAGCTGGACGTCGGCCGGCTCCGCGCTCCCCAGGCGGAACGGCGGCGACCCATCCTTGGGTATGGCGAAGGGGCCATTGCCTGCGAGAGCCTGCATGACGTCCCCGTCCTCCATGAAGGCGCGGCTCTGGTAGCCCTGCACCCACCAACGACCGTGATCCTCTGGTTCACCGACGAGCACGCAGGGGACGCCTCCGCTCCGCTCTCCCTCGGCCAAGAGCTCCACGGCGATGCGCTGCGCCTCGACAGCATCGACGACGTCAGCCATTCTTCGTCACCATGAGTCCGATCCTCGACACATCTTCGAGGCGGGCGAATGAGCCGGTCTGCGCATCCAGGAACACCACGCCGTTGCGATCGTGAATGACGTTGAACACGTGAGCCGACCCATTCGGTCGCGCGATGTAGACGACCCCGCGGCTGCCCTCGGGCATGGCGGTCATCTGCGTCACGATGTCCTGATATCCGCCCATCCACTGGAAGTTCGGCTGGATGCCGAGACCGGTGAAGATGTCTCCCACGTCGCGTGGCACGGCGGAGGGCATCGCTGATGCCGGAGTTCCCTCCATGACGCGATCGAACGCGATCACGCAACGCGTGCAATTCTGATCCCATCCCCGAGCCGCGAATGCCGGGTCGAGGGTGCCGGCCTGAAGTCCGTCGAAGCGCGTCGCATTCACGCCGAGGAGCCCCGGGTACTCGTGCCGGATGATCGAGCGCTGCAGATCGGCGGGGATGCTGTCGAAGTGAAGTGCCGTCACATCCACGGAACCGGGGACCGGCGAGGAGAAGTCGCTGAGCGCGTTGGCGCCCGCGTCGAGACCGGAGGGCACCGTCGGGGTCGTCGACTCGATGATCCGGTAGTCGTTGGACAGCAGCTGCTCGACGCTCAGAACACCGTCGACGTCGTCGACGAACTGCAGCTGGATGCCGCCACCCGGCTGACCGAACGCCGGAGCGACCTCGGAGACCTCGATGTGGACCCCGGGAGGCAGCTCGTCGGTGAGGCGGAACACGTGATACCCGGCGTTGAGGTTGCCGCCCGGCAACGCCCGCTGCTCGAACAGCACCCCCTCCGGCGAGAGGTACGCGCCGCCGCTCCCGCCGAAGCGGTCGATCGTGTCGCCGTAGTCACGGCGGAACGCCTCCATGTCGGTGTACGACACCCGGGATCCAGGAACCGCGCCGTCGTTGCCGGGGTAGATGGGCCGGTTGTCCGGACCCATGTACCGCTCTTCCCATTCGGCCCGGGTGTAGGGCTCGCCGTCCGCACCGCGACCGTAAGGCGCCTCCGGATCGGAGACGAGGTGCCGGATGTCCGCCGGCACCTCCGCCGGCGGCGCGTACTGGTCGGCGAGCGTGCCGTGATCGGCGCGAGGCTCGCCGTACTCGGGATCGATGTCTCCCCCGCGGTGCTCCGGGCCCTGCGTCCAGCCGTCGCCCTCGCCGCCACGATCGACCGGAGCCGAACCGTCGCCCGGTCCCGAACCGTCGCCCGCACCAGCCGCGTCTCCGCGCGGTGCATCCGCATCGCCGCCAGACGTGCCGTCGCCGCCGGACCCGCCGGTCTCGGTGCGCACGGGCGCCTCGTCGACGATCGCATTCACCGGCGCAGGGGCCGTCTCGCCCCGCACGCCCCCGGCGTTCACCAGTTCGGGCTCGCGCACGGGCGCCGTGACGGAGGCATCGGTCCCGCCGCCGCGCAGGCCACCGCCCGCGGCGTTGTCGAACGTGCCCGCCGGCATCTCGATCACACCGCCGGGGAACTCCAGCACGGGCGTGCCGTTCTCATCGACGCGGGCGAAGACGTTCTGCGGGTCGACACCGGCCTCGTCGAGGAGGCGCATCGCCGACGCCGAGTCGGTCGCGGTGTACACCTCAACCGGGCCGAGGTTCATGTCGACGGGCGTGGTGTCCAGGCGCCCGATGAGGTTGTCCAGGCTCCCGAGCCCGGCGCTTCCAAGACGCATCGTGCCGTTCACGGCCCAGGCGGCCGGGTCGACGAAGTCGGCGACGCGCGCCATCCGGGAGAGGACGGATGCTGCGGTCGAGGCCGTCTTCACACCGGCGACGGCCGCGCCGCCCACCGGGATGAGCGCGGTGCCGACGTTGAACACCGACTCGCCGAGCGCGGTGCCCGGGTCATCGGCCCACTTGTCCCAGGCGATGAGCGCCTTGCCGGTGTTGATCGCGGCCTCGTCGGCCTGCGCCTTGAAGTCCCGCACCTCCTGCGGGAGGAACCCGTCGCCGCCGAGGTGCTGCATGAGCGTGTCGGCGTGGAAGATCGGGGCGAGCACGCCGCCGTTCGCCATCCCCGCGAAAAGCAGATTGCCGAGGTTCCCCCACGCGGCGCCGTAGGCGTCGCCCGAGAAGAACTCGCCGGTCGCGGGGTTGTAGCCGAGCACGAGGGTGCCCAGGCCCTCGACCGTGCCCCAGATGCCGCCGACGGCGATGCCCTCCCAGAGGAAGTCCTTGAAGACGAACTTCGCTGTCGCCTCGCCGCAGCCCTCGGTGCGCTCCACCTCGGCGCCCCAGGGCATCTCGGTGCCCTCGGGGATCTCCTCGATGCCGTAGCCGAGCGCGTCGTCCTCCGACTGCGCCGCCCGGAGCGGATCGGCGCCGTAGAGGGCGCGGATGGTGTTCGCGCAGTCGCGCTCGGCCTCCCACAGCAGCACCTGCTGGGCGTTCACCTGCGCGATGAGATCGTTGTTGCGGTCGACGTACTCCTGGACCTCGTGCCACTCCTTCGTGACGGTCCGGTACTGCTCCACCGGCTCGGACGCGCTCGTCGAGCCCGCCGCTCCGTAGGCGTTCCACGAGCCGGAGTACGACGCCGCGGTCGTGCCGTACGACCCGTACGCGGTGTAGGCGGGGTTCAGCTCCTGCACCTGCACGCCACCGGCGATCTCCGCGCGGAACGCCTGCGCGTCCAGGCGCAGCTGATCCAGCGCCGCCTTGATCGGGCGCACCGCCTCGGCGAACCCGCTCAGCGCCTGGGAGACGACGGAGAGGTTGTCGCCCACCTGCGTGGACTGCGTGTTCACCGGCTGCATGAGATCCAGCACGGTGCCCGATTCGGGCGCCTCGTACACCGCAGCCATGCCCTGCCACTTGGTGTGGACGGCAGCGCCGTGATCGCGCACCTGTCCGGAGATGGTGTTCACCGTGCCCGCGTGGAGCTCGATGGTGTCCGGATCGATGTCTTTACCCGGAATCGCGTCCGGATCGATGGCACTCGGCATCGGTCACCTCACTCCCGGCGGCAGCACGGGCGGATAGACCGTCGCGTGCGCCGCGGACTGCGCGTTGGCCGCCATGTCCAGGTCGCCCTGCACGTACGCCTCGGTCGCGCTCACGACACCCGTCGCGGCAGCGCCGATCCGGGTGCTCATCCCCTGGATGCGGGGACCTTCTTGAATCTGGAAGTACGACTGCACCGCCTCAGCGATCGCGGCCGACTGCGTGGCGGTCACCGCCCCCTCGAGGGCGGGACTGAGGTTGTTCAACGCGGTGCCGAGGGCCTCGGCATCGACGTTGACGTCCTGCAGTACGGCGACGACCCCTGACGGTTGGATTCTCCAGCCCGTCACAGGTCAGCCCCTCTCAGCCGATGGATTCGACCGCGGTGCGTGCCTTGCTGAGGGCGGTCTGCGCCGACTCGTCGTTGCGCTCGAGCGACGAGCGGAGCGTCTGGATGATCGAGCGCACCTCGCCGGCGGCGTTCTTCCACCGCAGCTCCTTGGCCCGGTAGTCCTCCGAGACGCCGTCGGCGGCGTAGTCGGCCATCGCCGCGTTCACGTCGCGGTCGTGCGCGTCGATCAGCGTCTCCAGCTGAGCGGCGACACGGTTGAAGTTGTCCTGCGCGTTCTGCGATGCCGGGATGCTGTAATCCCGACGGTCACCCTGATTGGCCATGATGATCCCCTCCCGTCATCGAGCGCCGAAGCGCGCCGCGTCGAACGATGAACCCGACTCGAGGCTGGTGGTGGAGTCGACCATCGACGCCTCACCCTCCTGGAACGACCGGTCCATTCCGGCGATACCGCCAAGCACGCCGTCCAGGGCGAGCTTCAGCTCACCCGAGATCGCGTCCGTGCGGGCCTTGAAGCGGTCGAACGCCACGCGTCCCGCGCCCTGGAACTGGCCCTCCAGCGGCTCCGCCGCCTCCAGCAGCTGGCGCACCAGCAGCGCGAGCTCGTCGCTCGACCCCGAGGTCGCCTTTCCCAGCACGCCCAGCGTGTCAGCCCCCATCGCGAACTTCATCGCGTACCTCCCCGAACCGTTGACAACGACGTCACCACCCTAAACAGGGCCGATACTTCGGTCCAACCAGATGAGAGAACTCTCCTTTTCGCCCGTGTCACCTGCCACGATGGGTCCAACGGCCACGAGAGGCCGGAGGGGACGGGACTCGTGGCGGACTACCCCAACATCGCCGACCACGGCGTGATCGGCGATCTGCAGACCGCGGCCCTGGTGTCGACGGACGGCACGATCGACTGGTTCTGCGCGCCGCGCTTCGACGCGCCGAGCATCTTCGGCTCGCTCCTGGACGCCGAGCGAGGCGGGTTCTGCAGCATCCGCCCCATCGCCGACGACGTGGTGACCCGGCAGCTCTACCTCCCCGACACCGCGATCCTCGTCACCCGTTTCATGACCGAGGACGGTGTCGGCGAGGTCGTCGACTTCATGCCGATCGCCGGAAGAGGGCACACCCAGCGTCATCGCATCGCCCGGCTCATCCGCGTCGTCCGCGGCGTCATGGAGTTCGAAGCCGAGGTCCGCCCCCGCTTCGGCTACGGGCAGCACCCCGAGAGCATCGAGGCCTCCCCCGAGCACGGCGTGGTGTTCGCCGGCGCCGGCCAGACCCTGACCGTGCATCGTGTCGGCGACGTCATCGAGCGCGACGGCGCCCCCGCGGGCCACCTGGAGATGGTGGACGGGGCCTTGCGCGTCCGCGGCGAGCTGCGCGCCGGGGAGAGCACCGGGCTGCTGCTCGAGACCGGGGGTGCCGCGGCATCCCGCATCGACGCCTCCGAGCTCGACCGCATGTTCCGTCGCACCCAGCGCTTCTGGCGCGAGTGGGTCGACCGCTCCACCTACCGGGGTCGGTGGCGCGAGATGGTCAGCCGCTCGGCGATCACGCTGAAGCTCCTCACCTATGCGCCGAGCGGCGCGATGGTCGCCGCTCCCACGACCGGGCTCCCCGAGCAGGTGGGCGGCGAACGCAACTGGGACTACCGCTACACGTGGATCCGCGACGCCTCGTTCTCGGTGTCGGCGCTCCTCGGCCTCGGCTACGTGGACGAGGCGGAGGCGTTTGTGGGCTGGCTGACCGACCGCGTGCAGGAGAGCGTCGGCGACGATTCGGGGCCGCTGAAGATCATGTACCGCGTCGACGGCACCTGCGACCTCGACGAGACGACCCTCGCGGGCTTCTCGGGCTATCGCGACTCCCGGCCGGTGCGCATCGGCAACGGCGCCGAGAATCAGCTGCAGCTGGACATCTACGGCGAGGCGATGGACTCCATCGCCGAGGCCGACGCGCACGGCCTGCGCCTGCCGCACCGCGGCTGGTCGCAGGTGAGCCGCATGCTCGACTGGGTCTGCGACAACTGGCAGCGCGACGAGGAGGGCGTCTGGGAGACCCGCGGCGGGCGCCAGCGCTTCACCTTCGGTCGCCTCATGTGCTGGGTGGCGCTGGACCGCGGCATCCGATTGGCCGAGTCGGGCGGTCGTCCCGCCGACATCGTCCGCTGGCGCACCGAGCGCGACGCCCTGTACTCGGAGATCATGACGGCGGGATGGGATGACCGCCGGCACGCGTTCATCCAGCACGAGGGCACCCACGTGCTCGACGCCTCCCTGCTGGTCATGCCTCGGACGGGTTTCCTCTCGCCTCGCGACCCGATGTGGATCTCGACGCTGAAGGCGATGGACGAAGAGCTCGTCTCCGACAGCCTCGTCTACCGCTACAACCCGGCCGCCTCGCCCGATGGACTCCGCGGATCGGAGGGGACCTTCACCCTCTGCTCGTTCTGGTACGTCGACGCCCTCGCCCGATCGGGACGACTGGATGACGCGCGGCTGACGTTCGAGAAGATGCTGACCTACGCCAATCACCTGGGCCTGTACGCCGAGGAGATCGGCCTCACCGGGGAGCAGCTCGGCAACTTCCCCCAGGCCTTCAGCCACCTCGCCCTCATCAACGCCGCCGTCAACCTCGACAGGATGCTAGGAAAATGACCACGCCACCACCCGTCCCGCCGTCCGCCCAGCCGATGAGCGCCGCCGACGAGAAGCTCTGGGCCACCCTCGTCCACCTCGGCGGACTCTTCTTCGGATTCCTCGCCCCGCTCATCGGCTACCTCGTGCTGAAGGACCGCGGCCCCTTCGTCCGCGCGCACACCGCCACGGCGCTGAACTTCCAGCTGACGCTGATCATCGCCTACTTCGCGGGCGTCATCCTGACGTTCTTCTTCATCGGCCTTCTCGTCATCCTCGCGGCCTACGTGCTGAACATCGTGTTCTGCATCATCGCGGCCGTGAAGGCCAACCGCGGCGAGTGGTACACCTACCCGATGTCGATCCCGATCGTCCGATAGCCCTCACTAGACTCGACGGGTGCCCGACCAGTCCCGTCTCGATAAAGTCATCGCCCTCGCTCGCCACCGCGGGTTCGTCTTCCAAGCGGGCGAGATCTACGGCGGGTCGCGCTCGGCGTGGGACTACGGTCCCCTCGGCACCGAGCTGAAGGAGAACATCCGTCGCCAGTGGTGGCAGACGTTCGTGCGCGGGCGCGGCGACATGGTGGGCCTGGACTCCTCGATCATCCTGCCCAAGCGCGTGTGGGAGGCCTCGGGCCACGTCGCCACCTTCACCGACCCGCTCGTGGAGTGCCTGCAGTGCCACAAGCGCTTCCGCGCCGACACCCTCATCGAGGACTTCGAAGCCCGGAAGGGCCGCGTCGCCGAGAACGGACTGGCCGACGTGCCGTGCCCGAACTGCGGCACGAAGGGGCAGTACACCGAGCCGAAGGCGTTCTCGGGCCTGGTGAAGACCTACCTCGGCGTCGTCGACGACGAGTCGGGTCTGCACTACCTCCGCCCCGAGACCGCGCAGGGCATCTTCGTCAACTTCTCCAACGTGCTCACCGCGAGTCGCAAGAAGCCGCCCTTCGGCGTCGGGCAGGTGGGCAAGGCGTTCCGCAACGAGATCACGCCGGGGAACTTCATCTTCCGCACCCGCGAGTTCGAGCAGATGGAGATCGAGTTCTTCACCCCGCCGGCCGAGGCCGAGACCTGGTTCCACGACTGGGTCGAGGCCTGCTGGAACTGGTTCGTCGACCTCGGCATCGACGAGGCCAACATGCGCCGCTTCGACGTTCCCGCCGAGGACCGCGCGCACTACTCCGCCGGCACGATCGATCTGGAGTACCGCTTCGGGTTCCCGGGCAAGGAGTGGGGCGAGCTCATGGGTGTCGCCAACCGCACCGACTACGACCTGAAGAGCCACAGCGAGGCATCGGGTCAGTCGCTGACCTTCTTCGATCAGGCCTCGGGTGAGAAGTACACGCCGTACGTCATCGAGCCCTCCTTCGGACTGACCCGGTCGATGATGGCCTTCCTCGTCGACTCGTATCACGAGGAGGAGGCGCCCAACGCCAAGGGCGGCACCGACAAGCGCACGGTGCTGCGCCTGGACCCGAGGCTGGCGCCGGTGAAGGCCGCCGTGCTGCCGCTCTCGCGCAACGAGCAGCTCTCGCCGATCGCCCGGGAGGTCGCCGACGACCTGCGCGGAGCGTGGAACGTCGACTTCGACGACGCCGGCGCGATCGGTCGCCGCTACCGTCGTCAGGACGAGATCGGCACCCCGTTCTGCGTCACGATCGACTTCGACTCGCTCGAAGACCGCGCGGTCACCGTGCGCGACCGCGACACGATGGGTCAGCAGCGGGTGCCGCTCGAGGGCCTGCACGCCTACCTCGCGGAGCGGCTGAAGGGCGCCTGATCAGCTCGTCACCGTGATGGCGGCGTACTCGCCGCCTCCGCTTGTGACCGACGCGAAGCTCTGCACGAGGATGTGGCGCAGCACGTCGAGATCGACCTTCTCGAGGTCGGTGATGTAGAGGCACGACACGCTCGAGGTGTGCGGTCCGAGCTTCGCCAGGTCGTCGGTGTGCGCGGCGACCGCGTCCACGTAGACGGTGGTCGAGGCCTTCCTCGGCGCGAACGACAGCAGGGGCATGTCGCCCTCGGTGCCGGTGGGGTAGCGGTAGTGGCAGCTGCCGAAGCCGATGATCGTGCCCCAGAGCTCCGGCTCGCGACCCGAGATCTCGCGCATCATCGTCACGAGCGTCTGCGCGTCGCGGCGGCGACGCTCCGGCGTCACCGCGGCGATGTACTCCTCGACGCTCCCGCCGGTGGCCTTCACGACGACTCCTTCGCCTTCGCCTTCGCCGCGCGCTTGTACTCGCGCACCTTCGTCAGCGACTCCGGCGACACGATGTCGGCGACGCTGCGGAACGACCCCTCCTCGCCGTACGGCGCCGACGCCTCCCGCCAGCCCGCGCCGGTGTAGCCGTACTGCTTGCCGAGGAGGGCGAGGAAGATCTTGGCCTTCTGCTCCCCGAAGCCGGGGAGCTTCTTCAGGCGCTTCAGCACCTCGGCCCCGTCGGGTTCGCCGCGCGTCCAGATCGCCGCGGCGTCGCCGTCCCACTCTTCCACCACCGCAGCGCACAGCGACTGCACGCGCGCGGCCATCGATCCGGGGAAGCGGTGTACCGCGGGGGTCGCCGAGAACAGCGCCGCGAACGCGTCGGGTTCGAAGCTCGCCAGCGCGGCCGCGTCGAAGGTGCCGGCACGCTCGGAGATCTTCAGCGGTCCCGCGAAAGCGGTCTCCATCGCGACCTGCTGGTCCAGCAGCATCCCGATCAGCAGGGCCAGCGGGTCGTCGGTGAGCAGCCGGTCGGCGGTCTCATCACCGGTGATGTGCAGCGTCATGCCGCCAGTCTCCCACCCGTTAGGTTGTCAGGAGCCATCGATGCGGACGACCAGCGATGAGACCAGGAGGTGCGTGACGTGGCGGATTCGCGCAGTCTCGTCACCGCCCGCCTCGTCCTGCACAGAGCCCGTGCCCGCGCCGGCTCCCTCCTCGCCCTCACGGCCACCGTCGCCGCGGCGGTCGCCGCCGTCATCCTGATCCTCGTCGTGACCGACGGTGCCGCCGCGCTCGGACGCGCCGCCGCGCCCGCGGGCACGCCCGACGACGAGGTCGCCGCCGCGGTCTCGATCGGCGCCGCCTCGCTCTCGTCGGCGCTTCCCTCCCTGCTCCTCACCGTCGCGGTCGTCGCGGCGGCCGCGGTGGCGCAGCTGGGGCGCCTCCTGGCCGCGGCGCGTGAGCACGAGACCGACACCGTCCGGGCCAGGGGGCTCTCGCGCGGCCAGGCGCTCGCCCTCCACACGATCGAGGCGGTGATCGTGGGCATCGCCGGCACGGCCGCGGGCGTCGTCCTCGCCGCCGGACTGGCGATCGCGGTCGGGGGGACGGATGCCGCGGGCGCGGCCCTCTCACGGTCGGCGGCCGGTGCGGTGGTCGCGCTGCTGCTCGCGATCGTCCTCGTCGCGGCGCTCGCGCGCCGCTCGGTCACGCGACGCCGGGGAGCGCGGGCGACGAGCATCGCCGCCGTGGCCCTCATCGTCGCCGCCGCGGCCCTCGGCCTGTGGCAGCTCGGGTTCGCCCGGCCCGGCGGGTTCGACCCCGTCGTGGCGCTCGCCCCGACCGTCGTCCTCCTCGCCGCAGCTCTGGCCGCGCTCGCCGTGTTCGGCGCGATCGCACGCGTCGCCGCGCTGCCGGCGGGCCGCGCGAGAGGGCTCGAGGCATCGCTCGCCCTGCGCCAGATCGCCCGACGGCTTCCCCTGTCGGGCGTGGCGGTGCTGCTGGTGGCCCTCACGGTCGCGCAGGCGATCCTCGCGGGCGCGTTCGCCGGAACGTGGACCGCGGCCGCGACCGACTCCGCGGCGCTCCGCGTCGGCGTCGACCTGCGGGTCGACCTCGCGCCGCAGAGCGCCTCGCCCGCCGAGGTCGCCGCGGTGTCGGGGATCGACGGCATCGACGAGGTGGCCGCGGCGGTCACCGAGATGCTCGAATTCGGCGACGACGAGGTCAGCCTCGTCGCGCTTCCCGCGCCCCTCGCGCCCGTCGTGATGGCCGACGCCGGTGGTGCGGCCGACCCGGCGGCGCTCGTGCGGGCGGTGACCGGCGGGGCGGACGGGGATGACGGCCGGGACGGCGACAGCGGAGACGTCGGTGCGTCCGCCGCCGGCGCGGTCCGCGCCGACCCCGTCCCGCTCGGCGACGACGCCACCGGGCTGTCGCTCGCGGTGACCGCCGAGTGGACGGGCGCCGATGCGAGCGCCTCGCTGCAGCCGCTCGCCGTCCTTCGCGACGGGCGTGGCACCGTGATCGCGCAGCCGCTCACCCTCTCGGCGGTGAGCACCGATCAGGTGACCGCCGCCGCGACCCTTCCGGAGGGGGACGGTCCCTGGTCGCTGATGGCGCTCGTGATGCGGATCGGCCCGACCCCCGGCGTTCCCACCGGGTCGGTGACCCTGCAGGAGGTGTCCGCGGTGGGAGGGGAGGTCCTGGACCTCTCCGGGACGGTGACCTTCGAGGGCGGGGATCGCGAGCGGGTGATCTGGCTCGCCGACGGCCGGGACGCCGCCGCGGTGGACGCAGCCGCCGACGGCCCAGCCCCCCAGGCGCTGCGGGTCGCCGTCTCGGACGCCTTCTCCGCCCGGTTCGGTGTGGGGGAGGGTGACCGCCTCGACTATCGGGTCGCGGGCACCGGTCGACGCGGCGAGGTGCTCGTCGCCGCGGTGGTCGAGGCGATCCCCGGCGCATCGCGCGCGGACGCGGTGTTCGCGACGACCGACGATCTCCTCGTCGCCTCCCTCCAGCGGGGGACGACGTTCGCGCCGGCGACGAGCGTGTGGGCGGCCGGCCGGACCGACGCCGACGGCGCCCTGAGCGCGGCGCTCGACGACCGCGCCGTCCGGGTCGCCGCTCCCGGTGTGGCCGATCGCATGGTCGGGGTTCTCGTGACGGGATGGTGGGTGTCCGCCGCCGGCGCGGCCGTCCTCGCGCTCATCGCCACCCTCGCGATCGTGCAGTCCCTCGCCCTCGCGCGGGGTCCGGAACTCGCCGTGCTCCGCGCGCTCGGAGTCACCGCCGGTCGGCAGGCGCGCCTCCGGGCCGTCGAGCTCACGGTGATCCTCGGCGGTGCCGCCCTCCTCGGCGCCGGTGCGGGCGCGGCGGTCGCGCTCCTTCTCACCGCGCCTTTCGTGGCGGCGACGACCCCCGGCATCCTCCCGGTCGCCCTCTCGCTCGAGCCGGCGTGGGGCCCGCTGGGAGGCCTGTGCGCGGGGCTCCTCCTCGGGCTCGCCCTCATCGTCGGGGGAGCGAGCGCGCGGGTTCGTCGCGCCGCTCGCGACGCCCTCGTGGACGAGGAGGCGCGATGAGCGGCCGGGTGAGCAGGGCGGCGCTCCTGCGTCACCACCTGGGCTTCGCCTCGGGCGGCGGCGTTGTGGTCGCCGTGCTCGTCCTCGTGCTCACGGTGCTCGCGACCGCCGCCCCGGTCGCGCTCGCGCGCCTCGGGGATGCGACCGTGCAGTACCGGCTCGCGGGCCTGAGCGCCGTCGAACGCGACGTCGCGGCCGACGAGAACGGCATCCCGCAGCTCGCCCCCGAGGTGCTCTTCTCCAGCCCCACCGAGGTCGCGGACGTGTGGGACGGATTCGCCGCCGAAGTCGAGCGCATCCGCGCCGAGGCGGCCGCGCCGCTTCCCGACATCCTGCAGCCGGCACGCACCGTCGCCGTCGGCTCGGCCTCCGCCCTCGCTGACGAGCCGGGAACCGCCGAGATCGCCGTCGCCGTCGACCCCGCCTACGAGGGCGAGATCGATATCGTCGAGGGGCGGCTGCCCGATCCCGCGGTGTTCACCGCGCTCGGCGAAGAGACCGCGGAGGGGCAGGCGTTCGGCAGGATCGAGATCGTCCTCTCGACCGACACCGCCGACGAGCTCGGCTGGGACGTGGGTGTGACGCGTCAGATCACCGGCGCAGGCGGCGTGGTCGACATCGTGCTCGTCGGTCTGTTCGCCCCCGCCGATGCGGGCAGCCCCTACTGGCAGCACGTCCCGTCGGTGCTCGAGCCGAACATCTTCGACGACGGGAACAGGCCGCGCGTCGTCACCGGCACGGGTTTCACCCACCCCGCCTCCCTCCGCGCGACCTTTCCGCAGCAGGCCGCCGTGACGACCACCGTCTGGTACCCCTTCGACGAGACCGCCGTGGACGCGCGGGACGCGGAGGACGTCGCCGCAGGGCTTCGCCTTCTCACCGCCGTCGGGCACACGGTCGCCGAGACCTCCGCCGGCACCGGCGGCATCCTGAGTCTGCGCTTCACCGCCGACGTGATCGGCGCGATCGAGGCGGCGCTGGCCCAGGAGGCGGCGACCGCGGGGGTGGTCGCCATGATCGCGTCCGGCCCGGTGGGCGTGGCCGCCGCCGTGCTGATCCTCGGGTGCCGGCTCGTGTTCGAGCGGCGTCGGCCCGCCCTCCGCCTCCTCTCGGCCCGCGGCGCCGATCACCGGCAGCTGCGCGTGCTCCTCGCCCTGGACGGGGTCGCCTGCGGCATCCTTCCCGCGCTCGCCGGCGTCGGGATCGGCGCCGCCCTCACCCAGGCGACCCTCGGCGCCCCGCCGGAGGCCACCGGCGCCCTCCTCGCGCTCGCGGTCGGTCTGCTCCCGGCCGTCGTCCTCGCCGCGCTCGCCCCCTCGGCTGCGGACCGACGCCCCCGCGCCGACCTCGGCGGACGGGGCTCTCGCCTCCGGGTCATCCTCGAGGGCGCCGTGCTCGTCCTCGCCGGGCTCTCGCTCACCCTGCTGCTGGTGCGCGGGGCGGGTGACGGCGCCGACCTCCTCACCGCCGCCACACCGCTCCTCCTCGCGCTCGTCGCGTGCGTCGTCACGCTCCGGCTCTACCCGATCCCGCTCGCGGCGCTCCTCCGCCGGTCGCGCTCGGGGCGCAACCTCGGCGGCTATCTCGGTGCGGTGCGGGCGCTGCGCGAACCCGCGATCGGCCTCACCCCGGTGCTCGCGCTCGTCGTGGGTGTGTCGGTGGCGGTCTCCTCCGGCATCCTCCTCTCCACCGTCCAGGCCGGAATCGACCGTTCCGCGCGGGCGCAGATCGGCGCGGACATCCGGGTGGCGGGCGGCATCATCACCCGCGACCAGCTCGCTCAGCTCGATGCGATCGACGGCGTCGCGGGGGCGACGGGGATCTCGGGCGCCGACCCGGTCACCCTCGACATCGACGGCGAGCGGGTGGGCACCTCCGCCTTCGTCGTCGACGCCGAGAATCTCCGCGCGGTGCAGGGCGAGGGACCCGGGATGCTGCCGCCCGGCGTCTCGCTCACCCCGACCGGGGGCCCGCTCCCGATCGTGGTCTCGACCGCGCTCGCCGCGGAGATCGACGGGCGCGGGGGCCTGCGGGTCGGCACCGTCCCCGCCGAGGTGGTGGGGGTGCTCGACGGTCCAGCGCCGATCGGTGCGCGGGCGGCGTGGCTGGCGCTGGACTCCTCGGCCGCCGAGGAGGCGCTCGGGCGGGACCCGAGCGACCGCACTGCCGTGCTGCGGCTGGCTCCCGGCGCCGATCCCGCCGCGATCGTCGAGGAGGTGCGGACGGTGGTGAGCCCCACGCTCCGCATCGACACCGCCCGCGAGATCATCGACGACGTCCAGGCGAGCCCTGCTGTCGCGGGCCTGCGTGCCGCGCTCCTCACCGCGACCGCGCTCGCCGCCCTCCTCGGCGCCGTGGCGGTCGTGATGACGCTCACCCTCGCCGCCGCGCCCCGGACGAGGCTTCTCGTGCTCCTGCGGACCCTCGGCGCGCCCGCCCGGATCGGGCGGTCGCTCGCGACGTGGGAGGTGGCTCCGGCCGCCCTCGCCGCCCTCGTCGCCGGCACGCTCTTCGGCGCTGTCGTCCCCCTCGTCGTGCTCGCCGGGGTCGACCTCCGCTCGTTCACGGGGTCGACCGCGGCGCCCGCCTACGCGGTGGACCCCCTCATCCTCGGGGTCACCCTCGGTGCGTTCGCCGCGCTCGTCGCATCCGCCACCGTCATCGCCCTCGCGGTCTCGCGCCGCGCCCGTGCCTCGCGCTTCCTGCGCACGGTCGAGGAAGGATAGGACCATGCACTCCACCACCCGTTCGCACCCGGGCGCGGCGCCGGACGCCGACATCTGGTGCGCCGACCTCGTGCGCATCTTCCAGGTGCCGACGGCCTCGGGCCCGGGGATCGAGGTGCAGGCGCTGCAGGGCCTGAACCTCCGGGTCGACCCGGGTGAGCTCGTCGCCGTCGTGGGAGCATCCGGCTCGGGCAAGTCGACGCTCCTGTCGATCCTCTCCAGCCTCGACCGGCCGACCGCCGGCGTCGCCGTCGTCGCGGGCCACGACCTCCTGACGATGAAGGAGAAGGAGCGGGTGGGCTTCCGGCGACGCAGCGTCGGGTTCGTGTGGCAGCAGACCTCGCGCAATCTCCTCCCCTACCTCACGGCGGCCGAGAACGTCGCGGCGAGCCTGGCCGTGACCGGCGAGCCGCGCGGGGCCGCCGCCCGGCGGACGCGGGTGACGGAGCTTCTCGATCTGGTCGAGGTGGGGCACTGCGCGGCGCGGCGGCCGGCGGAGATGTCGGGCGGCGAGCAGCAGCGGGTCGCGATCGCCGTGGGCATCGCGAACAACCCGCGGGTGCTGCTCGCCGATGAGCCGACCGGTGAGCTCGACGACACCACGAGCGCCCACGTGCTCGAGGCCCTGCGCACCGTGAACCGCGAGCGCGGCATCACCACGCTCATCGTCACCCACGACCCCGGGGTGTCCGACCACGTCGCCCGCACCGTGCAGATCCGCGACGGGCGCACCTCCACCGAGGTGCTGCGCTCCACCCGCGTCGACGAGCACGGTGCCGAGGAGCACATCGCCGAGGAGTACGCCGTGCTCGACCGGGTGGGGCGGCTCCAGCTGCCCGACGAGTTCGTCGCCGCGCTCGACCTCCGCGACCGGGTGCGCCTGGCTCTCGAACCCGACCACGTGCAGGTGCGCCCGGGGGAGAGAGCGGATGCCGCGGCGCAGACCTCCGGCGAGGATCGGCCGTGAGCGCGGCCGGCTCGGTGGCCCTGCGCGGGGAGGGCCTGTCGCGGACATTCCGCAGCGCCGCCGGCGACGTGCACGCCTGCGTCGACATCGACCTCCAGGCCCGCCCGGGTGAGCTCGTCGTCGTCACCGGCCCCTCGGGCGCGGGGAAGACGACCCTCCTGAACATCCTCGGCACCCTCGATCGCCCCGACGCCGGTCGCGTGTGGGTGGGCGAGACCGAGGTCACCGCGCTCGACGAGGAGGCGCTGTCAGAGGTGAGGCGACGCGACCTCGGCTTCGTCTTCCAGTCCTTCGGCCTGATCCCGGTCCTCTCCGCGGCCGAGAACGTCGAGCTGCCGCTGCGGATCGCCCGCACCGATCCGGCCGAGCGCGAGGCGCGCGTCGCCGAGGCGCTGCGGCTGGTGGGACTCGCCGACCATGCCGCGCAGCGCCCCGGTGAACTGTCCGGCGGCCAGCAGCAGCGGGTCGGCATCGCCCGCGCGATCGTCGCCGAACCGCGCGTGCTCATCGCAGACGAACCGACGGCGCAGCTGGACTCGCGCACCGCGGCCACGGTGATGGACCTCATCGTCGATCTCGTCCACACCCGCGGGATCGCCGCGGTGGTCGCCACCCACGATCCGATCCTGCGCGCCCGCGCCGATCGGGTCACCGAACTGCACGACGGCCGACTGCTGGCCGCCGAAGGGAGACTGCGCCGTGACCGACGACGCTGACGCCGCCACCGTTCCCGCGAACCCCGCCGACACGGCGGTGGTCGTCGTGGGCGGCGGGATCGCGGGACTGGTCGCCGCGCTGGAGTGCGCCAAGGTCGGGATGAATGTCACCGTGCTCGAGCGCGACGCCCGGGTGGGCGGGGTCATCCGTCGCGAGACGCTCGGCGGCGTCGAGGTCGACCTCGCCGCCGACGGCTTCTCCCTGCGCGGCGGGGTCGTCACCGCGGTCCTCGACGAGGTGGGGCTCGGCGGTCAGGTGGTCCGGCCCGATCACGGCGGGGTGTGGATCGCCGGTGGGAGCGGGCCTGCGCCGCTTCCCGACGACACGGTGCTCGGCATCCCCGCGAATGCGTGGGCCGAGGACGTCCGCCGTCACATCGGGTGGTCGGGCGCCTGGCGGGCCTACCTCGATCGTCTTCGACCCCCGCTCACGATCGGACAGGAGCACAGCCTCGGACGACTCGTGCGGACGCGGATGGGCGATCGCGTCCGTGACCGGCTGGTCGCACCCCTGAGCGTCGGCGGCTACGCGGTCGACCCCGACGACGTGCTCGTCGACGTCGCCGCACCGGGCCTGAACGCCGCGCTCACCCGCACCGGATCGCTGGCCGGCGCCGTGGCCGCGCTGCGCGCAGAGCGCGAAAGCGGGGCCGGTGAGGACGGTGACGGTCTTGCCGGACTCCCGGGAGGGATGTCGCGGCTCGTCGACGCACTGGTCGCGCGCCTCGACGACTTCGGCGTCGAGATCCGCACCGAGGCGGCCGTCAGAGGGATCCGATCATCCGGAGTCGCGGGCGCAGCGCCGTGGCGGGTCGAGACCGGTGACGGCGAGATCGACGCCGACGCCGTCGTCGTCGCGGTCGACGAACCCGCCGCGAGGGGGCTTCTCGCCGAGGCTGCTCCGTCGTTCGCCTCGCTGTCGGCCGATGTCGCGCCGACGGTGTCGCTCGAGTGCCTCACGCTCGTCTTCGACGCCCCGGGCGGCGCCGCGGACCGCCCCGGGCCGGTGGTGCACGCGGTGCCCGGCACCCGGCGCGCTGCGACGCTGCTGCACCAGACCGGCCGGTGGGCCCCGCTTCGCGAGGCGGCGGGCCCGCGGGGGCTCGTCGTGCGCGTGACCTTCGGCGGCCCGGGGGCGGCACCCGCCACGGCCGATCTCGACGACGCTTCGGCGACCGCGATGGCGCTCGCTGAAGCATCCGCTCTCCTGTCCGTGCCGTTGGACGAGGTGCGATTGCGCGGCACGCGCCGCGACCGCTACGCGCAGCCCCCGCCTGCGACGGCCCGCGGCGTGGCCGAGCGTGCCGCCCGCGCCCGGGGCGCGCTCGCGCCGGCGCCCGGGCTCGCGATCGTGGGTGCGTGGCTCTCGGGAACGGGGCTCGCGCAGGTCGTCGAGGACGCTGTCGCGGAGGCCGATCGGCTGCGGCGACGGCTGCTCTTCGGCGGCGCCGCCGGGTGATTGTGCCCGGCGCGGGTGCGCGCGTCAAGAGCGGATGCCGTCAGAGGAATACGCCGCTACTGTGTAAGGGATTTCACCCGACGAACGTGAGGAGACGTCATGCGAGGCAAGATCGGGCTGGTCATCGGACTGGCCGCCGGCTACGTCCTGGGATCCCGTGCGGGGCGTGAGCGCTACGAGCAGATCAAGACCCAGGCCGAGAAGCTGTGGAACCAGCCCCCGGTGCAGAAGCAGGTCGCGAAGGTGACGGAGTTCGCCAAGTCCAGCGCCGCCGCCCTCCCCAGCACCCTGTGGGACAGCGCGGTCAAGGTGACGAAGGCCGCCACGTCGAAGGACACCAGCGGCGACCAGAAGGTCGCCGAGGTCAAGCGCGCCGCGAAGTCGTCGGCGGAGGCTGTGAAGGACGTCGCCGCCGACGCGGCGTCCGACGCATCGGCTGCGGCGGCCAAGGCGTCGCCCGCGTCCCCCTCCGGAGCCTGATATGACGACACCGCGGGGATTCCGCGATCGGGCCGACGACAGCCTGCTGACGCTCGTCGGCGAGATTCCCGAGCTCGTCAAGAACCTCATCGTCGCCGAGATCGACTCCGCGAAGAAGTGGTTGGCGAAGACCGCGAAAGATGCCGGCATCGGGGCTGGCTGGTTCATCGCCGCCCTGTTCGTGCTGTTCTGGTCGGTCCCGGTCCTCGGCACCTTCGTCATCGCGGGTCTGTCGTCGTGGTGGCCCGTCTGGCTGTCGGCCATCGTCGTGTTCGCCGTGATGATCCTCATCGCGGTGGTGCTGGCCCTGTTCGGCTACTTCCGCTTCCGGCGGCTGTCGAACCGCGAGAACCCGGTGCAGTCGATCGCCCTCGACGTGAAGGAGGTGCGCGATGAGCTCTGAGATCTCGCCGCGCAAGAGCGCCGTGGCCCCGGTCCCCGTTCCGCGGACCGCGGTTCCGATCGGTATCGCCGACCCCGTCGAACAGGCGCGGGCCGAGCTCAAGGCGGCGCTTGCCGCCATCGAGGTCAAGGCGAACGTGCCTCGTCGGGTGGCGGAGGTGACCGACCGAGAGATCGAGCGCGCCCGCGATTTCGCGCGGCGCAGTCCCGGCGCCGCGACAGCCGCCGTGGTGGCCGCCGCGGCCGCGGTGGGCGGTCTTGTCTGGCTGTTCGTGCGGTCCTACACCCGGTGATCTGAGATATCGGTCGCGAGGCGGTCTCGCGCGGCCCGGGGTATGCTCGGGAAGCAGGCAGTGCAATGGAGCGGATGCTGCCGATCGCGCGTGTGCACCCGCGCGCGTCGGTTGCTCGAAGCGCGGGCGGCCGAACACGCCCCACGAGAGTCGACTGAATGAACCACGCAGCTCAGGACCCGCACGCCAAACCCCTGGGGGGTTGGCGCGTCCTCGTGCCCCGCGGCGGCCCGTGGGGTGACGGCGTGGCCGCTTCGCTGCGTCGACAGGGGGCGACGCCGGTGATCGCTCCCTTGATCAACTTCGCCCCCACCCGCGATCACGAGACGCTCGAGAAGGCCCTGGCCGACCTCGCTGCCGGCGCGTTCCGCTGGCTGACCGTGACGAGCGCCACCACCGTCGACGTCCTCTACGCCTACCGCGCGACCATTCCGGCCTCGACCAAGGTCGCCGCCGTGGGAGAGACCACGTCCGCCGCCCTGCAGGCCGTCGGCTATCGGGTCGATCTCGTTCCCGAGCGCGACAACTCCGCCGCGGGCATGGCCGAACAGCTGATCGCCCTCGAGCCCGAGCCCGTCGACATCCTCACCCTCCGCAGTGAGATCGCCAAGCCGGTGCTGACCCGCAGCCTCAGCGACGCGGGTCATCGCGTGCGCAGCGTCGTGGCCTACCGCACCGTCGGCGTGCCGGTCGCCGACCGCGTCGCCCGCGACGTCGAGAGTGGACGCATCAACGCCATCCTCGTCACCAGTGGGTCGGTGGCCGAGCAGGTCCACGCCCAGTTCCCCCACATCCCCGACACGACGGTGATCGCGGCGATCGGTCCGCGGACCGCGCGCGACGCACGGCGTGCCGGTCTCGAGGTCGATGTCGTCGCCGACACCCAGACCGTCGAAGCGCTCATCGCCGCCGTCGCGACGTTCTCGCTGCCTCACGCGGCCGACGAGTTCGCACCGCAGACCGGGGTCATCCGGCTGCCGGGCGTCGCCCGCGAAGACTGAGGGGTGCCCGACCTCAGCGCATTCGCGTGGGTGCTCCTCGCCCTCGCCGCGGTCGTGATCGGGCTGTCTAAGACGGCGGTTCCCGGTGCCGGCACCCTCGCCGTCGCGGCGTTCGCCGCAGTGCTGCCCGCGCGGGAGTCGACCGGCACGATCCTGCTGCTGCTGATCCTCGCCGACATGTTCGCCATCACCATGTACGTGCGGCACGTCAACTGGCGCGCGCTGCTGCGCCTGGCCCCGGCGATCGTCGCGGGCCTCCTGGTCGGGGTTCTCTTCCTCGCCATCGCCGACGATGCGTGGGTCAAGCGCACCATCGGCGTGCTGCTGCTCGGCGTGATCGCGGTGACGCTCGTGCGTCGCCGGATGGCGTCGGCCCTGGCCGATGGACCCCCGCGGCGCGGTGCGGCCGCCGTGTACGGCACCCTGGGCGGCTTCACGACGATGGTCGCCAATGCGGCGGGACCGGTGATGTCGATGTACTTCCTCGCCGCACGCTTCCCGGTGAAGGAGTTCCTGGGCACGGCGGCGTGGCTCTTCGCCATCGTGAACATCAGCAAGGTCCCCTTCTCGGTCGGGCTCGGCCTCATCACGGTCCCCGGTCTCGTGCTCGACGCGATCCTCGCCCCGCTCGTCGTGGCGGGCGCCCTCGGCGGGCGCTGGATCGCCGACCGCATCGACCAGCGGCTGTTCGAGCGCCTCGTCATCGTCCTCACGGTCGTCGGCGCGGTGTACCTGCTGATCTGAGGGCGGTCGCGCGGTAGTCTGCCGCCGTGACACCGCTTCGCACCGAGAGGCTGCTGCTCGCCCCGCTCGACGCCGGCGATCGCGACGCGTTCGTCGCCTATCGCCGCGACCCCGACGTCGCGCGGTGGCAGTCGTGGACTCCCGACTTCAGTGCCGACGACGCGGGCCGCCTTCTCGAGGGGCAGCCGACCGGGTTCCCGCCGCCGGCGGGCGAGTGGCTGCAGATCGCGGTGCGGGATGCCGCCTCCGGCGCCCTCCTCGGCGATGTGGCCGTGCACACGTCGGCCGACCAGCCCGACACCTATGAGGTCGGCGTCACGGTCGCGGCCGAGCATCAGCGTCGGGGTATCGCCGGCGAAGCGCTGGGCGCGGTCGTCGCCGCACTCTTCGATGACCACGGGGCGCACCGGGTGACGGCGACCTCGGACCAGAGGAACACCGCTGTCGCGCGGCTGCTGACGGCGCTGGGCTTCCGGCACGAGGGGCGAGCGGTGGAGGCGGACTGGTTCAAGGGCGAATGGACGACCCTCGACTCGTGGGCGATCCTGGCCCGAGAACGGTGAGGTGTCTGCGGTCGAACCCCTGACGGGCTCGGACCCCCGACGATAATGGACCGGTGGAGCCCTGGCAGATGCACGAGTGGTTCGCCGACTACATCGATGCGGCCAATCGCCACGACCTGGAGGCGATCCGCGGGTTCGTGCACGCCGAGGTGCGGCGGGCCCATCGCCCGGCCGGGGTGGAGGCGTGGCTCGCCGATCTGGCCGATCTCTTCCATGCGTTCCCCGACTGGCGGTGGCGGATCATCCAGGTGGTGGCCGAGGACGACCGCGTCGCCGCGCACGTGCGCGGTAGCGGTACCCATGCGGGCGTCTGGGAGGGCATCGCGCCGACGCGGCGTCACGTGAACGTCGCCGAGTTCGCCGTCTACACGCTGACGGCAGGGCGGGTCGCCGCGTTCTCGGGGTCCGAGCCGTTCGAGCTGCGGGCGCAGCTCAGCGAGTCCCGCGTCTGACGCGTGCGGAGCCGCTGGGTCGTCGAGCCCAGTCGGGTGCCCGCTCGGGCCTGACGCCCACCCCGATCGCGAATGCCGGGATGACCGTGAGCGCGGGGAAGACGTGCACGAGGCGCAGGAGCCAGGCGGGCGGGTCGAGCGGCGCACCGCGCAGGCCCGGCATGATGAAGCGTGCGTGGAGGATCCGCTGGAGGGTCTGGATGACGACGACCGCCGGGAGGCGGCGACGCCGGACCCGGCCGAGCAGCCGGCTCCCGCCGGGTCGCTGAAGCTCGCCGCGGGCGAGCGGGCCCGCGAGAAGGCGGGCCGTGGCGACGGCGTCCTGGATCGCGAGGTTGATGCCCACGCCGCCGACCGGTGACATCGCGTGCGCGGCGTCGCCGATGCACAGGACGTTGTTCGCGTGCCATCGGTCCAGGCGCTCCAGGCGCACATCGAGGTGCTTGACCTCGTCCATGCTCTCGATCCTGTCCGCCGCGTCGGCGAGTTCGGGGAAGAGGGTCGCGGCGTCGGCGCGGAACGCGCCGACGCCGCGGGCGCGCACCTCGGCGTCGGTGCCCTTGGGGCCGAGGGCGGCGACCTGCACGTAGCCGCGGCGGGGGATGCCGATCGCGACCTTCCCGTCGCGCACGCGGGGGAGGAGGCTCTCGTCCAGGTGTCGGTCGGAGGTCAGGCGGTACCACCAGACATCGAAGCCCACGGGGATCTCGCGGACCGGGAGCCCGACGCTTCGGCGCACAGTGGACCAGCGGCCGTCGCATCCCACGACCAGGTCGGCGGTGAGCAGGCCGTCGCCGGACGGCGAGCGGTAGGCGACGCCCGTCACCCGGCCGTCGCGTCGCGTCACCGTCGTCACCTCGTGCTCGCGAAGAAGGGTGAAGGTCGGTTCGGTGGCGGCGGCCTCCGCGAGAAGATCAAGCAGATCCCACTGCGGAACCATCGCGATGTAGGGATGCCGCACCGGCAGCCTGCGGAAGTCGGCGAAGACGTCGGTGCCTTCCCGGCCGGGGAAGTACGCGCGACGGATCTTCGAGTGCGGGAGGGCGTCGAAGCGCGCGAAGAGCCCCAGGTCGTCGAGGAGGCCGAGGGTGGCGGGGTGCACGGTGTCGCCGCGGAAGTCGCGAAGGAAATCGGCGTGCTTCTCGAGCACCGTCACCGCGATGCCCGCGCGGGCGAGCAGGAGTCCGAGGACGATGCCTGCGGGGCCGCCGCCCACGATGGCGCAGGTCGTGTGCGCGGGCGCGGCGGCGGTGCCTTCGGTCACGCGACGAAGATACTCGGGGGAGAAGGTGTTCCGCGAGCAGAGAGCCGCGGGAGAGGGAAGGAGCGATGAGGATGGATCTCGACAGGGTCGACCCTGAACTTCGCGCCGCGACACGTCGGGTGCGCCTGCCCGACGTGTCGCGGCGATGGATCCGTTCCCCGCTGCGGTTCGTCACGCGTGTGATGCCGGTGCCGCGGATCGAGGGTGTCCGGGTGGATGTGCGCCGCGTGGGAGCGCAGCGCCTCCGGGTGTATCGGCCGCAGGAGCGTTCAGGAGAAGCTGTGCTGCTGTGGGTGCACGGCGGCGGGCTCCTCTTCGGCGATGCGCGCCAGGACGAGCGGCTGTGCGCCGACACGGCGCGTGACCTCGGCATCGTCGTCGTCTCGGCGAACTATCGGTTCGCGCCCGATCATCCGTTTCCGGCTGCGCACGACGATGTCTACGCCGCCTGGGGGTGGCTGAAGGCGGAGGCCGGCCGGCTGGGGGTGGACCCCGCTCGGGTCGTCCTCGGTGGAGAGAGCGCCGGCGGGGGACTTGCGGCGGGCGTGGCGCAGCGCCTCCGCGATGAGGGCGGCGTGCAGCCGATCGGCCAGTGGCTGTTCGCGCCGATGATCGATGACCGGACGGCCGCCGATCGCTCGCTGGATGCCCTCGATCACGCGGTGTGGAACAACCGACACAACCGGGTCGGCTGGACCGCCTATCTCGGGGGCCCGGCGGGTGGAGGATCGGTGCCGCCCTATGCCGCCCCTGCGCGACGCGAGGACCTGACCGGGCTTCCGCCGACCTACCTTGCGGTGGGTGACATCGAGCTCTTCTTCGCCGAGGTGCAGGGCTACGCACAGCGTCTCGCCGCCGCCGGAGTGCCGACGACCCTCGATGTCGTACCGGGCGGTCCGCACGGCTTTGAGAGCTGGGCCCGCGACACCGAACCTGCTCGAGCGCTCCTCTCCCGTGCCCGCGCCTGGCTGAGGGATGTCATCTCGACGCCGGCCTGACGGCATCACTCCTCCATCAGATGGGGGCTGCACCAGCTCAGAAGGGTGCAACGCTGTACCCGCCGTCGTCGGTCGGGACGAACGCGACCCGTGAGGGTGGGTGGCTGTCGTAGGTCTTCCCGCCGGGGCTGGTGAATTTCAGGATCCCGCCGGGGAGTTGCTCCACGTGCCAGTTCGTCGCGTGTTTCAACGTGTGGTGTCGGGCGCATTCGTTGCAGAGATTGTCGTTGCAGCTCTTCCCACCGTGGGCGAAATCCTTCGAATGGTCGATGTGACACAGCTTCGCGGGCCTTCGACAACCCGGTGTTCGACAGGTCATATCTCGGGCGTTGAGGTACCGGGTTTGGGAGGGATGGAGCTGGTACCTGTCGACGGCGGTGACGACGCCGGTGATGGGGTCGGTCATCACCCGTTCCCAGATCTTCGCGGTCCCGGCCATCCGTCTCGCGGTGTCCGGGTCGACCGGGGTGACCCCGTTCAACTCCGCCCCCGATTTCGTCACCCCGGTCAGGGTGGTGATGGGGATGGTGATCTGCACCTCCGCCCGGATCGCGCCGAGCCCACCGCCGGTGGTGGTGGGGTCGGTGGGGTCGATCACCGGGGACCCGGCGAGGAGCATGTCCAGGGCCAGGTCGCACCGGATCTCATCCAGGGTCCGCTCATCGAACCACGGCTCGGCGCCCTCATCGGGCGCGCCCTCGTCGCTACCGTTCGCTTCCGCTTCAGCCCGCGCGGCCGCATACGCGCGGCGCTTCGCACGGTCGACGTCCTTGACGGTCGTGCCCTGGGTGGTGAGGCGGTGGTAGGCGCCGTGGATGTAGACGTTCCCGCCCACGATCGTCAACGCCGACAGCGTGTCATCCAGGTCCGTGACCCACACCCGCCGCTTCCGAATCGCGGTGTCGTGCCGTTCCTGCAACGGCCGCGGGTCCAACACCTCGGCGCGCTGTCGGGCGTACTTCTTCGTCCGCGGCACCGTCTGCCGCTCCGCCTCCACCAACACGATCCGCTCGAACGACGCCCGATCCACCGGGTCCTCGATGACCCGTCCGGCATCCTGGATCACCTGCGCATGCGCCCGCGACACCCGACCCTCCGAAAGGGCCTCCATCGTCGCGGGGAACAACTCGACCAGTTCGTGCGCGTCATGCATCTGCGACTGCATCGACCGGTCATTGACCCGCACGGCCAGGCCGAGCTCCAGCGCCATGGACCGCAGCGGCATGTCCCGCTCCCGCGAGGACGCGGACCCGATCCGCGACCGCTGCTCCACCGTCAACGCATACGCGTCCGCCAGCAGCCGGGCCTCCTTCGCCTCCAACGCCGCCCGCCGCCGACGCAGCTTCGCCAACTCGTCCGCGAACACCCCGGCGCGCTTCTCCTCCGCCCGCCGCCGCTTCTCGTTCGCGTCCACCTGGTGACCCCGTCTCGATGACCTACCCACATCATCGCAGAGGGTTCCGACATCGGCGTGCTGACAAGGGTCGATAGCTAGAAGAAAAGTACGAAGAGTGGCGCGCCCCGACTCACGCCCACCGGATGTCCGCCACACCCGAGAGCTCTCGCCACCCGTCCGCCCGCGCGCCCGCCGGCGACAGCACATCCGCCCCGACGAGCGGACCGAAATCGACGCCCGACGCCGCGGCGACGTCGCCGATCGGCACCTGGAAGGTCCGGAACGCCCCCAGCCGATCGACCGCGACCACGCCTTCACGGGTGTCGACCAGCGCAGACTGATCCAACACGAACCCCGTCGCCTCGAGCGCCCCGGCGCGCACCCACGCGGCGACCTTGAAGAACCGTAACGGCACGCGCACGCCGCGGTACGGCGGATCCACCTCGCCGAAGATGGGCGCCGTGAACACGCTCACCCGCTGATCGGATGCCTCGGCGAACGCCAGTACGTGGTCCTCGAGCCCGAGCCACAGCTCCTTGGACTGGTTGAAGTCGGCGGCCTGGGGAGCGGCGTTGGTGTAGAAGAAGGTCGCCTCCGTGGCATCCCGTGCTTCGGCGGGCGTTCCCCAGCCGGGATCACGCCGTCGCACCAGGTGCCCCCGGTCGAGGTCGTTGCGGGCATAGACCTCCGGCCCCACCTGCTCGCTCTCCGGTGCGCGGGGGTCGAGGCGCCATTCGCCGGTGCGCGGCAGGTCGAGCAGCCGTGCGCCGTCGATGTTCACCCCGGTCACGGCGGCAAGCCGTCGCTCCGCATCGAGCTGCACGCTGAAGCGCGGGTAGGTCAGCAGCCTCCCGCCCCGCGAAGACGCGGGCAGCGGTACATCGATACCGAGGAACCCGGCGTCGTAGCCGCTCATCCGAGCACCGCCGTCGTCCGCGCTCCGAGTCCGATCCCGCGGGCCTCCCGCAGCTGCTCGGCCGTGTCGACGTCGCGCCGGAGCGTCGAGTCGCCCGGTACCTCCAGCACCTCGCAACCGAGGGCGCGATGCGCGGCGAACGATCCCTCGCCGAAGGCCGATTCCCAGGCGAGACCGGCGCGGGCCGTCACGAGCGTCGACCCCGTGCCTTCGGCGTCGGCGACGACACCGCGGTCCACGGCCGCCGCGGCGTGCAGCGCGACGGCCAGGTCCTCGCCCCGCAGCGACGGCACATCTCCGAGGAGTGCGGCCCGCGGCATCCGCTCGCCTGCGGCCTGCATGCCGGCGGCGATGGCGGCGTTCAGCCCGCGGGCCTCGCCCTCGGGGACGAATCGCAGCCCCGCGATGTCGGCGGCATGGAGCGGCAGGGTGGCCTCGTCGGTGACGACGATCACCTGCGACACCGCGGAGCAGGATGCCGCGGCGGCGATGGTGTCGAGCGCGATCGCCCGCGCGAGCGCGGCGCGGTCCACCCCGTCGACGGCCAGGCGCGACTTCCCCCGGGTGGCCGCCTTCACGGGGACGACGACCACCCAGGAGGAGGGGTCAGGCATCGGCGAAGCGGGCACGCAGACGCGGCAGGATCTCTTCGCCGTAGGTCCGCAGGAACTCGGCCTGGTCGTGACCGGGGTCGTGGAAGACGAGGTGACGGAACCCGAGGTCGACGTAGCGGGCGATCCGCTCGACGTGCTCCTCGGGGTCGGTGGAGACGATGAACCGCGACGCGGCGCGTTCGATGGGCAGCTCGGCGGCGCGGCGCTGCATCTCGATCGGGTCGTGGATGTCGCGCTTCTCCTCCGGAGACAGGGCCAGCGGCGCCCAGAAGCGGGTCTTCTCCATCGCGGTGGCGTGGTCGGGGTGGTACGAGACCTTCACCTCCATGAGGGTGTCGATCGCGTCGCTCGGGCGCCCGGCCTTCTGCAGCCCCTCCTCCAGCGCCGGCAGCAGGGTGTCGGTGTAGAGCGAGGGGTCCTTGCCGCTCGTGGTGATGTACCCGTCGGCGATCCGGCCCGCCAAGCGTGTGGCGGCGGGACCCGACGCGCCGATGTAGATCGGCACCTTCTGGTCGGGCCGGTCGTACACCGTCGCCCCGTCCACCGAGTAGTAGGTGCCCTCGAAGGTCACCCGCTCGGCCTCCCACAGCTTCTCGATGAGTTGGATCGACTCCTTCAGGCGCTGGAACCGCTCGGGCGGGTCGGGCCACTCCAGGCCCAGCGTCACCTCGTTGAGCGCCTCGCCGGTCCCCACCCCGAGCACGACGCGTCCCGGGAACATCACCCCGAGGGTCGCGAACGCCTGCGCGATCACCGCCGGGTGGTACCGGAAGGTGGGGGTGAGCACGGAGGTGCCCATGATGATGGTCGAGGTCCGCGCGCCCACGGCGCCGAGGAGCGGGATGGCCGCCGGGGCGTGCCCGCCCTCGTGCATCCACGGCTGGAAGTGGTCGGAGACGAAGACGGAGTCGAACCCCATCTCCTCGGCGAGCACGGCGAAGTCGGCGAGCTCGGTCGGACCGAACTGCTCCGCCGACGCCTTGTATCCGAACCTCAGCGGTACCGTCATGTCGATTCCTTTCCTCGTGCTCCCACCGGTGTGCCGGTGAATTCCGATCCATCCGCTTCTGCCAGCCGCCGCCGGAAGGCGTCGACCGTTCCCGGCCAGAGGAGCGTCAGTCGCCCCGACCGTTCGTCCACGTACCAGTTGCGACAGCCGCCCGAAAGCCAGGGGGTGGATGCCGCGGCGGCGGCGATCTCGCCGACGTAGGCCTCCTCGGCGGCGGGGTCCACCCGCAGCACCCCGTCCGGCGCGAGTGCGCGGCGCTCGAGCGCCGCGACGGCATAGGCCGCCTGCTCCTCGATCATCAGCACCGAGGAGTTGTGGCCGAGCGACGCGTTCGGCCCGTTCAGCACGAAGAGGTTCGGGAAGCCGCTCACCACGGTCGACGCGAACGCGCTCATGCCGTTCGACCAGTGGGCGGCGAGGGTCGTCCCGGCCTCGCCGCGGACGAGTTCGGCGTACGGCTGGCGCGTGGAGGCGAACCCGGTGGCGAGCACCACCGCGTCGACCTCGACGCGGCGCCCGCTCGCGGCCACGAGCGTCGACCCTTCGGCTGCCGCCAGGGCCGAGGGCTCGAGGGTGACCGCGTCGGAGGCGACCGCGGGGTAGAAGTCGTCCGAGAGCAGCACCCGCTTGCACCCGAAGGCGTAGTCGGGGGTGAGGGCTCGGCGGAGCGCAGGGTCGTCGACCTGCCGGCCCAGGTGCGCCAGCGCGAGCGCGCGGGCGGATTCGGATGCCGCGGCGTCGCCCGAGCGCGAGGCGAACCGTCGCTCCCCCTCGAGGTAGAGGGTGTCGCGCAGGCGCGCGAGCTCCTCGGGATGGGCGGCGAAGCGCGCCCGCTCGGCGTCGGTGTAGGCGCGCGCCTCGCGCGGGACGATCCACGCCGGCGTCCGCTGGAAGAGGGTCACGTGTGCGGCTGTGCGGGCGAGCTCCGGCACGAGTTGGATCGCGCTGGCCCCCGTTCCGACGACCGCGACGTGCCGACCGGCGAGGTCGGCGCCGTGATCCCACCGCGCCGAGTGGAACAGCGGGCCGGGGAAGGTCGCAAGGCCCGGCACCTCGGGGATGAGCGGCTCGGTCAGCCGACCGCAGGCGAGCACGAGGGCTTCGGCGGTGATCTCGCCCGCCGGTGTGTGCACGCGCCACCGCGCAGCATCCTCGTCCCACTCGGCGCCCAGCATCGGCGTGCGCAGCCGGATCCGTTCGCGCAGGCCCTCGCGGTCGGCGACGTCGTCGAGGTAGCGGCGGATCTCGTCGCCGCGCGCGAAGACGCCCGACCAGTCGGGGTTGGGGTGCGCGGCGAAGCCGTAGAGGTGGCTCGGCACGTCGCAGGCGACACCCGGGTAGGTGTTGTCGCGCCAGGTGCCCCCCACCGCGTCGGCCCGCTCGAGGATGACGAGGTCGTCGTGTCCGGCGCGCCGAAGGGCCATCGCCATGCCGAGACCGGCGAACCCGGCGCCGATGATGACGACCTCGGCGCTCCGCGGGAGCGGGAGCGGAGGTTGAGTGGGGATGCGGGTCACTCGGCCGCTCCGTTGCCGGGAGCGGGATGCTGAGGGGTGCGGTAGTCGGTGGTCCGCAGCCGGAAGGGGCGGAAGAGGCGCGCGGCGATCGCCGCGGCATCCGCCACCGACAGCTCCTGGCCGTGTTCGACGCCCGCCGCGGGCTTGACCCGCCCGTCCAGGAGCGTCCCGCCGAGGTCGTCGCCGCCGGCGCCGAGGAGCACGGCGGCGTCCGCACGTCCGACCCGCGTCCACGGGATCTGGATGTGCGGGATGCTCCCCGACAGCAGCAGACGCGACACCGCGACCATCGCGCGGTGCTCGTCGATCGCGGCGCGGCCCGCGACGAGCGGCACACCGCCCGCGGGTCCCGGAAGGGGGATGGGGACGAACTCGGTGAAGCCGCCGCCGGCCTCCTGCAGATGCCGGAGCCGGCGGAGGTGCGCGACCCGCTCGGCGGCGGTCTCGACGTGGCCGTAGAAGAGCACGGAGGTGGAGCGGAAGCCGGCCCGGTGGGCGGCGGTGATGCCCTCCTCCCACCGGTCGATCTCGAGGTCGCCCGGTGCGACGGCGACGCGGACGCGCTCGCTCAGCACCTTCACACCCGTGCCGGGCACGGTGTCGACCCCCGCCTCGCGGAGGGCCTGCAGCGCGCCGGTGAGACCGAGGCCGCCGCGATCGGCGAGGTCCCAGACGTCCTGCGGGCGGTAGGCGTGCAGGTGCAGCGTCGGGGCCGCCGCGCGCGCTGCCCGCGCGATGGCGAGGTAAGCGCGCGGGTCCTCTCCGGCGGGGAGGCGCCCCTGGATGCACAGCTCCGTGGCGCCGAGCAGCGCCGCGTCGGCGGCGATCTCGGCGACGTCGTCGAGGTCGAACGTGTCGGGTCCCTCGGCTCCCGCGGCGCGGAAGCCCGTCGAGGTGAGGTTGCGGTTCACCACCAGGCTCACCGCCTCGCCGACGGTGTACCGGCGCACATCGTCGGCCGTCGCCGTGAGTGCGTCGAGATCGGAGCCGGTCGCCGCCAGCAGGCGCTCCCACTCGGCGTCGTCCACGGCGAGCGGGTCGGCGGCGGCCCGCTCGAGCAGGACGCCCAGATCGCGGCCGCCGCCCGCAGGGGAGAGGCGCAGTTCGGTGCGGGGCGGGCGAGCGGATGCCGCGTGCGGCGACGTCTCGGGCTTGGCCAGGCCCGTCGCCGGGTCGGCGAGGAGCGCCACCGCATCGTGGAGGCCCGGGTCAATCCACTCCGTTCTGGCGGTGACGTACTCGGGCTGGGCGGTCAGGCGCTCGGCGAGGGTGAAGCCGAACTCGGCCGTGCGCGCCGCGAGCTCGTCGATCTGCGGCCACGGCCGCTCGGGGTTGACGTGGTCGGCGGTGAGCGGCGAGACCCCGCCCCAGTCGTCGGCGCCGGCGCGGACGAGGAGCTCGAGTTCGCGCGGGTCGGAGAGGTTCGGCGGCACCTGAACCCGGGCGCGGGGCCCCAGGACCAGCCTCGCCGTGGCGACCGCCGCGAGGTACTCGCGCATCGTGGCGTCGGGGGCGCCCTGCATCGCCGTCCGGGGCTTGGCCCGAAAGTTCTGCACGATCACCTCCTGCACATGCCCGAGTCGCCGACCCCCCGGGCCGTCGACGCGATGCGCCTCGTCGGCCGCGCGGATCGCGACGAGCGACTCGGCGCGGTCGCGGATCGTCTCGCCGATCCCCACGAGGATCCCCGTCGTGAACGGCACGCGTGCGCGACCGGCATCCTCGATCACCGCCAGGCGGACGGCGGGGTCCTTGTCGGGCGAGCCGTAGTGCACCTGGCCGGGCTCGGCGAAGAGCCGACGCGAGGTCGTCTCGAGCATCATCCCCATCGAGGGGGCGGTGGGCCGCAGCTGTTCGAGCTCGCTCAGCGTCATCACGCCGGGGTTCAGGTGGGCGAGCATCCCCGTCTCGGCGGTAATGAGGCGGGCGATGTGGCCGACGTAGTCCAGCGTCGAGGCGAAGCCGTGCTCATCGAGCCACGCGCGGGCCTCGGGCCACCGATCCTCGGGGCGGTCGCCGAGGGTCAGGAGCGCCTCCTTGCAGCCCATCGCCTGACCTTGGCGCACGACGGCGAGCACCTGTTCGGGCGACATGAAGGCCGGCTTGTGCTTCTTCTTCAGCTGCAGCGGGGTGTCCACGAACACGCAGTAGTGGCAGCGGTCACGACACAGCGTCGTCAGCGGAACGAACACCTTCCGCGAATACGTGAGGATCCGGCCGCGTCCGGCGGCGTCGAGACCGGCCGTCCGCACCGCGGCGGCGAGCTCCAGCATCCGCTCGAAATCCGCGCCGTCCGCCTGGAGCAGGATCTCGGCGTCGTCGACGTCCAGTCGCGCGCCGGACTCCGCTCGCGCGAGGACGTCGCGGGCGGAGAGATGGGAGGTGCGGACCGGATCGAGCAGGGTCACGCTCCCAGTCTTGCACCGTCGCCCGACAGCCGGGCGCGGCGATCGTTGCGGCTCTGTGAGCAAAAGCGTTCTCGAGCGCCCGCCGGGCGCTGGCAGACTAGTCGCATGGTGACCCTGCTGCTCGACTCGACGCGGCTCGAGGTCGCGCTGTCGGTCACCGAGCGCGCGCTGTCATTCCGGAAGGGGAATGTGCTGATCGAGCGGTCGGCGATCACCAAGGTGCAGTTGACGGATGACCCCTGGACGTGGCTCCGCGGCGCCGCGAGCCCCGGCACGTTCGTGCCCGGGATGGTCGCGATGGGGACCTTCAAGATCGCCGACGGCGCCGATTTCGCGATCGTCCGGCGACGACGGCCCGGTGTCGTCATCGACCTCGACGGGCACCCCGAGTACGCGCGCGTGATCCTCACCACGCGCCACGGCGTCGCCCTCGCCCAGGCCCTGCGCCTCGACACCGACGCGACCCCCACCGACGTCGTCGACATCATCGCCGCCACCGGGCCGATGGAGACGATCGCGCCGCCGATGAAGAAGAAGCCGCGCCGGCGGCCGTCGCCCTCTCCGGCGCCCGCGCCCGCTCCCTGACGGGCTCGGGGTGCGAGTGGCTGTGCCTGATGGACCGGATGCGCCCTGATGGACCGGATGCGGGTCAGGTGACGTCGCGGCGCCAGCTGACGAGGTGCCCGAGCACGACGAGCACAACGGCGTAGCCGACCAGCACGAGGCCGCCCGCCCACCAGGCGAGGGGCTCGGCGCCGCCGGCGCCCGAGGTGGCGGTGAGGATGCTCTCCCCGACGAGGGCGTCGCTCGCGGCGCCGGGGAGGAAGCGCAGTGCATCGCCGAGGCCCTCGACGAAGGACGCGGCGAGGCGCGCGATCGGCTCGAGGAACAGGGTGAAGACGAGCACCCCGACGATGGCGCCCACCTGGTTGCGGACCAGCGCACCCACGCCGATGCCGACCCACACCCACACCACGAACGCGACGAGCATCCGTCCGATCAGGGCCCAGGTGTCACCCGAGGTGAGGTCGGTGTCGAGGCCGTAGCCGGCGAGGAAGGCCGCCGACGGGCCCACCGCGGCGATCACGCCGAGCGCCCCGAACAGCAGGCCGACGACGAGCCCGACGACGAGCTTCGCCCCGAGGACGAGGCCGCGGCGCGGGGTGGCGAGGAATGTGGAGGTGAGCGTCTTGTGGCGGAATTCGCTCGTCACCATCAGCGTGCCGATGAGGAGGGGGAAGACGTAGCCCACCGCGGTGGCGGTGCTGTAGAGGAGAGCGGGGATCCCTTCCGCCGGCGCCGGCGGCGCGCCCTCGCCGCCGAGCGCCCCGGTCGAGGCGGCGGAGAAGACGAAGGCCAGGGCGGCGGCGTTCAGCCCGATGTAGCCCACGAGGACG
The DNA here is from genome assembly GCF_023155745.1 of Microbacterium kunmingense. Taxonomy (GTDB): domain Bacteria; phylum Actinomycetota; class Actinomycetes; order Actinomycetales; family Microbacteriaceae; genus Microbacterium; species Microbacterium kunmingense. Next base: position 239,023 of record NZ_JAKNUS010000001.1, read on the forward strand.
ATGGCGAGCACCCACCAGATCGACGTGGTGAACAGCTTCGTGCTCTCGGAGCGGCTGGCGGCGATCAGGCTCATCGCGCACCTCCCTCATCGCTCGAACGGTCGCTGTCTCCGCGGTCGTCGCCCGCGCGGTCGTCTTCGGGGCGGATGACGTCGATCACCCCGGTGCTCGCCACGGAGAACGAACGATCGGCCGCGGGGGCCGGTTCGCCCACGGGATCCGGGGGCGTCACGCGATCCACCGCGGTGCCGGGCGGTGGGCCCGCCTCAGGCTCCGGCTGGAGCTCCGCCTGAGGCTCCGGCTCCGGCTCCGGCGCCGGCTCTGGCTCCGGTGCCGGCTCGGACTCCGGGGCGGGCGACGTCACGGCGTCAGCGGCTGTCGGCCCCGCGGCGCTGGGGTGCGTGCGCACGCCGTTGACGAGTTCGAGGAACACCTCCTCGAACGCCGGGCCCTTCCGCTGCAGCGACGAGAGGGCGACGCCCGCCTCGGCGGCGACCCGGCCGATCTCCTCGGTCGAGTGCCCGCGGACGGTGAGGCCGGTGCGCAGCACCTCCCCCTCGATCCCCGCCGCCGCCATCGCCGCCACGAGCGCCGCGCGGTCGGGGGCGTCGACGACGGTGGCGAACTCGGCCGGATCGGCGAGATCGGCGATCTCGCCCTGGAAGACCAGGCGCCCTCGCGAGATGATCAGCAGCGCGTCCACGGTCTGAGCCACCTCCGCGAGGAGGTGCGACGAGACGAACACCGTCCGGCCCTCGGCGGCCAGCTGACGCAGGAACCCGCGCATCCACTTGATGCCCTCGGGGTCGAGACCGTTGGAGGGCTCGTCGAGCACGAGCACGCCGGGGTCGCCGAGCAGGGCGTAGGCGAGCCCCAGGCGCTGGCGCATGCCGAGGGAGAATCCGCCGATGCGCCGGCCCGCGACATCCGCCAGTCCCACCAGGCCCAGCACCTCGTCCACGCGCGAGTCGGGAAGAGACGCCGCCTGCGCGTACACCTTCAGATGGTTCGCGGCGCTGCGCCCCGGGTGGTAGCTGGAGGCCTCGAGCACCGCGCCGACGGTCTGCAGCGGATGGCGCAGCTGCGCGTAGCGCTCGCCGCCGATGAGTGCGGCGCCGGCATCGGGGCGCACGAGACCCAGCAGCATCCGGAGTGTGGTGGTCTTGCCGGCGCCGTTCGGGCCGAGGAAGCCGGTGACGACGCCCGGCTCGACCCGCGCCGTGAACCCGTCCACCGCCGCGACGGCGCCGAACCTCTTGGTCACCCCGGAGAAGTCCAGCACGTGTCCGTCGGGCATGCCGAAGTCCCCTCGTCATGGAAAGCCTTCCCCCCATCTTGGCCGATCACCCCTTTCCGGGCGAAAAGGCCCGCGGCCGGTAACGTGGCACTGTGACCGACACCGACCGTTCTCACGTGCTCACCCGCGTCGCGAACGGGCTCGGCCGCCTCACGCTGAACCGCCCACGAGCCATCAACGCGCTCGACCTCGGCATGATCCACGACCTGCACGCGGCCCTGGACGCCTGGGAGCGGCATCCGGGGGTGGACCTCATCGTCCTCGACGGCGAGGGGGAGCGCGGGTTCTGCGCCGGCGGTGATGTCCGGGGCCTGCGTGAGCAGATCCTGGGTGGAGATCCGGATGCCGCGGGCGTGTTCTTCCGCGCCGAGTACGCGCTGAACGCGCGGATCGCCGAGTATCCCAAACCGATCGTCGCCCTCGCCGACGGCGCCACGATGGGCGGCGGCATCGGCCTGGCCGGGCACGCGGCGGTGCGCGTCGTGACCGAGCGGTCGCGGCTCGCGATGCCCGAGACCCGGATCGGATTCACCCCGGATGTCGGGGGCTCCTGGCTCCTCGCCCGGGCGCCCGGGCGTCTCGGCGAATACCTCGCGCTCACCGGGCGCACGATGGACGCCGCCGACGCCCTCTACGCCGGCTTCGCCGATCACCTCGTCGTCGCCGACAACCTCGACGCGCTCCGCGAGGCGCTGCAGAATCGCGCCGATCCCGCCAGCCCCACCGAGATCGTGCTGCTCTTCGACGACACCGCCGGGGCGCCCTCGCTCGCGGCCGCTCGGCCGTGGATCGACGACGCCTTCGCCGCCGACACCGTCGTCCAGATCGTCGAGCGCCTGCGCGCCCGGCCCGAGTCCGAGGCGGCTGCGACCGCCGACACGCTGGCGGAGCTCTCGCCCACCGCGCTCGCCGTGACGCTCGAAGCGGTGCGCCGCGCCCGCGCGCTCCCCGACCTTCGCTCCGCCCTCGCGCAGGAGTACGGCCTGGTGCTGTGGTTCGCCGCGACGCAGCCCGACCTGGTGGAGGGGATCCGCGCGCAGCTGGTCGACAAAGACCGCTCGCCGCGGTGGAACCCCGCGCGGCTCGGCGACGTGTCGCCCGAGACCGTCGCCGACGCCTTCGCCTTCTCGCCGTCCCGGCCGCTCTGGGGGTGACCACGATGTCGCCGAGGTCGGAGCGTGCGCGGCGTCGCCGCATCTCGCGCGGGGCGGCGGTCGACTGGTTCTTCTTCGTCTTCGCGGGTCTCGCCGCCATCTGGCTGGCCTACCTCAGCCTCACCGAGTCGTTCCGGGTCGGCTGGTGGGGGATCCTCGTCGCCATCGCCTTCTGGGTGCTGCTGGCCTACCTCGTACTTCCGCGCCTGCACCGCATCCTCACGACGATCTACGTGCCCGACTACTTCATCGGCCGCACGCGCACGAGCGACGGACTGCTCGGCGACCCCGTGAACCTCGCGTTCATCGGCGAGGCGGAGCAGATCAAAGCCGCCCTGCGCGCGGCCCGCTGGACCGAGGCCGATCCGGTCACGCTCGCCTCGTCGTGGCGCATCGTCACCTCGACGCTCAGCCGTCGCAGCTACGGCGAGGCGCCGGTGAGCCCGCTGTTCCTGTTCGGACGCCAGCAGGACTTCGCCTTCCAGCAGGAGGTCGACGGCAACCCGGCCAAGCGTCACCACGTGCGGTTCTGGCGCTGCCCCGACGACTGGCTGCTGCCCGGCGGCTACCGTGTCGACTGGCTCGCCGCCGGCACCTTCGACACCGCCGTGGGATTGTCGCTGTTCACCCTGCAGATCACCCACCGCATCGACGCGGACACCGACATCGAGCGCGACCACATCGTCCGCTCGCTGCGGGAGGGGGCGCCGGAGATCACCGTGAACGTCATCGCCGACTTCTCCACCGGCTACCACTCGAGAAACGGCGGCGGCGACAGCATCCGGACCGATGGCGACCTCCCGGTGGTCGACGTGCGCGCGGTGCGGGTGCCGCCCGTCGAGGCGCCGCGGAGTGCGGGGGAGGTGAGCGCATGAGGCAGGACGACCACCCCAAGAAGCGGGTCGCCTTCGAGCCGGCCGAGCGTCTGCTCCAGCCCACCGGCTACGACCCCGACATGAAGCGTCCGCCCACGATCATCGCGGGCACCCTGCTCGTCCTCCTCGGCGTGCTCGCCGGGGCCGCGTGGGTCGTCGCCTCCTCCGGCGTCTGGCCCGAGTGGGTGGGAGAGGTCGCCGCGATCGTCGGCGGCGACGGGGGAGACGTACCCGACCGCGTCGAGCAGAGCACCTTCATCGTCTTCGCGGCATTCAGTGCTGTGTTCCTCGCGGCCGAGGCGACGATGGCGCTGCTGGTCTTCCTCGGGGTGAACTGGGCGCGGGTGCTCGTCATGGTCTTCGCGGCGCTGACGATCTCGGCGGCGTTCGTGCGGTGGTGGGCCGAGGGTCAGCAGATCGAGATCACAACCACCTTCGTCTCGCTCGGCATCGACATCCTCATCCTGCTCGCGCTGTCGAGCCGGAGCGCCGCGGCCTACGCCCGGCGGAAGGAGCGCTGAGTCGGGCCGGCGCGGCCGGTCAGGCGCCGGCGGTGAGCCGCGACAGCTCCGCGACGAACGCGTCGACGTCGTCCTCCGTGGTGTCGAAGGAGCACATCCAGCGCACCTCACGGCGCGCGGCGTCCCAGTCGTAGAACCGGAACCTCGCGCGCAGCTGATCGGCGACCCCCTCGGGGAGGATCGCGAAGACGCCGTTGGCCTGCGTCGGCTGGGTGAACTCCACTCCCGAGATCGAGCCGTCGGCCAGGCCCGCCTCGACACCGGCACGCAGGCGCTGGGCCATCGCGTTGGCGTGGCGGGCGTTTCGCAGCCACAGGTCGCCCTCGAGGAGGGCGACCAGCTGCGCCGAGACGAAGCGCATCTTGCTCGCCAGCTGCATGTTGAGCTTGCGAAGGTAGGTCAGCCCCGTCGACGCTGCGGGGTCGAGCACGACGATCGCCTCGCCGAGCATCGCGCCGTTCTTGGTGCCGCCGAAGCTCACCACGTCGACGCCGACGTCGCGGGTGAACGCCCGCACCGGCAGGTCGAGCGCGGCCGCCGCGTTGGCGATCCGCGCCCCGTCCAGGTGCAGCCGCATCCCGAGCGGGTGGATGTGATCGGCGATCGCCCGGATCTCCTCGGGGCTGTACAGGGTGCCGAGCTCGGTGGACTGCGTGATCGAGACGACGAGCGGCTGGGCACGGTGCTCATCGCCCCAGCCCCACGCCTCCCGATCGATCAGCTCGGGCGTGAGCTTGCCGTCCTCGGTGGGAACCGTGAGGAGCTTGATGCCCGCCACGCGCTCAGGAGCCCCGCCCTCGTCGACATTGATGTGCGCGTTGGATGCGGCGATCACGGCGCCCCAGCGCGGGAGCATCGACTGCAGCCCGACGACGTTGGCGCCGGTGCCGTTGAACACCGGGAAGGCCTCGACCCCCTCGCCGAAATGCGCCGCGAAGACCTCCTGGAGGCGTTGGGTGTACACGTCTTCGCCGTAGGAGATCTGGTGGCCCTCGTTGGCGGCGATGATGGCCGCGAGCACCTCGGGGTGGATGCCGGAGTAGTTGTCCGAGGCGAAGCCGCGCACGGCGGTGTCGTGGATGGTCGTCACGTCGAACAAGCCTAGGTGTACGGATCAGGCGTCGAGCGTGACGACCTCGTCGTTGACCGTCGACGCGTCGGCGGAGAACAGCGCGACGAACTCGGTGGCGACGCGCTCCTCGAGACCCTCGAGGCTCTTCACGCGGAAGACGACCGCGGCGCCCGACGCCGGTTCACCGGCATCCCTCGCGGCCTTGGCCAGGCCGTGCGCGACAGCGCGCGTCCACGCCTCGCTCGCGGCCTTCACCGCGGCATAGTTCGCGCCGCCGGCCAGCGGCCGGGCGACCGCGGTCGAGGAGATCATCGCGAGCCGCCCGACGGGCGAGGCCACGAGGTCGTCGAAGAACGCGCGGGTGACGTGCCGAAGGGCGGTGAGCGAGGTCTCGAGCACTCGGTAGTCGTGGTCGCTCTGCCCGGCCAGGCCGCCGCCGCCGCGCCATCCGCCGACGAGGTGCAGGATGCCGTCGACGCGGCCGTGCGCGGTGCGCACCCTCTCCGCGAGCCCGGTGACGGCTGCCTCGTCGGTGAGGTCGACCGTCTCGGTCGCGACGCCGGAGACGGCGGCGGCGAGAGCGGCGAGCTTCTCGGGATCGCGCCCCGCGACCACCACCCGCGCGCCCGCGGCGGTGAGGGCCTCGGCCGCGACACGACCTACGGTGCTCGTGCCGCCGGCGAGCAGCACGACCCGGCCGGCGACGGGGTCAGTCATCGGTGCCCCGGATGCCGGCGGTCGACTCGATCACCGGACGCATCTTCTTCTCCAGCGCCTCGAAGAACATCGACAGCGGGAACTCGTCGTCCAGCACCGCGTCGGTGTACCCCTTCGGCGCGCCCGCGAGGACGTCGTCGGGGAGCCCGCGTGCCCAGCGCGACGCCGGGTGCGGGGCGAGGGTCTGTCGCACGAGGTCGTAGGCCGCGAGCCAGTGGGCGGTCTTCGGCCGGTCGATGGAGCGCCAGTACAGCTCGTCGATCGCGTCGCCGAGCGCGACGACCGCGGCGGGAACGCCTTCCCAGTCGAACGCTAGCGAGGTGTCGGTCCAGTGCAGCACCCCGCGCTGGTGGAGCCACGCGAACAGCAGCTGCCCGCCGAGACCGTCGTAGTTGCGCACCCGCGAGCCGGTGATCGCGAAGCGGAAGATACGGTCGAAGATCACCGCGTACTGCACCAGGATCGCGTGCTCGAGCGTCTCGGCGTCGGTGTCGCCGAGGGTCTCGCCCGCCTCGACCCGGGCCCGGAGGCGCGCGGTGAGGCCGACGCACTCGCGGAACGCGGTGAGGTCGCAGCGCAGCTCCTCCAGCGAGTACAGGAAGTAGGGCATCCGCTGCTTGATCATGAACGGGTCGAAGGGCAGGTCGCCGCGCATGTGGGTGCGGTCGTGGATGAGGTCCCACATGACGAAGGTCTTCTCCGTCAATCGCTGGTCGTCGAGCATGCGCGCGGCACCCTCGGGAAGGTCGAGCTTGGTGATCTCGGCGGCGGCCCGGGTGACCCGGCGATAGCGGGCGGCCTCGCGGTCCTGGAAGATCGCGCCCCACGTGAAGGTCGGGATCTCCCGCATCGCCACGGTCTCGGGGAACAGCACGGCGCTGTTGGTGTCGTAGCCGGGGGTGAAATCCAGGAGCCGGAGCGACAGGAAGAGGCGGTTGGTGTACTCGGTCTCGAGCTGGGCGATGAACTCCGGCCAGATCACCTCGACGAGCACGGCCTCCAGGTGGCGGTTCGGCGAGCCGTTCTGGGTGTACATCGGGAAGACGACGAGGTGGCGCAGGCCGTCGACCCGGTGCTCCTGCGGCTGGAAGGCGACGAGGGAGTCGAGGAAGTCGGGCTCGGCGAAGCCGCCGTCGGCCCAGCGGCGAAGGTCGACGACGGATGCTGCGAGGTAGGCCTCGTCGTGCGGGAAGCGCGGTGCGAGGGCGGTGATCGCGTCGGCGATGACGGCGACGAGCTCGCGGGCGCGGTCGTGCACCTGCGGATCGGGTATCGAGCCGTCCTTCACCTGCAGGGTCTGGATCTCGATGGCGGCGGACTTCAGGGCGAGCCACTCGGGCGAGGTCTCGACTCCGGACGCAGTCAGCGATGCCGCGGGCGCAGGGATGACGGTGCTCATGCGCCTCAGTATAGGAAAGGTTCCGGTCATTCGCCATTTGGACAGGATGATTTCCTGTCGCGCGAGCGTGCACGCTACGCTCGACCCATGAGCGGAGGCGACGCGAACGGCCCGACTCCCCGCCTCGACGACGACATCGACGCCGGGATCGTCTCGGTCGTGAGCACCAACGCCCGCGCCACCCTCGCCGAGCTCTCCGCGGCGGTCGGGCTGTCGGTCTCGGCGGTGCAGACGCGCCTGCGGCGCCTGGAGGCGCGCGGGGTCATCACCGGCTACCGCGCGCAGCTCGACGCCGAGGCGGTCGGCAAACCCCTCTCGGCGTTCGTCGAGATCACCCCGCTCGATCCCGGTCAGCCCGATGACGCCCCCGAGCGCCTGGAACACCTCGCCGAGATCGAGGCGTGCCACTCCATCGCCGGCGATGCCAGCTACATCCTGTTCGTCCGCGTCGAGAGCCCGCGCCATCTCGAGGCGCTCATCCGCGACATCCGCGCTGCCGCCCAGGTGAACACCCGCACCACCGTCGTGCTGCAGACCTTCTACGAGAACCGGCCGATCCGGGTGCCGCGGGGTACGGTCGACCAATGACGACCGACGGTTCGGGCCTGCTCATCCTCCGCAACAGCCGGTCGGGGACAGCGGTGATCCGCACCGACCCCGCCGACCTGTTCGCCGAGCGTCTCCCCGGAGCGCGGGTGTACGAGCTGTCGCAGGGACAAGATCTGGCGGATGCCGTCGACGCGGCGTTCACCGGGGGCGACCCGCCCCGCGTGCTGGGCGTCCACGGCGGCGATGGATCGGTGTCCCGCATGGCGGGCCTCGCGCGGGAGCGCGGAGTGCCGCTGCTGGTGATGCCCGGGGGGACCTTCAACCACTTCGCCCGCTCCGCCGGTCTCGAGGAAGTCGAAACCGCGGTCGATGCCTACCTCGCCGGCGACACCGTCGAGGTCGCCGCGATGGAGGTGCGCGAGGGGCAGGGGGAGGCGATCCTCGCCCTGAACGCCGCGTCGGTGGGCGCCTACCCCGAGCTGATCGAGGAGCGCGACAAGCGGCGCCGCCGGTTCGGGAAATGGCTCGGCGGCATCATCGCCGCGTGGCGGACCATGCGCACCGCCGAGCCCCTGGAGATCGTCCGCGACGGACGCCGGGCGCGTGTCTGGTCGGTCTTCGTCGGCGTCGGTACGAACGACCCGAAGCGGGTGGCGACCATGCAGCGCGAGACGCTGGAAGATCCGGTGCTCGACATCCGGATCCACCACGCGCGCGGCACACGGCTGCGGGCGATCGCTTCGCTCGCCTTCGGCAAGCGCACGGCGGCGGTGCTCCGCGCCGTGCGGCTGATGCCCGAGAAGCGCGACGTCGAGCGGCTGCTCGAGACCGAGTTCGAGATGACCGTGCGTCCGGGGCCCGGCCGGCCCGAGGTGTGGGTGCACGACGGCGAGCTCGAAGAGCCGCGCGGCGAGGAGTTCACGCTGCGCTTCACCGTGATCCCCACCGCGCTGACGGTCTTCGCCCCGCGCCCTCGCTAACCCCCTCCTCTGATCCGCGAGAGTGCATCTGGGCGCCGAGGATGCGGGTAGACCCCTGATTCTCGGCGCGCAGATGCACTCTCGCGGTGGAGAGTGGAGAACGAGGCGCGTCAGCTGTGCTGCGGGAAGCCCAGGTTGATGCCGCCGTGCGACGGGTCGAGCCAGCGGCTCGTCACCGCCTTCTCCTGCGTGAAGAAGTCGAACCCGTGCGGCCCGTACGCCTTCGCGTCGCCGAAGAGCGACGCCTTCCACCCGCCGAACGAGTGGTAGGCCACAGGCACCGGGATCGGCACGTTGACACCGATCATCCCGACCTGCACCTCGTGCTGGAAGCGACGAGCGGCACCGCCGTCGTTGGTGAAGATCGCGGTGCCGTTGCCGAAGGCGCCGGAGTTGATCAGCTCCAGCCCCTCCTCGTACCCGTCCACCCGGACGACCGAGAGCACCGGGCCGAAGATCTCGTCGCGGTACGCCGCCGAGGTGGTCGGCACACGGTCGATGAGGGTCGGTCCGACCCAGAACCCGTTCGGGTCGCCGTCGACCTCGATGCCGCGTCCGTCGACGACGACGTCCGCGCCATCACCGGCGGCCACATCGACGTACGACGAGACCTTGTCGCGGTGCGCGGCGGTGATCACCGGGCCCATGTCGCAGCCGCGCGTGCCGTCGCCGGTCCGCAGCGTCGCCATGCGCGCCGAGATCTTCTCCACCAGTGCGTCGGCGACCGCGTCGACGGCGAGGACGACCGAGATCGCCATGCACCGCTCGCCCGCCGACCCGAAGCCGGCGTTCACCGCCGCGTCGGCGGCGAGGTCGAGGTCGGCGTCGGGGAGGACCAGCATGTGGTTCTTCGCCCCGCCGAGCGCCTGCACGCGCTTGCCGTGCCGGGTTCCGGTCTCGTAGACGTAGCGGGCGATGGGAGTCGAGCCGACGAACGAGATCGCGCGCACCTCGGGGTGCTCGAGCAGGGCGTCCACGGCCACCTTGTCACCGTGGACGACGTTGAGCACGCCGTCGGGAAGGCCCGCCTCGGTCAGACGCTCGGCCATCCAGTTCGCCGCGGTCGGGTCCTTCTCGCTGGGCTTGAGCACCACGGCGTTTCCCGCAGCGAGGGCGATCGCGAAGAACCACATCGGCACCATCGCGGGGAAGTTGAACGGGCTGATGATCCCGACCACGCCGAGCGGCTGGCGCAGGGTGTAGACGTCGATGCCGGTGGAGACGTTCTCGGAGTACGCGCCCTTGGTCAGGTGCCCCAGGCCGCACGCGAACTCCACGACCTCGAGGCCTCGCGCGATCTCGCCGTGGGCGTCGGAGATCACCTTGCCGTGCTCCGAGGTGAGGATCGCGGCGAGCTCGTCCTTGCGCTGATTCACCAGCTCGCGGAACGCGAACATCACCTGCTGGCGTTTGGCGATGCTGGCGTTCTTCCACTCCGCTGCGGCGGCCGAGGCGACACCGACAACGTGGTCGACGTCATCGGTGGTGGCGAAGCGCACCTCCTTCTGCACCGTCCCCAGGGCGGGGTTGTACACCGGGCCGGTGCGGTCGCCCGCTCCCGCCCAGGGGGCTCCTCCCACCCAGTGATCGAGGATCGCGGTCGCGGACGGCGTCGTCTGCTCCAGGGTCGTGGTGTCGGTCATGTCTTCCTTCCGGTGGGTCCCCTCGTGAGGGACACGTGGTTCCAGTCTGTCGTCAGAGTCGAACGGTCGCGAGGGCGGCGTCGTAGATGTCCAGCGCCTCGGCGACCTCATCGGCGGTGACGACGCACGGCGGCACGACGTGGATGCGGTTGTCGGCGGTGAAGGGCAGCAGGCCCCGCGCCATGAGGTCTTTCTTCAGCGCGCCGACGGCGGCTGCCGGCAGCGGTTCACGCGTTTCGCGGTCGGTGACCAGCTCCAGGGCCCAGAAGACGCCCTCGCCCCGCACCTCCCCGATGACCTCGTGCTTCTCCGCCAGAGCGACCAGCCCTGGGCCGATCGCCTCCGCACCCATACGGCGGGCGTTGTCGACGATGCCCTCGGACTCCATCGCATCGAGCGCCGCGATGATGGATGCCGCGGCGAGAGGGTGCCCGCTGTAGGTGAGGCCGCCCGGGAAGACGCGCTCGTCGAACGTGGCGGCGATCTCGTCGGAGATGATCACCCCGCCCACCGGCACATAGCCGGAGTTGACGCCCTTGGCGAAGGTGATGAGGTCGGGCACCACGTCGTAGCCGTCGAACGCGAACCAGCGCCCGGTGCGACCGAAGCCCGCCATCACCTCGTCGAGGATCAGGAGGATGCCGTAACGGTCGGCGAGCGCGCGGACACCCGCGAGGTACCCCGGCGGGGGGAGCAGCACCCCGGCGGTGCCGGGCACCGACTCCAGCAGAAGAGTGGCGATGCTCGCCGGGCCCTCGGCCTGGATGACCCGTTCGAGGTGGTGGAGCGCCCGTGCGCTCTCCTCCTCGGGCGTGGTCGCCCAGAACTCCGAGCGATACAGATACGGGCCGAAGAAGTGCACGTGCCCGCGGGCGTACTCGTTCGGGATGCGGCGCCAGTCACCGGTCGCGACGATCGCCGCCCCGGTGTTGCCGTGGTACGAGCGGTAGGTCGACAGCACCTTCTCGCGCCCCACCTCGCCCTTGGCGGCGGCGTGGAGGCGCGCCATCCGGATGGCGTTCTCGATCGCATCCGCCCCGCCGTTGGTGAAGAACACCCGGTTCATGCCCTCGGGGGCGCGAGCGACGATGCGGGCGGCGGCCTCGCCGCGCTGCAGGTTGGCCGTCGCGGGCCCGATCGTCGCCAGTCGCGCGGCCTGCTCCTGGATGGCGGCGACCACGGCGGGATGCTGGTGACCGATGTTGACGTTCACGAGCTGGCTCGAGAAGTCCAGCATCCGATTCCCGGCGTGGTCCCACACCGTCGTCCCCGACCCGCCGGCGATGACGGGAAGGTCCAGGCCCGCCTGCGCCGACCACGAGTGGAAGACGTGCGCGCGGTCGAGCTCCTTGGCCCGGGCGTCGAGATCGGTCTGGATGTCGGTGGTCATGGTTGCTCCTTCGCAGCAGGCCCCTCATCCGCGAGGCCGCACAGGCAAGTCTCGCGGATGAGGGGGCGGTTGGGGAGAGGGCTAGTTGCCGCCCTCCTGCAGCTCGACCTCGATGGGCTCGAACGACTCGCCGAACACATCGACGCCGTCGGCCTCGAGCTCGTCGAGCGCCTGCTGGATGTACTCGTTCGAGTACGCCGTCGCCGGCGGCTCTTCGGTGATGAGGCGCGCGCCGGTCTCGTTGACCGCGGCGAGGGCACCCTCGACGGTCTGGGTCCAGGCGGCCTCGTCGATGATGCCGATGCCGTCGGCGGCGGGCCAGATCAGCTTGTTGGTCTCGTTCATCATCCACAGCTCGTGGCTCGGGCCCCAGCCCGACCCCGACGCGAGGGTGATGTCTGCCGCCTCCTCGGGGTTGTCGCGCGCGAACGCCCACCCCTTGATGACGGCCTTGAGGAAGGCCACGGCCGTCTCGGCGTACGCCTCGTCGGATTCGAGACGCTCGGTGTCGGCCCAGATGGCGTCCTGCAGCATGGCGCCGACGGTGTCCTGATAGCTGATGACCGAGAAGTCCTCGGGCTGGTACAGCTCACCGGTGTCGGGGTCGACGGTCTCGAGCAGCTGCGCGTACTCGTTGTAGGTCATCGCCTGGGCCGCGTCGATGTCGCCCTGCAGGAAGGCGTTCATGTTGAAGTCCTGCGTGATGATCTCGACCGTGGTGGAGTCCAGGCCCTCGGCGGCCATCGCCGCGAAGATCTCCCACTCGTTGCCGAAGCCCCACGAGCCGATGCGCTTGCCCTCGAAGTCGGCGACCGACTCGATGCCCGCGTCGGCCCACGAGACCTGAAGGGTGCCCGAGCGCTGGAAGATCTGCGCGATGTTGGTGAGGTTCGCGCCCGCCTCGATCGAGCCGAGCACCTTCGGCACCCACGCGATGGCGAAGTCGACGTCGCCGGCGGCGAGGGCGTCCTGCGGCACGATGTCGCCGCCGGAGGGGATGATCTCGACATCCAGGCCCTCCTCTTCGAAGAAGCCCTGGTCGGCGGCGGCGAAGTAGCCGGCGAACTGCGCCTGCGGCAGCCACTGCAGCTGGAGCTTCACCGGGGTCAGTTCGCCGTCGGACCCGCCGCCCGAAGCGTCACCCCCGCCCGCATCGGAGCCGCCCGAAGAGCAGGCGGAGAGGACGAGCGCCGCGGTCAGCGCGGCGGCTCCGGCCGCGAGGATGCGGCGTGTGCTGTGTCTCATGGTGGTTTCCCTTCGAATCCCTCGCGGGATCACGTCGTGCGATGGGATGGTGCGGTGCCGGCCCCGCCGGGTGCGGGGACGCTGTCGGAGGCGGGCATCATCGCCCACCTCTCGGAGCCAGGCGGCGCAGGACCAGGCGCTCCAGAGCCGCGGTGGCGAGGAAGAACAGCAGGCCGAGCGCGATCGCCGCGGCGACGTAGGCCCACGCGCGGGCGTAGGCGCTCGTGGCGGCGGAGGTGGAGATGAAGCTCCCCAGGCCCCCGCGGGGTCCGCCGAAGTATTCGGCGACGAGCGCGGAGATGACCGCGAGCGAGCTGGCGATCCGGATGCCGGTGAGAAGGAACGGCGCCGCCGTCGGCAGCGTCACCACGCGGAAGGCCTGCGCGGAGCTCGCCGCGTAGCTGCGCATGAGGTCGCGGTGCACCGGCCGGGTCTGGCGGAGGCCTCGCAGGGTGTTGACGAAGACGGGCACGAACGAGGCCAGCGCCGCGATCGCCTGCCGCCCGAACTGGCTGTCGGCCCCGAACATCGAGTTCAGCACCGGGGCCAGCGCCACGATCGGCACGACGGCGAGGGCGGCGACGATCGGCGCCGACATGCCGTCGACCGCCTGCCATCGGGCGGCGAGGGCCGCGAGCACCACCGCGAGGATCGTGCCGACCACCAGGCCGATGAGGGCGTTCGTGCCGGTCACGAGCGTCGCGTCGGCGATCGCGGGGGCGAAGGCGACGAACTCCTCCGCGATGGCCGCGGGGCTCGGAAGGAGGTAGTCCGAGACACCCACGACTCCCACCAGCAGCTGCCAGACGCTGAGGAAGACCAACCCGACGACGATCGGGGCGATGATCCGGAGGCGCTCAGCGGTCGCGGTCGTCATCGCATCTCCCGGGTCGCGGCGCGCTCGCCGTCGGTCTCGCCGTGGAGTGCGGCGCGCACCGCGGTGACGCTGTCGAAGAAGACGGATGCCTCGCGGAGGGCCTCGTCACGTCGGGTGGCCCCGAAGCTGACGTCGACCACCGCGGTGATGCGGCCCGGGCGCGGCGACATCACGACCACCCGGTCGGAGAGGAAGACCGCTTCGGGGATGGAGTGGGTCACGAAGACGACCGCCGCCCCCGTCTCGGTCGCGATGCGGGCGAGTTCTGTCTGCATGCGCTCGCGGGTCATCTCGTCGAGCGCGCCGAACGGCTCGTCCATCAGCAGCAGCCGCGGCTGCTCGGCGAGGGCTCGGGCGATCGCGACGCGCTGCTGCATCCCTCCCGACAGCTGATCGGGGTACCGGTCGGCGAAGTCGGTGAGGCCGACCATCTCGGTGAGCTCGGTGACGCGCGAGCGTCGCTCCGCGGCCCCGACGCCGTGGATCTCGAGGGGAAGGGCGATGTTCGCCGCCACGGTGCGCCAGGGGAGGAGCCCGGCCTGCTGGAACGCGATGCCGTAGTCCTGGTCGCGGCGCGCGCGGGACGGATCTTTGCCGAACACCTCGATCCGCCCCGACGAGGCGATGTCGAGGTCGGCGATGAGCCGCAGCAGCGTCGACTTGCCGCACCCCGACGGACCGATGAGCGACACGAACTCGCCCGGGGCGACGGTGAGGTCGACGGCGGTGAGCGCCTGCACCTCGCCCGCCGCCGTCGCGAACGTCTTCGTCACGTCGGTCACCGAGACCGCGGCGGTCGTGGTCGGTGCTTCGGTGGTGGGGGTGGGGGCGCTCATGCGGTGACCTCGCCTCGTCGGTAGTTCTTCAGGATGACGCCGAGGAGCGCGATCGACCCGGCGGCGATGAGTCCGAGGGCGACCGCGCCGAAGATCGGGCCCCAGGCCTTGGCGGGGTCGCCCGATGCCTGCCCGGCGAACTGGATGAGAAGGCGCCCGATCCCGCCCTGGAGGCCGGTGGACACCTCGGCCACCACCGCGCCGACGACGGCGTTGGCGGCGCCCAGGCGCAGGGCCGGGAGGAGGTAGGGGACGGCGGCGGGGAGCCGAAGGCGCCAGAGTGTCTGCCAGTACCCCGCGGAGTAGGTGTGGAAGAGCTCGGCATGAAGGCGCTCGGGGGACTGCAGGCCCCGGAGGGCCCCGACCGCGATGGGGAAGAAGGCCAGGTACGAGGCGATGACCGCCACCGACATCCAGTCCTGCCACTGGGCGCCGGCGATCTCGATGCGCGACCCCCAGCTGCGGACGATCGGCGCGAAGGCGATCAGCGGGACGGTCTGACTGAGGATGATCCAGGGGAGGAGTCCCCACTCCGCCAGACGCCAGCGCTGCATCACCAGGGCGAGCGCCATGCCGACGACGAGGCCCACGAGCCATCCGGCCGCGGCGATCCCGAGCGTGGTGAGCGCGGCGAGCGCCACCGCCGCCCAGAGCGGAGGCGAGCCGTCCTGCCGGGTGACCGGTTCTGCCAGGCGCACGACCATGTCCCAGACGTGGGGCATCGCGAGGTCGGTGGTGCGCGGAAGGATCCGCACGTCGGCGACGATGACCCCGTCCTCGGGGGCGAGGAGCTTGTACCCCTCCCAGAGCAGGATGACCGCGGCGACGCCCACCACACCCCACAGCCACGCCGCACCCCGGCGCCGGCCGCCACGCCCCGCGGGGCGCGTGGCGGTCACCGACGTGGACCGGGCGGCGGCGGTGACGACGTCGGGAGCAGCATCCGCTCGTGTCATCCGGCCCTCACTTCTTGGCCGCCACGTGCGCCTGAAGGGCCGGGATCACCGTCTCGCCGTACACGCGGAGGGTCTCCTCCTTGTTGTCGTGCTGCAGGTAGCCCGCGAACTGCGTGACCCCGAGGGCGCGCAGCTGCTCGAGCTTGGCGATGTGCTCCTCGGCGGTGCCGAGGATGCAGAACCGCTCGACGATCTCGTCGGGCACGAAGTCGACGTGATCGTTGTCGGCCTTGCCGTGGGTGTTGTAGTCGTACCCGGTGCGCCCCGCGATGTAGTCGGTCAACGCGTCGGGCACGGCACCGTGCTGGCCGTACTTGGCGACGATGTCGGCGACGTGGTTGCCGACCATGCCCCCGAACCACCGGCACTGCTCGATCATGTGGGCGCGGTCGGTGCCGATGTACATCGGCGCTGCCACGCAGAACGCGATGCTGTCGGGGTCGCGGCCGGCGGCCTCCGCGGCGTTCCGCACGGTCGTGATCATCCACGCGGCGATGTCGACGTCGGCCAGCTGCAGGATGAAGCCGTCGCCGACCTCGCCGGTGAGCTTCAGCGCGAGCGGGCCGTAGGCGGCGACCCACACCTCCAGCTCGGAACCGCGGCTCCACGGGAACTGAAGGGTCGCGCCGTTGTACTCCACGGGGCGGGAGTTGCCGAGCTCCCGGATGACGTGGATGGACTCCCGCAGCTCCTTCAGCGTCGTCGGCTTGCCGTTCGTCACCCGCACCGCCGAGTCGCCGCGGCCGATGCCGCAGATCGTGCGGTTGCCGTACATCTCGTTGAGGGTCGCGAACACCGAGGCGGTGACCGTCCAGTCTCGGGTCGCCGGGTTCGTCACGAACGGACCGACGATGACCCGTTTGGTCTCGGCGAGGATCGCCGAGTGGATCACGTACGGCTCCTGCCACAGCAGGTGCGAGTCGAAGGTCCACACGTGGCTGAACCCGTGCGCCTCGGCGAGCTTGGCCAGCTGCACGGTGCGCGCCGCGGGCGGGTTGGTCTGCAGGACGACGCCGAAGTCCATGGCCGCACTCATACGAGGTACTGGCTCAGGCCGCGACGCAGGTACTGCCCGTCGCCCTTGCTGCCGTGGTAGGTGCCGCCGTCGACGATGATCCTGCCGCGCGAGATGACGGTGTCCACGTGCCCGTCGACTTCGAAGCCCTCCCACGCCGAGTGGTCCATGTTCATGTGGTGGCTGGCCGCCGAGATCGTGGTGTGCCCGTGGGGGTCGTACACCACGACGTCGCCGTCGGCGCCGGGCTGGATCACCCCCTTCTTGCCGTAGAGCCCGAACATCCGCGCCGGGGTCGTGGAGGTCAGCTCCACCCAGCGCTCAAGCGAGATCTTGCCGGTGACGACACCCTGGTACATCAGATCCATGCGGTGCTCGACGGAGCCGATCCCGTTGGGGATCGCGCGGAAGTCATCCTTTCCCAGCTCCTTCTGCCCCTTCATGCAGAACGGGCAGTGGTCGGTCGAGACCATCTGGATGTCGTTGGTGCGCAGGGCCTGCCACATGTGGTGCTGGTGCCCCTCGCCGCGGCTGCGCAGCGGCGTCGAGCACACCCACTTCGCCCCTTCGAACTGGCCCCACTCCTCGCTGAACGCCCCGAGCTGCTCCTCGAGGGACAGGTAGAGGTACTGCGGACAGGTCTCGCCGAACACGTTCCAGCCCTGGTCGCGCGCCCAGGCCAGCTGATCCACGGCCTGCTTGGCGCTCACGTGCACGACGTACAGCGGCGCGCCGGTGAGGTTCGCCAGCATGATCGCGCGGTGGGTGGCTTCCTCCTCCATCTGCCAGGCGCGGGCGATGCCGTGGTAGTACGGCGCCTTCTTGCCCGCCTCAGCCAGCTGGGCGGCGAGCACGTCGATCGCGGGGCCGTTCTCGGCGTGCATCATCGTCAGCAGGCCCGTGTCGGCCGACTTCTGCATCGCCCGGAGGATCTGCGCGTCGTCGGAGTAGAACACCCCGGGGTAGGCCATGAAGAGCTTGAAGCTCGTGACGCCCTCGTCGATGAGCGAGTCCATCGCCCGCAGCGAGTCGTCGTCGACGCCGCCGATGATCTGATGGAAGCCGTAGTCGATCGCGCAGTTGCCGGCGGCTTTCTCGTGCCAGGCGGCGAGGCCGTCTTCGACCCGCTCGCCGTAGCGCTGCACGGCGAAGTCGATGATGCTCGTCGTCCCGCCCCAGGCCGCTGCACGCGTGCCGGTCTCGAAGGTGTCCGAGGCGGCGGTGCCGCCGAAGGGCAGCTCCATGTGCGTGTGGGCGTCGATGCCGCCGGGGATCACATACTTGCCGGTCGCGTCGACGACGGTGTCGACGGATGCCGCCAGGTCGGTGCCCAGCAGCTGCGAACCGGGCGCGAGCACCGCGACGATGGTCTCGCCGTCGATGAGCACGTCGGCCTCGCCGCGGCCGGTCGCGGAGACGACGGTGCCTCCGGTGATGAGTGTGGTGGTCATGAAGTGATCTCCTTGGTTGTTGCTGCGCGGCGCAGGCGGCGCCGACGTGCGATCCGGCTTGCGGCGGCCGCTGCACGATCCGGCGGTCGCCGACGCATGCCCCCGCGGCGGCCTCCGGCCACCGCTCCCGCCAGACCCGATGCCAGCGTCGGCGACCGCCGGATCGCTCCGCTCGGATGCGCTTGAGTGCCGTCCATGTCGTCGCGGATCAGGGGCGGGCGATCTTCGTGTAGGAGTCGGGGCGGCGGTCGCGATAGAACTGCCAGTCGTCGCGCATCTCGCGCACCATCTCCATGTCGAGGTCGCGCACGAGGATCTCCTCCTCGGTGCCCGAGCCGCGCTCGCCGACGAAGTTCCCCCGCGGGTCGATGACCTGGCTGGTGCCGTAGAAGTCCACGGCGAGGTCGCCGTACTCGTTGTCCTCGCGTCCCACGCGGTTGGGCTGCAGCACGAAGTAGCCGTTGGCGACCGCGGCCGCAGGCCCCTCGACCTCCCAGAGCCGGTTCGACAGGCCGGGCTTGGTGGCATTGGGGTTGAACACCATGTGCGCGTCGTTCAGGCCGAGTTCGCGCCACCCCTCCGGGAAGTGCCGGTCGTAGCAGATGTACATGCCGATCCGGCCGACAGCGCTGTCGAAGACGGGGTAGCCGAGGTTTCCCGGACGGAAGTAGAACTTCTCCCAGAACCGGTCGAGGTGGGGGAGGTGGTGCTTGCGGTACTTCCCGAGGATGGTGCCGTCGGCATCGACCAGCACCGCGGTGTTGTAGTACACGCCGGTCTCCGCCTCCTCGTAGATCGGGAGGACCATCACGGTGCCGAGCTCCTTGGCCACCGCGGCGAAGCGCTGCACGATCGGGCCGTCGGCGGCCTCGGCGAAGCGGTAGTACTTCTTGTCCTGCGTGATCCCGAAGTAGGGCCCGTAGAACAGCTCCTGGAAGCACACCACCTGTGCGCCCTGTGCGGCGGCATCCCGAGCGAAGCCCTCGTGCTTGTCGAGCATCGACTCCTTGTCGCCGGTCCAGGTGGTCTGTGTGATCGCTGCGCGCACCGTCGTCATCTACGCATCTCCATCCGTGTCGTCCAGTACTTCTTCGTGCTGACGCCGACGGGGACCGGTGTCGGGACCGTCCGGTGAGTACTCACCCCGTGGACTGATCCTTCTTCCCGGACGTTTCCCGCCGGTTTCGGCCTGTGTCCGGACAGTAAAGCCTCGGGCCGCACGCCCACAAGGGGGGGGTGTCCGCGTCGCGGAGATACATCGGAGGGCGGATGCCACGCGGCATCCGCTCCTCTAGCGTGAAACGGTGTTCCGACCGCTTCGTCCCCTCCAGACCGCGACCGACATCGCGCTGGCGGCCGGCTTCTTCTTCGTCGCTGTCGTCTTCGAGCTGAACGCGGGTGTCGGGGTGCTCGGGCCACCCACCGGGACGCTGACCGTGCTCGGGGTCGTCGGTTACGTGCTGCTGTTCAGCGTGGCGCTGGGGTTCCGCCGGTTCTCGCCGGGGGTGGCGCTGGCGCTGGCGTGGGCGGGCGCTGTTCTGCAGATGAGCCTGCTGCGCGGGCCGAGCCTGGTCGACGTCGCGATCTTCGGCGTGCTCTACGCCGCTGCCGCCTACGGGAGCGTCCGGGTGTTCTGGGCGGGGCTCGTCTCGGCAGTGACGGGCGCCGTCGTGATCACCCTCTACCTGTACCTGGGTCCGCTGTACTCGGGTCCGCTCGACCTGTCGGTGCTGCCCATCGCGGTGATCGTGCTCGGAGGAGCGACCTTCGCGCTGATGCTCGCCTGGACCTGCGGGGCGCTCGTGCGCACCGCGCGCCGCGCGCGGGAGAACCGGCTGGCCCAAGAGCGGGCCGAGGAGGAGGCGCGGTCGGAGTTCGAGCGCGCGCGGATCGCGCGCGACATGCACGACGTCGTGGCGCACTCGCTCGCGGTCGTCGTCGCGCAGGCCGACGGCGCGCGGTACGCGGCCGCGGCCGACCCGCAGGCGGCGACCGCCGCGCTCCAGACGATCGCGTCCACCGCGCGGGCGGCGCTCGCCGACGTGCGTCTGCTTCTCACCCAGCTGCGGCACAGCCAGGGCGATGGGCCGCAGCCGGGCCTCGCCGACCTCGAGGAGCTGTGGGCGCAGGTGCGCGCCGCCGGCGTCGACCTGCGCGTCGACATCGATCCCGCCCCGCCGGGCGAGCCGCCGGCATCCGTCCAGATCGCCGTCTATCGCATCCTGCAGGAGGCGCTGACGAACGCCCTCCGTCACGGGGAGGCGGGCGGCCCGGTCGATGTGCACCTGTCCTGGTGGGCGGACCGCGTCGATCTCACCGTGCGCAACCCCGTCGCGGCTGGGTCGTCGGCGTCGACCCGCACGGGGCACGGGGTGATCGGCATGCGGGAGCGCGCGCAGCTCGCCGGCGGCGACTTCGCCGCGGCGGAGGAGTCGGGGTCGTTCGTGGTGCGGGCGTCGATCCCCGTGGAGGGGCGCGCATGACCCGGGTGCGGCTGCGCACTCGGCGGCCGGGCGCAACGGCTGCGTTCGCGCCGCCGCCGGGCGCAACCGCGGGTCTTCCGGGCGACACGCCGGGCCGCGTTGTCGGTGGGCGGCGTGTCGCCGCGGCGACCCGCTGTTGCGTCCGCATCAAGGGGGGAGAGCGATGATCCGCGTCGTGCTCGTCGACGATCAGGCGCTCTTCCGGGCGGGGATCCGAATGGTCGTCGACTCTCAGCCCGACCTCGAGGTGGTCGGCGAAGCCGCCGACGGGCGCGAGGCGCTGGCCGTCGTGCGCGCGGCGCGACCCGACGTGGTGCTGATGGATATCCGGATGCCGGTGATGGACGGCCTCGCCGCCACCGCCGAGTTGCTGGGCGACCCCGACCCGCCGCGCGTTGTCATGCTGACGACGTTCGACCTCGACGAGGCGGCGGCGCGGGCGATCCGCGGGGGCGCGAGCGGATTCCTGCTGAAGGACGCCGATCCCGAGTTCCTCCTGGCCGCGATCCGCACCGTCCACGCGGGGTCGGCGGTGATCGCGGCGTCGGCGACGCGAGATCTGTTCGCCCGATTCGCCGAGGCCGCGCCGCGGCCCGTGCCGCCGGCCTACGGCGAGCTCACCGAGCGCGAGCGGGAGATCTTCGCCCTCGCCGCGCGAGGTCTCTCGAACGCCGAGATCGCCGCGCGGGAGTACCTCTCCGAGGCGACGGTGAAGACGCACATCAGCCGCATCCTGACCAAGCTCGCCCTGCGCGATCGCGTGCAGCTGGTGGTCTTCGCCTTCGAGCACGGCCTCGCCTGAGCGAACGGCCGTCCGCGGTCGCGGGGTGGGATCGAAGTGGCGGAGGTGGTCGCTGTGGGGCGTTCTCCCCGGCCATTTGTGCCACCTTGATGTCGGGGGTCCGATCCGGGTGGCGGAAGTGGTCGCTGTGGGGCGTTCTCCCCGACCATTTGTGCCACCTCGATGTAGGGGTGGGATCGAGGTGGCGGAGGTGGTCGCTGTGGGGCGTTCTCCCCGACCATTTGTGCCACCTCGATGTAGGGGTGGGATCGAGGTGGCGGAGGTGGTCGCTGTGGGGCGTTCGGCCTGGCCATTTGTGCCACCTTGATGGGGGCCGTGAGAGGTGGCGACGCGGCCCCGCGTCATCCTTCCGATGTACACGGATCGGCCCCGGGGCCGACGCGCGAGCACCCCGTCGATTCCTAGCGTCGAAGGCATGCACATCTCCTCCACCGACCTGGGCCTGGCCGCCCGGGTGCAGCAGCTGACCAAGACCTACGGCACGGGCGACAGCGCCGTGCGCGCGCTCGACGGCGTGACGATCGGCATCCGTCGCGGCGAGTTCACCGCGATCATGGGACCGTCGGGCTCGGGCAAGTCCACGCTCATGCACGTCATGGCGGGGCTCGACGCCCCCACGTCGGGCCGCGCGTGGCTCGGCGACACCGAGATCACCGGGCTCACCGACCTCGAGCTCACCATCCTTCGCCGCCGCCGAGTCGGGTTCGTGTTCCAGGCGTTCAACCTGGTGCCGACCCTCGACGCGCTCGGCAACATCCTCCTGCCCTTCGACCTCGACGGACGGCGCCCGTCCGCCCTCGAACGCGCCCGCATCGACCGGCTCGTCGACACGCTCGGCCTCACCTCGCGCCTCGGACACCGCCCGCACCAGCTCTCGGGCGGCCAGCAGCAGCGCGTCGCGATCGCACGCGCCCTGGCCACCGCCCCCGACGTGGTGTTCGCCGACGAGCCGACCGGCAACCTCGACTCCCGGAGCGGCCGGGAGGTGCTCCGCCTCCTCGCCGACGCCAGCCGCGAGCACGGTCAGTCGATCGCGATGGTCACCCACGACCCGGTCGCGGCGAGCCACGCCGACCGCGTCATCGTGCTCGGCGACGGCCGCATCGCGGCGGACAAGCCGCGACAGAGCGCAGAGGAGATCGCCGCGTTCCTCCTCGCCGGCGAACTGTCGGGCTCCGCATCCGCGCAGGTGACGGCATGAGCGCGCTCGCCCTCGCAGAGAGAACAGACCGGATGCCGCGGACCGCCGCCCCGCGAGGGGCATTCCTGCGCGAGCGCGGCATGGGCGCGAGCATCCTCGTCGCGGCGATCTCGAGCGCGTTCGGTGTGATCCTCGTGTCGGTCACCGGCTACCTCGCGGCGATCCTCCGCGCCGACCCCTACATCGGCGACAGCGGGACGCTGGCATTCGTGCTCAGCTTCCTCACCGTCATCCTCGTCGGTGTCGCCGTCTACGTCGCGGGCATCGTCACCGCGAACACCTTCGCCACGGTCATCGCCGGACGCACCCGGCAGATCGCCCTGCTGCGCCTCATCGGCGCGTCGGCACGCGCGCAGCGCCAGGAGGTGGCCCGGCAGGGACTGGCCGTGGGCGTCATCGGCGCCCTCGCGGGGCTCATCGTCGGCACCGTAGTCGCCGCCGTGGGTGTGGCCGTCGGCACGGAACTGCTGGGGATCGAGGATGTCTCCTATGGGGTGGTCACGCCGGAACTTCTCGTGCCCGCCGTGATCGTGGCGCTCACGACCTGGGTCGCCGCGTGGGCCGGGTCTCGGCGCGTCCTGACCGTCACCCCCATGCAGGCGCTCGGGAGTGCCGTCGAGGCGACCCGCGACGAGGTCACCCGCCGAACCGGACGCAACATCACCTCCGTTGCGCTGTTCGCGGCCGGCGGGGCGCTCCTCGCCGCGGGAATCGTGCTCGGTCTCGTCTCACCGCTGGGTGTCGCGGTCGCCTTCCTCGGGGGCATCCTCTCCTTCACCGGGATCGCGCTCGGCGCGACCCTCCTCATGCCGCCCGTTCTGCGGCTGATCGGCCGCCTCTTCGGGGGGTCGGCGACCGCGCGGCTGGCTGCCGAGAATGCACTCCGCTACCCCGAGCGGTCGAGTCGCATGGCGATCGGCGTCGTGATGGGCGTGACGCTCGTGACGATGTTCGCCGTGGCCATCGAGTCGACCAAGGCGGTGCTCACCGCGTCGGCGGGGGGAGAGCTGCCGAGCGAGATGGCGACGGTGCTCGACACCTTCGCCGCGGTGATGATGGTGCTCGTGGCGATCTCTGCGGTCATCGCCGCGGTGGGCCTGGTGAACCTGCTGACCCTCGGTGTCGTGCAGCGCCGTCGCGAGCTCGGGCTCCTCCGCGCGCTGGGCCTGACCGCCCCGCAGGTGCGGCGGGTCGTGCTGCTGGAGGCCGCGCACCTCACCATCGCCGCGCTCGCCACCGGGCTCGTGCTGGGGGTGGCGTACGGATGGGCGGGGGCCCAGTCGCTCCTCGGATCGGTGCCGGGCGACCCGAGCCTGCCGGCGGGGCCGACCCTCGTGTGGCCGGCCGTGCCGTTCCTGCCGGTGCTGATCGTGGTCGCGGCGACCGCGGCGCTCACCCTCATCGCCGCCGTGACCCCCACGCGCCTGGCAACCCGGGTCGCGCCGGTGGAGGCGCTCGCGGAGTGACGCGGGCGCCGCGGTCCTGCGGGGGCGCGCGGGCGGGTCCTGCGGGGGCGCGCTCGCCGGGCCGCTCGCCGACACACGGGAGGAGATCGACACACCGGAGGACGCGCCGCGGCGCAGCCGCCTCCCTCGTGTCGATCTCCTCCCGTGTGTCTCCGAGTGAATGGGCTCGGCGCGGGACGTCAGGACGCGGGCGCCGCGTCCGATCCCGACGCGGGCGCCGCGTCCGATCCCGACGCGGGCGCCGCGTCCGCGGGCTCCGGATCGTGCGCCCACGTCGGGGCGAGCGCGCGGATGCGCGCCGCGCGCCACTGCCAGGCTGCCCACAGCCCCGGCCAGAGCACGGGAGCCGCCGCCCCGCCGATGACGAGACGGTCGCGCCACAGGGTCTTCGTCGGATCGCCCGGCGCGGGGGAGACCGCCATCTGGTGGTCCCACACGTCGAGGCTCGCGAGCGGCCCGGAGATCGGGATCCCGCTGTCGCGGAAGATGCGGATGGGGCCGTCCGGACCCTTCATCGTCCGATCGCTCGCGTGGATGATCTGCCGTCCGAGCGACACCCGACCGCCAAACCTCATCTCGACGCCGACCTCGGCGCCCGGCTCCCACGCGGTCGGCAGCTCGTCGGGGTCGAGGGGGGTCAGCTGCACGAGCGGGCCGTAGAGTTCCGCGACCGCGCGCGGGGAGTGCAGCGCCCGCCACGCGGCATCCGCATCGCAGTCGATGACGAGCTTCAGCATGATCCGCATAGGCCCACTCTGTCATTCCGCGCCGGCGTGCTCGCCCGTTTAGGCTGACGGAATGCCCGCGCCCTTCGATCAATCCCGCTACCAGGTGCGCCTGGACTGGGGGCTGGACGCCCTCGCGCGCCTCGCGCCCGCCGACGTTACGGTCGTCGTCGACGTGCTCCGCTTCTCCAGCACCGCGATCGACGTCGTCGACCGCGGCGAGGAGATGATGCTGGATGACACCGCCTTCGCCGTGTCACTGAACGGCGCCCGCGTCGCCGCCGCCGCCGCCGCAGCCGCGGGGCCCGAGCCGGTCGGCCTCCACGCGGTCGAGGACGAACCCGCCGGCCCGATCGTCCTCCTCGCGGGTCTTCGCAACGCCTCCGCCGTCGCGCAGGCCATCGCCGACGAGCAGTCCAGGCGCGGCCGGCGCACCTCGGTCGCGGTCATCCCTGCGGGCGAGTTGGGTCACGGCGGGGCCCCGCTCCGCTTCGCCGTCGAAGACCTGCTCGGCGCGGGCGCCGTCATCGACGCCCTCGCCACGCGCGGGATCGATCACTCCTCACCCGAGGCCGCGACTGCGGGCGAGGCGTTCCGCGGCCTGCGCGGCGCGGTGCGTCACCTGCTCACCGCGAGCGGCTCGGGCCAGGAGCTCATCGAGAAAGACCTGCGGCCCGATGTCGTCCGCGCCGCCGAGGTCGACGCCTCAGATGCCGTGCCGGTGGTGCGCGGGGACCGCATCGCCCGACTCTGATCCGCCCGGACCGGCATCGGGTCGCGGTGTCAGCGCCGCGAGCCGCGTCGCGGCGGAGATCTCGCGCCGCGTCCAGGTGAACAGGTACCGGCGGTCGAACCGCGGTGCGCAGGCGACGCACGACGTCGCCCGCGGTGGTCGCCGGTGCCGGTAGGCCGTGTGCCCCGCGGGGCACACCCCCACCCAGGGCGCGAGTTCGACCGCGGTCTCACCGTCGTGGGTGGTGCCCCCGACGTACCCCAGCTCCCGCGCAATGCTCTTCCACTCCGCGCCGTGGCCCGCCGCGGGCCCCGCGAGGGCGTGGGCGACCTCGTGCAGGAGCATCTGGTGATTGGTGTCGTCGTCGTACCGCGCCGACAGGTAGCGCGAGACGCTGATGCGCTTGCGGCGGAAGTCGCACAGGCCCGCGCGCCGCTTGGCGTTGTCGAAGCCGAAGGACCAGGAGGGATCGAGGTGCTGCCGGATCAGCGCGTTGGCCCAGACGCGCACACGTTCAGGTTCTGACATACCCGAGACGGTAGAACGTACCTACGACACTCAGCTCGCGACCGACGTGCGCATGCGCCGCCGCTCGGCCGCGTCGATGGCCAACAGGGTCGATTCGAGCTGCTCGTCGGGCGCGCCCGACTCCTGGCGGAGGAACAGCGCGCGCTTGAAGTCGGTGCGCGCGGCGTCGTAGTCCTCGCCGTCGTACCGGGTCTTGCCGCGGTGCTGGTACGCGAAGGCGGCGATGGAGGCCCAGCCCTGACCGTCGGCCTCCTCGGCGCACGCCGTGAGTTCCTGATCGGCGGCGGCGAGCTGTCCGCGCACCTGCAGCACGGTGGCGTGCAGGATCCGAGCGCGCAGGAGGTCCTTCCGCGTCCCCGCCATCCGGGCCACACGCACCGACTGCTCCGAGAGCACCAGCGCGTCGTCCAGGCGATCGAGCACCTTCAGCAGCCACACCCGCTCGAGGAGGGCGGGAAGGCTCCGCTGCTCGCCGATCTCGTCGAGACGCCCTTCGCAGCGGTCGGGGTCGACCTGTTCCCGCAGAGTGTCGGGGTCGTATCCCAGGATGTAGCTCATGATCGACTCCTTCCACGCCCGAGGGTCCCGCGCCCACGCTCCCCCAGTCTGCGCGACCGCGACGCCGGCGCCGGCGTGGCACGCCGCAGGGCGGCATCCGGATCGGAATTCATCGTTCGAAGACGGATGCCGCGGGCTTGGGCGACGGCGTGGAGTCGGCGTCGGTCGCGATGCGCGCTCCGCGCGCGAACTCGACCACCTCCTCGCCCTCGGCGACCTTCGCCGGGTGCGGGCCTGCGGCCATCAGCCGCGGGAGCCACTGCGTGGGAAGGGGCGACGGGGAGGCGGCGACGACGAGGTTGCCGAACCGGCGGCCCTTCAGGGTCTGCACCTCGGCCAGCACGATGACGTGGGGGAGCACCTCGCGCACCGTCGCCACCTGTCGACGGGCGAAGGCGAGCCCCGCACCGTCGGCGACGTTGACCAGCAGCACGCCGTCGGGAGCGAGCAGCGCGGCGGCCTCGCGATAGAACTCCACCGTGGTCAGGTGCGCCGGGGTCTGCGCCCCCGCGTACACGTCGGAGACGAGCACGTCGACGGCGCCGTGCAGGGCGCGGGGAAGTCGCGCCAGCCCGATCCGCGCATCGCCGATCCGCACGCGGATCGCCGCGCCGCGCGGCAGCGGCAGATGCTCGCGCACGAGGTCGACGAGGGGCTGCTCGAGCTCGATGACCTGCTGGCGCGAGCCCGGCCGGGTCGCCTCGATGTAGCGGGGCACGGTCAGCGCCCCGGCGCCCAGGTGGACGGCGGTGAGCGGTTGACCGGGGAGCCTCAGGCGGTCGATGACCGCCGCCATGCGCGACACGTACTCGAAGTGCAGGTGCGTGGGGTCGTCGAGGTCGACGTGCGACTGCGGCGTCCCATCCACGATGAGCTCCCAGCCGGTGTCGTACTCCGACGGCGCGATCATCGCGAGCGTCCCGTCGCTCAGCCGCGCCCAGGGTCGCACCTGTTCCACCCGAGCGCGCGCCATGTCTCAACGCTAGTCCGCGGCATCCGTCCCCCACGCCGTGAGCGTCGAAACAGAATCGCAACCTCACCGTGACCATCCGCGCGACGACGCGCGGGTACGGTCGAGGAATCACACTCCGTGGGCCGGTGCTGTCACGCGCATCGCTGTGCTCGCGACCCGGATGGGGGCCTCTGAGAGGCCCCGCAAGGGAACCCCCGAAAAGGAAGGTGCAGTACACGATGCTCCACTCAACGAGGAAGCGCCTGTTCGCAGGCGCCGCCGCCATCGCGATCGGATCGCTGATCCTGACGGCCTGTGCGAGCCAGCGCGAAGAGGGCGGCGGAAGCGAGGAGCCGAGCGAGGTCGATTCGACGTTCATCTTCGGCGCCTCCGGCGACGTGTCGAGCCTGGACCCGGCGTTCGCCAGCGACGGCGAGTCGTTCCGCGTCTCGCGGCAGATCTTCGAAGGCCTCGTGGGCGTCGAGCCCGGCACGGCCGACCCCGCTCCGCTGCTCGCCAGCAGCTGGGAGCAGTCGGAGGACGGCCTGAGCTACACCTTCACCCTCGAGGAGGGCGTGACCTTCCACGACGGCACCCCCTTCAACGCTGAAGCGGTGTGCTTCAACTTCGACCGCCAGAACAACTTCACCGGCATCGCCCAGAGCGAGAGCCTGTCGTACTACTGGGGCAAGCTCATGCGCGGCTACGCCGACACGGGCACCTCGATCTACGGCGGCTGCGAGCCCAACGGCGACACCGAGGTCACCGTCACGCTGACTGAGCCCTTCGCCGGGTTCATCCCGGCCCTGTCGCTCCCCGCCTTCGCGATGCAGAGCCCCACCGCCCTGGAGGAGTACGGCGCCGACGACGTCGGCGGCACCTCCGAGGCCCCGACCCTCAGCGAGTACGCCACCGGGCACCCCACCGGCACCGGTCCGTTCCAGTTCGAGTCGTGGGACCCGGGCAGCACCACCACCCTCACCGCCTACGAGGACTACTGGGGTGAGCAGGGCGTGGTCGAGGAGATCATCTTCCAGGTGATCGGCGACACCACGGCGCGCCGTCAGGCGCTCGAGTCCGGCAGCATCGACGGCTACGACCTCGTCGCCCCGGCCGACCTCGGCGCGCTGGAGGAGGCGGGCTTCACGCTCATCAACCGCGACCCGTTCAACGTGCTCTACCTCGGCATGAACCAGGCCGTGCCCGAGCTCGCCGACGAGCGCGTCCGCCAGGCGATCGCCCACGCGATCGACAAGGAGCAGCTCATCTCCCAGGTGCTCCCCGAGGGCACCGAGGTGGCCACGCAGTTCATGCCCGACAGCGTGATCGGCTGGAACCCCGACGTCACCACCTACCAGTACGACCCCGAGCAGGCCCAGGCGCTGCTGGCCGAGGCGGGCTTCGACGAGTCGAACCCCCTCACCATCACGTTCAACTACCCGGTCAACATCTCGCGGCCCTACATGCCCAACCCCGAGCAGATCTTCACCAACCTGCAGTCGCAGCTCGAGGCGGTCGGAATCGTCCTCAACCCGGTCTCCAACGAGTGGGGCGAGTACCTCGACCTCATCCAGGGCGGCAGCGAGCACGGCATCCATCTGCTCGGCTGGACGGGTGACTACAACGACCCCGACAACTTCGTGGGCACGTTCTTCGGCGCCCCGTCGAACGAGTGGGGCTTCGACAACAGCGAGATCTTCAGCGCCCTGACGACCGGACGCGGCCTCGCCACGGCCGAGGAGCAGGAGTCGGCCTACGCCGACGCGAACGCGCAGATCATGGAGTTCCTCCCCGGCATCCCGCTCGCCCACCCGGTGCCGACCCTCGTCTTCGACGAGCGTGTCACCTCGTACCCGGCGAGCCCCGTGCAGGACGAGGTCTACAACCTGGTCGAGCTCTCGGAGTAAGTGACGATCCGGATGTCGCGGCGCGGCCTGAGACGCCGCGCCGCGACATCCGCTCGTCTTCTCCTCCGCTCGTCGTCGAAGGCTGTCATCCGTGATCCGCACCATCGGCAAGAGGATCCTCTTGCTCATTCCGACGCTGTTCGGGCTGTCCATCCTCCTGTTCCTCTGGGTCCGCGCCCTGCCGGGCGGGCCCGCCGTCGCGCTCCTCGGTGAGCGGGCGACCCCCGAGGCGGTCGCTGAGATCAACCGCCTCTACGGGTTCGACCGGCCGCTGTTCGAGCAGTACATCGTCTGGCTCGGGCGCCTGCTGTCGGGCGACTTCGGCACGTCCATCCAGACCGGGCGGGCCGTCACCGAGGAGTTCTGGCGCCGCTTCCCGGCGACGCTCGAGCTCTCCAGCGCCGCGCTGCTCATCGCCGTCGGCGTCGGCATCCCGCTCGGGTACTGGGCCGCCCGCCGGCACGGCAAGGCCACCGACCACCTCACCGTCGCCGCGAGCCTCCTCGGCATCACGATCCCGGTGTTCTTCCTGGCGTTCCTGCTGAAGTGGGTGTTCGCGGTCCAGCTCGGCTGGCTGCCCTCGGAGGGCCGCCAGGACCCGCGCATCGATGCGACGCACTACACGAACTTCTACATCATCGACGGCATCATCACCGGTGAATGGGATGCCGCGTGGGACGCGATACTCCATCTCATCCTCCCCGCGGTGGCCCTCGCGACCATCCCGCTCGCCATCATCGTGCGGATCACCCGCGCCTCGGTGCTGGAGGTGCAGAACGCCGACTACGTCCGCACCGGCATGGCCAAGGGCGTGTCGCAGGGAACGATCCGGGGACGGTTCATCCTGCGGAACGCCCTGCTGCCGGTCGTGACGACGGTGGGCCTGCAGACGGGGCTGCTCATCTCGGGGGCGGTGCTCACTGAGACGGTGTTCGCCTTCCCGGGCATCGGGTCGTTCCTGGCGCGCGCCATCTTCACGCGCGACTTCCCCGTGCTGCAGGGCTTCATCATCTTCATCGCGATCGCCTACGCGCTGATCAACCTGATCGTGGATGTCTCCTACAGCTTCATCGACCCGAGAGTGAGGGTCCAATGACCTCGGCGATGCTTCCCCCCGCACCCAGCGGCGGGCCGGTCGACGACACCGCGATCGACGACCGGGAGCTCCTGGGCGCGCAGGTGCGCGGCGGCTTCTGGCGAGACGTGTTCCGGCGGCTGCGCCGCAACCCCTCGGCGTGGGTGGGCGCGGTCATCATCGCGCTGTTCATCCTCGTCGCCGCGCTCGCACCGGTGCTCGCGCCCTACGGCCCCACCGATCTGCCGGGGCAGCGGTACATCACCCCGACGTACATCCCGGGTCCGGGCGAGCTGGCGCAGTTCCCGCTCGGACTCGACCGCTTCGGCGGCGACGTGCTGTCCAAGCTGATCTGGGGTGCGCAGGCGTCGCTGACGATCGGCGTGGTGTCCACGGCGTTCGGGCTTCTGGGCGGCATGCTGCTCGGCCTCATCGCCGGCGCCTTCGGCGGGTGGGTCGACGCGGTGGTCATGCGCTTCGTCGACATCCTGCTCTCGGTGCCCTCGCTGCTGCTGGCGGTGTCGATCGCGGCCATCCTCGGTCAGACCCAGCTGTCGGTGATGATCGCGATCGGTGCCGCGCAGGTACCGGTCTTCGCGCGGCTGCTGCGCGCGTCGATGCTCCAGCAGCGCTCGGCCGACTACGTGCTGTCGGCCCAGACGCTTGGCCTCGGCCGCGGCAAGATCACGATGAGCCACGTGCTTCCCAACGCGATCGGCCCGGTCATCGTGCAGGGGACGCTGTCGCTTGCGACCGCGGTCATCGAGGCGGCGGCGCTGTCGTTCCTCGGGCTCGGCGGCGGATTGCCGCAGACCGCGGAGTGGGGGCGCATGCTCACCTATGCGCAGCTCGAGCTCGCGATCGCGCCGTGGCTGGCGTTCCTCCCGGGTGCATGCATCACGATCACCGCCCTCGGGTTCACCCTGCTCGGCGAGGCGCTGCGCGAGGCGATGGATCCCCGCACCCGGGCGCGGTAGCGCCGGCTCGTCGCGGCCCGCTCCTCCCTCCCCTCGCGCGGGCTCCCCCGTCACGTTCGGCCTCTCCTCGCCGCTTCCCCCGTCACGTTCGGCCCCTCCTCGCGCTTCCCCCGTCACGTTCAGCCCCTCCTCGCGTCGGAGAGGGGCGAATCGTGTCGGGGGAGCGGCGGGTGGCGGCGGAGTGGGGGCTTCGCCTGTCGCGATCGGCGCGTCGGCGGGTCGCCGCGGCCGGTTCTCCTCCCCGGGCGCTCCCCCGTCACGTTCGGCCCCCTCCTCACCGGTTCCCCCGTCACGTTCGGCCCCTCCTCGCGCCGGTGAGGGGCGAATCGTGTCGGGGGAGCGGCGGGGGATGCCGGTGTGGGGGCTTCGCCTGTCGCGATCGGCGGGTCGGCTCGACCGTTTGCGACAGGTGAAGGTCGCCCGGCGGGACGCCGCCCGCCGCCCGCCGCCCGCCGCGACCCCCGCCGCGGGGCGCGACAGCTAGACCGCGATGTCGAGCTCGTTGCCCGGGATCGATGCGAGGAGGCGCCGGGTGTAGGGGTCGCGCGGGTTGGTGAAGATCTCCTCGCCCGACGCCGCCTCGACCAGGTGGCCGTCCTTCATCACGCAGACGTAGTCGCTGATGAGCCGCACCACCGCGAGGTCGTGGGAGATGAAAAGGTAGCTCAGCCCGTACTCGCGCTGCAGGTCGCGCAGGAGCCGCAGCACCTGGTCCTGCACGAGGACGTCGAGTGCCGAAACGGGTTCGTCGCAGACGATCAGCTCGGGCGACAACGCGAGAGCCCGCGCGATCGCCACGCGCTGACGCTGGCCGCCGGACAGCTCCGACGGATAGCGCCTCATCATGGACGCCGGCAGCGCCACGTCATCCAGCAGCTGCCGCACCCGCTTGGTGCGCTCGGCCGATGAGCCTCGCCGGTAGAACTCCAGCGGCTCCTCGATCAGCCGCTCGATGGTGAACATCGGGTTCAGCGACGAGTAGGGGTCCTGGAAGATCGGCTGCACCTTCTGGCGGAAATCCCTCAGCGCCCGACCCTTCAGGGTCGACACGTCGACCCCGTCGAACGAGATCGTGCCGCTCGTGGGCTCGACGACCTTCAGCATCATCCGCGCGGTCGTGGTCTTCCCCGACCCCGACTCCCCGACGATCGCGACGGTCTGGCCGCGCGGGATGGCGAACGAGACGTCCTTCACGGCGACGAAGTCGTCCTTCTGTCCGCGCACCGGGAAGACCTTCGTCAGACCCTCGACCTCGACGATGTGGTCGGGCGCAGCCCCGGCACCCGGCGCACCCGGCTCACCGGGCGCAGCCGGCTCGGTCACCACGACGGGCGCGGATGCCGCGGGCACGGCCGGCTCGGCGGCATCCGTCTTCTCGGCCCGGCGGAAGACCTCGGGACGAAGCCGCACCGCCGCCACCGACGGCGCGGCCTTGACGAGCGCCTGGGTGTAGGGCTGCTGCGGGTCTTCGAGGATCTGCCGCGCGGGCCCCTGCTCGACGATGCGTCCGCGATGCATCACCACCACCCGCGAGGCGCGCTCGGCGGCGAGCCCGAGGTCGTGCGTGATGAGCATCACCGAGGTGCCGGTGTCGCTGGTCATCCGGTCGAGCTGGTCGAGGATCGTCTTCTGCACCGTCACGTCGAGCGCGCTCGTGGGCTCGTCGGCGATGAGGAGCTTGGGGTTGCACGCCAGTCCGATCGCGATGAGCGCGCGCTGGCGCATGCCGCCGGAGAACTCGTGCGGGTACTGCTTCGCGCGGGCAGCGGCATCGGGGAGGCCGGCGGCCTCGAGGGTCTCGACGACCTTCCGGTCGACGTCCTTGCGGGTGGCCAGGCCGTGCGCGAGGAGGGTCTCGGCGACCTGGGTGCCGATCTTCGCAACCGGGTTGAGGTTCGACATCGGGTCTTGAGGAACGAGGCCGATCGAGCGGCCGCGCACCTGGCGCATGACCGACTCGGGTGCTCCGACGAGGTTCTCGCCTTCGAAGAGGATCGAGCCCTGCGTCACCCGTCCGTTGCCGGGCAGGAGGCCGATCACGGCCATCGCGGTCGTCGACTTCCCCGACCCCGACTCGCCGACGATGGCGAGGGTCTCGCCGGCGGCGAGATCGAGGTCGACCCCTTCGACGGCGTGGACCGTCCCGTCGACGGTGCGGAACTCCACGGCCATGTCGCGGACCTGCAGCAGCGGCGTCCCTGCCGCGGGCCGCTCGAAAGATCGAGGCATCCCCCCATCCTGCCTCGGCGCGGGGGTGGGCGCATCCGCCGGGGGGAGCCTTTACGCATCCGTAACGTTGCGCCTCGGCGTAGCGTGAACGCATGGGCGCGATCGACCTGAATGCCGACCTGGGAGAGACGGTCGACGGGATGCCGACGGCCGACGATGCGGCGATGTTCGCCGTGATCTCCAGCGCGAGCATCGCCTGCGGCGGGCACGCGGGCGACGAGGCCTCGATGCGCGAGTCGGTGGCGCGCGCGACCGCTCACGGCGTGGCCGTCGGGGCGCATCCGTCGTATCCCGACCCGGCGAATTTCGGACGGGTGCCGATGGCGATCGCGGCGGCCGACCTGCGGATCGAGGTCGCCGAGCAGCTGCGGGCGCTCGCCGCCGCGGGCGCCGAGATCCGGTACGTCAAGCCGCACGGCGCGCTCTACCACGCGGTGTCGGCCGACGCGGACCAGGCGGGCGCGGTGGCCGAGGCCGTGGCCGCGTTCGCGGGATCGCTCGGCCGCGCGGTGCCGATCCTCGGAATGCCGGGCGAGATCGCTCGGGCCGCCGAAGCGGTCGGCCTGCCGTTCGTGGTCGAGGCCTTCCTCGATCGGGGATACCTCCCGGGCGGGGGCCTGGTGCCCCGGGGGCGTCCCGGAGCGGTGCTCGACGACGCGGCCGCGGCGGCGGAGCGGGCGATCCGGCTGGCGCGATCGGGGGAGGTCGTGGCCATCGATGGGACGGTGCTCGACGTCGCGGCCGCCTCGCTGTGCCTCCACGGCGATTCGCCGGCCGCCGTGGCGATGGGGGAGGCGGTGCGACGCGCGCTGGATGCTGCGGGCGTGACCGTGCGGGCGCCGTGGTGAACATCCTGACGATGGGCGACCGGGCGGTCCTCGTCGAGGTGGCGGGACTCGACGAGGTGCTGGCGCTGCACGGCCGCCTCGTGGCATCCGTCCCCGCCGGCGTCATCGACATCGTCCCCGCGGCGCGCACGGTGCTCATCACCGTCGATCCCGCGGTGCTGAGCCTCTCACGCGCGCGGGCCTGGGTGACGGATGCCGCGGGCGCGGCCCCACCACGGGCGGCGGCGGCCGCCGCGGAGGTCGTGCTCGACATCCGCTACGACGGCCCCGATCTCGCCGAGACCGCGGAGCTGCTCGGAGCGTCGGCCTCCGAGTTCGCGCGGCGCCACGCGGACGCGACGTGGACCGTCGCGTTCACCGGATTCGCGCCCGGGTTCGGGTACCTCGTGAGCGACGAATGGCCCTTCGACGTGCCGCGGCTGGACACCCCGCGCACCCGCGTGCCGGCCGGAGCGGTGGGGGTGGCGGGGCAGTTCTCGGGGGCGTATCCGCGCGAGACCCCCGGCGGGTGGCGCCTTCTCGGCACGACCGACGCGCCGCTTTTCGACCCCGCCGCAGAGAACCCGGCGCTCCTCGCGCCGGGAACGCGGGTGCGGTTCCGCCCGGTCGGCGCCGTCACCGCGGCACCCGGAGGCGCCGCACCGGTCCCCGTCCCCGCGCCCGGTATGGGGCGCGACTCTCCCTTTGGGGCGGAATCGTCGCGCCCCGACCGGAGAAACGCGCCCCGAACGGGGGGGCCGAAGCGCACCCCGGCGGGCGCGGGGGCAGCGAAGGAGGCGGGCGCGGGGGCGATCCGGGTCGAGGAGCCGGGGCTGCTCGCCACCGTGCAGGATCTCGGCCGGCCGGGGGCCGCGGCTCTCGGCATCGCCCGGTCGGGCGCGATGGACCGCCGGGCGCTCGGCGCCGCGAACCGCCTCGTCGGAAACCCCGAGGGCGCGGCGGCGATCGAGATCACCCTCGGCGGGTTCCGCGCCGTCGCCCTCGCCGAGCTCTGGTTCGCCGTCACCGGCGGGGGCGGGCCGCTCCGACTCGCCGGGCGCGACGTCGATCCCTACGTCGCGCACCCGTGGCCCGCCGGTGCCGAGCTCGAGGTCGGGTGGATCGAGCGCGGCGCGCGCGCATACCTCGCCCTCCGCGGCGGCGTCGAGGCGCCGACGGTCCGCGGCTCGGCGGCCACCGACATCCTCTCGGGCCTCGGACCCGCACGCCTCGCCGCGGGCACCGTGCTCGCCGTGGGCGCCCACTCCACAACCCCCGTCCCGCCCGCCCCCGACGCCCCGTGGGGCGCGCCCGACGGTGACGATCTCGAGGTCGAGCTCGCTCCCGGGCCGCGCGCGGACTGGTTCACCGCCGACGCGCGGGCAACGCTCTTCGAGGCGATATGGACGGTCTCGGGCGCCGCCGACCGCGTCGGCATCCGCCTCGACGGTCCGGCGCTCGCTCGCGCGCGCCACGGCGAACTCCCGAGCGAGGGAATGGTGCCCGGCGCCCTGCAGGTGCCGCCGTCCGGCCGGCCCACGATCCTCGGACCCGACGCCCCCGTCACCGGCGGCTACCCCGTGATCGCGGTCGTGACGGATGCCGCGCGCGACGCGCTCGCTCAGGCCCGGCCGGGCAGCCGCATCCGCTTCCGCCACGCGCGTCCTCCCGACTGACCGCCGCGCGCGCAGGCCTCACCAGTGGGCGAGGAGCGCGGCGGCCTCGTCGCGCGCGTCCGCGGGAAGGGCCAGCGCGATCGCCTCGGCGAGCGTCAGGTCGTTCCCGCGCTGCTCGCCGGCGGCGACCGCCGCGGGATCGGCCGCGCGCATCGCGTCGAGCTGGGGCGTGTGCACCGTGAACGCCTCGGCGTCGAACACGCCGATGCGGTGACGGATGACCGCCGCGACAGCCGACAGCGCGCCTGCCCGTTCGCCGTCGCCGCGAGCGGCGGCCACGGCGCACAGCCCTTCCAGTCCGTACGCGATCCCCTCTTCGAAATGCAGGCGCAGCGACACCAGGAGCGTGCGGACGCACTGCGCCTCGGCCGTGTCGATCTCGCCGCGCACGAGCTGAAGGCGCGCGAGGTGGTTGCCCGCCACCGACGTGGTGAAGAGGTCGCCGCCGGTGGCGGCCGCTGCGGTCGCGCGATCGAAGTGGGCGAGCGCGTCGGCGGTCTGGCCGCGGAGCCAGGCGAGCCGCCCGCGGGCGACCTCGGTGATGGCCTCGGCCCAGGTGTTGCCGAGCTCGTGGAGCCTCTCCACCGCAGAGGTCAGCTCGCGATCGGCGGTGTCGAGGTCGGGGAGCTCGAGCTGCAGGCGGGCCGTTGCCCGTGCCGCGAGCGCCATCGCCGCGGCATCCTCGTCTCCGCTCTCCTCGAAGAGCCGGATGCACTCGCCGAGCCCGGCCACCGCCTCCTCGCTGGGGCGTTGCCACATCTCGCCCCACAGGGCGAAGAACCACGCGACGGCGCGGGTGTGCGGGGTGATCGGCTGGTCCTTGCCGAGGAGTTCGAGCATCCACACCCGGACCTCGGCGAAGAAGCCCGCCACCCACCAGTAGATGAGGAGCGACCACGCGAAGTCCCCGGCGTCGTCGAGGCGGCCGGTGTGGATGAGGTGACGCACCGCCGCGCGCAGGTTCGGCAGGTCGAGCCCCAGCTCCGCGACGGCGTCGGCTTGGCCGGGCCCGCCCAGCCGCGGGGCGATGCGGGCGACGAGGTCGCGATAGTGATCGGCGTGCGCGGCGCGCACCGCCGCGGCATCCCCCCGTTCCTTCAATCGCCCCACCGCGTATTCGCGCACCAGCGCCAGGAGCGAGAACACGGGGCGACCGGCGACGTCGACCGGCTTGACCAGCGACGAGTCGACGAGGGCGGCGAGGTCTTCCATCGCGTTCTGCCCCCAGGATCTTCCCCGTCCGATCGCCTCGACCGCGTCGAAGGTGAACCGGGTGGCGAAGACGCCGAGGTCCTCCAGCAGCGCACGCTGCGAGGGCGGGAGGAGGCTGACGCTCCACTCGATCGTGGCGCGCATCGTGCGGTGACGGTCGGGAAGGTCGCGCACCGCCGCGGTCAGCAGCGGCAGGCTCTGCTCCAGACGCTCGGCGATCCCGCGCGTACCGAGGACCCGCACCTTGGCCGCGGCGAGCTCAATCCCCAACGGCAGCCCCTCCAGGCGGCGGCAGATGTCGGCGACGTCCTGCGCGTTGGTGTCGGAGAGGGCGAAGCCGGGACTGACCGCACCGGCCCGATCGGCGAAGAGACGGCACGCGGGGGTCGCGCGCACGCGTTCGAGCGTCGCCCGGGTCCACGAGTCGGGGACGGGCAGCCCCGAGACGTCGAACACCTGCTCCCCGCGGATGCGCAGCACGATGCGGCTCGTGACGAGGAAGGTCGCCATGGGCGAGGCGTGGGAGAGGCGCACGAGGAGGGGTGCGGCCTCGATCACCTGCTCGAAGTTGTCCAGCACCACGAGCACGCGCCGGCCCGACAGGGCGCGCGCGATGCGCTCCTCGAGCGGTGCCTCGCCGTTGTCGCGGACCCCGAGGGAGTAGGCGATCGTCGGGACGACCAGACCGGCCTCGAGGACGCCCTCCAGAAGGACGAAGTACACCCCGTCGGGGAAGAGGTCCTCGCTCGCGCGGGCGACCTCGATCGCCAGCCTGCTCTTGCCCACCCCGCCCGGGCCGATGAGGCTCACCACGTGAGCGGAGCCGGTCAGCAGATCGCGGATCGCCGCGACATCCCCCTCCCTCCCGATGGTGGTGGTGTACGGGATGGGGACCTTCGGCGCCGCCACGGGCACGACCTCCGACACCTCGAGATCGGCGGGCGGTCGGGAGGCGTCGAACCGTTCGGCGAGGAGGGTGGCGAGGTCGTTGCGCACGTGGTCGCGCAGTTCGTCGACCGACGCGAAGGGGAGGTAGGCGGCGGTGTCATCGGCGCGGATCCGGTCGATGAGCTCTTCCAGGCGCGGATCGCGGCCCGTCGATGCGCGGATGTAGATCAGCTTCGGCATGTCGCGTGGCGCGAGGTTGTACTCGTCCTCGAGGCCCGAGACCTGATCGTCCGGGGCCACCCACCCGTAGCTGTCGCCGTAGATCCCCACGAACACGTCGCTCTGCGCGAGGTAGGAGCGGTAGAGCGCGCGGGGAGGGTGCGGCCGCGCGCCGAGCTCGAACATCACCGGCGCCAGCCGCAGGCTCTCGATGGCCTCGCGGACGGCGACCCGCTCATCGGCGAGTTCGCGCAGCGTGGAGCTGACGAAGATCCTCAGGCGCTGGTCGGGCGTGCGGATCACCCGCTCCCGCCCCGCCCCGGTCGCGGACTCGACGAATCCCGCGGTGGCGGCGTCGCCCCCCGTCATGGAGACATCATGGCGTTCGACGCTCCTCTCCACCAGATCCCGGGGAATGACGGGGGATTTCGCGGGGTTATACCCGAGGAACATCCACTCGTCAAGGATTGCGCTGGACACGGCGCGTCATCCGGACTATGCTTGTTCCTTGCGCTCTTGGTTTCCCCCTGCCCTCATATGGTGGTCGGCTGTGACTGCACGCCCCCGCTTCACCGCGGTGCGCGACGTGCAGGCTTCGGGGACGACTGAGCACTCCACCTGACGACAAGGAAACGAAGCCCGACACCGGGCTCACGGAGGTTATCCCCTTGGCTGCTGCGCCCAACGCATCCAATCCCACCACCACCCCCAAGAACGGCCGCGGCGCATCGCGGCTCTCGTTCGCGAAGATCTCCGACACGCTGACGGTTCCCGACCTTCTCGCGCTGCAGACCGAGTCCTTCGACTGGCTCGTCGGCAACGACCAGTGGCGCGCCCGCGTCGCCGAGGCCAAGGCCGCCGGCCGCAGCGATGTCCCCGAGATGAGCGGACTGGAGGAGATCTTCGAGGAGATCTCCCCGATCGAGGACCTGAGCGAGACGATGCAGCTCTCGTTCACCAACCCCTACCTCGAGCCCGAGAAGTACTCGATCGAAGAGTGCAAGGAGCGCGGCAAGACCTACGCCGCCCCGCTGTACGTCGAGGCCGAGTTCATGAACCACCAGACCGGTGAGATCAAGACCCAGACGGTCTTCATGGGCGACTTCCCGCTCCAGACCGATAAGGGCACGTTCATCATCAACGGCACCGAGCGTGTCGTGGTCTCGCAGCTCGTGCGTTCCCCCGGTGTCTACTTCGACAAGACCCCCGACAAGACCTCCGACAAGGACATCGTGTCGGCGCGGATCATCCCCAGCCGCGGAGCGTGGCTGGAGTTCGAGATCGACAAGCGCGACCAGGTCGGCGTCCGCATCGACCGCAAGCGCAAGCAGTCGGTCACGGTGTTCCTGAAGGCCCTGGGCCTTTCCAGCGAGGACATCCTGAACGAGTTCGCCGGTTTCGACTCGATCGAGGAGACCCTCTCCAAGGACACGATCCTGTCCAAGGAGGACGCGCTCCGCGACATCTACCGCAAGCTCCGTCCGGGCGAGCAGGTCGCCGCCGAGGCCGCCCGCGCGCTGCTGGACAACTTCTACTTCAACCCCAAGCGCTACGACCTGGCGAAGGTGGGTCGCTACAAGATCAACCAGAAGCTGGGGCTGGATGCTCCGCTGTCGGACTCGGTGCTCACCGTCGACGACATCGTCGCCACCATCAAGTACCTCGTGCGCGTGCACCGCGGCGACGAGACCTTCGAGGGTGTCCGCGGTGGCAAGAACGTCGAGATCCGTCTCGACGTTGACGACATCGACAACTTCGGCAACCGCCGCATCCGCGCCGTCGGCGAGCTCATCCAGAACCAGGTCCGCACGGGCCTGTCGCGCATGGAGCGCGTCGTCCGCGAGCGGATGACCACGCAGGACATCGAGGCGATCACCCCGCAGACCCTGATCAACGTGCGCCCCGTGGTCGCCGCGATCAAGGAGTTCTTCGGCACCTCGCAGCTGTCGCAGTTCATGGACCAGAACAACCCGCTGGCGGGCCTGACCCACAAGCGCCGCCTCTCGGCGCTGGGCCCCGGCGGTCTGTCGCGCGAGCGCGCCGGCGTCGAGGTCCGTGACGTCCACCCGTCGCACTACGGCCGCATGTGCCCGATCGAGACCCCGGAAGGCCCGAACATCGGTCTGATCGGATCGCTGGCCTCGTTCGCCCGCATCAACTCGTTCGGCTTCATCGAGACCCCGTACCGCAAGGTCGTCGACGGCAAGGTCACCGACCAGATCGACTACCTCACGGCCAGCGAGGAGAGCGACTTCATCATCGCCCAGGCCAACGCGCCGCTGAAGGCGGACGGCCACTTCCAGGAGGACCGGGTCCTCGCGCGGAAGATCGGCGGCGAGGTCGACCTCATCCCCGCCGATGAGATCGGCTACATGGACGTCTCGCCGCGCCAGATGGTGTCGGTCGCGACATCCCTCATCCCCTTCCTCGAGCACGACGACGCCAACCGCGCGCTCATGGGTGCGAACATGCAGCGCCAGGCTGTGCCGCTGCTGCGCAGCGAGTCGCCCGTGGTCGGAACCGGTATGGAGGGCTACGCCGCCGTCGACGCCGGTGACGTCGTCACCGCCGAGAAGAGCGGTGTGGTCCTGGAGGTGTCGGCCGACGTCGTCACCATCCAGCTCGACGAGGGCGGCACGCAGGACTACTTCCTGCGCAAGTTCGACCGGTCCAACCAGGGCACGAGCTACAACCAGCGCGTGATCGTCTCGGCGGGCGACCGCATCGAGGCCGGCGAGGTCATCGCCGACGGCCCGGCGACCGAGAACGGCGAGCTCGCGCTCGGCAAGAACCTGCTCGTGGCGTTCATGACCTGGGAGGGTCACAACTTCGAGGACGCCATCATCCTCAGCCAGGACCTGGTGAAGGACGACACCCTCTCCTCGATCCACATCGAGGAGTACGAGGTCGACGCCCGCGACACCAAGCTCGGCAAGGAGGAGATCACCCGTGACCTCCCCAACGTCAGCCCCGACCTGCTGAAGGACCTCGACGAGCGCGGCATCATCCGCATCGGCGCCGAGGTGCGCCCCGGCGACATCCTCGTCGGCAAGGTCACGCCCAAGGGCGAGACCGAGCTCTCGGCCGAGGAGCGACTGCTGCGCGCCATCTTCAACGAGAAGAGCCGCGAGGTGCGCGACACCTCGCTGAAGGTTCCTCACGGTGAGCAGGGCACGATCATCGCGGTCAAGGAGTTCAACGCCGAGGACGGCGACGACGAGCTCGGCTCGGGCGTGAACCGCCGCGTCGTGGTCTACATCGCCCAGAAGCGCAAGATCACCGAGGGTGACAAGCTCGCCGGCCGTCACGGCAACAAGGGCGTCATCGCCAAGATCCTGCCGGTCGAGGACATGCCGTTCCTCGCCGACGGCACGCCGGTCGACGTCGTCCTGAACCCCCTCGGCATCCCGGGCCGCATGAACTTCGGCCAGGTTCTGGAGACCCACCTCGGGTGGATCGCCAAGCAGGGTTGGAAGGTCGAGGGCAACCCCGAGTGGGCCGTGCGCCTGCCCGAGGAGGCTCGCGAGGCCGCTCCGGGCACGAAGGTCGCCACCCCCGTGTTCGACGGCGCCGCTGAGGAGGAGATCGCGGGTCTGCTGGACTCGACGACGCTCACCCGCGACGGTGTGCGCCTGATCGACTCGTCGGGCAAGACCCAGCTGTTCGACGGCCGGTCGGGTGAGCCGTTCCCGGCGCCGATCTCCGTCGGGTACATGTACATCCTGAAGCTGCACCACCTCGTGGACGACAAGATCCACGCCCGTTCCACCGGCCCCTACTCGATGATCACGCAGCAGCCGCTGGGTGGTAAGGCGCAGTTCGGCGGTCAGCGGTTCGGTGAGATGGAGGTGTGGGCACTCGAGGCCTACGGCGCCGCATACGCGCTCCAGGAGCTCCTCACGATCAAGTCCGACGACATCCCCGGTCGCGTCAAGGCGTACGAGTCGATCGTCAAGGGCGAGAACCTGCAGGAGCCCGGCATCCCCGAGTCGTTCAAGGTGCTCATGAAGGAGATGCAGTCGCTGTGCCTGAACGTCGAGGTCCTCTCGGCCGACGGCACCGTGGTCAGCCTCCGCGACAGCACCGACGAGGCGTACCGCGCCGCTGAGGAGCTCGGCATCAACATCTCGAGCCGCTTCGAGTCGTCGTCGATCGACGAGATCTGATCCGTCGACGCCGACCGCAACCCACTTTTGACAACAGGAGAACTAGTGCTCGACGCAACAACGTTTGACGAGCTTCGCATCGGCCTCGCCACGGCCGACGACATCCGCCGCTGGTCGTTCGGCGAGGTCAAGAAGCCCGAGACCATCAACTACCGCACGCTCAAGCCCGAGAAGGACGGCCTCTTCGGAGAGCAGATCTTCGGGCCCAGCCGCGACTGGGAGTGCGCCTGCGGCAAGTACAAGCGCGTCCGCTTCAAGGGCATCGTCTGCGAGCGCTGCGGCGTGGAGGTCACCAAGTCCTCCGTCCGCCGCGAGCGGATGGGTCACATCGAGCTGGCCGCCCCGGTCACCCACATCTGGTACTTCAAGGGCGTGCCCTCGCGCCTGGGCTACCTGCTCGACATGGCGCCGAAGGACCTCGAGAAGGTCATCTACTTCGCCGCCTACATGGTGATCTCCGTCGACGAGGAGGCGCGTCACCGCGACCTCGCCACCCAGGAGAACAACATCCGCCTGGAGATCAAGACGCTCGGCGACCGCCGTGACGCCAAGATCGCCGCGCGCCTGTCCAAGCTGGAGGAGGAGCTCGCTGCCCTGGAGGCGGAGGGTGCCAAGGCCGACCAGAAGAAGAAGGTCAAGGACGCCGCCGAGAAGGACATGGCGCAGGCCCGCAAGCAGGCCGACGACGCCATCGCCAAGCTCGAGCGCGTGTGGGAGGACTTCCGCACCCTCGAGGTCGGCTCGCTCAAGGGCGAGGACGAGATCTTCCAGGAGCTGCAGGACCGCTTCGGTCAGTACTTCGAGGCCCACATGGGCGCCGAGTCGATCAAGCGGCGCCTGGAGTCGTTCGACCTGGCCGCCGAGGCGGAGAGCCTGCACCTGCAGATCGCCGAGGGCAAGGGCCAGCGCAAGATCCGCGCGATCAAGCGCCTGAAGGTCGTGAACTCGTTCCTCCAGACCGGCATGAGCCCGGCCTCGATGGTGCTCGACGTCGTCCCGGTGATCCCGCCGGAGCTGCGCCCGATGGTGCAGCTGGACGGTGGCCGCTTCGCGACATCCGATCTGAACGATCTGTACCGTCGCGTGATCAACCGCAACAACCGTCTTCGTCGCCTGATCGATCTCGGCGCTCCCGAGATCATCGTCAACAACGAGAAGCGGATGCTGCAGGAGGCCGTCGACGCGCTGTTCGACAACGGCCGTCGTGGTCGCCCCGTCACCGGTACCGGGAACCGTGCGCTGAAGTCGCTGTCGGACATGCTGAAGGGCAAGCAGGGTCGGTTCCGCCAGAACCTGCTCGGAAAGCGTGTCGACTACTCGGGCCGTTCGGTCATCGTCGTCGGTCCCCAGCTGAAGCTGCACCAGTGTGGCCTCCCCAAGCAGATGGCGCTGGAGCTGTTCAAGCCGTTCGTGATCAAGCGCCTGATCGACCTCGGTCACTCGCAGAACATCAAGGCCGCCAAGCGCGCCGTGGAGCGCACCCGTCCCGAGGTCTGGGACGTGCTCGAGGAGATCATCCGCGAGCGCCCGGTGCTGCTGAACCGTGCGCCCACCCTGCACCGCCTGGGCATCCAGGCGTTCGAGCCGC
The DNA here is from genome assembly GCF_023155745.1 of Microbacterium kunmingense. Taxonomy (GTDB): domain Bacteria; phylum Actinomycetota; class Actinomycetes; order Actinomycetales; family Microbacteriaceae; genus Microbacterium; species Microbacterium kunmingense. The sequence continues at coordinate 283,212 of NZ_JAKNUS010000001.1, forward strand.
AGCTCGTCGAGGGCAAGGCCATCCAGCTCCACCCGCTCGTGTGTGCGGCGTTCAACGCCGACTTCGACGGTGACCAGATGGCCGTGCACCTGCCGCTGTCGGTCGAGGCCCAGGCCGAGGCCCGCATCCTGATGCTCGCCTCGAACAACATCCTGAAGCCCTCGGATGGCCGTCCGGTGACCCTGCCCTCGCAGGACATGATCATCGGCCTCCACCACCTCACCACGGTGAAGGAGGGCGCCGCGGGCGAGGGTCGCGTGTTCGGCTCTGTCTCCGAGGCGATCCTGGCCAAGGACGAGGGCACCCTCGACCTGCAGGCGAAGGTCCGCATCCGGGTTCCGGGGCTCACCTTCCTCGAGGGCGAGGCCCCCGAGGGCTACGAGCGCCACGGTCTCGTCGACACCTCGCTCGGCCAGGCGATCTTCAACGACGCGCTGCCCAAGGGCTACCCGTTCGTGCGCGAGCAGGCCGACAAGGGCAAGCTCTCGCAGATCGTCAACAAGCTCGCCGAGGAGTACCCCAAGGTGGAGGTCGCCGCGACGCTCGACCGCATCAAGGACGCCGGCTTCTACTGGGCCACGCGTTCGGGTGTGACGGTCGCCCTCAGCGACATCCTCACCCCGCCCAACAAGGCGGAGATCGTGGGGCGCTACGAGAAGCAGGCCGCGAAGGTCCAGTCGCAGTTCGAGAAGGGTCTCACCACCGACGCCGAGCGTCGTCAGGAGCTCATCAAGATCTGGACCGAGGCGACCGACGAGGTCCAGAAGGCGATGCGGGACAACTTCCCGGCCGACAACACCATCAACCGCATGGTGTCGTCGGGTGCCCGTGGTAACTGGCTGCAGATCCGGAACATCGCCGGTATGCGAGGCCTGGTGAACAACCCCAAGGGTGAGATCATCCCGCGTCCGATCATCTCCTCGTACCGCGAGGGGCTGTCGGTGGCGGAGTACTTCATCGCCACGCACGGTGCCCGTAAGGGTCTGGCCGACACCGCCCTGCGTACCGCCGACTCCGGGTACCTCACCCGGCGCCTCGTGGACGTCTCGCAGGATGTCATCATCCGCGAGGAGGACTGCGGCACGTCCAAGGGTCTGGAGCTGCCGATCGCCGCTCCCGGCTTCGACGGCACCCTGGTCAAGGACGCCAACGTCGAGAACTCCGTGTTCGCGCGCACCCTCGCGGCCGATGTCGTCAGCCCCTCCGGCGAGGTCCTCGCCGCCGCGGGCTCCGACGTCGGTGACGTCGTCATCAACGCGCTGGTCGAGGCGGGTGTCGAGACCATCAAGGTGCGCTCGGTGCTCACCTGCGACTCCGCTGTCGGTGTCTGCGCCCGCTGCTACGGCCGCTCGCTCGCCACGGGCAAGATGGTCGACATCGGCGAGGCCGTGGGCATCATCGCGGCCCAGTCGATCGGTGAGCCCGGTACCCAGCTGACGATGCGTACCTTCCACACCGGTGGGTCGGCGTCGGCGGATGACATCACGCAGGGTCTGCCCCGCGTGCAGGAGCTCTTCGAGGCCCGTACCCCGAAGGGTGCGTCCCCGATCGCCGAGGCCGACGGCCGCATCACGATCGAGGAGACCGACAAGAGCAAGAAGATCATCCTCACGCCCGACTCTGGCGACGAGCCGGTGGTCTACCCGGTGCTCAAGCGCGCGACGCTGCTGGTCGAGGACGGTCAGCACGTCACCGTCGGTCAGCCCCTGCAGGTCGGCACGCTCGACCCCAAGGAGGTCATGCGTGTCATGGGTGCCCGCGAGGTGCAGAAGTACCTCGTCAACGGCGTCCAGGGCGTGTACCGCTCGCAGGGTGTGCCGATCCACGACAAGCACATCGAGGTCATCGTGCGCCAGATGCTGCGGAAGGTCACCGTGGTCGACCACGGCGACACCACGCTGCTCCCCGGCGAGCTGGTCGACCTCAAGCGCTACCAGGGCATCAACCGCGAGGCCGTCGCCTCCGGCAAGCGCCCGGCGTCGGGTCGTCCCGAGCTCATGGGTATCACCAAGGCGTCGCTCGCGACCGAGTCGTGGCTGTCGGCCGCGTCGTTCCAGGAGACCACGCGTGTTCTCACGCAGGCCGCCATGGAGGGCAAGAGCGACCCGCTGGTGGGCCTGAAGGAGAACGTCATCATCGGAAAGCTCATCCCCGCCGGCACCGGCCTTGCGAAGTACCGCAACGTCGTGGTCGAGGCGACGGAGGAGGCGAAGAGCGAGCGGTACCCCAACCGCATCTTCGCGTCGGACGGCGCCTACAGCGACGCCGACCTGAGCTACGTCGACTTCGACAGCTTCTCCACGGACGACTTCGGCACCTACAACTGAGTCGAGGCGGGTCTCGTCGAACCCCGCACCACCGAAGGGCCCCGGCATCGCCGGGGCCCTTCGCGTTGCCGGCGGGGGAGGTGCGCGACGCGCGGCGAGCCGTACCAGGCGGCGCCCGTGCGCCGCCGTACCGTGGATCCGGAGGTGGAAAGGTGGCGCGCATCCCGGGTCGGAGCCTGTGGCTCTCCGCCCCGGTCGGACTTCTCTGCGCGGCGGTTGTCGCAGCACTGGTGTGGCTGGCCGCCCCGATGGTTCCGACCGTGGTGACCTGGGCCGGCGACACCCTCCGGGCCGCCACCGCCCGCGCCGAGGCAGCGGCCCCCGACGATCCCCTCGTGGCCGCCCTCGCCGGCGAGGCGCCGCTGGACTGTCGCGACATCTACCCCGACGACCTGTGGCGTCAGCTGGCGTGGTTCCCCGGTGCCCTCCTCGCGCAATCGGCGGCGGTCCCCGAGACGGCCGCGCCGCCCCTCGTCGACGCGCTCGCCCCCGACATCCGCATCTCCTGCCGCTGGCACACCAGAGACGGCGCGACCCTGCAGACGGCGCTCGCCACCGTCGCCCCCGACGCCGTCGCTGCTGGCGAAGCGGCGCTGCGCGCCGCCGGCTTCGCGTGCACCGCCGCGGCGCCGGGCACGACCTGCAGCCGGACGGCCGGCGACTTCGTCGAGACCCACGTCTTCCGCGACGGGTGGTGGCTCGTCAGCGTCGAGGGCGGCTGGCACCCCGAGGACTACGCAGGCCGCATCGCAGCCCGACTCTGGGGGTGACGGGCGAAGACGGCTGCCCCGGCGTCATCCCGCTCTCTCAGCCCGCGGGCCAGATCGCCGACACGATCGAGGACGTGTAGCCGCTCGGCGCCAGATTCGAGTACGAGGTGTCGATCAGCAGGTCGTCGCGCCAGAAGAGCGTCCGCCCGTTCGTGACGGGATACTGCTCGCTCTCCCACGTCTTCTCGCACCGCGTGCCGCCGTCGGGGGTGTAGCAGGTGAATCCCTCCTCGGCGGCGAGCCCGTTGAGCAGATCGAGTGCCGGGCCGCGGTTCATCGGGACGTACGAGGTCTCCAGGAACGTGGTGTCGGCCTGCGGATAGCGCCAGAGGCACACGAGCGACCCGTCGGACTGCGGCCCGAGCTCACCGCCGCCCGTGGGATCGTTCAGCGGAATGCCTTCGAGCTGCGCGAGCACCCCCTCCGACAGCGGCGCCTCGCAGTCCTCGGGCACGGCGGCAGCGCCGACGGCCGTGGTCGGCGTGGGGGTGGGTGAGGGCGAAGGGGAATCGGATGCCACGGGGGACGGTGTCGCGCCGGCGTCGGCCGTGGGGGCGGTCATCGTCCTGTCGTACCCCTCCGGCGCGCAGCCACCGAGTGCCGTAGTCAGAAGAAGGACGGATGCCGCCGCTGCCGCGACGACCGCACGGTGCGCCATGGCCCCACTGTACGAAGGTGTCAGGCGGGCCGCCGGAAGACGCGCGGGAGAGCGGACCCGCTGCCATATTCCCTGCGGGGAATGCCGCGGAAGCGGCGGTGACGGGCCGGATCGGCGAATCGGAACGCCGCCGCGCGGCACGCCTGCGCGGTTCCAGGCCCCGGTGCCGCTAGTTTCGCTCTGCGGGACGCCAGTCCCGCGTGAGGAGTGCGAACGATGAGTGATTCCAAGTCGTCGTACGGCGACCCCGTCGAGGAGCCCCGTCCGGCGAACGACGACGTCGTCACGCGCGCGAACGAGGGTCTCGCCGACGCCGAAGCCGCCCGTGCGGCCGCCGTGCGCGAGGATGCCGCCCGCGCGGCCGATCCGGCAGACCACCGTGTCGACGGTTCGCACCAGGACAGCACCGCCGACCGCCCCGTCGACGACGGCGAGCACCGTGTCGCCGAGGCGGCCGCGCCCGCGGACGACCGGGCCTACGCCCCCGCGAGCGAGCCGGCGCGATGGGACGCCCCTGCGGATCGGGACAGCGCCGCCTACCAGGACAGCGCGGACTTCCGAGACGACGCCGAGCGCGATCGCTTCGCCGCCTACGCGGCCTCCGCCGACAGCCCGGCCGACACCTCCGCCGACCGCTCTGCGGCACCGGCTGCCGGCGCCGCCGCAGCGGGCGCCGCCGCGGGAGCCGGAGCCGCCGCCGCATCCTCTCGCCCCCAGGTGACCGCGAGCGAACCTGCCTCCGACCGCGGTCATGACGCCCCCACCGTCGTGGCCGCCCCCCTCCCGCAGCAGACCGCTGCGCCGCAGCCGATCTTCGTGCAGGCGCCCGAGGCCCCGCGACCCCGCGGCAATCGCGCCGCCGCCGGCGCGATCGGTCTCCTCGCCGCGCTCCTGTTCGGGCTGCTCTACCTCGCCGCGTGGGTCGGCCTCGGCGCCCTCGCGGGCGACGTCACCGTGGACAACCTGACATCGACCACGCTCGCCGCGCTCGCGAGCTGGTCGCTGTGGATCCCGGTGCTGGTCTTCTTCATCGCGTTCTGGCTGCTGGGTGCGATCATCAACCGCGGCCGCTGGGGCGCGTGGGTGATCTTCGGGCTCCTCGTCGGTCTCGCCGCCTGGGCCGGACACATCCTCGGCCAGCTGTTCCAGGCGCCGTTCTGGACGCTGACCGCCCGCGAGGGCGCGGAGATCACGGCCGAGCAGGTGCTCGCACCGCTCGCGATCGTGGCCTTCATCCTCGGTCGTGAACTCACGATCTGGTTCGGTGCCTGGGTGGCCTCGCGCGGCCGACGCGTCACCGAGCTCAACGACGAGGCGCAGCGCGAGTACGAGCGCACGCTCGAGGCCGGGCCCCAGCTCGTCCGGCAGTGAACCGGGCGCGCTGAGGCGACGAGGCCGCTGAGACCGATCCCCACCGGCGGCGGCAGGGCGACGTGACCAGTCGATGTGAGATCCCTCGACGTGACCGGGGCGAGACGATCGGGGTGACGTGATCGAACCTGTCGACGACCGACCCCGGGTGCCGGTCCCCCCGCTCATCGCGGTCACGTTCGCCACCGTCGGGTATGTCGCGCTGATGATCTTCGGGCTCGGGATGACGAGCCTCGCGCTCGACCGGAGCGTCATCGAGGTGCAGGGTCTCGGCCCCCTTCCCGGGGTCTTCGCCGCCACCGCCTCCACGCTCGCGGTCGCCGGAGTGCTGTTGAGCGCGATGCCGCGCCCGCTCCTGCCACCCCCACCGCTTCACGCCCTCGCCCCCGAGGCCGTTCCCGCCGCGCCCGACAGCCCGGCACCGCTCGCCGCACCGCGGTACTCGGTCGGGCTGTGGACGGCGCTCGGCGCCTACGTCGGCTATGTCGTGGTCGTCGGGATCGCGGTCGTGGCCTCGGGCGAGGAGCTGCGCACCGCGACGACCGTGGCCGGCGGCGTCGCGGCATCCTGGTTCGGCATCGTCCTGGCCGCCGCCGGGGCGATCGCGGGCATCAGCGGCGTCGCCATGGTGCGCACCCTCGGCTCGCGTCCGCGCTGGCCCTGGGAGGGGGAGGACAGGGATGACACCTGACGCCGCCGGTCCGCAGCGATACCGTGGGAGGGTGGAGCGGTCGCTCGAGACCCAGGTCAGCCAGGCGGTGGACGCCTGGCTGCGGTGGCTGCCGCGCTGGGAGCCGGCGACCCATCGCGGGCGGGTGGCACCCTGCCGGCGGTGCTTCGGTTCGCCCGTGCTGTCGGCAGCGGGGCTCGGGGCCGACGTGCCGCACGGTGTGCAACACGGGCTGTCCACCCGGATCAAGACCATCGTCGACCACGCCGTGGCCGAGTACACCGCGCTGAACCTGCCGATGCTGCAGGCCGAGCTCGATCAGCAAGCCGCCCGCAACCGCGCGCGCAGCTACCGGCCCGGGGAGGGACTGGAGCCGGAGTTCGAGGGGCTGCCGCTGGATCCCGAACCGACCCCCGGCGCCCCGTTCCTGTTCACCCTGACGGGTCTCGCCGCCCAGGCCGACTCCGACGTGCCCGAGCTTCCTCCCCTCACCGAGGAGGCCAAGGCCGCGCTCCGACAGGAGGTGGGGCTCGCCGACGACTACGCGAACATGGTGGGGCGCGAGGTCTGCACCATCCTGCTCCATCATCGACTTCGCATCCAGGCCGGGATCACCGAGTACGTCGAGCCCCAGATCGAGGCCATGCTCGACGAACTCACCCGATCGCTCGACGCCCCGTTCGATCCCAACGATCCGCATCCGCTGCCCTGATCCGGACGGGCGTCGGTAACGATCCAGGCGCGGTTCCCAGGGCTCTCCGCAGCCCTGGGCGAGGGTGCAGGCGGGCTTTGTTAGCATTGCCGGGTTTCCAGCGTCGTTGCGCTGTGATCCCGCCGGTCGGGCGGGTGGGATTCCGGGGAGGGGATGCGGTGACGACTCGCCTGCCCTCCGCACCCCCGATCCTGCCGGGGCTGTCGTACATCCGTCCCCTCGGCTCGGGCGGTTTCGCCGACGTCTTCCTCTACGGGCAGGACATGCCGAGGCGGGATGTCGCGGTTAAGGTGCTCCCGAGCGACGTGGGCGACCCGGAGCTGCGGCGCATGTTCAACGCCGAGGCCGACGTCCTCGCCCACCTCTCGGCGCACCCCTCGATCGTGACCGTCTACCAGGCCGGGATCTCCGCCGACGGCCGTCCGTACATCGTGATGGAGTACTGTCCGGGCTCGCTGGCGCAGCGCTACCGGATCGAGCGGATGCCGGTGGACGAGGTCCTCACGATTGGTGTGAAGATGGCGAGCGCCCTGGAATCCGCCCACCGGGCGGGGCTCGTGCACCGCGACGTCAAGCCCAGCAACATCCTCGTCACCACCTTCGGTGCCCCCGTGCTCGCCGACTTCGGTATCTCCTCCTCGCTCGCGCGGGTGAGCGCCGGCGAGGTGCTGGCCATGTCGATCCCGTGGAGCGCCCCCGAGGTCGTCGCCGAGGAGACCGCGGGCACGATCGCCAGCGAGGTGTGGAGCCTCGGCGCGACGGTCTACTCGCTCCTGGCCGGTCACAGCCCGTTCGAGCGACGCGAGAAGGGCCAGAACACCAAGGAGCTGCTGCGGCGCCGGATCGCGAAGGCCAGCTACACCCCGATCAACCGCAGTGATGTGCCCGACGCCCTCCAGGATGTCCTCGGCCGCGCGATGAGCCGCGATCCGCGCGAGCGGTACGCCACGGCACGGGAGCTCGCCGACGCGCTCCGCGAGGTGCAGTCGGGGCTCGGCCTCTCGCCGACGCCGCTGGAGGTGCCCGTGGCCGACTGGGCCGCGAGCGGCGGAATCGATCTCTCCGACGACGCCCTCCGCGGCCCCGCCCGCAGCCGGCTCGAGCGCGAGGTGACCCGCAAGCGCGTCGCGACGACGGGCGTCGCCTCGCTGCTGCGCGATGAGGACACCTCCCTGTCCTCGCCCGCGCCGGCGCCCGCGCCGCACCGCGCGCTTCCCTGGATCCTCGGGGGCGCGGGCGCCGCGGCGCTCGTCGCCGTCGTGCTGGCGGCCCTCCGTGCGGCGGGGGTGCTCTGATGGCCGCGCGACGGGCACGGCCGGCGCACGCCCCGCGGTCGGGGGCGGGGCGGATCCCCCGCCGCGGGCCCCTCCTCGCCCTCGTCGCCGGCGGGGTGGCCGTCGCGACCGTCGTGGTGGCGAGCATCGTCTGGCCCGGGCTCGACGCGCAGGAGACGCCGCCCGTGGACACGACGGTCTGGGCGCTGCAGACCGGCGAGGGCACCCGCTACGCGCGGGTGAACACCTCGATCCTCGAGCTCGACACCGTCCGCACCGTCTCCGATCCCAGCCAGGTGGCGCAGTCCTCGGCGGGCACGTTCCTCTTCACCGGCAGCAACAGCCGGGTGACCCGCGTCGACGAGGCCCTTCCCGTCGACCTCGACGATGAGGCGCTGCGCGAGTCGCCGGCCACCCCCGACGGAACCGTCGAGGTCGTCACGGCCGGCGAGTTCGTCGTCTACCGCACCGAGTCGGGCGTGCTCTACACCGGCACCCTCTCCGAGGGGCGTACCCCGACGCGACTGGAGCCGTTCCCCTCCGACGACGAGGACGCGCCCTCCTACGCCGCCGACGCCGTCGCCCTCGACGACCGCGGCATCCTCCTCAGCTTCTCCGAGGGCGACGGGTCGGTCCTCACCTACGACATCCCGGCCTCGTCCGTGCGCTCCCGCGACGTCGTGTCGATCGACGATCCCGCCGATCCCGCGATCACCGGCGCGGGCGACGCCTGGGTGCTGGTCGATCGCGAGGACGGGTCGTACCTGGTGGAGGGGACGGATGCCGCGCGGCCGGCGCCGGTCACCGGAGCCGTGGTCGCGAGTTCCCCCGACCCCGACGGCGACGCGGTCTACCTCGCCTCCGACACCGGTCTCGCCCGGATCCCGGTCGACGGCGGTGAGCCCGAGCCCGTGGTCGGCGACACCACGCTCCTCGGCACGCCGGCCCAGCCGCTCGTGCAGGACGGCGTGGTCCACGCCGCGTGGCTGGCCGAGGGCGACCTCGGCGGGCAGCTGTGGACCTCCGAGCGCGGCACCCTCAGTCCTCTCGACTACGCCGGCCAGGAGCTCTCCGACCAGCGGCGTCCCGTCTTCACCTCCAACGGCGACACCGTGATCCTGAACGAGACGCGCACCGGCTGGGTGTGGACCGTCCCCGACGGGCGCCTGGTGCCCTCGAGCCAGCGGTGGAGCCTCGACGACGAGGTCGTCTCGGATGCGCAGCCGAGCGAGGAGCAGCTGAGCGTCGTCATCGACCCGAAGGCCCCGATCGCCGAACCCGACGCCTTCGGGGTGCGACCGGGGGCACTGGTGAGCCTCCCGGTACTGCTGAACGACCACGATCCGAACGAGGATGTCCTCAGCGTCGACCCCGCCTCGGTGACGGGGCTCGACCCGGGCTTCGGCACGGTGTCGATCACCGACGACGGGCAGCGCCTGGCCGTCCGCGTCGCTCCGGGGGCGAGCGGTGCGGCGAGCTTCTCCTACGCCGTCACCGACGGCACCGCTCCCGGCGGGCTCGCGTCGCCGTCGACGACGGTCACCCTCCTCGTCGCCGGCGACGAGCAGAACGGCGCCCCGGTATGGTGCGGCGTCGAGCGGTGCCTCGCCGAGTGGCCGAGCCCCGAGGTCGCCCGCGGCGGCACGGTGACCGTACCGGTGATGACCGGCTGGGTCGACCCCGATGGCGACCCGATGCTGCTGCTGTCGGCCGAGAACGCCTCCGGGGTCGGCAAGGTGGCCGCGACCCCCGCGGGTGACATCGTCTACCAGCACGCCGATGACGGCAGCGGCGCCGAGCAGCTCATCGAGATCGTGGTGTCGGTCGCCGACACCCGCGGGGCGGTGGCGACGAAGTCGCTGGTCATCCGGGTCTCGCCCCAGCCGACGCTGTCGATGCAGTCGTTCGCCGTGGTCGACACCGTCGGGGCCACCACGACCGTCGACGTCGGACCGCATGTCACCGGCACCGCCGGGACCGTGCGCCTGGACGCGGTCCGCGTGCTCGACGACGCGCGCGCGAGCGCCACGATCGTGGGCGGCTCGACCTCCTTCGACTTCCGCGCCGAAGAACCGGGCACCTACCGCGTGGACGTGACAGTCACCGACGGCACGACCCAGGAGAACGGCACCGTGCGTGTCACGGCGCTCGCCGCCGACGCGCCGACCGAGCTCGCCACCGCGCCGGTGGTCGCCTTCGTCCGCCCGCAGCAGGACGCCACCCTCGACATCCTCGCCGCGGTGTCGAACCCCACCCGGCGCGTGCTGCTGCTCAGCGACGTGCAGGCCCAGCCCGACGCGGGGGCGTCGCTGTCGTTCGACACGCTGTCGCAGAACTATCTCCGGGTCTCGGGGTCGACCGCCGACGGTGCGCCGGGGCGGCTCGGCACGATCACCTACACCGTCACCGACGGCACCGAGAACCAGGGGTCGTCGGTGGAGGGTCAGGCCACGGTCTACCTCCTGCCCCCCGCCCCCGAACTCGCCCCCATCGCGGTCGACGACACCGTCGTGGTGCGCGCCGGCACGCAGATCGACATCCCCGTCCTGGAGAACGACGTCGCCCCCGCCGGCGGGCGCCCGACCCTCAATCCGGCGACGGTGACCTCGACCTCGCCCGCCGCCCTGGCCTTCGGCGCGGGCGAGGTGCTGCGCTACCTCGCCCCCGACGAGCCCGGCGAGTACGCCGTGGACTACGACGTCTACACCACCGGCGCCCCGTCGCTGTCGGATCAGGCGCGGGTGACGGTGCAGGTCCTGCCCGACGACGAGAATCGCGCGCCGGCCCCCGACACCGTCGAAGGGCGCGTGCTGAGCGGTCAGTCGACGCGGATCGAGTTCGACGGCTACGGCGTCGACCCCGACGGCGACACGGTGTCGCTGGACCGCATCATCGCCCAGCCCGAGTCGGGGGTCGCCACCATCTCAGCCGAGGGCGACGCCATCGTCTACACCAGCGTCTCGGGGTTCAGCGGCCAGGTCACCTTCCCCTACCGCGTGGTCGACGAGTTCGGTCAGACCGGGGAGGGCATCGCCCGCGTGGGTGTGCTCGACAGCGATGCGAACCCGAGCCCGGTGACCTTCACCGACTACGTGCAGGTGCAGGCGGGGGCGGACAGCACCATCCGCGTCAATCCCCTCTCCAACGATAGCGACCCGACGATGGGCGAGCTGACCGTGGAGGAGGTGCGTCCCGACGTGCCCGAGACGCTCGAGGACGGTTCGGAGAACCCCGAGTTCGCCCGCCTCGACGAGCGGATCCGCTCCGTCGGCGAGCGGCAGGTGGTCATCGCCGCGGGCACCGAGCCGGGCACGATGTCGTTCCTCTACGACGTCTCGTCGACTTCGGGGAACACCGGGCGAGGACTCATCGTCGTCACGGTGGTGCGCGAGAGCGTGCCGGACTACCCCGTCGTGGAGGACACCGTCCTCACCGCCGAGACCCGGGAGGACTTCGTCGACGGGGTCGACGTGCTCTCGGGCAACGTGTCGTGGTCCGGCGGCGACATCAACGATCTCGAGCTCGCCCTCTGGGGCGAACCCGGCGACGTCGCCGTGCGCGGATCGGAGATCTCCGGTCCGCTCCCCGACACCACGCGCGTCATCCCCTTCTCCGTCACCGGCGAGGGCGCCTCCGGCGAGGTGACCAGCTACGGCTTCCTCCGCGTGCCCGGCGACGCCGACCTGTCGCTGGCCCTGCGCTCCTCGGCGCGTCCCGTCGAGGTGCCCGAGCTCGAATCCGTCACCTTCGACATGGACGACCTCGTCGCGATCCCCCGCAATGCCGACCTCGAGGTCGGCGACGACGTGCGGGCCTCCGGCGCACGGGGCGAGGCGGTCTGCACGGCCGTGGGTGACGGGCAGATCCGGTACGACGCGGGCGCCGGTGCCCCCTGGACCGACGCCTGCCAGGTGCCGGTGCGAGTGGCCGGCACCGAGGACTTCACCTACCTCGCCGTCCCGATCCTCGTCGAGGCGACCGACCCGCAGCCGGAGCTGCGCCCGGGTGCGCTCACCGTCGGGCCGGGCGAGACCGCGACATTCGACCTCCGCAACATGACCACGTGGCAGCTGCGGGAGGACTGGGACGGCATCGCCTACGCCCTGTCCTATCCCGGCGGGGCCTTCGAGGTGTCGCTCGAGGGTTCGATCGTCACAGTGACCGGTGCGGACACCGCCGTCCCGGGGCGCGAGGAGGTCGTCACCGTCTCGGCGCCGAGCCATCCGAACACCCCGCCCTCGCGGCTCATCCTCCGCGTCGGGCAGGCGCCGTCGACCCTTCCGCAGGGCGGATCGGTCACCCAGCAGTGCTCCCAGGCGGGCGGCTCGTCGTGCACGATCACCGTGATCGGGGCCGCCGGCGAGATCAACCCGCTGCCGAGAACCCCCCTCGAGGTGGTCGACGTGCGCCCCACGGGCGCGTGCGCGGGCGTGAGCTTCCAGGTGTCCTCTCCGCGGACGGTCACGGCGTCCTGGGCGCCGGATGCTCCGGGGGCGACGTGCTCCGCGACGTTCTCCGTCGTCGACGCGCAGGGCCGGCGCACCGCGGGCGAGCGGGACGGCCGTGTGCTGCTCGACCTCCAGGGCTTCCCGCGGCCGCCCGCCGCGCTCGTGCAGACTGCGTTCGGCAACGAGTCGGTCACCCTCCGGGTCGACCCGGGCGACGCGCGCCTGGCCTATCCCGGGCTGAGCGGCTTCCGCATACGATACGCCGGTCAGGTGGTCGCCGAGTGCGGCCCGGGCGGCACCTGCCCGCCCATCTCGGCGCCCAACGGCGAGCGGCGGACCTACGAGGCCGTCGCCGTCAACGCCGTCGGCGAGTCGCGGGGCGCGGTGCGCACCGAGGCGTGGGCGTACGACGCCCCGCCGGCGCCGAGCAGCGTGCAGTGGATCCCTCTCGAGACGCGCGGCGAGGGCGGATACATCGCCCTCCGGATCGAGGGGGTCGACCCCTCGCGCACCGGGTCGCTCGAGATCACCAGCCCCACCGGCGAACGCTCGGTGGTGAATGTCGGCAGCCGCGACACCACGGTCGACGTCCGCTCCTACCGGGTCGGGTCCAACGCCCCGACGCCCGTCACGGTCACCCCCTATTCGCGCTTCGACCGGCCGCCCGGGCTCGGCGGTGGCGGGGTGAACGCCGGCGCCTCGGTCACCGTCAACGCCAACGGCGTGGGCGCGCCCCTCAGCCCCGCGCTCGACCTCGAGTCCGTCTCCGACGGCGACGGCACCTCGACGATCACGGCGCGTGCGAGCGCGGGGCCGAACGGCGCAGGCTCCACCCTGCGGTTCGGGATCGTCCAGGAGGGCGACCGCTGCGTGACGAGCGACAACGGGGCCACCGCGACCTTCCCCGGCTTCGAGGACGGCGAGGAGTACGAGTTCGAGATGTGCGTCGACTCGGTCTTCCAGGGCGAGGTGTACGGCACCGCGACCGCGACCGCGACGGTCCGCGCCGCGCAGTCCGCCGCCGCCCCGACCGGGTACACCTTCGTCGTCGACGGGCGGCCCAACGTCGGGCAGAACCGCGCGGACTGGATCATCCGGGACCAGCCGACCTCGAACGCGGAGGTCCCCAACCGCAATCAGGTGCGCTTTTCGGGCCTTCCCTCGACGGTCTTCGGGCAGGACCCGCGCGTGCGCGTCTGGTACGAGCACCAGTTCTGGGGTACGCGCTCGGCCGAGGCGACCGTCACCCCGCGGGAGGGGAGTGCCCCGTGGCAGATGACCGCGTCATGGCGGGCGACCTCCTGCGTCGGCGGCAGCACCCTGACCCTCGTCGGCGACTCGTCCACCGGCCCGGGGGGCAACGGGGCGGCCATTTCGTTCAGCCCGGCGAACCTGCGGTACTTCGACGCCGACAACAACGTCCTGCCCCACACGGCCGACTCCTTCGCCGTGCCGCAGGGCGCCGACCGGGTCGAGGGCATCACCGTGACCGTCGATTGGTCGGCCCGTGGCTGGGGCCTGCAGAACGTCACCGAACGGTTCAGCGCCGACTGCCAGCCCGGCGCCGGCGGCGCCCCGCCCACCAATCCCTGATCCCACGCTCCACCGACCACCGAGGAACGACACGATGACCATCACGCAGGAGCAGGCGACCTGGTTCGCGCAGACCTTCAGCCAGCTCGCCGACAACGTCGAGCGGGCGGTGCTGGGCAAGCGCCACGTGGTCGAGCTGGTGCTGACGGCGATGCTCAGCGACGGTCACGTTCTCCTCGAAGACGTCCCCGGCACGGGGAAGACCTCGCTCGCCCGCGCGATGGCGCAGTCGGTGCAGGGCACCAACACCCGCATCCAGTTCACCCCCGACCTGCTGCCGGGAGACATCACCGGCATCTCGGTCTACGACCAGAAGAGCGGCACCTTCGAGTTCCACGCCGGGCCGATCTTCGCCAATATCGTCCTGGCCGACGAGATCAACCGCGCGAGCCCCAAGACCCAGGCCGCGCTCCTGGAGGTCATGGAGGAGGGCCGGGTCACCGTCGACGGCGTGAGCCGCCAGGTGGGCGTTCCCTTCCTCGTGCTGGCCACGCAGAACCCGGTCGAGCAGGCCGGCACCTACCGGCTTCCCGAGGCGCAGCTCGACCGCTTCCTCATGCGGACCTCACTCGGCTACCCCGACCATGCCGCGACCGTGCGGATCCTCGACGGCGCCGCCGTCGCCACCTCCGACCTGCCTCCGGTCATCACCCCGCAGGCTCTCGTGGGCATGGCCGACCTCGCCGCGAACGTGTACGTCGACGCGCTGGTCCTGGACTACATCGCGCGCCTGGTCGACGGCACCCGCTCCGCCGACGAGGTGCGGCTCGGCGTCAGCATCCGCGGCGCCCTCGCGCTCACTCGCGCCACCCGCACCCGCGCCGCCTCCCAGGGCCGCACCTACGCGACCCCCGATGACGTCAAGGCGCTCGCCGTGGCGGTGCTCTCGCACCGCCTCATGCTCCAGCCCGAGGCCGAGTTCGACGGGGTGACCCCCGAAGCCGTCGTCGGTCAGGTGCTGCTGGACGTCGCGCCCCCGACCCGTCGCGAAGCGACCGTCTGAGGTTCCTCCCCGATCCCATGAGCGCCACCGAGTCCCGCGTGACCCGCACCTCCCGCACCGGGGGGCGGACCGGCGCGGGCGGGCACACCCTGCACAGCACCGTGCAGGGGACGGGGCTGCAGAGCACGACGCAGCTGGCACCGGGAGGGCGCTCGGGCCGGCTCGTCCGCGCCGCGGTCGCCGTGACCTCGGCCGCCCGGGCCCTCGGCGACGCCTCGCGGGTCGCCGGCTCGTGGGCGGCGCGCACCATCCGCCCCGCCGGCGCGCTCGTCGCGCTCGCCGCGACGGCGGGCCTCGTGATCGGCATCGTCTTCGGCTGGACGGAGTGGGTGGTCGCCGGCGGCATCTCGCTGGTGCTGCTCCTCCTCAGCATCCCGTTCCTCTTCGGCGCCCGGGCGTACGACGTCGACCTCGCCCTCACCCATGAGCGGGTGGTGGCGGGCCAGGGCATCTCGGGCGAGATCACCGTCCGCAACGACAGCCGGCGGATCGCCCTCCCCGGACGCCTCGACATCCCGGTCGGCCGCGGGCTCGTCGAGTTCGGCGTGCCGCTCCTGCGCCCGGGCCACACCGTCTCCCAGCCGCTGGAGATCCCCTCGCTCCGCCGCGGGATCGTCCCGGTCGGACCGGCGACCACGGTGCGGTCCGACCCCCTCGGACTCCTCCGTCGCGAGCACAGCTTCGACGACGTGCACGAGGTGTTCGTCCACCCCCGCACGGTCGCCCTGCCCTCCACGAGCGCGGGGCTGGTGCGCGACCTCGAGGGAAGCCCCACCCGCCGTCTCGTCGACGCGGACATGTCGTTCCACGCGATCCGCGAGTACGCCGCAGGAGATTCGCGCCGGCACATCCACTGGAAATCCACCGCCAAGACCGGTCGACTCATGGTGCGCCAGTACGAGGAGACGCGCCGCTCGCGGATGGCGGTGGTGCTCGGCGTCGCCGAGAACGAGTACCTCGACGACGACGAGTTCGAGCTCGCCGTCAGCACCGCCGCCTCTCTCGGCCTCCGCGCCGTCCGCGACGCCCGCGACCTCGACATCGTGGTCGGATCGGAGATCCCGCGCGTCGTGCGGGGGCGGCTCCGCGCCATCCGTCACCTGCCGACCATCTCGCCGCGCGCGATGCTCGACGGCTTCAGCGGGGTCGAGCGCCTCGAGAGCACGATGCCGATCGCCGATGTCTGCCGCCTCACCGCCGAAGCCAACGAGCGGCTGTCGGTGGCGTTCCTCGTGGTGGGGTCGACCGTGACCCTGCCCCGCCTGCAGCAGGCCGCACTGACCTTCCCGGCCGACACCGCCGTGGCCGCGGTCATCTGCGACGAGCGGGCCCACCCGCGGATGCGGGTGCTCACGGGCCTCAGCGTCCTGACCGTCGGCACCCTCGACGACCTCTCCGGCCTCCTCGTGCGGGGGGCGGCCTCGTGAGCGCCGTCGCCCAGGCACCCGAACGGGCCGTGGCGGAACGCGCCGACCGGCCGAGCGCGCTGCCGCGCCTCCTGGCGGGGGGTGTGTTCACCCTCCTCATGGTGCTGATCGCCGCCGTGGCCGCGTGGCCGGTCTACCGATCGGCGTCGTTCGTGATCCTCGTCGCGGTGGCGGCCACGCTCGCCGCGTCGATCGTCGTCGTCGCGCACCTCCGGCGATGGAGCGGATGGCTCGTGGCCGCCCTCCTCGCGGGCGTCTTCGTCGTCGCCGGGGTCCCCCTCGCGGTGCCGTCGCGCCTGACCGGTCCGGGGGAGTTCCTGCGCGGTCTCGCCGAGCTCGGCGCGGGCGCGGTCGTCGGCTGGAAAGACCTCGTCACCGTCGAGCTGCCGGTCGGGTCGTACCGCAATCTCCTCGTCCCCGCGCTGGTGGTCTTCCTCGTCGGCACGGCCGCGGCCCTCCGCCTGTCGTGGCGCGAGGACCGCCTGGCCTACGCCGCGGTGCCGGTGGGCCTGGCCATGGCCGGTTTCGGCCTGCTCTTCGGTCAGCCCGTCGTCAGCCCCCCGCTCGCCATCGGTCCGCTCACCCTGGCCGCCCCCGTCGAGACGGCGATCGGGGCTCTGGCCGTCCTCACCGGCATCCTGTGGATGGCCTGGCGCACGCACGACGAACGCACCCGCGCGCTCCAGCGCGCCGCCCTTTCCAGCGGCGTGCGCATCACCCGCCGCCCGTCGCGCAGCGAACGGCGCCGCACCCTCCTCGGCGCCGGCATGGTCGTCCTCGCACTCGTGATCGGAGCGGGCGTCGTGCCGCTTCTCACCCCCGCGGGCTCCCGCGACGTGCTGCGCTCGGCCACCGGTCCCGACCTCGACCTCTCGCGCGAGGTCAGCCCCCTGGCCGAGTACCGCGCCCTGTTCGCCGACGACCGCGCCGATGATGTGATCTTCACCGTCACCGCCGACGGCGAGCGGACGCCCGAGAGGGTGCGGCTTGCCACCCTCGACACCTACGACGGCGAGGTGTTCCGCAGCGGCGCCGACGCGGCATCCCGATTCGTCCGGCTCCCCTCGGCGCTCGATCCGGGAGCAGGCGCCCCGATCACGGCCGAGATCGAGGTCGGCGAGTACGACGGGATCTGGATGCCGGCGCTCGGCCGCGTCGCAACGGTGCGCTTCGAGGGCGACCGGGCGGACGCCCTCACCGATCGGTTCTACTACAACGCCGACCTCGCCGCGGCCGTGCAGACCGCCGACGGCGGACTCGCGACGGGCGACCGGTACACCGTGGAAGGCGTGGAGCCCGCGCTGCCCGCGCTGTCGAGCCTCACCGCGCCGGGAGCCCCGGACGACGGCGCCCCCGCCGCTCCCGAGAACCTGTCGAGGTGGGTCGAGCGTCACGCCGCGGGAGAGGGCGGGGCGGCGCTGGAAGGTCTGGTGTCGCTGCTGCGCGAGCGCGGATACCTCAGTCACGCGCTCGAGATCGGCGAGCCGGCGCCGGTGTGGATGAGCGATCTGCCCGACTACCGCTTCCAGCCGAGCGCTGCGGGCCACTCCCTCGCCCGCATCGACGACATGTTCGACACCCTGCTCGAGCGCGAGAGCGATCCGCGTGCCGCCGAGACGGGCAACTACGTCGCGGCGATCGGCGACGACGAGCAGTTCGCCGTCGCCGTCGCCCTCATCGCGCGCGAGCTCGGCTTCCCCTCGCGGGTCGTCGTCGGCACCCGGCTCGCCTCTCCCGACACGGGGGTGTCGGTGTGCGATGCGGGGGTGTGCCGCGCGCAGGACGTCTCGGCGTGGACCGAGGTGCAGGGCGGCGACGGCCGCTGGGTGCCGATCGACGTCACGCCGCAATACGCCCAGTCGCCGAGCCTCGAGGTCACCGAGCAGCGCGATCCCGAGAACGTCACCGAAGTGCTGCCCGATCCGGTCGAAGAGGTCGTTCCCCCCGACCCCACCCAGGAGGACTCCGCCCGCGATGCCGCTGACGACGAGCAGCAGGGACTCGATCTCGCGTGGCTCTGGCCGATCCTGCGCGTCACCGGGCTGGTGCTGCTCGTCCTGCTGCTGGTCTTCGGGCCCTTCCTGGCGATCATCCTCGCCAAAGCGCTCCGCCGCCGGGACCGGCGTCGCCGGGGCGACGCGGCCACCCGGGTCGCCTCGGGCTGGGACGAGTACGTCGATGCCGCCGTCGACGCCGGCCGCGACGCGCCGGCGTCGCTGACCCGTTCGGAGTTCGCGGCCGCGCTGGATGCCCCGGCGGGACGGGCGCTCGCCGCCACCGCGGACCGCGCCGTCTTCTCCCGATCCGACCTCTCCGAGGCCGAGGCCCGCGCGTTCTGGCGGGGCGTGGACGCCGAACGGCGGCGGCTCCGCCGTGAGCGTGGCTTCTGGCGCGGACTTGCCGCGACCGTATCGTTGAGATCGTTCATCCGACATCTGTCGCCCGGGGGCGACAGCCCGCGCACCGTCGAGAGGGGGAAGCGCCGGGGATTCCTCCCTGCGCGCGCAACGACATGAGCGCAACCGACGCATCGCTGGTCGTGACGGTGGGGGTCTCCAGCGCCCTCGTCGTGATCGTGGTCTACGTGTGGACCGCCCTCGCTCTCGGCGCGGTCTTCCGCAAGTCCGGCGAGCAGAGCTGGAAGGCATGGGTGCCGATCCTGAACCTCGCGGTGCTGCTGCAGCTCGGCGGGTTCTCGGGGTGGCTGGTCCTGCTGCTGCTCCTGCCGGTCCTCGGCGGTCTGCTGGTGTGGGTGGCGATGATCGTCGCCTGCCACCGCATCGGCCGCGAATTCGGCTTCGGGGCCGGGATGACGGTGCTCGCCGCGCTCCTCCTCCCCGTCTGGGCGTCGGTGATCGGCTTCGGGTCGGCCCGGTGGGTGGGAACCGACGACGCGGGTCCCCGCCGAAGCGTCAATCCCGACCTCGGGGGAGCGGTCGACGACTTCGACGACAGGGTCTACGGCGTGCCGACCGCCCGCGGGGCGGTCTACACCCCGCTCCTCCCCGCTCCCGACTACGCCGCATCGCACGGGGGAACCCGGAGCGAGGCGTCGTGGGACGACACGGTCCGAGGCTCTGGTGAGGGGGACCCCGCGGAGACCGATCTCACCGCACCCGAACTGGATGAGGACTCCTCGACCGATGAGGCGCGGCGGTCGTCGTCCGGTGCCCCGGTCGTGGCCGCCGAGTCCAACGACACAGCGCCTATCGCGAGGGGCGGGGCCGGGAGGCTTCGCGGGAGCGACGACACTATCGACGGCGACGGCGCGGCGGACCTGGACGATGCCGACGCCGCCGATGCCGGCGACAACGCGCTGGCCGGTCTCTTCGCCGAAGCCGACGTCCCCCGCTTCACCCCGCCGGTGGGGGATCCCGGGCCCGAGCCTGCCTCCGCGCCCGAGCCTGCCTCCGCGCCCGAGCCTGCCTCCGCGTCGGGGGCTGACGGCGCGGCATCCGATCCTTTCTCGATCCCGTCGTGGCCGGCGGTCCCTCCGACGGCCGAGCCCGAGGCGCCGGTCCGGTCGGGTCCGGTGTGGCCGTCGGTGGAGCCCTTCCGCCCGGTGCGGTCGTGGGATCCCGACCCGGTGACGGACGTCCCCGCCGCCGCGACTCCCGCCGCACCGCGCGGCGAGGGCGCCTCGGGGCCCGAGGTCGTCGCCGAGGCGGTCATCCGCGCGTCCGCCGAGGAACCCGGCGGCGATGCGGGGGATGCCGGCCCCGCGTCGTCCCGCGCCGAGATCCGCCGCTCCGAGTCGGTGTGGAACGGCTTCGTCCTCGATCAGGACGTCACCGGCGAAGTCACCGGCGCCGTCACCGGGGCTCCCGCGCCGATCGCCGCCGTGCCGGGGGCCGTGGGAACCCAAGGCTCCGACGACGCCGTCGACCGAACGGGCGACGAGACCGATGGTGGCGGCGTCCCCGGCATCCGACGCCGCAGCGCCGACGCCGACGCCGACGAGGTCGACGCCGGTGGGGACGCCGCCCCCGCGTCATCCGCCCCGCTCTTCCAGGCCCCGCTCACCCGGGTGCCGCCCGCCGACCCCGCGCCGTCCGCGCCTGTCGCGCCCGCCCCGACGCCCGCCGACGATGAGCCGTGGCGCCCTGCGCACTCGCCCATGCCCGAGTCGGAGCCGTTCCCCGAGACCTCGGGGCCGGTGTCGGCCATCGCGGGCGCGCCGGTGGCCGGTGCCCCCCGTGCCGCGGGCGGCGCGGTGTCGGCGCAGTACGCACGCCCCGGGGTGCCCGACCTCGACGACGGTCTCGACCAGACGATCGTCGCGCGTCGCCGCCGCACCAACTGGGCCGTCGTGACGCCGGCGGGGGAGTCGATCGCGATCTCCTCCGACGTCGCGATCCTCGGCCGCCGGCCCGCACCCGACGCCGAGTACCCGCGCGCCCAGCTGATCCGCATCGACGACTCGACGGTCTCGAGCACGCACGCGCGGCTCGAGCTGCGCAAGGACACCTGGTACATCACCGACCTGGGCTCCACCAACGGCGTCGTGTTCGCCACCCTGATGGGCACCGAGGTGGAGGCGCCCTCGGGCGTCGAGGTCGAGGCGGGCGACCGGTTCTTCCTCGGCGACGCCGAGATCCGTCTGGTGCGCAGCAACAGCTGACATGACCGATCACCCCGACGAACGGACTGCGCCGTCGCAGCGCCACCCTCCCGAGGCGCAGGAGCCGGTCGAGAGGACCGTGCTGTCGCGGCGTCAGGCTCCGGCCGAGACCACCGAGCCCTCGGCCAGGCGCGCCCCCGCCGAGGAGACGGCGATCTCGGGGCGTGCGCGCAGTCGAGGCGACGGTGTCGACGAGTGGACGGTGCGCACGGCGGATGCGCGGTCGACAGGTGTCATCCGTCCGGCTCCTGACGCCGAGGGGAGCGAGGCCGACGCGTCCTCGCGCACGGCGCGCCGCCCGGGCGCCGACGCCCCCGCGTACGCACCCCGCGCCGACACCGCCGCCCGGGTGCCGCGGACGGCCCCGGCTCCGCAGCCGGCGCAACCCGTCGTCGACGCCGCCCGCGCGGCGGCCGAACGGCGACGGCGGACGCGCTGGCGGGCCGCGGTGGTGGTGATCGTGGCGGCGATCGTCATGGCGGCGGCGGTCGCGGGAGTCGTCGCGCTCCTCGCGCTTCCCGCCTGAATTGCCCGGTCCCCGAAAGGGGCGTATCATTGAGCGGGTGTGCGCTCACGCGCGCCGTCCGCTGTGCCTCACGACAATCGAGTCCGGCGAGCGGCCGTCCCGGCGCCGCACAGGGATTGGTTCTGCGAACAGGCCACCCCCACGGCATATCCACCCTCGAAATCGCGTCAGGTCATTCTGCTGCGCCGGTGGATCTGTGGTGAAACCACGACGCTGTCACCGTGCAGCACTGACAAGGAGAGAACGTGCCAACCATTCAGCAGTTGGTTCGCAAGGGTCGCTCGCCCAAGGTCTCGAAGACCAAGGCGCCCGCCCTGAAGGCGAACCCGCAGCAGGCGGGCGTGTGCACCCGCGTGTACACCACCACCCCTAAGAAGCCGAACTCGGCGATGCGCAAGGTCGCCCGTGTGAAGCTGCGCAACGGCACCGAGGTCACCGCCTACATCCCCGGTGAGGGCCACAACCTGCAGGAGCACTCGCTGGTGCTCGTGCGCGGCGGTCGTGTGAAGGACCTCCCCGGTGTCCGCTACAAGATCGTCCGCGGCGCCCTGGACACCCAGGCCGTGAAGAACCGCAAGCAGGCCCGTAGCCGCTACGGCGCGAAGAAGGGTTGAGTTAGATGCCTCGTAAGGGACCCGCTCCTCGCCGCGTCGTCGTCAACGACCCGGTCTACGGCGCGCCGATCGTCACCCAGCTCGTCAACAAGATCCTCGTCGACGGCAAGAAGTCCATCGCCGAGTCGATCGTCTACAACGCCCTGCGCGGCGTGGAGGCCAAGAACGGCCAGGACGCCGTCGCGACCCTGAAGAAGGCGCTCGACAACGTCCGCCCCACCCTCGAGGTCAAGAGCCGCCGCGTCGGTGGTTCGACCTACCAGGTGCCGGTCGAGGTGAAGCCGCACCGCGCCAACACGCTCGCCCTCCGCTGGCTCGTCAGCTACGCCAAGGGCCGTCGTGAGAAGACCATGACCGAGCGCCTCCAGAACGAGATCCTGGATGCCTCGAACGGCCTGGGTGCCGCGGTCAAGCGCCGTGAGGACACCCACAAGATGGCCGAGTCGAACCGCGCCTTCGCGCACTACCGCTGGTAATCAGCCTTCGCGTCGCCGCGTTTGTCTCGCGGCTTCGCCGCTCGCTCGACGATCGGCCGGATGACCGGTCGTCGAGCGGGCGAAGCGAGACGAAACGCTCCACCGCAACCACAAGTTAGGAAGACACCCCGTGGCACAAGAAGTGCTCACCGACCTCAAGAAGGTCCGCAACATCGGCATCATGGCGCACATCGATGCCGGCAAGACGACGACGACCGAGCGCATCCTCTTCTACACGGGCGTCAACCACAAGATCGGCGAGACCCACGACGGCGCTGCGACCACCGACTGGATGGAGCAGGAGCAGGAGCGTGGCATCACCATCACCTCCGCCGCGGTGACGTGCTTCTGGGAGAAGAACCAGATCAACATCATCGACACCCCCGGTCACGTCGACTTCACCGTCGAGGTGGAGCGCTCGCTCCGCGTGCTCGACGGTGCCGTCGCCGTCTTCGACGGCAAGGAGGGCGTCGAGCCCCAGTCCGAGACCGTGTGGCGTCAGGCCGACAAGTACGACGTCCCCCGCATCTGCTTCGTCAACAAGATGGACAAGCTGGGCGCCGACTTCTACTTCACCGTCGACACCATCGTCAACCGCCTGAAGGCCAAGCCCCTCGTTCTGCAGATCCCGATCGGCGCCGAGAACGACTTCGTCGGCGTCGTCGACCTGGTCTACATGCGCGCTCTGGTGTGGCCCGGCGATGCCAAGGGTGACGTCACCATGGGTGCGAAGTACGAGATCCAGGAGATCCCGGCCGACCTCGTGGACAAGGCCAACGAGTACCGCGAGAAGCTCATGGAGACCGTCGCCGAGAGCGACGAGGTTCTCCTGGAGAAGTACTTCGGCGGTGAGGAGCTCACCCACGAGGAGATCAAGGGTGCCATCCGCAAGATGACGATCGCCAGCGAGGTCTACCCCGTGCTGTGCGGCTCGGCGTTCAAGAACCGCGGTGTGCAGCCGATGCTCGACGCGGTCGTGGACTACCTCCCCTCGCCCCTGGACGTCCCCGCCATCGAGGCGAAGGACCCCAAGAACGAAGAGATCATCATCGAGCGTCACCCCGACCGCGATGAGCCCTTCACGGCGCTGGCGTTCAAGATCGTCACGCACCCGTTCTTCGGTCGCCTGACCTACATCCGCGTGTACTCGGGTCACCTCGACTCCGGCGCCCAGGTCGTCAACGCGACCAAGGGCAAGAAGGAGCGCATCGGGAAGATCTTCCAGATGCACGCCAACAAGGAGATGCCGGTCGACTCGGTCACCGCGGGTCACATCTACGCCGTCATCGGCCTGAAGGACACCACCACCGGCGACACGCTCTCCGACGCCGGCAACCAGGTGGTCCTGGAGTCGATGACCTTCCCCGAGCCGGTCATCGAGGTCGCCATCGAGCCCAAGACCAAGGCCGACCAGGAGAAGCTGGGTCTGGCGATCCAGAAGCTCGCCGAAGAGGACCCGACGTTCCGCGTCGAGCAGAACGCCGAGACCGGCCAGACGGTCATCCGCGGTATGGGCGAGCTGCACCTCGACATCCTCGTGGACCGCATGAAGCGCGAGTTCAAGGTCGAGGCCAACGTCGGAAAGCCCCAGGTGGCGTACCGCGAGACGATCCGCAAGACCGTCGAGCGTCACGACTACACCCACAAGAAGCAGACCGGTGGTTCGGGTCAGTTCGCGAAGATCCAGTTCGCGATCGAGCCGCTCGAGGTCACGGCCGACAAGACGTACGAGTTCGAGAACAAGGTCACCGGTGGCCGCATCCCGCGCGAGTACATCCCTTCGGTCGACGCCGGCTTCCAGGACGCGATGAACGTCGGTGTCCTGGCGGGCTACCCGATGGTCGGCGTGAAGGCCGTCCTCCTCGACGGTGCGGCGCACGACGTCGACTCGTCGGAGATGGCGTTCAAGATCGCCGGGTCGATGGGCTTCAAGGAGGCCATCCGCAAGGCGAACCCCGTCATCCTCGAGCCCATCATGGCCGTCGAGGTGCGTACTCCCGAGGAGTACATGGGTGACGTCATCGGCGACCTGAACTCCCGTCGCGGGCAGATCCAGTCGATGGAGGATGCCGCCGGCGTCAAGGTGGTGCGTGCCAACGTGCCGCTGTCGGAGATGTTCGGCTACATCGGCGACCTGCGCTCGAAGACCTCGGGCCGTGCTGTGTACTCCATGGAGTTCGACAGCTACGCCGAGGTTCCGCGCAACGTCATGGACGAGATCGTCCAGAAGACCAAGGGCGAGTAACCCTCCGGGGCTGCGCGCACACCAACCACCAGAAACCCTCTCTACTACACTGAGAGCCATCCCCGTAGACGACCGGTCGCAAACCAGTGCCCGGAACTTCTACACGACCGTCCTGAGGAGGACCCAGTGGCTAAGGCCAAGTTCGAGCGGACCAAGCCGCACGTGAACATCGGAACGATCGGTCACGTCGACCACGGCAAGACCACGCTCACCGCCGCGATCTCGAAGGTGCTCGCCGACAAGTACCCGTCGGCCACCAACGTGCAGCGCGACTTCGCGTCGATCGACTCGGCTCCCGAGGAGCGTCAGCGCGGTATCACCATCAACATCTCGCACGTCGAGTACGAGACCCCCAAGCGTCACTACGCTCACGTGGACGCCCCGGGTCACGCTGACTACATCAAGAACATGATCACCGGTGCCGCTCAGATGGACGGCGCGATCCTCGTGGTCGCCGCCACCGACGGCCCGATGGCTCAGACCCGTGAGCACGTTCTGCTCGCCAAGCAGGTCGGCGTGCCGTACCTGATGGTCGCGCTGAACAAGGCCGACATGGTCGACGACGAGGAGATCCTGGAGCTCGTCGAGCTCGAGGTCCGCGAGCTGCTGTCCAGCCAGGGCTTCCCCGGCGACGACGCTCCGGTCGTCCGCGTCTCGGGCCTGAAGGCCCTCGAGGGCGACGAGAAGTGGGTCGAGTCGATCATCGAGCTGATGGACGCCGCCGACGAGTCCATCCCCGACCCGGTGCGTGACAAGGACAAGCCGTTCCTCATGCCCATCGAGGATGTCTTCACCATCACCGGTCGTGGCACCGTCGTCACGGGCCGCGCCGAGCGTGGCACCCTCGCCATCAACTCCGAGGTCGAGATCGTCGGCATCCGCCCGACGCAGAAGACCACTGTCACCGGTATCGAGATGTTCCACAAGCAGCTCGACGAGGCGTGGGCCGGCGAGAACTGTGGTCTGCTCCTTCGTGGTCTCAAGCGTGACGACGTCGAGCGCGGCCAGGTCGTCGTGAAGCCCGGTTCGGTCACCCCGCACACCAACTTCGAGGGCACGGCGTACATCCTGTCCAAGGAGGAGGGCGGCCGTCACAACCCGTTCTTCACGAACTACCGTCCGCAGTTCTACTTCCGCACCACCGACGTCACCGGCGTCATCTCGCTGCCCGAGGGCACCGAGATGGTCATGCCCGGCGACACCACTGACATGACGGTCGAGCTCATCCAGCCGATCGCCATGGAGGAGGGCCTCGGCTTCGCGATCCGTGAGGGTGGCCGCACCGTCGGCGCCGGCACGGTGACCAAGATCCTCAAGTGATCTCCGCGCCCTAGGCGCACCCTTCGAGAACCCCCCGGGCTGACGCCCGGGGGGTTCTCGCTTTCCCCGCGAGGGTGCACCCCCTCCCCGCGAGGGTGCACCCCCTCCCCGCGAGGGTGCACTCGCTCCCCGCGAGGGTGCACTTGTTTCCCCGGAGGGCTTCCGTGCCGACATCCGTGGAGGCCATGATGGGGGCACGACGCCGAAGGAGTCATCATGGGAATCGACGACCTCGTCAACCAGGGCAAGCAGTTCCTCGATCAGAACAAAGACAAGATCGCAGAGACAGTGAAGTCGGAGCAGGCTGAGGACGTGAGCGACAAGGCGCTCGACGCCGCAGCGGAGTTCGTGAAGAAGGTTGCCCCGGACAGCGTCGATCAGCATGTCGACAACGTGCGGGACAACATCGACAAGCACATCGGCAACCAGTAAGGGCCCACCGCTCCTGCACAGACGGGGATTCCGCGATCGTCTCCACCGATCGACGGCGATCCCCTCTGTCGGCTGTCGATGTGGGCCACGCTCTACGGGTGACGACCACGCCCACCCCCGACATCCTTCGCAGCTCTTCGTTCCGCACACCACCGCACGGCTTCTCGAAGTTGCGCGCCGGCGCTCTCGTCCGCACCGAGGTGTGGGTGGGCGCCTTCGCCGACCACCGGCAGATCCTTCGAGCCACCGCCGTCGCCGGGTCGGCGCGCTCCGCCATCGTCTTCTCGCATGTGACGGCAGCGGCGCTCCACGGGATTCCCCTGAGTCGCCCGCACGATCGTGTGCACATCATCCCCCGGGGGGAGAACCCGCCCAAGACGCGGGGCGACGTCATCCGACACAAGCTGGCACTGCCCGATGGGGACATCGTCGAGATCAACGGGATGCTGGTGACGAGCCTGGATCGCACCGTCGCCGATGTCATCCGCGTGTTGCCCGCGCCGGCTGCCCTCGCCGCGTTCGACGGCGCGATGCGTCTCGTCGCGTGGGACGACGCGCGGCGCGAGCTCGATCAGGCTGCGGCTGACGCGTTCCGCGGTCGCGTCCGGAAGCGGATATTCGCCGCCCGTGGTGGTCGGGGAGTCCGTGTAGCTCGCACGTTGGTCGAGATCGCTGACGGACGCGCCCAGCTCCCAGGTGAGAGCGAGAGCCGATATCTGATGTGGGAGCTCGGGATGCCGACCCCCGCGCTCCAGCTGCCGGTTGACACGTCCATCGGTCGCTTTTGGCTGGACTTCGCCTGGCCGGCTCTCCGCCGATTCGGTGAGTTCGATGGACAGGTCAAGACCAGCGAACCGCGATTCACCCGCGGACGGTCGGGGCCGAAAGTCCTCGTGGATCAGGCCGAGCGTTCCAAGGCGATCCAGGCGGCGACAGGCTGGACCGGCATGCACTGGGGCTGGGTGGAGAGGGCGGATGCCGCGACCCTGTGGGCCTCGCTGGTCGGCCAGGGCTGGCCGACCCGTGCGCGCATGTGAGTGATGAGCGCACCCTCGCGGGTGGGGAGCGCACCCTCGCGGGTGGGGAGCGCACCCTCGCGGGTGGGGAGCGCACCCTCGCGGGTGGGGAGTGCACCCTCGTGGGTGGGGGCCGCCCGACATGCGGGCGCGACACGCCCGAGTTTGCGACACGCCCGGGCGACACGTAGACTGTTCCAGTTCCACATTCCGGCGCGCTTCGGCGTGCGACGGATCACTGCCAGGGCAGTGCATAGGCGGTGCGCAAGCGCCAGAGGCCTAGGCCGCGGGCAGCAGAACAACACAATCCTTCCCCATCCGGCTCGAGAGCCGCGCGCACGCGTGCCGAGGGACAAGGATGCCGGGGGCCGAGCGTGCCCGGATTGACAGCAGAACAGCGGTGCAGCACGCACTGCGCAAGCGGTGCGAAAGTGCCACGGCGCGTCAGCGCCACCGTGCGTCCAATGCCCCCGGGCCCTCCGGGACGGTAAGACGCGGAAAGAGAGTGAGCAGACACATGGCGGGACAGAAGATCCGCATCCGACTGAAGTCGTACGACCACGCCGGTCTCGACTCGTCGGCGCGCAAGATCGTCGACACCGTGACCCGTGCCGGCGCGACGGTCGTGGGCCCCGTGCCCCTCCCCACGGAGAAGAACGTCGTCGTCGTCATCCGGTCGCCCCACAAGTACAAGGACAGCCGCGAGCACTTCGAGATGCGCACCCACAAGCGTCTGATCGACATCATCGATCCCACGCCCAAGGCCGTCGACTCGCTGATGCGCCTTGACCTGCCGGCCGACGTCAACATCGAGATCAAGCTCTGAGGTTCGTCGACATGGCACACATCAACGAAAAGGTTTCCAAGGCTCTGCTGGGCACCAAGCTCGGCATGACCCAGGTCTGGGATGAGAACGGCAAGCTCGTTCCCGTCACCGTGATCGAAGTGACCCCCAACGTGGTCACCCAGATCCGCACCGCGGAGAAGGACGGCTACTCGGCCGTCCAGATCGCCGCCGGCGCCATCGACCCCCGCAAGGTGAACAAGCCCCTGACGGCCCACTTCGAGGCCGCGGGCGTCACTCCCCGCCGTCACCTCACCGAGGTCCGCACCGCTGACGCCGCTGACTACTCACTCGGTCAGGAGCTCACGGTGGACGGCGTCTTCGAGGCCGGCCAGCTGGTCGACGTCGTCGGCACCAGCAAGGGCAAGGGCACCGCGGGTGTGATGAAGCGTCACAACTTCGCGGGCGTCTCGGCCTCGCACGGTGCACACCGCAACCACCGCAAGCCCGGTTCGATCGGCGCGTCGTCGACCCCGAGCCGCGTCTTCAAGGGCATGCGCATGGCCGGCCGTATGGGCGGCGAGCGTGTGACCGTTCTCAACCTCACGGTGCACGCCGTGGACGCCGAGAAGGGTCTGCTGCTCGTCAAGGGCGCCGTCCCCGGCGCCCGTGGCCGCACCGTCTACGTCCGCAACGCAGTGAAGGGTGCCTGATCGACATGGCTGACTCCACTCTCGCGCTCGACGTCCTCAAGGCCGACGGCACGGCGGCTGGTTCCGTCCAGCTGCCCGCCGCGCTCTTCGACGTCAAGACGAACATCCCGCTCATCCACCAGGTCGTCGTCGCCCAGCGCGCCGCCGCCCGCCAGGGGACGCACGCGACCAAGACCCGCGGCGACGTCTCGGGTTCGGGCCGCAAGCCCTTCAAGCAGAAGGGCACGGGTAACGCCCGTCAGGGCTCGGTCCGGATGCCGCAGCACCGCGGCGGTGGCACCGTCCACGGTCCGCAGCCCCGCGACTACTCGCAGCGCACCCCCAAGAAGATGATCGCCGCGGCGCTCCTGGGCGCCCTGAGCGACCGTGCCCGTGGCGAGCGCCTCCACATCGTCGAGTCCCTCGGCGTGACCGATGCGCCCTCGACCAAGGCCGCGGCATCCGTGCTCACCGCACTCGGCGCCGTCAAGAACGTCCTGGTCGTGGTGGAGCGCACCGACGAGATCAGCGTCATGAGCGTCCGCAACCTCGCGTACGTCCACGTGCTGTCCTTCGACCAGCTCAACGCCTACGACGTGCTCGTCTCCGACGACATCGTCTTCACCAAGGCCGCGTACGACGCCTTCGTGTCGGCTCGCACGGCCACCACCCAGGAGGTCTCGGCATGAGCAACATCGCCGTCAACAAGGACCCGCGCGACATCATCCTGAAGCCGGTCGTGTCCGAGAAGAGCTACGGGCTCATCGACGAGGGCAAGTACACCTTCCTCGTCGACCCGCGCGCGACCAAGACCGAGATCAAGCTCGCGATCGAGAAGATCTTCGGCGTCAAGGTGGCCGCGGTGAACACGCTCAACCGCACGGGCAAGGCCCGTCGTACCCGCTTCGGCATGGGCAAGCGCAAGGACACCAAGCGCGCCATCGTCACCCTGAAGTCGGGCACCATCGACATCTTCACCGCGGTCGGCTGACCGGCGGGATAAGGACGAGAGAACATGGCTATTCGCAAGTACAAGCCCACGACCCCCGGTCGCCGCGGCTCGTCGGTGGCGGACTTCGCCGAGATCACCCGATCGACGCCCGAGAAGTCCCTCCTCCGCCCGCTGGCTAAGACCGGTGGCCGCAACAACCAGGGCCGCATCACCACCCGTCACATCGGTGGTGGCCACAAGCGCCAGTACCGCGTCATCGACTTCCGTCGTGACGACAAGGACGGCGTGAACGCCAAGGTCGCGCACATCGAGTACGACCCCAACCGCACCGCGCGCATCGCGCTGCTGCACTACGTCGACGGCGAGAAGCGTTACATCCTCGCGCCGAACAAGCTGGCGCAGGGCGACGTGGTCGAGTCGGGTCCGTCGGCCGACATCAAGCCGGGCAACAACCTGCCGCTGCGCAACATCCCCACCGGTACCGTCATCCACGCCATCGAGCTCCGCCCCGGCGGCGGCGCGAAGATGGCGCGCTCGGCCGGCGCCGCGGTGCGTCTGGTCGCCAAGGACGGCCCGTACGCCCAGCTGCGTCTGCCCTCGGGCGAGATCCGCAACGTCGACGTCCGCTGCCGCGCGACCATCGGCGAGGTCGGCAACGCCGAGCAGTCGAACATCAACTGGGGCAAGGCCGGCCGCAAGCGCTGGAAGGGCGTCCGCCCGACCGTGCGCGGTGTCGCCATGAACCCCGTCGACCACCCGCACGGTGGTGGTGAGGGCAAGACCTCCGGTGGTCGCCACCCGGTCTCGCCGTGGGGTCAGGCCGAGGGCCGCACCCGCCACGCCAACAAGGAGAGCGACAAGCTCATCGTCCGCCGTCGCAACGCCGGCAAGAAGCGCAAGTAGGTAGGAACTTCAGATGCCACGCAGTCTTAAGAAGGGCCCCTTCGTCGACGAGCACCTGCTTCGCAAGGTTGTTTCGCAGAACGAGGCGGGAACCAAGAACGTCATCAAGACCTGGTCACGTCGCTCGATGATCGTGCCGGCCATGCTCGGCCACACGATCGCCGTGCACGACGGCCGCAAGCACATTCCGGTCTTCGTCTCCGAGACGATGGTCGGCCACAAGCTGGGCGAGTTCGCGCCCACCCGCACCTTCCGCGGTCACGAGAAGGACGACAAGAAGGGCCGCCGCCGCTGACGCGGGGGCGCAAGGAGAGAGAAATGGTGGAGTCCATCGCACGCGTGCGACACATCCGCGTGACCCCTCAGAAGGCTCGTCGTGTCGTCGCTCTCATCAAGGGCAAGCAGGCCCAGGAGGCCCTGGCCATCCTGAAGTTCGCTCAGCAGAGCGCCAGTGAGCCCATCTACAAGCTCGTCGAGTCGGCCATCGCGAATGCTCGCGTCAAGGCCGACAAGGAGAACGAGTACCTCGACGACGCCGACCTGTACGTGAAGAACGCGTACGTGGACGAGGGCACGACGCTCAAGCGTTTCCAGCCCCGTGCCCAGGGTCGCGCGTTCCAGATCAAGAAGCGCACCAGCCACATCACGGTCGTCCTCTCGACGCCCGAGGTGGCCGAGTCCGCTCCCGCAGCTCCGACGAAGAAGGCGAGCAAGTAATGGGACAGAAGGTCAACCCGTACGGCTTCCGCCTCGGCATCACCACCGACCACGTGTCGCGGTGGTTCTCCGACTCGACGAAGCCGGGTCAGCGCTACGCCGACTACGTCGCGGAAGACATCAAGATCCGTCAGCTGCTGCAGAAGCAGCTCGACCGCGCCGGTGTCAGCAACATCGAGATCGAGCGCACCCGTGACCGTGTCCGCGTCGACATCCACACCGCCCGTCCGGGCATCGTGATCGGTCGCCGCGGCGCCGAGGCCGAGCGCATCCGCGCCGACCTCGAGAAGCTCACCGGCAAGCAGATCCAGCTGAACATCCTCGAGGTGAAGAACCCCGAGGCCGACGCTCAGCTGGTCGCCCAGGGCATCGCCGAGCAGCTCTCGGCTCGCGTGGCGTTCCGCCGCGCGATGCGCAAGGGCCTGCAGGGCGCGCAGCGCGCCGGCGCCAAGGGCGTCCGCATCCAGGTCTCCGGCCGTCTCGGCGGCGCGGAGATGAGCCGTTCGGAGTTCTACCGCGAAGGCCGTGTGCCCCTGCACACGCTCCGCGCGAACATCGACTACGGCTTCTACGAGGCCAAGACCACCTTCGGCCGCATCGGCGTGAAGGTCTGGATCTACAAGGGCGACCTCACCAACAAGGAACTCGCACGCGAGCAGGCCAACGCGCCGAAGTCGCGCGGTCGTGACGACCGCGGCGACCGCCGCCGCGGCCCCCGCAGCGAGGCCCCCGTCGCAGAAGGAGCGTCGGCGTAATGCTCATTCCCCGCAAGGTCAAGTACCGCAAGCAGCACCACCCGGGTCGCTCGGGCCAGGCCACCGGCGGCACGAAGGTCTCCTTCGGCGAGTTCGGCATCCAGGCCCTCACCCCCGCGTACGTGACGAACCGTCAGATCGAGTCCGCTCGTATCGCGATGACCCGTCACATCAAGCGTGGCGGCAAGGTGTGGATCAACATCTACCCCGACCGACCGCTCACCAAGAAGCCCGCCGAAACCCGCATGGGTTCCGGTAAGGGTTCGCCGGAGTGGTGGGTCGCCAACGTCAAGCCGGGCCGGGTCCTCTTCGAGGTCTCGGGCGTGAACGAGCAGCTCGCTCGTGAGGCGCTGACCCGTGCCATCCACAAGCTGCCCCTGAAGGCACGCATCATCAAGCGCGAGGAGGGCGACGCGTAATGGCGATCGGCACCAAGACGCTCGCACCCAGCGAGCTGGACACGTTCGAAGACCAGCGCCTGGTCGAGGAGCTGCGCAAGGCCAAGGAAGAGCTGTTCAACCTGCGCTTCCAGTCGGCCACCGGCCAGCTCGAGAGCCACGGCCGCATCCGCGCCGTCAAGCGCGACATCGCGCGGCTCTACACCGTGATCCGTGAGCGCGAGCTCGGCATCCGTGCCACGCCCGCGCCCGTCGAGACCGCGACGAAGACGAAGAAGACAACAAAGGCCAAGCGGCGGGTTGAGCCTGTCGAAACCAAGGCGGATGCCGCTGACTCGGCCGCGAAGGAAGAGGGGGCTGAGTGATGGCCACCGCCAAGAAGGCCGACGCCGCCACGGAGCAGGTCAAGGGCCACGAGAGCGCCGAGCACGATGTGCGCGACGCCGGTGCCCGCGGGTACCGCAAGGCCCGCCGCGGCTACGTCGTCAGCGACAAGATGGACAAGACCATCGTCGTCGAGGTCGAGGACCGCGTGAAGCACCCGCTGTACGGCAAGGTCATCCGCCGCACCTCCAAGGTGAAGGCGCACGATGAGGGCAACACCGCCGGCGTCGGTGACCTGGTCGTCATCAACGAGACCCGCCCGCTGAGCGCGACCAAGCGCTGGCGTCTGGTCGAGATCGTGGAGAAGGCCAAGTGATCCAGAACGAATCCCGGCTCAAGGTCGCCGACAACACCGGCGCCAAGGAGCTGCTCACCATCCGCGTGCTCGGCGGCTCGAACCGTCGGTACGCCGGCGTGGGCGACGTCATCGTCGCCACCGTCAAGGACGCCATCCCCGGCGGCAACGTCAAGAAGGGCGACGTCGTCAAGGCGGTCGTCGTCCGGACGGTCAAGCAGACCCGACGTGCCGACGGCTCATACATCAAGTTCGACGAGAACGCCGCCGTCATCCTGAAGAGCGACGGGGAGCCCCGCGGCACCCGCATCTTCGGGCCGGTCGGCCGTGAGCTGCGCGACAAGCGGTTCATGAAGATCGTCTCGCTCGCCCCGGAGGTCATCTGATCATGGCGAAGATCAAGAAGGGCGACCTGGTTCAGGTCATCTCGGGCGCCAAGCCCGAGCGCGGCGGTGACCGCGGCAAGCAGGGCAAGGTCCTCGAGGTCCTTCCCGAGCAGAACCGCGTCATCGTCGAAGGCGTGAACTTCGTCACCAAGCACAACCGCGTGGGCCAGTCCCAGCGCGGCACCAAGACGGGCGGCATCGAGACGATGGAAGCCCCGATCCACATCTCCAACGTCTCCCTGGTCGACCCCCAGACGAAGAAGCCGACCCGTGTCGGTCACCGCGTCGAGGAGCAGGTCAAGGACGGCGTGAAGCGCACCGTGCGCGTCCGCTACGCGAAGAAGTCAGGCAAGGACCTCTGAATATGAGCAGCGCAACTGCCGTCGAGGCTGGCAAAATCCAGCCCCGCCTGAAGCAGAAGTACAAGTCCGAGATCCAGAAGAAGCTGCAGGACGAGTTCGGCTACGCCAACGTCATGCAGATCCCCGGTCTCGTGAAGGTCGTGGTCAACACCGGTGTCGGCGAGGCAGCTCGCGACAGCAAGGTGATCGATGGTGCGGTCGACGACCTCACCAAGATCACCGGCCAGAAGCCGGTCGTGACCAAGGCCCGCAAGTCCATCGCGCAGTTCAAGCTGCGCGAGGGCCAGGCCATCGGCGCGCACGTCACCCTCCGTGGCGACCGCGCGTGGGAGTTCCTGGACCGCCTGATCAACCTCGCTCTGCCCCGCATCCGCGACTTCCGCGGCCTGTCAGGCAAGCAGTTCGACGGCAACGGCAACTACACCTTCGGCCTGCAGGAGCAGTCGGTCTTCCACGAGATCAACCAGGACAAGATCGACCGCGTCCGCGGGTTCGACATCACCATCGTGACGTCGGCGAAGACGGACGACGAGGGCCGCGCTCTTCTGCGCCACCTCGGTTTCCCCTTCCGCGCCGAGGGCGCACAGCAGTAGCACCTGACCATGGAAGGTCGTCAGTCGTGTAACGGCTGCCGATACCTCATGAACGAAAGAAGCTGAAAAATGACGATGACAGACCCGGTCGCTGACATGCTGACCCGTCTGCGCAACGCGAACTCGGCGCACCACGACTCCGTGTCGCTGCCGAGCTCGAAGCTCAAGACCCACATCGCCGACATCCTCAAGCAGGAGGGCTACATCTCCGACTGGGCCGTCGAGGACGCCCGTGTCGGTCAGACCCTGACCCTGACGCTGAAGTACGGCCCGAACCGCGAGCGGTCCATCGCCGGCATCAAGCGCGTGTCGAAGCCCGGCCTCCGCGTCTACGCGAAGTCCACCGAGATCCCCACGGTCCTCGGCGGCCTCGGCGTTGCCATCCTGTCCACCTCCTCCGGTCTCCTCACCGACCGGCAGGCCGAGCAGAAGGGCGTGGGTGGGGAAGTCCTCGCCTACGTGTGGTGATCTGACATGTCGCGTATCGGACGTCTGCCGATCGACATCCCCTCCGGCGTCACCATCACGGTGACCGGGCAGGATGTCGCGGTCAAGGGCCCCAAGGGCGAGCTCGCGCTCACCGTGGCCCGTCCCATCGAAGTCAAGGTCGAGGACAACCAGGTGATCGTCACCCGTCCCGACGACGAGCGCGAGTCGCGGTCGCTCCACGGCCTGACCCGCACGCTCATCAACAACAACATCATCGGCGTCACCCAGGGCTACACCAAGGGCCTCGAGGTCGTCGGCACCGGTTACCGCGTCGCGCAGAAGGGCAGCTCGATCGAGTTCGCGCTCGGCTTCTCGCACCCGGTGCTCGTCGAGCCCCCCGCGGGCATCACCCTCACGGTCGAAGGCAACAACAAGGTCACCGTGAGCGGCATCGACAAGCAGGCCGTCGGCGAGGTGGCTGCGAACATCCGCAAGATCCGCAAGCCCGAGCCGTACAAGGGCAAGGGTGTGCGCTACGCCGGCGAGGTCGTCCGGCGCAAGGCCGGAAAGGCTGGTAAGTAACCATGGCTGTGAAGACGAAGTCCGACGCGCGTTCGCGCCGTCACGCCCGCCTTCGCAAGAAGGTCGTCGGCACCTCCGAGCGTCCCCGCCTGGTCGTCACCCGTTCGGCACGCCACGTGTTCGCCCAGGTCGTCGACGACAGCAAGGGCCACACCGTGGCATCCGCATCGACGCTCGAAACCGACCTGCGCGGGTTCGACGGCGACAAGACCGCCAAGGCCCGCAAGGTCGGCGAGCTGGTCGCTGAGCGCGCGAAGGCCGCCGGCGTCTCCGACGTGGTGTTCGACCGCGGCGGCAACCGATACGCAGGTCGTGTCGCGGCCATCGCCGACGGCGCCCGCGAAGGGGGGCTCAACCTGTGAGTGACAACAAGGAGAACAACGTGACCGCAGAGGCCGCTGCCGAGGCTCCGGCCGAGGCCGCCACCGCTACCGCTCCCGCCGAGCGTGAGCGCGAGCCGCGCCGCGGTGGACGTGAGCGCAACCCCAACCGCGACCGTGGGTCGCGCGACCGCAGCGAGAGCCAGTTCCTCGAGCGCGTCGTGACGATCAACCGCGTGTCGAAGGTCGTCAAGGGTGGCCGCCGGTTCAGCTTCACCGCGCTCGTCGTGGTGGGAGACGGCAACGGACTCGTGGGTGTCGGCTACGGCAAGGCCCGCGAGGTGCCCCTGGCGATCTCGAAGGGCGTCGAAGAGGCCAAGCGGAACTTCTTCCGCGTGCCCCGCGTCGCCTCGACCATCCCGCACCCCGTCCAGGGTGAGGCCGCTGCCGGTGTGGTGCTCCTGCGCCCCGCCGCCGCCGGTACCGGTGTGATCGCGGGCGGCCCCGTGCGTGCCGTCCTCGAGTGCGCGGGCATCCACGACGTGCTGTCGAAGTCGCTGGGATCGTCGAACACGATCAACATCGTCCACGCGACCGTCGAGGCGCTGAAGCAGCTGGAGGAGCCCCGTCACGTCGCCGCGCGTCGTGGACTGGACTTCGACCAGGTCGCTCCCGCCCGTCTGGTCCGCGCCGAGGCCGAGGCCGCGGCTGCAGCGAAGGTAGGTGCCTGATGGCCGCGCGTCTGAAGGTGACGCAGATCAAGTCCAAGGTGAGCGAGAAGCAGAATCAGCGCGACACCCTCCGGAGCCTGGGTCTCAAGCGGATCGGCGACACCGTCGTCCGTCCCGATGACGCCCAGACCCGCGGGTACGTGCGCACCGTCGCCCACCTCGTGAAGGTTGAGGAGATCGACTGATGGCGGAGAAGAAGGAAGAGACGGCCGAGGCCGTCGAGTCCGCGCCGAAGAAGACCACGGCGCGCAAGGCTGCGCCGAAGAAGGACACCGCCGCGAAGAGCGCGCCGAAGAAGGATGCCCCGGCTTCGCGCCCGGGCGTGCTCAAGGTGCACCACCTCCGCCCGGTCCCCGGCGCTCACACCGCCAAGACCCGTGTGGGTCGCGGTGAGGGCTCGAAGGGTAAGACGGCCGGTCGCGGTACCAAGGGAACCAAGGCCCGGTACCAGGTCAAGGTCGGCTTCGAGGGTGGGCAGATGCCCCTGCACATGCGTACGCCGAAGCTGCGCGGGTTCAAGAACCCGTTCCGCGTCGAGTACCAGGTGGTCAACCTCGACAAGCTCGCCGAGCTCTACCCGCAGGGCGGCGACGTGACCATCGGCGACCTGGTCGCCAAGGGCGCGGTGCGCAAGAACGAGAAGGTGAAGGTGCTCGGCACCGGCGACATCTCGGTCGCGCTCAACGTGTCGGTCGACAAGGTGTCGGGCTCCGCCGAGCAGAAGATCGTCGCCGCGGGCGGCTCGGTCTCCGCCGGCGAGTCGGGGGGCACCGCCCAGTAAGGCCTGCAGGAGGGGTCGGAGTTCGCTCCGGCCCCTCCTCGCGTTACCCTGGGAGTCGGCGTGCCCACGTGGTCGTCGGCATCCCCAATGGAGGCAGCCTCTTGTTCAGCGCCATCGCGCGTGTCTTCCGCACTCCGGATCTGCGGCGGAAGATCGCATTCACCCTGGCCATCATCGCCCTGTACCGCCTCGGCGCGCACGTGCCGGCACCGTTCGTGGACTTCCCGAACGTGCAGTCCTGCCTGCGCGACAGCGCCGGCACCGAGGGCCTGCTGTCGCTTGTGAACCTGTTCTCGGGCGGGGCGCTGCTGCAGCTGTCCATCTTCGCGCTCGGGGTGATGCCGTACATCACGGCGACGATCATCGTGCAGCTGCTGCGCGTGGTCATCCCGCACTTCGAGGCGCTGTACAAGGAGGGCCAGGCCGGTCAGGCCAAGCTCACCCAGTACACCCGCTACCTCACCATCGCTCTGGCGCTGCTGCAGTCGACGACCCTGGTGACCGTGGCCCGCAGCGGTCAGCTGTTCGGCATCACCGGCATCCCCGAGTGCGAGCAGCTCCTCACCAACGACGTGTGGTGGGCCCAGCTGCTGATGATCATCACGATGACCGCCGGTACGGGCCTCATCATGTGGTTCGCCGAGCTCGTCACCGAGCGCGGCATCGGCAACGGCATGTCGCTGCTGATTTTCACCTCGATCGCCGCGGCCTTCCCCGCCTCGATGTGGGCCATCGCCCAGTCGCGCGGCTTCGAGGTCTTCCTCCTCGTCCTCGCCGTCGGCATGGTCGTCGTCGCGCTGGTCGTCTTCGTCGAGCAGTCGCAGCGGCGCATCCCCGTCCAGTACGCCAAGCGGATGGTCGGTCGACGCACCTACGGCGGCACGAACACCTACATCCCGATCAAGGTGAACATGGCCGGTGTCGTGCCGGTGATCTTCGCCTCGTCGCTGCTGTACATCCCCGCGCTCATCGCGCAGTTCAACCAGCCGCAGCCGGGCCAGGAGGTTCCGGGCTGGGTGGCGTGGATCCAGCAGTACCTCGTGTCGGGCGATCACCCGCTGTACATGGCGCTGTACTTCCTGCTCATCGTCGGGTTCACCTACTTCTACGTCGCCATCACCTTCAACCCGGTCGACGTCGCCGACAACATGAAGAAGTACGGCGGCTTCATCCCGGGCATCCGTGCCGGGCGTCCCACCGCGGAGTACCTCGACTACGTGCTGACCCGCATCACGCTGCCGGGCTCGATCTACCTGGGCCTCGTCGCCCTCCTGCCGCTGTTCGCGCTGGCGCTTGTGGGTGCGAACCAGAACTTCCCGTTCGGCGGCGCCTCGATCCTCATCATCGTCGGTGTGGGACTCGAAACCGTGAAGCAGATCGACGCGCAGCTGCAGCAGCGTCACTACGAAGGGCTCCTTCGCTGATGGCTCGTCTTCTCATCGTCGGCCCCCAGGGCTCGGGCAAGGGCACCCAGGGCGTCCGCATCGCCGAGGTGCTGGGTGTCCCGGTCGTCTCGACCGGCGACGTCTTCCGCGCCAACGTCGCCGGGGGCACCGACCTCGGCGTGCAGGTCAAGGAGATCATCGACGCCGGGCAACTGGTCCCCGATGAGCTGACGAGCGCGGTCGTGCGCGACCGACTGTCGAAAGAGGATGCCGCGGGCGGCTTCCTCCTCGACGGCTACCCCCGGAACCTCCCACAGGTGATGCACCTGGATGAGTTCCTCGGCGGCCGCGAGGAGAAGCTCGACGCGGTGATCGTGCTCGAGGTGCCCCGCGAGGAATCGATCGCGCGACTGAGCAAGCGGGCGCTCGAGCAGGGCCGTGCCGACGACACCGAGGCGGTCATCGCCCAGCGCCTGGCGATCTACGAGAGCGAGACGGCTCCGATCATCGGCGTGTACGCCACCCGGGGCATCGTCGACGAGATCGACGGCACGGGCTCGGTCGACGAGATCACCGATCGCATCCTCGCCGCGCTCCGGGCCCGGGGGCTCGGGAGCCCGGCAGCGGTGTGAGCCCGACCGTGGGTCTCCGCCGCTCGATCTACAAGACCCCCGCCCAACTGCGGGCGATGGTCGAACCCGGCCTCATCACCGCCGACGCCCTCGCCGCGGTGAAAGCCCTCATCGCCCCCGGTGTCACGACGGCGGAGCTGGATGCCGCGGCATCCGATCTCATCGTCTCGCGCGGGGCGAAATCGAACTTCCAGATGGTGCGCGGGTACCGGCACACCGTGTGCGCGTCGGTGAACGAGCAGGTGGTGCACGGGATCCCCGGCGACCGGCCGCTCGAGCCCGGCGACATCCTCTCAATCGACTGCGGTGCGGAGTACCAGGGGTGGAACGGCGACTCGGCGTTCACCGTCGTGCTGCCCGACCCGTCGCGCCCGGAGCTCGTGGCCGAGCGGGAGCAGCTCTCACGGGTGACGGAGGGGTCGCTCTGGGCGGGGATCGCCGCTCTCGCGACCGCGCGACACATCGCCGACATCGGCGTGGCGATCGAGGATTACATCCTGGCGCACGGCGAGGGCTACGGGATCCTCCGCGAGTACGTCGGGCACGGCATCGGGCGGAAGATGCACGAGTCGCCCTCGGTGTTCAACTACCGTGTCGACGACCCGGGTCCCGAGGTTCGACCCGGCCTCGCCCTCGCCATCGAGCCGATGGTGGTCGCCGGGTCCGATGCCACGTTCGTCGAGGATGACGGCTGGACCGTCTCGACCGTCGACGGCTCGGCCGGCTCACACTGGGAACATAGCGTCGCGGTGCATGATGAGGGTGTGTGGGTGCTCACGGCGCCCGACGGCGGCGCAGCTGGGCTCGCGCCATTCGGCGTCACCCCGGCACCGATCCGGTAGCGCCGGGAATCTTCAGGGAGGACGCCGATGGCAACCGCCGCGCGCAAGGTCAATTGGTTCGCGATCCTCGTGAGCGTCGCCGTGGTGCTCGCGCTCGTGGTCACCGCCGCGATCGTGGTCTGGTCGAACAACCAGTCGGATGACGCGGGCCCGGCGCCCCAGGCGGCGTCGATCAACGCCGAGACGGGGGCGATTGAGGTCGGGACGGGGGAGCAGACCCTCGACACCTACATCGACTTCATGTGCCCGATCTGCAACCAGTTCGAGCAGGCGTACGGGGAGTCGATCCAGGGGCTCGTCGACGACGGCACGCTCACCCTCAACATCCATCCGATCGCCATCCTCGACCGGTTCTCGCAGGGCACGGAGTACTCCACGCGCGCGGCGAACGCCATGTACTGCGTCGCCGAGACGGCGCCCGACGCGGCGGTGTCGTTCATGCAGACGCTCTACGCCAACCAGCCCGCGGAGGGTTCGACGGGTCTGACGGACGAGCAGCTCATCGAGATCGCCGGATCCGTCGGCGCCGAGGGCGTCGACGCGTGCGTGACGGAGCAGCGCTACAGCGGGTTCGTCTCGTCGATGACGCAGCAGACGCCGATCCAGCCCGGACAGTCGGGCATCGCGACCCCGACCCTCGCGGTCAACGGCGAGGTCATCGCCAACGACACCATCCCCGCCCCGGCGGACTTCGCCTCGCTCTTCTCCTGACCCGCGCCCCGCGCGCCGCGGGGGACCGGTGCCCCGCCCGCGCTCAGTGCCCCGCCCGCGCCCGCCCGCCCCCGCGCAGCGCCCCGCGGCCCTTCTCCTTTCCTTCATCCGTCACAGATGTACGCCCAGGGCGGGCCGCGCGTGCATATGCGACGGATGAACCCTCGCGGGGCCCCGAGGGGCGACGGGTGCGCCCGCCGCTGGCCCCGCGTTGCGCGCGGCCCGCGCCGCGCCATCACCTTCCTTCATCCGTCACAGATGTACGCCTGGGTCCCGCCGCGCGTGCATATGCGACGGATGAACCCTCACGGGGGCCCCGAGGGGCGACGGGTGCGCCGGGCGCGGAGGGCGGAGGCGGCGGCGGCGGCGGACCGGGAGCGGCGGGACGGTTTGCCGCGGCATCCGTTATCACCTATAGTTGATCTTTGGTGCGTTGCGCCTTTATTGGCGTGTCGCCGCACCACAATCCCATCCACCGCAGACCGGCCGGTCTGCATGCAAGCGATAGCGAGTTTATGGCGAAGAAAGACGGTGTCATCGAGATCGAGGGTGTCATCTCCGAGGCGCTGCCGAACGCGATGTTCCGCGTGGAGCTCACCAACGGTCACAAGGTGCTCGCCACGATCTCAGGCAAGATGCGGCAGAACTACATCCGCATCATCCCCGAGGACCGCGTGGTCGTGGAGCTCAGCCCCTACGACCTCACCCGCGGCCGGATCGTCTACCGCTACCGCTAGACCGGTCGAGAAGTAACGCCCCACGCGGGGTCGGAAGAGCCTGCGTGCCCGGCGAAGACAGCGAACAGGAAAATCATGA
The DNA here is from genome assembly GCF_023155745.1 of Microbacterium kunmingense. Taxonomy (GTDB): domain Bacteria; phylum Actinomycetota; class Actinomycetes; order Actinomycetales; family Microbacteriaceae; genus Microbacterium; species Microbacterium kunmingense. The sequence goes on from NZ_JAKNUS010000001.1 coordinate 325,165, forward strand.
AGGTCAACCCCTCCGTCAAGCCCATCTGCGATCACTGCAAGGTGATCCGTCGCCACGGCAACGTGATGGTGATCTGCAAGTCCAACCCGCGCCACAAGCAGCGCCAGGGCTGAGCTCAGACCTCACGACGAAGACTCACAACTGAACACACACAGGCAGGATCAGAACCCGCAAGGGGGACACCTCGGGGCGGAGGCCCGGGCACCGATCCTGCTCCACACCTCCACCAACTCCTAGGAGAGCCGCATGGCACGTCTTGCCGGCGTCGACATCCCGCGCGATAAGCGCGTGGTCATCGCCCTGACCTACATCTACGGCGTGGGCCGTACCCGTTCGCACGAGATCCTCGCGAAGACCGAGATCGACGAGAACATCCGCGTGAAGGACCTGAGCGACGACCAGCTCATCGCCCTCCGCGACTACATCGAGGCCAACTACAAGGTTGAGGGTGACCTCCGCCGCGAGGTGGCCGCCGACATTCGCCGCAAGGTCGAGATCGGCTCCTACGAGGGAATCCGTCACCGCCGCGGCCTCCCGGTGCGCGGTCAGCGCACCAAGACCAACGCGCGCACCCGCAAGGGCCCGAAGCGCACCGTCGCCGGCAAGAAGAAGGCGCGCTGAGCGCGGCCTGCAGGGTTTAGGAGAACACGCACATGGCACAGGCCAAGTCCGCCGCGCGCAAGCCGCGTCGCAAGGAGAAGAAGAACATCGCCGTGGGTCAGGCCCACATCAAGTCGACGTTCAACAACACGATCGTCTCGATCACCGACCCGTCGGGCGCCGTGATCAGCTGGGCGTCCTCGGGTGGCGTGGGCTTCAAGGGCTCGCGCAAGTCCACCCCCTACGCCGCAGGTATGGCCGCCGAGTCGGCCGCCCGCCAGGCGCAGGAGCACGGCGTCAAGAAGGTCGACGTCTTCGTCAAGGGCCCGGGCTCGGGTCGCGAGACCGCGATCCGCTCGCTGACGGCCGCCGGCCTCGAGGTCGGTTCGATCCAGGACGTCACCCCGCAGGCGCACAACGGGTGCCGCCCGCCCAAGCGTCGCCGCGTCTGACGCTTTCGATTTTCCGGATGCCGCGGGGCGCGGTCCCTCGTGGTGCGCGCCCCCGCGGCATCCCTGAACACAACTCAATACTTCACCCACCGCACGTGTCATATAGCGGGCACGTGACTGAAAGGAACACATCGTGCTCATCGCACAGCGTCCCACTCTGACCGAGGAGAAGATCGGGGAGTTCCGCAGCCGATTCGTCGTCGAGCCGCTGGAGCCGGGCTTCGGCTACACCATCGGCAACGCGCTGCGTCGCAGCCTCCTGTCGTCGATCCCCGGCGCTGCCGTGACGTCGATCCGCATCGACGGCGTCCTCCACGAGTTCAGCACCATTCCCGGTGTGAAGGAGGATGTCACCGAGATCATCCTCAACATCAAGCAGCTGGTCGTCTCCAGCGAGCGCGACGAGCCCATCACGGCGTACCTGCGCAAGACCGGCGCCGGTGAGGTCACCGCCGCCGACATCTCCGCTCCCGCCGGCGTCGAGGTGCACAACCCCGAGCTGGTCATCGCGACCCTCAACGACACCGCGCGCTTCGAGCTCGAGCTCACGATCGAGCGCGGCCGCGGCTATGTGTCGGCAACCCAGAACCGCAACGAGTACGCCGAGGCCGGGCAGATCCCGATCGACTCGATCTACTCGCCCGTGCTAAAGGTGTCGTACCGCGTCGAGGCGACCCGTGCCGGTGAGCGCACCGACTTCGACAAGCTCGTGCTGGATGTCGAGACCAAGCCCTCGATCGCCCCGCGCGACGCCGTCGCGTCGGCCGGTCGCACCCTCACCGAGCTGTTCGGCCTCGCCCGCGAGCTGAACGTCGAGGCCGAGGGCATCGAGATCGGCCCGGCGCCGGTGGAGACCGTGCTCTCCAACGAGCTGTCGATGCCGATCGAGGACCTCGACCTGTCAGTGCGTTCGTACAACTGCCTCAAGCGCGAGGGCATCAACACCGTCAGCGAGCTTGTCGCCCTCTCGGAGACGCAGCTGATGAACATCCGCAACTTCGGACAGAAGTCGGTCGACGAGGTGCGCGACAAGCTCACCTCCCTCGGCCTGTCGCTGAAGGACTCGGTCCCCGGGTTCGACGGCGCGCACTTCTACGGCGGCTACGACGACGAGACCGTCTGAGCTGCGGCATCCCGACTGACTTTCGACTGGAGTAACTGACATGCCCAAGCCCACGAAGGGACCCCGCCTCGGAGGCGGCCCCGCCCACGAGCGCCTGCTGCTTGCGAACCTCGCCGCGGCCCTCTTCACCCACAAGTCGATCCAGACCACCGAGACCAAGGCCAAGCGCCTGCGTCCGCTGGCGGAGCGCCTGATCACCTTCGCCAAGCGCGGCGACCTGCACGCGCGTCGCCGGGTGCTGAGTGTGATCGGTGACAAGGAGGTCGTGCACGTCCTCTTCACTGAGATCGCGCCGCTGGTCGCCGACCGCCCGGGTGGCTACACCCGCATCACCAAGATCGGCAACCGCAAGGGTGACAACGCCCCCATGGCTGTCATTGAGCTCGTGCTCGAGCCCGTGACTCCGAAGGTCAAGAGCTCGCGCTCGTCGGCCAAGGCGGCCCCGGCTGTCAAGCCCGCTTCGGATGACGCCGCCGCGGAGGAGACTGTCGCGGAGGACACCACCGAGGAGGCCCCCGTGGAAGACAGCACCGCTGACGAGAGCACCGACGCCGGATCGGAGTCGCCCGAGGAGGGCGCGGCGGCCGAGAAGGCCGCGGAGGACGCCGTGGTGGAGGGTGACTCCACTGAGGACGCTGACGCTGACGCCGACGCCGACAAGAAGTAACGACCCCGGTCGCACCGAGACCCGCCGCCCCTGTGGGGTGGCGGGTCTCGTCGTTTCCGTGCCGGGTGAAGGTGTCGCAGATTGCGGGGTTGAAGGTGTCCAGGTCGCCATCTGCGCCACCTCGGCAGGGCTCGCGTGAGCGAAAGTGGCGCGGATTGCGGGGTTGAGGGTGCGAAGGTCACCATCTGCGCCACCCACGCGGGGGCCGCGCGGCGGGCCTACTCGAACTCGCGGCCCACGGTGAAGTGCGCGCGCCGCCAGGCGCGCAGCTCCTGCTCGTAGGCGAGGAGGGCGCGGTGCTCCTCGGCCCGCTCGACGGCCTGCCCCACCGCGTCGGCGAAGACCGCGCCCCCGCCGGAGTCGGGGTGGATCTGGTCGCCGGCGAGCAGCTCGGGCCGCGGCGCGATCGCGCCGGACCAGTCGGCGATGAAGACGCGCGGGTGGGTCGCGGCGAAGTCGGCCAGCTCGGTGTTGACGCCCGGGATCCAGTCCCGCGGCGCGAAGGCGTTGACGAGGACGAGCGTGCGGTCGGGCCCGGCGATCGCCGCCATCCGCTCCAGCGCGTCACGATCGACCGGGCCGTTGGTCCCGAGGCCCAGCACGACGTAGGGGCGCAGCTGGCCGCTGTCGGCGAGCTGCTGCAGGATCCCCGGCCCCGCCCACGCCGAGCGTGAGACGGCCGCGTCGACGGCGATGCCCGGGAAGCGCTCCAGCAGCGCCGGGGCCGAGGCGAGCATCACCGAGTCGCCGACCGCGGTGATCTGATCCCCGGTCACCGGCGTCGGCGCGGGCCGGGGCACGCCGGCGTCGGAGGGAACGCCCGGCATCGGAGCCGGGGGTGCGGATGCCGCCGACTCGGCCGGCGAGGGAGCCGGCGCCGCGGGGGCGTCGACCTCTGCGAGCGCCCGCTGACCGGCATCCACCATCGCCTGTCCCGACGACACCGCCGGGGCCGCAGCGACCGCGGCGCCGGTGCCGGCGACGAGCGCGACCGCGACCGCGCCGGCGGTGAGGGCGCCGATGCGCGCACCGGCACCGCTGCGCAGCGCCCGACCGAGCCGTCGGAGCGACCCGCGGAACCCGTGCCGGCGCACCGGCGTCTCGACGAAGCGGTACGACAGTTCCGCGGCGACCAGGGTGAGCAGAAGCGCGGTGATCCCCACACTCCCGGGCACCCCGGCTTCGGCGCCGGTGCCCTGGAGCCCGGCCAGCAGGAGCACGAGGATCGGCCAGTGCCAGAGGTAGATCCCGTACGAGCGGTCGCCGATCCACCGCAGCGGCTGCGCGTCGATCGCCCGGCCGAACCGCGACCCGGGCCACACCCCGGCGACGATCGCGGCGGCCGAGAGGAGGCTGGCGACCACAAGTGCTCCGGGGAAGGTCGCCACCCCGTCGACGGGCGCGAGGAACGACAGCAGCACGAGTCCGAAGATCGCCAGGGCGCCGACCCCGCCGGTCCACCGCGGCGCGGTCCTGGGAGCGGCGCGTCCGAGTACGGTCGTCGTCGCGAACGCCAGGGCCACGCCCAGCAGGATGCCGAAGGCGTGGGTGTCGGTGCCGAAGTAGACGCGGGTGAGGTCGCCGCCGGGAGTGCCGAACCCCGAGGTGACGAGCACCGCCATCCACCCCGCCGAGGCCGCCGCCAGCAGCAGCGCCGCGCCGGCGCGCGCCCAGGCGCGCGGGAGGAGCAGGAACAGCGGCAGCACGAGCGGCCAGATGACGTAGAACTGCTCCTCGACGGCGAGCGACCAGAAGTTGCGGAAGAGTTCGGGGGTGGCGGCGGAGAAGTAGCCGCCGTCACCGGCGAGCGAGACCCAGTTGTAGCTGAAGGTCGCCGCGCCCAGCACCTGGGCGCCGAGCCGCACGAGCACGTCGCCGCCGACGAGGAACGCCGCGCTCGAGCACACCAGCACCACGAGCGCGAGGGCCGGGAGGAGCCGACGTGCCCGCCGTCGCCAGAAGCCCACGAGGGCGATTCGCCCGCTCCGCGCGTGCTCCCGCAGCAGCAGGCTCGTGATGAGGAATCCGCTGATCACGAAGAACACATCCACGCCGATGAACCCGCCGGGCAGCATCACGGGGAAGAGGTGGTAGATCACCACGAGTGCGACGGCGACGGCTCGCATCCCGTCCAGTCCCGCGTAACGGCGCGGAGGAACGGCGGGCTGCGAGCTGGGGCTGCTGAGGCGTGTGGGGGCGGTGAGCGTCATGGGAAAACGGTCAGGTCGACGATCCTCTGGAGGGGGACACCACAGTGTACGTCGGACCTCGCCGCGGTCTCCGGGGAAGCTCCGAGAGTCGGCCCGGCGGCGAACTACGCTGGTGCGGTGCGCATCCGCCTCGATCTCTCCTACGACGGCACGCACTTCCGCGGGTGGGCGCGCCAGCCAGGGCTCCGGACGGTGCAGGAGACGCTGGAGTCCGCCCTCGGTCGTGTGCTGGGGGGCGCGCCGCGGGTCGTGGTGGCCGGGCGCACCGACGCCGGCGTCCACGCCACCGGGCAGGTCGCGCACGTCGATCTCGACCCGGCGCAGGAGGAACGCCTGGCCGCAGCCCGCGCCCCGCGCGGGTCGGCGAGCCCGGATGCGCAGCCGTTCGTGCCGACGGCACAGCTCGCTCGCCGCCTCAACGGGGTGCTCGGCGCGTACGCCGACCTGGCCGTGCGCTCGACCACTCTCGCCCCCGAGGGGTTCGACGCCCGCTTCTCAGCGGTGTGGCGTCGCTACGTCTACCGCATCGCCGATCGCCGCACCGGCTACGACCCCCTCGAGCGCCACCGCACCACGAGCGTGCGCTCGCACCTGGATGAGGAGCGGATGGATGCCGCGGCGCGCTCCCTCATCGGACTCCACGATTTCGCGGCCTACTGCAAGCCCCGCGAGGAGGCGACCACCATCCGCACCCTGCTCGCCTTCGGCTGGCGCCGCGATCCCGACGGCGTGCTCCTGGCCGATGTCAAGGCCGACGCGTTCTGCCACAGCATGGTGCGCGCCCTCGTCGGCGGGTGCGTCGCCGTGGGCGAGGGGCGCCTCGAGCCGGAGGACCTCGCCGCGATCCGCGATCGGGGCGGCAAGGTGCCCGAGATCCACGTCCTCGCCGCACGCGGGCTGACCCTCGCGGAGGTGGGTTACCCCGCCGACGAGCTGCTCGCCGCGCGCGCGGCGCAGACCCGCGCGCGCCGGGAGACCGACTGACGAAGCCTGATCATCGTTTATGCGTCACCTCCCGGACAGCCCCGGTGGGCCGCGACGGTCGTAGGCTGGGCGGCGATGAGAGTGATCTCGTACAACCTGCGCAAGCATCGCGCCGCGGGCGAGCTGGCCGAGCTGGTCGAACGCCACGGCGCCGACGTCCTGTGTCTGCAGGAGTACGACACCTCCGACATTCCCGACGAGATCGCGGGGCTGCGCCTGGCCGACGCCACCTCGCGCAACAGGCTGGGTCTTGCGGTCTACTACCGCGCCAACACCTTCCGCGCCGTCGAGGTGCGCGCCCTCGCCCTGAAGAAGTCGCTGCACGATCATCTGCTCAAGCCCGCGGAAGAGCGGATGCTGGGGGTGCGGCTGCATGACATCGATCACGGCACCGACCTCATCGTCGCCTCCTTCCATGCGGCGCCCCTCACCGCGCTGAACTCGCTGCGACGCCACCAGATCCGCACCGCGCTGTCGGAGCTGGAGCAGCTGGGGGAGGGGCTTCCCGCACTGATGGTCGGCGACTACAACTACCCGGTGTTCAAGGAGAACCTCGGTCAGAAGGTGCGCGAGCAGGGGTACGAGCTGAGTCTGAGCGATGCGCGCACCTACACGCGGTACCGGTTCTTCCGCGGGCACTACGACTTCGTGACCTCGACCGGGTTCACGATCGACCGGGTCCGCACCCTTCCGCAGGGGCTGTCGGACCACCTCCCGATCCTGGTGACGGCGACGATCACGTCCGGCCAGCCGGCGGAGGTGCCGACGGCGGGCTGACGAACGGGACGTCGGAGGCTCGAAGCCCGGGTCCTCGTGGCTAAACTCTGCGTATGTTGACGGGGGGCAGGCCGCGATCGGCCGACGCGGCCCCGGCGCCCGCGGCGACGTGGTCGACGGCTCCCGACACCCGGGTCCTCGCTCCCGCGTCGATCTCCAGCCGCACCCGTTCGATCTGGCTCAGCCAGCTCGTCCTCGGCGCGACGGTGCTCGCCGTCGTCATCCTGCTGCTGTTCATCCAGCCGGCGCAGCTGGCCAGCTGGACGTTCACCGGCGGCATCCTGCTGCTGGTGGTGATCACCGCGGCGACCCTGATCGCACCGTGGGCGAGGCTGTCCTCCGCCGCGGTGCTCATGGTGCCCTTCGCCGACCTCTTCGCTGTGGGCCTGCTGAACCTCGACGGCGATCTGCGGTTCGCGTTCCTGTGGACCTTCCCGATCGTGTGGATCGCCCTCCACTACGGCGCACGCACCCTCGCGGTCGCCCTCGGCTCGGTGGGGCTGTTCCTCCTGATCGTCGCGAGTCTCACCCCCGGTACCGATTCGACGATCCGCGTGGTGCTGATCATCATCGTCCTGAGCTTCATCGGCATCACCCTCTACGTCGGCTCGCGGCGCACGCGGGCCTTCAAGCGTCTGCTGCGTCAGCAGGCGCGACGACTGCGGGCGACGCTGGATCGGGCGACCGCGCAGGAGCGGCGCATCGCCGAGATGATCGACGGCATCGACCTCGGCATCGTGCGCCTGGCGCCGGGCGGGGAGCTCCTCGCGCTCAATGCCGCCTACCGGCGCCTCTACGGGCTGGCGGAGCAGGAGAACCCCGCCGAGGCCCGCGTGATCGAGCACGTCGGGGTGGACGGCCCGGAGGTTCCCGTCGGTGATCGCCCCTTCGCGCGCGCCGCGCGCGGTGAGGCCTTCGAACCGCAGACCTACTGGATCGTCGACCCCGAGGGCACCTGGCGCGCCGTGACCGCGTCGGCCAGTCCGCTGGCGTCGCGAAGCGAGGATGAGGCGAGCACGCTGCTCGTGGTGCGGGATGTGACCGCGCTGCTGCACGCCGAACGGGCCCGCGATCAGGTCGTCGCGATGGCGTCGCACGAGATCCGCAACCCGCTCACCGTCATCCTCGGCCGCGCGGAGCTCGCGCTCGAGCGCGAGCTCGACCCCGGCACGCGCGACGACTTCGCTGTCATCGAGGCTTCCGCCGAGCGCATGCTCACGATGCTCGAGCAGACCCTCCTGGACTCGCGCGCCTCGTTCACGGCGCCGCGGGGCACCGACGAGATCGACCTGCGCACCGTTCTGGAGGCGTCGCTTGCCGGCGTGAAGGCCAACGCGCGCTCGCGCAACATCACCCTCCTCACCGAGCTTCCGCCGCTCCTGCCCGTGCGGGCCGACGCGTTCCGCGTGCGTCAGGTGTTCGACAACCTCCTCACCAACGCCGTGAAGTACACCCCCCGCCAGGGGACGGTGTCGGTGCGCGGGGCGGTCGAGGGACGTGTCATCCGCATCGAGATCTCCGACTCGGGAATCGGGATCGCCGGCGACGAGATCGACCGGGTGTTCGAGCCGTACTTCCGCTCGGCGGGGGCCGGGCGCACCGCGCCGGGGACGGGTCTCGGGCTCGGCATCGCCCGCGACATCGTCGAGGCGCACGGGGGCGAGCTGACGCTCACCTCGGAGCTGGGGGCCGGGACGACGGCCCGCGTGACCCTCCCTCGGGCGGCGGAGTGATCGACGGCATCCCCTCCTTCAGCGGCCCGAACCTCGCTCTCGCGCAGGCCACGGTGGCGACCCTCGGCGTCGTCATCATGATCGGGGTGGCCTTCCTCGACCGCCCCCACCGCTCCACGCTGCTGTGGTCGATCGCGTTCCTGCTCGCGATGATCTCGTCGTGGGGCGTCGTCCTCGCGGAGACCATCGACTCCGAGGCGGTGCGCCGGGTGGCGCTCGGCCTCCTCATGGGGGCGCCCGGCTTCATCTGGGCGGGGTTTCGGACGCTGCGCGGGGCGGCGTCGAGGTGGTGGCTGGCGGCACTGCTGTCGGCGGTGAGCCCCGCCCTTCTCGTCGCGGCGGGTGCCACCGAGGTGTACAGCGTCCTGTTCCGGCTGATCTTCTTCCTCTCGGCGGTCTTCGCCTTCCTGCTCCTCGTGGAGTGGCTGCGCCTTCCCGATCGCGGGGACACCGTGCTGTACCCCCTCGTGGTCATCTCGGTGCTCAACTCCGCGCTCGCCGCCTTCGTCGCGGTCGCGGGCCTCATCTTCCCCGCATCCAGCGGCGACGACCTGCAGTTCGTCCGGTCGGTCAACCAGCTGGGCTTCATCATCTACATGGTCTGCGCGCTGGTGTCGCTGGTCGGGTTCGCCACCCGGCGCGAGCGGGTCGTCCTCCCGGGGGCGCGTTCGGCGTGGGAGGACTTCGTCGCGGGATGCCGCGATCGTCTCGTCCGCGCGAGAAGACGCGGGGAGCGTTCCTGGGCGCTGCTGGTCTTCCGTCTCGACGACGAGGCCGACGTCCGCGACGCCGTCGGGGTCACCGGGTTCGATGCGGTGTGCGACAGCTTCAGCCGGGCCATCTGCAACGCCCTCCCCGCGGACGCCGACATCGCCGAGCGGCGTCCGGGCACGGTGGCCGTCCTCGTCTCGCGTCCCGAACCCGTGATCCGGGCGGCGCTGCGCGGGGCTCTCGGCCGGGTGGGCCGAATGGAGAACGCCGGGGGGATGGAGATCCAGGTGTCGGCGAGCGTCGGCTGGGTCGCGGTCGATTCCGGCGACATCGCGGAAGGCGACGGCGACGTCGAGGCGCTGATCGAGCGCGCCGAGGCCGCGGCCGACACGGCGACCCGGGCCGGCGGCGACCGGTGGGAGCGGGTCAACGCCTGAGGGCGCGGACCCTCAGCCTTCGGACTCCGACTCGTCGGACTCGCCCGGCACCGCGGCGATGGCGACCGTCACCGTGTCACTCGCCGTCTGCTTGGCGAACTCGTTCGAGGTCGGCGTGGTCTGCACCAGGAAGTCGTAGCTGAACTGCAGCTGCACGTGGGTCGCCTCGGCGGGCACCGAGCCCACGTTGAAGGTCTGGGAATAGCTGTAGGGCGCGAGGACGAGGTACCCGGGGGCCACCGAGGACTGATCGATCTGCGCCTCCAGGGGCGCCATCGCGCCATCCGGTCCCTGGGGCACCGCCACCATCACCGCCCGCTGCAGGTAGACCTTCTGGCCGTCGTCGGGGGTCACCGTCGTCGTCATGGACAGGTTGACGGGCTTCAGGGCCTCGGCGGTCCACCGGTCCATCGACAGCGTCGACCAGTAGTCGACCGAAGCGGCGACGGCGCCGGCGACGAGCTCGCGCTTCGTCGATCCGCTGGAGAGGTCGTTGGGCACCGGGGCCGGTGCGGCCGATGCCGAGCTGCTCCGCGTGGCGCTCGGCGTCGGCTCGGCGCCGAAGTCCCACGGCGCCGGCCCGCAGCCCGTCAGGGCGAGGGCGAGCGTCAGGGCGAGCGTGGAACTCGCGACGCCCACGACGGCACGGCGATGGGGACCCATGGAACCTCCCGGGGCGGGTGAGACGATGCGCCTTCCGGCCGGGGAAGACAGTGGCGTCATTCTACGGACCTCCCAGCGCAAGGCTGGCGCAAGATCACCTCAAGAACCTCAAGATCGTCGATCGGCGTGGTTGTGTAACCGGCGAGGGGTGGGACCGGTCGCTTTCGCAGGCCGCCCGAACCCGAACCGGGCGGTGTGCCCACAGTTCGCGGAATCGGCCGGCCCCCACCCCGTCCGAACCGGCACGTCAGGAGTCCCGCCGTGAGCACCTCAGCCCCCCGTATCCGCCGTCCGCGCCGGCTCCTGGCCGTCGCGGCCGCCGGCGCTCTCGCCGTGGCGCTGTCCGGGTGCGCTCAGGTCGTCGATGCGTTCAACCAGTTCCAGCAATCCACGGGCGCACCGGCCGCGGCGGCGACTCCGACGCCCCTGGCGTCGCCGTCGATGGATTTCGACTCCCAGTTCACCTATGACGGGTCGGTGGCGCTGTCCACCGAGGTCGCCGACCAGCTCGAGGTGCGCCTGGACGTGTGGGCGGCCGACCCGAAGCGGACGCAGGAGTGGACCCCCACCCGCATGAAGACCCTCGGCTTCGCCGTGAACGTCCACGACTACCGGGTGGACGAGAAGGCGGTGCTCACCGACAAGCGCCGGGTCTACCTCTCCTCGGTCTCGGTGACCTCGCAGACCGCGCAGACCAGCGGCCAGGTGCAGAGCCCCTTCCAGTTCAGCGCCGATCCGCGCACGCTCGTGCCCACCGACACGCTGCGCTCGGACCGCGGGCTGCTGCTGAACAGCTTCCAGGGCGGCCTTCTCGTCCCCGAGACCACGATCAGCCAGCTGCCCGGCGACACCTACGGGATCACCCTCGAATTCGCCCTGACGGTGTGGGTCGAGGGCAACGCCAACGACGAGAACTCCTTCCAGCAGCAGACGGTCTACCAGTACCTGCCCGTGGCCATCTATCCCGACGGCTCGGCCGCGGTGGCGGGTCCCCCCACCCAGCCTTGAGGCAACCTTGCGGGGGGCTTCACGAGACCTCGGGTCCGCGTCGCGGTCGGGCGGGCAGGGTGGTCTCAGCGGCAGGAAGCCACCCGGCAGAAGCAGGCCGCTCTGAACGACACAGGATGTCACGATGACCGACCAGAACACCCCCGTCGCCTTCCCCCGCACCGCTCCCATGTCACCGGCGCCGCGCCCGCCCGCCGACCTGCCGGCCGAGCCCGGGTTCGCCGACGACTTCTCCTCGGTCCTGGAGAACCTCACCGGTCACCGCTCCACGATCGGATGCATCATCCCCGCCTACAACGAGGAGGAGTCGATCGCCGGGGTGATCGAGTCGCTCCTCAGCCAGACCCGGGTGCCCGATGTCATCCACGTCGTGGTCAACAACTCCTCCGACGCCACGGTGAAGGTGGCCTCCGAGTTCGCCGGTCCCCACCAGATCACCAACGACCTGGGTGAGCAGTTCACCGAGGTCTTCGTGCACGACATCGGCAAGAACCCCGACAAGAAGGTCGGGGCCCTCAACTACGGCTACTCGCTCGTCGAGGGCTACGACTACCTGCTGGGCGTGGACGGCGACACGATGGCCGACCCCAAGGCGGTGGAGCTCCTCGAGACCGAGGCGGTCTCGGACTCGCGCATCGGCGGCATCTCGGCGATCTACTCCATCGACGACCGCCCCATCAAGGGACTCGTCGGCAAGTTCCTCATCGCCGGTCAGCGCACGCAGTTCGCCGCGTTCAACCTCCAGAACCTGCTGCGCGGCCGCAACATGGCGGTGCTGGGCGGGCAGTTCTCGATCTTCTCCACCAACGCCCTCCGCGACGTGATGCGCCAGAACCACCAGTCCACCCCCTGGGTCCGCGACAGCGAGGTGGAGGACTCGCTGCTGTCGCTGCAGATCAAGAGCGCCGGCTACCTCACCAAGATCAGCCCCTACGCCCGCGCGGATGTCGGCGGCATGACCACGCTGAAGGGCTACGACGCCCAGCAGGTGAAGTGGACGTATGGCGCGATCGAGCTGATGTGGCCGGGGCAGCGCGGCGACACCAAGGGCCAGCCGTTCCACCCGAACCTGCGCCTGCGGTGGTTCGAGAACTTCGGCATGCTGACGAACCTGTTCGTGCGCGTCGCCTTCCTCATCCTCCTTGCCGGCTCGCTGTCGATCGGGGCGTTCATCTTCTCGCCGTGGTGGCTGATCCCGCCGGTCGTGGCGACCCTGCTGAACCTGCGGATCGCCCGCACCATGAAGAGCCACAACTCCCGCGACCTGCTCTTCGCCGGTCTGGTCTTCCCCGCCGAGATCTTCATGTGGATCCGCCTCAGCCACTTCCTGCGGTCGTGGACGCGCTTCCTCTCCCGCAAGAAGGTCGACAACTGGGCCATGCAGGCCAAGGCCGAGAAGGGCGGCGGCAGTGCCCACTGGCTGCCGCTGCTGCTGCTGGTCGCGGTGCTCGTGGCGATGGCCGTGATCTGGACCATGCTCGGTCCGATGGTGCAGTCCACCATCCTGTGGATCGGCTGGCCGATCGTCGGTGTCGTCACCGTGCTGCAGACCCTGCTGATGTTCTTCAAGCTCATCCGCCGGTACCAGGGATACAAGGTCTGACGTCGAGAGACCGTGACGGCGACGCAGGACGGGAGATGTGTAGCATGACCGTGGACAGCGCTTCCGCTAGGCAGACCGCCGTGGCTGCTCCGCTTCTCCTCGACCACTGGGAGCATCCACCGATGAGCGACCCTTCGATTGCCCTGCGAACGGCCGTCATCGTCGAAGACGATCCCGACATCCGTCACCTCCTCGTCGAGGTGCTGGAGGCGGCGGGCTTCTCCACGGTGTCGGTCGGCAACGGCATCGACGGCGTCCGCGCCGTGGTGTCCTACCAGCCGCTCATCACCACGCTCGATGTGAACATGCCCGGCATCGACGGCTTCGAGGCGGCACGGCGCATCCGCGCGCAGTCGGACACCTACATCATCATGCTCACGGGCCTGGAGGACGAGGCCGACGTGGTCCTGGGCCTGGGAGCGGGCGCCGACGAGTACATCGTCAAGCCGTTCCGGCCCCGCGAGCTCCGCGCGCGGATCGATGCCCTCTTGCGTCGCCCTCGCACCCAGCAGACGGCGCCCGCGCCCCGACAGGACAGCGTCGGGCCCTCGTTCCCCGGCGCCCGTCCGATCGCCCAGCGCCCGTACGAGCCGCAGGCGCCGGCGCCCTACCCGTACCCCTACGAGGGCATGCCCGGGATGCCGCAGATGCCGTCGGGGCCGGCGATGCCCTTCCCGGGGTACGCCGGCGAGCAGCCGGGGCACCCGGGCCCCGCGGCCGCGCCCACCGGGCCCGGAACCCCGCTCGAGCCGATCATCATGGCCGCGCAGTCCGCCTCGCAGGCCGCCGCCGAGCCCACGGCCGACCCGAACGCCGGCACCGATCTCGTGCCCGCCGACCAGAGCCCTCGCGAGCTCGTCGGCGCCCAGGTGCTCTCCCACCGCGATCTCCAGCTCGACCCCGACACGCGCATCGTGATGGTGGCCGGCGACACCCTCGATCTCACCCGCACCGAGTTCGACCTGCTGGCGACCCTCATGGAGTCCAAGCGTCGGGTGCGCAGCAAGGCCGACCTGACGCTGGTGCTGCGCGGTGAGTCCTACGTCACCTCGTACTTCGTGGGCGAAGCCGACAAGCGCGCCATCGAGGCCCACATGACCAACCTGCGGCGCAAGCTCGGCGACAACCCCACGAACCCCCGCTACATCGAGACCGTGCGGGGCGTGGGGTACCGGCTGACCTCCGAGCTCGTCACCGGCGCCTGACCCGGCAGGCCCGCGCCGCTCAGTCGACGTCGCGGGTCAGCTCGACGGCGGCCTTCGGCCACCAGACGCCGGCGGCGGGGCCGCCGTTGCACTCGCCGTCGGACTCGCCCGGCGGCTTGATCCAGAGGTTCGTGTCGACCACGTCGTCGGCGAGGGTGCCACCGGGTTCGCCGATGAGACGGCCGCGCGGGTTGCACCACTCGCCGTTGGACCCGGCGCCGCTGCGCGAGGTGTCGACGACGGCCTTCGCCCCGCCGAGGAGGTTCGACAGCACACGGGCGTAGGCGAACTCCTCGCTGGCATGGTTGTAGTTGGAGACGTTGGTGGCGAACCCGCGGATGCTGCCGGCGCGGTCGAGCTGCGAGATGAGGCGTGCCATCTCCTCCGCCGGAAGCCACGTCGAATGTCCCCCGTCGACGTAGATCCACGTGTTCGGACCGGCAAGACGATCGATCGCCCCGCGCAGCTGTGCGACCCGCTCGGCGACGTTGCCGCACTCGGGAGCGAGGGCGAGACTGTCCGGCTCGAGGATGACGATCTTCTGGAGGTCGCCCGCCGCGCGCAGGCCCGCGGCGATCTCCTCGGTCCAGGTGACGTAGTCGGGTTCGTCCAGACCTCCGGCGGAGAAGTTCCCGCAGTCGCGGCCGGGAAGCCCGTAGACGACGACCGCGATCGAGGCGTCCTGCTCGCGCGCCTCCTCCGCGAGGTGGGTCATGCGCCCGAACACCTCGCCGATCGGGTCCTCCTCGGGGGTGAGCCAGTAGGCGGTGGGCTGAGCGGCGAGGTACTCCGTCGCGGCATACTCCTCGGTGCCGGGGGCCTCGGTCGCCAGGGCCTTGGCCGCCTTGGACTCGTCGGGCACGACGATGGTGGTGCCGAGCGCGGGCGGGCGGGCGCTGAGCATCTGGAACCCCCAGGTGGCGATCCATCCGATCGCGGCGAGGATGGCCAGCAGCCCGGAGGCGGCCAGCACGACGAACGCGATGATGAGCCACCGCGGCATCCCGCGGCGGCGACGGCGCACGGGTGCGGGGGCGACGGCCACGAGAGTGATGCTATCGGCGCGCGCGTCCGCGCCGGAGGACGGCGGCGACGGCGAGCGCGATCCCGGCCAGCAGCAGCGCGCCGCCGCCGACGAACAGGCCGATGAGCGATCCAGTCTCCATCCCGGTGATCGGCAGCGGCCCGTCGGGTGAGGTGACCGTCACCGCGGCGGTGCTCCCCGCCGACGTCGAGGAGACCGCGGCGATGTTGTAGGTGCCCGAGGCGTTCTGGGGCAGCGTGATGCGCACCGGGGCGACGGAGCCGTCCTCGGCCGAGGTCGTCGTGCCGCTGGCGGTGGTGATGGCGAAGCGCACCATGCCGATGTCGGCGCCCGCCCCGTTCTCGCCGGTGACGGTGATGGTGACCTGCTCCGAGCTGGAGAACGTCGCCGGTGCGCACTGGAAGTCGAAGCCGCCCCCGGGCGCGACGGTTGCGGGGCTGGTCGTGCACGATCCGGAGGGGGGATAGATCGAAGAGGCGTCGACGACGGATGCCGCGTGCGCGGCCCCCGGCACTCCGATCGCCGCCAGCGCCACGAGGGCGATGAGCGCGACGCGGGGGGAGCGGCGGGACACGCCTCGAGTCTAAGCGGGCTCGCAGACCGCGACGAGGTCGGGAGGGGAAACGAGGGTGGGGGTTGACACGAGCTCCAGCTGGGGGGCAGAGCCCTCGGGTGCGGTGACGGAGACCGTCGCCGTCGCCGAGGCCCCGGGGGCCACGTCGACGGCGAAGCTCAGCACCCGGCGCCCGTCGTGGGTGCCGCCGCCGAATCCGACGTCGCCGGTGATCGTGGCATCCTGCAGCTCGAATCCTTCGGGCAGATACACGTACCCGACGGTCCGGGCGATGCCGGGGGCGACGTCGAAGGCGCCGCCGCCGGTGATGTAGCGGGGGAGCGCCGTGGCGGCATCGGCGGGGGCGTTGTTGGTCAGGGTGACCGTGAGCGTCGCGGTCCCCGACGCCGTCGGAGACGCCGGTGAGCCGCCTCTCACGCAGGCATCCCACGTCAGGGTGGGCGTGGCGGTGACGTAGTAGTCCATCTTCGAGCCCGTGCCGTCGTTGAGGTACACCCCGAAGCGGGCGACGTCGCCGTCGGTCTCGGGCAGGGGGCCTGCGAGGGTCGTGCCGGCGAGGAGGGCCTGCTCGTCTTCGCGCGCGCTCCACAGCAGCAGTCGTCGCTCGTCCCCCGCCCGCGTCAAGGCGTCCACCAGCGCCGCCGGATCGGTGCCGCCGGCGGTCAGCGCGCTGAACACCGATGCCGCCGCGGCCGCGAAGAACGCGTCCTGATCGGCAGGGTCTTCGTAGCGGAAGTAGACCTCGTTCAAGAGCAGGGGCACCGCGTTCTCGGCGGTGAGCACGTCTCCGGTGGGAAGGGTCACCGGCCCCGTCGCGCCGAGGAGGTAGGAGAGGGCGACGGGGTCGATGGCGATGACCCCGTCGACCTGTTCGCCCCCGCGCTCGCGCGCCCACATCTCGCGGGCGAGGGCGCCGGAGACGGCGAAGTCGGGGATCTGCGTGACATTCTGGATGAAGCGGCCGGGGCGGGCGGAGAAGATGCCCTCGACGTCTGCGCCGAGGGGCAGGACGGATTCGTCGTAGCGCGGGAAATCCGATGACGATGCCTGCTCCGCCAGCGAGATCGCGCCGCCGTCCGTGCGCACGAGGGCGGTCGCGCCGGGGATGCCGCCGAGCGAGCGCCACTCGGCGTTGTTCTGGAAGAGCACGAGGTAGGAGCGCGGCCCGTCGGCGCCGAGCATCGCCGGGAGCAGGGTGGCCGCGCGGGTGAGTGCACCGGTGGCGGTCTCGGTCTCGTCGAGGAGGGCGCCGACCTCGTCGACGGCGTCGCGGAGCGGGCGCACGAGCGGTGCGCGGTCGATCCCGGCCACCGCCTCGGCGGCGCCGCCGATCGATGTGGCGCCGGTCGCCGCCGCCTCCCGGATCTCGGTGAACGGTGCGAGGTCGATCCTGCCGTCCTTCGGACGCAGGGCCGCCAGATCGAACCCGCTCGCGACGTCGGCAAGGGGTGCGAGGGCGGACCCTGCGACATCATCGACGGCGGCGGCCACGGTCGACACCGCCGAGAGCTGAGGGCCCACCCAGGGGAGGGCTTCGGCGATCCGCCACAGCGGATCGGAGGTCAAGGCGCGAGCGGCGGAGGTGTCGGCGGCGACGTCGGCGATGGCCGCCGATGCCAGGGCGGGGTCGGTGAGATCGTCGCGCACAGCCGCGGCCGTCGCCTGGGCGTCGGTGAGGTGCTGGTACGCGAGGAACCCGCGCACCCCGACCCACCCGGCGAGGAAGACCAGGGTGACGAGGAAGGCGGCGAGAACCCAGGCGAAGACGACGCCGGCCTGGCGCAGGGCGCGGGGGTTGGCCGATTCGCTCACCCGATCACCCTAAGCGCTCGCACGCGAGCGCACCGGAACGCGACGGAGTATGCTCGCACCATTCATCGCGCGGCAGGGTCGCGGCGCCGGACCCGGAGGGACCGCGTGACCGCACATCCGACGACGCCCGCTCGCAACGGCGCATCGCACCTCGCAGCGATCGTGCTGCTCTGCGGGTACGGCCTCGCCCTCGTCCTCATCGCGTTCTGGCCGACCCCGGTCGACCAGGGCGCCGGGCCGCTGCTGCGCACCATCACCCGTGCGTTTCCCTGGCTGACCTACGACGTGATCGAATTCACCGCCAACATCCTGCTCTTCGTGCCCCTCGGCGCGCTGCTGGCGGTGATCCTCCGCGCCGAGCGACCGCTGGTGCTTCCGGTCATCCTCGCCACCACGCTCCTCGTCGAGGGAGGGCAGCTGCTCCTCCCCGAGCGCACCGCCACCCTCCGCGACGTCGTGGCCAACACCCTCGGTGGCCTGATGGGCTGGGGGATCGTGGAGCTTCGGCGCCGCCGCCGACCTATGCCTCCGCATGGATCGTGAACATCTCGTTACAGCGGGCGATTCGATTGGCGGCGGCATCGGCTCGGGGAGCACAATGGCCGGGTCCGCGTCACCCGAAGTCGCGGGCGAAGTGAGGAGAGCCATGTCCGACGTCGACGAGCCGCCGCAGCGGCGGCGCACCTCGGCCTCCGCAGACGCCCCCGCGGAGGCACCCGACGGAGCCACCGCGGTCTATCGGCGCAGGAAGCTCGGAGCGGTCAACGCCACTCCGAAGATCGTCGCCGAGTATCACGGCATGCGGGGGTGGGAGCCGGTGAAGGATCAGCGGCTCGACCCCGAGACCGCGCGCGCACTCCTCGCGCTCGGCGTCTCGCAGGTGCGCGTCCGACGCGCGTTCTCCACGGTCGAGGTCACGCTCCGCCGCTATCTCGGGTCGGCTTCGTGAGCCTCACTCCCGAGGGTGCGCGGTTCGTGGCCGACCGGCACCTCGCCACGCTGTCGACGATCGGTCCGCGCGGTGACATCCACGTCGTCGCCGTGGGCTTCACCCTCGTCGACGGCGTCGTCCGCGTGATCACCACCGACGGCACCCAGAAGGTCCGCAATGTCGAGCGTGACGGGCGCGCCACGGTCGCCCAGGTCGAGGGACCGCGATGGCTGAGCATCGCCGGCTCTGCGCACATCGAACGCGACGCGGAGGCGGTGCGCCTCGCCGAGCGTCTCTACGCCGAGCGCTACCGGCCGCCCCGGGAGAATCCCCGACGCGTGGTCATCCGGATCCAGGCCGACGTCTTCCTCGCCTCGTCGGGACTGCTCTCGCGCTGACCTGCACCGCGCGCTGCGCCTGCCCCTGGGCGGTGTCGGCGCACGGGAGTAGCCTGTGACCATCGGCCGGAGAGAGGACTCCCATGGCCGAACGATGGAACCCGATCCTCGCCGCGGTCGAAGGCCCGACCGGAACGTGGCGCATGGTCGATCCGGCCGGCGATGAGTACGGAACGGTGGAGATTCGACGGGTGATGAACGGCGCAGACGTGCGGTACCGGGCGATGTATCGCGGCGAGATCCTGGGGTGGTCGACCACCCTGCGGCTGGCGTGCGAGCAGATCCACCGTGCGTACCTCCGCGCCCACGGTCCCGGCGGTGGGGCGATCGCCGACTGGGGTCGGCGCCCGGTGGCGCGATGACCGCCCACGACGAGGTGGAGGACTTCGACGGTCTCGACGCCCTCGCCCAGCCGGCGTGTCCGGAGTGCGGCACGGCGCTCCACGACATCCGCGGCGGGTACCGCTGTCCGGCGTGTGCGCTGGTGTTCCTGCCCGACCTCTCCCCGCAGGGGGCAGCCCTCGCCCCGCAGGCGACGCAGGACGACGCTCAGCTGATGCGGCCGACGTCCACCGACACCTCAGCAGGCCGTTGACGACGTCGCGGACGCCTTCGACAAGTGAGCCGGCGCCCGGCGTACAACACGCGCTGCGGCTTGGCAAGGCCCTCCCCGTCCATGCCGGTCGGCGTAGCGTCGAACGCAGCCGATCGAAAGGAGATCCATCATGGGACTCGACGACAAGATCCGAAACGCCGCCGAAGAAGCCACGGGCAAGGCCAAGGAGGCCTTCGGCAAGGCCACCGACAATGAGCGGCTCGAGGCCGAGGGCGAGCGCGACCAGACCAAGGCCAACGTCAAGCAGGCCGGCGAGAACGTCAAGGACGCCTTCAAGTAAGGCCCCGCCTCCCGCACGACGAAACGCCCCGTCATCCGATGAGATGCCGGGGCGTTTTGCGCGCGTCAGTCGATCGGATACTGACTCGGAGAGCCGGGCGCACCCTGCAGGGCGGCGTCGTTGCGGATCCGCGACAGCATCCCTCGCAGCACTTCGTTGAGAGCGGCGACCTCCGACGCCTCGAGCCCTGCGGTGATGATCTCATGGCCGCGCATCGACACCGGGAGCATCTTGTCGTGCATCTCCGCGCCCGCGCGGGTGAGGTAGAGCGGACGCGAGCCGCGCGGACCGTCGCTGAGGACGATGAGCGTGCGCAGCTGCAGCCGGGTCACCGATCGCGAGACGACGGCCTTGTTCATGCCGAGGAACTCGCACACCTCCGTCGCCGACATTCCGGGTCGCATCGACAGCGCCGAGATCACCCGCCACTCGTTCGTGCCGAGCTTGAATTGCCGGCGAAGCTCGTGGGATTCCCGGTAGACCAGCGCGTTGGAGAGCAGGGCGAGCAGGCGCGGGGTGAATTCGTCAGGGTCGATGACCGTTCCGAGTGGCTCTGTGACGACATCGTCGGTCGCCGCGGCGATCGGGGCGGAGGTCATCGGGAGGTCCCTTCGTCGGCGCCGCGGCGCGGGGTGGATGCGGCGGGGGATCCGGCCGTCGCCGACCGGACCCCCCAGCCTGTCGATCAGTGGGCCATTCCGGCGAGAGCGTCGGGGTCGATGGTAGCGATGGAGCGGGTGTCCTGGAACGCCCGCACCCCCTCGATCCCCTGCTCCCGGCCGAAGCCGGACTGCTTCATACCGCCGAAGGGCGCGCGCAGGTCGAGCCGGGTCGCGCCGTGGTCGTTGACCCACACGTATCCGCAGACCAGCTGGGAGCCCACGCGCTGCGCCGAGGCGGGGTCGCCGGTCCAGACCGATCCGCACAGGCCGCCCCACGTGTCGTTGGCCAGGCGCACCGCCTCCTCTTCGCTGTCGAAGGGGAGGATCGGGATGACGGGACCGAACTGCTCCTGCGTGACCACGCGCAGCTGCGGGTCGGGGTCGACGACGATCGCCGGGCGCAGGAAGTTGCCGCCGGCGAGGTCGCCGCCGGGCAGCTCGCCGAACTCGCGGACATCGGCCCCCGCGTCCTTGGCCTCCTGGATGATCTCCTCCACGAACGCCTTCTGCGCAGGCTGGTGCAGCGGGCCCATGGTGGTGCCCTCGTCGAGCCCGTAGCCGATGACGGCCTTCTCGAGCCGGGCGGAGAGCCCGGCGACGAGCTCGTCCATCCGCGAGCGGTGGACGAAGACGCGCTTGGCGTTCATGCAGATCTGGCCGGTGGTGTCGAAGATCGCCGCGTAGAGCCGGTCGAGGTGGGTGTCGTCGAGGATGGCGTCCTCGAGGAACACCGCCGCGTCGTTGCCGCCGAGCTCCAGCGTCACCCGGGTCAGGGTCTTCGACGCCATCTCCATGATCCGCTTGCCGCCGTTGACGCTGCCGGTGAAGCAGACCTTGGCGATGTCGGGGTTCTGGATGAGTCCCGCCATGTTCTCGTCCTTGCCGGTGACGACGTTGAGCACGCCGGGCGGCAGCTTCTCGGCCACGCGCTGGACGACACGGGTGGTCGCCAGCGGCGCCGAGGGCGGCGGCTTGACGATCGCGGTGTTCCCCGCGAGGAGGGCGTGCGGCAGAGCGGCCCCGAGGATCGCGATGGGCCAGTTGAAGGGCACGATCACGGTCACGACGCCGAGGGGCTGGTAGGCGACCTCGGTGTTCACCGGGATGGCCCCGGGGACGACCGGGAGGGTGTGGCCCTTGTCCACGTCGCCCGCGAGCATGAGCGCGAGGTTCCATCGGATCTCGAACACGAGGGCGTCCACCCACGCCTCGAAGCGGATCTTCCCGTTCTCCTGGGAGAGGATCGCGGCGTCGGTGTCACGGTCGTCCGCAATCCCCGCGATCGCCTCTGCCATGAGGCGGGCGCGCTCCTCGGCCCCCATCGCCGCCCACGCGGGGAACGCCGACTTCGCCGCCGCGACGGCGTCCGCGACATCCTGGACCGAGGCGGCGGCGGCCGTGCCGACCGTCGCTCCCGGCTTCGCCGGGTCGGCCACGGTCAGGACGTCGTCCGTGAACCGCTCCTCCCCGCCGATGAACAAGCCTGTCGACACTCCGGCCGACGTCATCACATCTGTCATGGCTGAAACTCACCTCTCTGTGGGTTCTTCGTTCCCGGGCTATTGTCCATCACCGTGCGAACGTGCGGGCCGCCGACGGGATGATGACCCGTGCGGCAAGTTTACGTGCATCCCTCTTTACTTGTAAATGAGTCGGTGGTAGCTTCGCCGACATCCCTCCCCGTCGAGGGATCTCAGCCGGCCGAGGATGGCCGGTTGACCCGACACCGTGTCATTCAACGAGGAGGCATGTGGTGAGTTCGCCGACCCTGACAGCAGGTCGAGAGCACAGCGTGGCTGAGCTGGAAGACCTCGCGTTCGAGCTGCGATCGAAGCTCCTGCAGCTGTGCGGCACCTACGAGGGCGCCGTCCACATCGGCGGAGACCTCTCCGCCGCCGACATCCTGACCGTGCTCTTCAGCTACGGACTGCGCGTGGATCCGTCCGACATCGCCGCCCCCGAGCGCGACCGGTTCGTGCTCAGCAAGGGGCACGCCGCGGTCTGCATGTACATCGCCATGGCGATCCGCGGCTTCTTCGAGTACGACGACATCGTCGCCACCTACGGCCAGCTCGACAGCGCCTACGGCATGCACCCGTGCAAGGTTCAGCTGCCGGGCGTGGAGTGCTCGACCGGGTCGCTCGGTCACGGACTCCCCCTGGCTGTCGGGATGGCGCTGGGCGCCCGCCACCGGGGGGAGACGCACCGCGTGGTGACCCTCCTCGGCGACGGCGAGACCGGTGAGGGATCGGTCTGGGAGGCGGTGATGGCCGCGCGCAGCAATCGCCTCGGCAACCTCGTCGCCTTCATCGACCGCAACAAGCAGCTCATGACGAGCTTCGCCGAGGAGCGGGTCATGTTCGAGCCGTATCCCGACAAATGGCGCGCGTTCGGCTGGAACGTCGTCGAGGTCGATGGCCACGACATGGCCGACCTCGTCGCCGCGGTCGACGCTCTCCCCGACCCGTCCAGCGACGTGCCGACCGTCGTGATCTGCAACACCGTCAAGGGCAAGGGAGTGGACTTCATGGAGCACAACCTCGCCTGGCACGCCGGCTCGCTCGGCGCTGCCGACCTGGAGCGCGCGCTCGCCGCGCTCGAGGCATCCCGTGCGAAGGAGAGTGTCTGATGCCCGTCACCTTCACCTTCGGTGAGTTCCTCGGAGCCCGATCGGTCATCGGCTCGACCCTGGCGGAGCTGGGGGAGGAGCGTGAGAACCTCTTCGTGCTCACCCCCGACATCGGCGCCACCCTCGTGGAGTTCCGGGACCGCTTCCCCGACCGCTTCATCGACGTGGGGCTCGCCGAGCAGGCGTGCGTGGGGATCGCGGCGGGACTGGCCTACGACGGCAACATCCCCGTGGTCTCGGGCATGCTGCCCTTCCTCAGCATGCGGGCGCTGGAGCAGATCCGCACCGACATCTGCTACCCGAACCTTCCCGTGAAGATCATCGGCACCCACGGAGGCCTCGTCGGCAACGGCGGGTCGACCCACTACGCCGTCGAAGACCTCGCCCTGATGTCGGCGCTGACGAACATGACGGTCACCTCGATCGGCGACCCGCTCATGGTCGGCGAGATCATCCGGCAGTCGATGAGCATGCCCGGTCCCCTCTACATCCGCCTCGCGGTCGGCAAGAAGGACATGGTCCTCTACGAACCCGGCCAGCACGACATCCGCATCGGCAAGGGCATCATCGCCCGCGAGGGCACCGACCTCACCCTCTTCACCCACGGCACCACCGTCGCGCAGGCGCTCACCGCCGCCGAGCAGGTCGCCGAGGCGGGGATCTCGGTGCGGGTGGTGGACATGTTCACGCTGAAGCCGATCGACGAGGAGCTGATCCTCGACTCCGCCGAACGGACGGACGGCCGGTTCGTCGTGCTCGAGGACCACCTCGCCTACGGCGGACTCGCCAGCCGCATCTCCGACGTCATCGCCGATCGCCGCCTGCACCTGACCGCCTTCGAGCGACTCGGGATCCCGCAGGTCTACGCCGGTTTCGGCGAGGACGAGCAGCTGCGCGACAAGCACGGCTACGGCCTGTCGGCCACCGTCGCCGCCATCCGCAGGGCTCACGCGGCCTGAGAACGGAAGAGGGGTCACCATGAAGACGGTCGCCGTCACCCGGGTGGGGAACCTGCGCGCCGAGGACGCCGACGAGCGCGGGGTCATCGGTCTCGCCGACTTCCCCGCGCAGCCGCTCGGCCCGGAGGACGTCCGTATCCGCGTCGCCTACGCCGGCATCTGCGGATCGGATCCCCACGTGGCGGAGGGTTACTTCGGAACCGAGGTGCCGATCGGCCTGGGCCACGAGATCTCCGGCGTGGTCGAGGCGCTCGGCGAGCGCGCCCATCGCACGGGTCTTCAGGTCGGCGACCGTGTCGCGGGCAACTTCCTTCGGTTCTGCGGCACCTGCCTGCCGTGCCGCGACGGGCGTCAGCAGTTCTGCGAGTTCATCCAGGAGTACAACCGTCCCGGGATGGCCGAGACCGTCACGTGGCACGAGTCGCAGGTCTACCGGCTGCCGAGGGAGGTGAGCCTCCGCCAGGGCGCCCTGCTGGAGCCTGTGTCGGTGGCCGTGCGCATCGCCGACAAGACCCGCCTCCGCGTCGGCGATCGTGTGCTCGTCTGCGGCGGCGGACCGATCGGACAGCTGGCGCTGCAGGTGCTGAAGCTGCACGGCGCGACCTCGCTGACGATGATCGAGCCGATCGCCGACCGGCGGGAGATGGCGCTGCGCGGCGGGGCCGACCACGTGATCGACCCGCTCGTCGAGGACCAGGCCGCCCGGGTCGCGGAGATCACCGGCGGCAAGGGCTTCGACGTCGTCGTCGACGCGTCGGGAGCGACCCGCGCCGTTCCGGGCCTGCTCGATCTCGCCGCGCACGGGGCCACCGTCGTCTACGGCGCGATGTACCCGGCCGATTACGAGCTGCCGCTGAACCTCTCGTCGTACCTCTACCTCAAAGAGCTCACCCTCACCGGTGTGTTCGTCTCGCCCTACGCCTTCCCGCGCGCCGTGCAGCTGCTTCCGCATCTGCGGCTCGACGATTTCACTCGGGCGGTCTACGACCTCGACGACGCCGTCGCCGCCTTCGCAGAACACCTGAGTGGACGTCACCCGAAGGTCCTCATCCGGTGCAACGACATCCCCGACGGGAGCTGAGGAGCATGACGACCGTGGAAGAACGTCCGCAGACGGTGGGAACCCCCACGCCGACCCTCCAGGTGGAGGGGATCGTGAAGCGCTTCGAGGGCGTGCACGCCCTCAATGGCGCCAGGCTGGAGGTGCGGCCCGGAGAGATCCACGCCCTGCTCGGCGAGAACGGCGCCGGCAAATCCACGCTGATCAAGATCATCACCGGCATTCACGAGCCCGACGCGGGGTCGATCCGGCTGAACGGCGACGAGGTCGAGTTCGCCAGCGTCCGCGCCGCGAACCGCGCGGGGATCGTCGCGCTCTACCAGGAGCTGTCGATCGTCCCCTCGATCAGCGTCGCCGAGAACATCCTGCTGGGCGAGGAGACCCCGAGCGTGGCGGGCGTGGTGCGCTGGGCGCACCTGCGCCGCCGGGCCAAGGAGCAGCTGCAGCGCATCAACCAGAAGATCCCCCTCGGAAAGCTCGCCGGCGAGCTCTCGCCCGTGCAGCAGACCATGGTCGCCTTCGCCCGGGCCCTGGCCACCGACGCGCGGGTGCTCATCCTCGATGAGCCGACCGCCTCGCTCACCGACACCGAGATCCGCGATCTCTTCGCGGTGCTGCGGTCGCTGCGCGACGAGGGCGTGTCGATCGTGTACGTCTCGCACCGCCTCGAGGAGGTGTTCGAGCTCTGCGACCGCCTGACGATCATGCGC
This sequence comes from Microbacterium kunmingense, assembly GCF_023155745.1. Classification (GTDB taxonomy): domain Bacteria; phylum Actinomycetota; class Actinomycetes; order Actinomycetales; family Microbacteriaceae; genus Microbacterium; species Microbacterium kunmingense. The sequence goes on from NZ_JAKNUS010000001.1 coordinate 351,014, forward strand.
AACGGCGAGACGATCATCACCAAGCCCGTCGCCGACTCCCACATCGACGAGGTCATCTCCCTCATGGTGGGCCGTTCCCCCGATGCCCTCTATCCCGATCGGGGAACGACGACGGCCACCCCGGTGATGACGGTGTCGGGGCTCAGCGGCCGCCGCGTGTCGGATGTATCGTTCACGGTCCACGCCGGCGAGGTGCTCGGGATCGGCGGTCTCGCGGGGTCGGGCCGCAGCGAGCTGCTGCGACTCATCGCCGGCGCGCAGCGTCACACCGCCGGCGAGATCGCCGTCGGCGACACCGTCCTGCCCCGGCGGGGCGGCGTGGGTCGCGCCCTCGAAGCGGGTATCGCCCTCGTTCCCGAGGAGCGTCGCAGCCAGGGGGTGATCCTCGGTGCGTCGATCCAGGACAACATCACCCTCGCCAACCTCGGCACCGTCAGCTCCGCCGGCTACGTCGCCGGGGCCCGCGTGGCGGACATCGCCAAGCGCGGCATCGCCGACCTCCGCATCAAGGCGCGCAGCCCCCGCCAGCACGTCGGCGAGCTCTCCGGCGGCAACCAGCAGAAGGTGGTGCTCGCCAAGATGCTCGCCCGCAACCCCCGGGTGCTGCTGATGGACGAGCCCACCCGCGGCATCGACGTGGGAACCAAGGCGGAGATCTACCGCCTCATCCGTCAACTCGCCGCCCAGGGCACCGCCGTCATCGCGGTGAGCTCCGAACTCCCCGAGCTCATCGGGATGAGCGATCGCATCGTCATCCTCCACGAGGGTCGTGTCTCGGGCGAGGTCCCCGCAGAGGGCGCCGACGACGAGATCCTCCTGTCCTACTGCTACGGAAAGGCGGTCTGACATGACCACCACGGAAAAAGAGCGCACCGGCACCGTCATGGTCGCCGGTCACGCCCGCACCGTCGGCACCCGGCTCATGCAGGGCGGCACCGTCGTCGCCCTCGTGCTCCTGGTCATCTTCTTCTTCGCCATGCGGCCCGACGTGTTCCTCACCTTCACCAACGTCCGCAACATCCTGTATCAGGTGTCGATCCTCGCGATCATCGCGGGCGCCCAGACGCTCGTCATGGTCGTGGGCGACTTCGACCTGTCGGTCGCGGCGACCTCGGCGCTGGCAGGCGCCGTCGCGGCATCCCTCATGCTCCAGGGCGTGCCGGTCATGCCGGCCATCGCGATCGCCCTCTTCGTCGGGCTTCTCATCGGCATGATCAACGGGGCGCTGGTGGCGTTCCTCAATCTCTCGGCGTTCGTGGCGACATTGGCGACGATGACCTCCGTCATCGGCCTGGCCTTCCTCGTGACGCAGGGGACGACGCTGTTCAACCTGCCTCCCGAGTTCAACGCCCTCGGTCAGGGCCGGTTCCTGGAGATCCCGCTGCCGGTCTTCATCGCCATCGCGATCTCCGCGGTCCTGTGGTTCATCCTGCGCTACACCACGCTCGGCCGCCGCTGGTACGCGATCGGCGGCAACGCCGAGGTCTCGCGTCTGTCGGGTGTCAACGTCAAGCGCGCCCGCTTCCTCGCCTTCTCGGCGGCCGGTCTCGTCGCCGCTGTCGGCGGGGTGCTGCTGGCCGCGCGGCTGGGGAGCGCGAGCGCGATCCAGGGCGAGGACAACCTCATGTTCTCCGTGGCCGCGGTCTTCCTCGGCATGACCATCGTCCGCTCGGGTGCTGCGAACATCGTCGGCACGATGGTCGGTGTCGCCATCATCGGCGTCATGAGCAACGGCCTGAACATCCTGGGCGTGAACGCCTACGTGCAGCAGGTCGTCACGGGCATCATCATCATCGCCGCCGTCACCCTCAGCTCGTTCAAGAACCGAGAACGCTAGCCGTTCTCACCCTCCCGGCGACACCCGCGCCGGGGCACCAAGAAAACGCAACCATCACAAAGGAGTAGAGAAGTGCGTAACAGAATCAGGGCATTCGCAGTCCTCGCCGTGGCCAGCGCCCTCGCGCTCGCCGGATGCGCCGGTGGCTCCGGCTCCGGGGGAGACGCAGGGGGAGGAGACGCCGGCGGCGGCGGCGATGAAGCGCTCCGCGTCGTCGCCTTCACCTCCGGCAACCAGACGCCCATCGGCGCCTGGTGGGTCAAGGAGGTCGAGGCGCAGGCCGCCGAGCTCGGCTGGGACCTCACCATGGTCCAGGGCGACTTCGACTTCCAGAAGATGAACCCCGCCGTCGAGAGTGCCATCGGCCAGGGCGCCGACCTCGTCTACAACGGCTACACCGACGTCGCCTCGATCGGCTCCATCGTGACTGCGGTGAAGGATGCGGGCATCCCGATGTTCGCGATCGACGCCGGCGTGGAGCCGACCGACGCGTACGCGCTCAACATCACCACCGACCAGCAGGGCATCGTCGACCAGACCATGGGCGCGATCTCCGACGCCATCGGCGGGCTCGAGGGCAAGAACATCATGGTGATCGGCCACGACCCGCACGCCGGCATCCGCACCCGCGCCGCCCTCGCGGCCGAAGCGGTCGAGGCCGCCGGTGCCACCCTCGCCGGCGGCGAGATCCAGCAGGTCGTCTCGCCTGCCACCGGCCGCACCGAGGCCCTGGCCCTCGTCGCCGACTACCTCTCGGCCAACCCCGACGGCCTCGACGCGGTCTGGGTCGGCTGGGATGACGCGGCCCTCGGCGCCGTGCAGGCCGTTACCGAGGCCGGTGCCGACGTCGCCGTCACGGGCGTGGATGCCACGAGCGAGGCGATCGCGGCGGTGAAGGCCGGCACGATGCTCGCCACCGTCGAGCAGCCCTGGCCGCTGATCAACGACGCCGTGCTGGAGGCGATCGCGCAGTGGCGCTCGTCGGGCTCGGCGCCGTCGAACAACTTCGAGGAGGAGGCCACGACGCTGGTCACCTCCGAGAACGCCGACGACATCACCCCGTCCGACCAGCTCGGCTGAGAAGACCTCTCGGGGGCGGGCTCTTCTCTCGGGCCCGCCCCCGAGCGGCACCAGCGAGAGGTCACCAGTGAAAGGAATCCCCATGCGCCTGGAAGGCAAGGTCGCCATCATCACCGGCGGCGCGAGCGGCATCGGTCGCGCGACTGTCGACAAGTTCGTCCGCGAGGGCGCCAAGGTGCTCATCGCCGACATTTCGCTCGAGGCGGCCGAGCGTGCCGTCGCCGAGGTCGAGGCCGCCGGCCACACGGGCATGACCGCCGCGTGCCGGGTCGATGTGTCGGAATTCGCCGAGGTCGAGCAGATGGTCGCCACCGCGGTGTCGACCTTCGGAAAGCTCGACGTCATCTTCAACAACGCCGGCATCGCCGGTGGCACGCCGCTGCTGGATCACGATCCCGCGAAGGACTACGTCCCGATGATCCGGGTCGATCAGGACGGCGTCTACTACGGCATCCTCGCCGCGGCCCGTCAGTTCCGCGATCAGGGCACGCCCGGGGTCATTATCAACACGTCCTCGATCTACGGCGAGCAGGCGGCCGAGCTCGCCTTCAGCTACAGCGCGGCAAAGGCGGCGGTGATCTCCTTCACCCGATCCGCGGCGTACGAACTGGCCGAGCACGGCATCCGGGTCGTCGCGATCACGCCCGGCCGGGTGGGGACGGCCATCATCAACCAGTTCAGCGACGAACTGAAGACGGTGTTCGCCTCGGAACAGCTGCGCAACACCATGACCCAGCCGTCCGAGATCGCCGACGTCGTGGCCTTCCTCGCCTCGGACGAGGCGAACGTCATCAACGGCACGGTGGTGCACGTCGACGACGGCTACTCGGTGTTTAAGCAGCGACTGGACCTCCCGGTGTTCTGATGACCCACACCGCCGACATCCCGATGACCCTCGATGTGGCGTGCCACCTCAACGTGGCGGTCGCCGACGCGTCGCCGGCGAGCCTCGAGCGCGCACTCCCCGCCCTCGCCGATCTCGGCATCCACCGGGTGGTCCTGCCGCCCCTGGACCCGGCGGCCACCGATACCCGCGCGATGCGCGAGGCGTTCGCGCGTTCGGAGGTCTCTCCCATCACGATCGCCGGGCAGGCCCCCGGTGCCGATGTCTCCTCGGATGACGCGGACGAGCGTGCCGCGGGCGTCGCCGCGCTCCGGCAGGCGCTGCGCCTGACCGCCGACCTCGGCGGCGACCAGATGAACGGGGTGCCCTACGGACTCTTCGGCCCGCCCGGCGCCCCCGTGCCCGGGCAGCGGGTCGAGGAGGCCGCGCGCCTGGTCGGCGAGGTCGCCGACGAGGCGGCCGCCCTCGGCATCGTGATGACCTTCGAGGTGCTGAACCGGTACGAGACCTCGGTGGTCAACACCGCCGAGCAGGCGATGCGGTTCGCCGAGGCGAGCGGGTCGGAGAACCTCCGCATCCACCTCGACACGTTCCACATGGCCGTCGAGGAGGCGGACCTCGAGGCGGCGATCCGGCTCGCGTTGCCGCGCCTGGCCTATCTCGAGCTCGGGCAGTCGGGCCGGGGCCCTCTCTCGGGCGGCGCCGTCGACATCCCGCAGATCGTCAGACAGGCTCTGGACAACGGATACCGGGGGCGCTTCGGCGTCGAGGCCTTCTCGCGCTCGGTCCTCGCCGAGCCGGTCGCCGACATGCTGGCGATCTGGCGTTCGCCCTACGACGACGGGGTCGAGCTCATGCGCGACGCGCTGCGCGTCATCCGCTCGGGATGGGCCGCGAGCACGGCCGGGCGTCGGGAGATCAGGCTCGCCCGCGGGGCGATGGTCTGACTCAGCGGGTCGCGCGGCGCAGGGCCTCGTCGATGTCGGCGAGGAGGTCCGCGGGGTCTTCGATGCCCACCGAGAGGCGGACGACCTCGACCGGCACGGCCGCATCGGTGCCGCGCACCGAGGCGTGGGTCATCGCGTCGGGGTAGTTCACGAGCGACTCCACGCCGCCGAGCGACTCGGCCAGCTGGAACAGCTGCGTCGACTCCGCGAAGCGGCGGGCGATCTCGCCCGACGCGAAGGCGACCGAGACAATGCCGCCGAAGTCCGACATCTGGCGTGCCGCGATCGCGTGGCCGGGGTGGTCCTCCAGCCCGGGGTAGTAGACGTGCGCGACCCCCGAGTGGCTGCGGAGCGCGTCGGCGATCGCTGCCGCGTTGGCGCTGTGGCGTGCCATCCGGATCCCGAGCGTCTTGATGCCCCGCGAGGCCAGCCACGCGTCCATCGGGCCCGAGACGGCGCCGACGGCGAACTGGAGGAAGCCGATCTTCTCGGCCAGCTCGTCGTCATCGAGCACGAGCGCCCCGCCGACGACATCCGAGTGGCCGCCGAGGTATTTCGTCACCGAGTGCACGACGACGTCGGCGCCGAGGGTGAGCGGGCGCTGGAGGGCCGGAGTGGCGAAGGTGTTGTCGACGACGACGAGCGCGCCGGCCTCGTGCCCGATCGCGGCGAGCTCGGCGATGTCGGTGATCTTCAGCAGCGGGTTCGACGGCGTCTCGACCCACAGCACCCGCGCGGGGCGCTCCGCGAGCGCGGCGCGGACCGCCGCGGGGTCGGACATCTCGACCGTGCGCATCTCGACCCCCCACGGGGCGAGCACGCGGGCGAGCAGCCGGTGGGTGCCGCCGTAGACGTCGTTGCCGAGCAGCACGCTGTCGCCGGGCGTGAGCGTCGCGCGCAGCAGCGCGTCTTCGGCGGCGAGACCCGACGAGAACGAGAAGGCGTGGGCGCCGCCCTCGAGTGCGGCGAGCTGGCGCTGCAGCGCCGTGCGGGTGGGGTTGCCGCTCCGGCCGTACTCGTATCCCTGGCGTAGCCCGCCGATGCCGTCCTGCGCGAAGGTCGTGGAGAAGTGCACCGGCGGGATCACCGCACCCGTGGTGGGGTCGAACTCCTGGCCGGCGTGGACGGCGAGGCTGTCGAAGCGGTGCGTATCGGGGTTCACGCTCACGGGAGGTTCCTCGTCATCCACTCGTCATCGAAGATCTTGCTGATGTAGCCGCGGCCCGAGTCGGGAAGGATGACGACGACGACGTCGTCCTCGCTGAGCTCGCGCGCGGTGCGCAGGGCTGCGACCACCGCCATGCCGCACGATCCGCCGACGAGGAGGCCCTCCTCGCGTGCCAGGCGCCGGGTCATCTCGAACGATTCGCGGTCGTCGACGCGCTCGTAGCGGTCGACGACGCTCGGGTCGAACGTGGTGGGCCAGAAATCCTCGCCGACCCCCTCGACGAGATAGCCGTGCACGGGCCCGCCGGAGTAGATCGACCCCTCGGGGTCGGCGCCGATGACCGAGACGCGGCCTTCCGAGACATCCTTCAAGTACTTTCCGGTGCCCGTGATCGTGCCGCCCGTGCCGATGCCGGCGACGAGGTGGGTGACCCGGCCCTCGGTGTCGTCCCAGATCTCGGGGCCCGTCGTCTCGTAGTGCGACAGGGGCCCGTTGATGTTGGCGAACTGGTTGGGCTTGAACGCCCCCGGGATCTCGGCGGCGAGGCGGTCGCTGACCGAGTAGTACGAATCCGGATGATCCGGCGGCACGTTCGTCGGGACGGTGACGATCTCGGCGCCGTAGGCGCGCAGGACCGCGGTCTTCTCGCCGGAGAACTTCTCGGGGACGACGAAGATCATGCGGTAGCCGCGCTGGAGGGCGACGAGGGCGAGCCCCACGCCGGTGTTGCCGCTCGTTGCCTCGACGATGGTGCCGCCGGGCTGGAGCTGGCCGCTCTCCTCGGCGGCGTCGATCATGCGGCGGGCGATGCGGTCCTTGACCGATCCGCCGGGGTTGAAGTACTCGACCTTCGCCAGCACGGTCGGCTTCACGTCAGCGACGACGCGGTTCAGGCGGACGAGGGGGGTGCGGCCGACGAGGTCGGCGACATGGGAGGCGTAGCGCACAGTGTGTTCCTGAGTCGGGGCCGCTCGTGGCAGCCGGAGGTGAGTGGTCGTCGAAGGTGCGCCGAGGGGCGCTCACTCACAACAACGACACGTCAGGGTCACGTAGGGAGGGTATCAGCATCCAGGGTCGCCATGAAGGCGCGGGTGCGGTCGGCGGCGCTGCGCAGGAAGTCGGCGATGGCCTCCTGCGCGGCGGGTCCCGAGCGAGGCGTCAGCTGCGGTCGCTGGGGCCGCCCGTGAATGGTTCTCGCGGTGAGCGCTCAGCGGTCGGAGCCCGGTGTGGAGCCGAAGCGCGCACGATAGGCCCGATGGAACGTCCCGGCGTCGAGGTAGCCGTGGTCGCGCGCGATGGCGGCGATCGGGCGGCCGGCGTGCGCAGGGTCGCGCAGCATCTCACGAGCGCGATCGAGGCGCTCCGCGGTGAGCCACGCGGAGAACGACGCGCCGGCACGGGCGAATTCGAGTTGCACGGTGCGGGTCGAGCACCGGAACGTCCGAGCCACCGCGCGAAGGTCCATCGACGGATCGCCCAGTCGTGCCAGTGCGAACGACCTCATGCCGTCGATGCGGCGGGGAGTGACCGGATCGGTCAGTGAGAAGCCATCGAGCATCTGCAGGATGGCGGTGCCCATCGTCTCGGCGAGGGGGCGCATCCCGCCTTCCACCGCGGCCACGAAAAGCGAGATCTGAGCGCCGAGCTGACGGCCGAAGCTCGTTCCGGCGAGGCGATCGTCGAGGGCGGGGAGCGCCGCGCGCGCTCGCGCGGGAAGTAGTTCGTGCGGCACGCGGACAGACGTCAACCGCAGACGCCGGCTGGGGTCGGCCACGACGGTGAAGGCGGCGGCGTTGTCGAGGACGAACGCTTCGCCGCCCACGGCCGTCCATCGCCTGCCGCGCTGCTCCAATGCCCAGCCTGACGGTGAGTGGTTGAGGAACACGGCGTCATCAGCGACGGTCCGCAGCGACACCGCGTCGCGATCGGCGGAGACACCTGGGGTGTTGATACGCCCGAGCGACAGATCGCCGATCGAGTAGAGGGCATAGTCCGCATCGAACCTTCCGTCCGGGCGGCGGGGCCGCACCCCGACGTACACATCGGCGATCGAGTCGCAGAAATGCTCGTAGTCGCGACCAGGGTCGAGGCCGCGAGTCGTGCCGCGGAGGTAGGGCTTCAGCGGGGCTTCATCCATTGCCGGTGTTCTTCGTCGGACGCCGGTGTCGACGTGTTCGGGTGGGCACTAGCTTCGCATCAGCCGACGATGTCCGCGAGAAAGGTGTCGATGATGATCCGTCCCACTCTGGTTTTCGTCCACGGTGCCTGGCACGGTTCGTGGGCCTGGGAGCCTGTGACGACGATCCTCCAGGAGCGCGGATGGAGTACCGCCGCGGTCGACCTGCCCTCCGTCCACGCCGTCGATTTCGAGACGAAGACGCTCGCCGACGACGCGGAGGCCGTGGAGGCTGCCGTCGCGGCGGTCGACGGGCCTGTCGTCGTGGTCGCACACTCCTACGGGGGTGTTCCGACCACCCAAGCCGCGCTCGACGACCGCGTCGTGCACGTCGTCTTCATCTCCGCCTTCGTGCTCGACGAGGGTGAATCTCTGTTGGCGGCCGTCGGCGGGGTGGCACCTGGCTGGTGGGTCGTCGATGGCGATGTCGTGAGCGCCGGGACGACGCAGGAGCCACCACTCGTGCTCTTCTTCGGCGACGTGGACCGCGCGACCGCCGATGCGTCCGCGCGCCGACTGAAGACGCAGGCGCGGCGGCCGTTCGTCGATCAGGTGACCCAGGTGTCGTGGCGTGACCGACCGACGACGTACGTGATAACAGAACAGGACTACGTCTTCCCCCTTCCCGCTCAGGAGGCACTGGCAGCACGCTCCGAGTCACGCGCCGTTCGGCTGCCGTCGAGCCACTCGCCGTTCCTGTCGCAGCCCGAGGCCGTCGCCGACATCGTCGAAGAGGCCGCGGCGGGCTGACCATCGAGCGCGCCGCGCCGATCCGCGAGAGACTGGAGGGTGATGAACACCCTTCAGGCTCGCGTGCGCGACGACTTCCCCTTCCTCGCCGCGCATCCCCATCGCGCCTACCTCGACTCCGCGGCGACCTCGCAGCGCCCGCGACAGGTGATCGACGCCGAGGCGGCGTTCGTCGCCGCCGACTACGCCGCGGTGCACCGGGGCTCGAGCATGGCGACCGGCGCGGCGACGCAGGCGTTCGAAGACGCCCGCGCGCGCGTGGCGTCGTTCGTCGGCGGGGCGCCCGACGAGATCGTCTGGGCCGAGAACGCCACCGATGCGATCAACATGGTCGCGCTCGGGATGTCGGATGCCGCGCTCGGCCTCGGCTGCGACGACGCCCGCGCACGGTTCGGCCTCGGGCCCGGCGATGAGATCGTCGTCACGGAGGCCGAGCACCACGCGAACCTCATCCCCTGGCAGCGCCTCGCGGCGCGCACCGGCGCGACGCTCCGTTGGGCGGCGGTGGACGACGACGGCCTCTGGGGAATCGACGATCTCGCCGCCGTGGTCACCGACCGCACCCGTGTCATCGCCTTCGCCCACGTCTCGAACGTCACCGGGCTCGTCGCCCCCGTCGCCGACGTCGTCGCCCTCGCTCGACGTGTCGGTGCGCTGACGGTGCTCGATGCGTGTCAGTCGGTGCCGCATCATCCGGTCGACTTCTCGGTGCTCGGAGTGGATTTCGCCGCGTTCTCGGCCCACAAGATGCTCGGCCCCACAGGCATCGGCGCGCTCTGGGGGCGCAAGGACCTCCTCGACCTGCTGCCGCCCGCCCGCACCGGCGGATCGACGATCACCACCGTGACGATGGAGTCCGCGCAGTTTCTCCCCGCCCCGTACCGCTTCGAGGCCGGCACGCAGCCGGTGAGTCAAGCGGTCGGGTTCGCTGCGGCATCCGATTTCCTGCGAGAGATCGGGATGCCGGCTGTCGCCGCCCATGAGCACGAGATCACCGGTCTGCTGGTCGACGCGGTCGCCGCCGTGGAGGGTGTGCGCCTGATCGGTGCGGCGCTCGGGGCCGAGCGCGGACCGCTCGTGAGCTTCGTCGTCGAGGGGGTGCACGCGCACGACGTGGGGCAGTTCCTCGATGACCGCGGGGTCACCGTGCGCACGGGGCACCACTGCGCCCAGCCCCTCCACCGCCGGCTCGGGGTGGCGGCGACCACGCGCGCGAGTGCCTACGTCTACACCGACGCCGAGGAGGTGGCGCGCTTCGCCGCGGCGCTCACCGAGGTGCGCCCCTTCTTCGGAGCCGACCGATGAGCGACCTGGAGAGCCTGTATCGCGAGGTGATCCTCGATCACTCGCGTCACCCCGAGGGACGCGGCGACGTCTCGGGCTTCGCGGTGACCCACCACGAGCTGAACCCCTCGTGCGGCGACGAGATCACGCTCGGCCTGTCGGTCGAGGACGGCGTCGTGACCGAGCTGGCCTGGGAGGGTCAGGGCTGCAGCATCTCGATGGCCTCGGCGTCGGTGATGTCAGGCCTGCTGAAGGGCGCAGACGTCGAGGCGGCGCGGGCGCTCATCGACGACTTCCGCACGATGCTGCGCTCGCCCGGGGTCGAGCCGCCCGAGCGCCTCGAGGATGCTGCCGCGTTCCAGGGCGTCGCCCGCTACGTCATGCGGGTGAAGTGCGCGATGCTCGGCTGGGTCGCGGCCGAGGCGTGCTTGCTGCGCGCCGTGGGCTGAGCCCGCGCGCGAGAAAGTGGCGCAGATGGTCGGATTGGGGCGCTCGAGGTGACAATCTGTGACACTTCCTCCCGCACGCCCGGCGAGAAGGTGGCGCAAATGGTCGGGTTGGAACGCTCAAGGCGACAATCTGTGACACTTCGATTTCCCGCACGCCCAGCGTCGGCACCCCCGATCAGAACGTCGCGGTCAGCCCGCCGTCGATCGTCAGCACCTGACCGGTGATGTAGGTGTTGTCGCGGCCAGCGAGGAAGACCACGGACTCGGCGATTTCCGCGGGCGAGGCCGGCCGTCCGAGGGGGAGGCGGCCACCCTCGACATAGGTGGCGAGGAACGCTTCGGTCTCCGTCTCGTCGCGCCCGTCGGGCAGCATACTCATGCGGGTCCGGACGAACCCAGGCGCCACCGCGTTGACCAGCACTCCGTGCTCGGCGAGGTCGAGCGCCGCCGAGCGCGTCGCGGCCTCCAGCCCCGCCTTCGCCACGTCGTAGGCGATGCTCTCCCGGCTTCCGACGCGGGCGTGCACGCTCGTGATGTTCACGATGCGGCCGAACCCGACGGGTGCCATGACTGCGGCGGCCAGGCGCATGAGGTCGAGGGGAGCCTCGAGATCGACCGCCCAGACGGAGGCCCAGTCGGCGGGCTTCGAGGTGAGCACGCCGCCCTCGCGGAAGATCCCCGCGGCGTTGACCAGCACGTCCACCCCGCCGAGGGCGGCCAGAGCATGCTCGAAGCCCGTCGCACGCGAGGCGGGATCGGCGAGGTCGGCGGCGACGATCTTCATCGGCCCCGCCCCGGGGTCGATGTCGATCCCGACGACCGCCTCGCCGGCAGCGACCAGCCGCTGCGCGATCGCCGCACCGATGCCGTGACGCGCCCCGGTCACGAGGCAGCGAAGCGGTTGGTCCGCCGTGGGTGCTGCGGTCATGCTCGCCCTCTTTCGCCGGCGGGCGCTCCGGCCCGGTTTTCGGTGACCCCGATGTGCAGATGCGTGGACCAGGTCATGCTCTCCCCGGGTGAGAGGTCGATCGCGCCGTCCGGGTACGCGGTGCCCGCGCCGTGCGGTGTCGTGGTCGGTTCGATACCGAGGGCGTGCACGGCCCCGTTCCAGGGTGCGTCCGGGCTCGCGCCCATCTCTTCCCAGAGCAGGGCGTGGGCGAGGCCCTCCCACGACACGGTCGCCCGAAGCGTCGGCCCGGTCACCGTGACGATGCCGGGGGAGGGATGCCGCAGGGCGGCCACCCGCGCCGGTGTGCGCCTGTCCACGTGTGCCCAATCCTCGCCTGGCCAGGCGGCCTGCCGTCCCGTCGGGCTGCCCGAGTAGTCGAGCTCGACGAGCGTTCCCGAGGCGTCGATCTGCAGTGTGTCGCCGGCGTCCACGACCGGGGCAAGGACTTCGCCGCCCAGGATCAGATGCTCGGCGATCCCGATCCGACGGCTCGCCTCGCCGCCGTTGCTGGCGGTCGTGACGGCCGCCAGCGTCCTCTCCCACACGCTCCACCGTCGGCGGATCGACAGACCTGCCTCATCGGCCCAGTGCAGTTCGACTTGTGTGTCATCGGTGTCGCCGACGCTCCATCGGTCCTGGGATGCGACACCGTGGAAGCTCTGCGCCGGTCGTGCATCCGGGTCGGGGGCGCCGGCGTTCGGGAAGCACAACTGCCATCCGCCCTTCCATCGACCGACCCACGTCGCCTCGTCAGGAGCGGCTCGGCCGCTGGCGAGCACCTCGGACGCCCAGGGGGTCTGTGCGAGCACCGACGCGCCGTCGACCGTCAATTCGGCGGCCACACCGCCGTGATCGGGCAACACGAGGGCGCGGGTGCTGCCGGCGGTGAGGGTGACGCGGTTCACGTGACAGTGTCGCCGCGCGATCCGCTGAGGGCTTGGATCAGAGCAGTCTTCCCGTCGAGAACGACGTCGAGCATCGCCTCGGCCGCGTGTTCGCCGCGTCCCCGGTGGATCGCGTGAAGGACGGCGGCGTGCTGCTCCACATCACCGGCGAACACCTCCTCGCCCGAGGCGGTCTGCTGCTGGACGCTGAAGCTGAGGTACATGAAGTCGGCGATGACCGCGCCGAACTGCCTCAGGAGGACGTTGTGGGAGGCGCCGTAGACGGCAACGTGGAAATCGACATCGGCGTGCGCGTAGCTCTCTCGATCGGCGGTGGCGGCGCGCATCGCGCTCAGAGCCGTCTCGAGCTTGCGCAGGTCCTCCATGCTCGCGCGTCCGGCCGCGAGCCGAGCCGCCTGGGGCTCCATGATCTGGCGCACCTCGACGAGATCTCGGAGGATGCTCTCCCCGCGGCCTTCGTCGCTGTGCCAGCGCAGGATGTCGGCGTCGAAGACGTTCCACTGCTCGGTGCGCCGCACCCGTGTGCCGATCTTCTGCCGGATGTCCACCAGACCTTTCGCTGCGAGCACCCGCATCGCCTCGCGCACCGAGGTCCTGCTCACCCCGTACGCCTCGGTCAGCTCCGCCTCCTTCGGGACCAGCTCCCCCGGAGCGTAGTCGCCGCGGATGATGGCGCGCCCGACCCCCTCGATCACGCGGCCCTGCAGACCACGCATCGTGTACCCCGAGCCGTGCTCGGGGTCGCGGGTCTCGGCCACCGTCATCTCCTCACGCCTTCACGGTTGCCTTCACTTTAGGTGCGACCGGTTCGGCTGTGGGGCTGCGGAAGACGGCTTCGCCGTCGACGAGGATCTCCACGTCCCTCAGGTAGGGTCCGAGCGCGGCCAGATCGACGTCGACGCCGAGCCCCGGCGCGTCGGGCGCATGGATCTCGCCATTGCGATCAGGACGCAGCTGCGTCGTCGAAATCGCCAGGGCCACCGGCTTCGGCTCGACGGGGAACTCGGCGATCCGATGATCGGCCATTCCCGCAAACGGTTGGAGAGAAGCGGAGAGGGCGAGGTGGGAGGTGAAGGTGTGATTGACGAAGGTCACCCCCTTCGCCACGGCGTGCTGTGCCACATCCCACGCCGGTCCGATCCCCCCGATGCGGGCCGCATCGATCTGGATGAAGCGAACCCCGCCGTAGTCGATGAGGTTCGTGGCCATGTGCACGGTGTGCGCCCCTTCGCCTCCCGCGATCCCGACAGTGCCGGCTCGGGCGGCGAGCTCGGCATACGCCCCGAATGCATGCGGCACGAAGGGCTCCTCGAGCCAGGTGACCCGCGCCTCTTTCAGCGCGGCGAGACGCTCGGCGGCTCGCGCGGCGTCGTCGCCCCAGATCTGGCCGGCGTCGACGAGAAGGATCCCGTCGTCGCCGAGCCCCTCCCGCGCCGCCACGAGATGATCGGCATCGATCCGGGCGTCGCCGGTGCCGAAAGAGCCCCAGCCGAACTTCACCGCGCGGTATCCCGCTGCGACCTGATCTCGCGCACGTTGCCTCGTCGCGTGGGGGTCGGCGCCGAAGAGGAGGGAGGCGTAAGGGAGCTTCCCTTCCGTCGTGCCGTATCCGAGCATCCGCCAGACCGGTTCGTCACGGGCCCGGCCGAGCAGGTCCCACAGGGCGATCTCGATGCCCGACCAGGTGTGGGCGGCCTGGAGGAGGTCCATGCTGTGGCGCTCGACCAGGGAGGCGATGCGCCGGATGTCGGCGGGGCCGTCGAGGCGCTCGCCCATCACGCTGGCGGCGACGGGTTGGCAGACGCCGTGCGAGCGAGGCGTGATGAAGGCGGCGATGGAGGTCAGCGGGGATGCCTCGCACTCGCCCCAGCCCTCGTGATCGCCGGCGCGCACGCGGACCAGGAGCGCGTCCTGGCTGCCGTCGGCTTCGAGAGTGACCTCGGGCATGGAGGCGTAGAAGAAGTCGACGGTGTCGATGTTCATCGGGCGTCCGTGTTCATGAGGATGATGCCGCCTTCGCATCTCGGGGATGAGTGACCGGAGGCCTCGCGCGCACACAGCCTCACTGCGGTCTGCCGCCTCGTGTTACATCATATGTAACCCGGCTCTGAATGCAACTAGGTGGATAACCTGTCCGCAACAATTCGTGGATTTCATCGTTCACGTATGATGTAATCCTGTCACGCGGCGCCATCGGCCCGCGGACGATCGATGTGGATGGGACGATGATGTCGCAACGCCCGAGCAGTGGGGCCCGTGCCGTCGCTGCATGTTCGCCGTCGCCCTCTTCCGCGCGCTCCTCCCGTGAGCGGCGCCTGCCGCCCACGCGTTGCATCCAAGGAAGGACACAGCAATGAACACACGCGCGCTCGGCGGGCTCGTTCTCGCCTCAGGGCTCGTCGTCTCGCTGGCGGCGTGCGCTCCCGCGGGGGGCGGTGAGTCCGGTGAACAGGAGCTGGTCATCTGGGACACCGGCATCCTCGGTCGCACCCTCGAGAGCGGTGAGGCCGACATGGAGAACTCGTTCATCGATCAGATGGCCGCCGAGTTCGAAGAGCAGAACCCGGGGCTGACCGTCACCGTGGTGCAGCAGGGCGGCGACATCTCCTCGAACGGGGCGCAGTTCCAGGCCGCCTCGATCGCGGGCGACGGGCCGGACATCCGCATCCAGTACGCCGGCGGACCGACCATCTCGTTCGCGGAGTTCTTCGAAGACCTCGAGCCGTACCTGACTCCCGAGATCATCGATTCGATGGCCGGGTTCAATGTGAACCGCGAGGACTTCGACCCCGAGGGCGCCATCCTCGGGATGCCGTACGGCGCCGGGAACCTGTTCACGGTGTTCGCGAACAACGAGATGCTCGAAGAGGCCGGGCTCGACCCCGCCGACCCGCCCACCTCGTGGGAGGAGCTCATGGCCAACGGCGAGCAGATCGTCGAGAACACCGATTACAACGCGTTCTGGATGGCCAACCTCGAGGGCTACGTCGGCGCGTGGATCATCAGCGCCCTCGTGGGCGGCGAACTGGGAGAGTCGGCGTTCACTCAGATGTACGCCGGTGAGATCCCCGTCGACGACCCGGCCATGGTGAAGGCCTACGAGGCGTTCGCAGAACTCGGCGCCTCGGGCCTCACCAATCCCGACGCCGGACAGGTGTCCAACGGCGAGTCCACGGCGGGCTTCGTCGGTGGGGACGGCGCGTACTACATCGTCGGCAGCTGGGAGAACAACGGCATGTACGAGGCGTTCGGCGACGACGTCAGCGTGTTCTTCATCCCGATGTTCGAGGACGCGCCGTATCCGAACATGGCCGCAGGAGGCCCGGAGATCTCGATCTCGATCACCAACTACTCCGACCAGAAGGAGCTCGCGGGCGAGTTCCTGCAGTTCCTGGCCGAACCCGAGAACCAGGATCGGTTCGTCGAGCTGTACCAGACACAGGCCTCCAATCATCGGGACGCTGATCCGTCGCTCATCGAGAACCCGCTGCTGCAGCAGGAGTTCGAGCAGCTGCAGGAGGCCACCGACGGCGTCGTCTTCGCCTTCGACTCGGTGATGCCCCAGGCGACGATCGACCTCTTCTACCGAGTGAACGCCGGCGTCTTCCTGGGCACGATCACCCCCGAGGACGCCGTGCGCCAGCTGGCGGACTCCTACGCCACGGAGATCGCCAACCAGTGACTTCCGCCTTCGAAGGCTCGATGATGGGCGCCTCGGACCAGGCGCCCATCATCGAGGCCAGCGCTCAGAAGCACCGCAGACCCGGGGGCCTGCGCCGGCGTGACCGCCTCGTGGGGCTCGCGTCGGTGCTCCCCGCCTTCCTCGTGGTCGTCGGATTCATGGCCTTCCCCGTCGCGTTCGCGGTCTTCATCTCCTTCACCCGGACGAACGGTCTCACCTTCGAATGGAACTGGTTCGCCAATTACACGGCTCTGCTGACCGACCCGGTCGTGCACCAGGTTTTCCTGAACAACCTGAAGTTCCTCATCTCGGTGCCGCTGGTCATCTTCGTCGCGCTCATCGTCTCGGTGCTGCTGTTCGAACGCGTGCGGGGGTGGCGGTTCTTCCGGCTGATCTTCTTCCTGCCGAACGTGTTGTCCGTCGCGGTCATCGGCATCATGTTCCGCAACGCCTTCGGGTACTACGGCGGTGTCAACCAGGCGCTGGCGCTGTTCGGTCTGGAGCCGGTGCAGTTCTTCACCGACGGCACGCTGGCGATCTCCGTCATCATCCTGGCCCTCGTCTGGTCGGGCTTCGGCTACCAGTCGCTCCTGCTGCTGGCGGGTCTGACCTCGATCAACCCGGCCGTGTTCGAAGCGGCTGCCATCGACGGGGCGGGGTGGTGGAAGAGGCTCTGGTACATCACCCTTCCCAACATCCGTCGGGTTCTCGGCTTCGTCTTCATCATCAACGTGCTCTACACCTTCACATCGCTGTTCGGCTTCGTCTTCGTGATGACCGCGGGCGGGCCGGGCTTCGAGACCACCACGATCGACTACCTCGTCTACCTCCGGGCCTTCTCCAGCAGCAATCTCGGGTCCGGTGCGGCGCTGGCGGTGGTGCTGTTCCTCTTCATCGGCATCCTCACCCTGATCCAAAACCGCGTGTTCCGCCTGCAGGAGGAGGACTGATGACCGACGTGGTGAGTTCGCGCCTGAGCAGCAGGCGCACGAGGTGGCCGATCTTCATCGCCCTGTGCCTGGTCGCGGTGTCGATCCTCTACCCGCTGTGGTTCGTGGTGATCACCTCGCTTCGGCCCAACGCCGACTACCTGCGCGATCCGTTCGGCCTGCCCGGCGAGTGGACGCTGTCGAACTACGTCACACTGGCCAATTCGTACGGCCTCGGTCAGGCGTTCCTCAACAGCATGTTCGTCACGACGGTGTCGGTGGTCATCGTGCTCATCCTGGCCACGATCGCCGGGCATGCACTGGCGAAGCTGCCGGTGCCGGGAGCGAAATACATCACCGCGACGTTCGTGTCCGTGATGCTCATCCCCGGCCCGGTGCTGATCATCCCGATCTACCTGCTGCTCGCCCGCCTCGGCCTCGGCGGCTACGCCGGGTTGATCCTGGTCTACGTCGCGACAGGGCTGCCGTTCGCGACGTTCTTCCTGACGCTGACCTTCCGCGGCATCCCCGACGAGGTCATGGAGGCGGCGCGCATCGATGGTGCGGGGCTGTTCCGCACCCTGTGGTCGATCGTTCTGCCCATGGGGTCGAGCGGCATCGCCACCCTGGCGGTGCTGCAGTTCCTCGGGGTGTGGAACGAGCTCATCTTCGCCATCATCCTCATCCGGGACCAGTCGATGTGGCTGCTCACTCCGACATTGGCGACGATCGGCGAGAGGTTCGTCACCGACCAGCCGCTGGTGTCGGCGGGTCTGTTCGTCACGGCGTCCGTGCCCCTGATCCTGCTCGCCTTCGCCTCGCGCTACATCATGCAGGGTCTGCAGGTGGGTGTCAGCCGCTGAACCAGCCTCGCGGGTGGTGGGTGGCGTCGAGGGGCAAGCCCCGTCCGGTCGGCGCCGCCCACCGAACACCGTTGGCGAGCACCCGCTGGATGTCGGGGTGGTGGTAGACCGGGTACTCCTGGTCGCCGGGGGAGAAGTAGAAGACCCGGCCCGCACCGCGGGTCCAGGTCGCTCCCGAACGGAACACCTCGCCGCCGGCGAAGGTGGAGAGGAAGATCAGTTCCTGCGGGACCGGGATGTCGAAGAACTCCCCGTACATCTCCTGCTCGCCGATGACGAGGGGATCGGGGATGCCCTGGGCGATCGGATGCCGCGGAGCGACCGTCCACACCACCTCGCGCTCGCCGTCGTTGCGCCACCGCAGAGAGCAGGTCGTCCCCATCAGGCGACGGAAGATCTTCGAGTAGTGACCGGAGTGGAGAACGATGAGTCCCATGCCTCCGAGCACCGCCTCGTGGACCCGATCGACGACGGCGTCGTCGACGCCCTGGTGGTCCTCATGGCCCCACCAGAGCATCACGTCGGTGGCTTCGACCACCGCGGCGGGGAGGCCGTGCTCGGGCTGCTCCATCGTCGCGGTGGCGACCTCGACGTCGGTGCCGAGGTGGGCGCGAAGACCCGCGGCGATCGCCCCGTGGATGCCCTCGGGGTACAGCTCGGCCGGCCGGGTGCCCTCCCGACGCTCATGTCGGTTCTCGTTCCACACCGTCACGCGGATCGTCACAGCGTCACCTCTTTCCCTTCGGCGGCGGATCGGTAGCAGGCATCGATGATCTCGGTGCGGTGGAGGGCGAATTCACCGTGGTGCCCGGCCCAGTCGCCCGAGCGGACCACGTTGATGAACTCGGTGATGACGAGGCCGTGCTCGCCCCCGGGGACGGTCACGGCGGGGCGCATCGTGACGGGGGCGCCCGCCTCCTGCCGGTAGACCCAGAGCGTGTCCTGCGGCTTGTAGCGCGGGACGAAGAGGCGAAGACCACCGTCGACGCCGAGGAGCTCGATCGAGATGTCCTCGTCGTCGGTCGTGTGACCGGCCCAGCTGATCTCGAGCGCGACGCTGGCGCCGTTCTCCAACCGCAGCAACGCCGACACGAGGTCCTCCACCTCGAAGCGGCCCGAACCGGCCATCTGCTCGCGGTTGTCCATTGCGCCGTAGCCGGCGCGTCCGAGTTCGCCGTGCGCGACAGCGCTGACAGCGACCACCCGAGGTTCGCCCATGAGATACAGCAGGGAATCGAGGACGTGCGGCCCGAGGTCGATCAGGGCGCCGCCCCCCGCCAGATCCCGAGAGGTGAACCAGGAAGTCAGGCCGGGGATGCCCGATCGCCGCTTCCAGGAGGCCCGGGCGTGGTAGATGCGCCCCACACCCGTCTCCTCCAGGTAGCGATGGGCCCACTGCACGTCGGCCCGGCGGCGGTGGTTGAACGCCACCTCGAGCACCCGGTCGTTCTCCGTCGCGGCAGCGACCATCGCCCGCGCGGCCTCGGATGTGATCGCCAGCGGCTTCTCGCAGAACACGTGCTTGCCCGAGCGAAGCGCCGCGATCGAGATCACGTCGTGCAGGGCGTTGGGCGTCGCGACGCTGACGATGTCGATGTCATCCCGGCCGACGATCGACTCCCAATCGGGATAGACGTCGGCGACGCCCCAGGCGGCGGAGAGGGCTGCCAGGCGGTCGGCCTCCTTGCCGGCGACGGCGACGACCTCCACGCCGGGGATTGCGCGGTAGGCCTCGCCGGCGGTGGTCCCGGCGTATCCGGTGCCGACGATACCCACGCGAAGGGGTGCGGGGGTCAGGGGAGAAGAGGTCACGTGTGCTCCGTCTGTGAAATGGATTGATCGTACCAAAGTGGGTCACTGACGCCGGGACCTCCCGCTTGACGAGCGTTCGGTCGTGTTAGATATGATCTAAGAATCCCCGCCACCCTGAGGACGATGATGACCCCAGACTCACCGGTTGATGCCGAACTCACCGGCGACGGCGCCGAGCTCCGCCTGGAAGGGCGGGTCTTCGCCCGGCTGAAACGGGGGTACGTGGTCGCCGATCGCGACGGTCTCACGCACGACTGGACTCTCGTGCGCATCGGATCGGGCGGCGTCTGGGAGATCCGCCTCGAGCTCCGCAATGCCGGCGACGCGCCGGTCACCGTGACGCGCATGGATTCCTGCGCCCTCGACCTCGACGTGGGCCCGGACCCTACCCGCTGGCGGACGAACTGGTATCGCTCGGCGTGGGGGGATGAGTTCCGACCCCGCCACGGCACCACGCGTCACGACCTTTTCCTCGATGTCCGGTCAGGTCGATCCTCGCACGGCTCGGCGCCGTGGCTGGGCATCGAGCGGGAGGATGACCGCGCCGCGGTGATCATCTGCCCCGCATGGAGCGGGAACTGGCACATCACCGCCCTCTCGGGAGGGTCTGTCACCGCCGGCATTTCGCCGTGGCGGTTCTCGGTGATAATTCGCCCCGGCGAACGCGTCACAGCTCCTTCGGTGGTCATCGCCGCCGCCACGAGTCTGGACGCCGCCGCCGTGGAACTGCAGCGCGCGGTGCGTGATCACTGGCTCGCCCGGTCGCCCTTCGCCGACACCGTGCCCACAGAGTGGAACCACTGGTGGCCGTACGAGGACGTCGAGGTGACCGAAGAGGTCATCTCCCGCAACGCGGTGACAGCTGCCGAGGTGGGTCTGGAGGTCGCGACCGTCGACGCCGGGTGGTTCGGCGCGTCTGATGCGGCCAGCGACTGGCAGGAGCAGCGCGGGGACTGGACGGATGTCAACACCGAGCGCTTTCCCTCGGGCCTGACCGCGCTGGGGGACGCCATCCGTGCGACGGGTGCGCTTCCGGGCATCTGGATCGAGGCCGAGGCGGTCGGCCGCAGCGCGCGGGTGCGGGCGGAGCATCCCGATCTCCTCGCCGCTGCCGACGGGAACACGCAGCCCGATCCCTCGTACCGTCGGATGACCGTGTCGCTCGATCCCGCGGATCCGGGGTTCCTCGGCTACGTCTGTCTCGGCTCCCCCGCGGGACGTGCGCACCTGCGCTCGTCGCTCGGCGATCTCATCGAGCGGGTGGGCGCACGTTGGATCAAGCTGGACTTCAACGTCGACCCCGACGCTGGCTGTACCCGCACCGACCACGGGCACGGCGCCGGTGACGGGCTGTTCCGTCACTACGAGGGGCTCTACCGGGTTCTCGACGAGGTTCGCGAGAAGTACCCCGACGTCTTCCTGGAAGCCTGCTCGTCGGGGGGTCTGCGCATCGACCTCGGCCTCGCCCGTCACGTCCACGCGTTCTTCCTGAGCGATCCCGACTACACCGAGCACCACCTCGAGGTGCTGCACGGCGCCTCGCGCATGCTGCCGCCGCTCGGCATCTTGCACTGGTCGCAGTCGCAGTGGCGGGGAGACTATCCCCCGCAGCAGCGGGAATGGGCGCAGGTGCAGCCGGAGGAGTTCCGCACGATGCTGCGGGCCGCGATGCTGCACCGCTTCGGCGTCAGCCTCCGACTGACCGATCTCGCCCCCGCGCTCCTCGACGTGCTGAGGGAGCACGTGCGTCTGTTCCGCACCGAGGTCGCACCGCTCGTGCGCGACGGGGTGCTCCGCCCGCTGTCGCCGACGCCCGAACGCGGCGGTGTCGGCGAACGGGCGCCGGCATTCCAGCTCTCGTCCGATCGGGAGGACCGTCACGTCGTTGCTGCCTTCGTGCTCTCCGGCGGACGGCCGCCCACGCGCCTTCGGCTCCGTGCTCTCGATCCCGACGCGAGCTACCGCGTGACCGACCTCGCCACGGGCGAGATGTCATCCGCCGACGGTCGCACGCTCGTCGACGTCGGAGTGGCGCTCTCCGCCTCCGGCGACCCGACCTCGTGGCTCCTCGCCGTTGCGCCGGCATCCTGACTCCCCTCCCCGCCCTGAACGCCCCGGACCCTCAAGGAAGTCACCGTGCACAGCGATCACGCCCTCGTCGAAGCCCGGCTGCGCCGCTTCACCGTCGACCGCTTGACCCCCGCGATCTACCGGGATGCGCAGCCGCTGCGAGCCGCGGCCTGGAACGTGCCCCGTGAGCCCGTCTCGTTCGACGAGGCCATGGGGCAGACGTTCGAACCCGTTCCGCTCGGCTGGCGGTGGGGGCGCGCCTGGTCGACCGTATGGTTCCGCGTCACCGGCGCACTCCCCGCGGCGTGGCGGGCCGGTGCCCCGGCGGGGACGAAGATCGAGGTCCTCGTCGACTTCGACTACAACCGCTCGCGCTCCGGCTTCCAGGCCGAGGGGCTCGTGTACCGGCCGGACGGCACACCGATCAAGGCCATCGCGCCGCTGAACTCCTGGGTGGCGTGGAACCCCGCGGACGGTGACATCGACCTCGTCATCGAAGCCGCGGCCAACCCCGATGTGGCGGGCGAGTACACCTTCGAGCCCACGCCGCTCGGAGAGTGGGATGCCGCGGGCGAGGAGCCGCTCTACGAGCTGCGTCAGCTCGAGGTGGCGCTCCGGGACGAGACCGTCTGGGAGCTGGTCCAGGACGTCTGGACCCTCACCGGTCTCATGGAGCAGCTTCCCGACACGTCGTCGCGACGCCATGAGATCCTGCGCGCTCTGGAAACCATGATGGACGCGGTCGATCCCGACGATGTCGCCGGTACGGCAGAACGCGGTCGACAGATGCTGCGGGGCGCGCTCTCGGCGCCGGCGAGCGCGTCGGCGCACCGCATCCTCGCGACCGGTCACGCCCACATCGACTCAGCATGGCTGTGGCCCATCCGCGAGACTGTTCGCAAGTGCGCGCGGACCTTCACCAACGTCACGGCGCTGATGGACGACGATCCCGCCTTCGTCTTCTCCTGCTCGTCCGCACAGCAGTACGCCTGGCTCAAGGAGCATCATCCCCGCGTCTACGCACGCATTCGCGAAAAGGTGGCAGCCGGCACGTTCGTCCCGGTGGGCGGGATGTGGGTGGAGTCCGACACGAACATGCCCGGGTCGGAGGCCCTCGCCCGTCAGTTCATCGCCGGCAAGCGGTTCTTCCTCGAAGAGTTCGGGATCGAGTGCGAGGAGGCGTGGCTGCCCGATTCGTTCGGCTACTCCGCCGCCCTGCCGCAGATCGTGGCGGCAGCCGGTGAGCGCTGGTTTCTGACGCAGAAGATCTCCTGGAACCAGACCAACCGCTTCCCGCACCACACCTTCCGATGGGAAGGCATCGACGGAACCCGCGTCTTCACGCACTTCCCGCCCGTGGACACCTACATCAGCGAGTTGTCCGGCGCCGAGCTTGCGCACGCCGAGCGCAACTTCAGCGAGAAGGGTCGCGCGACGATGTCGCTCGTGCCGTTCGGGTGGGGCGACGGCGGTGGCGGCCCCACGCGCGAGATGCTGGCGGCCGCCCGGCGCACCGCCGATCTGGAGGGGTCGCCGCGCGTCGCGGTGGGTTCGCCGCGCGACTTCTTCACGGCCGCCGAGGAGGAGTACCCCGACGCCCCCGTCTGGGCGGGGGAGATGTACCTCGAGCTGCATCGCGGCGTGTTCACCTCGCAGCTGAGAACCAAACAGGGAAACCGTCGGAACGAAGCGCTTCTGCGTGAGGCGGAGCTGTGGGCCACGACCGCTGCCGTTCGCCGGAATCACCCGTATCCCGCGGAGCGGCTGCACCGCGCCTGGGAGACGGTCATGCTGCTGCAGTTCCACGACATCCTCCCCGGCTCGGCGATCGCCTGGGTGCATCGCGAGGCGGAGGAACGGCACGCCGCGGTCACCGCGGAGCTGGAGGAGCTGATCACCGACGCCCTCGACGCGCTGGGTGCCGACGGATCGATCGAGCACGAACACGGAAGGGTGCGCGTGAACGCCAGCCCGTTCCCGCGCGCGGGGACCCCGGCTCTGGGAGCCGGAGTCGCCGCGGAGCCGCTCCGCGCGGTCGAGGTGACCGGAGCCGATTCCGCCGACGACGACATCGTGCTCGAAAACGGCATCGTGCGGGTGGTCATGGACGGACAGGGCCACATTCGCTCGCTCATCGCCGACGCGGACGGGCGCGACGCGGTGCCATCCGGGTCGGCGCTCGGCGTCCTCCGCCTTCACCGGGATCTGCCGAACCTCTGGGACGCGTGGGACCTCGATGCCCATTACCGCCGGACGGTCACCGAGCTCACCGCCGTCGACGAGCGAAGCGTCGAGCGCGACGCGGACGGCGGGGTGACGGTCGTGGTCGTGCGCCGCTTCTCTTCCTCGTCGGTGCGCGAGCGCATCGTGGTCCGCCCAGGCGCCGCCGACGTCGAGCTGATGTTCGAGGTCGATTGGCACGAGCGCGAGAAGATCTTGAAGCTCGCCATGCCCTTCGACGTCCACGCCGATCGGGTCGCCGCCGAGACGCAGTTCGGACACGTCTTCCGGCCCACACACACCAATACCAGTTGGGACGATGCGCGCTTCGAGGCCTGTCAGCACCGCTTCGTCCACCTGGCCGAGCCCGGCTGGGGCGTGGCCGTGGCGAACGATTCCACCTACGGATACGACGTCGAGCGGCATACCCGCGCGGACGGCGGCACGACCACCTCGGTCCGCTTCTCCCTGCTCCGCGCCGCGCTCTTCCCCGATCCCGACGCTGACCAGGGCGTGCACGTGCTGCGATTCCGGGTGCGACCGGGCGCCGAGGTGCTCGACGCGGTCGCCCTCGGCTACGACCTGGCCTTCCCGGTGCGTGATGTGCCCGCGGCCATCTCGCCTTTGGTCTCCTCCAGCGCACCGTCGGTCCTGGTCGAGACGGTGAAGCAGGCCGAGGACGGCAGTGGGGATGTCATCGTCCGCCTCTACGAGGCCGGTGGAAGCCGTGCCCGCACGCGGATCGAGTTCCATGCGCGATCCGCCTCGGTGCATCTCACCGACCTCCTCGAACGCCGGAGCGACGACGACGCGGGTCCGGTGAACACCACGGATGCCGGGTGCGCGATCGACCTGGACTTCCGGCCGTTCCAGTTCCGCACGCTCCGTTTCTCGGGGGTGAGCGCATGACCATCCGGCCCGAGCAGCCACAGCCGCTGGACGACCCCGGTCCGCCGATCGGTACCGCTCCGACGGTGGCGAGCTGGACCACGGATGTTGCGGAGTGGACTCTCGACGGCACCTGGGACTTCCGCTGGTCACCCTCCTCGGCTCAGCGGATGGACGAGGGGTGGGGATCGATCCCCGTCCCGACGAGCTTCGTCATGCCCTCCCTCGACCGCGACGCCGCTCCTGCGGGTGACCACGGCCGTCCGGCCTACACGAACAAGTGGTACCCGTTCCCCATTGATCCCCCTCATCCTCCGGATGCGAATCCGGTAGGCGAGTATCGGCGACGCTTCCTCCTTCCCGACCCGCCGCCGCGGGCCGAACTGCGCTTCGGCGGCATCGAGGGTGCCGCCGACGTCCGGCTGAACGGAGTGCTCCTCGGGTCGACGCGGGGCAGTCGCCTTCCGATGGCGTTCGATGTGTCGGGACTTCTCGAGACCGAGAATCTGCTCGAGGTGCGAGTGCACCAGTTCAGCGCCGCGACCTACCTCGAAGACCAGGATGCCTGGTGGCTGCCGGGCATCATCCGGTCGGTGGTCCTTCGGGCCCGACCCGTCGGTGGCGTCCGCGACGTGCGGGTGCGCGCCGAGTGGACCGCCTCCGGGGGAGTGCTCACGGTCGTGCCTGACCTCGAGGACGACAGTCATGGCGATGCCACGATCGAGATCGCGGAGCTGGGGGCGACGCTCACGGCAGGCCGCCCGACCCCCATACCTGACGCACTCCCCTGGTCGGCCGAGGACCCCGTCCTGTACACCCTCCGCGTGCGCACGGCCGCCGAGACGGTGACGCACCGGATCGGCTTCCGCACGGTCGGCATCGTCGACGGGGTGTTCCAGGTCAATGGCGTCCCGGTGTCGTTGCGCGGCGTGAATCGGCACGAGCACCATCCACGCCTGGGCCGTCACGTGCCACCCGAGGTGGTCACCGCCGAGCTCCTGATGATGAAGCGGCACAACATCAATGCGGTCCGGACATCCCACTATCCTCCCGACCCGATGTTCCTCGACCTGGCCGACCGGCTCGGGTTCTGGGTGGTCGACGAGTGCGACGTCGAGACCCACGGCTTCGGCGAAATCGACTGGCGCGGCAACCCGATGGACGATCCGCGCTGGGAGGCCGCGCTGCGCGACCGCGTTGCCCGCATGGTCGAGCGGGACAAGAATCATCCCTGCGTCATCCTATGGTCGCTCGGCAACGAAGCGGGCGAGGGATGCAACGTCGCGGCGATGGCGGACGAGTTCCGCTCCCGCGACGACACCCGGCCGCTCCACTACGAGGGCGATCAGTCCAGCGCCCACGTCGATGTGTGGTCGCGGATGTACGCCCATCCCGATGAGGTCGCCGCGATCGCTGCCGGGACCGAGCCGGCACTTGCCGACCAGGCGCTGGACGCACGGCGCCGTGCGATGCCGTTCGTCCTCTGCGAGTACGCCCACGCGATGGGCACCGGGCCAGGAGGACTGACCGAGTACCAGGACCTGTTCGATGCCCATCCCCGTCTCATGGGGGGGTTCATCTGGGAGTGGCTCGAACACGGTGTGCAGGTCGACACCGACCGGGGCACGGCGACCCGATACGGCGGCGACTTCGGCGAACCGCTTCACGACAGCAACGACGTGATCGACGGACTGGTCTCGGCCGAGCGCAGCCCGCGCGCTCAGCTGACCGACCTCGCGCAGGTGTTCGCGCCGCTGCGGTTGACGATCGACGAGGCGCGGCTGCACGTCCTCTCGCGCCTGGATCACACGGATTCGTCGCGGTACGCCCTCCGGTATCGGATCGAGGACGCAGCGGGTGTGCGCGGCAGCGGCTCCATCCCGATGGCGCCACTTCCGCCCCGTGGCCGGGTGACGCTCGATCTTCCCGACGCCCCGCCCTCAGCGGTGCTGACCATCGAAGTCGTCCAGGTGGGCGAGACGGCCTGGGCACCCGGCGGGTGGGTCGTCTCCCGCTCGGCGACGGCCGTCCCCGGCGAGATCACGGCGCGGCGCCGGGGGGTGCCGCCTGCGCGCCGCCTCACCCTCGCCGACATCGACCTCGATCCCGGAACAGGCGGGCTGCGACGCCTGGGCGAGGTGGAGATGACCGACTGGCGGTTGATGCTCGACCGGGTGCCCACCGACAACGACCGGCACGCGGGGTGGGACGAGATCCTCGATTTCTCCTATGCGGAACGGTGGCGGCTGCTCGGGCTCCACGACCTGCGTTCGCGCCTGGTCTCCCTCGAGCGCGTGTCCATCGATCACCCGGACGGCGAGATCCGGGTCCGCACCGTGGTCGGAGGGCCGGCGGTCGACGCGCGGGTGTCGTGCCGCTGGCGATGGCGGGCCGTCGACGGCGGCATCCGTCTCGATCTCACCGTCGAGCCGGAGGGGCACTGGCCCGCGTGGACCGCGCACTGGGCACGCGTCGGCGTGGGGTTCTCGCTCGCGGGCGAGGGGAGGCTGGAGTGGTGTGGGCGAGGGCCCGGGCCCTCCTACCCCGACGTGGGCCAGGCGGCGACGGCGGGATGGTTCGCCGGCACGGTCGACGAACTCCAGGAGCGCACGGTGCGCCCGCAGGAGGCCGGTGCACGGGCGGCCTCCTGGATGCGGGTGAAGGCCGGGGGGCGGGCGCTCGAGATCGGGCTGGACACCACGTCGCCGCGCGGCCCGGTGAACGATCCGGCCATCACCGTGCGGCCGTGGTCGGACGCGGCACTGTGGGCTGCCGCGCACGACGACGAGCTGATCCCCGACGGGCGCACCCACGTCGTGCTCGACCTCGTCCGCGCGGGGGTGGGCACGGCACGGTGCGGCCCGGGTGTCCTCCCCGCCTACCGGCTGGTGGCGCAGCCGGTGCGCGGGTCGCTTCAGTTCTTAACGCCCGATGCGTCCGGCACGAATGGAGACCGTCATGTCTGAACCTGAGCCTTCCTTTCCCGCCGCCCCGGAGGCCGGCGGAGATCGCCAGCCCCGCGACATCCGCACCGGTGTGGACGGCATCGTCCTGCGGCTCTCACCGATCGACCGCGTGACGTTCCGGTCGTTCGTCGACTGCAACATGGCGGCGGCATGGGTGGAAGACCGGTTCCGGATCTTCCCGGGCAAGTACGGCGAAGACCCGGTGTGGGGCGCCGCCGATGATCTGAAGATCGGCGAGGGTGCCACAGTGAGCGAGGCGTTCGCCAGCGAGCCCGAGGCCTTCCGCACGCCGGTCCTGCCGCCCAACGCACCGCCCGGCACACCGGGCCTCCACGGGGCCATCTGGTTCGAAACGGTTTACCAGGACCCTCGAGATGACACGGGGAAGACCCTTTACGCGCTCTACCACAACGAGAACTACCCCGAGACTCTGCCTTTCGATCCGGCGACGGGCGAGGGGATGAGCGATCGGGATTGGCCGCCGGGGCTCAAGGGCGACGACTCCATCCAGGCCGCCCCCCGTATCGGCATCATGCGCTCGGTCGACGGCGGAGAGAGCTGGGACGACCGCGGCATCCTGCTGGAAGATCGAGACGAGCGGATGATCCGGCTCCCGGTCAACCACAACTACTGCTTCCCGGGCGGGGTGGGCGATCCCAGCGCCGTGGCCAGCGGTGACCACCTCTACGTCTTCTTCGGCGAGTACGCCTATCCCGCGCCGTTCGATGCGTCGACCTGGAGTGCCGAGGTCGAGGCATCCGGACAGTGCGTGAGCGTCGCCCGCGTCGCGCTGGCGGACCTGGATGACCCGGCCGGGGCCGCGCGCCGCTGGGACGGCGAGGCGTTCGCGGCACCTTGGGATGCGGCGGGTCAGCCCATCCGCGCCCTCCAGATCGAACGGCGGGACGGGGGCGGCGCGGTCTCGCAGGGCGACGAGCGCTACTACTGGGGCCCGTCGGTCAGCTGGAACGAGCATCTCGGTGTCTGGGTGATGCTCATGGGTCGGGTCGACGGCGCCTTCTGGGTCGGCGACAGCATTTTCGTCTCGATCAACCCGCATGCCGACCTCGGTCAGGGGCGGAACGCACAGGACTGGTCGCCGCCCGTCGAAGTGCTGCGCAGGCCGGGCCACACCCTGTGGTACCCCGCCCTGCAGCCGACCGACAGCGAGGAGGATCGCGCCGCGCGGCGCACGTCGCTGCGGATCGGCCGCGAGGCGCGCCTGTTCGTCAAGGACATCACCGACACCGACTCCGATTACGTGTGCGACTTCGCGGTGGAGTTCTTCCGCGAGAAGTAACCGGTCACGGCCGGCTCGGCGGTGCACGGTTACGATGCCCCTAGCGGACGGAGGGGGATCGTATGGCCGACGCCGTGGGTGACGAGCCGCGACTCGTCGGCAGTGACCGCGTCCTCGCCGTGCTCTCGGCGCTCGGATCCCATCCCCGCGGCGCCACCTTGGATCAGCTCAGTCACGAGGTGTCCAGCCCCAAGCCGACCGTCCATCGGGCGCTCGCCGCGCTCCGCCGGGCAGGGTTCGTCGAGCAGATCGAGCGCGGCGTGTACGCGGTCGGCGACGAGCTCCTGCGTATCGCCTTCCAGGCCGCCAGAGAGCGACCCGATGTCGCCAGGGTCCGGCCGGTGCTCGAAGAGCTGACGGCGACCTTCGGGGAAACTGCCCACTACGCCGTCCTCGACGGGGCGGAGGTCGTCTATCGGGCCAAGACCGACCCACCCGCCGGCGCGGTGCGCCTCACCTCGGTCGTCGGCGGCCGGAACCCCGCCTACCGCACGGCGGTCGGCAAGCTGCTGCTCAGCGGCCGGGTGCAGGGCGAAGCCGACCTCCGCGCGATCGTCGGGGAGGGACCCCTCGACGCCCGGACGCCCCGCACCATCACCGATGTCAGCGCTCTGTGGCGGGAACTGGAGCTCAGCCGAGAACGGGGCTACGCCGTCGACGACCAGGAGAACGAGCTCGGCATCACCTGCGTCGCCGTGGCGCTGCCGTCGGTCGATGGGGAGGCGCCGGTGGGCGCTGTGAGCGTCAGTGCCCTGGCCTTTCGCATGCCGCTGGCAGACCTCGTCTCCGCCGTGCCGAGGATCCAGACCATCGTCGCCGGTGGCAGCGGCCGTCGCGGCGACGAGGGGGAGCCCGGTCAGTAGACGGCGCGGCCGCCGCTGATGTCGTAGACGGCGCCGGTCGAGAAGCTCACCCGGTCGGACGCGAGCCACGCCACGAGCTCGGCGACCTCCCGCGGCTCTCCGACGCGCTTCATAGGGATGAGACTGGTGATGTGGGCCAGCACGTCAGGTGCGGTCGTGGCGTTCATCGGTGTGGCGATGACCGCGGGGGCGATGGCGTTGACGAGGACGCCGGTGGTCGCGAGTTCCTTGCCCGCCGACTTCGTCAGCGCGATGACGGCGGCTTTGGATGCCGAGTACGCGGCGAGATTCGGGTTTCCGTCCTTTCCCGCCATGCTCGCGAAGTTCACCACGCGGCCCCAGCCACCCGCCACCATCCCGGGGACGAAGGCGCGCATCATCGACACGACGCCGAGGACGTTCACCTCGAAGGTCGCGCGCCACGCGTCGAGCCCTGTCGCCACGAGGGGAAGATTCGGTCCCACGATGCCCGCGGAGTTGATGAGGATGTCGACCGAGCCGGTCCGTCGCGCGAGGTCGTCGACCGCTGCTTCGTCGGTGACATCCACGCGCTCGTCCACATCGCCCGCGCGATCGACCCGGATGACGTCGACGCCGTCGGCACTCAGCCGCTCGGCGGTCGCGGCGCCCAGGCCCTGCGCCCCGCCGGTGACCACGGCGCGCCTCATCGCGGCTCCACGACCGTCTGGCGCTGCGCGCCGAGCCGATCGATCGAGACGTCCATCACGTCTCCCGGGCGCAGCCAGAGCGGGGGTGTGTGTCCCATGCCCACTCCCGGTGGGGTTCCGGTGTTGATGAGGTCACCGGGCTCGAGCACGAGGAACTGACTGATGTAGTGCACGAGGAAGAACGGGTCGAAGATCATCGTCGCGGTGGACCCGTCCTGACGACGCGTGCCGTTGACGTCCAATTGCATGCCAAGGGAGCGGACGTCGGGGATCTCGTCCGGGGTGACGAGCCAGGGCCCCGCGGGGTTGAACGTCTCCGCCGACTTGCCTTTCAGCCACTGGCCGCCGCGCTCCATCTGGAATGCCCGCTCGCTGACGTCGTTGACGACGGTGTACCCGGCGATGTGCCGGCGCGCGTCCTCGGGGCTAGCGAGGTAAGCGGCGCGAGCGCCGATGACGATGCCGAGCTCGACCTCCCAGTCGAGCTTCTCGCCGCCTCGCGGCATCCGCACGTCGTCGTTCGGGCCGACGAGGGTGTTCGGCGATTTGGTGAAGAGGATCGGTTCGGCGGGCACCGCCTGGCCGGTCTCGGCCGCATGGTCGGAGAAATTCAGCCCGACGCAGATGATCTGGTGGGGGCGTGCGATCGGTGAGCCGAAGCGTTCACCCGTCCGCCGGTGCACGAGTCCCTGTGCAACGCGGTCGTCCACGACGCTCCGCAGCCGGGCCACACCGTCGGCAGCGAAGAACCTCTCGTCGATGTCGGCGGTGACGTCGGAGACGTCGACGTATTCCTCATCGCCGACGAAGACCACGGGCTTCTCTGATCCGACGGGTCCCAGGCGCGCAATCCTCATGGCGCGAGTCTAGGCCTATTCCACTTTCTGATGTGGACTTCCAGATGTCGGAATTAGTGAGTCTCTACCCGCGCGCCCGCCGCGGACTCCTCCGCGGCCAGCCGGTCGGCGGCGGTGACGCCGAACACGCGGTGCACCGCGGCGTCGAACACGCGGTCGGGAAGGAGCCACCGCGCGAAGACGATCGCCTTCGCCGCGAACGGCACGGTGTAGCGGATCCGCGGCTTCGCGGCATCCACCGCCCGCCCGATCGCCTCCGCCACCACCGACGGCCCGGGCGCCGTCTCGGTGTCGGCCGCGGTCAGCGCCCGCATCAGCGCGTGCGCCTGGGCTGCGTACGCGGTCTCGCCCGAGACCTCGAGGGCGCTCCGCCGCGAGATCTCGTTCCACTCGGTGCGGATCGCCCCGGGCCGGATGAGCACCACCCGCACACCGTGCGGCTCGACCTCGACCCGCAGCGAGTTGCTGAGGCCCTCCACGGCGTACTTCGTCGCGTGGTACCACGCCCCGAGCGGCTCGTAGATGCGGCCGCCGATGGAGGAGATGTTCACGATCGTGCCGCGCCGCTGGCGCCGCATCGTCGGCAGCACCAGTTGGGTGAGCCGCGCGAGGCCGAAGATGTTCACCTCGAACTGCCGCCGCGCCTCGTCGATCGGCACGTCTTCGACAGCCCCGTACGAGCCGTATCCGGCGTTGTTGACGAGCACATCGATGCGGCCCTGATCGTTCAGGATGCCGGTGACCGCGGCCGTCATCGACTCGTCGTCGGTGACGTCCAGACGGATGACGCGCGCACCGCGCTCGGCGAGGTGCGCCATGCGCTCCACCCGCCTCGCGCCCGCGTAGACGACGAATCCGCGGCGGATCAGTTCGAGGACGGTGGCCTCTCCGATTCCCGAGGATGCTCCGGTGACCAAGGCGACGCGTGAATCCATAGGGAACACAAAACCAGCTACTCCTGCATGTCTCCTCCGCGGATCTGGTGCGTTTGCCTAGCCTGGCCGGGTGGGGGAGCGGGCACGACGTCGACGCCGCGCTCGGCTGCGGCGCACGGGCACGGTGCTGGGCGGCATCCTGCTGGTCGCGACCCTGACGGTGGCGTGGCTCGCCCTGACCCTCGGGCCCCTCAACGGGGTCGCACGGGCCGCGGCTCCCCTGACGCCCATGCCCACCGCTCCCGCCGACGCTGCGCCGACCGCCCCCGCCGGCACGGCTTCCGCCGCGCCCGCCGCCGCCCCGACCCCCGAGCCCACTCCTCTCCTTCCGACGCCGGTCTTCCCCGACCCGCGCGCGTCCCCCGCCGCGCCGCCGCCCCCACCCGCGCCCGCGCCCGCAGCCTGGGTGATCGGCGACTCTCAGGCCGCCGCCGATGCGTCGTGGGTGGCCCGCGCCCCGGCCCAGCTCGGATACGAGGTCACCCTCTCCGCGCGCGGAGGAATCGGGTTCGTCGCCGCCCCACCGGCCGCGGGCGCGACCCCGGGGCACCCGAGCATCCGCGACGCCCTGGCCGCCGGGCTCTGGCAGCCGCCCGCCGACCCCGAGCTCATCATCGTCCAGTCCGGCGGCAACGATCAGACCTTCCCGCTCGATCAGGTGCGCGCCGGCGCCGAAGCATCCCTCGACCAGCTGCGCGCCGCCTTCCCCGAGGCGACCCTCGTCGTGGTGGGTCCGCTCGTGCAGGTCGAGGCGTGGGCGCCCCAGCGACGCGACGTCAGCG
Organism: Microbacterium kunmingense; assembly: GCF_023155745.1. GTDB lineage: Bacteria > Actinomycetota > Actinomycetes > Actinomycetales > Microbacteriaceae > Microbacterium > Microbacterium kunmingense. The sequence continues at coordinate 384,238 of NZ_JAKNUS010000001.1, forward strand.
CGACGCTCGCCGAGGTCGCGGCCGCCCGCGGCATCGCCTTCGTCGACACGACCGGGTGGGTCGCGGCATCGGGCCTCGCCCCGTTCCTCGTCGACGACCGCCACTTCTCACCCGCAGGGCACGACGCCCTCACCGGCATCTTCGTGCGGGCGCTCGCCGGGGTGGGGGTGGCCGACCCCGCGGCGACGGCGCCGTCAGCAGCCTCCTGAGCCCGCGGCATCCGTCCCCTCGGACACCCGCTCCCCGCCCGCGATCTCCGCGGCCAGCGCCTCCGCCGCCGGCCAGTACGGGGCGTAGTGATCGGGCTGGGCGTTGATCTGGGTGCGATGGGCGACGAGCGTCGGCTCCATCGCGAGCCGTTCGGGCTCGGGCACCTCGTCGAGCATCGCACGGTAGAACATGGTCGCCGCGGTGTACGGATCCATGCGCGCGTCGCGCGGACCCCACTCGTCCTGCTGCTGGAAGAGTCCGACCGAGGTCGTGGGGCTGCCGTCGGGGTTTCGCACCCCGCTCGTCTCCCAGTCGCCGTAGTCGAGGTTCCGCAGCGACGACTCGCCCATCGCGGTCATGACGGCGATCGTCTGGTCGCGCTCCGACAGGCCGAGGTCTTGACCCGCGCGGATGATGGTGGCGGCGTTCTCGCGCTGCTCAGCCGTCCACGTGCGGCACTCCGGCGCGCTGCCTCGCGGGGAGAACAGCACCACGACGGCGATCACGGCGATAACCGCGACGGTGACGAGACCCGCGAGCACGGTCTGGATTCGGGATGCCGCAGAGGAGCGCACCCGCACATGCTGGCACCTGTTCCTGTGATCAACCCTCCGGGAGTCGGCGGCCCCGCGGACGATCAGAGCTCGCGCAGGTAGCAGAGCATCCGGTAGTCCTCGCCGGGCTCGATGTTCACGAACCCGTGCCGCTCGTAGAACCGGCGGGTGTCGTGATCGATCTCGTCGACGTTGATGTGCATCTCGCCGGCCCCGCGGCGACGCACCTCGTCGATCGCCGCCGTGAGCACCCGCGTGCCGATGCCCTCGTCGCGGAGCGCCGGACGCACGTAGAGCTCCTCGAGCTGAGCGAGCGGGCCCCGGTAGTAGGGCGTTGGCCGGAGGGTGAGGAAGGCGAAGGCCACCGCCTCGCCCGCGTCGTCGGCGAGGACGACCAGCACGTCGTCGCGGCGCAGCAGCTCGGCGAACCGCTCGCCGAAGAACGCCGCGCCCGGCGTCGGCGACTCGAACTCGGTGTTGAAGTCGTGCAGGAGGGCGCCGACCGTCGCGGCATCCTCAGGGGTGGCGAATCGCACGGTGACAGGCGCGGTCATGGGTTCATCATTGCCGACGGCGGCGCGCGCCGGTAGCGTGCGGCGCGTGGGTCATCCGGTCATGTTCGAGCAGACGGATGCTGCGCTGCAGCGCATCCGCGGGATCGCCCTGGCCTTCCCCGGCGCGGCCGAGCGGGTGTCGCACGGGCGGCCGAACTTCTTCACAGCGAAGACCTTCTGCTACTACGGCGGGGCGAAACGCGGCGAGGTCGGGGAGTTCCGGCACGACCGTGCCATCTTGATCCGTCCCGACCCCGTCGATGAACCGGCCCTGCGCCAGGACCCCCGGTTCTGGGAGCCCGCGTACCTCTGGAACACCGGCTGGCTCGGGATCGACCTGCCGCACCCCGACCGCGACGACCCGGGCTGGGCGGAGGTCGCTGAGCTCATCGACGCCTCCTTCCGCGTCACCGCGCCGAAGACGCGGGTGCGCGAGCTCGACGCGCGCTCGTCCGCGTCGGGCTGACCCCCGCCGCCCCCGCCCGCAACCCCTCGCACCCACCCGGGCTGCGCCCCTAGAGTGCCCCCATGGGAGAGGATGTCGCACCGCAGGAGTTCACCCGCGCCGACCGCACGCGCCACCGCGAGAAGGTGCGGCAGAATCTCGACGTGTTCGCGCAGATGCTGCGCGAGTCGCGCTTCGACACCGATGATCCGCTGACGGGGCTCGAGGTCGAGTTCAACCTCATCGACGAGGTCGGCGATCCCGCGCTCCGCAACGCCGAGGCACTCGACGCGATCGCCGATCCGGCGTTTCAGACCGAGCTGGGTCAGTTCAACATCGAGATGAACGTGCCACCGGCGCGCCTGCGCGGGGGAGGGCTGACGACCTTCGAAGAGGGTCTTCGCGGGAGCCTCAACCGCGCCGAGGAACGCTCGGCGAGCGTCGGTGCGCACCTGGTGATGATCGGCATCCTGCCGACCCTCGCCGAGGGGCATCTCACCCGCGAGACGCTCAGCGCGAACCCCCGCTATGCGCTCCTCAGCGAGCAGATCCTCGACGCGCGCGGCGAGGACATCGCGCTGTCGATCACCGGTGCCGAGAAGCTTCGCACCACGGCCGACTCGATCATTCCCGAAGCGGCATGCACCAGCACGCAGTTCCATGTGCAGACCTCGCCCGACGACTTCGCCGCGTACTGGAACGCCTCGCAGGTGATCGCCGGGGTGCAGCTCGCGGTGTCGGCGAATTCGCCGTACCTCCTCGGCAAGGAGCTCTGGCGCGAGACCCGCATCCCGCTGTTCGAGCAGGCCACCGATACCCGAAGCGAGGAGCTGAAGGCGCAGGGTGTCCGTCCCCGGGTGTGGTTCGGCGAGCGATGGATCACCTCGGTGTTCGACCTGTTCGAGGAGAACGTGCGGTACTTCCCCGCCCTCCTCCCCGTCGTCGACGGCGAAGACCCCGCGGTCGCTCTGGAGGAGGGCCGGGTGCCGTCGCTGGCGGAGCTGAAGCTCCACAACGGCACCGTGTACCGCTGGAACCGCCCGGTGTACGACATCGCCGACGGGATGCCGCACCTGCGCGTGGAGAACCGGCTTCTGGCCGCAGGCCCCACCGTCGCCGACATCATGGCCAACGCCGCCTTCTACTTCGGGCTCGTGCGTGCGCTCGCCGAGGACGAGCGGCCGCTGTGGTCGCAGATGTCGTTCAGCGCGGCCGAGGAGAACTTCCACGCCGGGGCGCGCGACGGCATCGAGGCGCGCGTGTACTGGCCGGGTGTCGGGCAGGTGGCGGCGACCGAGCTGGTGCTCCGACGACTGCTCCCTCTCGCCCACCGCGGCCTCGAGGCCTGGGGTGTCGACACCGCCGAGCGCGAGCGCCTCCTCGGGATCATCGAGCAGCGGTGCCTCACGGGTGTGACGGGGGCGGAGTGGTTCATCGGGCGCATGCACCGGCGCCGCGGCATGGAGCGCTTCGACGCTCTGCGTGCGACCCTCCTCGACTACACCGCCGGCATGCACACGAACGAGCCGGTCCACACCTGGGAGCGCTGAGCTCGTGCCCGCGCCCGCGCTTTGAGCTACGATGTAGCACATGAGGGAGGTGGGCATTCGAGCGCTGAAGCAGAACGCCTCGGCCGTCGTCGCGGCGGCCGCTGCCGGTGACGTCGTGGTGATCACCGATCGGGGTCGCCCGGTCGCGCAGTTGAGCGCGCTCCCTTCCACCGGCCTCTCCCGCCTGCTGGAGTCGGGTCGGGCTCGTCCGGCACGTCGGCGCCTGGCCGATCTCCCTCCCGCCGTCGCCGCGCCCTCCCTGTCGGAAGAGCTCGCGGCGATGCGCGACGCCGAGCGCTTCTGAACCCGGGTTCTGTGACGCCATGGCTTGGTACCTCGACACCTCTGCCCTGACGAAGCTGATCGTTGCCGAGCCGGAGTCCGACGCTCTGCGTCGTTGGCTGCTCGACGGTGAAAGAACCGTGGTGTCGAGCGATCTTGCCCGCACCGAGCTGGTGCGCTCCGTCCGACGTGTCGACCCAGGTCTCACCGTGCTGGCGAAGGCCGTACTCGACAGCATCGTTCTGCTGCAGCTGTCGACGGCGATACTGGAGCGCGCCGCGCTCCTCGACCCGTCAGTGCTTCGTTCGCTCGACGCCGTTCATCTCGCTGCCGCCCTCGAGGTCGGCGACGATCTGGAAGGGCTTGTGGCCTATGACACGAGACTCGCTGATGCCGCCGCAGTGCTCGGCATCGACGTCGTGGCCCCGCGCTGAGTCGATCCCACGACAATCGCCCGCTCAGCGCGGCTTCTTCTCCGACGTCTCGCCGCGCCTCCAGTAGCCCTTGATGACGGTCTGCTCGGCCGGCACGCCCCACCGCTCGAGCAGCAGCTCACGCCCGGGCTTGACGATCGACTGCTCCGCCGCGACGAATCCCAGGATGCTGCCGCTCGGCCGCTGCCCTGCGCCGAGGGCGCTCAGCCGCGCAGCCAGGGCCGATCCGGGGGCCGTGCTCCCGCGGTGCACCTGCTCCACGACGACGCCCGCCGGGGCGTCGATCGGCAGCTCGTGGGCGGCGTCGGCGACCTCGACGAGGACGCGCCCGCGCGCCTGGTCGTCCATGAGGCCGGCGAAGCGGCGCATCGCCGGCACCGCCGTCTCGTCGCCCGCGAGCATCCAGAAGTCCGGGCGTCCGTCGACGACCTTCGAGCCGCGCGGACCGCCGACTCCGGCGAGGGCGCCGATCGGCGCGCTCGCGGCCCAGGCGGCTGCCACGCCCCCCGTCCCCGCCGCCGGGTCGCCGTGGACGGCGAACTCCAGGTCGAGCCAGTCGGCGTCGAAGCGGGCGGGCGTGTATTCGCGGCTCGGCGCCGCGCGCAGCTCCTCGACCGTCTCGGGCTCGCCCTCGGGGAAGAAGATGCGGATGTGGTCGTCGGCGCCGAGCGAGGTGAACCCGATGAGTTCGTCGCCGACGAGTCGCATCCGCACGTAGCCCGGGGTGAGCCACTCGCGGCTGTGGAGACGGACGCGGCGGAACTGCATCTCCAGACCTTCGAGGCGGAGGGAGAAGGATGACTCGTGCATGGCGCTCTTTCGTTCGGGTTCGTCCTCCACCCTGTCACCCTTCCGGCTCGAAGCGCAGAAGGTCGCCGGGCTGGCAGTCCAGCGCCTGGCAGAGCGCGTCGAGGGTCGAGAAGCGCACGGCCTTCGCGCGACCGTTCTTCAGCACCGCGAGATTGGCGGGGGTGATGCCGATCATGTCGGCGAGGGTACCGACGGCCATCTTCCGCCTCGCGAGCATCACGTCGATGTCGACGATGATCGGCATCAGATCACCTCGTCGAGCTCGGCGCGAAGCCGCCCCGCCTCGACCTCGCGGGCGATGGCCTGCGTCAGCAGCATCCGCATCACCACCACCAGCAGGGCCATGCCGGCAAGGACCAGGGCGAAGCCGGAGATGAGGCCGACGATCCCGGGCGCCGCTTCGCCGAAGCGGAGCACGATCGCGAAGGCGAAGGTGACGACGGATGCCGCGATCACCGCGCCGATGATCACGTCGACGTAGCGGAATGCGGCCGGGGTGAACACCGCGCCGCGGCGCACCATCGTCAGGAGCTTCCAGACGCACACGGCGAAGATCTGGAGGGTGAGAACCCCGAGCACGGTGAGGACGGCGATGCTCACGCGCGCCCAGGCCGGAGCGCCGTCGAGGTCGATCCACAGCAGCGGCACGATCACCGTCTGCACGATCAGTGACCCGACCAGCGACAGCGCGATGATCACGCGCAGCGCCAGAATCGTCTTCTTGCCCATTGCTCCTCCTGTTGGTCGAGAGGAATCTATCGAGAAACGATAGCTCAGGCAACTCGCGGCCAGCGAAGATACCCCCGGGGGTATGGTGGCAGCATGGCTCCGAACACCCCACCCCGCAGAATTGTCATCGTCGGAGGCGTGGCCGGCGGCATGAGCTGTGCCGCCCGCGCCCGGCGGCTGGACGAGTCCGTCGAGATCGTCGTGCTCGAGCGCGGCCCGCACGTCTCGTTCGCGAACTGCGGCCTGCCGTACTACGTCGGGGGCGAGATCGCCGAGGCCGACAAGCTCCTCGTGCAGACCCCCGGGTCACTCCGCGCTGCTCTGAACCTCGACGTGCGCACCGGTCACGACGTCACCGCGGTCGACACCGCGGCGCAGACGGTCACCGTCATGACCGCGGACGGGGTGGAGGAGATCCGCTACGACGCGCTCGTGCTCTCCCCGGGCGGGCAGGCGGTGCGTCCGCCGCTTCCCGGACTCGACTCCCCCCGGGTGCGGACCCTCCGCACGGTGGACGACGCGCTCGCGCTCCGCAACCGTGTCGAGGCCGGCGCACGCCGTGCGGTGGTGCTCGGCGCCGGGTTCATCGGTCTCGAAGCCGCCGAGGCGCTCGCCGGACAGGGGCTCGCGGTGTCGATCGTCGAACTCTCCGACCACGTGCTGCCGCCGCTCGAGCGGGAGCTCGCCACGCTCGTCGCCGACGAGCTCGTCACCCTCGGCATCGACCTGCACATCGGTGTCGGCGCGAGCGCGGTCGAGCCGGGCGACGAGGGCGATGTCGTCGTGCTCGCCGACGGCACCCGCATCGACGCCGACCTCATCGTCCTCTCGGTCGGCGTCCGTCCCGACACCGGCCCCTTCGAGGCTGCCGGCATCGCGTGCGAGCGGGGTGCGATCGTCGTCGACGAGCACGGACGCACCTCCGCTCCGCGGGTCTGGGCGGTCGGCGACGCCACCGCCGCCGTCGACGCGGTGACCGGCGTCCGACGCCCGATCGCCCTCGCTGGCCCCGCCAACCGCGCCGGCCGGCTCATCGCCGATGACATCCTCCGCCCTGGCTCCGCACGCGCGGTGCCGTCGTCGGTGGGGACGGCCATCGTGCGGGTCGGATCGCTCACCGCCGCCCTCACAGGCGCCAACCGCGCGGCCCTCGACGCCGCGGGCACGCGCTACCGCACCCTCCACCTGCATCCGAATCAGCATGCCGGGTACTTCCCGGGCGCCGCGCAGCTGCACCTGATCGTCCACTTCCGCGAGGAGGACGGCCTCCTCCTCGGCGCTCAGGCGGTCGGGGCGGACGGCGTCGACAAGCGCATCGACGTCCTCGCCACCGCCATCCGCTCCTCCCTCGCGGTCGATGACCTCATGGATCTCGACCTCGCCTACTCGCCGCCCTACGGCGCCGCGAAAGATCCCGTGAACCTCGCCGGCATGCTGGGCGAGAATGTCCGCACCGGGCAGCTGCGGCTCTGGTACGCCGACGATCTCGACCGGGTCCTCGATGAGGCGCTCGTGCTCGACGTGCGGTCGGCCGACGAGGTCGCGACCGGGCACCTGCCCGGCGCCCTGCACATTCCGCACACCGAGCTTCGTGCCCGGCTGGCCGAGGTGACGGATGCTGCGGAGGGTCGCCCGGTCCGCGTCATGTGCGCGTCGGGGGTGCGGTCGGCGATCGCCTATCGCGTGCTCGTGCAGGCCGGCTTCGATGCGGCGTCGCTGTCGGGCGGCATCCTGACGCTTCGGGAGACCCTCGGCTCGCGCGCCGCCGACCTGCTGCGCGACTGGTCCGCCCCCGCCCCCGCCCCCGCCGCCCCCGCCCAGGAAGGAGCCCGCTGATGCGCACCGCCGACCCCGAGGTCCAGCGCCGGATCGTCAACCGGCTGCGCCGCGCGCGCGGCCAGCTCGATGCCGTCATCGCCGCCGTCGAGCAGGGCAAGCCCTGTCGCGACGTCATCACCCAGCTCGCCGCCGCCGGCAGCGCCATCGATCGGGCGGGTTTCGCCATCGTCTCCACGGCGATGAAGGAGTGCCTGGCCGACCCCGAGGCCGCGTTCGACGACGACGGCACCACCCCCGAAGAGCTCGAGAAGCTCTTCATGATGCTCGCCTGACCCCCCGAGGAGAAACGCCATGTGCTACCCCGTCACCTGCTCCACCTGCGGCAAGACCACCTGGGACGGATGCGGCCAGCACGCCGACCAGGTCATGAAGGCCGTCCCCGCCGGTCAGCGCTGCGCCGGTCACGAGTCGGCGCCTCGCGCCGGCATCCTCGCGCGCCTGTTCGGCGGCGCCTGACCTCGCGGCCCGTCGGCCGCGTCGCGTATCCGCGCGGTCGCAGGATCCCGCGCGGTCGCAGAACCGCCCCGCGGTCGCAGGATCCCGCGCGGTCGCAGAACCGCCCCGCGGTCGCAGGATCCCGCGCGGTCGCAGAACCGCCCCGCGGTCGCAGGATTCTGGCGAGATCCTGCGACGGTCGTGCGATCCTGCGACGCACGGGCCTGCGCAACCTGAGGTCGATCACAGAATCGCGCGAACTCCACAGAATCGCGGCGCTTTCGTGTGGCATTGGCGTGCTTCTGTGGAGCTCGCACTCGGGAGAGGCCTTTCCCCAACGCATCCGCTTGGGTAACGTGGCGGCCGTGCCCCAGCTCTCGCCTCCCGCACCCGACGCCGCGACCATTCCTCGCCCGCGCACGGCCCTGGCGGGCCGGGAGTTGGTCGTCCAGATCCGGCGCCTGCTCATCGTCACGCTCGTGGTCTGCCTCGTGTACCCCACCTTCATCGGCGCGTCGAGCTCCTTCTGCCCGGGTGGCTTCGACGCCGACGGCGGGTTCCTCGATGGCAACGGGCAGCCGACCGAGATGGCGCCCGAGTGCCTGTCGCTGCAGATGGGGCCGAGTCCCCTCGTCTTCGCCGCCATCGCGGCGATCGTGCTGGTGACGCTCGGTCGCGTCATCCGGGTGGCGAACGATCTCGAGTCGGCGACACGGATGCTGCGCCGCGCCGCCCTCGCGATCATGATCGTCGGAGGGGTCTCGGTCGTCGTCGCGCAGGTGTGGTTCGGGCTGCTGCCGGTGCGCGAGTGGGACCCGCAGAGCGGGTACTTCTTCCTCTTCCCGTTCCCGTTCGCGGGCGTCGACCTGACGGTCGCGCCCCTGGCGCCCTGACCGTCGGGCCGCCCCCCACCCGCCCGGTCGCAGAATCGCGCCAACGTCGCAGGATTTCGGCGGAATTCTGCGACGGACGTGTGATTCTGCGACGCAGGGGAGCGCGAAGCGCGGACGCCGTTGCGAGGGCGCGCGTGCCGCAGATGTACATCCGCACCCGCGGCGCGGCCCGCCCGCCTCAGGCCGCGGGCTGCTGCTGGGTGATGCAGTGGATGCCGCCACCGCGGTCGAACAGGGGGCGGGCGTCGACGGTGACGACCCGGCGCCCCGGGTAAGCATCGGCCAGGATCTCCCGCGCGCGGGCGTCGGCGACCTCCTCGCCGAAGCCGCAGGCGATGACGCCGCCGTTGACGACGAGGTGGTTGACGTAGCTCCAGTCGACGAACCCTGCCTCATCGCGTAGCGTCGCCGGCGCGGGGAGCCCCGTGATCGTCACCTCGCGTCCGCGGGCGGCGAAGCCCGCCTCGAGCTCTCCGCGCAGCTGTCGCGACACGGCGAAGTCGGGGTGGTCAGGATCCTGCTGCTCGTGCAGCAGCACCCGGTCCGGTGAGGCGAACGTCGCGACGATGTCGATGTGGCCGTTGGTGCCGAGATCGTCGTAGTCGCGGGTGAGTCCGCGCGAGAGCCAGATCGCGTCCGTCGCGCCGATCGTGCGCGCCATCTCGGCCTCCACGCGCGCCTTGTCGGCGAAGGGGTTCCGACGCGGGTCGAGCTGCACCGTGTCGGTGAGCAGGACCGTCCCCGCACCGTCGACGTGCAACCCACCGCCCTCGCTGACCAGCAGCGAGCTGATGACCTCGATGCCGATCAGTTCTCCCACGAATCGGCCGATCAGCGCGGACTTCTGCCATTCGGCCCAGTTGGGCGCGCCCCAGCCGTTGAACACCCAGTCGACGGCGCCGAGGGTGCCGGGTCGGGCGTCGTCGACGACGAACGTCGGGCCCATGTCGCGCATCCAGAACTCATCGATCGGCGCTTCGACGATCTCGATCCCAGAGCCGAGCATCCGCCGCGCCCGCGCCACCTCGCTCGGGTCGACCACCATGGTCACCGGCTCGAACTCGGCGATCGCGTGCGCGACCGCGGTCCACGCGGCATAGCCCTCCTCGCGCTCCTCGGCGCTCTCACCGAGCGTGAAGCCCTCGCGGGGGAACGCCATCCACGTCCGCTCGTGCGGCGCGGTTTCGGCGGGCATCCGCCACCCGGGGGCCGAGAGCGAGTTGTCTGTCATAGGGGGGATCCTTCCGTGGTCGCGAGGGCACCCGCCACCGCGCCGGTGAAGCCGCGCGCGACGACGATGACGAGCGGTCCGAACGGCGGCAGCCACTCGCTGAAGGGCGTCGTGTGCGCATCGGCGTCGAGGTGGTGCCGGCCGTCGACCCGGGAACCGCTCGCGGTGACGGTCACCCGGACACCGTCGACAAAGGCGACGACCTCGTCGATCGGTCCGCCGTCGACGGTTGCCGTGAACGACACCGCGAGATGGTCGTCGACCCGCTCCACTCGCACCGTGTCGATCCGCACCGCCACCGGCCCGGCCGCAGCCGGCCGCGGCATGTCGAACAGCACCTCGTCGGCGAGGGCCGGCGTGCGCGGCGGTGTGGTGCGCCGGCGGCCGAGGGCTTCGATCGCCGCGCCCACCCGCACCAGCTGTACGTCGGTGTAACCGGCGCCGGCGATCGTGACGCCGACCGGCATGCTCGTGTCATCCATCGTCCCCATCGGCACGGTGACGGTCGGGATTCCCAGGTGCCGGGGGACGAGATTTCCGTTCGACACCCACACGCCGTTTCGCCACGCGATGTCGGCCGAGGCCTCGTTCACGTCAGCGTCGGCGGGCCCGACGTCGGCGTGGGTGGGGAAGATGACGGCGTCGAACCCCTCGGCGGCGAGCCAGTCGTCGAGGTCGACCTTGCGGGTGTGCTCGAGCCCTCGCATCCCCTGCTCCACACTCGGGGTGTCGCGGGGCTCCCGCACCCCGGCGCGGGCGGCGTCGACGTACTCGGCGATGTCGTACGCGATGTCGAAGGGAAAGATGCCGTACCGGTCGGGGAGGGCGCCGGTCGGGCGCGGGAAGATGCGATTGCCCTCGACGTCGGCGAGTCGGTTCAGCTGCGGGTCGCCGTTGTGGCGCAGGAAGGTGTCGAAGCCCCACACGGCCAGATCGCCGACCTCGTCGGCGAGGAACTCACGCGGGACGAACCCGCGATCGACGAAGTCCTCGTCCCCGGCATGGAGCTTCTCGTAGTTGTTCACCGCGGGGAAGTCGACCTCGACCACCTCCGCTCCGGCGGCCTCGAGATCAGCGCACAGCGCGCGCCAGAGCGCCATCACCGACGGGCGGGGCTCGATCGGGAAGGCGCTGTCGGGGTCGGCGCCCACGTAGATGCGGGGGACCGCGAACCGCATCCCCGCGAGATCGGCGGGGGTGAGAGCGGCGAACGACTCCGGTCGCACCTCGGAGGCGCGCGGAAGCTCGATCCACGACTGACTCCGCCACAGGTCGCCCTCGGTCTCGGGGTCGTCGTCGACGACCGCGTCGAGCACATGGGCGAGGTCGTCCATCGTGCGGGTGTGGGGGACGACCACGTCCATCGTCGGCACGAGGGGCCAGTTGCCGCGCACTGAGATCACGCCGCGCGAGGGGGTGTACGCGCAGAGGGCGTTGTGGGATGCCGGGGCGCGACCCGATGACCAGGTCTCCTCGCCCAGCCCGAAGGCCGCGAAGCTCGCCGCGGTCGCCGTGCCTGAGCCGTTGGACGAGCCCGAACCGAACGCCGAGGTGAGGTAGTCGGCGTTGTAGGGCGACTCGGCCCGGCCGTACAGGCCGCGCTGCATGCCGCCCGCGGCCATCGGCGGCATGTTCGTCAGGCCCAGGAACACCGCTCCCGCCTCGCGCAGCTTCGCGACCGCGAACGCATCGCGCTGGGCAATGAGGTTCTCGAAAGCAGGGGATCCGGATGCCACGGGCAAGCCCGTGACGCAGTAGCTGTCCTTCGCGGTGAACGGGATGCCGTCGAGCACTCCCCGCGTCTCGCCGCGGGCGCGGCGTTCGTCGGAGGCTCTCGCCTCGGCGAAGGCGGCGGGGTTCAGCACGATGACGGAGTTGAGGGCGATGCCCGCGCGATCGTAGAACGCGATGCGGTTGAGGTAGCGGGCGACCAGCTCGACGCTCGTGACGCGACCGTCGCGGAGCGCGGCGGCGAGCACGGCGATCGGCGCCTCGACCACGGTGTCGAGCGGTGTCGCCGGAGGGGTGGACAGGGGGGTGGTCATGGGCGTAAACATACACCGTATGTTTTTTATTGCGCCACCGTTTCCTGCCGAGACGTCCGCGTGAGCTCTACCCGACCTCGAGGAGTCCGATATCGCCAGGCCGCCCCGCCCCCTGCTGAGCCGTGAGCTCATCGCCACGACGGCGCTCGCGCTCGTCGACCGGTACGGGGCCGAGGGTGCCAGCATCCGCCGGGTGGCAGCCAAGCTCGGCGTGAATCCGACCTCGCTCTACAACCACGTGCCGAACCTCGCGGCGATGATCGAGGATGTGCGGTCGCTCGTGTCGGCCCGCATCGACTCCGCCCCGCTCCGCACTCGCGCGTGGGAGGAGGGCCTGGGCGAGTGGGCCCGCTCCTACCGTCGGGCGTTCGCGGATCACCCGCGGGCGGTGCCGCTTCTGATGACGCATCCGGTCACGGCGTCGGTGCTGCTGGCGGAGTACGAGGACTTCGCGGTGGCGGCGCGTGCGGTGGGGTGGCCCGACCGCGACATCCTTCCCCTCCTCACCGCGTTCGAGTCGTTCATCCTCGGGAGCGTGCTCGACATGTCGGGCCCGACGGTCGTCTTCGATCCGCGCGGTCAGGAGGAGCAGTTCCCCACGTTCGCCGCGGCGTTCGCGACCCTCGACGACGAGGACCCGGATGACCCCATCGCGACGCGCGCCTTCGAGATGGGCCTGCAGATGCTCATCGCCTCGGCCCGTCCTCCCCGCTGACCCCGCTGGCGCGACGACGCCGCCCCGCCCGCCCCGCTGACCCCGCTGGCGCGACGCGGCCCCACCTGCCCCCGATCCGACGTACCCTCGCCTCATGACCCCGACGGCCGCCGCAGAGATCACCCTCTCGCACCGCTTCGCCGACGAGCTGCCCGAGCTCGCCGTCGACTGGCAGGCGGTCGAGCCCCCGGCGTCGCAGCTCCTCGTGCTGAACGACGCGCTCGCCGCCGACCTCGGTGTCGACCCCGCGTACCTCCGCTCGCCCGAGGGCGTCGGTTTCCTCACCGGCGTCGCCGTCCCCGAGGGGGCGCGGCCGGTGGCGCAGGCCTACGCCGGGCACCAGTTCGGCGCGTTCAACCCGCGGCTGGGCGACGGTCGGGCCCTGCTGCTGGGCGAGATCACCGACCGAGAAGGTGCGCTCCGCGACATCCATCTCAAGGGATCGGGGCCCACGCCCTTCTCGCGCGGCGGCGACGGCTTCGCCGCAGTGGGCCCGATGCTGCGGGAGTACATCGTCGGCGAGGCGATGCACGCCCTCGGGATCCCCACGACGCGCGCGCTCGCCGTCGTCGCGACCGGCCGCACCGTGCGTCGCGAGAGCGACCTCCCCGGCGCGGTGCTCACCCGCGTCGCGTCGAGCCACCTGCGGGTCGGCACCTTCGTGCTGGCCCGCGCGACCGGCGACATCCCTCTCCTGCAGCGCCTCGTCGACCACGCCATCGCGCGGCACTACCCGCACCTCGGTGGCGCCGAGAACCGGGCGCTCGCCCTCCTCGACGCGGTGATCGACGCCCAGGCGCGCCTCATCGCGCGCTGGATGCTCGTCGGGTTCGTCCATGGCGTCATGAACACCGACAACATGACGATCTCGGGCGAGACCATCGACTACGGCCCCTGCGCCTTCCTCGACGCCTTCGATGTCGGCGCGGTCTTCAGCTCCATCGACCAGCAGGGCCGCTACGCCTACGGCGCGCAGCCGGCGATCGGCGAGTGGAACCTCGCTCGCTTCGCCGAGGCCCTCCTGCCGCTGCTGGCGGAGGGCGCGGATGCCGCTGGTGTGGATGCCGCTGTCGCGGCCGCCCAGCAGTCGCTCGCCGCCTACCGCGAGACCTACAACGCCACCTGGGCCGAGGGCATGCACGCCAAGCTCGGCGGCACTCCCGACGATGAGCGCACGGCCGTGCTCGTGAACGACATGTTCGACATGCTGGCGATGGCGCGGGTCGACGACACCTCGTTCTTCCGGCGCCTCGCGTCGGCCGCGCGGGGCGATCGCGAGCCCGCGCGGGCCCTCTTCGCCGACCCGGCGCCGTTCGACCTGTGGGTGGAGCGCTGGCTGACGCTCGCACCCGATCCCGACCTCATGGACCGGGTCAACCCGCTCTACATCCCCCGCAACCACCTCGTGGAGGAGGCGCTCGCCGCCGCGACCGACGGCGACCTTGCGCCTCTGGACGACCTCGTCGAGGTCATCCGTCATCCCTTCACCGCCCGGCCGGGTCTCGCCCGTTACGAGGAGCCCGCCCCCGCGGCCTTCGGCCCCTACGTCACCTACTGCGGCACCTGAGACCGGGCTGGGCACCGAGACCGGGGCCCCGATCGGCGGTGGCCCGGACCATCGGCGTCCCACGGTCTATCCTGGCCCCGTGACCGACGACGCACCCGGCGACCCGTTCGACGACCCCGAGGTCAGAGCTCTCATGGCTCGACACGGCATCGTAAGAAAACCTGGGATGGCGGCCGATGCCCTCGCCGAGATGGCGCCGCTCCTCGCTGACGAGGGCATCGACCTCGATGACCTCGAGGCCGCCGACCTCCCGCGCGTGACCGCCGCCCTCGCGCGAGCGACCGAACGACGAAATCTCGAGCTCTTCACCCCGGTGGGCGCTCAGCGCGACCAGTCCCTGATCCTCCTCGCGCGTCTTGCCGCCGCCGTCAATGCGGATGACCCCGAACAGGCGTCTTTGCTCCTCTCGGCGATCGCACCCGAACCCGGGCCCGAGACCCCCGCGATCTCCGACGTCATCGGTGTGAGCGTCGGGTTGCTCGATGAGTGGGCGGCCGATCCCGACCTCGCCGGGGCGATGCGTTCGGTCAAGCCGCCCCGCTGGGCGGAACGTGCGAAGCGTGCGACCACCGACATCCTGGCCCTCGGCTCCAAAGGGCGCGCTTTCGCCGCCCTCGAGGCGCTCCACCGATCCCACTCGGGGCTTTCGATCTTCGAGGGCGGTGCCCTCGCGGTCGCCGCGATCGTCGCACTGCACGCGACGCGCCAGGGGCGCGGCGTCGCGCAGACGGCGAAGGATCTGCTCGGCGTCGACCCCGCCGCATCCGGTTCCGCGCCACCGGCGACGGGAGCCGCCTTCGGTATCGGCCGGCGGCTGCTCCCGGCGGTGCCCGAAACGTCTTCTGGTTCGTCCGACCTCGAGGAGGAACGGATCCTGCTGCACGACTTCCGCGCGTGGCTCCGGAACAGCGGTGCGGAAGCCGCCGATGCCGCTGACGCGGCGGGTCTGCTGCGCGACCTCATGAAGATGGCGCGTCGAGGCGGCGCCGACCTGCGGGAGCCCGACGGCGTACTCGACATGGCGGCGTTCCTCATCGAGGCCGCAGACGAGGAGGATCCGAACTACGCCGCGCGACTGGGAGGCACCCTCGACGTCTTGGAAGACTGGATGAACTTCCATGCGGAGGCGGTCGGTGGTGCGGCGTGGGCGGAGGCGCAAATCGAGCTCGAAGAGCTTATCGACGACGTTTTCAGCGACGGCGAGCCTCCGTTTCGTGATCTGCTCGTCGACGCACTCGATGCTGCTGGTCGTATCGACGAAGCCGAGCGCCGCGCGGTTATCGCGCAGGTCGCTGTCGTCGAGGCCGTGGGTCGTCTCCTCTCATGGCTGGAGCACGGCCGGCCCGTGACATCCGCCGGTCTTCTTCGGCGGGCCGACATCGCACCCGTCGCGGCCTTCCTCGGGATCGATGCGGTGGGTGTCGCACGCTATCCAGACGAGGACGAGGCGGACGCCGATCCGTATCGTCGGGGCCCGCTACGCGTGCGGAGCATGACCGAGATCCCGCAGCTGGCCCTGTGGTGGGAGTCGCTCCTCGCCGCCGAGCTGATCGAGATCACGCCCACCCGGGTGCGCCCAGGCTCGCATGCGGGGGAATGGATGACCGACCCCGCACCGCCGCTGCTGCTCGCGGAGCAGTTCCTTGCGATGAACATCGTGCAGACGATCATCGGGTACGACCTCGAGGACTCGTGGGTGCGCGCGGGTGTCGCTCAGACCATGCGGCGACTTCTCGTGTCCATCGATCCCGACTCCGACCGGGCGGCGGCCCTCGATGCGGAGGGCGACGCCCCCCATTCGCCAGGGGTGGCGCCCTGGGGTGAGGTCGTCACCTTCGATCTCCGCCGGCTCCAGGTGGTCGCCGGCGACGCCGGCCACTTCGTCGTCCCCCCAGAACTGCGCGGAGCGATGGCCCGGGCGCTCATGATCACCCTGACTCTTCTCCCGATCACACCGGGATGACGCTGACCCAGCGTTGATCCGCGGGCGCGAGCGACGCCCGCAACCTGGCGTCGAAAGTGGCCAGCACCGCGTCGTGCGATGCGGCGAGGTTCACGAGGTGGAAGTCCGTCACCTGTCGGTGCCCGACGAGCGCAGCGAGGTCGATCGTCGTGTCGGTGAGCGATGACGCGTCGGGAAGGAAGCGGTGATCGCCCTGCCTCCGCAGCTGCTCGAGGATGCGGATGGCCAGCCCCGCGTCGTGGGATTCCCCGACCACGACGGGGTTCAGGATGAGACGGATCAGCCCCGCCTCGGTGAACGGAGTCGACGCCCACGACTCGACGTCGCGGAACCACCGGTGTGCCGCCGCGTGATGCTCGTGATGCTCCGCGACGAGCGCGAGGAGCACGTTGACGTCGGGGAGGGCGAGTGTCATTCGTCGTCTCGATGCGCGGCGACCACGTCCGCGGTGATGACGGGTGCGTTCGCGGGACGGGGGAGCAGCGGGAACCCCGAGGGCGTGCTGCTCGTCGCGCCCTGGGGATCGGCCAGCCCGCGAAGAGCCAACTCCGACACCGCGCGTCCCAGGGAGATGCCCCTTTGGGCAGCCAGTGCCCGCGCGGCGCGAAGGACCCGGTCGTCGACGTCAAGGGTAGTCCGCATCATCGCATCATAACATCATCCCATCATGTTCCCCCCCACTGACCTAGGCTGATCTCGTGACATCGGCAGCCGCGTGGGGGGAGCGCCATCAGGTCTGGCTGTTCGTCACCGCCATCGCGCTCGGGGTCGTCGTCGGGCTGACCTTCCCCGCCGTCGCCCCCGCGCTCTCGCTCGCCACCACCCCGGTGCTCGCCCTGCTCCTGTTCGCCACCTTCCTCGGGGTGCCGCTGATCGAGGTGGGGCGGTCGCTCGGCGACATCCGGTTCCTCGGCACGGTGCTCGCCCTGAACTTCCTCGTCGTCCCGCTCGTGGCGTTCGGCCTTTCGCGCTTCGTCGCCGACGACCGGGGCCTCCTCCTCGGCGTGCTGCTGGTGCTCCTCACCCCCTGCGTGGACTACGTCATCGTCTTCACCGGGCTCGCGGGCGGCGCCCGCGAGCGGCTCCTCGCCGCCACTCCGCTGCTGATGCTCCTGCAGATCGTGCTGCTCCCGGCCTACCTCTGGCTCTTCGCCGGCGGCGCCGTCGTCGCCGAGATCGACCTCGCCCCCTTCGTCGAGGCGTTCCTCTGGCTCATCGTCGTGCCGCTCGCGGCGGCGGCGGTCGTGCAGGCGCTCGCCCGCCGGCGCCGGATCGGCCGCGGGATCGAGCGGTTCTTCGCGGCGGCGATGGTGCCCCTGATGATGGCGACGCTCGCGGTGGTCGTCGGGTCTCAGATCGCGGATGTCGGTGCCGCGGCCACCGCGCTCGTGCGCGTCGTACCGATCTACCTCGCGTTCCTCGCGATCATGCTCGTCGTCGGGTGGGCCGCGGCGCGCGGGGTGCGTCTGCCCGTCCCCGAAACCCGGGCGCTCATCTTCAGCGGCGCGACGCGCAACTCGCTCGTCGTGCTTCCGCTCGCGCTCGCCCTGCCGCCGGCTTTCGCGATCGCACCGCTCGCGGTGGTCACCCAGACCCTCGTCGAGCTCGTCGGGATGGTCGTCTTCCTCCGCGTTGTCCCCGCGCTCACGCCGGTCACCCGTCCGTCAGCGCCTCCAGCTCGGCCAGGGCGCTGAGCGCCGCCTCGCGGCGCTCGTCTTCGGGTCGGTCCCACCAGTACGGGCCGCGCTCGCCGAGCCCGTGCTTGGCCAGATCGACCCGGGCCCGCGCGGCGGCGAGAGCGTCGGGATCGGCGCCCGGGCGGCGCGCGGTCCGCACCGCCGACCGTGCGCGCCCGAGGTGCGAGGTCAGCGCGGCCACGACATCCTCCGGCAGCGACGGGTCGGTGCGCCGCCAGCGGCGACCGTCGATGACGAGCCACCGTTCCGCCTCGCTCGTCTCCTCACCCCCGTCGCCCGCCACGGTCCCATGATGGCGCCCGCCCCGCCGTCACCACTAGAGTCCTCGCATCGGTCGTGACGTGGCCGGTCGTGACGCAGCCGGTCGCGACACAGCGGATGCCGGAGGTAGGCGCATGACGACACCAGACGACGCCGGCACGCAGCTCGAAGCCATCGCGACGGCGCTCAGCACACTTGCCACGGCGGAGAAGACCCGCGCCGAGGCAGCCTCCACCCTGGCGACGACGCAGAAGACGCTCGCCGACGCGCAGACCGTTCTGCTGCAGAACGAAGCGGCGCGCGCTGCCGCGGCGACGACGCTCGAGAAGACCCGTCTCGAAACTGACGCGCAGCGGCTTGCGAATGACAAGGCGGCGAGCGATCAGCGGATCCTCGAGCGCAAGGAGCTCATCGCCTCGGTCACCGGAGCCGTCCCCGACCTGTCGGCGGTGGCCAAGAACACCGTCACCTACGCGGATGGCGCGGCCGTGCGTGGCGCCGAGCTGACGAACTCCGCCCTGGGGAAGGCCGCCGCAGAAGTGGCATCCGCCATCCTCGGACGGCCGGAGTGGTCGACGAATGCCGCGACGCGAACGCTCCTCGTCACCTCGACCCGATCGCTCATCGCCGACCTCGCGCTGCGCGATCAGATCTCCGCCGAGCTCGCGCACCTCGTCGAGGCACTCTCCGGCGCCGTCGAGACGCTCTCGGGCGCGCTGAATGCCGCAGCCACGGCACTGGGTGCCGACCGTGACCTCCCCATCGACACCCGTATGCTCACGCCGATCGACGGCGCGCTCGTCGTTGCCGCCGCGGCCGGAGCGACGGCGACCCAGCTCGCACGTCTGGCTGAGGTCGACGCGTCTGCGCGGATGGCCACGGTCGCCGTCCCCGCTCGAGCCGTGCATGCCGCGGTGATCGCCGCGCTGCGGGGTGCCGGGAACGGTCGCGGTCTCCGCATCAGGCATGAGTCGATGGCGGTGCCGTCCGCAGCATCCGCGATCATCGCGCGGCTTTCCGAGGCGCGCACTGCTCTGGTCACCCTCACCGCCGAGCGTGCCGAGGTGCCGGCGCTCGCCGCTCAGCTGACTGCGCGGGTGTCCGGGGCCGAGGGGGACGAGGCCTCTGGACCCGTCGACGGCTCGGCCCCACCCGCCGACGGCGCCACGACGCCACGCTACGCCGCCCTCCTCGCGACGCTCACGCGCGCGGATGCGCGTGCGGCCTCGCTCATCGACCAGCTGACCGCGTTCAGCACGCGCGTCACGGCCGCGGCGGATGACGGACGCAGCCCCCTCGCGACCGCCTTGTTCCTGGAGGGGCTCGACACGGCGTCGGGCGTCCTGATCGTCGGCGACGCCACCGCCGAAACGGTGCAGATGACGGTCGCGCGACGGTTTCTCATGCCGCGCCTGCACGTCTCGGCCGGTGTCGGCTTCGACTGGTTCCTCCTCGAGGATGACCTCATCGTCGCCGCCGGACACGCGCACGGCGCCGAGTCGACGTCAGGACGCGTCGGCTGGGGCCGGCTGAAGTGGCGAACCGCGTAGCCGGAGCGCGCTGACCTTTCACCCCGTCCATCCGCTCCTACACGCCGTCCATCCGCTCCTACACGCCGTCCATCCGCTCCTGCACGCCGTCCATCCGCATGGTGTCGCCACCCGGGCCACTTGTCCCCGAGCCGGCGCCGGCGTTCTTGCTGCGCCGGGCCAGCACGATCCACGTGATCACGATCGCGAGCAGCAGCACGACGAGCGCGATGATGATCCCGATCAGCAGCCCCGAGCTGTCGCCCGCCGGCTCCGGCACCGGGCTCGGGCTCGCCGTCGTCGGGGTGGGCGTCGGGGTCGGTGAGGGCGCGGCGGTGATCGTGACGTCCACCGACGCGAGCGGTGTCTCCCCGTCGCCGACGGCGATGACGAGGTCACCCGCCTCCGTGGCGGTGAAGGTCGTCGTCGCTTCGCCGTTCGTCACGGGTACCTGAGCCGACGTGCCCCCGCCGTCGAAGGTGCCGCTTCCGGTGCCGCCCAATCCGAAGGACGCCTGCTCGAGCCCGCCGAGCCCGGTCGCGGTGATGGTCGTGCTCTCGCCTGTCTCGATCGAGGTCGGGTCGGCCGTGAGGGTCGCGCCGCCACCCCCGCCGCCGGCGGTGACCGTGATCTCCACGGTCGCGAGAACCGTCTCTCCGTCACCGACGGAGATCGTGTTGGTGCCCTCGGCCAAGGCGCTGAAGGTCGCCGTCGCCTCGCCGCCGGTGACCGGGGCTTCGTAGATGCTGTCGTTGTTCTCGGTGAAGACGGCCGCCGACGGGTCGCCGAGCCCGAAGAACGCCTGCTCGAGCCCGCCGAGCCCGGTGGCGGTGACCGCCGTGGTCTCGCCGACCGCGAGGGAGCTCTGGGCCACCGTCACCTCCGGCGTGCTCGATGCCCGCGCGGCGCCCCCGCCCCCGACGGCCAGCACCAGGGCGCCGACCGCGGCGAGCAGCGCCAGCACGGCGATCGCGAGAAGTCGGGAGGAACGATTCCGACGGATGACGGTGGTGGAGGTCATTGGCTGACTCGCTCTCGTGCCCACGGTGGGTTGTGTCGAACGGTACACCCGCACACCGCCGTGGAAAGGGCAACACATGGCGGTGCATCCGCGGCGGGCCTACCGTGAGAACAACCTGGTGAGCGCTCGTCGCCTCGCGGAGCGTTCGACGCCGAGAGCCAAGGAGCCACGATGTCCACCAAGACTGCGTCTCACACGACCACCGAGCCGAGCACCCGCACCCGGGCGATCGCGCGGCAGGTCATCATCCTCGTCAGTTCGATCCTCGCGATCGTCGCGGCCTTCATCGGCTCGGGGGTGTTCTTCGGCACCCCCATCCAGGAGGCGGCGGGCGGTTTCCTCAACTCCGACTCCACCCTCATCGCGCCCGGCACCGGGGCGTTCCGCATCTGGAGCGTCATCTACACCGGCATGCTCGCCTATGCGATCTGGCAGGCGCTGCCCGCGCAGCGCTTCGACGAACGTCAGCAGCGGATCGGCTGGTGGGTCGCTGCGTCACTCATCCTGAACGCCGTCTGGATCGGGGTCGTCCAGCTGAACCTGCTTTTCCTGAGCCTTCCGGTGATCGCCCTGCTCCTCGCGGTCCTCTGCCGGATCTTCGTCATCCTGCGCCGGACCCGCCCGAAGAACAAGGTCGAGGTCGTCGTCGCCGACGGAGCGATCGGCCTCTACCTCGGCTGGGTCATCATCGCCACGGCGGCCAACGCGACCGCCATCTTCTACGCGGTCGGCTTCGACGGGTTCGGCATCGCCCCCGAGGTGTGGTCGTCGGTCGTGCTCGCCGTCGCAGCGGCGGTCGGCATCGCCCTGGCGTTCTGGGGCGGCGGTCGCATCGCCCCGGCGCTCTCGCTGACGTGGGGCATCGCGTGGGTGGCGGTGGCCCGCTTCACCGACGAGCCGTACTCGCCCCCGACCGGTGTCGCAGCGATCATCGCGGTCGTGCTGATCGTCGTGGCGACCGTCGCGGCGCGCGTGCGCCACGATCGCGCCGTGCGTCGCTGACTACGCCTCGTCGGTTTCGTCGTCCGATGTCGCTCGGGCGTCGACGGCCGCGCCGATCGTGAGGCCGAAGACCAACCCGAGCGCCGTCCCGATCGCGATGTTGTCGAGCAGCAGCATCCCGAGGACAGCACCGAACGCCAGGCCGAGCGCGATCCCGAGGGCGACCCCGTTCGTAGGCTTCTTCCTCGTGTCCCCCATGGATACGACACTAGGCGTCCGCGACGAGCCGCCCCAAAATCTCGGGTCGCCGGGTCACGGCGATGAAGTGCCCCTCGCCGGGCCATCGGATGAGCCGCCCCTGCGGCAGCCGCGCCGCCAGCTCCTCCGCCCAGGCGGGCTCGATCAGCTGGTCGGCGCTGCCCTGGTGCACATCGACCGGCACCGCGACCTCCTCCGGCGCGAAGCCCCACGAGGCCACGAAGACCCGGTACTCGTCGGTCGCGCCGCCGAGGTCGTCCATCGCGCCGAGCGCCGAGGTCACGAACCACTGCTCGTGCGTGCGGATCACCTCCTGGTCGGTGGCGTCGAGAACCCGAGCGGATGCTGCGGCGAACCGCTCCGGCACACGCCGCCCCATCCGGCGCGCGGCTGCGAAGTACGCATGCGCGAGCGTCGGCGCGTGTTCTGACAGGGCGGCGAGGCGTCGATCCGGTCGGTTCAGGTGGGCGCGGTTCTGCGGGTCATCCAGGGGGAGGGCGCCGGCGATGACCGCGGCGCGCGTGACGTGCGCGGGCAGTTCGTGCGCGACCGCGAGGGCGTACTGTCCACCCTCCGACCAGCCCATGACCGCGCAGCGGGTGATACCGAGGTGGTCGAGCAGGGGGCGCACGTCGCTGTGGACCCACGGCAGCATGCCCGCGTGGCCGGTCCGCGAGGTGCCGCCGACGCCGGGGCGGTCGGGCGAGAGGATCCGGATGCCGCGCTCGCGCGCGACCTCGTCGGCGAGGGCGACGTCGCGGCCGTCCATGAGTCCGCCGTGACAGTTCAGCACGACGGTGTCAGCGGCCGGGTCGCCGAACTCCCACCACGCGAGGGTGCGGCCGTCGGGGAGGACAAGGGTGTCGGGGGCGTCATCCGCCGGTGAGGATCGGTGCGTCGTCGTCGCCTCGGTCATCGGTCCACCTCGTCGTTCGGGCACCGTCGGGTCGGTGCCGTCGCACTCACTCTATGACCGGCGTCGCAGCGCGAGCAGATGGCGGCCGACCTCGTCGCCGAACGCGCCCCGCCGGAACGGGACGCCCTCGCGGCGGGGCTCGAGAGGCTGGCCGATCGCTACGAGGCCCCGCCGAGACGCGTGGCCAGCGCGCGCGGCGCCTCGCGCGGCGCGCCACGCAGATGGAAGCGGCCGGGTGGGTCAGCCTCGCCCGGCTCGCCTTCTTCCGGCCGCGGGTGCCGCCGGGGGCGGTCGCGGTGTCGTATCACCGTCCGGTCACCGGCATCCTGACGATCTTCATCGTGCTGTCAGCCCTCGAGGTGCCGATCATCGATCTGATCGTGCACCCGCGGCCGTTCGTGCGCATTCCGCTGCTGATCCTCGGCATCTGGGGCGTCGTCTTCATGCTCGGGATGCTCGCCGGCTACCTCACGCGTCCCCACGCCGTCGGGCCGGAGGGGGTGCGCATCCGTCAGAGCACCGACCTCGGGATCGCGCTCACCTGGGACGACGTCCTCTCGGTGGCCCGTCGCAAGGACGTGCGTCATAAGGGTCCGAAGTTCACACCCGGCCGGTCGGATGACGCGTGGGTGCTCCATCTGCCGATGCAGGACGAGACCAATCTCGCCGTCGAACTCGAGCGGCCGATCGAGGTGGCGATGCCGCGGGGCGCGGTCCGCATCGATGAGATCCGCTTCTGGGCCGACGATCCGACGACCTTTATGGATGCCGCGAGACCCCACCTCGAGGCGGCGACACCCTCCGCGACCGGTCATTAGTCTCAGGGGATGCGCCCCGCCCGTCGCACCGTCGCCGCCGTTGCCGCTCTGATCGTCGTGGGCACGCTTTCGGGATGCTCTCTCGACACCGTGATCTGGGGTCCGGAGGGTGCGGCGGTGATCCAGCAGACGGATCGCGTGATTGCCGCGGCGGCGTCAGGAGAGGCGGACGTGCTCGCCTGTCCGGACAGTGTCGCAGACTTCGGTGCGCCGTCCGACTGGCAGGGACTGGGGTCCGGCGAGCCCGAGCCCTTCAATCCGGGCCGCTGGCCTGGGCGAGAGGCGCTCGATCTGGCCTGGACGATCAATCTGGAAACGGGCGGTTCCCAGATCCTCAGCGGCCAGTCCTATCCGGTCGATCTGCTGCTCCGCGACGACTCCGCGGGCCTGTGCGTGGTCGAGGTCGCCTGGGCGGTGATCGAGTCGGCCGGCTGACCAGACGGAAATGGCCCCCTCGAGCGCTCGTCTGGCGAGGGGCGCTCGAGGGGACCCGGACTCGACCGGCCTGGTGGCGAAACGGGGGGAGTTCGCACGTCACCGCATGCCGGGGGAGTGCATGCGGGCGTTGCCTGACCGGGGGAGTCCTCGTCCAGCGTAGATGCGCAGCCTGAGAGCGGCCATGGGCGCGCGGGGCTGCTCTCGCATTCGTAACAATCGGATGCCGCGCCGCGGCCTCCGATCAGGTGTCGACCCTGACGGTCCTCGCCGTGGTGAGGGGACGCTCGTGCTGGTCGGCGACCGAGATGCTCCGACCGACGAGCAGGCCGGCGGTGATGGAGAGGGCGATCCAGGCGACGACGGCGATGATCGCGATGAGGAGGAGGGTGGTGACCATAAGACTCTCCTTCGAGTCTCGGTGGTGCTTCCGAACGGGTTGTCACCCACGATAGGGCCGCCCCGCGTGGACAGGCCGCTCATTGAGGCAGCCCTGTGGAAATGTTGAGCAAGAACCCATCGTGCTCGCGCGTCTCTACGTGCTGAGCCACAACCGGTTTGCCTCTGCGGTGGGTGGCTTCTCACAATCGTGGGATGCGCGTCACACCTCGCCGGTTGGCCTGAAGCATGAGTCTCTGGCCGCCGAACCTCTTCAGCGGCATCCGTGTCCGACGTTTTTCAGACGACTGGGCGGAAGCGGTCGTCGACCTCCACGTCAATCGCTTCACCCGGAATTACGTGGGCACCGCTTTCGGCGGATCGATGTTGGCGATGACGGACCCCTACTTCTTCATGCTGGTCATGCATCAGCTGGGCCGCGACTATGTGGTCTGGGACACCCGCGGCGAGATCGAGTTTCTCAAACCGGGACGCGGCGTACTCACCGCGCGGTTCCAGGTGTCGCCCGAGCAGGTCGCCGAACTGCGTGCACGCGCCGCCGGTGGCGCGAAGGTTCGCGAGTGGTTCGAGACGACCATCACCGCCAGCAGCGGCGACGTCGTTGCACGCTGCCGTCGTGAGGTCTTCGTTCGTGAGAAGCGGCGGGTGACCGAGTCTCAGCTCTCCGACGTTCCCTGAGCTGTCGGGTGCGCCCGTCGCCGGTCTCACGTCAGAAGGGTGCGACAGCGAGTCCACCGTCGTCGGTGGGGACGAAGGCGACGCGGGAGGGTGGGTGGCTGTCGTAGGTCTTTCCGCCGGGGCTGGTGAACTTCAGAATGCCGCCGGGCAACTGCTCCACGTGCCAGTTGGTCGCATGTTTGAGCGTGTGGTGTCGGGCGCATTCGTTGCAGAGGTTGTCGTTGCAACTCTTCCCACCCAGGGCGAAGTCCTTCGAGTGATCGATGTGGCACAGTTTCGCCGGCCTCCGGCAACCCGGTGTTCGACAGGTCACATCGCGGGCGTTGAGGTATCGGGTTTGGGAAGGATGGAGTTGGTACCGGTCCACCGCGGTGACGACCCCGGTGATCGGGTCGGTCATCACCCGTTCCCACACCCGGGCGGTGCCGGCCATCCGTCTCGCGGTTTCCGGGTCGACGGGGGTGACCCCGTTCAACTCCGCCCCGGAGTTCGTCACCCCGGTCAGGGTGGTGATGGGGATGGTGATCTGCACCTCGGCCCGGATGGCTCCGAGCCCGCCGGTGGTGGGGTCGGTGGGGTCGATCACCGGGGAACCTGCGAGGAGCATGTCCAGGGCCAGGTCGCACCGGATCTCATCGAGAGTCCGCTCATCGAACCACGGCTCCGCATCCTCACCCGGCCCGTCGCTTTCGTTGCCGAGTCCGAACGCGGCCCCCGAACCATTGCGCCCGTCCGACCCGGCACCGGCGTCCGACCCGGCGCCAGCGCACGCCCGCGCGGCCGCGGAGGCGCGCCGCTTCGCGCGGTCGACGTTCTTGATGGTGGTGCCCTGGGTGGTGAGGCGGTGGTAGGCGCCGTGGATGTAGACGTTCCCACCCACGATCGTCAACGCCGACAGGGTGTCATCCAGATCGGTGACCCACACCCGCCGTTGCCGGATCGCGGTGTCGTGACGTTCCTGCAACGGCCGAGGGTCCAACACCTCGGCGCGCTGGCGGGCGTACGTCTTCGTCCGCGGCACCGTCTGCCGCTCCGCCTCCACCAACACGATCCGCTCGAACGACGCCCGATCCACCGGATCCTCGATCACCCGGCCTGCGTCCTGGATCACCTGCGCATGCGCCCGCGACACCCGACCCTCCGAGAGGGCTTCCATCGTCTGCGGGAACCGCTCGACCAGCTCGTGGGCGTCATGCATCTGTGTCTGCATCGACCGGTCATTGACGCGTACGGCCATGCCGAGCTCGAGCGCCATGGACCGCAGGGGCATGTCCCGCTCCCGCGAGGACACTGACCCGATCCGCGACCGTTGCTCCAGCGTCAACGCGTACGCCTCCGCCAGCAGCCGGGCCTCCTTCGCCTCCAACGCCGCCCGCCGCCGGCGCAGCTTCGCCAGCTCATCCGCGAACACCCCGGCGCGCTTCTCCTCCGCCCGCCGCCGCTTCTCGTCCGCGTCCACTCGTATCCCCGTCTCGATGACCTACCCACATCATCGCAGAGGGTTCCGACATTGGTGTTCCTGAGTTCCGAGCATATCTCGAACAAGCGTTCCCCACCCCTGACCAATGTCACCCCAAGAGGTGACACCCCGACACTGCCGGTTCACGTCGCTCTCGAGTGCGATGGAGTCATGCCCACAACGCAGCCTCACGACCCCGTCCCGACGGCCCCCGTCCCGACCCGCCCCGCCGGTCGCCCGATCGACAGCACCCCCGGAACAACCCCTGACACCACCTCACACACCACCTCCGACACCCGCCGCGTCCACTTTCTCCGTCGCCCCTTCCGCCTGATTCGCGAGAATCTCCGCGCCTACCTCTTCCTCAACCTCGCGGCCTACGGCCTCGTCGCGATCGGCTTCGTGGTCGGGCTGATCTTCCCCGAGCTCCCCGCCGCCCGCGCTGCGGCGCTGGAGGCCGACGGCACGGCCGACACCGTGCGCGGCGTGCTCGACTCCGCGCCGCTCTTCGCGCTGCTGATCTTCGCGGTCAACGTGTTCCGCCTGAGCCTGGCCACCATCATCCTGCCGTCGCTCATCGTGCCGTTCGCGGGCCTCGCCGTCTTCGGCTACTGGGCCGTCGAGACCGGAATCACGCTCGTCCCCACGACCCCGATCGGCTGGGTCGCGCAGATCCCGCACTCGCTGACCGTTCTCATCGAACTGCAGGCGTACGTGCTGTTCCTGCTCGGGGCGTACCTCCTCGGCCGCAACTGGCTCTTCCCGAAGCTCATCGGTGCGCCCACCCGCCGCCGCGGGTACCTCGAGGGCCTGAAGAGCATCGGCCTCCTCGCGCTTCCCGCCCTGGTGCTCCTCATCATCGGCGCGATCTGGGAGGGCTACTCGCTGCTCTACCTCGTCCACCCGCTGAGCCAAATCCTCCTCTGATCGGAACTCTCATGCCCACCCCCTCCTGGCGCGCTCGCCTGGCCGAGCGTCGCGTGAAGCCGGGCGATGGCCGCCCTCTCCCGCCGTTCCGCTGGTGGCAGATCCTCGGCCGCTCGCTCTTCCTCCTCGATCTCGAGGGGGTGGGCGGCGTCACCACCACCTTCGCCGTCGACGTCCGCCAGCTCGGCGACCGCGACGACGGCGAGGTGCGTGCGCGCCTCTACCGCGACGGAGTGCAGGTCGCCGTCTCGCGGCTGCCGGCCAGGTTCGCCGTGCCCGGCGGTCACATCGAGGTCGCTGCGCGTGCGTCCGGCCTCCGACGGTGCCATTTCGTTCCGGATGCCGGTGAGGAACGTCAGCTCACCCCTCACCCTCGCTCGGCGGAGGGCTTGCGGGCACGGCTTCATCACCGTCATCCGGTTCTGAGCCGGGTCATCGGGGTCATCGCGACCGCGATCGTGCTCGTCGGCGTCTGCATCACGGTGCCGCAGCTGGTCGAGACCATCTCGCAGGTGCCGGCGATCGCCGAGTCGGTCGGCACCTTCACCTCCCCGATCCATCTGCCCACGACCGTCAACATCATGCTCACCCTCGCCGTCATCCTGGCCAGCACCGAGCGCGCCCTGCGGCTGCGCTCGTCGTGGCTGGATGAACTGGCGAATTGATACCGGAGGATCGACATCATGATCACCGCGAACCTCACGCCCGACTTCTTCTTCGGTGCCGCCGAGGTGGAGTCCACTGAGCGGGGCCTTCGCCCGCATCGTCTGCCGCGTCGCGTGCGGCAGCGCGACGCCGACCCGCAGCTGACCATGATGGAGGCCCAACCGTCGGGAGTGCGGCTGCGCGTCATCACCGCGGCGACGACCGTGGCGCTCGCGCTGCACACGACTCGCGTGGCTTACCGCGGCTTCGACCGGCCCCGCGGGGCGGTCGATGTCGTGGTCGACGGCGTCCGGGTCGCGACCCATCCGCTGCGGCACGGCGACGCACTCGAGCTCGATCTGCAGACCGGAACGCCGACCTTCCTCGCCGGCGACACCGACACGATCGAGACGGTCCTTCCCGGATCCGGCGAGAAGACGGTCGAGCTGTGGTTGCCGCACAACGAGCAGGTCGACGTCGTCGCCCTGCGGGCCGACGCTCTCGTGCGCCCGGCGCCCGAAAGCGGACCCCTCTGGGTGCACCACGGCAGCTCGATCAGCCAGGGCTCGAACGCCGCCACACCCACGGGCATCTGGCCGGTGGTCGCGGCCCGGCGCGCGGGCGTGCGGCTGCAGAACCTCGGCTTCGGGGGCAGCGCCCTGGTCGACCCGTTCACAGCGCGCATCATCCGCGACACCCCTGCCGATCTCATCAGCGTCAAGCTCGGCATCAACGTGGTGAACCTCGACGGCATGCGCCTTCGCACCTTCGTGCCCGCCGTGCACGGCTTCCTCGACACGATCCGCGAGGGGCATCCCGACACCCCGCTGCTGCTGGTCTCGCCGATCTTCTGCGGCATACATGAGAGCACTCCCGGGCCTGGAGCGTTCGATCCCGTCGCCGCGGCAGCGGGCGAGACCCGCTTCATCGCGACGGGCACCCCCGGCGACACCGCCGGGGGCCGGCTGACCCTCGAGGTCATCCGCGACGCCCTCGCGGAGGTGGTGGCCGCCCGATCGGATGACACGCAGCTGAGGTATCTCGACGGGCGCGCGCTCTACGGTCCCGAGGACGCCGAAGACCTCCCTCTTCCCGACGCGCTGCACCCCAGTACCGAGGCGCACGCCCTCATCGGCTCGCGCTTCGCCGACCTGGCGCTCCGCCCCGGCGGGATGCTGCGCCCCTAGCCGCCGCGGTTACCCCGGCGAGGAGGCCAGCGCACCGTCCACGAGGAGGTGCGCGAGGCGCTCGGGGTCGTAGCCGGGCGCCTCGCCGCCGATGCACAGGTTCCCGATACCGCGCAACAGGGCGTAGGCGTCAACGTGGGCGCCGTGTGGCGCCGCGGCGGCGAGCAGGTCGGCGCAGACCGGCACGAGTCGCTCGGTGAGCAGCTGGTGCAGCGCCGCGGAGCGCTCGGTGTCGCCCTGCAGGGCGTCGGCGAGGCCGTGCTTGGTGACGAGGAACTGCACGAACAGCCGTACCCAGGCGTGCAGGGCCGCGGCGGGGGTCGGACTCTCGCGCAGCAGCGCGGGACCTGCGGCCGCGGCGGCGTCGACCTGGTGCCGGTAGACGGCGACGACGAGGTCGGCCCGGGTGGGGAAGTGACGGTACAGCGTGCCCATGCCCACCCCGGCCCGCTCGGCGACCGCGCGCACCGGCGCCTGCACGCCCGATTCGACGAACACCGCCGCCGCGGCGTCGAGGATCACCTGCTCGTTGCGCTGCGCGTCGCGGCGCCTGCCGCGCGTCATCTCGTCGGTCATCGCACCCTCCTTGCAAAGCGGAGCAGTGCTCCGTATAGTTACGGAACGTTGCTCCGCTTAAGTATGGCCGAGCACGCGACATCCGGAAAGAAGATCCCCGTGCAGATACTCGCACCCCTCCACGACTCCGCCCTCCTCGCCGCCCTCGACACCGTGACCGGGCCCGCGGTCCCGGTCGTCTCGGTCGCCCCCGTGATGCTCGATGCGCCCGGTCGCGCCTTCCCGCTCGAGGTGCGGGTCTCGGCCCCCGCGATCGGCACCGACCTGCCGCTCCTGCTCTTCTCGCACGGCAATGGCTGGTCGCTCGACGGCTATGCGCCGCTTGCGACCTCCTGGGCATCGCGCGGCTTCGTCGTCGTCCAGCCGACACACCTCGATTCGCGCCGCCACGGCATCGGGTTCGACGACGAGCGGTTCGGATCGATCTGGATGCAGCGCCGCGACGACCTCGTGCGGGTGCTCGATCAGCGGGCCGTCGCCGAGGCCGCGGTCCCCGGCCTCGCGGGTCGGCTCCACCCCACCGCCACCGCCGCGGCGGGCCACTCGTGGGGTGCGCAGACGGTGCAGATGCTGCTCGGTGCGAGGGTGCTCGACGCCGACGGTGCGCCCGGCCCCGACCTCGGCGACGCGCGCGTGCAGGCCGGCGTGCTGATGGCGGCGACCGGGCTCGGCGGCGACGAGCTGCATCCGTTCGCGAAGGCGAACTTCCCCTTCATGAACCCGTCGTTCGCCGAGCTGACCACGCCGACCCTGGTCGTGGCGGGCGACCGTGATCAATCGCGGATGTCACAGCGCGGCCCCGACTGGTTCACCGACGTCTTCCACCTCAGCCCCGGCGCGACCGATCTGCTCACCCTGTTCGAGGCCGAGCATTCGCTCGGCGGGATCCCCAGCTGGGAGGCGGCGGAGACCACCGACGAGAACCCCGAGCGCGTCGCGGTGCTCGCCGGCTCACCGCGATCTACCTCCGCGCGACGCTCACCGGCGACGATGCGGCCTGGGAACGGGCGCGCCAGGTGTTCGCCGAGCTCGGCGCGGCGATCGGCGAAATCGACCGCTGAACCGAGCCCTCAGCCAAGCGCCGCCAGCGCGACCGCGGCCGCGGCGGCGACGAGCGCGTCGTCGGTGGCGGCGCCCTCGGCGCCTGGTGTACATGCTCGCCGAGCGTTCCGGTGCACGAAGCAGGTCGGCGTGCTCAAGGCCACCCACGAGATGCCCCCCTCCTAGCCCGCCCGCGAGGAGCACCAGGTCGCCCGGCTCTGCCGGCTGGCCCTCGACGCCGACCTCGATCCCGCCCTTTGCCGAGAAGTGGCTCAATTTCTGCTCTGCATATCGACGCCCGCCCACTCGGGCGACCGCGGTGAGGCACTGTCCGCCGGTCCGATCGCCAGGCGCCGGATGTTCCGATGAGCGAGACGCTTGCCGTCCGTATCGATCAGCGAGACAGGTCCGTGACGACGGAACGCGCCTCCAGTAACGTCCCGAGCCAGTTGGGCGCCCGCGGACCATCCCGGACGCCGTTGTCGAGCGATGAGGCTCCGGTGACCGAACCCTCCCGCTCGTCCCGAAACGAGGAAACGAGGAAACGGATGGGATCGCTGACCGAGGCCGTGAAGAAGGCCGGAAGCCCCGTGGAGCTGCTCCGCAATTCGACGGCAAGCCCGCAGGTCGTGCCGATCGAGGTGCCCCGCGAGTACACCAACTGGGAATCGGAGCAGCTCGCGTGGCACACCACGTGCGGACTTCTCGACCAGAGTCACCACATGGTGACCATCACGCTCGAAGGGCCGGACCTCGTGCCGTTCCTGGCGCGCATCGGCATCAACACATTCGCCAACTTCGGCGTCAACCGCGCGAAGCAGCTCGTCGCGTGCTCCCCCGAGGGCTTCCTCATCGGCCAAGGGATCCTGTTCCGCATCTCCGAAGAGAAGGCAATGCTCGTCGGCCCGTGGGGCGTCATGGACTGGGTCGAGTATCAGCACGCGATCACCCCGAACAGGCTCCGCTTCCGCCGAGAGGGCACCTCGTTCTCGCGTGCGGGGGACCCCGAGTATTTCCGCTACGAGGTGCAGGGACCCACCGCGCCCGACGTCGTCCGCGACCTGCTCGGGGGCGAGCTCCCCGAGCTCGGCTTCTTCCACATGTCCCAGGCGAGCGTCGACGGTCGGGAGATCACCTTCCTCCGGCACGGCATGGTCGGCCAGCCCGGCTACGAGATCTTCGGCAAGTGGGAGGACAAGGACGTCGTCACGCGTGCCCTCCTCGCCGCCGGCGAGAAGCACGGGATGATTCGCACGGGCGCCTACGCCTACTTCACCACCGCCGTCTACTCGGGATACCTGCCGGGCGTCCTGCCCGCGATCTACACGAGCCCCGAGCTCGCCGACTACCGTGACTGGCTGAGCGACCGGTCGTTCGAGGCGACGGCGCCGCTCGGCGGCAGCTTCTTCTCCGACGACGTCGAGGACTACTACCTCACCCCGTTCGCGCTCGGCTACGACCGAGCGCTGAAGTTCGACCACGACTTCATCGGCCGCGAGGCGCTGCAGAGGATGGTCGACGACGGCGTCCCGGCCCGGAAGAAGAAGGTCACGCTGATCTGGAACCCCGATGACGTCGCATCGATCTATCGCTCGTGGTTCGACGAGGGCGAGAACGCCAAGATGCTGCAGCTGCCCGGCGGACCCGGCTACACGACCTTCCGATACGACTCGGTGCGCGCCGACGGGGTGCACGTCGGGACCTCGGGATACCCGGGTGCGGCGTCGATCTACCGGAAGGTGCTCTCCGTCGCGATCCTGGACAGCGAGTACGCCGTCGAGGGGCGAGAGCTGACGCTGCTGTGGGGCGAGGAGCCGAACTCGGGCAAGGCCCGCGTGGAAAGCCACCGCCAGAAGGAGATCCGCGTCACCGTCGCGCCCGCGCCCTTCAGCGACTACGCGCGGACCGACTACCGCACGAAAGCCTGACGAGACCGGCGCCGCCTTCGGGCGGCGCCGGTTTCCCTTTCCACCCCATCCAGAGATGACGAAGGAGTTATCAGACATGACCATCGAGAGTTTCGAGATCCCGTCCTCGGTGACGACGCCGGAGGGCGCGGAGGGCTGGGAGCGGATGTACCCCGCGTACATGCGCTTCTCGCCCGAGAACCGTGATGACGAAGACGCCACCCTGTGGTTCTGGGATTCCATGCATCACATGGAGGCGCTTCCGCCGTTCGACATGATCAGCCACGAGGCATGGGGGGTCGGCCTCGGCGAGTTCAACTCGCGCATCTTCCCGGTGCCGCCCGCATACGGGATCGACCAGCGCATCCTCAACGGCTACCTGTACATCCGCCCCGTCGCGGTGGGCGACGTCGAATGGATCGGTGAGCGGGCGCGGCTGTTCGCAGAGCGAGCCACCTACTACTACGAGAACTGGGACGACCTGTTCGAGAAGTGGAAGGAGAAGATGGAGGCGCTCATCCGCGAGGTCGAGGCGCTCGAGATCCCCGAGCTCCCGCGGCTCGAGGACGAGAAGATCGTCACCGGCGCCACGGGCGTCAGCAGCGGGCATGTCCTCATCGGCGCGTACGACAAGCTGATCGAGAGCATCTTCCTCGCCTACCAGTACCACTTCGAGATGCTGAACCTCGCGTACGCCGCGTACCTCAACCTCCTCAGCTTCTGCAAGGAGTCCTTCCCGGGCATCAAGGACGAGACGATCGTCCAGATGGTCGCGGGCAACGAGATCCTGTTCTTCCGTCCGGACGACGAGATCAAGGCCCTCGCCCGTCTCGCGATCGAGCTCGGCATCCACGAGGAGCTCACCGACGGCGCCGACGACCCGCGGGCCACGATCGCGCGGCTCGCGGGGACGCCCGAGGGCGACCGGTGGATCGAGCGGCTCGAAGCGGCCAAGGAACCGTGGTTCAACTTCTCCGGCGGCACGGGTCTTTACCACCACGAGCGCTCGTGGGTAGACGACCTCACGGTCCCGTGGGTCGCGCTCACCGGGTACATCGGGAAGCTCCTCGCAGGCGAGAGCATCGACCGCCCCACCCACGAGATCCTCGCCCGCCGCGACCGGGTCACGAGCGAGTACCGCAATCTGCTGCCCAACGACGAGGAACGCGTCATCTTCGACCAGAACGTCGACCTCGCGAGACTCGTCGATCCGTATGTCGAGGACCACAACTTCTACATCGAGAACTGGTTCCACACGATCTTCTGGAACAAGATGCGCGACGTCGGCGACCGACTGGTGACCGGCGGGTTCATCGAGGACCGCGAGGACGTGTTCATGCTGAACCGCTGGGAGGTCGGCCAGGCACTCTTCGAGATGGTGTTCGGCTGGGCGACCGGCGCGCGCAAGCGCCACACCCCGTGGAAGGCCGAGATCTCGGACCGCAAGCGGATCCTCGCCGCCCTGCGGGGCTGGACTCCGCCGCCCGCGCTCGGCCCGATCCCCGATGAGATCTCGGAGCCGTTCACGGTGCTGCTGTGGGGCATCACGACCGACCGGATCAAGGTCTGGCTGGGCGACGGCGACGACGACCCCGATGCGCTGCGGGGCGTGCCGGCGTCGCCGGGCGTGCGAGAGGGCACCGCACGCGTGATCCGCGACGCGAGCCAGCTGAGCGAGGTCGTTCAGGACGAGATCCTGGTCTGCCCGATCACCGCGCCCGCGTGGGGCGCGATCTTCGGCAAGATCCAGGCCGCCGTCTCCGACATCGGCGGCATCATGAGCCACGCGGCGATCGTGAGCCGCGAGTACGGCCTGCCCGCGGTCGTCGGGACGGGCAACGGCACCACGAAGATCAAGACGGGAGACCGGATCCGCGTCGACGGGGACACGGGACTGGTGACCATCCTGGAGCGCGCGTAGCGCTTGGGTCGGTCTGAGAGGAGAAGACATGAGCGAGCAGATCATCTGGTTGACCCCCTCCACCCCGCCCGACCCGGCAGTGCTGGGCGGCAAGGGGGTCGGCCTCGTCCGGCTGATCGGATTGGAGGCGCCCGTGCCCTCGGCCTTCGTGGTGACGACGGGCGCGTACCTCGACCACATCCGCCGGACGGGGCTGGACGAGCGGATCGTGGCGATCTCGAGCGGGGCGGAGTCGGTCGACGAACAGGCGCGGGCCTCGCAGGAGATCGAAGAGCTCTTCCTCTCGACCCCTCTCTCCCCCGAGCTCGCCGACAGCCTCCGCGAGGCATACGGGCGGTACGACGGCGCACCGGTCGCCGTGCGCTCGAGCGCGACGGCGGAGGACACCGCGGAGGCGTCGTTCGCGGGCCAACAGGAGAGCTACCTGTGGGTCCGCGGCGGCGACTCCGTGGTCGAGCACGTCGCGAAGGTGTGGGCGAGCCTCTTCACGCCGCAGGCCATCGCCTACCGCGTGAAGAACGGCGTCGACGTCCGCGAGGTCTCGATGGCGGTCGTCGTCCAGGAGATGGTCGAGTCGAGCGTCGCGGGCGTCATGCTCACGCTGAACCCGACCACGGGCGACGCGTCGGAGATCTACGTCGAGGCGACCTACGGGCTCGGGCTCGGCCTGGTCTCGGGCGAGGTCACGCCGGACAGCTTCGGCGTCGACCGTGTGACCCTCGGCTTCCGGACGAAGGCCGTGGGATCGAAGGAGAAGGCGTACCAACTCGACTCGGAGGCCGACGAGGTCGTCCTCCGGATCGTCTCGGACGAGGATCGAGCGGTCGCGTGCGTGACCGACGACGAGGCGCTCGCGATCGCCCGGATGGGCAAGTCGGTCGACGAGCGGCTCGGGTCTCGGCAGGACATCGAGTGGGCTCTCGGTCCCGGCGAACCCGGCGCGCGGGAGCTGTTCCTGCTGCAGACTCGTCCCGAGACGGTGTGGAGCAATCGTGTCGCCACCAAGCGCACGCGCGGTGCAACGCCCGTCGACCGCATCCTGTCGATGATGCAGACGCCGATGCGCCTGCACGACTGATCCTGCTCGCGCCGGCCGGGCTCACTCCGCCGAGCCCGGCTGGCCCGGTGCGCCCAGCTGTCGTGACAGCGCGCGGGCCGCCACGGCGACGGCGGGTCCCATCTTGGTGAGGTCCGTGGAGGACAGATGCACCGATACCGACAGGGCTGCGACGGCGCGGCCGTTCGCGTCGAGCACCGGAGAGGCGGCGCACCCGACATCCGCGACCGACTCCTCCCGCTCGTATGCCAGTCGGTTCATCCGGATCGTGTGGAGCTCGCTGCGCAGGACTTCCGGGTCGGTGATGGTGCGCGGACCGAGCGCCGCGAGAGGGGGATCCCCCAGGCGATCGAGTTCCTCCAGCGGCCTGAACGCGAGCAGCACCTTCCCGACACCGGTCGCGTGCGCCGGAAGTCGACCGCCGATGCGGGAGGGCAGCGGCGGTGTGAGCTTGCTGCGGATCCGGTGGACGTAGACGACCTCGGTGCCCTCCAAGACCGCAAGGTGCACGGTCTGCTTCGTGGCCGACATGAGCTCGTACATGTAGGGCGCTGCGACGCGCCTCAGATCCGTCGTCCGGCTTGCCTGCTGGCCGAGCTCGAACAGCCGGATCCCGAGGCGGAAGTGGTCCCCGTCGCGCTCGAGGATGCTCTCGTCGACCAGGTCGCGTGCGATCCGCGAGACCGACGCCTTCGGGATGCCGGTGCGGCGGCTGATCTCCGACACCGTGAATTCGCTCTCCTCGCGCAGGTAGAGCTGCAGGATCGTGGACACGCGGCTGATCATCGACGGCATCGTCGCGTCTCGCTCAATGGAACGCATGCGCAGAGTGTCGAGGCCCTGTCGATTCATCGTCAACCCCCCTATCCGATTTGCGAACCCGAGGAGACCTCATGACCCCCAGCGCCCCCGCCCGCCGTGGCTGGATCATCGATGTGGACGGCTGCCTCGTGCGTGCTGCCCGCTACGGCGGCGACGGCGGACAGCCGATCGCGGGCTCCGCCGAGTTCATCGCGCTGCTCGATCGCGTCGGCGAGCCGTACGTCGTCTGCACGAACGCGTCCGGCAACCCGGCGAACACGTACGCGGCAGGTCTGCGAGCCGAGGGCATCCCGGTCGACGACGCGCACTTCGAGACGGCGGGCAGCATGACCGCCGATCTCATCGCCCGACGGCATCCCGGGGAGACCGTCGCCGTCGTCGGCAGCCTCGCGTTCGCCGACACCGTCCGGTCATACGGCGTCGAAGTCGCCGTGGGCGAGCGTGCGAGGTCCGCGAGTGTCGTCGCCGTAGGCGACGCGGTCGAGTTCCGAACGGCCGACCTCGACGCGGCGGCGCTCGCGGTCGACGCCGGAGCAGCCTTCTACAGCACGGTCGGCCAGCGCTGGTTCCATGGCGGGATGCAGAAGGGCATCACGAGCTCGGCATTGATCGCGGCCGGCATCGCCTGGACGACGGGGGTGCAGCCGGAGGTCACCGGAAAACCCTCCCGCGAACTCGGGCTCGCGCTCGCCGCGCGGATGGGAGTGGCTCCAGAGGACGTCGTCGTCGTCGGCGACGCGCTCGCCGAGGTCGAGCTCGCGCGCG
The DNA here is from genome assembly GCF_023155745.1 of Microbacterium kunmingense. Classification (GTDB taxonomy): domain Bacteria; phylum Actinomycetota; class Actinomycetes; order Actinomycetales; family Microbacteriaceae; genus Microbacterium; species Microbacterium kunmingense. Next base: position 421,755 of record NZ_JAKNUS010000001.1, read on the forward strand.
CGATCGGCGGGACGTCGTGCCTTGTGCTGACGGGCGGCGTCGACCGTGCGACCGCCGACGCCCTGCCGGCGGAGCGCCGCCCCGACGCCGTCTTCGAGGACATCGGCGGAGTCCTCGCGCGTACGCGGGCGGAACTCGGCGACGTGTAGCCGGCCCGTAACGTCACCGCTGGCGTATCCCATGCGCCGGAGGAGATACTGAACGGTGGGATCGTCGAAGGAGACGACGTGGGACCCGACCCGCTGCAATATCACGTCCTCGCCAGCGCCGACGAAGACGAGCTTCGTGATGCCGGGAGCCGGATGTTCTCCCCGCACCGGCTGAGGCTCGGGGCGGGGGAGGCGCGCCTCGGGGCCGTCGATCTCGACGAGCTCCTCATCGGTCGCCTCCGCTACGGCTCCGACGCCGTGGTCGCGACGGATCCTATCCACTACTACTCCGTGCAGCTTCCGATCACAGGGCGCGGCGGCGCGCGCGTCCTCGACGAGGCGGTCACGATGCGGCGCGGGCAGGGACTCGTGCTCAATCCCGGGGATGCCGTGGCCTTCGAGCTCGACCGCGACCTGGATCGCATCGCGCTGAAGATCCCGGAGGCGGTGATCACCCGGCACCTTGCGATCCTGCTCGGGTATCCGGTCGGCGGTCCCCCGCGGTTCCGGCGGTCCTCGGAGTCCCCCCGTTCCCCCTGGGTGTCCGCGCTCTACCTCCTCGCGCGCGAGGTCGATCCGTTCGGCACGCACCCGGTGCCCCGACCGCTCGCCGGCCGGGTCGTGGATGCCTTCCTCACGAGCCTGCTTCTCAGCCAGACGCACGACTGGTCGGCGCGGCTGCACGACGCGCCGCTCTCGGAGCGCAGCGCGGTGACATCCGTGGTCGACCGAATCGAGGCGGACCCGCAACTGCCCTGGTCACTCGCCACCCTGGCCGCGGAGGCGGGCGTCGGCGGGCGGTCGCTCCAGATCGCCTTCCGGCGCGAGCTCGGGGTATCCCCGATGCGGTACCTCCGCGACGTGCGTCTGCGCAGGTGCTATGCGGCGCTGCGCGACCCCGCCTTCGCGGGCATCTCGGTCTCCGATGTGGCGGCGGCGAACGGGTTCACCCATCTCGGGCGCTTCGCGCAGGTGTTCCGCGAAATGTACGGGCTGCTGCCGTCGGAGGTGCGCCCCTCCGTGCGGTAGCCGGAGGCGGCGGTCGAGACCGGGGCTGTCTCGGTGAGCGGATCGCCTCCTTGGCGGATTCGGCGGCGGACGCGACAGTGGCATCACCCGACAGCGAGGTCGCACCATGACAGCCCCACTCCTCTCCGACACCGCCGAACGTCTCCTGGCCGCGCGACGTGATCGTCGACCGATCGCCCCGCTGGGTCTCGACAGCATCGACGCGGCGTACGGGGTCCAGCTGGAGCAGGTCGAGGTGTGGCGGGCGGCGGGCGGCCGCATCGCCGGCTACAAGGTGGGGCTCACGTCCGCGGCGATCCAGCGCCAGCTCGGCGTCCACAGCCCCGACTTCGGTCATCTCCTCGAGGACGACTTCGTGCTCAGTGGCGCGCCGATCTCGGCGGACCGCTTCATCCAGCCGCGCGTCGAACCCGAGATCGCCTTCATCCTGGGGCGCGATCTCGCCGGACCCGGGGTGACCGCCGCGGACGCCGTGCGCGCGATCGACGCCGCCGTCGCCTCCCTCGAGATCATCGACTCCCGCATCGCCGACTGGAAGATCTCCCTCACCGACACGATCGCCGACAACGCCTCCGCCGGGGGCGTCGTGCTCGGCAGCACGCCCCGTTCGCTGGACGGCGTCGATCTCCGCCTGACCGGAGCCGTCCTGCGGCGGAACGGCCGGATCGCGCACACGGGAGCGGGGGCAGCCGTGCTCGGATCGCCGATCTCGGCACTGGTCTGGCTCGTCAACACGCTCGGCGCCCTCGGCACGACCATTCCGGCCGGATCGGTCGTGCTTCCCGGCGCGGTCACCGCCGCCGTCTCCGCGGCTCCCGGCGACATCATCACCGCTGAATTCGCCGGGCTCGGCTCCGTCACGGCGCGGTTCGCCGGCTGAACCGAAAGGACACATGTGGATACGGGGACGCGGCGACCGCGGGTCGCCATCGTCGGTCCGGGCAACATCGGGACCGACCTGCTCATCAAACTCATCCGCCGCGACGTCTTCGACGTGCGCTACATGGTCGGTGTCGACCCCGAATCCGACGGTTTGGCGCGCGCGCGACGACTCGGTCTCGAAGCGTCGGCGGGCGGTGTCGACTGGCTTCTCGCGCGGCCTGAGCTGCCGGACATCGTCTTCGAGGCGACCGCCGCCGGGCCGCATCTTGCCAACGCGCCGCGCTACGCCGAGGCGGGAATCACCGCGATCGACCTGACGCCCGCCGCGGTCGGGCCGTTCGTGTGCCCGGCGGTGAATCTCGACGTGCACCGCGACGCCGACAACATCAACATGATCACGTGCGGTGGCCAGGCGACCATTCCGATCGTGCACGCGATCAGCCGGGTCACGCCCGTTTCCTACGCCGAGATCGTCGCGTCGATCTCGTCGCGCTCCGCCGGTCCCGGCACGCGCGCCAACATCGACGAGTTCACCGCCACGACCGCGCGGGCGATCGAGCAGATCGGCGGCGCACAGCGCGGAAAGGCCATCATCATCCTCAACCCCGTCGATCCGCCGCTGGTCATGCGCGACACGGTGTTCGCCGCCATCGGCGGGGATGCCGACCGCGATGCGATCACCGCCTCGATCCACGACGCCGTGGCCGCCGTACAGGAGTACGTGCCCGGCTACCGGCTGAAGGCCGACCCGCAGTTCGACGACCCGCATGAGCGTTGGCACGGCGATGGCCGCGTCGCCGTGTTCCTCGAGGTGGCCGGCAACGGCGACTACCTGCCGCCGTGGGCGGGCAACCTCGACATCATGACCGCCGCCGCGAACCGCGCGGCCGAGCTCCTGATCGGGGAGCCCGAGACCGGTCCGGCGCACCCGCACGGGATGGAGGCCCCGGCGTGAACGCATCGCCTCGCGTCCGGATCACGGACACCACGCTCCGCGACGGTTCGCACGCCGTCGCCCACCGGTTCACCGTCGAGCAGGTCACGGCGGTGGCCGCCGCGCTCGACGCCGCCGGCGTCGATGTCATCGAGGTGACGCACGGCGACGGACTCTCCGGCTCCTCGTTCAACTACGGCTTCAGTGCCGTGCCCGAGCTCGAGCTCATCGCCGCCGCCGCCGGCTCGGTGAAGCGGGCGCGGATCGCCGCGCTGCTCCTGCCCGGGGTCGCGACCGTGGAGGACCTGCGGGAGGCGGTCGCAGCGGGCGCCACGTACGTGCGGATCGCGACCCACTCGACCGAGGCCGACGTCAGCATCCAGCACTTCGGGGCGGCGCGCGAGCTCGGTCTGCAGACGGCCGGGTTCCTCATGCTCTCGCATCGGACGCCACCCGGCGAGCTCGCGCGACAGGCGCGCATCATGGCGGATGCCGGATGCCAGTGCGTCTACGTCGTCGACTCCGCCGGCGCGCTGCTGCCCGACGGCGTGCGCGACCGGGTCGCCGCGCTCGTAGACGAGCTCGGCACGGACGTCGAAGTGGGCTTCCACGGACACATGAATCTGGGCCTCGGCGTCGCCAACTCGCTCGCGGCCTACGAGGCGGGAGCGCGCCGCATCGACGGCACGCTGCGGGCGCTCGGTGCCGGTGCCGGCAACACCCCGACGGAGGTCCTGGTAGCGGCCTTCGACGCTGCGGGCGTGCCCACCGGCGTCGACCTCCCCTCGATCCTCGCGGCCGCGGAGGACGTCGCCGCTCCGCTCATCCCGACCGTGCCGAGGATCGACCGCGACGCGATCGTTCAGGGCCGGTACGGCGTCTACAACTCGTTCCTCCTGCATGCGCAACTCGCGGCGCAGCGCTACGGCGTCCCGTCCCACGAGATCCTCCGCCGTGTCGGGGAGGCCGGTTACGTGGGCGGTCAGGAGGACATGATCATCGACGTCGCGATCGAACTCGCGGCCGAGGTCGGCTCTCCCGATGCGAACGATCCCGACGCGATCGGAGTGACACGATGAGCATCCAGGACATCTCCTCCGCGGTCGCCGCACTCCGGCGCGCGGAGGCGACGCGGACGGCCCGCGGCCGTCTCACCCGAGAGTGGGAGGGTCTCGACCTCGACACGGCCTACAGGGTGCAGGACGCCCTCGTGGAGGAGCGTGTCGCCGCCGGCGAAACCGTCGTCGGCATCAAGCTCGGTCTGACCAGCCGTGCCAAGCAGGAGCGGATGGGGATCTCCTCCCCGCTGACCGCAGTGCTCACCGACGCATACATCCTCCCGGCCGATGTCCCGGTGCCCCTCGACCGGCTCATCCAGCCGCGGGCCGAACCCGAGCTCGTCTTCGTCATGGGACAGCCGCTCCGCGGTCCCGGGGTGACGGCCGCCACGGCGCTTGCCGCCGTGGACCGGGTCTACGGCGGGTTCGAGATCATCGACAGCCGGTACGTCGATTACGACTTCGCGCTCCCGGACGTCGTCGCCGACAACGCGTCATCCGCCTTCTTCGTGGTCGGCGGCGTCGGCCGGCGACCCGATGAGCTCGATCTCGCGCTCGAAGCCGTCGTCCTCTCGGTGGGCGGCGACGTCGTCGACACCGCCACGGGCGCGGCCGTGCAGGGGCACCCGGCCGAGGCGCTCGCGCTCGCAGCGAACGCGCTGGGCGCGCGCGGGCAGGAGATCCCGGCGGGCGCAATCGTGCTCACGGGGGGTCTCACCGACGCCATCGCGCTCACGCCGGGCTCATCTCTCGCGGCGGAGTTCACACACCTCGGCACTGTCCATCTGAGCGTCGAGCGGTAGCACCGCCGCGCCGTATCCATCCGCCACACCGCATTCGAAGGAGAACGCCTGATGAACGCTTCAGCGCACGACTTCCCGGAGCCGATCTTCGACGTCGCCGACCTGTCGACGTTCGAGCTCTTCTCTCCGGTCGTCGACGAGACCGTCTGGTTCTTCACGAACCTGCTCGGCATGATCGAGACCGCCCGCTCGGGCGACTCCGTTTTCCTGCGCGGCTACGAGGATCCGTACGCGCACTCCCTGAAGATCACCCATCGCGAGAAGCCGGGGATGGGGTACGCGGGCTGGCGGGCCACGTCGCCGCAGGCCCTCGAACGCCGGGTGGAGGCCATCGACCGGTGCGGGCTCGGGCGGGGCTGGGTGGAGGGCGAGGTCGGCGTCGGGCCCGCGTACGAGTTCACGACGCCCGATGGATCGGTGCAGCGCATCAACTGGGAGGTCGAGTACTACCGTCCTGAGAAGGACCAGCGCAGCGTCGTGCTGAACCGCGTGCAGCGCCGCCCGCTCTCCGGCGTCCCGGTGAGGGCACTCGACCACGTCAATCTGCTGTCGCTGGATGTGACCGCGAATAAGCGCTTCTTCGCCGAGCAGCTCGGGTTCAAGCTGAGCGAGCACATCGTCCTCGGCGACGACGTGGAGGCCGGTGCGTGGCTGCGCAGCATGACGCGATCCCACGACGTGGCGCTCGTGAAGGATGCCGGAGGGGGCGGCCGCCTGCACCACGTCGCCTTCCTCTACGGCAACACGCAGCACCTCATCGATGCGTGCGACGTGCTCACCGACCACGGGATCGAGTTCGAGGCCGGTCCCGCCGCGCACGCGATCAGCCAGGCGCAGTTCATCTATGTGTTCGAACCCGGCGGCAACCGCATCGAGCTCGTCGGCACGCCGGGATACCAGGTCACCGACCCGTCGTGGGAGCCGGTGCGCTGGGCTCAGGACACGATCGACGACGCGATCATCTGGTACGGCTCGCCCCTGCCCGCCGAATTCGACACCTACGGCACGCCCCACTCCGGGCCGACCGCGTACCGCACCCCGAATCGCTACGTCGCCGCGGAGGCCGGCATGATTCTCCGCGCCGATTCGTCCACCCGAGGCTGAGGATCAGAGGTTGCCATGCCGTTCGTGCAGATATCCATCGCCGAAGGACGCGATCCCGACCAGATCCGTGCGCTCATCGGCGGCGTCACCGACGCCGTTGCCGAGTCCCTATCGGCGCCCGTCGAGAGCATCCGCGTGATCGTCACCGAGGTGCCGTTGACGCACTGGGGCTCCGGGTCCGCCACCCTCGCCGAGAAGCGCGGCGCGCCGCCGCCGCCGGCGACCGGCTGACGGCGCCCGGGTCAGGATCCGGCCGTCACGAGAAGACGATCGTCCTTGGGGGATGCCGCGTCATCCGCCCGTCATCAGCATGCGGAGCATGAGCCGTGACCTGCTGATCGGCACCCTCGTCGACTCCGCGCCCGCGACGACTGCCCGCGTCCTGGCGCCGAGGCTGAACCGCCACACGTTCTGGTGCGGGGAGAGCGGCTCGGGCAAGACGTACGCGCTCGGCGTGCTGCTGGAGCAGGTGCTGCTGCACACGCGGCTGCCCCTGGTCGTGCTCGATCCGACGCACCGCCGCGGCCGCCGCCGCGCGCCACAATGGCATCCTGCGATAGGGCTTGTCGATCAACAGGTAGCCACCACTGCCGCACACCGCGCCGTGATCGGCGTGAAACCCTTTCCTCAGGCCGCAGTACGACCGACCGTTCCGTACGTGGCTAGCATTCGTCCATGGGCGAATCCTCTTCGTTCGTGCCGCCGAAACCCTCTGTGCAGCCCGACGTTCGCGTTCGTGGCGCCCGCGAACACAATCTGCAGGATGTCGACCTCATGGTGCCGCGCGATGCAACGGTCGTCTTCACCGGTGTGTCCGGCTCGGGAAAGTCCTCGCTGGCGTTCGGGACGCTGTACGCCGAGTCGCAGCGACGCTATCTGGAATCGGTCGCACCGTACGCCCGCCGCCTGATCGATCAGGCGGGAGTGCCCGATGTCGACTCGATCACGGGGATGCCGCCGGCGGTCGCCCTGCAGCAGCAGCGCGGTGCCGGCAACGCCCGATCGACCGTTGGCAGCATCACCACGTTGTCGAGCTTGATACGAATGCTGTACTCGCGGGCAGGGGACTACCCGGATGGGCAGCCGATGTTGTATGCGGAGGACTTCTCCGCGAACACGGTCCAAGGGGCCTGCCCGGAATGCCACGGCATCGGCCGCGTGTACGCGGTGAACGAGGAGCAGATGGTCCCTGACCCCTCGCTCACCATCCGTGAACGCGCCATCGCTTCCTGGCCGACCGCGTGGCACGGCCATCAGCTGCGCGACGTGCTGGTTGCGCTCGGTTACGACGTCGATGTGCCGTGGCGGGACCTGCCGAAGAAAGACCGGGACTGGATCCTGTATACCGATGAGACTCCCTTCGTTCCGGTCCACTCCCGGCTCACGCTCTCTGAGTCCAAAGCAGCGATTGAAGCAGGCGTGGAACCGAGCTACTCGGGCACATTCGTCGGAGCTCGCCGGTACATTCTGGACACGTTCGCGAACACGAAGAGTGCCTCGATGAAACGGCGCGTCGCGCAGTTCCTCACCGCTGCGATCTGCCCGGCCTGCGGTGGCAAGCGGCTGAAGCCCGAGGCGCTGTCTGTCACGTTCGAAGGTTTCGACATCGCCGAATTCTCCCAACTGCCGTTCCGGGAACTTGCCACGATCCTCTCGGGAGTCGTCGCACGCTTGGAGGACCACGAGGCCGCCTCTTCCGACGCTGCCTCTCCGCGTGCCGCGGGGGATGAGCAGGTCGCTGCTGGCAAGGCTCCCCTCGCCCCCTCGCCCGATGTGCGATCCACCGCACGCCGAGCGCCGGAGAAGCGTGCTGCTGCGGTCCAGCTCGCTTCAGGGGTGCTGCAGCGGCTTCGTCCACTGGTCGATCTGGGACTGGGCTACTTGTCGTTGAGCCGGACGACGCCAACGCTGTCGGGCGGCGAGCTCCAGCGACTCCGGCTCGCGACGCAACTCAGCTCCGATCTTTTCGGGGTCGTCTACGTCCTCGACGAACCATCGGCGGGTCTGCATCCGCAGGACGTGGCGGCGCTCCTCGAGATCCTGGATGGACTCAAGGGGCGAGGGAACAGCCTGTTCATTGTCGAACACTCCGTGGCTGTGATGCGGCATGCGGACTGGCTGGTCGACATCGGCCCCGGCGCCGGTGAACACGGTGGCCGCGTGCTCTACAGCGGCACGCCCGGCGGGCTCGCCGATATCGAGGAGTCCGTGACACGCGGATACCTCTTCGGCGGCCGCGGTCTCCCTCTTCGCACACCCCGTGAGGCACGCAGTTGGCTGCGCCTGGAGAACGTGACGCGGAACAACCTGCACGACCTCACGGTCGATATCCCGCTAGGTGTCTTCACCGCGGTCACAGGCGTGTCCGGGTCCGGCAAGTCGAGCTTGGTCAGCCAGGCGCTTCCGTCGCTGCTTGGCGATCGCCTTGGCCGGGCCGTCCGGGCCGATGACGAGCCGGTCAGCGACGAGTCCCTCCTCGCGGATGCGCCGGAGCGTCTCGATGGGCGCGTCGCCGGGCCCGTCACCGGTGTACAGCGGCTCGTCACCATCGACCAGCGGCCCATCGGCCGGACCCCGCGGTCGAACGTCGCCACCTACACCGGGCTGTTCGATCACGTACGTCGTCGATTTGCAGACACCCCGGAAGCTCGTCTCCGCGGGTACAAGCCTGGCCGATTCTCCTTCAACGTCGCCGGCGGACGCTGCCCGACCTGCGAGGGCGACGGATCGGTGATGGTCGAGCTCCTCTTCCTGCCTTCCGTGTACACCGAATGCCCCGACTGCCACGGCACCCGATACAAGGCATCAACGCTCGAGGTCACGTGGCGGGGGCGCTCGATCGCTGACGTGTTGTCGATGAGCGTCGAGGAGGCGAACCTGTTCTTCGTGGGCGATGAGGAGATCACTCGATCGCTGGCAGCTTTGTCAGACGTGGGACTCGATTACCTCCGGTTGGGTCAACCGGCGACCGAGCTTTCCGGGGGTGAAGCGCAGCGTGTCAAGCTCGCGACCGAGCTGCAGCGTGCGCAGCGCGGAGACACGCTGTACGTCTTGGACGAGCCGACCTCCGGGCTCCACTGCGCCGACACGGATCGTCTGGTCGCGCATCTGCAGACGCTGGTCGATGCAGGCAACACGGTCGTCGCGGCGGAGCTGGACATGCGCGTTATCGCGGTGGCCGATCACGTGATCGATCTTGGACCCGGCGCGGGCGACGCCGGCGGGACCGTGGTCGCAGCTGGTACGCCGGCCCACGTCGCGGATGAGGGCGTCGGTGCTTCCGCGGGCTACCTCGCCGCCGCACTGCAGGCAGCCACCAACGTCACCCCATCGTGACGAGCGTGCCGCTGTGCGATATGAGAATCGGACAGCGGCACGCTCGGGGTCACCCCCCGCGATTGGGAGACACGCCCTAGCTCTGGGCCTCGCCGAGGCGCGCTTCGGGCGTGAGCTCGGCGCGGAGACCACCGCCGGTCGCAGCCCGGGCAAGAGCGCGACCCAGCGCAGGTGCCTGCTTGAACAAATTGTGACCGGCCACAAAAAGGACGGAGCCTGCCTCCCACACGGCCACGCCGTCCTCACTCCACGGGAGGTCGGTCACCCAGCAGTGAAGGAAGTCGCGCGGCTCTGGGTGGAGACCGGGCAGCGCCCGTGTGACGTATTCGCGTGCGCGTTCGTCCAGCGATCGAATCGCCGCCGGGTCGATGAAAGTTCCGTCATCGCGGACGCCAACGGTGTCGCTGAGTCCGACCGAATAGCTGCTGTTGCCCGGTAGCGGCGTCGCGTAGACGCCGACTTCGCCGAAGACGCCGCTGCTGTCCTGCAGGCACGCGACTCGTGCCGGGGCGGCGGCTTTCACGTCGAAGGTCAGCCTGACGTGTGCGGCAAGGCGAACCGGCAGCGACAGGCCGACGCTGCGTGCCAGGCGGGCGGTCTCGCGGCCGGCGCACACGACCACCTTGGAGTAGACAGCCCGGTCGGTGACGCTGCGCACCTCGACCGTCCCGTCGGCGCGGGGATCGATGGAGATGACCTCACCGGTGGTGACCGCATCTGCGAGGGCACCCGTGAGTGCCGTGATTGCGGCGCGGGTGCGGATCGCTCCGCCCGACTCGTCGAGCACCGCTGGCCCCGAGTACCCAGCGAGCAGCGGCATCCGCTGGGCGACCTCGGCCGCGTCGATCTCGTGCGCTTCCACGCCGCCGACCTGGTCGAGCACCCGCAGCCGCGCCAGGGCGCTGTCTCCGATCGCCAGGACACCGTCTGATGAGACCAGCTCGACGTCGAAGTGTTCGGCCCACTCATCCCATACGCCGCGGCTTTCGCGCGCGAAAGCGACGAGTCGCGGGTCGTCGTGGGCATGCCGGAAGATCCGCGACTCGCCTGCGGACTGACCCGACCCGGGCAGACCAGCCTCATATAAGCGCACCGGCACGCCCTGCTCCCGCAGCGCGTACGCCGTCGACAGACCGACGATCCCGCCTCCGATCACTGCTACCTCGGGTGAATGCGTCGTGACAACGCCGTCGCCAGTTCCTGTCATCGCGGTTCCCCGATCTGTTGGTGATTAGCGATAGGCCGCAAGAGAAGGGGCCGCTGCCACGAGGTCAGCGGGCTGTGTAAGCCCGAAGTCACCGCGCGCAGCGACCCCTCCCTTTTTTGGGCCAGTACTCCCGGTCTGTGGTGTCAGGCGGGGAGTTTGCAGCCCAGGACGTCGAGCTTTTCGATCGTCGGTTCGCTGAACAGTTTGCCGGTAGTCACCCTCATGACGTCACCTCTCCCTGGGTTGAATTGCTGCTTGCAAATTTCGCCACGATCGTGTCGCAGAACTCAGGCAGGTCATCGGGCGAGCGGCTGGTGATCAGATTCCCGTCCACCACGACATCCTGGTCGACGACGTCAGCACCGGCGTTGCGCAGATCCGTGCGGATGCTCGGGAAGGACGTCAAGGTGCGACCTTCGACCACACCCGCCTCGATCAGCGTCCACGGCCCGTGACAAATCGCCGCAACGGGCTTGCCGCTTTCGACGAACTCGCGGACGAAGGAGACCGCGTCGGGGTCGACCCGGAGTTGGTCGGGGTTCACCGTGCCGCCCGGGAGAAGCAGGGCGTCATAGTGGGCGACAGAGGCGTCCGCGACCAACCCGTCGACAGTAAACGTGCCCGCGGCATCCAGATCGTTCTCACGGGCCTGGATCTCACCGTCATGGATCGACAGAACCTCGGTCTGTGCACCAGCCTGCTCCAGCGCCTCGCGGGGCTTCTCGAGCTCGACGCGCTCGACCCCGTCGGCGGCGAGGATGGCGACTCTCTTGCCCCGCAGCGTCTCGGCCATATCAGTTCGCCTTCTTCTCGGTCGCCATTCCGGGCTTGATGAGAACCTTGGTCCAACCCTTGGACCGGGCGTCGAAGTTCTTGTAGGCATCGGCAGCCTGGTCCAGCGAGATCTCGTGGGAGACGATCCACGAAGGGGTCGCCTTGCCGGCGGCGATCAAGTCCCGCAGCTGGCGGTTGTACCGCTTGACCGGGGCCTGACCGCTCCCCATGGTCTGACCCTTGAACCAATGCGTTCCGAAGTCGATGGCCGCCATTCCCTGCTTGGCGAGGTCGTCCTTGGCTCCGGGGTCCTCGGGGACGAACACGCCGACGGTGCCGATTCCTCCGGTGAAACGCACCGCGTTGATGAGCATGTTCAGCGTGGCGGCGATGTCCTCGTTGCCTTGAGGATCGTGGGCCTGGTAACCCACGCATTCGCAGCCCCGGTCAGCTCCCAGTCCCATTGTCTCGTCGAGCACGGCTTGCACGGGATCGACCTTGGAGTCGTCGATGGCGATCGCGCCGATCTGCTCGGCCAACGCTAGCCGGTCAGGGTGACGATCGACCACCATCACCTTCGCGGCGCCCTTGATCATCGCGGACAGGGCGGCCATCAGCCCGACCGGACCCGCCCCGGCGATGACAACGCTGTCGCCCGGGACCACGCCGGCCATCTCGGTGGCGTGGTAGCCGGTGGGGAAGATGTCGGAGAGCATGACGTAGTCGTTCTCCTTCTCCTCCGCATCCTCGCCCAAGCGCAGCGCGTTGTGGTCGCCGAAAGGCACACGGAGCAGTTCCGCTTGGCCACCGCCGTAGGGACCCATGTCGGCGAACCCGTAGGCCGCACCGGCCAATGATGGGTCGGGCTGGGTGGTGAGGCAGTAGTTGGTCAGGCCGCGTTCGCAGTTCTTGCAGAATCCGCACGAGATGTTGAACGGGAGCACAACCCGGTCTCCGACCCTGACCTTCTCCACACCACTACCGACCTCGATGACCTCCCCCATGTTCTCGTGACCGAACGTCCGGCCCACCTCGAAGGACGTCCGCCCCTCGTACATGTGCAGATCCGAGCCGCAGATGTTCGTCGTCGTCACCCTGACCAGGACATCGGTAGGGCGCTCGATCTTCGCGTCCGGGACGTCCTTCGTGCTGACCTGACGGGGCCCCTCGTACACCACTGCCTTCATGTCCACTCCGATCCGATGTGTTGCTCGATGTTCCTTCGGCAGGGCCTCGACGACGCCGGCCCTCCGCGAGACAGCGAACGACCTCACGAACCACATGTCAAGGGGCTTGCCGAAGAAGACGATCTGTCGAGCGAGCCGCGAACGCTCACCGAAACCAGCTGCTGATCTGCGTTTTCGGCGCGCATCTTGGGGGTCCTGGGCACGTTGCCGGTGGGACTTCCGTGAATCGCCCCGGGTTTAGTGGAGGGCGAGTTCTCCCAGCGCCGACTGGTGCTGGGGGTTGACTCACGGGAGTACTCGTTCTCCTTCTCGATCGGTGTGAGGTAACCGATCGATGAGCGCAGCCGGTTCTCGTTGAACCAGTGCACCCAGGACAGCGTGGCGGCTCGGCGAGCACGGCATCCCCCGCGGCGGTCGGTGTCGCCGGTGACGTGAGCCGAGCCGACATCATCGCCACCGCGCCCAGCGCGGAAAGTCCGCTCTTCGATGGCGCGACGGTCCGGGATGACGCGATGGTCGTCGCGGTGGGCTCCACCATCCCGAACGCAGGGAGCTCGATCCGGTCCTGATGCGTCGAGCGATGGTGGTGATCGAGGACGTCCCGACGGCGTTGCGTGAGTCCGGCGACGTGGTGATGGCGATCGCGTCGGGTGCGCTGCGTGCCGAACCACTCGTGCCCCTGGGCGACCTGATCCGAGCGGACGGCCCGAGGGGTCACCTGACCGCCTTCGCGTCTCATCCCAATCGACCCTGATCGGGTCTGCTGATCCTCCCGACGAGAACGCAGCGGCATCACAGCCGCCCAACCCCGACCGTCCGGGAAGCCGGGGCACGTCGCATGGCCTGTGCTGCGGGCGTGTCGAGTGGGTCGTCCAGGGGCGACGCAGGGAGCGTCGACGCGACGTGCTGAGAGGTGGTTCTAAGGCATGGCGATAGGTCAGGAACGGCGTCGCTCCCTGCGCAGGAGGGAGCGCAGAGTCTCGGCGTTCGCGTAGCCGACCCGTAGCGCGATCTCGGCGGAGGTGAGGTCCGTGGTTGCTGAGAGGTGCCGAGCTCGTTCGATGCGAAGCCGTTGGACGAAGCCGAGCGGAGTGAGGTTGAGCGCCGCACGGACTCGTCGTTCGAGGGTGCGCCGGCTGGTGCCGAGCGACTGCGCGACGAAGGCGACGTTGAACGGTTCGTCCAGGCGGGCGCGCACGAAGCGTTCGAACTCGACGACGATCGGGTCCTCGTGCCGCAAATGTTCGTAGGCGACGAAGGCTGCCTGCGACGGGCGCTCGTCGATGATGAGGAGCTTGGCGACATGTTGGGCCAGGTCGGGGCTGATCGATCGCACGAGTGAGAGCGCGAGGTCGATGTGGGCGAACGCGGCGCCGGCGGTGACGAGGTTCCCGTCGACCACGACCATGGTGTCGAGATCGAGGGCGACGGTCGGATAGCGCTTCAGGAACTCCGGCCCCAGGAACCAGCTGGTCGTCGCCCGCCGATGATGCATCCGTCCGGTCTCGGCGACAGCGAACACGCCGGTGCACGCCGCGGCGATCCGGGTGGTCGCCTCGTCGAGGCGCCCGAGCGAGGCGATGACCGAACGAGCATCTCGGCTCTGGAGGACGTCGTTGGTAGCGGCGGCCGTAAGGGTTCCAAGCGCAGGGACGACGACCACGTCGAACTCTCCGGACTCCGACAGCGGGTGGTCCACCGACAGCGTCATCGATGCCGTCGTGGTCACTCGCCGTTTCGGTCCGAGGATGGCGAGCTCGATCGGGTCGATCCGCGGGTCGACATCGCCGCGGGCTCCGTCAGCCACCCGCACGATGTCGATGATCGACGCGATAGCCGAACCGAAGCAGCCGTCGATCGCGATCAGTCCGATACGCATGACGTAAACAATAGCAATACTGCCGTATACGCCACTGCCCACCGGCCCTCGCTCGTCATACGCTGAACTCGTCCCACGAAGAATCCCGACTTCAAGGAGAGTCCCTCATGTCCACACCCGCATCACTTCCGTATGCCTTCGTCGCCAAGATCGTCGCGGCCGATGGACAGCACGACGCGCTCGCCGATCTGCTCGCCGGCGCTGTCGCACTCGCCAACGAAGAAGTAGGGACGATTGTCTGGTTCGCGGTCAGGACCCACGCCGACACCTTCTGGATCTTCGACGCATTCCCCGACGAGGCCGCTCGCGACGCCCACGCCAACGGCGCCATCGTCGCAGCCCTGATGGCCAACCAGCACCTCCTCGGCGCAGCACCCGAGATTCTGGCGGCCGACGTCCTCGCGTCCAAGCTCCCGTAGTCCGCCAACCCACGAGACGATCGCGCCCCGCCGAGCCGTCGGACCCGACCGCCTCGACACCCGTACCACGTTGACGATCCCCGACGGGCCGATCACGGGGGCGCCAGGCTAGGCGCTGTGGGCGGGTCTTGGTTGCGATCCCTTGCCGTGACGGGAGACGCGTTGCGCGTCGCAGCGATGACGGGTCGTTGGCGTTCCGGGGCCGTTGCGTTCGTGCGCGCCGCGCGTGCGGCATGGAGCATCTCGCCGCGCACACGACGATCGCTGCGCCGACGCACCGTTGACACCTCGCACGTCCAGGTCGCGACACAACGCCCCGCCGCGTTGCCAGGCGGAGCGAGGCCTACCGGCACACGGACAGGATGCCGGCCGCGAGCGCTCAGCCTGCGAAGGGTCCGGTCACTACATCTGCACGGCCGTCAACGACGCCGTCCTCCACGGGATGCCGCATGACTACGCCCTGCAGCCGGGCGACCTCCTCACCCTCGACCTCGCGGTGCTGAAAGACGGCATAGCCGCCGACGCCGCGATCAGCTTCATCGTCGGCCAGCAGACCCTCGAAGCGACCGGGAACCCCGGAGCCCAAGCGGACGCCGCCCTCATCGCCGTCACAGAGCGCGCGCTCGCCGCCGGCATCGAGGTCGCCCGCCCGGGCAACCGCATCGGCGACATCTCCCACGCGATCGGCGCGGTGCTCACCGAGGCCGGGTATCTCGTGAACACCGAATTCGGCGGACACGGTATCGGCACCACCATGCACGGCGACCCGCACGTGCCGAACATCGGCCGCTCGGGGCGGGGCTACAGGCTGCGGCCCGGACTCCTCCTGGCCCTCGAGCCCTGGGTGATGGCAGACACCGACGTCCTCGTCACCGACCCCGACGGCTGGACGCTCCGCAGTGCCACGGGATGCCGCACCGCCCACACCGAGCACACGATCGCCATCACCGACGGCGAACCCGAGATCCTCACCCTCCCGCGCTAGCTGTCGCCCTCCCGCGAACGGCGAGCCCCGGCATCCGTCCGAGAGAATTCGGATGCCGGGGCTCGGCGCTCGACAGTCAGCCTGCGCCTTGGCGTCAGCCGAGCTCTTCCACGAGGTCGAAGCCCGACCCGTTGAAGCGCATCACGGCCACCTCGCTCATGGCAGGACGGTCCTCGACCGTGGTGTCGATGACGTCTCCCGGCAGCAATCCGGGGGCGGCGAAGTCGGAGATGGACATCAGCGACTCCATGAAGTTCTCGCGCGTGGGCTCGGTCATCTTGCCGAAGGCTTCCTCCAGCACCGACGCTCCGATCCAGCTCCACAGGCACTGCGGGAAGGTCGGCACCTCGGTCTGGTTGGTGTGCGCGGCCAGGGCCTCCAAGAAGCGCTGCCCCTCCTCCGACTCCGCGAAAGAAGGTGCTGCCGCGTTCTGCGAGGAGGCGGTGGTGTAGATGGCGGGGAAGCTGTCGGCCACGCCCGAGGGGATGAGCAGCGCCTGCGGGCTCGAGGTCGTGGACGGCAGGAACCAGCTGGGGTTCCATCCGACGTTGTTCGCCTGCTGCAGCGAGCCGATGACCAGCGGCGCGAGCGACGACATCGCGTTGAAGAAGATGTCGGCGTCCGTGGAGGCGAGGTCGGTGATCTGCGCCGACACGTCGGTCGCGGTCGCCTCGTAGCTCACCTGCTTCACGATCTCGACGTTGTCGGCGCCCTCCACCGCGGAGAGGAACCCTTCGACGTATCCCTCGCCGAAGTCGTCGTTCTGGTAGAGGATCGCAACGCGGTGGTTCTCGGGTGACGCGGCGAGCAGCTCGCCGAACGCCTCGCCCTCCTGCTGGTAGATCGGCAGGAGCCCGAGCTGCCAGGGGCTCTCTTCGCGGTCGCTGAAGATGGGGTCGCCCGTCTGCAGCAGCACCTGGGGGGTCTCGGCAGCGATCGCCGCGTCTCGCCAGGCGCGGTTGGTGGGGGTTCCGAGGCTCAGCACCGCGGCGAAGACGCCGTCGGTCGTCATCTGCTGGAAGTTCGCCAGCGACCGCTGCGGGTCGTACTTGTCGTCGTAGGTGATGAAGTCGACGGTGCGGGTCTTCCCGTCACCGAACTCGATTCCGCCCTCCTCGTTCTTCATCGCGAAGTACGCGGCGGCGCCATCGGCGGCGCAGTTGCCGACGCCGGCGGCGTTGCCGGTGAGGGGATTCGTGGACCCGAGCGTGATGGTGGTGTCGGTGATGCCGGGCGACGCCGGCACCGCGTCAGCCGATTCCGTGCCACCCGGCGTCGCCGGCGCCTGCCGCGCGCACGATGCCAAGGTCACGGCCAGAGCAGTCGCCGTCACGAGTGCGGCGAGTCGTTGTGCAGTCTTGATCGTCATTGATCTGCCTCCCTGGCGGTATCCTCTCGGCAGGCCGCTTCGACGGTCAACGTGAGTAATCAGACCAACTAATGCGATTTTCTCGATGAAGATCTCGGCGCAATGATGCGGGCGGGGAATGAGACATGGATGACACGGGACTTCTCCGGGGCGAGCTGACCTTTCGACAACTGGGCCATTTCGTCGCCGTCGCCGAGGTCGGTTCGATCGCCGGTGCGGCGCAGCGCCTGCAGTTCTCGCCGTCGGCGGTGTCGGCCTCGATCAGCGAGCTCGAACGCGCCCTCGGTGCACAGCTGTGCATCCGTCGCCGGGCTCAGGGCGTGACGTTGACGCCGACCGGGAGTCTGGTGCTCCTCCGCGCCAAGCGACTGCTCGCCGATGTCGCGGAACTCAATCACGCCGTTCACGGCGGCGGTGAGCTCGTCGGTCCCCTCGTCGTCGGCTGCTTTCACTCCCTCGCTCCTACGCTCCTGCCGAGCCTCCTCGAAGAGTTCGAGAGCCGGCACCCCCGCGTATCGATCGACTTCGTGGTGGGGGCTCAGGATGAGCTCCAGCACGACATCATCGCCGGCCGGATCGATGCGGCGCTGATGTACGACATGAGCGGCACGGAGCAGCTCGAGCGGGCGGTGCTCTTCGAAACCCGCGGATATGCGCTGTTCGGCGCCGCGAACCCGCTGGCTGAGCAACCCACCGTCACCCTCGAGGAGCTTGCTCCTCTGCCCCTCGTGCTCTACGACCAGGTGCCGAGTACGCACTACGCCACGGCGATGTTCGAAGCGCGTGGGCTGGTGCCGAACGTCCGCTACCGCACGCATGCGTTCGAGCTGACCCGGGCGATCGTCGCGCGGTCCGACACGGCCTACGGCATCCTGGTGCAGCGCCCCGAGAACACGTTCAGCTACGAGGGTCTGCCGATCATCGAGCGCGACATCGAGCCGCCCCCTCCGGCCGCGACGGTGGTCTTCGCCTGGGCGCGGGGCGCCGAGCTGTCGCCGCGCGCTGACGCGCTGCGAAGACTCCTGCGGGAGCGGTACCCCGACTCATCCTCGGGAAATCCGCGTTTGATCCCTGAATAGTTCTGTTTGACCGTGCTTCGTTCTCTCGCGGATGCTGTCTGTCAGATGTCGGAGCGGTGTTGCTTCGGCAGAAGGGACAGCCATGACCACGGTGCTCACGCCGACGAACTCCCCGCGCTCCGCGCCGACGAACCTGTCCGCAAATGACGTCGTGCAGGCGTCGGAGGATCTCATCCCCCTCCTCCGCGAACGCGCTGCCGAGGTCGACGAGCGTCGCAGGATCTCAGACGACACCTACCGCCGTCTCGGCGACGCGGGGTTCTTCCATGTTCTGAAGCCCAAGAAGTACGGCGGACTCGAGCTGACCGAGCACGAGCACGCCCGTATCGCGATGAACCTCGCCCGCGGGTGCGCCTCGACGGCGTGGGTCTTCTCGATCCTCAGCTCCGACAACATGGCGATCCTGGCGTACCCGGAAGAGGTGCAGGAAGAGATCTGGGGCGAGGACTCGTTCGCCACGCTGGCGGGCAACACCAACCTCAATCCGAAGGCGACCGCGACCCGGGTGAAGGGTGGATACCGCCTGACCGGTCAGTGGGGCTTCTGCAGCGGGTCCGACTTCTCGGAGTGGCTCATCTTCAACGCTCCCGTCGGTGACGACGGCGAGGGCCACATGTTCATCGTCCCGAAGGACGAGGCCGAGACCATCGACGATTGGTACCCCACCGGTATGCGGGGGACGGGCAGTCGCACGATGTCGGTCAAGGATGTCTTCGTGCCCGAGCATCGCGCGCAGGCGACGCGCGACACGGTGCGCAAGCTCAAGGAGCGTCGGGCGCTCCACCCCACCTTCAGCACTATGTGGGCGACCTGGCCGTCGAGTGGCCGTTTCCCCTTCGCCGCGTGCGCGGTCGGGGCCGCCTGGGGTGCCGCCGAGCACTTCGCAAGCACGGTCGGCACGAGCACACGCGTCGCCGGTGCGCTCGGAGGAGCCGTGCGGCTCGCCGACCAGGACTATGTCGCCACCGAGTTCGGGCAGGCCGAGGGTGATGTGCAGATGGCGCGTCTTCTCATCGAGAAGCGCAGTTTCGAAGCATCCGAGCGGGCTCGTCAGCGTCGGGAGTCGACCGAGCAGGAGATCGGTCGCGACCTTCGCGACAATGCCCTGGTGACCCGGACCGCGCTGCGCTCGGTGCAGACGATCTTCTCCCTTGTCGGCGCGAAGGCCGGCCGGTCGGACCACCCCGTGTCGATCGCGAAGCGGGATGTCGAGATGATCTCGCACCACGTCACGCTCAACTGGCGTCAGAACACCGTTCGGTATCTGGCGGCGGTGTCCTGACCCGGCGTCGGATCCGGTCATGACGCACACGATCGACAGCGCAGCCGAGACGTCGGCCTGGTGGCGGGCGGCGCTGGGGGAGTATCCCACCGGCGTGTGCCTCGTCACCGGGGTGGCCGCCGACCGCAGCCCGGTGGGGATGGTGGTGGGGAGTTTCGTGGCCGTCAGCGAAGATCCGCCCCTCGTCGGGTTCTTCGCCGGTCGGCGCTCGAGCACCCTGCCGGTGCTGAAAGAGAGCGGACGCTTCACGGTCAGCGTCCTCGCCGACAGGTCGGAGTCGCTGTGTCGTGCCTTCGCCACGAAGGATCCCGGCCGGTGGGAGCAGGGCGCCTTCGAGTCGTCGGGGACGGGCGCCCCGCGGGTCTCTGATGCGGTGGCGTGGTTCGATGCCGAGATCGAGGACGTGCGGGAGTACGGCGATCACTCGTTCCTCGTCGGGAGGATCACCGACGCCGGTGCGGGTTCGGGGGCGGCGGACATGCCGCTTCTGTTTCGGCGCGCCGGGTACGGCACGTTCGCGGCGCCCAGCGACACCTTCGACACGCGGGCCTTCATCGAACGGCTGCGATGGGCGACCGTCGGGGAGCGGGAGATCAGAGAGCTTGCCGACGACTTCGGCGTGCATGTGACCGTGACCAGCCAGATCGGTGATGCCGTGGTGACCCTCGCCGCCGTCGACCCGTCGTCATCGGCCAGTTCGTACGAGAACGTCGGGGCGTCGCATCCGTGGGCGGCGCCGATCGCTTCGATCTTCGCCGCCTGGGCCCCGCCCCATCGCCGGCGGGCCTGGGAAGAGGCGTCGCGGCACCTCACCGGCGCCGTCGATCGGCCGCTGCTTCAGCGCATCCTCTCCGGTGTGCGAGAGCGCGGATACGCTGTCGCCGGAGACGCGACCCTTACGGCCGACTTCCTGCGCCTCGCGCGCAGCGCCGGTGTCGAGCGCGAGACGTACGCCCGAATCTGGGCCGACATCGCGACTTCGCGCGCCGAGCTCGAACCCGACGGGTCGGTCGACTGGAGCAGGGTCGCCGTCGTGCAGATGCCCGTCTTCTCTCCCGACGGCGAGGTGGCGATGGCGCTCTACGCGATCACGTCGGCCTCTTTCGACCGCGCCACGGGGGAGCGCCTGGTGGAGCGGATGTCGCAGACGGCGACCAGGATTGCGCGGTCGATCCCGCTCGCGCCGCGCAGCGAGCATCCCGTTGCCGCGGCCGGCCTGTGGGGCGACTCGTGGGAGCTCGACGGCTCCTGAGCGCGCGCACAGCGAGGGCGCCGAGCGCGCCGGCGCTGGTCCCGGTCAGCCCGCTCGCATCGCAGGCCCCCGCGTTCGCTTCGCGACCGCCGTTGCCTCGAGCTCCCGGATGCCGGGGCTCTCTCGCCCCCAGCGCGGCGTCCTGGTAGAACCGCTCCATGACCACCCCGCCCGATCCCCGCACGTTCTCCGGCATCCAGCACCGGGCGGGCTTCCGCGTCGCGATCATGTTCGCGGTGTTCGTCGTCGCGACCCTGGTGGTCGGCGTCGCGGGGGAGTGGGTCTTCGCGCCCGCGGTCGGCTGGATCGCGGCGGCGGCGACCTACATCCTCTGGGTGTGGCTCGGCGTCCTCCGGCTCGGCCCGGCCGAGACCGCCAGCCACGCGACCCGCGAAGACCCGACACAGCCGATCGCCCAGACGCTCCTGATCGTGGCGACGTTGGCGAGCGTCTTCGCGATCGGACTGCTGCTGGTCGAATCCGGCGCCGTACTGGGGGCCGCGCGGTTCGGGCTGGCTGCCGCCGCGCTCGCGACCGTCGCAGCATCCTGGTGCCTGGTGCAGACCCTCTTCACGCTCCGCTACGCGGGCATTTACTACCGTCTCGGCGGCGCCGGCATCGACTTCAACCAGTCCGAGCCGCCCGAGTATCGCGATTTCGCCTACGTCGCCTTCACCCTGGGCATGACCTACCAGGTCTCCGATACGAGCATCACCAGCTCGCTCATCCGGCGCCAGGTGCTCCGGCATGCGGTGCTGTCGTTCGTGCTCGGGGTGATCGTCCTCGCGGCCGCGATCAACCTCATCGCGGCGTTGGCCCGATAGGCGTACGGATGACACAGTGGTCGCCCGACCTCGAGGGTGTCGTGACGTTACCGGGCGGTCGGCGCATCCGCGGACGCGCGCTGAGAGACGGCTCGGCGGGTTTCGAGCCTGCACCCGATTTCGGCCTCTATCTCACGGCACAGTACCACGAGGAGCGCTGGCCGTCACGGTGGATCGCGTGGCCCGACTTCCGCCTGCCGCGCACGCCGTCAGACGCGATCGCCGCGCTTCGCGAGGCCTACGACCGGTCCGCGACGGAGCGGGTTGAGGTCGCGTGCGACGGCGGCACCGGCCGCACCGGCACCGCGCTCGCCCTCCTCGCCAGATTCGACGGTGTGCCCGCCGACGAGGCGGTGGCGTGGGTTCGCGCCAACTACCGACCCAGAGCAGTCGAGACGCCCTGGCAGCGCCGGTTCGTCCGAAGGGTGCACCTCAGCGCATGAATCCGGCGCCGCGTCCCCTCAGTCGTCGACGACCGTGACGGTCACGTCGATGTTGCCGCGCGTCGCGTTCGAATACGGGCACACCTGGTGGGCGGCGTCGGCGAGCTGCTGCGCGACCTCACCATCGACACCGGGGACGTTCACCTCGAGCAGCACGGCGAGCTGGAACCCGCCGTCGCCGTTCGGTCCGAGCGACACCCGCGACCCGACGCTCGAGCCCTCGACCTTCACCTTCTGCGCCCGCGCGACGCTCTGCAGCGCGCTGTGGAAGCAGGCCGCGTAGCCGGCCGCGAACAGCAACTCGGGGTTGGGGGCGCCGCCGGCGCCGCCGAGCTCCTTCGGGACGCGCACGTCGGTGTCGAGAATGCCGTCGGCGGTGCGCACGTGGCCGTCGCGGCCGCCTCCGGTGGCGAGGGCTTCTGCGGTGTAGAGGGCGTTCATGAGTGTCCTTTCGTGGGGGGAGGAAGAGATGACGGATGCCACGGCGAAACGCGTCACGACGCCGCGCGCAGTTCGCCCGCGAGCGCCCGCATGTTCGCGGTGATCGCGTTCAGCTGCGCGAGCAGCTCGGGCACGCTGCGACCGCTGTCGACGAAGCCGGGCACGAGGCACCCGGCCGCCGCGACGACGTCGGCGTAGACCGATCGCCCCTCGTCGGTGAGGCTGACCCGCACCACGCGCTCGTCGGCGCCGTCGCGCCGCCGGTCGACAAGTCCGCGCGACTCAAGCCGCCGCAAGAGCGGCGAGAGCGTCCCCGAGTCGAGGTGGAGTTCCTCGCCGAGCGAGCTCACCGTCCGCTCGCCGGTGGCGAGGACGACCATCGCGAGGTACTGCGGATACGTCAACGACCACGGCTTCAACACCTCGCGGTACGCCTGGGTGGTCGCGTGCGACGCGGTGTACATCGCGAAGCAGACGAAGTCGTCGAGCGCAACGGGAGGCATGGCCAAAGCATTGCACGCAATTCAGTTGTGCGCAATCCAGTTTCGAACCCAGGCCCCACCGCGCACCCGCGAGGAAATCCGCCTCCACGAGGATGCCGGCCGCGCGACCGCGGTGCGGCAGGCCTCGGAGGGTTCGAACCTCTCGCTCGTCGACGTCTCGAAGGACGGGCTGGATGCCACGGTGCAGGCCGTTCGCGACGCCGCCCCCGACGCGAAGCTGGTGACCGCGGCGAGGCTCCCGAGATCGCGTCGGTCGTCGCGTTCCTGCTGTCGGATGACGCGTCGTACGTCAACGCGACGGTGATCCCGATCGACGGCGGGCAGTCGGCGAAGTACTGACCTGAGCGGTGAAGACCACCCCGGCCCGAGAATCGGACCGGGGTGGTCTGTTGCGGAGGGGAGACCGACCGTCTCCTAGCGCGACTTACGCGGCCGCACCGACTCTGCTGCGGCCTTCGCGCGCTTCACCTCCCGCTTCTCCTTCAGGGAGAGTTTCGGTTCCTTCTTGACGTTGACCTTTTGTGGCGTTTTCCCCGCCATGGCGATGCACGCTTCCCTTCTTCAGCTGGCGTGTTCCGGCCCGACGGGCCGGCGTGTGCGATGGGTGTGGTCATTCAGCGATCAGGTCTGCCTCCTTCTCGGGTCGGATCTCAGCCCAGCGCGAGCCACTTAGACCACGGCGCCGGGGCGACGCGTGGGGAGGGGTGCACGGCATCTGCCTGGGAGGCGGCGCGGGCAGCGGCGGTGCGGCGTCGTCGTGTCAGCACGCGATGCACGGTGCGTGGGGTGGCGGTCGCGGGAGTGGTGGTGAGCATGAGGGCTCCTTTCGTCGAGAGGTGTGTGCGCGGGTCAGACATAGGCGTTCGTGCCGAGGTCGCCGATCGGAGCGCGGGCGATGTCCGTCCAGCGCAGGGCGATGCCGCCGTCCAGGCACTCGCGTTGACGGACCCGTGCGGTCAGGCGTTCAGCGAGGCGTGCGCCGTCGTCGCAGCGTCCGATGAGCACTGCGGTGATGATGATCGTGCGGGCGTAGGCCTGCTCGAGGCGGGAATGGATGCGACGGGCGACGGCGTCGCACGTGCGCAGCAGACTCTCGTCGGCGGAGACCGGTGAGTCGCTCTCAGCGAGCACGACGTGCTCCAGCCGCCGAAGTCGTCCGGCAAGCGTCACGCACTGCAGCTCGGTGTCGCGGAGCACAGTGCGCAGTTGGCGGCGATTCCGCAGTTGTGTGATGTCGACGCCGATGACCACCGCTCGGTGGCCGCAGGTCACCTCGTGTTCGCTGTCGACCGCGAGGGCTTCCGGCGCTGATCGCATCGCCGTCAGGCAGTCGAGCGGGTCGCCGATGACGGCGATCGGTGGCGTGACTCTAACGTCGGTCGACATTGCGCTGACAATCGATGCAGTTCTCGGCGTACGGCATGACGTCGAGTCGGGCCGCGACGATTGTGCCGCCGCATCGGATGCAGCGGCCGTACGTCCCCGCTTCGAGCCGATCAAGGGCGGCGGTGATCTGTTCCATCACCCGCTGGGTGGACTGCGCGGTCGCCCACGACACGGGGTCGACGTTCGGCGCAGCGGTCGGGCTGACATCGCGCAGGATGGCTTCTCGCTCGCGAAGCTGCTCCTGAAGAAAATGGCGAATGCGTGCGTGGTCGACTTTCGGTGCGGGTCGAGATGTGGTGTTCAAGGGCATGAGAAACTCCAAGAAAGGGGATCGCTGAAGAATGCGGAGAGGGCGCGGAGGGCATATGAAAAATGCGCCGCATATGCGACGCGCCAAGAGCCGAAAAGGCCCGATGAAGAATGGACCGATCAGGGCGGCGCGCGGCGGGTGGAAAGCTGAGGAGAAACCGCTTCTGCAGCGGTGATCCGTGGCGGGAGAACCTCATGGCGGGCTCCTGCAATGTCCAGGGCGGCCCGCACAACGCCAGCGTTGCGCCGAAGCGCTGCGCCGGTGAGAGGGGCTGTCGTGAACATGCCCTCACCATAGCCCGGAAAAAGAAAAAGGCAAGTCGGCACCTTTTCGTCGGATAATTTCTTTGGCGCGAGGGTGGAATTCATGGCGGGATGACTCCGACCTCGTCAGTTGAAGGGGAAATCGGGTGCGGGCAAAACGGTGACGCGAGTGATTTGCGGTCGGCGCTTCCGTCAGGGACATGTGCGGGCCGTCGGTGCATCCGGCATGCGCGCCTGTCCCCGGTCGACGAGTCTCAGAAGGGTGCGACGCCGTATCCGCCGTCGTCGGTGGGGACGAAGGCGACGCGAGAGGGTGGGTGGCTGTCGTAGGTCTTCCCGCCGGGGCTGGTGAATTTCAGGATGCCGCCGGGCAGTTGCTCGACGTGCCAGTTGGTCGCGTGTTTCAGCGTGTGGTGTCGGGCGCATTCGTTGCAGAGGTTGTCGTTGCAACTCTTCCCACCCAGGGCGAAGTCCTTCGAATGATCGATGTGACAGAGTCTCGCCGGCCTTCGACAACCCGGCGTTCGACACGTCACATCCCGGGCGTTGAGGTATCGGGTTTGCGAGGGATGCAACTGGTACCGGTCGACG
The DNA here is from genome assembly GCF_023155745.1 of Microbacterium kunmingense. Classification (GTDB taxonomy): domain Bacteria; phylum Actinomycetota; class Actinomycetes; order Actinomycetales; family Microbacteriaceae; genus Microbacterium; species Microbacterium kunmingense. Next base: position 447,244 of record NZ_JAKNUS010000001.1, read on the forward strand.
GCGGTGACGACGCCGGTGATGGGGTCGGTCATCACCCGCTCCCACACCCGGGCGGTTCCGGCCATCCGCCTCGCGGTCTCCGGATCGATCGGGGTAACCCCGTTCAACTCCGCCCCCGAGTTCGTCACCCCCGTCAATGTGGTGATAGGGATGGTGATCTGCACCTCCGCCCGGATCGCGCCGAGCCCACCGCCGGTGGTGGCGGGATCGGTGGGATCGATCACCGGGGAACCTGCGAGGAGCATGTCCAGGGCCAGGTCGCAGCGGATCTCATCCAGGGTCCGCTCATCGAACCACGGCTCCGCATCCTCACCCGGCCCGTCGCCTTCGTCGCCGAGTCCAAACGCTGCCCCCGAACCATCGCCACCGTCCGACCCGGCACCGGCGTCCGACCCGGCACCGGCGCCCGCCGGCGCGGTGGCGTAGGCGCGTCGCTTGGCGCGGTCGACGTCTTTAATGGTGGTGCCCTGGGTGGTGAGGCGGTGGTAGGCGCCGTGGATGTAGACGTTCCCGCCCACGATCGTCAACGCCGACAGGGTGTCATCCAGATCGGTGACCCACACCCGCCGCTGCCGGATCGCGGTGTCATGCCGTTCCTGCAACGGCCGCGGGTCCAACACTTCCGCGCGCTGGCGGGCGTACTTCTTCGTCCGCGGCACCGTCTGCCGCTCCGCCTCCACCAACACGATCCGCTCGAACGAGGCCCGATCCACCGGATCCTCGATCACCCGGCCGGCGTCCTGGATCACCTGCGCATGCGCCCGACTGACACGCCCCTCCTCGAGGGCCGCCATCGTCTGCGGGAACAGCTCGACCAGCTCGTGCGCGTCATGCATCTGCGACTGCATCGACCGGTCATTCACCCGCACCGCCATCCCCAGCTCGAGCGCCATGGACCGCAGCGGCATGTCCCGCTCTCGCGAGGACACCGACCCGATCCGCGACCGCTGCTCCACCGTCAACGCATACGCCTCCGCCAGCAGCCGCGTCTTCTCCGCCGCGATCTTCGCCTCAGCCCGCTGCAACCGAGCCAGCCGATCCGCGAACACCCCGGCGCGCTTCTCCTCCGCCCGCCGCCGCTGCTCGTCCGCGTCCACTGGTACCCCGTCTCGATGACCTACCCACATCATCGCAGAGGGTTCCGACATTGACTCCGGTACGGTAGCCATCAAATAGAAGAAAAATACGAGATACCTGCGGCTGTTCTTCCTTGCGGCGCCCGCCACAAGAGCCCGTCAACCCGAGAACAGTCGCGGGATCGACGCCGGTCGCAGGCTGATCGGGCTTGGGGCCGTCAATCTAGCTGTTTGATGGCCAGACATCTATCCCGGCGGCCGGTGCAGCGTCGGCAAGTCGCGCATCGAGGGTGGCGAGAGCTGAACCGGTGCGTTCTGCACGCGTCGCATCAGTGCCGGCGGCCGTCCTCGACCAGGGAGCGGACCTCGACATGATCATCGCCGAGCGCGGCGCGGAAGGCCCGCATCTCGTGAGCGAGGTCGGGGGCCTCTGCTCGTGGCGGCGTCGCCGACACGAGCTTCGCAACCGGGCGTCCATGCTTGGTGATGGTGATCTCGTCGCCACCCGCGGCGCGCTCCAGCAGCCTGGATAGGTGGGTCTTCGCTTCATGGGCACTGACACTGGACGTGGAAACATGACTAGTCGAAGACTGGTCGATCTGCCATGTTCGAAAAGAGGATGACGCCTCCGAGGCGTCGTCGGTCTAGGGAACCAGTTGTCGACAGTCACGCCTATGGGCAGGCCACAGCCTCAGATGCAGAGCGGGTCGCCCAGATCGATCCGCTTCCCGTCGACCGTGAAGCTGCCCTCGGCGCACAGGAGGGTGTCGGGGCTCGGACGAACGACAAGGGTCGTGTACGCCCCCTGCACATTGTGCTCCGTCGCCTCCTGGCGATCGGGCCCGTTCGGCGCGGTCTCGGGGTAGATGGCGATGGTGACGGTGTTGCCCTGGCCGAGACCGTCGTACCGCGTGATGCGGCCCCACCCCGCCTGGCACTTGTCCGACCAAACGATCTCGAGAAGCGAGTTGTCGGCGCGTGTGTCGCCGGTCGCCACCCGCGCATCCTCGACGCACGCCGTCAGCGCGGGATCCTCGCCCGTCGCCACGGAGATCTGCGGCGCGCCGGGACCGGCCGCGAGCGCGTTCGTCACGATGAGCGTCGTCGTGATCGCCGATCCCGCGACGCCGGCGAGGAACGTCCCCGTCGCGAGCAGAACAGCCGCGCGCCGAGACATTCCCGCCGTCGCGGGACGGGACGGCGAGGCCACCTCGACATCAATCGTGTCCCTGCGCGCGCCAATCGCAGCGAGCGCGTCGCGCCGGTCGAGCCACGGGCCGGGGTCCTCGCCGCACGCCCTCACGATGCCGTCGACCGTTCTCGCCGTCGGCAGCTTGGCCCCGTTGAAGGCCTCGGACAGGACTGTCCGGGAAATGCCGGTTTCCGCCTGAAGGCGAGCAAGTGTCGGGTTGTCCGCCTGCAGCCGGAGCCTGCCGAGATCTCGAGCGAACTGCTGGATCGAGTCGCTGCTGCCTTCGCCCTCGACGTGCTCCGATTCCGCCACGGGCCCCCCTCTGTCGCGTTCTTCGTGCGCTGCCCCGAGCGCCACAGTATGTATACCAGTGAATGCGACCCACGCTGGTAAGCGGTTGTCGAATCGGGTTCGAGGCGGACGGAAACGCGCGAATCCTCCGTTCCGTGCACTTCCTGCGCATCGGCCGAGGGCAGATGCGCAACGCTTATTCGTGCCCGAGATCTGGGGACCGGTCGTCATGGCGACCGAGGGCATTGGACGGATGCCGCGGCACGGCGTCGACCGGGGGAGTCGGCCGTGCGGGGGCGCGGCATCCGTCGCCATCCCTGCTTATCCCAAGCCCTATCCCGCACAAATCCCCTCCTGACCCACATCAGGAGGGGATTCGTGATGTCTCACGCCACCACGGCTACCAAATGGAGGCGAGAAATTCCGGCGTCGGCATCGGCGCGATCCGATCGATGTCTTCCAGGGTTATCGATGTGAGCTTTTGGAAGCCGCGATCGCCCTTGGCGCTCCAGGACCCGAAAACCTCAGTGAAGCTGTAGCTGGTTGCGATGTTTCCGGCGACAACAGACTCTGTGACCTGAAGATTCGACCAGGTCCCGTGGAGCATGTTGGCCCCGACGATCTGATACCCCTCCGCGTAGACCGGGTAGCGCAGCTGTCCGATGGGGCCGCCGAAGAACGCCGACTCGGAGATCGATCCGCCTCTGTTCGCCCCGGCGATGACCCCCTGGTTCGACGACATGAAGACCGCCGCATCGTCGAACACCACGTTGGAGATGACCCCGTCGCCGGCTGTGGTGACGAACTGCACCGTGTCGATGTGTGCCGTCGAACCCTTCACCTTGTAGTTCGGCGCGGCGTAGAAGCCGACAAACCGAACTCCGTCGATGTCGGAGCCGTCTGCAGACTTCACTTCAACGCGATCGCCGGTCGCATTGACACGAGCGTCGACTCCGGCAACGACTTCCACGATGTCCACATCGCGGACGTCATTCCCTCCGTTGCCCGTGACCAAGAGGGTGGGAACGACGGTGTATCCGAGACCGAAGGACTGAGCATTCCGGATCATCACCGGCTGAGCCGAGAAGTCGATGCCGACGATCGAGACCCCCTTCACGCCGACGAAGGAGATCCCCTTGTCGCCCACGGCCTTGACTGTTCCCACGCCGTCGCAGGCGCTGACCAGGATCCGAGACGCGCGTTGCGCGTTGCCGACGTTCTCGATCACTCCTCGCGAGCTCGAGCCGGCCCCGTTCCCACCGACGATGTTGCCGGGCGCGACGCAGATCACGACGGCGTCAGATGAAGTTGCGTTCGCTTTGATGGCGTTCGAGATCGCGGCCCACGTGGGCGCCACTGTCACGACCCGTGCCTCGCCGGCACGGGGAGTGTTCGTCGGCCAATGCGTCCCATCCGGGCCGTAGCGGGCCGTCGTCAGCGCAGCAGGAGGCGGAGGCGTCGGCTCGGCGACAGGCTCCTCCATCGGCTCCGTCGGCCCCTCTACAGGAGAAGTTGGTGCCGCATCGGGGGTGAACACGGGGTCCACCATGAAGCTGTAGGCCGAAGGGGTGGCGGGGAACACGCTCGCTGCTGCGTAGCTGTAGACGCCGGCCCCGACAGGCGTCGACAGCCCGTTGACCGTGAGGGCGGTGGCGAAGGCGTCCTCGGTCACCGGCGGGCGCCCATTGGAGTCGTAGACGCTGACGGTGTACGTCGCGCCGGCCTCGAGCTGCACATCGACCGGCACGGTGCGCCACCCGATCGGCGCGCTCGGGTTGACCGCCACGGTGGCGAGGCGCTCGCCCGTCGATGACCACACCGACGCGCTCGTGACGCCCGAGTTCGAGGCGTTCTGGTAGAACTGCACGGCCGACAGCGAGCCTGAGGTGTCGGGCGAGAATTGCAGGCCGACCTCGCCGCGTCCGGTGATCGGCGAGACGAGGATCTGCGGCGTGGCGGTGTCGGAGAGGACGCCGACGGCCGTGGTGGCGGCGGCGGTGGCATCCGCGGTGAGGATCGCACCCACGAAACTGGCAACCGTGGCGGTGACCAGCAGGGTGCGCGTGCGTCTGCGAGGGGTGGGGGAAGCATCCTGGGGGGAGATTTCGGCAAACAAGGGTGTGTCGCTCTCTGTCGGCGCGCTGAGGGCGTGAAAAACTGCGGAAGCCCACGCCCTTGGGATGCCGCTTGCCCACTTGTTCGAAAGACTAGTGGGTGTGATCTGTGTTACGTCAAGTGTTTCGTGGTGCCGATGTGAATGCTGTTACTTGGCGTTCATAGAAGCCGACACAGGCAACGATCGACCCAGGCGACAGCGGCCCCCTCGAGCGGCGGGGAGAGGGGGTGCCGGAGTCTCGAGGGGGCCCGGTTCCCACGCAGTTTGCGGCCATTGGGGAGGCCGCTTCCTGCCGTCTGCGATGCAGTCGCCAGGTAGGTTCCGGCGCCAGAATAGCCGTGGGAAAACCGCCGATCCGCCCGGTTCTCGAGGTTTTCTCACACTCGTAACATGCGCGTCTCAGCGTCAGTGATCAGGGTCGTCCCATGCCGAAGTACTGCCAGCCGGCGGCGCGCCAGGCGTCCGCGTCGAGGCAGTTCCGTCCGTCGATGACGACGGTGCCGCGCACGAGGGTGGCGGCGTGGGCGGGGTCGAGCTCACGTCGGTATTCGTCCCATTCGGTGACGACGATCACGGCGTCCGCCTCGCGCAGCGCTTCGTCGCGGTCTTCGACGTAGTTCAGCTGCGGGTGGATGCGCTGGGCGTTCTCGATCGCGGCCGGGTCGGTGATCGTGACCCACGCGCCGAGTCCGTGCAGTTTCACGGCGACATCCAGCGCGGGAGAGTCGCGGATGTCGTCGCTGTGGGGCTTGAACGCCGCTCCGAGCACGGTGACGTTCTTCTTGAACACCGATCCGCCGAGCGCTTCGACGACGAGCTGGGCGGCGCGGTCGCGGCGGCGGAGGTTGATCTCGTCCACCTGACGCAGGAACGCCACCGACTCCCCACGGCCGAGCTCTTCGGCGCGAGCCGAGAACGCGCGGATGTCCTTCGGCAGGCACCCGCCGCCGAACCCGATCCCGGCGCCGAGGAACCGGCGCCCGATCCGGGCGTCGTGCCCGATCGCGTCGGCCAGCTGCGTGACATCCGCACCGGTGACCTCGGCGATCTCGGCCATCGCGTTGATGAACGAGATCTTCGTGGCCAGGAACGCGTTGGCCGACACCTTCACCAGCTCCGCAGTGGCGTAGTCGGTCACGATGAACGGGGTGCCCTTCGCCACCGAGGGGTGATAGACCTCGCGAAGAACGGATGCCGCGGTCTCGCCCTCCTCGCCGGCGGGAACGCCCGCGACGAGGCGGTCGGGGTCGACGGTGTCCTGCACCGCCCAGCCCTCGCGGAGGAACTCGGGGTTCCACACCAGCGTCGCCCCGGTCTCCGTCACCCGCGGTGCGAGACCCGCGGCCGTGCCGACCGGCACCGTCGACTTACCGGCGACGACGTCACCCTCCGACAGATAGGGCAGCAGTCCGTCGACGGCGGCGTTGACATACGTCAGGTCGGCGGCGTACCCGTCCTTGACCTGCGGGGTCCCCACACCGATGAAGTGCACCTTCGCGCCCTTCACGGCGGACATGTCGGTGGTGAAGAAGAGCTTCCCCGACGCGATGCCCTCGGTCAGGATCTCCTGCAGCCCGGGCTCGAAGAAGGGCGCCTCGCCCTTCGACAGCGACGCGATCTTGCGCTCGTCCACGTCGATGCCGACCACCTCGTGGCCGATCGACGCCATTGCCGCCGCGTGAACGGCGCCCAGGTACCCACAGCCGATTACTGACAGACGCATGACGCTCCTCTGAAGCCGGTGATTCGTCGCACCGGCATTCCTCGGCGGCCACGACACGCCTCTGTTTTCTATCAGATGCGGATGACGGCCATGTATCGTCGCCGGTTCGAGTACCGTTGGGCCCGAGCCTACGACTGCGCGAGCGCGCGGGGCTCGAGTGCGTGGCCGTCATCTTGTTAACTGACCGTCTTCACGCTGTAATGTTCCGCGGTGATGGGGCCGGTACGTTGTGGCGTGGAGGTTGTTCTCCCTCCGAAGGATGCACATGCCCCATCTCTCCCGTCGCTCGGCGCTCGCCCTGGCGGTCGCAGCTCCCGCGTTGATCCTGGCATCCTGCGCGCCCACGCCACCAAGGGCTCGACCGACTCCGTGGGGAACGCCGTCGCCGGAAACGACCACGGCGCCGCCCATTGAGGGCACGGCCTGGCCGCCGGCGCCTGTCATAGACGCGAGCTTCGGACCGACGGGAGCGCACTGGCCGTCGCGCACGCCTGGGCCCCAAGACCAGTTCGACCGGGAGGTCGAAGTGGATGCGTCGTGGGCGGCCATCGCCGCGGCGATCGCCGACGTTCAACAGACCATGCGGTCAGGCGGCCGTGCGGTGGTGCGAGTTTCTCCCGGCGTCCTGCCCGGGGACGGCGCAGGATCCTCCGCGGCAGCAGTGCTCAACGATGTCGGCAGTGCAGGCAACGACTTCCGGGTGCTGGTGGTCCCACGGGACGGTGCCGGGACGGTGACGCTGGGTGACTCCATCCGTCTCGAGAAGGTTCGCGGCGTCTCGTTCGTCGGCATCTGGAACCACCCGAACTCCATGGTCATCTCGGCGAGCCAAGACATGGCATGGGCCTGGTCGAAGGGACAGGCCTTCAACATCTCGGCGAACTCGTCAGAGCCGACAGCCGACATCGAGCTGGTCGAGTGCGTGACACCCGACGCGAGGCTGTCCGACCAGGATTCCTGGGCGTTCCGCACCGCCGGTCAGCCGCTCGATCGCGTGAGCGTCATCGGGTGCTACATCGCCGGCTCGTACAAGACAGCGGGCTCCGACGCCCACACAGACACGTTGCAGCTCTCAGGAGACTCTCCCGCCACCGGGATTCTGATCAAGGATTCGGCGATCTTCGCGTCCACGAATGCCGCGTTCATCCCGTTCACGTTCGCCTCGGACATCGTCTTCGACCACTCCCTGGTCGTCGGCGGAGATCGGATGCTGCTGCGCCACCCGCTGCCCGATGGCGCCAACGACTTCTCGTCGGGCTATCCCGCTGCCGTCAACGGCGCGGGTTCGGTGGACCAGATGTCGGCCAACGACTCGATCTTCATCGGCAACGTCCGCGGTCAGTTCGTCTCGAGCGAGAACACGCAGACCTCTTTGTCCGACCCGCCTGCCGCCTCATCGGGCGCGTTCGTCTCCGCGCCCGCGCTCTCCGATGCAGACGCCGCGTGGCTCGATACGGAAGTACCGCTTCCCACCGACGACGTGCTGCGGAAGATCTGGACCGTGACATGATTCCGACAGCACGAACCCGGGGGAGTTCTCTATGTCTGCGCGTACCCGTGCGCTCTCATTCCTGCGATCCGAACGCCTGATCAGGGCGGCGGATCGACTCGTTCTTCGACGTCGGCCGACCGCGTCATCCGGTCCCGACGTCCTCATCGCGCCTCCCGGCCGTGGGAACATCGGCGACCAGGCGCTCGTCGAGGCCTTCGCCGAGTCGGTCGCCGGCTTGGTCGTCGTGGTCGTGCGCGATCGGCGCGACTTCGTCGTCCCCGACCACCTGACTAATCGAGTTTCAATTCTGCCGCTCCCCGCACTCATCTACGGCACGGCGATCGGCCGAGCGCGAGACCTGCGGCGTCTGCGACCGGTCCTTGCGACCGCGAACTCGGTCAGCATCATCGGCGCCGACGTGATGGACGGCGCCTATGTGCTGCGGGCGTCGGTCAACCGCGCCGCGCTGGCCGAGCGGCTGGTGCAGCTGGGGTGGCCGGTGCGGATCATCGGCTTCAGCTGGAACGCCTCGCCGCACCCCGCGGCGCTGCGCGCGCTGGCTCGCGCGTCTTCGGCCGGAGTGCGACTGCTCGTGCGCGACCCTCGCTCCGCTGAGCGGGCGCGCTCGGACGGACTCGCCGTCACCGAGACCGCCGACATCGTGTTCCTAGCACGCTCGCGCGACCCCGAGGGAGCTGCGCTATGGATGCCCGGTGAGCGGCCGTATGCGCTGCTGAACGCCTCGGGGCTGGTCAGTGAGGGCGGCTCAGCGCTCGCAGAGTACAGCCGGATCGTCGACGATCTCGTTTCTCGGGGGCTCGATGTCCTGGTCGTGCCCCATGTGTCGCGGCCCGGCGCCGATGACCTTCCCCTGTGCTCCGCGATCGCCGAACGGGGGCACGCTGAACACGGCGACCGCGTCCGTCTCATCCCAACGTTGCTGGCGCCCGCGACGATCAGGTCGCTCGCGGCTGCTGCGCGCGTCGTGGTGACCGGCCGCATGCATCTGGCCGTGATGTCTCTGATGTCCGGGGTGCCCGCAATCACGGTCGCGACCCAGGGGAAGGTCGAAGGTCTGATGGACCTCTTCGAAGCCCCCGAGCTCTGCGTCCAGCCGGGCGAGGGTCTCGACGTGCGCGTCATCGCCGCTCTCGATACCGTGCTCGCCGAAGGAGAAGACTCCCGAGCTCGGCTCAGCGAACGGGTTCACGCGGTCACCGAGCTCGCTCGGCAGAACGTCGAGGGGCTCGACGAGGTCGAGTTGGCGACGACGGTGACCCGATGACGCCCCCGCCGCGCCTCAACGGACTCATCCTTCTCCAGCAGGCCCAGCGCGCCCGCGACGCGGCGCTGACGCTGCTCGCGGCGCCGGGTTTCGCCGAGTTCGGCAGGGGCAGCCGCATCATGTTCCCCTTCCGCGCGGGCAATCCTCACATGGTCTCCGTCGGCCGCGACGTGCTGATCGGGCCCTCGTCGTGGTTCATGGTCCCGCTCCTCGACGCCGACGGGCCGGTCATCCACATCGGCGACCGGGTACGAATGAATCAGACCTCCATCTCGGCGGTCGAAGAGGTGCGCATCGGGCGCAGCGTCGGAATCGGCCGGGGCGTCTACATCTCGGACCACTCGCACGGCTTCGCCGACCCATCACTGCCCGTTCGTGATCAGCCGCTCGAGCGCGTCGCCCCCGTGCGCGTCGGTGACGGCGCGTGGCTCGGTCACAACGTGGTGGTGCTCCCTGGCGTCACGATCGGCGAGGGAGCCGTGGTCGGTGCCAACAGTGTCGTGCGGTCCGATGTACCCGCCCGCACCATCGCGGTCGGCTCTCCGGCCCGCATCGTGAGGAGGATCGACGAGTGACCACCGCCACCGCCCTTCGAGATTCCGACGTGCACGACTACGTCTTCACGTTCTCGTACGAGACCTACAACGACGCCGTGGAGCGGGGCATGATGCGCCCACCCGACCGGATCCTGCAGACGCTGATGACGAGCGACCGGGTGGGCGGCCTGCTGGTCGCCAATCCGTTCCGGTCGCTGCCGAGCGTCCTCGGACGACGGATGACGAATGCCGACGCGCCCTTCCCATCGGGGCCCCGTCGCCGGCTCGTGCAGCCGTCACGGCTCGTGCGAGCGGACCCCACCTCGCCCTCCCGTCTTCTCGCGACCATGCGGCGCTTCGACGACGTGCTGCGTGAGAACGCGGAGGAGATGGGTTTGACGGCGCCTCGCGTCATCACCACGAATCCGCTGGTCGCCGCGTTCGCGCCGTTCGCCTGGGCGGCCACGGTGACGTACTTCGGACGTGACGACTGGTTGAGTGCCGAGGCGCGCAGACCCTATTGGCCGGCCTACCGCGCCGCGTATCAACAGATCTCCGAGGCCGAGACGGGTGTCGCCGCCGTGTCGCAGCAGATCATCGATCGCATCCGGCCGCGGGGTCCGTGGGCGGTCGTTCCCAATGGTGTCGATCCGGGTGAATGGACGGGGCCCGTCCCGCCCGCTCCGGAGTGGCTGGCTCGGATCCCGGGGCCGCGTGCAATATACGTCGGGACGCTCGATTCACGCCTGGACGTCGACGGACTCGTGGTGCTCGCTCGTGCGCGGCCGGACGTGAGTTTCGTCCTCCTCGGACCGAGTGGCGACGGGTCGGCCGTCAGCGTCGCACGCAGCATCCCGAACATCCACGTCCACGATGGCGTCGGACGCGCAGAGCTGGTCGCCAGCCTGCGCAACTCGCAGGTGTCGCTCCTCGCCCATCGTCGTACCCCGCTCACCGAGGCCATGAGTCCCTTGAAGGTCTACGAGTATCTTGCGGCGGGTCTGCCCGTGGTCTCCGTCGATCTCCCGCCCGTCCGAGGGCTCGGCGACCGCGTGCTTTTCGCCGATTCGACGGCGGAGATGGTGGACGGCCTCGATCACGCCCTGCGTCTCGGCGTGCTCGGAGAGGATCGGCGATTGCGTTGGTTGGACGAGAACAGCTGGTCGGCGCGCCATCGCGCCATTCTGCAGCTGGCCGGTCGATCGCGAATGTTTCACCGCCGTGACGAACAGGGATCCGATCGGTGAAGAGATCATAGACCATCTATCGACGGCTTCCGTGCCCGTCTAGCATGGAGGAGAAGCGAGGCCCTGAACCCTCGCGAGGGCATGTGTGGGGTGCCTTCAGTACCGATTCCTTGTGGGGGGAATCGCGGAGCCGACGACGTCTCCATCGAGTCGGAACTACTGGGGGACGCATGGGGACGTACACATGTGCCATGGCGAGTTGAGCCATGGCCGAAGCACTGATGGTCTGCTCTGGGGGCGGACATCTGAAGCAACTCTTCACACTGTCGGAGCGCTTGGGCGTCGATCCGGATGACCAGGTCTGGATCACATTCGAGAACGGGCTGAGCACGTCGTTGCTGGCAGACCGGGAGGTCTACTTCGCACCGTTCGTGGCACCTCGCGAGCTTCGCTCGCTCTGGCGGTTCCGGCAGGTGGTGGCCGACGTCATTCGTCGTCACTCGTTCGACCGTGCCTTCAGCACGGGCTCGAGCCCCGGGGTGGCGGCTCTTCCGATGGCGGCAGCGGCCGGGGCCAGGGCTTCGTATATCGAGAGCGCCGCACGGGCCGACGGTCCGTCGGTCAGCGGTCGCATCCTTGCGCAGTTCCCGTCGGTGCGCACGTTCACCCAGTACCCCGGGTGGGCGACCAAGCGCTGGCAGTTCCGCGGGTCGATCTACGATTCCTACTCCCCGGTCGAGCCCCATCGGGGAGAGAAGCCGCTGCGTCGTGCGGTGGTCACCGTGGGCACGCAGGAGGGGTACGGCTTCGATCGGCTCTTCAGCGCCCTCGTGCCGCTTCTGGCCGACTTCGACGACGTGCTGTGGCAGACCGGACCGCAGGATGTCTCGCGGTGGGGGATCAGCGGTCGCGTCACCGTTCCGCACGAAGAGCTCCGCTCAGCGATGCAGGAGGCCGACGTCGTCATCGCCCACTCCGGAACGGGGTCCGCCCTGTCTGCCTTCGAGGCGGGTAAGGCGCCGATCCTGGTGCCCCGCCTCAAGGCGCACGGCGAGCACGTCGACGATCATCAGGTGCAGATCGCGGCGGAGATGGACCGGAGGGGCCTCGCCATCATGAGTTCTCCCGAGGCGATCACCGCGGCGACCCTCGCCCGTGCGGCATCGATGGGTGTGACGTCGATCGACGCGCCCCCGATGCACCTCGACGATGATCACGGAGACGGGCGGACAGATGTCACCCGCCTGTTAGCCCAGCGGGAACGCGCTGCGGCCGAGAACGCCAGGGCCGCTGAGCTTCGACGTCCCGGCAACGTCTGAACGAACAAGGGGGCGGCGCGAATGCGCCGCCCCCCTTGTTCGTTCCGGTCGTCTAACTCGATGCACTCACCGCGAGCAGCGGCCAGGCCACCGACGCGATCTTCTGCTGACCCGAAGCGGAGGGGTGGAATCGGTCGAGCGAGGAGATGTCCTCCGCGGCGAACTGCATCTCGTGCAGTGCGCCGGCGTCGTAGACGCAGTCCGCCGTCGCCGCGCAGGCCGATGAGATGGCGGCGTTGTACTCGTCGATCACGGCGCCCATCGCCTCCCGGCGCTCCACGTCCTCCGGCGCATCCGACTGCGCGTTGCCGAGGATCGAACGGCAGGACGGGCTCTCGTTCCACAGCTCGGCGATCCGCGCGTCACTGCGTCCGATGTCCCACAGCTGAAGGAGGTCGGGGATCGAGAGTGTGACGATGCGGGCGTCGGGAAGGCCCTCACGCAAATCGGTCAGCATCTGGTTGTACGTGGCGGCGAACGTCTCGGGTGGGGTCACATCGCCCACCGAGGGGCGGCAGACGTCGTTGGCGCCGACGAGAACGAGCACGATGCCCGACTTTGCGGCGACGACCTTGTCGACCGCCGAGGCGGCGTTGGTGACCGTGCCGCCGTCGCGGGCTCCCCAGATGTGCTCACGCTCGGTGCCCTCGGATTCGGCGAGCTGGGCCGATACCGATGACACCGCCGGGTTGTCGCCGAGCGCCCACGAGACCTCGGGGCATGGGCCCACGCTCTCGCACGCGTTCACGCCGAGGCTCATCGAGTCGCCGAGGACGGCGATCGGGCCCGCGGGCAGTGCCTCGGCCGTCGGGCTCGGCTCAGCGGTGGTGGCCGCAGGCTCGGGCGCGCCGCCGCAGGCGGCGAGCCCGAGCGTGAGCACGACCCCGATCAGGCTGACGAATGCAGATCGGGCGGTTCGCATCAGCGTGTCTCCTTCGCGCGACGCCGACTGGCGGCATCCGTCATCACTTCTTCTTCGATGTCGGCGAGCGCCGGCTCGGTGGCACCGAGGGTGGTCGCTTCCTGATCGACCGGCGACGCGCCGGCCTTCTGCTTCGGCGTTCCGCGAGCGCTCTTGGCGAAGTCGATGATCGCAGCGATGTCGCGACGGTAGGCCGGGATGATCATCGAGGCTGCGATGGCAGCGACTCCGGCGAGCCCACCGACGATGACCTGGAGTAGAGCAGGTAGCACCGGCGCGGTGAACTGGACCGCGGCGTAGGCGGCGGCGAACCCGAGCGGGGCGACGATGACCGGCCGCACGAGCGGCGAGACGATGTCTGCCCAGCCGCGGAGGAAGGTGCCGTGGATCGCGGCCCAGAAACCGGGGACGAGAAGGGTCAGGGTGATGAGGCCGTAGACGAGGGCGAGACCGTTGAGACCGTCCCACCAGACGCCCACGACGAAGCCCGCAATCACAATCGGTCGGGTGATGAGGTAATACACCAGCTGCCGGTGCGCACGTCCGAGAGTGATGTAGAGCCAGCCCTGGACGTTGCCGATCGCCTGCGCGACGCCCGCGATCGCGAGAAGGGCGAACACCGCAGCCGCGGCGTCCCATCCCGGCCCGAGCAGAACCTCCATCAGCGGGAAGGCCACGGCGGCGGCGATCGCGTAGGTGGGAAGCGAGAGGTACCCGATGATCATCAGCGAAGCGCGCACATACCGGCGGTAGCGGTCGGGTTCGTCCTGCAGTCGGCTGAGCACGGGGAGAGCGACGCGGCCCAACGGACCGTTGAGCTGCTGCTGCGGAAGGAGGAACAGTGCGTAGGCACGGGAGTACTGTCCGAGTGCCGCCGGGCCGAGCTGCTGACCGATGATGACGTTGTCGAGATTGCGCGAGGCGTAGTTCAGCAGCTGCACGCCGAAGATGCTGCCTCCGGTGGAGAGCAGCGGGTAGATGTCGCGACCGATGCGCGGCGCACCCCAGTGCAGCCGGGCGCTCACCCAAAGGGCGATGAGCCGGTAGACCTGGCCCGCGCCCGCCAGGATGACCAGCGACCAGACCCCGAAGCCGAGCAGTGCGGCGACGAGCGACAGGACGACACCGACCAGCATCGACACGATGTCGATCATGGCCAGGGTGCCGAAGCGGAGGTCGCGCTGGAGGGCCGCCTGCATCGGCATCGTGAGGGCGTTCAGCAGCAGGGTCGGCGCGATTGCGAGCGTGAGCACGATGAGGCGGTCTTCGCCGTAGAGGATCGCGATGAGGGGCGAGGCGGCGGCGATCGCGATCATCAGCACCATGCCGAGACCGGACGAGAACCACAGCAGGCTCGACCACTGTTTCGGCGTCAGCTTCTTCGCCTGCAGGATCGCACCGGTCATGCCGAAATCGCGCACAAGGTCGGCCACACCGACGATCGCCATGATCATCGCGATGAGACCGAAGTCCGTCGGGTCGAGAAGCCTCGCGAGCAGCATCGTCGAGGCGAGCTGGATGAGCGTCTTCAGCCACAGGCCACCGGCTGTGACGGCGGCGCCTCGCGATGCGGCCTGCTTGAGCGAGAGCGCCGGCCGCGACGAACGCGTCGGGCTCATCGGCGCGCCTCCTCACGAAGGGACGTGTCGCGCGACCAGTCCACTCCGGACCCTGCACTGTCCATTCGCCGAGCCTTCACGAGTGGCACACCGAAGCCGTAGAGATAGAAGGGCAGCGCACCCCACAGCGGGGGCCTTCGGGCGACCCGGCCGAGCAGTCGCCGATAGCGGACGGTGGCCGGCTCGACGCTTGCGTTCTGCACGGTCGTCGGCAGCTGCCGGTTGCCGGCGGCGATGCGAGTCGCGCGACGAAGATGAGCGCCCATCGTCGCCGGGGCGCGGACGGTGAACTCGCCGTCGACGGTGATGCGCTCGTTGGAGAGGAACAGCTGCTGCACGAACCGGTCGTCCGCGATCACGTCGGGAAACTCGTCCCACCGCGCCCGGCCTTCGAGGTTGACGGCGTACACGCCCGAGCCGATATGCCCGGTGAGGCGGTAGTCGGACTGCTCCCAGATGCGCAGGTACTGCCGCACCGGGAAGGTGCTGCGCGAGCCGTCGACCCGCAGTCGCGGCGAGGCCACCGCCGGGCCGGTTCGCGTGCGCAGCGCGGCGGCGAGGAAGCGAAGGGTCGCGGCCGATACGACGACATCGGCGTCGAGGTAGATACGTGGGAAGGTGGTGGCGGCCATGTCGCCGAGGTTGAGGCCCGCGATCTTCGAGGCGATCGCCGTCTCGACGACGGTCACCCCCGGGACGGACGACGCCTGGGCGACGGTATCGTCCGTGCACCCGTTGGCGGCGACCACAATCTCGAACTCCCCGGGGAGCGCATCAGCGAGAACACCCCGGAGGGTGGAAGCGATGAGCGCCCCTTCGTCGTGGGCGGGAATGACGATGCTGGCGGTCGCCGTCATCCGACCAGTGCCTTCGCAGGGACCGCGGCACGGGCCCGCTTCGCGGCGATGGCCGGAGCGCTGGATGTCAACAACCACGCCCCGAGGGCGAGCATGATGAACCAGATGAAGAGCGTCTGGTAGAACCCGAAAGCATCGAAGAAGAAGAACGACGCGCAATACCCGGCGCCCGCAACCGCGAGGGTGAACGCGAGCATGGCGTAGGGCGGGTCATTGCGAGCGACAGTGAATGCCCATCGCAGCAGCAGGATGACCGGAACGACCATCAGGGCGATGAGGCCGAGCAGGCCGACGACACCCGTTTCGAGCAGGGTGCCGAGCACCTGGTTGTCGAGGATGAACGCGTTCTGCTCGTCTCCGACCACGATGCGGCTACCGACTCCCGTGCCGAAGAACGGGAACCGGGCGAACTCCTCCATCGCCGGGCCCAGGTCGGCCAGGCGACCGGCGCCTCGCCATCCGGGCGAGGTCTGCTGTGAGGCGATGAGGCCGTCGACGTCGAGGAACGACAGCAGCATGGTTTCGAAGACCCGAGGCAATGCGACGAGCCCGATGAAGAGCGCCGGGAGTGAGAGCGAGATGAGGGTGACCCCGAGCCACGGCCGGAAGATAAGGGTCACGAGGATCATCACCGCCATGACGACGACGGCGGTCCGCGAGACCGCGGACAGGACGCCTCCGAGCAGGACGACGGTGGCGAGGCCGTAAACGACGCGGCGGTTGATCTCGTTACGCGGCCACAGGCCGAACTTGGCGAGGTAGATCGCGAGCGCGACCATGAGGCAGAACATCACCGACAGGGCGATGGGATGCTGCGACGAGGCGAACGACCGGTATCCGCCCGCACGGAACGCCTCGGGCTCCTCAGCCAGCACCTGCAGGGGCAGGAACTCGTGCAGACGCACGAAGAAGTTCGAGCGGGTCGCGCGTTCTACGATGGCGAAGAGCGCGATGACCACGCCGCCCCAGACGAGGCCCACGAGGACGCCGTTCACCATCCGCTCGGTCGTGACGATCTGACGGACGATGAAGAAGACGCTGAACAGGATGAGGTAGTTCACCAGAGAGCTGACGGCCGTCGACGCGAGCCCCTGATCGACGAGAGCGTCGCCGTTCGCGGGAATGGAGATGACGAGGCTGGCGAAGAAGATGCCGATCGGCCACCCGAAGGCGATCGGCTGCCACGTCCGCGTGCGGTCGAGGATGAACGCCAGCACGAGCGCGAGCAGCAGCACCGCCAGCACCGCACGGTAGGCCTCGAGAGCGAACGGCAGGGGTATCGGCAGCGCGTACTGCCGTACGGGGATGACGAGGATGACGCCGATCAGCAGCCCCAGGGCGCCCGGCCAGGAGAAGAGCGTGCGTCGGACGAGGATGAGGATCCCGAGCCCGATCATGATCCCCCCCGCCACGAGGGCGGGCAGGGCGAAGGCGCTGATCGCTGCGATGACGGTGAGGATGACCCACGCCCAGATCTGACGACCGACGGGCAGGGTGACCTCCGGGCCCCGCCACCGCCGCGGCGCGGCAGAGGCGGGGGCCGGCGGCGGCGTGGGGGCCGCGTCGGTCGATGTGGTGCTCATGATGTGCTCGGGTGCGGCGAGCGAGCGCTCAGCCGACGCGCGCCGGCTCGCGGTCGCTCGACGGGGTCAGCTCTTCGATCGGCTCGTCGCCCGTCGACACGGGCGTGCGGCGACGCCGACCGCGGGGGCGGTTGTCGTCGCCTGCCCCGGCGGGAGCATCCGCGGCGGCGGCAGCAGCGGCTGCCTCTTCCTCCGCGGCGCGCTTGTTGCCGCGTGATGCCTTGGACCCGGCGATCAGGAATGCCGCGACCACGAACAACAGGAAGATGCCGAGCGCGGCGACGACGACGGGGATGGCCGGGTTGCTTCCCTCCTCCTCGGTGGCCTGCACCTGGTCGAGGACCGAGAGACGCACGCGGTTGCCCTCGGGAACCTGTGCGGCCTCCTGTTCCTGCAGCACCTGGTCGAGGAAGAGCTGGGTTGCGGCGGCCGAGATCTCCTCTGCCCGCTCGGGCTCGGTGGAGATCCCGACGACGTCGATGATGGGAAGGGTGAAGCGTCCGGGGAACGCCTCGTCGCCACCCGGCTGCGTGGTGCGCCGAAGAGCGGTGAGCGCCTCGGTGTCGGCGAATTCACCGACGGTGTTCTCGACGCCGGTGCGGATCTGCTCGCCGCTGACGAGGTAGGCGTAGAGGATGGCCTTCTGGGTGAGGTCGACGTCGGTGGGAGGGGTCGTGCCCTCGACGACCTGCTGCCCAGGGATCACCGCCTGGTACAGCGGCTGGGTCGTGCTGTCGACGAGCACGGTGGTCCGCGCGGTGTAGGTCTGCTCGGTCCGCGACACGAGCTGACCGTTCTCCAGGGTGAAGCCGGCGAACATTCCGCCGATCACGGCGACGACGAGTCCGACGAGCAGAAGCCACTTGGACTTCCACAGGATCATCAGGTACTTCGGAACTTCCATGCTGTTAACCCCCAGTCGCCCCTCCCCCGGGGCGCAATCAAGTGATGCGAAAGACGCCGCCGGTGGCGCGAGAGGGGTACGGAAGACTTCCGAGCCCTTCATACAGAGTGGGGGACGCCGATGCCGGCGGTGTTGCTGATGTGTTAACGGCTGACGACGTCCTGTAAAAGGTCAGCAACACGATCCGGAAATGACGGGCCCCGAGTTGCATTGTTCAGCACTCTCCGCACATAGTCAAAGCAGAACGTCGAGTGGGGGACTCGGCGAAATCGACACTGGGGGCCCGCGTGAGGATACTGTTCTCGTTCCCGCACGCCCTGGGGGCGCCGGGTATCGGATGGACCGCATGGCAGCAGGTGACAGGCCTGGCCGCACGCGGACACGAGGTGCATGTCGTCACCGCCAGCCTTGCGCGCCCGCTTCCGGACGGCGTCACCGTCACCACGAGCCTCGCGCGCGGCCGCGCGCGCATCCCGCATCGTGCGATCGGACGCGATCGCGCCTTCGCGTGGCACGATCGGGTGGCCGCCCGGCAGATCGCGTCGACGTCGCCCGACCTCGTCCACGTGTGGCCCCTCGCGCCGGGCGCCACCGCGCGTCTCGCACGTGACCGCGGCATCCCGGTCGTGCGCGAGGCACCCAACACGCACACCGCGCACGCCTACCGGGTCGTCGCGCGGGAAGTCGATCGTCTGGGGCTGACGGGCCGGGTTCCTTCGGCGCACTCCGAGAATGCCGCGCACCTGCGGATGGAGGAAGCCGAGTGGGCCGCCGCCAGCGCCATCTTCGCCCCCTCGGATGCCGTGGCCGAGACCTTCCTCGCCGCCGGTTTCGCCCCCGATCGCGTCGTCCGTCATCAGTACGGCTACGCGCCGACCAGTCGCCGGGTCTCTGCCCGCACCCCGCGTCGCCGAGGCCTTCGCGCCGTCTTTGCCGGGTACGGTGAACCGCGCAAGGGCCTGCACCACGCGCTCGATGCGTGGCTGTCGTCCTCCGCGCACACCGACGGCACCTTCACGGTGGTCGGACGGATGATGCCGGCCTACGCCGACCTGCTCTCGACCCCGCTCGCCCACGACAGCGTGCAGCTCGCAGGGTTCACGAACGACATCGCCGGTGCCCTGGGAGCGGCGGACGTGCTCGTGCTGCCCACCCTTGAAGAAGGAAGCGCCCTGGTCACTTACGAGGCGCAGGGTGTGGGGTGCGTTCCGCTCGTCTCCACCGCCGCCGGCGCGCTCATCGATGACGGCGTCCAGGGGCTGTTGCACACCCCGGGCGACGTGGCGGCGCTGACCGCCCAGTTCGACCGGCTCGCGACGGATCGCGACGCGCTCTCGCGCATGAGCGCCGCGGCCCTCGACCATGCGCCCGACCTCACCTGGGCGGCGGCCGCCGAGCGGCTGGAAGCGGCGTACCTCGAGGTCGCCCAGCCCGGTCGAGCGGCCTCCCTTCCCCGACCGGTGCGCGCGCACTCCGCGACCGGAGAGGTGGTGACCGATGCCGACGCCGCATGATGTGACGATCGCGGTGTGCACGCGCAATCGACCGGCCATGCTCGCCGAGGCGCTCGCCGCCATCGCGGCGCAGACGCCCGCAGAGGTCCAGGTCCTCGTCGTCGACAGCGGATCCGAGACGAACGAGACCCGGCTCGTGGCCGAGGCCGCCGGGGTCGATTACGTGCGGTCGGTGCGAGGCCTCTCTCTCGCTCGGAACGCCGCGCTCGCGGCATCCGCTCGGCCGATCGTCGTGTACACGGACGACGACTGCCAGCCGCTCGAGGGCTGGATCGAGTCTCTGCTGCCGCACTTCGACGACGACACTGTCTCGGCGGTGACCGGCCGGATGCTCGACCACACCGTCCCCCTCGATAGTCCCTACGTCCGTCCGGCCCGGCACACCGCGCCGATCGACGGTATCGATGCCGGGCATGGCGCGATCATGGCCTTCCGGCGGGATGTCCTGCTGCGGCTGGGTGGGTTCGACGACGCCATGGGAGCAGGGCAGTTCCTTGCGGGGGCCGAAGACCTCGACATCTTCGTGCGGTTGTTGCGCTTCGACACCGCGATCGTGCACGAGGCGCGCTGTGTCATCCGGCACTCCAACACCCGCGTCGGTGACGAGTATCTCGCCCTGCACCGGGGTTACGGCCGCGGCCTGGGGGCCCTGGCCACCAAGTGGCTTCGACGCGAGCCGGTGCTCGGGGCACGCATCCTCTGGCGGCTCGTCGGTCGAGCGTCCACCCGCGTCGTGCGTAACCGGCTGCGTGGCAAGCCATGGCGGCACGAGGCGGCACTCATCCGCGGTATCGGCGAGGGGATGTCCGTGACGTGGCGGCTTCCCGTCATCGCCGAACGCTTCGTTCCGCCCTGGCAGCAAGGAGGCTTGCCGGCACTCTTCCCCCCGACCCCAACCCGAGAGGTCACGACATGAGTGCGCCGACGAAGCCGATCAGCGTGGAGCTGATGGCCACGCTCGACGAGAAGAACCTGCGCTCGAGCATCGAGTTCACTGCCGCTCACATCGGCGCGATCATGGTCATCGATGCTGCGCCGCTCCTCACTGAGGATGGCCGCATCGACCGCCCGAGGGTTCTTCGTGCGTTCGATCGCGCCATCGCGAAAGTGCCCGAGTTCAGCAAGCGGATGATTCCCGCTCCGCTCGGCCTCACCGCCGCAGTCTGGGTCCCCGACGAGAGCTTTGATATCGCTCGCCACGTCTACATCGTCGATGAGGTGACCCCCCTCGAAGACCGCACGCTGCGCCGCCTCGCGGGCTTCGAACGCGACCTGCTCGATCGCCGGCTGCCGCTCTGGGACGCCACCGTCACACTGCTCGACAACGGCCAGATCGCTGTCGGTGTGCGCCTTCACCACGTCGTCGGTGACGCCAAGTGGGCCTTCGATACGCTGACGCTGCTCACGGAGGAGGAGCTGTCCGTCGACGACGGCACACCCCCATTGCACGCCCGCGACACCGGACGCGCGCCGAGGACGCGGCTGCTGCTTCCCCTTCGGGTGCTGCGCGACTGGTGGCGGGAGCAGCCGTCACTGCGGGCCGCGTGGGCGGAGTACTCGCGCAAGCCGGTGAAGAAGCGCATCTCGCGGATGGTCGGACGCAACATCCGCTGGTACAAGGAGTGGGTCATCCGTCGGCGGAACCTCGCGGCCCAGTACCTGCCCCCGAACCGTTCGGCGTTCTTCTCGATCTCGCGCTCCTCGGCGGAGGCTGCGGCGAGCTCGCTCGGCGGTTCGCTCACCGACCTCATCGTCGCAGCGCTTCTCACCGCGGTCGACGACGACGACCGCGGCCGCGATGCGCTCGTGCCGGTCACCCGGCGGGTCAAGGGCGATCGGTCGGTCCGCAATGACGTGAGCGTGCTGCGCGTGCACGTCCCGCCGGCCGCTTCGGCGGCCGAGATGGTCAAGGCGGTCCGCCGTCAGATCCGCCTGTACGTCGTCGGCTCCTCGGCGGGCGAGCAGCCCGAGGGCCGCAAGGTGGGGTACGCCACCTACCTGCCGTGGTCGCAGACCCCGCGCTTCCTGCTCGGCTCGCCGATGCGCGAGTTCATCGCGTTCCCCGCCGTCGACCCGCGCGACGAGATGAGCGCCTTCGCGCTGACCTACGCAGACCGCTTCGTCGTCACCGTGACGGGGCGCGCCGAGTTCGACGTCTCGGGCACCGCCGAGGCGGTGCGAGCGGTCACCGAGGGCGCTCTCCGCCCGGTCGAGGCGCAGGCGTGAGCCGCGTCCGGCGCGCGCTGCGGTCCGTCCTCGATCTTCGGGTTTACGGTCACGCCTTCCGTCTGCTCCACTTCTACGGTTATGCCCACGTCAGCCAGGTGCGAAGGCTCACGCTCGGAAGGAACGTGACCTTCGCGCCGAACGTGTCGTTCCGCAACGCCGAGCGCATCGAGATCGGCGCCGGCAGCCACATCGGCGAGTACTCGACGCTCTGGGCCGGCAACAGCACCGGGCGGATCACGCTCGGTGAGAAGTGCCTGCTCGCGCCGCGCGTGACGATCACCGCCTCGAACTACGGCATCGTGCAGGGGACGCCCGTCATGGATCAGCCGAAGATCGAGCGCGACATCGTGATCGGCGACGACGTGTGGCTGGGCATCAACACCGTGGTGGTGGCGGGCGTCACCATTGGGGACGGTGCCATTGTCGCGGCGGGCGCCGTCGTGACGAAGGATGTGCCCGCGCAGGCGATCGTCGCGGGTGTGCCCGCCAAGGTGATCGGCGCCCGCCCGGTGGAAGGCGCGGCAACGTGACCGCTTCGATCGACGTCGTGATCGTCAACTTCAACACGCGAGAGCGGACGACCGAGTGCATCGCGTCGGTGCTCGATCAGAAGATCCCCGGCGTGCAGGTCATCGTCGTCGACAATGGCTCCACGGACGGCAGCGCCGAGGCCTTCCGCACGAGGTTCGCCGACGTCACCGTCATCGAGGCGGGCGAGAATCTGGGCTTCGCGCGCGGCGTGAATCTTGGAGCAGCCGCCGGTGTCGGCGATTTCGTGCTGCTGCTCAACCCTGACGCGTCTGTTTTTCCCAGCTCCATCGAGGCCCTCCGGGATTTCGCGCTGACCCATCCCGAGCACGGGCTTTACGGGGGACGTACCCTGCGGCCCGACGGTTCGCTCGACCCGTCCTCGTGCTGGGGTGCGCCCACGCTGTGGTCGCTGGCGATGTTCGCCACCACGCTGTCTACGGTGTTCAAGCGGTCTCTCGTCTTCGATCCCGAGTCGCTCGGCCGGTGGGAGCGCGATACCGTCCGCGAGGTGCCCGTCATCACTGGGTGCCTGTTGCTCACGAGGCGCTGGCTCTGGCAGTCGCTCGGCGGCATGGACGAGCGATTCTTCCTCTACGGCGAAGACGCGGAGTTCTCGCACCGCGCCCGCCGACAGGGCCTGCGCCCAGTCATCGTTCCGGACGCCGTCATCGAGCACGACGTGGGAGGGTCGACCGCATCGAGTGGACGCAAGATGGCGATGGTCATGGCGGGAAAGGCCACCTACCTTCGTGCCGCGTGGAATCCTCTCGCGGCCGGGCTCGGCATCGCTCTCCTCCAGGCCGGTGCCGGCACCCGCGCCGTGCTCGAGCGAGTCGCCCGCGCGTCGAAAGGCACCTGGCGCGATGTCTGGGCCTCCCGGTCGGACTGGCGTGACGGTTACCCGCGTGCGGAGCGAACGCTTTTCGGCCGCACGCCTCCTGCTCTGGTCGACACCGCCGACGCGGCGGCCGTTCCGGCGACCCGGCCGCTCGTCATCGAAGCGGAGCCGGCGTTCCGCACCGCCCACGCCAACCCCTACAACGCAGACCTGGCGCGCGCACTGCAGCGCCGGGGGCACAGCGTGCGAGACCTCAGCTATGCGCGCCTGCTCTTCCGCCACGTCGACGTCGTCCACCTCCACTGGCCCGACCTGACCTTTCTATCCGGCACGCGCCGGGTCATCCATCTCGCTCGCCTGACCTTCTTCTACTCCTTCCTCGCGGTTGCGCGACTGCGGGGCACCACCCTGGTCTGGACCGTGCACAACGTCGACGCGCACGAGGAGCGGTCGACTCCCTGGCTCCGCCACCTCGCCTGGCGGCGCCTCACCCGCAATCTCGACGGCATCATCGCGCTCACGAGCGGCGGGCTGAAGGCGGCGCGGGAGCGGCATCCTGAACTCTCGGCCGTGCCCGGGGTCGTGACCCGGCACGGCCATTACCGACGCGCATACGACCTGACCATCACCCGAGCCGAGGCGCGCCAGGCGCTCGGACTCGACGCCGAAGAGGCTGTCGTGCTCTCGCTCGGTCAGATCCGTGCGTACAAGAACGTGCCGCACCTCGTCCGGACCTTCCGTGACGTCGATCGCGACGCGCGGCTCGTTGTCGCGGGTCACGCGCCGGCGGCGCTCGCCGCCGAGGTGACCGCTGCCGCCGAAGGCGACCCGCGCGTCGACCTGCGCCTCGGGTTCGTGCCCGAGGCCGAGATCGCGGCCTACCTCCGCGCCGCCGACCTCGTCGTGCTCCCGTACCGCAAAGTGCAGAACTCGGGCTCGGCGATCCTCGCCCTTTCCGCCGACCGTCGAGTGCTCGTTCCTGACCTGGGCGCCATGCGCGAGCTCCAGGACGACGTCGGCGAAGAATGGGCGCGACTCTACGCCGATGAGCTGACCGGCGAGACTCTTGCCGCCGCCATCGACTGGGCACGAGAGTCCACCGCAGGGTCGGTAGACCTCAGCCTTTTCGACTGGGACGTGATCGCCCAACAGACCGAACGGGCCTACCTCGCCTTCGGGCGCCGCGGGCCCGGAAACACCTCTTCGAGACGTGCTACCGTGACGGGCGAACCCGCGGCAGCGCTCCACGGCTCGGGAGTCCACTAATGAAGAAGGATGCTGCCGTGAAAAGCAATCTGCGATCCCGAGCGCGCGCCTGGGGCGCCGTGCTCTCGACCGTGGCGGTCACCGCCACCCTGGCCCTCGCTCCGACCGTCGCCTCGGCGTCCGGCGCGATCGTCACGACCGCCGCCACCGGCCCGAGCGGCTACGTGGTGTGGCTGGATGACAGCGTGGATGTCGCGAAGCTCGCGGCGCGCGCCGGGGTCAAGCCCCAACAGCGCTACGACGATGCGATCAACGGGTTCTCGGTGACCCTGACCGCTTCACAGGCCAAGGCACTCGGAAGGCTTCCGGGCGTCAAGTCGGTCATTCCCGACATCGCGATCGAGGGTCAGGCGCAGACGCTTCCGGCGCACGTGAAGTCGGTGGAGGCCGATCAGGGGCCGGCGCGGGCCGGTGACGGCACCGGTACTTGGAATGGGCCGGCCGTCGCAGTGATCGATTCGGGTGTCAGCACCCACCCCGACATCAACCTCAAGCTGCAGGTCAATTGTCTCAGCACGGGCACTGGTTCCGACGGGAACGGCCACGGCACCGCCGTCGCGGGTTACATGGCAGCGATCGACGATGACAAGGGCACGGTGGGTGTCGCGCCTGGCGCGCCGATCTACTCGGTCCGGGCGATGGACAATAACAACCGCGGCACCCTGTCCTCCCTCATCTGCGGGCTCGACTGGGTGGCGGCCAATGCCGATCGCTATGGGATCCGCGTGGTCAACCTGAGCCTCGGCGCCCCAGGAGCCGACGACGGGGCGTGCGGGTCGCGAAGCGGAGATTCCCTGCACGCCACCGTCTGTCGTCTCGTTGATCAGGGTCTTCTCCTCGTCGCTGCGGCCGGCAACAGCAGCAAGGATCTGGCGACCTACGTCCCCGGTGCCTACGATCAGGTTCTGACGGCGACGAACGTGGCCGACTATGACGGGCGGCCGGGCGGTCTCGGCAAGACGACATGTGGTACCACGACGCCCGATGACACCCCCGCGGTGAGCAGCAACTTCGCCGTCTCCGCTGCCGACGCCGCCCACGTGCTGGCTGCGCCGGGCACGTGCCCGTACACCACCCTTCTCGGCAACCGATACGGGACGATCCAGACAGGAACGAGCATGTCGACGGCGGCGCTCTCGGGCGTGGCCCTTACCTGCATGCTCCCGGGTGGTGCCTGCGCGAGCACCGACCCGGCCACCACCCGGTCGATCCTCCGCAACAACGCCGAGAAGGCCGCGCAGCGTGGACACACGTACGTGGGTGACCCGGGCAACCGCCCGACGGCCGGTAAGTATTACGGCTATCTCGCCTCGAGTATCCCGGCGGGCGGAACCCCCACTCCGACTCCGACGCCGACCCCCACTCCGACGCCGACGCCCACGCCGACGCCGACCCCCACTCCGACGCCGACCCCCACTCCGACGCCGACCCCCACGCCGACGCCGACGCCGACGCCCACGCCGACTCCTGACACCCAGGCGCCTGTCGTGTCGATCGTTTCTCCCGCGGCCGGTGCGACGGTGAGTGGTTCGGTCACCCTGCGGGCTACGGCAACGGACAACGTCGGAGTCACCGGCGTCACGTTCTGGTCGGGCTCGACCCGTCTTGGCACCGCGGCCCGGGAAAGCTCCACGGGTGACTGGATCGCGGCGGTGAATTCGCGAAGCTACCCGAACGGCACGTATTCGGTGACCGCGCGGGCAACCGACGCTGCCGGCAACACGGGCGTCAGCGCGCCGCGCTCGATGACCCTTCGCAACTGAGGGCCAGCAGGACGAGAACGCACGACTGAGGGGCCGGCACCTACGGGGGCCGGCCCCTCAGTCGTTCCTCAGTCCTCTTCGCGCTCGTCTGCGAGGAGGGTTTCGACGGATGCGGCGAGGTATTCGTCGGGCAATCCGGAGCGGCGGATGGCGATGTACGAGAGCAGTCCCGCGATCGGAGCGCCGATCACAGCGACGAGGAAGGCCGGTACGGCGATAGTCGAAGGCGCGGTCACCGACTGCATACCGAGACCGGCGACGCTCACAAGGATCGCTGCGAGCGTCCCACCCGCGAGCGCCTGGGCGGTCGTCCGTTTGAACGCGCGGTGCGCGGATCGTCGCTGGGGGGACTCGAGATGCGCCACGCCACCACCCTAAAGCAACGGCGAGCGGTGGCCGGGGCGCCACGCGCCCTGACCACCGCTCGCCGGGTGGGGGAGATCCGTCAGCTGCGTCGAGAGCGCAGGAGTGCGGCCCCTCCGAGGATGAGTCCGCCGCCGATCACCGCGGCAGCCAGTGTCGTGCCGATCGCCATACCGGTCGCAGCGAGATCATCGTCACTGTCGGCCGAGGGGACAGGCGTCGAGGTCGACGATCCGCTCGGGGTGGGGGTGGGCGACCCCGTCGGGGTGGTCGGCGTCGGAGTGGGCTCCGTCGGCGTGGGGGTCGGTGTCGGGGTGGTGGGCGTCGGCGTCGGCGTCGGGGTGGTCGGCGTCGGCGTCGGCGTGGGAGTCGTCGGAGTCGGGGTCGGTGTCGGCGTCGTGCCGCATCCCACAACGGTGATCCGCGGGTCGGGCGGGGTCACGAGTCCCGTGGTCCACTCCACCGGCCCGCCGGGGGTCGAGCTCGCGTACGCCTGCGTCGAGGTGTCGTCGACATCGGCGCAGGGGTGGCCGACGACAGTCGTCGTCCAGGTCCACGTCTCGCCGGGCTCGAATCGCCGCTCGCTGAAGTTGTAGGTGCGGTCGTCGGGTCCATAGACGACGGCCCATCCGTAAGCGGGAACCGAAGAGGTGTTGGTGGCCGTCACGGCGACCTCGACCGTCTGCGATCCCGTGAACGTCAGCACCGCCGAAGCGTCTCCGGTGATGGCTGCGTCGTCTGCGAAAGCGGCAGTGCCGACGGCGGCGCCTGCCAGAAGCGCCCCGCCGATCGCGAGCGCGGTCAATGCACGTTTCTTCAATTGATCCCCCAGGAGTCGGGGGGTCACACGCGACCGCAGCACCTGAGGCGCCGCGGCAGCGTCGCCCCAAGTTGGTCCGACTTTACACAGGAACCGCTCAGGTCGCTACTTCAGCGGCAAGATTGAGCAAACGCTTTCGCAAAGCCGCCTGTTTGGTAGGCGAATTGGTACGCCCACGCGATCGGGGACAGCCGGCTGGGCGCGGCGATCACCGTGACATCCATCGGCGAACAGTCCTCCGCGATGTATCGCGTCCGGCTGATGTGCGGGGTGAACGTGATGACGACCGCCGTCGCGTCCGCTCCATAGAGGGAATTGAGCAGCCTTATCTCACCCGCCGTTGTGAACGGCTCGGGGTGCAGGCACGAAACGTGGTCACCCTGACAGATGTCGAGGTTGTCTGCCGACTGCTCCCCGGTTTTCGGAACAGAGATCAGGATGTCGCGGGCGACGCCGTCACCCCTCAGCTTTTGAGCCAGCGCGATGCGCTCCTCCGTAGGAGGACCGATGACATAGATGACATCGGCTGACGAGGGGACTGCCTCCGTCGCAGGGTTCACGTAGAACGTCACACCCAGGGCGATCCAGCAGGCGAATGCCGCGGTCACCGTCACTACCAGAGCGGCGAGTGCCCGTCGGTGCGTGCGCCGCGGTGCGTGTTGGCCCGCAGTAATGGGTGATTCGGTCGGAGCCGACGTCGACGGGCTGGACACCATTCACGCCTCCTGTGTCGAGGGGGCGGCCGCCGTGGGCGCACGGAATGTCTATCACGCGAGGTCCGGGAAAACGAGCTGACCGCTCCCGACGCCGGCGGGCCGAGCGGTGATCGTTTCACTCGCGTAACCGAGAAGACACATCGACCCTGTTATCGTTCGTGTCTGGGGACGGGTAAGCCTGGGGGGAAAGGCAGACGTGACGTCGAGCGTGAACATCGACGCGACAGGGACGTCGCCATCTATGGCGGAGAACGACGGGCGGCCGGCCACACCGGTCACCGGTCGAAACGGCGCAGCGCGCCCCGTTCAGGGCGCGCCGGCCGAGCAGGCACCGCGGCTGCACCGTTGGCGTCAGCTGTACGCCACCCGGCTGTGGTTCAGCGATCTTCTGGTGCTCATCTGGGTCGTGTTCGGAACGCAGCTCCTCTGGCTGGGTTTCGACAGCGGTGACGTCGCCACCGGCGACCTTCCCATCGAGCTGTCGTACTGGTTGTTCTCGGGCATCCTCGTGGTCCTGTGGATGGCCGTGCTGTCTCTGATTGATTCCCGCGATTACCGCATCATCGGCAACGGCAACGTCGAGTACATCCGCGTCGCCGACGCCAGTCTCCGCCTGTTCGGCGGCATCGCGATCGTCGCCTTCCTCCTTCAGATGCCGATCGCACGCGGATATCTGCTCGTCGCGCTGCCCCTCGGAATCGCGGCTCTGGTCCTCGAGCGGTGGCTGTGGCGGCAGTGGCTCATCGCTCGACGTATGACCGGCACGTACTCCGCCCGAGTCCTCCTGGTGGGTTCCGAGGCGTCGGTCACCCAGGTCGCGCGCGAGCTCCTGCGAAATCCGATCGCCGGCTATCAGGTCGTCGGCGCCTGCGTGCCCTCGGGCAGGCTCGCCGCCACCATCCCTGGCACCGACATCCCGGTGATGGGGAGCGTCGACGCCGTCGACCGTGCCGTGTGGATAACCGGCGCCGACACCGTTGCGGTGACGAGCACCGACGAGCTCCCGGCCGACAAGGTGAAGCAGATCTCTTGGAGCCTCGAGGCGGGTCGTCAGCACCTCGTCCTCGCACCGAGCATCGTCGATGTCGCCGGCCCGCGTCTTCACACCCGCCCGGTGGCCGGGCTCCCGCTCATTCACGTGGAGACTCCGAAGTTCACCGGCGGTCAGCGCTTCATCAAGCGCTCGGTCGACCTCGTAGCATCCGTCCTCGGTGTGATCGTCATCAGCCCGCTGCTGATCGCGCTCGCGATCACGGTACGCCTGACGAGCGATGGTCCGGTGTTCTTCCGTCAGACCCGCGTCGGGCTTAAGGGTCGCGAGTTCTCGATGATGAAGTTCCGCTCCATGGTCGTCAACGCCGAGGAGATGCTGGCCGACCTCGAGCGCGAGCAGCGGGACGCGGGCAACGAGGTGCTCTTTAAGATGAAGAACGACCCTCGGGTCACCCCGATCGGGCGGGTGATGCGCAAGTTCAGCCTCGACGAGCTGCCGCAGTTGTTCAACGTCATGGGCGGATCGATGTCGCTCGTCGGGCCGCGCCCGCCGCTGCCGAAGGAAGTCGCGCAGTACGCGACCCACGTGCACCGCCGATTCCTCGTCAAGCCGGGCATCACGGGCCTGTGGCAGGTGAGTGGGCGCTCGTCGCTGTCGTGGGAAGAGTCCGTACGCCTCGACCTCTCCTACGTGGAGAACTGGTCGCTCCTCGGCGACGTCGCGATCCTCCTAAAGACGGCAAAGGCGGCGCTGGCGCCCGGCGAGACCGCGCACTGACGGCAGCAGCGAGGACGCGTGGGTCGGCGGGGCTTCAACAACGCACTCGCGGCTCAACGTGGGTCGCTCCCTGGCGGTTCCAGACAAGAATGGCATGCACCAACGCCGTGAGGACGACACGCAGCGTTACGTCGACGAGACCCTCGCGGCCGTCGGTCGCATCGACGGCTTCTTCAACAACGCCGGCATCGAGGGGAAGCAGAACCTCACCGAGGACTTCTCGGCCGACGAGTTCGACCGCGTCGTGTCGATCAACCTGCGGGGTGTCTTCCTCGGCCTCGAGAAGGTGCTGAAGGTGATGCGCGAGCAGGGGAGCGGCGCCGTGGTGAACACAGCGAGCGTCGGCGGCATCCGCGGGATCGGACGTCAGTCGGGCAACGCCGCCGCCAAGCACGGCGTCGTGGGTCTCACCCGCAATTCGGCTGTGGAGGGGCATCCCGCGACCACCGACCTCGCCGTCACGGTCGTCCTCGGTATCCGCGACCGGGCCCTCGTCATCGTCGACGCCACCGCCGAGCCTAAGGATGACCTCCCCGACGTCGTGGAGGACGCCGTCCTCCCGCTCCTCGACGACCTTCTCGCCCCGCTCAAGGGCCAGCAGCTCTTCGACGTCGGTCCGATCATCACCGCCCTCGAGGCCGTGATCCCGAGCGCTGCCCCCGACCTTGCCCTGGGCGACGACGTGCTCGCCCTCCGCTTCGGCGCCGACGGCGCCTTCACCCCGCAGCTCGACTCCGCACTGACCCCACCCCACGACTGGGGTGTCTTCCTCGACGCCGACCAGACGCTCGACCTGGTGCGCCGTCGCGTCCCTCAGGGCGTCCCCGTCCAGCTGAGCTGG
This sequence comes from Microbacterium kunmingense, assembly GCF_023155745.1. Classification (GTDB taxonomy): domain Bacteria; phylum Actinomycetota; class Actinomycetes; order Actinomycetales; family Microbacteriaceae; genus Microbacterium; species Microbacterium kunmingense. Next base: position 477,998 of record NZ_JAKNUS010000001.1, read on the forward strand.
CAGCCGAACGGCCCCGACCCGGCGATCGGAGCCTCGCTGTCGTACCAGCTCGAGGTCGTCGGCCTCGAGGTCGCCGCCGTCGTCGCGGTGCTGACGGTGAAGCCGCAGTTCGTCGCCCCGTCCGTCCTGCGGCTAGCGGCATCGTGGGGCATCGACCTCACCGGCATCCTCAGCATCGGCGAAGCCGAAGCGCGACGGCAGATCCGCAGCGGCATCCGCCGCACCTTTGCCACCGCGACCCACGACGGCCCGCAGTCGTTCTTCTTCGACATCCCGCTCCCCGCGCTCCCCGACATCCTCGGTTCGGTTCCGTCCTGGGCCGGCATCGGTTCGAACCACGACGGGATGACCCTGGGCGGCCCCATCCGCCCGGTCCGCCTCGCGCCCCGCGACCTACTCGACGTCACCGTCTTCCGCTTCGGACGGCCCGTGTGGTGGGGCAGCTGCCGCGAGCGGGCGGCGGTGGGCAGCGGAAACCCGTCCCGCGGCTTCGCCTCCAATGACCCCGGCGTCCGCGTGCAGGCCGGCGTGAACTTCACCGACGCCGGCGCCCTGTGCAGTACGACTCTCTACCCACCGCACGACCGGCTCGCCCCGCTGCTCGGCGCCGACGCCGCCCGAGCCGGCTTCGACCTCACCGTCGGTCAGGCGCGCGCGATCACGAGGGACGTCCGTATGCTCGTCCGCACCGCGCGCGGCGCCCGTGTCGTCGATCTCGGGCGCCCGAGCATCCGGCAGAAGGATGACGGCAACCTCGACGTCCAGGTCAACTACATCGACGACTGCTTGTACCTCTCCGGGCCTTGGCTCAAGGTGATCCTCGGCCAGACGCTGACCCTCGACGACCTCAAGACCGGGCCGCTCGAAGATCCCGACTGGCTCGCGCGCCTCGGCGCCCACCGCGGTTTCAACAGTCACATCGTCACCCTCGACGGGTTGACCGCGGGCGAAGCCATCACGGCCACCGCGCCGGGGCTACGAGTGACGGTGTCCGCCGACGAGGCGGGGCGTGCGGTCGTGCCGGTGTTCGCAGCGATCGGAGCCGTCGCGCACGACGTCACCATTGAGCGCGTCTCACAGTTGCCGCTCACGGGCGCGGTGAGCGTGGAGACGACCGAGTTCCGTTGGCTCGCCGACCTGGGAGAAGCGGATGCTGCGGCTGTCCGCGACATCGCAGGCACGGTGTTCCTCGGGCGCAGCCTCCGAGGTGAGGCGTTCATCGACGAGTGGCAGCCCGACGGCGAGGCGATGCTCCTCCGACGCGACGGCAGCGAGGTGGAGTTGAACCCCCAGCCCCTCCCGCCCGAACCGCCCGAGGCTGCCCGCCTCGCGGCCACCGCTGGCATCCACGACGTCGTCTCCGCGCAGCTCGTCCCCGGCTTCGACGCGCGGCTCGCGATCGTGCAAACGAAGGATGGCCGCGGCGCGATCGTCGCCGCCGGATCGGGCGGCCGGGTCGTCGGAGAGTGGGAGGGCCCCCTGATCGGCGTTCACATGGAGGGCGGCCACGCGCTCGCGCGCAGCGGCGGCACGGTGCAGCTCTTCTCCGTGCGCCGGCCAGGCCGCGTCACCTTCCGGGATCGGGTCCCCGTCACCGGCTGACCCCCGGGGCTCGTCAGCTCATCGGTGGACAGTTCCGGTAGTACGCGACATCGTCGGCGATGCCTCGCTGCTGCCAGTTCTCCACGCGTGTGAAGAACCCGTGATCGAACCACGGGCCGTTGATCGGGTGCGGCTCGCTGTCGACGTGGGGGAGACGGGTGTTGTCGAAGCGTTGGCCGAGCACCCGCGCCGGTGACGCGGCCGACCGCAGCAGATCGGCCAGCACCACGCGGTCAAGGCCCACCCGGTAGACCATGGTGCGGGCGACGTTCTGCCTGATGGTCGCCCATTCGTCGCGTGAGCGACGCCGCGGAGGCGTGTGCATGAGCACGAGCATGTCGATCTTCATCCCCCTGCGCCGCCGCCGACAGCGCGACGTTGCCACCGTGACTGTGGGCGTAGACCGTGTTGATCGACGGCTCGCCGCGGGTGTCAGACACCCACCGCACGAGCGAGGTGCCCGCGTGCCACCGACCCGCGTCGTCGTAGGCGCTGGTCCAGCGGAAGTAGTGCTCTCCGGCGTGCAGGTCATCGGACGCATGGGTGCGGAAGTGTGTGTGCAGCGGTTCACCCGGCGCCCACCATCGCCGCGGCGAGAGCCGGGCCCACGTGCCGTGCACCGTCGCGCTCACCGTGGGCGGTCCGTCAACGCTCTTCGGCGCGCCTGCGACGCGCGTCCGCACCGAAGGCCGCGACGCAGCCCCCGCATCCGGCACGAGCGGCCCCGTCGCCCCCGGGCTCGCGACGCTCGACGGGACGCAATCGCCTGAACCTCGGGTGACGTCGACCTCGCCGCGTGGTGCAGCACGTCCCGCGCGGGCCCGTGGCTTCCCTTCGCCAGGCTGTCCAGCGCCTGCGCACTGACGACGCGTTCGAGCGCGGTCGGCGCGCTCAGCGAGAGCTCGAGAAGGTGCTTCAGATCCTCCGGCCTGCGCGAGGAGTCGACCTCCAGGTGCGCACTGCGGAGCACCGACAGGGGTGTGCGCGTCGACGAGGGAAGGGTGTCTCTCGTCGACGCGCTCCAGTCGACACCGGCGCCATCGGTGCTCAATGCGGCTGCGCCGAGCGCCTCGGCGTCGCCGCTGACCTCGTCGAACCAACGCCGATCGGGGAGCGCTGACAGCGACATCGTCTGCAGCCTCCCCGCACGGGTAGCCGCAGCACCGGCGGCTGCTGAGCCGAGCAGCGCGCTGTCGGGAACGAGGGCGTTGGCAACACGGAAGGCCATCCCCCTTTCCTAGCGGAAACGGCCAGAAGAGGATGCCGCGGCCCGCCCGTGTCGGTGGCCGACCGAGGTTACGGCCGCCCCATCCCGAAGTACTTCCACCCGGCAGCCCGCCAGGCTCCCGCGTCCAAGCAGTTACGCCCGTCGACGACGACCTTGCCGCGCACCAGTGACCCGGCGTGCTCCGGATCCAACTCGCGCCGGTACTCGCCCCACTCCGTCACCACGATCACGGCGTCGGCTTCGCGCAGCGCCTCGTCGCGATCCTCGACGTAGTTCAGCTGGGGATGCACCCGCTGAGCGTTCGCAATCGCGGCGGGATCGGTGATCGTCACCCAGGCGCCGAGCCCGTGCAGCTTGACCGCCACATCCAGCGCCGGGGAGTCACGGATGTCGTCGCTGTGGGGCTTGAAGGCCGCGCCGAGCACCGTGATGTTCTTCTTGAACACCGACCCGCCGAGCGCCTCGACGACGAGCTGGGCGGCGCGATCACGGCGACGCAGGTTGATCTCATCCACCTGACGCAAGAACGCAACAGATTCCCCGCGCCCCAGCTCCTCCGCACGGGCGGAGAACGCCCGGATATCCTTCGGCAGGCATCCGCCGCCGAACCCGATCCCTGCGCCGAGGAAACGTCGCCCGATCCGTGCGTCGTGCCCGATTGCGTCCGCGAGCTGCGTCACGTCGGCACCGGTGACTTCTGCGATTTCCGCCATGGCGTTGATGAACGAGATCTTCGTCGCAAGAAACGCGTTGGCCGACACCTTCACCAGCTCGGCCGTGGCGTAGTCGGTCACGATGAGAGGCGTGCCCTTCGCTACCGACGGGTGGTAAACCTCGCGAAGAACGGATGCCGCGGTCTCGCCCTCCTCGCCCGCAGGGACGCCGGCGACGAGGCGATCCGGGTCGATCGTGTCCTGCACCGCCCAGCCCTCGCGGAGAAACTCGGGGTTCCACACCAACGTCGCCCCTGTCGCCGTCACTCGGGGTGCGAGGCTCGCTGCTGTTCCGACAGGGACCGTCGACTTACCCGCGACGATGTCGCCCTCGGCAAGATAGGGGAGCAGCCCGTCGATCGCGGCGTTCACGAAGGTCAGGTCAGCGGCATATCCGTCTTTGACCTGCGGGGTCCCCACGCCAACGAAGTGCACCTTGGCGCCGGCAGCTGCAGACATGTCGGTCGTGAATCGCAAATTCCCCAGAGCGATGCCCTCGGTCAGGATCTCCTGCAGCCCAGGCTCAAAGAATGGCGCCTCGCCCTCCGACAGAGACGCGATCTTTCGCTCATCGACGTCGATGCCAACCACCTCGTGGCCGATCGAAGCCATCGCGGCCGCGTGGACGGCGCCGAGGTACCCACAACCGATGACGGACAAACGCATATGACTCCTGGGTTTCTGAGCAGAAATTGGTGAACCGGCGACTGACTGTCTAGCAGATACCAATGACGCAGCCGTTTCCCGAGCAGCAGACGGGTCGCGATCAGTCGGCCAAGCAGCCGGTGAGGGTCCTTTCCGACAGAGGTGGGCTTGTCCAGGACGCCGGGTTCTTCTCCAACGGCACCGCAGGACCAGCTTCGTCGGCGGACCACACCGTACGCCAGGGGCTCCCCGACTCCGTGCGCGAACACCGCACCACCGTCGACATCCCTGCACCGCTTCAACTGAGACCCGAGACCGGGGCCGCGGAAAAAGCCGTCGCCGAGGAGCGGGGCGATCTTGTCATCCCCGATGTACTGCACACAATTCCTGAGCGACCTGCGCCACCCCGCCCAAAGGCTCCTGCACGCGATGAACAATTCGAGCCCGAACTGCGACCGATCTCCCAACGCCCGATCGTGGAGCGGCGCCATGACCACCAGAATCTGCCGCACATCCGTTCAAGATCGACGTCGACAACGGGAAAGCACCATCGTGTTGTCAAAAACCGAAACCGGCTACTTTGACACACCCCCCGGAGTGATTGGATGCAGACGCGTCCCAGGCCCGCGCGCCTGAGTGCCCTTCATGCTCTCCCCCTTACTGCGATCGATTGTGGTTGTGAGGTGCGTACATGAGGCGTTCCGTCGCGCCTATGAGGCGTGACGACCATCTTCGATCACTAGGAGACTTGCTGGCTGCGGTCCGGTGGTGTGCGGAGCGTGCAATTGCTTTCGAGCTCGAAGGAACTTCGCGAGAAGCGGGCAGCCCCGCGATCAGTAGCGGGCCAGGGCTCTGGCAAACTCTTGGGTGCGCTTGGTTCATCCGGAAACCTAACTGGGAGGTGGCGAGATGCTGCTCGCTCTGTGGCTGACGCTCTGCCTGGTTATAGCGCTGCTGTTCCGTCATCGCCCTGTGGTTCTCATTGGGATCCTCATGGCCATCAAGTTCGCCGTGCCGAGCGTGGCTTCCTCTGCTATCACGGGGCTTGGCGGCTCTCAACTACACCCGTCCGCCTACCTACTGGCAGCTTGTCTCACTGTCCTGGTTCTGACCACGCCGCATCTCTTTGGCCGCGAGCTAGGCAGAAACTTCTGGCTCTACTTCGCTCTCATCGTCGGTTTCTTGCTCGCAGTCACCGTGACAGCCGCGACGAGACCCCCTTCGTCACTTCTCTCACTAATCGATTCGCTGGGGTTCGGGATTGTCCTATTCCTTATTGTTAGGGTCGCGTTCCTCAACCGCCCGGGATCAGTCTGTCTGCTAGCCCTCACATTCGTTTGGCTCGCGTCGATAGAGGCAATGATTGCTCTGGGCCAGTGGGCGACGGGGCGCACGTGGTTCTGGGAAAGTCAGATGGAGACCTATTATTGGTACAGCCCGGTCCTTACGCGCGCCACAGGAACAGTGGGGGCATGGCTCGACCTCGCAACGCTGCTGACAGTCGCTATTCCGCTTGCGGTCCTTATCGAGCGACAGCTCGTTCGGCTTGTGGTCGTTCTCGTCCTGCTGGCTGGCGTGCTCGTAACGGAGAGTCGACTATCGTTTGTGGTTGCTCTGGCGGCGGCGGCGTACGCCGTTCTTCGACGTCAGGCGAAGATGGAGATAAAGTTCGTCAGTCTGGCGGCGGCTGCCTTTGGGGCGTGGCTGCTGCTGACCAGTCCGCTCGTGTCGGGTGTCCTCGACAGATTCGCTGGCGACACATTGTCGACGTACGCGCGCCAGGTAGCTATCGAGCATTTCTCTCGAGGAGTTGGTGCTCAACCATTCTTCGGGACGGGCTACAACTCGAGCTTCGACGAGCGTGAAACCATCCTCTCGAGTTTCGAGAACGGCTACCTGATGTATGTTTGGGACTTTGGATGGTTGACCACGCTTCTGATCTTTGGCGCAGTCGTGTCACAGCCCATCATCGCTTTGCTTCGCGGAGGCGCGCCCTATGGAGTGATCCCTGCAAGCGCGATCGCGCTACTGCTCATGGCATCGCATTCCGGTTTACAGACTCGGGGACCGAGTATGTGGATCTTGTTCTTCGCAATAGCGCTTTGCGCTGTCGATCCTGCGGTCGGTCTGCCTAGGGAGGCGTCGAAGCCTGAGGCGAAGAAGGATCAAGTTGTCGATTAGTTTCCTGTGCGCTGGTGCCGCGCCTGTGGCGCGAACTTTACTGGCTCATCGCGAATGAGGGTGTAGTGCTGGTCTGAAGCCTCCGGCTTCGAGGAGCGATCTGGCGATGTAGCGGGTGAGGTTGCGGAAGTCCAGCGCGGAGCCTCGGAGGTGCTCGAGGCGGCCGTTGATCGCTTCGGTGGGGCCGTTGGACGTGCCGGGCCGGTCGAAGAACGCGAGGATGTCGGCGGCGCGTTGCTTCAATGTTCGCCCGAGTCGGCGGACCTCGGTGAGAGCGGCGGGGACGCCGCTGCTGACGGCGTCGATCACGGCTTGCATCAATTGCTTGCCGTTGGACTTGTCGGGTTCACGGTAGGAGGCGACGATGCGCTGGTAGACGCCCCAGGTCGCTTCGACCTCGACATGCTCCTCGACGGCGAACACCGCGTCCAGGCGGGCGGTCTGCTTCTCGGTGAGGAAGTGATGGCGCTCAGCGAATGTCCTCAGAGTTGCTCGGTGAAGTTCCCCGGGTCGCGGGGTAACGCTAGCGCAGGTTCGTGCCGGTGGTGGCGCGGCGGAGTTCGTCGGCGGCGGCGTGGTGGTTGCGGAGTCGGTAGGAGGCTCCGTCGAGGGTGACGACGACGCTGCGGTGGAGGAGTCGGTCGAGCATCGCGGCGGCGACGGTGGTGTCGCCGAGGATCTCTCCCCAGGCGCCGACGGGTCGGTTGGTTGTGAGAACGATCGATGTTTTCAGGTAGCGCTGGTTGATGACCTGGAATAGCGCTGAGGCGGCTTCACCGGGGAGGGGCAGGTAGCCGAGTTCGTCGATGATGAGCAGGGTGGGGCGGGCGAAGAACCGCATCATGGTCGCCCATTTGCCTTCGATCGCGGCGCGGTGGCAGCGGGCGGCGAGGTCGGCGGCGGAGGTGAAGTAGACCCGGTAGCCGGCGGTGACGGCGGCGTGTCCGAGGCCGGTTGCGATGTGGCTCTTCCCCACGCCGGGCGGTCCGATGAGGAGGACGTTGGTGGCGGTTTCGAGGTAGCGGCAGGTGGCGAGCTCGGCGAGCAGGCTCTGGTCGATGCCGGAGGCGTGGTCGAGGTCGAAGTCGGCGAGGGTTTGGCCGGTGGGAAGGTTCGCGAACCGGAACCTGCCCGCGAGGCGCCGCGCGTCCGTCGCGGTCACCTCGATCTGCAGCAGCCGTTCCAGCGCGGTCGTAAGGGTCCAGCCCTCCGCTTGCGCCTGATCGAGGACTTTCGGGAGGGCATCGGCGGCGTCGGCGAGTTTCAGGTCGGTGAAGTGGTTACGTAGCTGCTGGTAGGTGCTCGCTGCGGCTGTCATGGTGGTCATCGGAGGGTGTTCGTGTTCTTCGCGGCTCGCTCGTAGGCGGCCAGATCGATCACGGTCGAGATGGGCTGTCCGGTGCCGGTGAGCGCCTGCGCGGCGCGGAGAGCGGCGGGTCCGGGTGGGATGCGTTCCTTCCGGCGGTGCGGGCGTCCCGGCGGTGCCGATGCCATCGCGATAGCGTCCAGGGCGGTGACGTGCCCGGTGTCGCGGATCGTGACGCCGAGCCCGGGTTCCGCAACCTGGTGTCGAGCAACGACCGAGCCAGCGGCGGTGACGATGTCGATCGTGGGGGCGCCGAGACGTTGCTGAACGGTCACCTTCGCCGCAGCCAGCTCCGGTGGGACGCTGTAACGGTTGCCGCGCCAATCGATCAGAGCCTGCCGGGTCGCGGCGCGCTCTTCGGAGATCACCACCGGGAACACCGCCAGTGGCAGCGGGCGCAGCCGTTCCGCAGCGAACATCGCCGCCGCGGTGGTCGTCCCGGCCTCGCTCGCACGGGCCCGGCCGTCCTGCCCTTTCGCGAACGCGTCGACGCTGGCCTGGGCCTGTTCTAACGTCATCTCGTCGGCGAGGGTGCGCCACCAGCGTTGCGCGGCGGTGTGGTTGTTCTTCTCGACCACGCCCTTCCGGTTCCCGCTGCGAGGGCGGCAAGCGACGACCTGGACGGCGTAGTGCTTCGCGAACGCCGCGAACATGGGGGTGAGATCGTCGCTGCCTGTGCGCAGGACGGTGCGCATGCGGTCGAACCGCCAGACCTTGCTCACCCCGCCCAGCAGCGTGAGCAGTGTGGTCATCGCGGCCAGTAGATGCGGCAGATCCATCGACGGAGACAACACCGCCCGCCAGACTCCGGAGTGGGCGAGGGATCCGACCAGCAGGAACGCCTTCTTCGTCGGGAACGCCCATCCCGCTGGCGGGTCGGGCAACTCGAGCCAGTCGAACTGCGTTTCTTCTCCGGGAGGGTGCTCGATGATTGCGTTCGGTCGTTTCGTGACATGCGCGCATTCCAGACACGGCGGCCGAAGGCCCCGGTCACGGATCTGTCTGCTCAACGTCGGATAGGACCCCGCGAACCCCAGCGGACGCAACTCATCCAACAACGTTGCGACCCAGAGGTGCGGGTCGTCATCGAAGCGTTCCCGAACGTAGTCGACGAACGGAGCAAACGCGTCCGGCTCGCGCTTACGGCAAACACCGGGGACGCGTCGCCGTTCAAGTACGCACGGATGGTCTTACGGTCATGGCCGGTGCGACGAGCGATCTCACTGATCGTCATCCCCTGCCGTTTCAGAGCGTGGATATCCACGCTGCTCCTCTCTGAAAGCATGAGGAACAGGGCCTCCCTCGGAAGCTGGTGTGTGGTCAGAGACCACCAGCATCGAGGGAGGCCCGCCTCACGCGACGGAGCGACCCAGGGTGGGGAATTTCACCGAGCAGAAGTGAGGAATTTCAGTGAGCGCCGTCAGAAGCTCGCGCCGGTGTGGAGGGTGCGGCGGACACCGTAGAGCGGGTCGCCGGCGTGACCGCGGTGGCCGAGGGTGTCCTGCTGGACGCGTTGCCGGGTGCGGTCCAGGGCGTCGCCGGCGAGGCGGACGACGTGGAACGGGTCCATCACCGGGACCGCGTCGGGAAGCTCCTCGGCCGCGGCGGTCTTGAACCCGCTGAACCCGTCCATCGCGACGACCTCGATCTGCGTCGACCACGAGGAGGGGCGTGCGGCGAGCCACAGCTTGAACACCTGCTTCGACCGCCCCTCGACCATGTCCAGCAGCCGTGCCGGGCCCGTCTTCTCCCGGGCGGGGGTGAGGTCGATGATGACGGTGACGTATTTGTCGCCAAATCTCGTGTGACGCCAGACATGCTCGTCGACCCCGATCGTGGTGACCCCGTCGAACCTTGCCGGATCGTCGATGAGGCGGCGTCGGCCGTCCGCGAGAACGGCGGCGTTCGCGGCGCTCCAGGACACCCCGAGACCTGCGGCGACGCGGGTCACCGTGAGGTGATCGATGACGATACCCCGCAGCGCCCACCCCAGGCCACCACGGGAGATCTTCGCCCGCGGCGCCGCCGCCAGGCTCATGTCCTGCCGCCACGTCCGCTCGCAGTGGTCGCACCGGTAGCGGCGCACGCGGACAACCAGCGTCGTCGGCCGATGACCGAACGGTTCGTGAGCGAGTTCCCGCGTGACCGTGCCACGCGGGATACCCTCGGCACCGCAGTTCCGGCACCACGGATCCGACTCCGCCAGGCGACACTCGATCACCGCTCGGTCGGGTTCGATCAGCTGCCCTACAGCGACGAGTCCGAGCTCATCGAGGCGGCAGAACGTGGTCAGGTCAGGGGCCGCGAACGTAGGGTGGAGCACGTCGAGGTCTTTCGGCGATGGGCAGCGTGAAGAACTTCCATCATCCGGGAGACCTCGACCCCTACCCGGCCACCGACGCGCTCAACCGCTACACCCTCATTCGCGAAGAGCCACTTCACTCTCTGACGAGACTGCTGAGTTGGGCTGTCCAATAGGATCCGCGGTGGCGCTGCGATAGTGCGACAGAGCCGAGCGCTGGCACAGGTGAGAGATCGAGGCGATCGGGTGGTGTAGCCTCATGCCGTGGCGCTCGGCGCGTGCGCGCCAGATCATTCTGGACGGGCGGCTTTCTATTTGTAGGGCTCGCTTCGATCGAGTTCATGGAGAGTGCTGCGTTGGCAAGATTCTTAATTGCGATATCGACCTACCGGCGGCCCGACGGGTTGCGTCGCCTGCTGGCCACTGTCGTCGAGTCAACCGCCCGCGCCTCGAACGTCGACGTGTTGGTTGTCGACAACGACACGATGCCCTCGGCTCAAGTGATAGCTGAGGAGTACGCACCGTTCGCGACCTATGTTCACGAACCTCGCCCGGGCATAGCTAGTGCTCGGAACCGGAGTCTGGAGTCCTTCGATGAGCGGTATGAGGCGATCGTGTTCGTCGACGATGATGAGTGGGTCGATGCGCAGTGGTGGGATGCTCTAACCTCTTTTGCGACCGAGAGTGGGGCGGACGTGGTCCAAGGGCCAGTCCTGACTATCATTCCGCCGGGTTCGCCGAAGTGGGTACGTGCTGGGGGCTTTTATCAGCGACCACTCCTCGTAAACGGGACCCGGCTCGATAGCGCTGCAACCAACAACACACTGCTTCGCCGCGAGGCCTGGGTACGTGGCGGATGCCCGCGGTTCGATCACGCGTTTTCAGAATCAGGTGGGTCAGATTGGGATCTGTTCTGGGGGTTGCGTCGCTCAGGTGCGCGGATTCTGTTCTGCTCTGACGCCGTTGTTTCCGAGGATGTGCCTGACGACCGCCTCCGGTGGGCGTGGATACGCAGACGTTACATCCGCAACGGTATGGTCGGCACGCGAGTGATTATCAAGCACGGCGATAGTCTCGTGCTCTATCTCCTCCGAGCCAGTGCGGTTGGAGCGATCGGTGTTGCCGAGGTCATTCGAGACCTGGTTCTGATGCGCGGATTTCGGGCTCGCGCCTTGTCCAGGGTGTTCGTTTCTATCGGAAAATTTGCACCTTTATTCGGTGGCACGATCAAGGAGTACAAACGCTCATGAATCCCTCGGTCTTTTGTCATGTACGCGCGAAAGTGACCCACCCGATCGGTGCGCCCACCGGGTGGTCGAACTAGTATGTCGGGCAAGTTCGGCTACTGGTTACGACGTCCACTCGTCATACTTTGGATGGTCGGGCTTGAACTTCAGGCGCGGCTGGGGAGGTCTCCAGTCGCGGTCGCGGGTGGCCCAGTCGTGTCGCTGACGTCGTATGGCGCCCGGGTCAAGAAATGCCACATCGCGGTCGAGAGCATCGCGCGTGGGCGCCTTCAGCCAGGGAAATTGATTCTCTGGCTTGACGACGCTGCGCTGCTCTCTGATTTGAGTCGTGGGCTGCGTCGGCAGCAGAGCCGAGGTCTTGAGATTCGCATTGCGGCCAATTATGGACCCCACACGAAATACTTCCCGGCGGTGCTCAGCGGAATTGCTGACGACGGACTAGTTACGGCAGATGACGATGTCTTGTATCCTCGCAATTGGTTGCGCAAGTTGATGGACGCTCAAAGCTCGAATCCCGGTTGTGTCGTGGCATATCGCGCACGGCAAATCACCCTGGACGCCCACGGCGACATTGCGAAATATCATGACTGGCCGTTCAGCGAAGGTCGTACACCGCGTGTGAGCAACTTTGCGACCGGCCATTCGGGAGTCAGCTATCCGAGTTCGATGATCGACGCCCTGCGCTCCCGAGGGGCCGCATTCGAAAGCTGCGCGCCAAGAGCCGATGACGTGTGGCTTCACTATGTTGCCTTCGAGTCGGGGCACATGGTCACTCTCGTCCACAGCAGATCCGTCTCATTTGACACAGTCTCGGGCACTCAGAAGGGCGCACTCAAACACAGTAACGTCGGTAACGCGGCGAACGACGAGCAGATCGAGGCCACATACGTGCCTGCACGTCGAGAGGCGCTTATTGCCAGGATCCGGTCCGAGGCGGTGGACGGCTCAAGGCATGCCTAGCAGTGGTAGGGGGGCACGCCATGTATTTATTGTGGCCATAGGTAACTTCTCCTCTCCGCTCGTCGCCCTGTTGACAGCTCCGTTACTAGCTCAGGCTTTGGGCGCGGCGGGACGCGGGGAGGTGGCGGCAGCGACGGCGCCGCTGATGCTTCTGGCTGCTGCGTTGACAATGGGCTTCCCGGAAGCCGTGACTCACCTCGTCGCGCGAGCCTCGGGAGTTCACATATCGCGCGTAGTCGTTCTCGTGGCTCTAGTTCTCTTCTTGGGCGGTCTCGGAACTGGGCTCGTCTGGATATGCGCACCCGGTCTGGCGGCGGGGGACAGCGTACTCACCGAGCTCATTCGTCTATGCTCGCTCGCCCTTGCCCCCGCACTCGTTATCGGTGTCGTGCGAGGCGTTGCCCGAGGACTGCAGAAGTGGAATCTGGTCGTCACCGACCAGGTGTTGGCATCGACCTTTAAGCTCGTTGCGCTCGCAGCGCTGGTAATCACTGATGATTTGACCCCTTTGACAGCGGCGGTGACGTTGAGCAGCTCGCTTCTAGTCGGAGCTCTCGCCTACATGCCACTCCTATGGGCGAGGCGATCTCCGGGTTCGCACCTGTCAATTCGCGGCACGGTCGCTTTCGGGCTGGCGGTCTGGCCTGGTGCCATAGCGGGGGTCGTGCTCTCCCGACTAGATCAGCTATTGATCATCCCGCTCTCCTCGGCAGCCGTGCTCGGAGTGTACGCCGTCGCGGTGAGCCTGTCTGATGCCGCCCGAATGTTCAACGCCGCCGTTCGCGACATCATGTTCGCACGTCAATCTGCGCGTGTTGATGACCAAGCGCTAGCGATCGCTGCTCGTATCTCGACATTGATCACCCTTTTAATCGCCATAATCGTTACGTTGCTCTCGATACCACTATCAGTTCCCATCTTCGGCCCGCAGTTCAGCCAGGTTCCTCTGGTTCTGGGAATACTGATGTTCGGGGCGGTGATCGGAAACCCGGGCTCTGTGCTCGGATCCGGTTTGGCCGCGCGTGGACGTCCGCTCCTGCGCAGTGTTGCCATGCTGGCTGGCATCGGCGTTAACGTCGGTATGCTGATCGCGCTGGTGCCCAACCTGGGAGCCGTGGGCGCAGCGATAGCGGCAGCGCTCGCAAACGCCTTGACTGGACAGTTGGTCGCGTTCATGGCGGGCAGGGTCCTGCGTTTGCGGGCACGCGAGATGCTCATTCCTACGAGCGCCGATGTTCAGTTGACCCTACGACTTGTGATCGCGCTGCTGAAACGGCGCTGAATAGCTAGCTTCCCCTGCTCGCGCGGCCAGCGTTTCGAAGGATACGCCAGGTCGCGGAGTTGTCTAGCAGGGTGAGCGGATAAAGAGCGACGTGAGCGAGCCAGGCGGTAATCCGGCGCTCTCTAGAGACCAAGGCGAGCCACACCGACGCGCGGGTGTAGGAGGGGCCTCGGCGGTAGTACCCGCAGAAATGTGCGATACCGGGTGCAACCGGCCGGCCATTTTTCTGAAACTTGGCGAGCCTTCTGGGCAAGCTGATCACCATTCTGCCTGAGAGACCGATGGGTGTGCACATGACCGTTCCGTCATCCGGGTCCGCATCGACATGGCTCTTCGCCATTCCAAGACTCAGGAGCGGTTCGTCAGCGACGGGGATCTCGGCTCTAAAATCTCCGAATCCGAGATTCCCGTACTCGCCCCAGAATGTTCGAGCGTTGTTGAAGACGGATGCAGAAACCGGTCCCCTTTCCCAGTAGATGAATCCACTATTGAATTTTGACATGGGTCCCTCGATGCCGCACCGCTCCCGTAGCGCAGCGATGTCACCTCCAAACCACGATCCCGCATAGTGTTGTCCACCTACGACAATGAATTCGTGCCCGCGGAAACGCGACCAGATATCGTCCAAAGACCGCGTCACCAGGCAGTCACTGTCGACGAACATCGTTCGTTCAAATGGAGAATATTCGTCGAGAAGAAGCTTGTGGTAAAGGGATGGACCATGCGTCGCATCCAGGGGGATGACGATGTCAAAGTCCTGGAGATCCTCATCCAATAGGTCAGTAACGAGGGCAATGGGTCGACCGGGGGAGAGGAGCCTGATACTACGAGCAAGATTCCGCGCAATGCGAACATAGTAGGGGTTACCGAAGGCAACCGTTATGTAACCTTCTGTGGTCACATCGACCTTCTTAATCATAAGCCTATCTGCCTAATGCCGGGTGCTGCGGCTTTCGCGGTCGGAGATACGTGAATCACTTTCTGTTGAGACGCGCCAGGATTTCCTCCGCTTTGCTTTCCCACCGAACCGATTCGGGGAGGGTCGACAGGTTACGTGGCACGCGGTCGTTTTCGTTGGTCCACCGTCTAATGGCGTCGGCGTGCTCCGCGCGAGGAAGTATCGTGACACCCGATAGGCCTCTGCGATCGGCGCCCTGTACGGGAGTGGTTAGGGTGGGCAGTCCGGCCGCGCGATATTCGTATGTCTTGATGACATCTCCCCCGACTTCGCCTTCGCCCACCCGATGTGGTACCCATCCGACATCGAACGTCTGCAGCAATCTGGGTACATCCTGGTAATGGACATCGCCCACCAATTCGATGTTAGGGACGTTCTCGAGCGGGGTGCGATACTCGCTGTCGAGAATCGGCCCCGCGAACACGAAGCGTACGTGCGGCAGATCTCGAGCCGTACCGACGATCAGCTCCAGATCGAGTCGCTTCCCAATCTTCCCGACATACCCGATTGTGATAGGTCCTACCGCGAGTGGTGATCTGTCGAATCGTTCCGGATCACACCCGTTCGGCAAGAACACAACATCGTGTCGGCCGAATCGCTTTGCCAGTTCTACGGTACCCTCCGCGTTCGCGGTCACAACGTGCGCGTGCGAGAACAACTCGCGATACGCCTCTTCCACTTTGGAACGGACGCCGGCGAAAGCGTAGTGAATCGTCCAGTCGTCGAGGAGATCGAACGCAACGGGGAGTCCGGACGAAACGACGTCGGGCCACACATTCGATAGCGCCAGAAACGGGTTCCATGTAACAACTGGCGTTGGGGCCGCGTGGCGTTGGTAGGCATTGAGAGACGAGACCCACCATCTCTGTCGATCGCGCAAGGGCGGCAGCGCCCAACTAAGGCTATCCACCGGGTGAGTATTCCTGGCGACTGAAGCCGCTGGATACGTTCGAAACGGGGCCAACAGACGAGGCTCTGGACGCGAGAAAACCGAAACGGACCCCGCGTTCTCTCGTTCCAAGATCTTTGCAAACCACTCAATGAGGTGGCCGTCTCGGGTGCGGTACCCCTCGTTCGACAACTTGTATTGGCCGTGCATAGGAAAGGCCGCCAGCCCTGTTCTGCCCATGTCATTCATGCTGGCTCTTCTCGATCGTGGCCGGTTGCGCCGGTCTGGAGTACCATTTCGTAGGCTTCCAGCACAGACCGCCATGTGTACAGCTCTTGCGATCGTGAAAGGTTCAGTGCGGAAAGACGATCTTGGGCGTCGGGGTCAAATGCGAGATCAAGAATTGCTTCGGCGATCGCGTGTGGCTTTGCATCGCAGAACACCGAGTCGTCGCCAAGCACCTCGCGATTGTAGACAGTGTCTCGGGCAACGATCGGCGTCGCAGCGGCGAGGGCTTGTACGAGCGTGGGATTCGTCCCACCGACGCTATGGCCATGAAAGTACACAGCGGCATGCTGCCATAGCGCGAAAAGGCGGCGATCATCGCTGATATGCCCGAGCCACTTAACTTGCCCATTTCGGGCCGCAATTTGTCCGGCTTTGGCATCGAGTTCGCCACCGTACCCAGATGAGCCGACAATGACGACCGGCAAATGTTTCGCGATTTCCTCGGCGGCATCCAAGAATTGCGGAATGGTGTTCTCTGGAACGAAGCGCGCAACTGCAAGGACGTAGCCTCGGTGCGCGAGGCCCGGCTCGACTGGCAAACTCGGGATCTCGTCACCGCCATACGGAATGAAAACCCCATCCCGCCCAAAGTCCGCTCTCCATCGACGCCCGATCTCGTGGGAGTCGAACACCAGGGTATCCCCGAAACGCGCGCTGAGTCTCGCCCCGGTCTTGAACATGGTCCTCGCTAAGCGGCCCCACTTTGCTCGATCCCACTCGATCCCATCGACATTCACGACCGTTCGTATTCCCCTTAGCTTTAGCAGAGGAAGAAAGAAGCCATTCGCGACGTTCATCACCAGCGCCACGTCAGGCTTGTAGCGCAGCGCGTGGAGGGAAGCCGTAAGGCCATACGACAGGGTGCTGACGGACTTCGTCTCAACGCCCCAAGTGGGGACTGATGCCACGCGAGGGTCCCGAGTGGGGTCGTCCATCTTTACGGCGCCCGGTCTGCTGTACACCGTGACATCCCAACCCTTGTCCGCGAGAAACGGCGCAAGCTTCCTAACTGCAGTCTCGAAGCCGCCGTAGTAGCTTGGGTACCCGCGTGTGCCGATGATGGAGATAGAGGGCAAGGTGGGCCTTTCAGCTTGCTCAATGTCGGTTCGGTAGTAATTGAAGGATCTGCGGCCGGCGTCGTGCATGCGAGGCGGTCGGCTAGCGGGCACTGTCTCCCGGCGCAAGCGCTGCACGGGCGGTCTTAGTGAGAATCGCTAAGTCGCCTAGCATCGTCCAGTTTTTGACGCAAAAGAGATCGAGCCGGACAGTTTCTTCCCAAGATAGGGTGGACCGCCCGCTTATCTGCCACAGCCCAGTTATGCCGGGTTTGACGAGAAATCGACGATGTACCTGACTGTCTGTGCTCGTCACCGCAACTGTGTCCGCGCCGGTCAGCTCCATCGCCCGCTCAACCGCGTTGACGCTTTCCATCATGGGGATGGACGTACCAGGGACCATATCGCCGACTTTGCCGCTCGGCGCACATGCTCCTATGACGATGTAGCCCGCTCGCGGGGCGCGCTCGGGCTCCCGGGCGACCTGAGCCACGGATTCGACAGAGCCGACGAGGATAATCCGGGCCGAATATTGGCCGCGCATGCGTTGCGCGATGAGCCATTGGCGCCACAGCCAGCGTGTGAGCAGCAGGGCAAGGATCCCGAGCGGAAGTGCGATTAAAAGATACCCGCGTACGTCGACTCGCGTACGGAAGGCGATGATTGCGATCGCGCCAAACAATCGCAAGCTTGCATCCACGATGCGGATGTACTGAGCATTACCGGTACCAACCGTGCGGTAACTGCGTGCGTCGACTAGCGCAAGCACCCACATCCATGCGATAACCAACCCACCGGAAAAGAGCCAGTAAGAGAATTCTGAGATGCGCGAGTCGGCACGGATGGCGACTTCGACGTTACCGAACCCGAACCACAAAAGTTGGGTCCCGTAGACCGACCACACCAGAGCGAGCAGATCGGTGAGCCAGAGCCGCCGAGAATAGCTCTTTCGCCAGTCCTCCCCCGTGCGTGGAGATAGAGCCACCGATTCTGCGGGCGGCGCCTGCGGTTCGGGGCGCCCCGGCGAATCCGGACCTGGTGCGTGCGGGGTGGTGTATGTCATATCAAGCGACGTCGTTGTCGAGTTGGTCTCAACGTGTGACGTCACTCATGCCCTTTCCCCGCAGATCAACGCTTTCCCCGCATGAACGATAGCAAAGCCGATGTGTCGTGTTGGTTACGGGGCTGGTACAGGTCACGCAACGCCCTCCAGCACCGCAAGCGCGTCCCTTGACCACACCAGCAGGTCGCCGTCGCGGATGGTGACGGCGGTGGGTGAAGCGGGGTCGGTGCCGGCCGCGCATCCGACGGGTTGAGGACCCGCGAGGTCGTTCTCGGCGACTCGACTGACAGCGGTGCCATCGCATGAGGCGTCCGCATGCGCGAGCACAATGTCGGGCCCGACGAGCGTCAGCGCGGCGACCCCGGTGGGGGTGAGGGGGGTCCAGTTTGCGCCGGTGCGCGTCCAGGCCACGCCGTCACAGATCAGCGCGGCAGTATCACCGCTCGTGCGGAGTCCGGTTGGTGCCGGGCAGGGGGCTGGGACGGGTTCGCCGAGGAGGATCACGAGGCTCGGGTCTGCGGAGTCGAGGTAGCGCGAGGCAGCGAGCACCTCAGGGTAGGGCTCCCAGAACTCGCCGCCTGTATAGGTGCGGAGGGCCTGCACCTCGCACGTTGGGCCCATAGCGGCGACCATCTCTGCGTCCGCGGCGGAGAACGCGTTCATCGCCATGACCTCGCCGATCCCGAGATAGCGCGGAGTCACGTCGGTCCAGGTCGCGCCCCCGTCATCCGATCTCTCGATCACCGGCTCGGTCACACCGCACTCGCCTGCGACTCCGCGCCACCAGACTGCGCTGCCGGTGGTGAGAAATCGTTCGTCGGCGCGACTGGCCTGAGGTTCCGGACTCGGCGCCTCCCAGGTCGGGGTTGGTGTCGGCGTCGTCACCCCAAGCGTGAAGGTGGGCACGGGGTTTGGCGCGGCGACGCCATCACTGCGGGAGTGCTGCAGCGCGAGTGCCACCAGCACCACGACTGTGATCGTAAGCGCGGCAACACCGGCGACCGCTACCCAACGGGCGCCGGTGAGACCCACCGAGCGTCGGGCCATGACGATCAGCGCTGCGTCGGGCGCCCGACGTCCGCGGACCTGCGGACGGTCGTGTCGGCGCCCGCCGGGCGCTCGCCCCTGTGCGGCGTGGTGGGGGCTGGAGCCGGCACCGGCGCGGCAGCAAGTGGCGCACCCCGTCGACGCCCCGCGCCATTGTCGGCCTTCGCGCGGCGACCCTTCGCCGGCTGCTCCTGGAAGTAGCCGTAGCCATATCCGTAGCCGGCGCCGTAAGCGAAATACGCGTCAGGCCCACGAGTCGGGACCATCGTCATCACAAGACCGGCGACCTTCGCGCCCACCGTCTGCAGCGCCTCCATTGCGCCGTCGAGCTGGTGGCGGTTGGTCTGGCCAGAGGCGACGATGACAATCGCACCGCTCGTTGCCTTGGCGAGAATCGCGGCGTCAGTCACGGGAAGAAGCGGCGGAGCGTCGCAGAGAACGACGTCAAAGTCGCGCTCAAGCACTTCGAGGAGCGTGTGCATCTGTGCAGAACCGAGGAGCTCGCTGGGGTTTGGCGGCACCTTGCCGGCCGGGAGGACATAAAGGCTCCGCTGACCCCACGGCAGCATGACGTCGCCGACTCGGGCGCGGTTGATGAGCACATCTGTCAGACCCGCGCCACCTTCGATGCCGAGGTACTCGGCGACCTTTGGCTTGCGTAGGTCGGTATCGATGAGCGCGACGCGCTTGCCAGCATCTGCCAGCGCGATCGCGAGGTTGATGGTCGTCGTCGACTTGCCCTCGTTGGGAACACTCGAAGTGACGACGAAGCTCGCACGGCCGTCCATGTCGAGGAACTGGAGGTTGGTTCGCAGCGCCCGGAACGATTCGGCGCGCGGGCTCAGCGGGTCGGCGTGCACGATGAGCGGCCGCTCTTTGACCTTCGGATCGAAGGGGATCGCGCCGATCATCGGGCGGTCGGTGACCTGCTCCACGTCGCGGGGCGAGCGGATGCGGGTGTCGAGCACGGAGCGGAGAACCGCCGCCCCGACACCCAGGGCGAGACCTACGAGTGCGCCGAGCGCGAGGTTCAGCGGCACGTTGGGGCTCGAGGGGGCCAGCGGCGGGAGAGCGTCCTTGACTCGAGTGAGCCGGACAGGGCTGGTGTCAGAGTCGTTCGGCGTTTCGATTTCTTCCACCGCAGCGGTGAGGCTCGAAGCCAGGGCGTTTGCGATGTCTGCCGCGCGGATCGGGTCTGGATCCGTCACGGTTATCGTGACCAGAGTCGTGTTGAGCGCTGAGGATGCCTCTACCTGGCCATCCAATTCCGCTGCCGTGATGCCAAGGTCGAGTTCAGCGATCACGGGGTTCATCACGATCGGCGTCGACACCAGATTCGTGTAGGTGGTCACTCGAGCCTGCGTGAACGTCGAGCCCTGCTGAAGCTCTTGAATAGTGGTGCCGCTTTGGCTGGAAACGAAGACCGTGCTCTGCGTCTCGTACTGGGGTGTGCGCGTGAGGGAGAACACCGCTGCGATGCCGATGCCCAAGAGCGTCGCGACCACGATGATCAGCCAGTTTTTCCGCAGAATGCGGATGTAGTCGATGAGCTCCATGGTGCCTCTCGTGTCCCGAACTTGCGGACCATACTGCCATGGGGGTGTTTCGGGGGAGTGTCCGACGGGCGCCACGGGGCGGTTTGCGGCGAGGCGTCCTCGCTGCTGTGGGTCTCAATACGCGCGCTGCGCGCGCTACTCGACCACCGAGGTGAGGAAGGCGAGCTTCAAAGCTCGGACTGTCGCGTCGACGGCGGGCTCCAGCTGGGAGGCGGACAGTTCGTAGGTTTGCCAGGAGCGGCCGTAAGGGTCGACGACGTCGTCATCGGTTGGATCCGCAGGCGGCAGAACGAGGCCGCGTTGTGATGCCACCGCTGCTGAGAGGGCGCGGACCCGAGACGCAGGATCCGAACCGCCGGTGTCCGCAGCCGAACGGAGCTGGTGGTCGGTGAGCGAGTCGGCGAGGCGGGCGAACTCGCGAATCGTGAACGTTGAACGCATGCGAGACGGGGCCAGCTCGACGACGTCGCGGCGGTGCTCGCGGGTCATCGCGAAAATGACGTCGGGCGAGGCGAGATGCGACTCCATCAGGAAACGGGAGCGGTGGGCGTCGATGTCAACGGGCGAGACGCCTAGGGACGTCGCTAGCGTGACAATCTCTTTGGTCATCGGTGCTTCGCGGAGACCACGCGTGCCAGCGCTGACGACGTTCACGTCGAGCGGCGCCAGGCGGGTGCGCAACAGCGCTGCGGCGAGAGGCGAACGGCAGATATTGCCCGTGCACACCGTGAGGATCTCGAACACCGGGTTGCCTTTCCCCTCGGGGTAACGTGAGCGAGTGCTCGATCACTCTAGCGATGTCGACACCACCGCCCCGCGCCGATCGTCGGGTCGGCGGGCGCGCACCGACTGGAGACTGGGTGGCCGCACGGTGCGTCGCTGGAACGAGTGGCTGCTCGCGATCGCGCTCATCGGCCTGGGAATTGCCGTCCTCGCAGGCGCCGTCATTGAATGGGCGTGGGATTCGTCGGTTGCGCCGTTGGTCGGCACCGCTGTGGTCGGCCTCGGGATGGTGGCGACCATCGTCCTCGCCTTCACCCGGTCCCGCCCCGTCGGCCTGTTGCGGTTCCGCCCGCTCGACCTGCTCTGGGGTGTCGGCCTTGGTGTGGGCCTTCGACTCGCGGAGGGACTCATCGCCGGCCCGCAGCCTTTGCCGACGTTCGCGACGATCGACGGCCGGGTGTCGGAGTGGTGGGCCCTCGACGCTGTTGGGGCGGTGGTCACCGCGCCCGTCATCGAGGAGCTCTTCTTCCGCGCCGTCGTCGTTGTCACGTTCTTCACGATCCTTCGTCGACTCGTCGGTCAGGTCGCCGCGGGGGTCATCGCAGCACTCGTGTCGACGGGTCTCTTCGTCATGACGCATGCGCTCGCCGGTGCGGCTGACATCGGACCTGTGATCGGGCTCACACTCCTCGGATTCGTCGCGTCCGGCGTGGTGCTGTTCACCGGGCGTATCTGGGGCGCTATAGTGCTGCACGCGATCTACAACGCGTCTTTCGTCGCGCTCAGCGCCCTTGGGACCGCGCTGAACTGAGGTTGCTCAGATTTTCTTTCCGGAGTGACGAGCCCCGGATTTCCGCGGGTTTCGGGTGGGTTTGTCCCCCAAACGGCGGACACGCCGCGCCAAAATGTTACTTCCTGGAAACTTCCTGGGTTATGGAAACCCCTTGCCCACCCGCTACCATTGCGAAGGACGGCGACTCAGCTCACACACAGCTAGCTTCATGTCGCTCACATCCTCAAATCCATATCCACGCCTAGGAACCTTGTGGGGGGTACCAGCGCATGATCAAAAAGACTCTGACCGCAGTCGGCATTGCCGGCTTCATCGTTCTCGCCGGAGCATCGGCGGCCAACGCCGATTACGCCTCCGAGGTCGAAGCCACCGTCGCTGACCCGACCGTGGTTCCTGGCCAGGCGACCATCATCACCGCGACCAACGTCGACGGCACCACGACCTTCGCGACGTCGGGTCCCGGCGTCACCGAGAACACCCTGACCTCGATCTCGTTCGCCGCCGTCGCGGCCGACACCGCGGTCAAGGAAGCAGGCGACGACCGCACGGCTCAGGCGACCTTCACGGCGCCGACGGCCGGTGGCACGTACACCGTCCGGATCACCGACGCTGACGGCGACACCCAGAGCGTCACGCTCACCGTCGCTGCCGCAGACAGCGGATCCGGTGGCACCGGCGGCACGGGTGGTTCGCTGCCCGCCACCGGTGGCGACGCCGTTCCGGCCGCCGCCATCTGGCTGGGTGCCGGCGCTGTCGGCCTCGGTGGCATCGCGGTGACCGCCGCGGTGGCTCGCCGCCGCGCTGCTGCGTCGAACCGCTGAAACGCGGCCAGAAGCAGCTAGCCTTTTCTCTATGACAACGGCCCCGGGCGCCAGCCCGGGGCCGTTGTTCCTTTTCGCCCGCGCCTACCAGCACCCGTGGCGGGCTCTGCTCATCGGCGCCGCCGGCTTCGGCACGGCCGCCCTGCTGCTCTACGTCGTCGACGCCACCGGGCCCATGTGGGCGGGAATGCCCGGTTGGCTCGCCGCCGCGGCATCGATCTTCGCCGCCAACGGCCCGCTCATCATCGCCGTCATCGCCGCCGCCACCTTCGCCTCGATCGTTGGATTCGGCCGCGCCACCGGCATCCGTCACTGGGTCTGGACCGACCTCGCGCTCGGAATCTCGGTCGGGCTCGTCGTCCGCGCCGCGGTCGAACTCGTCGCGCCCACCCTCGGCGGATTCGGCGGACCCCTGGGCGGTGCCCTCTCGGGTGACGCGACCCTCGCGCTCGTGATCGCCGCCTCGGCGGCGGTGCTGATCTCACCGATCGTCGAAGAGCTCTACTTCCGGGGGCTGCTCGTCCGCGCGCTGTTCGACGCGGTCGGCGAAGCCGGACGCATCGGCGCCTCGATCGTCGCCGTCGCCACCTCGACCGCCGCCTTCGTCGTGCTGCACATCATCGCCGCCGGTGCCCTCGTGCCCTTCGGGCTGCTCGTCGGCTCGCTCGGGGTCGGCATCGGCTGCGGCGTACTTGTCGTCGTCACCGGGCGTCTGGGCGGGGCGATCGTCGCCCACGTGTTCTACAACGTTTCGGGGCTCGCGCTGCTGCTCTGGTGAACCGGTGACGTGAGGGCGTCTTCGAGCAGGTCGAGCACCGCACCGGTGTCGGTGCCGGCCTGGGCGGTCACCGTCACCGACAGCTTGCCGTCGTAGAGCAGCGCGAACGTCGACAGCTCGTCGTGCGGCAGGCTCGCCGGCAGCACGATCACCTCGTCAAGACGCGCCCCCGCCAAGTATCGCGCGCGCGACAGCCACGGCACGAGGGTGGCGTACCCGACCTCGCGAGCCGCCGCCCTCTCGGCCTCAGACGCCTTGGCTCCGCCGAGCTGTGCGCGCACGCTCTCGACCAGGTCGGCCGGGTCGCCGGGGGCGCTGCCGACGATCTCGGCGTCGGTCACCCGGTTGCGGCTCTGCTCGGTCGCGCGTCGCAGCACCGGCACCCGCACCCGCACCGTGTCGCCGGTCGGCGCCGACGCGGCGGTGATCGCCGCCGCGACCTCGAGGTCGTTCATCGTGCCGCCGAGCTCGGCGCCTCGTGCCTGCACGGCGTCGCCGTCGACCGTGGGAAAGCCCGAGTGCACCGTCACCGGCCGTGCCGGCTGGTCGCGGAAGCGGCGGGTCACCCGCGCGGCCACCCGGCGGGCACGGCGGAGGACAGGCTTGCGCACGTAGGCGCGCACGCGCGCGCCAACCGTGTCGCCCGCCGCCCACCAGGCGCGAAGCGCCAGGCCCGGCAGTTCGACGCCGCGCGCGGTGCGGAGGCCCGCGAACGGGTCATCCGCTCCTTTGGGAACCCCGTCGGGCTTGGACGCAGTGAGAGCCGCGAGGAACTTCATCGTGCGCGAGACCTTCCGGCCCCTGTTCCGGGACGACCCGACCCGCGGCGCGCTCGCCGTCGCGCTGCCGCTTGTGGGAGCGGCGGGGGCATGGACGAGCAGCGACGCGGCCGCCGTCGGGTGGGCGCTGGGGAGCGGGGCGACGTGCGGCGTCGCCGTGCGCGGACATCTTCCTGCAGCGGCCGGGCGACGTGCCTCGGGTCTGCTGTCGGTGGTCGCAGGCCCCGCGGACCCCGGGCTCGTCTTCGCCCGGACGCGTGACGACCTCGGCCGGGAATCGGTGGTGCTGATCGACGGTGATGCCGTGACGACCACGCTGTCGCGCCACGCCACCGGCCTCGCGGGTGTACCGCTCCGGCGCGCGCAGGTGCGCGGCGCCCTGGTGCGGGCCGAGTGGATCGTCGACCCGATCGCCGACGCGCACGCGCGCTCGATCGTCGCCGGCATGTGGCTCGGCGCGGTCGATACTGCGCTCCGAATGGCCGTGGCGTACGCGCGGGGCCGTGAGCTCTACCGGGGGACGGTGTGGGACCTCCCGCATGCCCGGAGTCTCGTGGCCCGCGCGCAGACCTGGCTCTCGGTCGCCGACACGGTGATCCAGGCGGCGCTCGTCGACCCGGCTGACGACGGGCTCGCCGCGGCGGTCGACCTCGTGCCGCTCCAGCTCGACGCCGCGATGCGTGCCCTGTCGGTGCTCTTCGGCTCTACCTTCTATGCGCGGGTCGAGCCGTATGAGGCGTTCGAGACCCTCGTGCGCGACGTCAGCTGCCTCGAACTGCTCGACCCGACCGGCGCCGCCGCGGCGCGGCGGCGTGCCGCCGCCAGTGTGCCGGACATCGATAACGACGTGCGCGCCGAGATCGCAGCCGTCGCCGGGTCGAGGGTGGCGGCGGGGCTCGCCGCGGCATCCGATCCCTCTTCCGGTGTTCCCACGCGACGCGAGTTCGGGGTGGTGAGCGCGGCGACGCTGGTCGCGGCGGATTACGGAGGCGAGGTCGACCGGGTTGCCGCGCTGGCGCTGCTCGAGTCGTTCGCCACCGGGCGTCGCGCCGCCCCGCCCGACGAGGCGATGGAGACCATCGCCGCCGAGACCGCAGCCCGCGTGGACGCCGGTCTCACGCTCACTCTCGACCGCGCGCCGCTCGGCGAGCACGACTGACCCAACCCTGGAGGACGACATGGAAGCGATCGCGACCGAAACCGACGTGCAGGCCTGGCTCGCCTCGCGCGTGGTCACCTACGGCAAGAAGCTGCCCGGCGACTTCTCCGTCGACACCGACTTCGCCGACATCGGGCTCGACTCGGTCTACGCGCTGACGCTGTGCGGCGACATCGAAGACGAGTACGACATCGAGGTGGATCCCGAGATCATGTGGGACTACTCCACCATCCGCGCGCTCGCCGACCACCTCGCCGAGCTCGGGGCGCGGTAGGGGCCGGGCGGGCGTTTCGTCTCGCTGCGCTCGATCGACGATCGCCCGCGATGGCTCCGTCAGCCGCGATGGTGCCGCGGGTCGTCGTCGACGGTGTGCTCGGCCTGGAACACCGCCTCGGTCACGAGTCGGCGGACGTGCTCGTCGATCAGGCTGTAGAACATCGCGGTGCCCTCCCGCCGCGCCCGCACGAGACGGCCGAGTCGCATCTTCGCCAGATGCTGTGACACGACCGTCGGTGACTTGCCGACGGTGTCCGCGAGCTGAGTCACCGAGCGTTCGCCGTCTTGCAGCGCGAGGATCACCCTGATGCGCGTGGGGTCGGACAGGAGCCGGAAGATCTCCGCGGCGACATCCACGTAGCCGTCCTGCGGATCGACGACGGCACCCGGGTCGTGGCTCACAGGTCCAGTGTGCCATCGTTCACGCCTTAGAATCTTCGCATGCGTGCAGGTATCACGAGCGTGCTCCGGAACCAGGCGTATCGGCGGCTCTTCGGTGCACAGGTTGTCGCGCTGGTCGGCACCGGGCTGCTCACGGTCGCCCTCGGTCTTCTGGCTTTCGAACTCGCCGGCGAGGCGGCGGGCGCGGTGCTCGGCACCGCGTTGGCGATCAAGATGGTCGCCTACGTCGCAGTTGCGCCGATCGTCGCGGCGGTCGTGCAGAGGCTGCCCGCCAAAGCGGTGCTCGTGGGGGCCGACCTCGTTCGCCTCGGCATGGCGGCGATACTGCCCTTCGTCACCGAGGTATGGCAGATCTACGGCCTCATCTTCCTGCTGCAGGCGGCGTCCGCGACCTTCACGCCGACCTTTCAGGCGGTGATCCCCACCGTGCTGCCGCGGCCTGACGACTACACCCGCGCGTTGTCGCTCTCGCGGATCGCGTATGACGTCGAGGCGATCCTCAGTCCGGTGCTTGCCGCGGTGCTGCTGACCGTCGTCCCGTTCACTGCGCTCTTCGCCGGAACAGCGATCGGTTTCGCCGCCTCGGCGGCGCTCGTTCTGATCGCGACGCTGCCGCAGCGACCACCGGGGGAGTCGACGTCATTCTGGCAGCGCCTCACGGGCGGCGTGCGGCTGTTCGCACGGGTTCCGTCGCTGCGATTCGTCCTCGTCGCCAACCTTGTCGTCGCGTGCGGAGTAGCACTGGTGCTCGTCAACACGGTCGTGCTCGTGAAGGATCAGGGCGAAGCCGATGATGCCGCCGTCGCGGTCGCGCTCGCCGTCTTCGGGGCGGGGTCGGTGGTCGCCGCCCTCATCGTGCCGCGGGCGGTGGAGCACTGGTCGGTCTTTGCCATCATGCGCGGCGGCGCGGTCGTGGTTTCCCTCGGGCTGGCCGTGGCGGCGCTCGGCGCCTCCGCTCCAACCGGCTCGCTCGGCATGTGGGTGGGCCTCCTTGCGGCGTGGGTGGTGCTCGGCATGGGCACGTCGTTGATCGCGACACCGACGGGAAGGGTTCTCGCCGTGGCATCCGACCCATCCGGCCGATCCCTCGTGTTCGCCGCTCAGTTCGCGCTGTCGCATGCCTGTTATCTCGTCACGTATCCGGTGGCGGGGTGGGTGGGGGCGTGGAGTGTCGCGGGGTCTGCGCTCGTCCTGCTCGGAATGAGCGCGGGCGCCACCGTGCTGCTGTTCGGCTTCCGTAGAGCAAAGATGGGGGACGCGGAGCCCAGGCATACCCAGGAGGGGTATCGGGGAGGTGTCAAAGGGAGGACACCATGAGCGTTTCACGAATGCGACCCCTCGCGAGTCTGGCCGCCGCAGCTGCTCTGAGCATCGCCCTCGTCGGGCGCGGGTCGACCTCGCCCGGGACCGAGATGGGCGAGCACGGCGATGGGCACGGCTCGTCGAGCGCCGAGGCCGGCGAGATGATGACCGTCGACGCCCAGTTTGCGGTGATGATGATCCCCCACCATGAGCAGGCGGTGGAGATGAGCGACATGCTCCTCGCCAAGGACGATGTCAATGAGGATGTCGCGGCCCTTGCCGAGCGAATCAAGGCCGCCCAGGGCCCCGAGATCGAGCAGATGCAGGAGTGGCTCGAAGCCCAGGGGCTCGACATGGGCGACATGGATGACATGGGCATGGGCGGTATGGACCACTCGGGCATGATGTCGGAGGAGGACATGGACGCCCTCGAGGCGGCGGAGGGCGCGGAGGCGTCGCGCCTCTTCCTCGAGCAGATGATCGAGCACCATGAGGGCGCCATCGAGATGGCCGAGGCGTAGGTCGCCGACGGTGAGGACCCCGAGATGGTGGCGCTCTCCGAGTCGATCATCGAGAGCCAGACCGCCGAGATCGCCGAGATGCAGGGCCTGCTCGAGCAGGTCTGAGCGATGTGACGGGCGGTTCGGCTCGCGGCGCTCGCTCAGCGGCCGCGACTTCGGGCGTGGCGTGAGCAGCTCGGCGCCGAAGCAAGCCAAGATCATCGGAACAGGTGCCGTGACCCGCTGTGGGACGGGCCACGGCACCTGCGATTCGAGGGGTCGGCGAGAGGGCCGCGATCTGGGGTCGCGACGGTCCAAGCCGGACCGAACGAGGTTTCTGCTCGCAGGTGTTCGGGTGAACTGCGTAACAGAGGTGAGAGAGCGGCGTCACCGCCGACACCCTCAGCGCTGACGTTACTTTATGCGCGCCTGAAGAGATGAGTTCAAGGCGAAATGAGGGTGATCGTGGGGTGAACCTCCGGGGTTCGCGACCGCGGCGTGAACGGCGTAATCCGGTTCTAACGCCGCCTGATCAGGCAATAGCTAGACCTCCCCTCTGCGAGGAGTCGCGCAATCAAACCGTCGCCTCCCGCGAGCGCCTGTCGGCGGCGCTGCAGAACTGGTCGATTCCGGCGCTTGAAAAGTGAACGGTTGCGGGCAGTCTAGTCAGGGGTTTCGGCGGTGGTGGTCCGGATGCTGGGGAGGCTGTCGATGCCTCGTCCGCGGAGGCGGTAGCTGGCGCCCTTGAGGGTGAGCACGTCGGCGTGGTGGACGATGCGGTCGATCATCGCGGCAGCGACTGCCTGGTCCCCGAACACGCCTCCCCAACCGCTGAACGGCAGGTTCGAGGTGAGGATCAGAGACGCGTGCTCGTAGCGGCTCGACACGAGCTGGAAGAAGAGGTTGGCGGCGTCTTGCTCGAACGGCAGGTAGCCGACCTCGTCGACGATGATCAGCCCGTAGCGGCGCAGCCTAGCGAGCTCTTTCGGGAGCAGTCCTTGCCGGTGCGCGTCGGTGAGCCGAGTGACCCAGTCCGTCGCGGTCGCGAACAGCACCCGGTGACCGTGGCGGGCGGCGACGATCCCGAGCGCCGTCGCGAGATGCGTCTTCCCGGTTCCGGGTGGGCCGAGCAGCACCACGTTCTGCGCTTCCAGGAGGAACCCGCCGGAGGCCAGTGCCGCGACCTGCTGGCGGACGGCCGGTTGCGCGTCCCAGTCGAAGTCTTCCAGCGTCTTGCGCGCCGGGAAGCCGGCAGCTTTGATCCGCAGCTCCGCGCCCGACGCGTTGCGCGCGGAGACCTCGCGTTCGAGCACGGCAGCGAGGTAGTCCTCGAACGACCAGCCGGCGTCCCGCGCCTGGTCGGCCATCCGGCTGGCGGCTTCGGTGATACGGGGTGCTTTCAGCGCACCGGCCAGATACGTGATCTGCTTGACCGACTCGGTAGGGCTCTTGGTGGTGGCCATCAGCTGAGCCCGCCGTCGATGATCCCGAACGCGCGGTCGTAGTCGGCCAGATCCCTGGAGAGATCATCACCAACAGCGGCTCGAGGTTGCTGGAACTCGCGGCGCAGCACCGCCGCCATCTCCACATGGGCGGGATCGGTGACCACCCGCCCGCGTGCCCAGAGCCTGGGATGGTCGGCGACGATCCGCCCGTCGCAGCGCACCCGGACCCGGTCCAGGTCCGCGGTGACATCGACGATCCGGCCGATTACGTGCGGGTCGACGGAGTAGTCGTTGGTGTCGATGCGGACGTAGTAGTCCCGGCCCAGCCGGAGCCGGTTGCGCCATCCCAGATGCAACGGGATCGGCGGCAGCGGCAGCATGCCCGCCCGATCCGCATCAAGTCTGTCGACCGGGGCGGCGCCGGTGGTGCGCACCACCCGGGCGTTCGCGCGGCCCAGCCAGTCGGTGAACTGGATGTTGAAGTCCGCAGGCGACGTGAAGGACCGGCCCGGCATGAATGAGGTCTCGAACCAGCCGTTGCGACGCTCCACCACCCCTTTCGATTCCGGATCCCTCGGCGGCAGCAACACCAGCTTCGTCGCTAGCGTCCCCATGAACGCTGCGACTCCGTCCGCATGGCGCTGCCCGCGACCGATGCCGGGCTCGTTGTCCCAGAGCAGCCGCCGCGGCACCCGTCCCAGCTGCTGGATGAGCTCCCACGACCCCAGCAGCAGGTCCTCAGTCTTGCGGGTCGGGATCATCCGCCCCGTCACGAACCGCGAGTGCGCCGGCGTGATCACCAGCACTGGCAGCAGCTTCGAAGTGCCGTCCTCGAGTGGGATCTTCCGCGGCGGGAACCACAGATCGCACTGCGCCGCATCACCCGGCTCCCACACCAGCCGGTCCGCCGGGTCGATCCGCCGCTGCTCCGGCCGCAACCGCTTCACGTTGTCCCGGAACCACCGGATCGACCCGGTCCAGCCGACCCGCTCCGCGAGCACCGTCGCGGGCATGTCCGGCGTCTCCGCCAGCAACTCCCGCACCCGTGGCTCGAATACGGTGAACGACGTCGGGCCCGGTGTTCGCTCATACCTGGGCGGCGAGTCGGAGTTCACAGCCTTGATCACCGTCGTCCGCGAGATCCCCAACCGCTCCGCGATCCGCGCCTTCGGAACCCCCTCCGCAGCCAACCTGCGAATCAGTGCCCAGTCCTCCAAAGTGATCACTCTCCAATCGTTGAGTGTTCACTTTTCGCCGCCGCAAGTGTTCAGTTTTCGAGCGCCGCCGACAAGCGCCTGTGAAACATGGGGTTGCGATCGTGGCATCACTCGCAGGTGCCCCACCGGTCCTGAGACCGTCCCGACGCTGGTCTTCATCTTCGTCTTCGTCTCTTTCTTCCTCGTCACGCTCAGTCCCGGTTCCCCGGTTCCCCGGTTCGCCCGCCGCTTGACTGCGCGACGACACTGGTCACATCTGCGACACCGTCACCCCGGTGCCGTCCGGCGTGGCAAGAGGGCCCCCGAGGAAGCCTGCGAACCACAGACCACTTCGCTTGGGCCTCCGCTCCAGCGTCTCGTAGTCGACGTGGACCAGCCCGAAACGACGGGTGTATCCCCACGACCACTCGAAATTGTCCATGAGTGTCCAGGCGAAGTATCCGCGGAGCGGGAGCCCCCGGGCGACCGCGTCATGGCAGGCCTGCACGTGGTCGGCCAGGTACTGGGTCCGTTCGATGTCGTCGATCTCGCCGTCAGGGCCGACCGAGTCTTCCCATGCTGAGCCGTTCTCGGTGATGTAAAGCGGCAGCTCGGGGGCGCGCTCATGCGACATGTCGAGCACATCGAGCATGGCGTCGGGATGGATCTCCCAGCCCATGAGGGTTCGCGCGGCGCCGCTCCCGACGAAGACGACGTCCTCGCTCCCCGGGTAGGCGCTGGGTGCTTCGACGGATGCCGCGACGCCTGCGGCGTCGGTCGACACCTCTGCGCTCACGGCCGCCGAGGCCGAGACCGTATGCCGGCTGTAGAAGTTGATGCCCAGGAAATCGCTCGGTGCGGAGATGAGGTCGAGATCCGACTGCGGCGCGTTCTCGGCGAACCACCGGGTCTCACCGAGGTCGTCGAGGACATCCTCCGGATAGAAGCCTCGGAGCACGGGATCGAGGAAGAGCCGGTTGCTGAGGCCGTCGATGCGTCGCGCCGCATCCGCGTCCTCCGGCGAATCGCTCGCCGGTCGGACGGAGTACAGGTTCAGTGTGATGCCGGCCTGGGCCTCGGGCAGCGCCGAGCGGATTTCCTGCATGGCGAGCCCGTGGCCGAGAAGCAGATGGTGCGCAGCGTGCGCCGAGCGACTGCCCTCGTGCCGCCCCGGCGCGTGGTGGCCACTGCCGTAGCCGAGGAACGCCGAACACCACGGCTCGTTGAGGGTGATCCAGTCCGACACCGTGTCGCCGAGCCCGCGGACGGCGTGCGCGGTGTACTCGGCGAAGCGGTACGCCGTGTCGCGCTCGAGCCATCCACCTCGGTCCTCGAGCGGCTGCGGCAGATCCCAGTGGTACAGCGTGACCCACGGGGTGATCCCCTTCTCCCGCAGCGCTTCGGAGAGGCGCCGGTAGAAGTCGAGCCCGGCCTGATTGACCGGACCGCTGCCGCTCGGCTGAATCCTCGGCCAGGCCAGCGAGAACCGATAGGCGTCGACCCCGAGGTCGGCCATCAGGGCGACATCCTCACGGAAGCGGTGATAGTGGTCATCGGCGATATCGCCGGTGTGACCACCGACGACCGCTCCGGGCACTTTGCTGAAGGTGTCCCAGATGCTCGGCAGCCGACCGTCTGCGCTGGTGGCGCCCTCGATCTGGTAGGACGCGGTGGCCGTTCCCCAGATGAAGTCGGAGGGGAAGTCGTTGCGTGTCAACACCTCAGACCTCCTTCGAAGGGGCGAGCCAATCGCCGTCGCCGTTCTCGGACAGCGCGATCAGGACGTTGTCGCGTTTGATGCCCAGATCGGCGAGGCCGTCCGCGATGAGAGTGGCGCCGCGCTGCTTCACCTCCGGCGAGTAACCGGTGAAGGCGAGGATCTGCACGAACACGATGTCGGTGCGGTCTGCGTCGGGAAACGAGGTGCTGTAGAACAGATCGCCGGGCTCGTGCACCTGGAAGATCTGGAACAGATCGTCCGCCGGCATCTCCCAGCCGGTGACGAGAGCCTGATGGATTGCCGAGCTCATCTGGGCGCGAAGCGGGGCCAGGGGAGCGTGGATGTCGACGCGAACAAGGGGCATGGAGTTTCTGCTTTCGAAGAAGGAGGCGGTGGAAGACGTGATCGTGAAGCGTCAGCTGGACGGGGGGACGTGGTCGAGCCAGTTCTCGGGATGGGGAACGAGGCCTTCGAGCTCCTCCCAGAACTCCTCCGGCAGCTCCGCCGTCGCGGCGAGAATCGTCGATTCGATGCGGGAGACCTTACTGATCCCGACGACCGTCGTGGCGAAGCGCGGGTCGCGGGTCGAGAAGCGGATGGCAGCGGTGGCGAGGTCCGTGCCCCATTGCCGACAGACATCGCGCATCGCCGCGACGGCGGCCAGGGTCGCGGGGGTCGCCGGGCGGTAGCCGTAGGTCGTGCGCGACCCCGTGGTGTCGGCGAGGATGCCGCCGCCGAGGACCGCAGCGTTGACGGCGGCGACACCCATGTCGGCGGCCCGCTCGAGAAGGGCGCCCGCGCTGCGGTCGACGAGCGTCCAGCGGTTGTGCACGAGCAGAACCTCGAAGACGCCGAGCTCGAGGTAGCGCATCATCTCGTTCACGTCGCCGCCGGCGAGACCGACGTGTCCGATCTCGCCGCGGTCGCGGGCCTCGACGAGTGCGTCCACCGCTCCGCCGGGCTTGGTCATCTCGGCGAAGTCGTGGAACTCGGGGTCGTGCAGATGCACGAGGGGAAGAGGCGACACCCCCAGCCTCTCCGCGCTCTCCGCCAGGCTCCGACGTACTCGATCGGCGCTGTAGTCGGAGCCGCGGGGATCGACCTTCGTGATCACCGTGACATCAGCGGGAAGGCCGCCCGCCTCAGCGATGGCGCGGCCGATCCTCCTCTCGCTCTCGCCGCCCGAGTACCCGTTGGACGTGTCGATGGTGCGGATGTCGCTGCGAAGCACCGCCCCGACGAGCGATACCGCGTCTTCGGCGGCGACGTCGTATCCGAAGTTCTCCGGCATGCTGCCCAGCGGCGCGCCGCCGAGGGTGATGGGGCTGACCCGCAGCCCCGTCGACCCGAGCTCGTTGAGATCCCAGCGCACGTCAGCGTTCCGTAACGGAGTGGACGAGGAGGTCGGGATCGACCAGCAGGCCTCGCTCGCCCTCGACCTCGAGCTCGGTGGCTGCAGCCGGCCGCCTGCCCTCGAACTCGACGGAAGCGAATCCGGGCGCGGTGGTCTGCGGCTCGCGAAGGGAGACCTCGGCGTTCCCGAACTCGAAGATCTCGAGCGAGCTGTCGCCAGAACGGAGATAAGTGATCTCGAATCCGCGGCTGTCACTCGGCTGGTGGATGCCACCCATCAGCGTGAATCCGAGCTCGCCGAAGTACGCATGAGCGCTGTGCGCGTCGGCCACCGTCTCGGCAACGTGATCGAAGCGCGGGCGCTCGGGGTCGCCGAGGCCCCAGTCGGCATCGACAGCACTTTGGTCGAAGACCTCGTGATACTGCAGCGGGCCCTCGACCAGCTCGAGGAGCGTGCCGTCGGGGTCGTAGAAGAACGTGATCCACACATCGCCCTCGGCGTGGATCGGCTCGAGCTGGAAGGGAACGCCGGCGTCCTGCAGCATCGCCACGCGCCTCTTCAGGTCGGACACCTTGAAGCCGACGTGACGGAAGCCGGCCTGCAGATCGTCCGCGATCCAGGTGGAGTCGGCGGGCGACTCCACCCGGTGAAGCCGGATGGTCGCGGTGACGGCGTCGAGAAGCGCGCCGCGCCCGGTCTCCTCCACGACGCGGACATCGAGGAAGCGGGTGTAGAAGTCGACCGACCGAGCGATGTCGGCGACATTGATGACGACGGAGGCAATAGCCATTTCAGGTCCTTTTCCTTGGTTGTGGCAACGGCGAGCTACTTCGGGCCCTTAAGGCAGAAAGATTGGGCGAGTCGGAGAGGGGGCACCTTCCGCAGCGCGGGGTCAGGTGCGGATGAGGCCTCCCACCGGGCGGCTCACGCGCGTGTGGGGCGTGAGCACGTACTGCAGGGCGAGCGACGCAGCCCCGATCCCCGCAGCGTCGAGCCCCGGGTCCGCGAGCGCAACGGTGACGTCGTGCACCGCACGGGTGCGGGCGAACGCCGTGATGCGCTCGCGGATGTGGCGAGCGTAGATGGCGCCCGCATCGGTGAACCCGGGTCCGGCCAGATAGATGCGCTCGAGATCGAGCAAGTTGACGACCGACAGCATCGCGACGGCGACATACCTGGCGGACTCCTCGATCAGCGCGAGCGAGCGCTCATTGCCCCGAGCAGCGGAGCGGGCGATCTGGTCGAAGTCGTGCCGCAGGCTCCGGTCATCGCCGGAGATGGACAGCTCGGAGGAGAGATCGGCATCCTGCAGCGCACGGGCGACCACGGCTCGCGGCGCGGCGAGCATCTCGAGGCATCCGCGAGAACCGCACCAGCAGTCGGGGCCGTCGACATCGACGACCATGTGTCCGATCTCGCCGAGATTCGAGGAAGCCCCGCGACTGAGATGACCCCCTGCCATCATCCCCAGGCCGAATCCATTGGCCATGTAGAGAGTGGCAAAATCCTGCGTCGCAGGCATGCGTCCGGCCCAGAACTGACCGAGGGCCGCGCAGGCGGCGTCGTTGTCGCGCACGGTCGGCAGGCCGGTCTGCAGCTCGAGCGCTTCCTGAACGGCGAAGGACTCCCACTCGTCTGCGGTCAGCGAAAGCCGTTCGGCGCCGCCGCGGATGTCGAGGCCCGCACCCGCCACCCCCACACCCACCACGTCATCGACGGGGATGTCCAGGTCGCGGAACAGAGTCTCGAGTTCCTCGGCCATCCGCATGACCACGTCGCTCGGCCGGCTCTTGCCGATGCCGGGGGTGACAAGTTGGCCAACCACGTTGCCCCCGAGGTCTGTGACCGTGTACGTCAGCCGCGCATCATCGAGAGACACGCCCACAGCGAATCGCGCGAGAACGTTGAGCTCGATGAGGCTCGGACGCTTGCCGCCGGTGGAGTCCCCGAAGCCGGTCTCAATCACGAGTCCCGCGTCGATCAGCGACTTGATGATGCGAGTGATCGAGGTTCCGGTCAGGCCGGACATCTCGGCCAGTTCGATCCGGCTGACCGTTCCGCTCGACCTGATGAGATCAAGGATGGCGCTGCGGGTGTTCTCGGAAGAGGGCCCTATGCGGCGCGTCGAACTCATGCGCTCTCCCTTCGAACGATGAAGGGTGGAGGAGCGGCATCCCATCCCGTCTCCCCGCCATCGATCGAAGCGAGCATCCGCGCGCCCAACAGCGCGCCGATCTCGGAGCCCCGGCGATTGACGGCCGTGATCGAGGGGGTCACGCTTTGGCACAGCGACGAGTCCGTCCACGACACGATCGGGACGTCGTCCGGAGACCGCAGCCCACGCGCTGCGAAGGCGGCAATCGCCGCGGCTGCGTGGACATCGCTGTCGAACAGCAGCGTCGACGGCTCCGCCGAAATCGCCGACGTGGCAGCCGCGACGGCGGCGGCAGGGTCCCGCTCGGTGTGGACGACGTCGAACCACTCTTCCGCAGCCACAGCCCTGGAGCGTGACGTCACGGCCTCGCTCGGCGCTGTGATGTATACCGTCCGCTGAGATCCGCGACTGGCGAGGAATTCGGCCACGACGGTGACGGACTCGGCGACATCGACGACGACCGCCGGGTAGTCGCCCACCTCTTCGGACCCGACGACGGCAGAGAAGGGTAGGCCCAGCGATTGCAGAAGGCGGGGGCGGGGGTCATCTCGGCCGGACCCGAGGACGACGACACCCGCGATCGTGGCGGACTCCGCCCAGTGTCGATACATCCGCTCTTCCGACGCGGGATCGTGGACGACGCGGGTGAACAGGCCGATCCCTCGCGCCATCAGCGGCTCCGCGAGGGAATGGACCAGCGCGGCGATGAAGTGATCGTCGGCGCTGCCGGCAGGGATGGCGAGGCCGATTCCCGTCATCCGCTCTCCATCTTCTGCCGTCACCCGCGGGATGGTGCGGGCGGTCGAGCTCGTTCGCCGCAGCGGCGTCGCGATCGCGTTCATCCTAGAGTCCGCCTACTTGATCGCGCCCGCAGCCATACCGCGCTCGAACTGCTTCTGCAGCGCGATGTAGGCGACGATCGTGGGGATGGCGGTGACGACGGCGGCGGCGAGCACCTTCGGCGTGTCGTCGTTGTACTGGCGGCGGAAGAACTCGGGCAGCAACGTCACCACTCCCATGTCGTCGTTGATCAGGAAGACCTTGGGCAGCAGGTACGCGTTCCACGCGTTGATGAGAACGAGCACGATGAGGGCCACGGCGATCGGACGGGCGAGCGGAACCAGCACCGACCAGAACATCCGCCAGGTGCTCGCGCCGTCCAGTCGCGCCGCCTCGAAAAGGGTGTCGGGGATGCCGTCGATGTAGCCGCGGGCGATCAGGACGGTGAAAGGGATCTGCAGCGCGGCGATGGGCAGGATCACCGCCCAGAAGGTTCCGAGAAGTCCGAGCGACACCGCGGTCGAGTAGAGGGGCGCAATGAGAACGACCTCGGGCAACGTCAGCGCTGCCATAAGGAGCCAGAAGTAGACCTCTTTATTGCGAATGCGCAGCTTGGAGAAGCCGAAGGCCGCCATCATCGTCGTGACATAGATGATGAGGATCGACATCGCCGCGATGAAGGCCGAGTTCAGGAAGAAGCGGAAGAACCCGGGAACGGAGACGACGGCCGCGTAATTGCCCCACCCCGGCCCCTCGAAGGACTTCGCGACCATCGCCCCTATGGGGATGAGGAACGGGATGACCGCGATCGTCAGCAGGAGTTGCAGAGTGAGCCTGGCGCCCACGGAACGGGTCTCAAACACGGTCGGCCACCACCTCTCTGATCTCCTTGGACTGACGTTCTCGCGAGCGCAGCTGCACGACGACCGAGGTCGCCACGGCGATGACCAGGAGGATGATCGACAGAGCCGAGGCGTACCCGAGGTTGCGGTCGGAGCTCGACGTCTCGGAGTAGATCATCGTGCCGAGGAATGCGGATGAGTTCGCGGGACCGCCCTGGGTGATCAGCCACACATTGTCGAACAGCTTCAGGGCCGTGATGAGGTTCAGGATCGCAAGGGAGATGGTGATGGGACGGACGCTGGGCAGCACCAGCGAGAACAGGATGCGGAAGTTTCCGGCGCCGTCCATCCGCCCGGCCTCGATCATCTCGGGGTCCACCTGGGTCATCGCGCCGTAGTAGAGGATGAAGCCGAATCCGATCGACCCCCAGCATCCGACCAGCACGACGACGAGCAGAGACGTCGTGGACTGACCGATCCAGGACTGAGCCAGGGCCCCCAGCCCGATCGACTCGAGGATCGCATTCACCGCGCCGTTGGACTGCCAGACCTGGATGTGGGCAGGAGCGAGGGTGGCGGGCGCGACCACGACGGGGATCACGATGATGATCTTGTAGACGTTGGCCAGGAAGACCCGCGAGTGGAGGGCGGCGGCGAAGAGGACGCCGCCGATGACCTGCACCACGAACACCACCACGAAGTAGATGACGGTGTTGCGGATGGCCGTCCAGAAGACCGGGTCGGTGAAGGCGTCGACGTAGTTGTCGATCCCGACCGGAGTCATCCGCTGTCGTCCCCCGCCCCAGTCGAAGAAGGACAGGTAGCCCGAGTACACGATGCTGTAGTA
Source organism: Microbacterium kunmingense (assembly GCF_023155745.1). GTDB lineage: Bacteria > Actinomycetota > Actinomycetes > Actinomycetales > Microbacteriaceae > Microbacterium > Microbacterium kunmingense. The sequence goes on from NZ_JAKNUS010000001.1 coordinate 516,252, forward strand.
GATCAGCCCCACCGAGACGATGAGTCCGGGGAGGATCCAGCGGAACCCGCCGGGGAGGAGGGGCGTGCGCCGACGGGCATTCGCTCCTCCTCCCCGGTGGGGGGCGCGACCCATCGAACCGAGCGGGCGCTCAGTCGTCGATGTCATGGTCATCCGTTCTCGTGTGCCTCTTCAGACTGTCATTCGACGCCGACGGAGCTGGGCTCGGCAGTTTCCTGCATCTGATCAGCGATGTCCTCGATCGACATGTTCACGGTGGGGTCGAGCACCTGCTGGATCGCGATCACGATCGCGTCCAGGGTCGTCTCGGTGGTCTGCCACTGGCGAGACTGCGGAGTCGCCGTGCTGTCAGCGATGAGCTGCACGATTGCAGGACGCTGCACGGCGTCGTCGACGAGGGTGATCGCCGACCAGTCAGGTTCCACTCCCCGCAACGCGGGCAGAAGGTCGATGGCGTTGGCCACGTTCTGCTGGCCCGCTTCGTTCATCGTCATCCACTGAACGAACGTCTTCGCCGCTCCGATGTTCGGCGAACCCGAGTTGATCGCGAGACCATAGTCGACCTCACCGAAGGGGATCGAACCGTTGCCCTTGCCCGCGACGTCCGGGAACTTCGCGGGAAGCTGCACGAAGCAGGTGGGGTCGGTCACTCCCGCCGCCTCCATCGAGGTGACGCACGACTCTGCGCCGGCGTACTGGGTGTACCAGAAACCCATCTGAACCATCGCAGCGTCGCCCCGCATGAACTCTTCGTTGGCGAGCGGGTACTGCGGTCCGTCGAGGGCGTTGGAGCTGATGATGCCGTCTTCGGCCATGTCGGAGATGATCTGGAGGACTTCGATGCCCTCGGGGTCATTCCATGCGGCCTCTCCGGTCGCCGCGGCGAGGAAGTAGTCCGGGTCCACCGAGTTCGCGATGGCGTGATACATCTCGCTCGGGAAGGTGTCTTCGCCGCCCGCGCCCATCGTGAAGCAGGTCTTGCCGATTGCGGCGACCTTGTCACAGGTCTCAACCCACGAGTCGTAGTCGGTCGGCACCTCGGCGCCCGCTTCGTCGAGGATGTCCTGGTTGTACCAGATGAACCCGGCGGACATCCCGCCGAGAGGGAGGGACACCTGAGTTCCCTCGGAGTCACGCAGCTGCTCGGCGTACCCGCCCGCGAAGCTCGACTCCCAGTCGGCGCCAAGGGTGTCTTCCGCCAGAGGCGCGAGGTCGATGGCGTACGGACCCCACAGATCCGGCGTGCCACCGGCAGCGGAGAGGTCGAAGACATCCGGCCCCTGGCCTGATTCCAACGCCGACACGATGGTGTTGCGGAAATCGACGTTCTCGAAGTTCCGATAGGTGACCGTGATGTCTGGGTATTCCTCGTTGAAAGCGGCGATGTAGCGCTCCGCGACGGGGGTGTCGGGGGTCCACCCCCACCACGAGACTTCACCCGAGTCGGCGGGCGCGGCATCGGCGTCACCACCGCCGCCGCCGCCAGCGCATCCGGACAGGGCGATCGCAACGCTGGCGGCAATTGCCGCGGCGGCGATGAACCGGGGCTTACTCATCGGGATTTCCTCTCACTACGTCGTGCTCTCCACAGTCCGTGTGGAGCGAGGGCCGGGCCGAAACGGGTGGGCCGCGCCCCACGATAAGCGCAGTCATCGTCGCGACGCAAGTACTTACTCACTATTTGTTAGTTAGTTTGAGGCAGATCGATGCGCGGGCTGGCGCCGTGCGAGGAATGACGGGAGTCGTCACAGCGCAGGCGGCGTGACGCAACATCAGCGCGGCCGGGCGCAGAAGAACGCACGTATCGTGCGTGAATACTCTCGACCCCGACGGGCGGCGTGGCGGCCACCGAGGGCTTCGCCTAGCGGCGTGTTGATCAAGAGGTTCCGCTCCTCGGTGGGTGAGTCTTGAACGGTGACGCGACAGGAGATCTCTGACGAGGTGTGGGCCGTGATGGAGCCGTTGATGCCGACGGTGACCGGTCGGTCGCGGC
>NZ_JAKNUS010000010.1 GCF_023155745.1 Microbacterium kunmingense
AGCGTTACGGTGGGACACGAGAACCTCCGAGTTCGTGAAGACGTCAGATATCTCCACTAAGCCCGGAGGTTCTCCCCATTCACAATGCCCAAACCCGAACCAACCTCATGGCCCGGTACACCTAGAGGGTGTCGGAGGCCACGAGTACGGTTGCGCCATGGACGTCCTCCTGATTCCCGGACTCTGGCTGACCGCGTCTTCGTGGGACGAGGTGGTGCCGGGGCTGCGCACGGCCGGGCTCGAACCGGTCGCGCTGACCATGCCGGGCGTCCGGCGCGGCGACACGCCCCCCGACCCGGCGATGGCCGAGATCGGCATCGGCGAATGGGTCGACGCCGTCGTCGCCGAGATCGACCGGCGTGAGGAGCCCGTGGCCCTCGTCGGCCACAGCGGAGGCGGGAACGTCGTCTACGGCGCCGCCGACCGGCGACCGGCGAAGGTGTCGCACCTGGTGTTCCTCGACACCTTCCCTCCGGCCCATCGCGGCGCGATCTCCGAGTTCCCCGTCGACGGCGACACGGTGCCCTTCCCGGGGTGGGACTTCTTCGATGACGACGACGTCGCCGATCTCGACGCCGAGACACGGGAGAGGGCGATGGCGCACATCGGCGTCGTGCCCCGCCGCGTCCCCACCGATCCGATCTCGCTCACCGACGACCGACGTCGCGAGATCCCCGCCACGATCCTCACCAACACCGTCTTTCCGGAGCAGATCGAACAGATCCGCCGCGAGCCGCCCGAATGGGCGTCGGGACTCGCCTCGCACGGGCCCCTGCGCACCGTGTCACTGCGCGCGGACGGCGAGGCGAGCGGCCATTGGCCGCAGTTCTCCAAGCCCGACGTGGTCGCACGCGCGATCGCCGACGCCCTCGGCCGGTGACGCGCCCGAGGTCCCACCGGCGACGGTGACGTCGACGCTCAGTGCCCCATTCCGAGGCCCCCGTCGACGGGGATCACGGCGCCGGAGATGTACGCCGCGTCGTCGGATGCGAGCCAGGCGACGACGCCCGCGACCTCCGCGGGATCGCCGAAGCGACCGGCGGGGATGTTCTTCTTGTACTCGGCCTGGGTGTCGGCGGGCAGCTCGGCGGTCATGTCCGTCTCGATGAACCCCGGGGCGACGACGTTGGCCGTGATGCCCCGTCCTCCGAGCTCACGGGTGAGCGACCGGGCGAATCCCACCAGGCCGCTCTTGGAGGCGGCGTAGTTGACCTGTCCGGCGGATCCGTACAGTCCGACGACGCTGGAGATGAGGATGATGCGCCCGAAGCGCGCGCGGATCATGCCCTTGGACGCCCGCTTGACCACCCGGAACGCCCCGCCCAGATTCGTGGCGACGACGCTGTCGAAGTCGTCCTCACTCATCCGCAGCACGAGCATGTCGCGTGTGATGCCGGCGTTGGCCACGACGATCGTCACCGGGCCGAGTGCGTCCTCGACCTCCGTCATGGCGGCGTCCAGCGAGGCCGCGTCGGTGACGTCGGCGCGAACGGTGAGGGCGCCGTCGGGACCCTCGCCCGAACGGGCGGTGACGGCCACGCGGTAGCCGTCCGACACGAAGCGCTCGGCGATGGCCCGCCCGATACCGCGGTTTCCGCCGGTGACCAGGACGACACGTTCGTTGCTCATCCCCCCAGCCTATCCAGGCGGGTTTGACACCCGGGACGACGGCCTGGAACCCTGGAGCCAGACGAGAAAGGGCACACCCGTGAGCACTCCCGACAACCCGCAGGGAACCGATCCGACGACCCCTTCCGTTCCGCCCGCTCCCGCGGCACCACAGGGATCCCCCGCCTACGGCCAGCCCCCGGCGTACGCACAGCCGCCCTCCTACGGACAGGCGCCGTACGGGCAGGCCCCGACCTACGGCCAGCAGCAGCCCGCGCCCGACCCGTACTCCGGACAGGCGCCGTACGGTGCACAGGCCCCCTACGCCCCCGGCCCCTACGGCGCGTATGCGGCTCCGAAGACGAACGTGCTGGCCATCGTGTCGCTGATCGCGTCGCTGGTCGGAATCATCTTCATCCTCCCGTTCGTCGGGTCGCTCGTGGGCGTCATCACGGGCCACATGAGTCTTTCCCAGATCAAGCGCACCGGCGAACAGGGCCGCGGTCTCGCCCTGGCCGGCACGATCGTCGGATACGTCGGTCTCGGGATCATCCTTCTCGTGACGATCTTCTTCCTGTCGTTCCTGCCGCTGATCATCGGCAGCGCGAGTTCGGGCACGCTCTCCTGAGACCCGGTCTCGTGCGTCGCCCGCGAGATCTCTTGCGATCGAGAAAGTGTTGATGCCGGCCGGAGCCGCCCCTCTCCACGCGGCGTACCCTGGACCCATCGTGAACCGCTCGTCGAGGCCCCCGTCCGCCACGTCGCTGCCCCGTGCACCTCGTGACGACTCAGGCGCGCGATCAGCGCGATACCTCGCGATGATGGCCGTCCGCGTCCTGTGCTTCATCCTCATGGTGCTCATCACCCCCTACGGCTGGTACACGTGGGTGTTCGCGCTCGGAGCCGTCTTCCTCCCCTATGTCGCCGTCGTGTTCGCCAACGTGGGTGCGACCGACCGGGTGGCTCGGCCCGAGAACCCCGAGCGTCAGATCGCCGCTTCGGTCGCGACGACTCCTCCTCCCGCTCCCGCGGAGCAGGTCCTCCGCATCCAGGAGTCCGCTCCGCCGCCGTGGCGCGGAGAGGGCGAGTGAACGACGAGGACTCGCGGGCGCAGTGCTCACGCGCGGGATGCCGCGTAGCGGCGTCATGGGTGATCCGCTGGCGCAATCCCCGCATCCACAGCGCCGATCGGTGGAAATCGTGGGCGGCGTGCGATGACCACCGCGAGTATCTGCGCGAGTTCCTCGCGGCACGTTCGTTCCCCCTCGACGTGACCCCCCTGAACCAGGCGGCGTCCGGACCATGAGGGATGCACGCTCCCGTCCCCTCGTCCGCTGGACCGGTTACGCCCTCGTCGCCGTCCTCTTCGCGATCGCGTGCGCTTTCCTGTCGAACTGGCAGTTCTCCCGCAACGCCGAGCGCTCCGAGGAGCTGCGCGTCGTCGAGCAGAACTACGACGCCACGCCCGTTCCGCTGGCTGAGGTCGTGCCGGTCGGGTCGGTTCTCGATCCCGACGACGAGTGGCTCCCTGTGGAAATCGTCGGGACGTATCTTCCCGATCAGCAGCTGCTCGTGCGCAACCGGCCCCACGGCGGCACCGCGGCTTTCGAGGTGCTGGTTCCCTTCCTCACCGACGAGGGCCGGGTCGTCCTGATCAATCGCGGCTGGGTGCCCCCCGGCGCCGATCAGGCCGAGCCCGACGCGGTGCCGGCACCACCGGCCGGCACGGTCACCGTCCAGGCGCGGCTGCGGCCGGAAGAGGCGGCGCCGCGGTCGGGCCGCTCAGCCCCGGACGGCCAGGTGCCCACCATCAACATCGGGCTGGTCGCCGAGCGCCTCCCCGCCGAGACCGCCGACGCCCTGCAGCCGTCTCTCTACGCGTTGATGGCGCAGGAGGACCCGGCCGCCTCTCCGACGCCGTCGGCTCTCGAGGTGCCCTCCGAGGACCCCGGGCCCCACCTGTCCTACGCCATCCAGTGGATCCTGTTCGCCATCATGGGATTCGTCTTCATCGGGTACATCATCCGCACCGAGCGTCGTCACCGGCGGGAGGATCGAGAGGATGACGACGCCGAGGCCGCGTCGCAGGGAAGCGGTGCACCGTCGACCGCTCCCGAGACCCCGCCCGGGAAGGCGCGCCGCAGCGGGCGGCGCCGCGATCCCGATGCGAGCGAAGAGGACGCCCTCCTCGACGCTGCCGGCGCCGAGCGCCGATCCTGAGCGGCTCGCACGCCGACCGGCGCCGTCAGGCCAGCGAGATCAATTCGGCGTAGTCGCGTCCCCAGATGTCCTCCACACCGTCCGGGAGGATGAGCACCCGCTCGGGGTTCAGCGCATGGACGGCGCCCTCATCGTGGGAGACGAGCACGACCGCGCCCTCGTAGTGGGCGAGAGCGTCGAGGATCTCCTCGCGCGAGGCGGGGTCGAGGTTGTTCGTCGGCTCGTCGAGCAGCAGCACGTTGGCGCTGGAGACCACGAGGGTCGCCAGCGACAGCCGGGTCTTCTCCCCGCCCGAGAGCACCCCGGCGGGCTTGAGCACGTCGTCACCGGTGAAGAGGAACGAGCCGAGCACCTTCCGCGCCTCGGTCGCGGTGATGTCCGGGGCCGCCGACATCATGTTGTCCAGCACCGACCGTGAGACATCGAGGTTCTCGTGCTCCTGTGCGTAGTACCCGATCTTCAGGCCGTGGCCCGGGTCCACCTGCCCCGTGTCCGGCGCGTCCACACCGGCGAGGATGCGCAGCAGGGTGGTCTTCCCGGCCCCGTTGAGCCCGAGGACGACCACTTTCGAACCGCGGTCGATCGCCAGATCCACGTCGGTGAAGATCTCCAGCGAACCGTAGGACTTCGACAGGCCGGCGGCGGTCAGCGGCGTCTTGCCGCAGGCGGCGGGCTTGGGGAAGCGGAGCTTGGCGACCCGATCCTCCTGGCGGACCTCCTCGAGGCCGGCGAGCATCTTCTCCGCGCGGGCGACCATCTGGTGGGCCGCGGCCGCCTTCGACGCCTTCGCGCCGAAACGCGCCGCCTGCTGCTGCAGCACGCTCGCCTTCTTCTCGACGTTCGCGCGCTCCTTCTTCCGCCGCTCCTCGTCGGCGACCCGCTGACGCAGGTAGTTCTTCCAGTTCACGTTGTAGACATCGATGACCTGGCGGTTGGCATCGAGATAGAACACGCGGTTCACCGTCTCGCCCACGAGCTCGACGTCGTGGGAGATGACGATGAGCCCGCCCTTGTAGCCCTTGAGGAACTCACGGAGCCAGACCACGCTGTCGGCGTCGAGGTGGTTGGTCGGTTCATCCAGGATCATCGTGTCGGCATCGGAGAAGAGGATGCGGGCGAGCTCGATGCGGCGGCGCTGACCGCCGGAGAGGGTCTTCAGCGGCTGATCGAGGATGCGGTCGGGAAGCGAGAGGTTGTGGGCGATCGATGCGGCCTCGGCCTCGGCGGCGTACCCGCCCAGGGCTTCGAAGCGCTCGGTCAGCTGCGCGTACCGCCGCATCGCGCGCGCCGCGACATCCTCGTCATCCGACGCCATCGCCAGCGTCGACTCCTGCATGCCGATCGCGATCGAGCCGAGTCCCCGGGCGTCGAGGATCCGGGTGCGGGCGAGCATCTCCGGATCACCCGAGCGCGGATCCTGGGGAAGGTATCCGATCTCGCCCGAGCGGTCGACGCGGCCCTGCGAGGGGAGCAGATCGCCGGCGAGCACCTTGGTCAGGGTGGTCTTGCCGGCGCCGTTCCGGCCCACGAGGCCCACCTTGTCGCCCCCGGAAACCCGGAACGACACCTCCGACATCAGCACGCGGGCACCCACACGAATCTCGAGGTCGTGTACGGCGAGCACGGCGAACGTCCGATCAGTCAGCGGGGAAGGAAGGCCGAGAGGCCAGCATCCCAGTATACGGCCGGCCCGGCTTCACCTCCGCGGCCGCTGTCTCCTAGGCTGAGCGCATGTCTTCGATCGCCGTCGCCCCCCGCCCGCACCGCGTCCTCGCCGACGTGGTCGCCCGCCCCTCGACCCGCAGTCGCGCCTTCGCCGTCGACGCCGCGCTGGTGACAGCCGGAGCGCTGTTCGTCGCCGTCCTGGCCCAGGTCTCGATCCCCCTGTGGCCCGTCCCGATCACCGGGCAGACCCTCGGTGTCATCGTGGTCGGCGCCGCCCTCGGCGCTCGCCGCGGTGCCGCCAGCCTCACGGTCTACCTGCTCGCGGGGCTTGCGGGCCTGCCCGTCTTCGCCGACTTCACCGGCACGATCGCCGCCGTCGCCAAGCCGAGCTTCGGCTTCATCATCGGCTTCATCGCCGCCGCCGCCGTCGCGGGATGGTTCGCCGAGCGGTCCTGGGACCGCCGCCCGGTCCTGGCCTTTGTGGGGTTCGCCGCCGCCAGCGTCATCCCGTTCCTCTTCGGCATCCCCTACATGGCGCTCATCCTGAACGCCGTCCTCGGGATGGAGCTGTCCTTCTGGCAGATCCTCGAGGCGGGCCTGTTCCCCTTCATCGTGGGCGGCATCATCAAGGCCGCGATCGCCGCCGCGCTCATCCCCGCAGCCTGGGCCCTGGTCCGCAGACTCGACCGCCGCTGACAGGCTCCGATCTCTCGACATCGAGCGAAACCCCGGTCCGGTGGACCGGGGTTTCGTCGTCGGGTCAGGCGGGCAAGATGAGCTCAGGTAAAGTAAGGCTGTCCTAAGAACCCGGGAGGCCCCCTTGACTCACATCCGCATGGCCGCCACGCTCGGCGCCGGCACTATCCTCGCCCTCACCCTCGCCGGATGCGCGGGTGCGGCCGCGCCCGGCAGCGCAGCAGGTGATGCGCCCGCCGTCGAGGACGGTGCGTTCCCTGTCACCATCACCCACGCGTTCGGCGAGACGACGATCGCCGAGGAGCCCGAGCGCGTGGCCGCCGTCGCCTGGGGGAACCACGAAGTTCCGCTGGCGCTGGGGATCGTCCCCGTCGGGATGAGCAAGGCGACCTGGGGCGACGACGACGGCGACGGGGTCCTGCCCTGGGTGGAGGACCAGCTGGAGGAACTCGGAGCCGAGACGCCGGTCCTCTTCGATGAGACGGACGGGATCGATTTCGAGGCTGTGGCCGACACTCAGCCCGACGTGATCCTCGCCGCGTACTCGGGCCTCACGCAGGAGGACTACGACACGCTGTCGAAGATCGCCCCCGTCGTGGCGTACCCCGACGTGGCCTGGGGCACCTCCTACGAGGAGATGATCGAGATGAACGCCGCCGCACTCGGCCGCGCCGACGAAGGGGCAGCGCTCATCGAGGATCTTCACGCCCAGGTGGATGACGCGCTCGCAGCCCACCCCGACCTCGCCGACGCGAAGGTGCTGTTCTCCTACCTCGACCCTGCGGACCTCAGTCAGATCGGGTTCTACACGGCGCTGGACACCCGGCCCGGGTTCCTCGCCTCGCTGGGGATGCCGCTGCCGTCCACCGTCGAGGAGATGTCGGCCGACACCGAGGAGTTCTACCTGAGTGTGAGCGCCGAGGAAGCCGACCGCTTCGATGACGTCGACGTCTTCGTGACCTACGGCGACCCCGACGGAGAGCTCGTCTCGCAGCTTCAGGCAGACCCGCTCCTCTCGCAGATCCCCGCGATCGCGAACGGGAACATCGCCGTCCTGGAGAACAGCACTCCGCTCGCGGCCTCGGCGAACCCGTCGCCCCTGTCGATCGGGTGGGGTATCGAGGAGTACTTCACCCTGCTGTCCGACGCGCTGAACTGATCCTGCGGCGCACCGATCGTGATGACCTCGCTCGCCCCTGCGCCCCGACAGGACGCCGCTCCCCCGCGGCGTCCTGTCGGGGCGCGGTGGGCGTGGGTGGGCGGATCGATCGTGCTCCTCGTCGTCCTCTGCGCGGCATCGATCGCCTTCGGCGCCCGTGACATCTCGCTCGCGGAACTCCTCGCCGCCGTCTCGGGACGCACCGACACCGTCGGCGAAGCCGCGGTGGTCGCGCGCATCCCGAGGACGGTGCTCGCCGTCCTCGTCGGCGCCGCCCTCGCCCTCGCGGGGGCGACCATGCAGGCGGTCACCCGCAACCCCCTCGCCGACCCGGGGATCCTCGGCGTGTCCGGCGGCGCGGCCCTGGCGGTCGTCATCGGACTGGCGTTCTTCGGGCTGAGCGATCCGTGGGCCACGATGGGCCTCGCCATCGCCGGAGCGGGTGCCGCCGCGGTCTTCGTCTACGCCGTCGGCTCGCTCGGTCGCGGCGGCGCGACCCCGCTGAAGCTCGCGCTCGCCGGCGCGGCGGTCTCGGCGGCGTTCGCGTCGCTGGTCAGTGCCATCCTCCTCCCTCGCGTGGACGTCATGGAGGGCTTCCGCTTCTGGCAGATCGGTGGGGTCGGGGGCGCCACATGGGATCGCCTGATGGCCGTTCTCCCCGTTCTCGCCGTGGGCACGCTCATCTGCCTGCTGACTGCGCGCGGAATGAACTCCCTGGCCCTCGGCGACGACCTCGCCGCCGGCCTCGGCGAGCACGTCGCTCGCACCCGTCTGCTGTCCTCGGCAGGAGCGGTCATCCTCTGCGGCGCGGCGACCGCCGTGGCGGGTCCGATCGGCTTCGTCGGCCTCGTCATCCCGCACCTGTGCCGTCTCCTGATCGGCACCGACCACCGATGGCTCCTTCCCCTGTCCGCGGTCATGGGCGCCGACCTCCTGGTGCTCGCCGATGTCCTCGGCCGGGTGATTGCCCGCCCCGAGGAGATCGAGGTCGGCATCCTCACGGCGCTCGTCGGGGCTCCCTTCTTCATCTGGATCGTCCGTCGCCAGAAGGTGCGTGAACTGTGACGGTCTCCCGCAGCATCCTGTCCGCTCCCCCGCCCTCCGCCCGAGGCACGACGGCATCGGCTGTCGCCCGCGGTCGGCGTTCCCGCGCACGGCGACGCGTGATCGTCGTGGGCCTCCTCTTGTCGGCCATCGCCGGCGTGTTCCTCACGTCGCTCATGGTCGGCAACACGTTCTACACCCCCGACGAGGTCGTTCGTGTGGTCCTCGGAGAGCAGGTGGCGGGTGCATCGTTCACGGTCGGGGAACTGCGACTTCCCCGCGCCCTCCTCGGTCTGCTCGCCGGGGTGTCGTTCGGCATGGCGGGGGTCACGTTCCAATCGCTCCTGCGAAACCCGCTCGCATCCCCCGACATCATCGGCATCAGCTCCGGGGCCAGTGCGGCCGCGGTGACCGGCATCGTGATCCTCTCGCTGTCCGAGACGGCGGTCTCGCTCCTGGCCCTCGGCGGAGCGCTCGTCACCGCGTTCGGCATCTGGCTGCTCTCCCATAAGAGCGGCTTCGCCGGGACGCGCCTGATCCTCATCGGCATCGGTGTGGCCGCGATGCTCGACAGCGTCATCACGTACGTCCTCTCCCGCGCGGCAGCGTGGGATCTGCAGGTGGCGATGCGGTGGCTCACCGGCAGCCTCAACGGCGCCGACTGGCAGAGCCTTGCTCCGGTCGTGATCGCCACAGCGATCCTCGTCCCGGTGATGATCGGTCAGTCCCGCACCCTCGGCGTGCTGCGCCTCGGAGACGACACCGCGGCCGGACTCGGCGTCGCCCTGACCCGCAGCCGACTGCTCCTGATCGTCGCGGCGGTGGCACTGCTTGCGTTCGCCACGGCGGCGACCGGGCCGATCGCGTTCGTGGCGTTCATGGCAGGTCCGATCGCGGCCCGCCTCATCGGCCCGGCCGGCTCGCTCCTGGTAGCCGCGGGCCTCGTGGGTGCCCTGCTCGTCCTCAGCGCCGACCTGATCGGCCAGTTCGCGTTCGAGAATCGCCTCCCCGTGGGTGTCATCACGGGAATCCTCGGCGCTCCCTATCTCGTCTACCTCCTCATCAGGACCAACCGCTCCGGAGGCTCACTATGACCGTCGCCCGCCGCCTGTCCGCCGAGGGACTCACCCTCGCCTACGGGGACCGTACGATCGTCTCCGCCCTCGACCTCGTCGTGCCGTCCGGCCGGATCACCGCGATCATCGGCGCGAACGGCTGCGGCAAGTCCACGCTGCTCCGAGCGCTCTCGCGGCTCATCGCCCCGCGCGCGGGGCAGGTGGTGCTCGACGGCAAGACACTGCACAGTCGCGGGTCCAAAGAGGTGGCGAGGATGCTGGGGCTCCTCCCCCAGGGTCCCGTCGCGCCCGAGGGGATCGCGGTGGCCGACCTCGTCGGCCGGGGTCGCCACCCCCATCAGCGCCCCCTGGCGCCATGGAGCACCCGCGATTACGAGGTCGTCGCCGAGGCACTGGAGGCCACCGGCACCAGCGACCTCGCCGATCGCCCGATGGACGAGCTGTCCGGAGGGCAACGGCAGCGGGTCTGGATCGCGATGGCCCTCGCGCAGGAGACCGACATCCTGCTCCTGGACGAGCCGACCACGTTCCTCGACGTCGCGCACCAGATCGAGGTGCTCGACCTGCTCACCGACCTGAACCGAGAACGCGGCACCACGATCGTGATGGTGCTGCACGACATGAACCTCGCCGCGCGCTACGCCGATCATCTTTTCGCTCTGCGCGACGGCCGTATCGTCGCCGACGGTGCGCCCCGCGACATCCTGACCCGGGAGCTGATCGGCGAGGTGTTCGATCTCGACGCCGTCGTCATCGACGACCCCGTCTCGGGCGCGCCCATCGTCCTCCCGCGCGGTCGGCATCACGCCTCCCGCTCCGCCGCCCACCCCTCGGAGGCCTCCCGATGAGCGCGATGCGCTTCTTCCATGCGCGGGTGTCGCGCATCACCGATCTGACGCCGAGCTTCCGCCGGTTCACCTTCACCGGCGACGACCTCGATCGATACGGCGATCCGGGGTACGACCAGCGTGTGAAGGTCGTCTTCCCCGCATCCGATCTTCCTCTCGAGGCGATGCCCACCGGGGAGGACTGGTATGCCCGGTGGCGCGCTCTTCCCGAGGACGAGCGGCTCCCGTTCCGCACGTACACGACCCGCGCCGTGCGTCACGCCGTCCGCGAGGTCGACATCGACATGGTCGCCCACGAGGTCTCGGGTCCGGCGTCGGCGTGGATCGCCACCGCGAAGGAAGGCGACGAGGTGCTCATCCTCGCCCCGACGACCGCGCACGAGGGCGTCAGCCTCGGCGTCGACTTCGTCCCGCCCCGCCACACCGACCATCTCCTTCTGGCGGGCGATGAGACCGCAGCCCCCGCGATCGCCGTCATCCTGGAGCAGCTCCCCGCCGACGCACGCGGCGTCGTCGCCCTCGAGGTGCCGCACGAGGACGACTGCACCTACCTCCCACAGCACCCCGGCTTCGACTACCGCGTCGCCGCACGCGGAACGGGCCCTCGCCACACCCACCTCGTCGCCGCTGTGGAGGACGCCGTGGAGCGACTCGCGCCCGCGGGGCGCGGCGGCGAGATCGAGGAGATCGACATTGACGAGGGGATCCTCTGGGAGGTCCCTCGCACCGCCAAAGGCGGTGCCGCGCTGAAGCGGGCGCCCCTGTACTCCTGGCTCGCCGGGGAAGCGAGCGCCATCAAGGCCCTCCGGCGTCATCTCGTCGCCGAGCAGGGCGTCGACCGTCGCGCCGTGGCCTTCATGGGTTACTGGCGGCTCGGCCGCGCCGAGAACTGAGGGCGGCGGCTTCAGGAAGGGGTCGGAGGACGCGCTTCGTGCGCGTGACCCAGGCGGAGCCCGGGAACCAGCGCGGTGAGCGCCAGCAGCGTGCCGATCGCGAACACGGCCGGGAACCCGGCATCCGTCCCGATCAGCAGGGTGAAAACCAGTCCCATGATCGCGATGGATGCCGCCGAGCCGACGGCATCCGAGATCGACAGCGCCGAGGAGTTGAAGCCCTGGTTCTGCGGATTCGAGTACGCCAGCGTGAGGACGGTCAACCGGGGGTACATCAACCCCATGCCGGCGCCGGCGAAGCTCCACCCGGCGATGAGGACCGCCGGCGCGAGGCCGAGCAGTGCCGTCGCCACGGCGATGAGGAGCGAGCCGACGAGCAGGGACGAGCCGATGAGGGTGATCCGGGTGTTGCCGAGGCGATCGCCGACGCGACCCTGCACCTCCGCAGCCCCCGCCCAGGCCAGCGCCGCGGCCGTGAGGCCCAGCCCCGCCCAGGTCGGCGAGAAGCCGTAGTCGTCGATGAGCAGGTAGGGGATGTAGATCTCCGCACCGAACAGCGCGCCGGCGATGAGTCCGCGCATCAGGACAACGCTGGGAAGCCCTCGTGCCGCGCGGAGCGCGCCCGCGGGGAGCAGCGGGCGAGCGGCGACGGCCACGACGACGACCGAGGCGAGAACGCCGAGCCACGCCCAGCGACCGAGTTCGCCGGCGAGGCTCAGACCGAGCGCTCCGAGAGCGACCACGAACGCGCAGGCCAGGCGCGGGGCCACCTTCCCCGTCGCCGGCTCGTCGGTGTCGAGCGGAAGCCCGCGCAGCCGAGCCACGACGAGAAGGAAGGCCACGACCGTCAGCACGGCGACACCCAGGAACACCCACCGCCAGTGGAGGAACTCCGCCACGGCGCCCGCGAGGAAGGGACCGATGAGGGAGGGGACGACCCACGCGGCGGAGAACGCCGCGAACACCCGTCCGTGCACCACCGCGGGGTACACCCGCGCGACGACGACGTAGAGCGCGACCGTCTGTCCACCGGTTCCGAGGCCCTGCACGAGGCGACCGGCGACCAGCGCCGGCATGCTGGGGGCGAGCCCGGCGATGAGCAGTCCGACCACGAAGAGGCCGACCGCTGTGGAGAGCGGTGCGAGCACACCTCCGCGATCGCACCACGCGCCGACCGCCACCATGCCGACGACGCTCGTCGCGAGCGTTCCGGCGAAGGCGACGGCGTACAGGCGGTCGCCATCGAGGTCGTCGCTGACGACCGGCATCACCGTAGTGACGGCGAGAGCCTGCGTCGCCGCGAGGAAGATCAGTGCGACGGCGCCGACCGTCACCCAGAGGAACGGCCGCTCCCAGACGGACGGGGCACGCAGTTCGACCGAGCCGCGAGGGGCGCTCATCCGCGTGCGAGCGCGCCGACCCGCGCCACGGCCTCGCGGAGCACCTCGGGGTCGCAGCCGAAGTTGATCCGCACATGACCGCGTCCCTCGGCGCCGAACTGCGGGCCGAAGTGGAAGGCGACCCGCGCATCGCGGAGGATGCGACGGCCGGGGTCATCGCCCCAGCCGTAGGCGCTCAGATCAACCCAGCCGAGGAATCCCGCGGGCGGGATGCGGTAGCGAGCGAACGGGAGATGCTCGGCGAGGAGATCGCCCAGCAACCGGCGATTGAGGTCGAGCCGGATGAGGAGCGCATCGAGCCAGTCGTCGCTGTCGGTGAACGCCGCGACGGCGGCGTGCACCCCGAAGATGCCGGTGCGCCACTCGACCTCGACGGGGAGGGAGCGAAGGGTGGCGAACCGGTCCGGCGTGGCTGCGACCATGATGGCGCACTTCAGCCCGGCGAGGTTGAATGCCTTGCTCGCACTGACGAGCGCGAAGCCCACGGCTGCCGCGGTGTCCGAGGCCGCGAGGAACGGCACGAAGTCGGCGTCCGGCTGCGACAGCGGCGCGTGGATCTCGTCGCTGATGACGACGGCGTCGTGCGCCGCAGCGAGGTCGGCGAGGCGCTGGAGGGCCTTCCGCCCGTGGACGGTGCCCGTGGGATTGTGGGGGTGGCAGAGGAGGACGACCCGCGCGCCGGCGCTCAGCGCGGCGTCCACGCCCGCCAGATCCATCTCGGGCCCGTTCTCGCCGTCGATGAGCGGCACGGGGTCGACCACGAGGCCCGCCTCCGCGACCGCATCGAAGAACGGCGGGTACACCGGGGGCATGACGATCACACGGTCGCCGGGCCGCGCGACCTGGCGGAGGATCTCGACGACACCCATCATCACGTCGCAGGTCGTCCGCATGAGACCAGGGTCGGGATGCCACCCGAAGCGGCGGCCTGCGAACCCGGCGTAGGCCTCGCGGACCCCCGCGCCCGGGGCGGTGTAGCCGGTGTCGCCGATCTCGACGGCCCCCCGGAGCCGGTCGGTGATCGCCGGGGCGAGCGGGAAATCGGTCTCTGCCACGAAGAGTGGCAGCACATCCTCGGGGTAGGCGCGCCATTTGGCGCTGGACCGCTCCCTCAGGGCGCTCAGCGGCAGGGCGTCGAGGGCCTGCACCCCCGCGTCAGATCGCGAAGCCGAGAGCGCGCATCATGTCGCGCCCGTCGTCGGTGATCCGTTCGGGGCCCCACGGCGGCATCCACACCCAATTGATGCGGAACCGCTCCACCACCTCGTCCAATGCCTGCGCCGTCTGCTCCTCGAGCACGTCGGTCAGCGGGCAGCCGGCCGAGGTGAGGGTCATGTGGATGACGAGGGCGTCGTTGTCGTCATCCCACGCGAGGTCGTAGATGAGACCCAGGTCGACGACGTTGATCCCGAGTTCGGGGTCCATCACGTCTTTGAGGGCCTCGGTGACCTCGTCGTACTTCTCCGGGGTGAGCGTCGCGGTCATGGCTGCATCCTACGCGGGGTCATTTCAGGCGTCGACCGGCGTCTCGTCGCCGATGAAGCGGTCGTAACCCTCTTCCTCGAGCCGCTCCGCCAGCTCGGGGCCGCCCTCTTCCGCGATGCGGCCGTTGACCATCACGTGGACGAAGTCGGGACGGATGTAGCGGAGGATGCGGGTGTAGTGCGTGATGAGGAGGACACCCAGGTCGGTCTCCTCCTTGGCACGGTTGACACCCTCCGAGACGATCTTCAGCGCGTCGACATCCAGACCGGAGTCGGTCTCGTCGAGCACGGCGATCTGGGGCTTGAGCAGTTCGAGCTGAAGGATCTCGTGGCGCTTCTTCTCGCCGCCCGAGAATCCCTCGTTGACGTTGCGCTGGGCGAACTTGGGATCGATGCGGAGATTCTTCATCGACGCCTTGACGTCCTTGGTCCAGGTCCGGATCGCGGGTGCCTCACCGTCGATCGCGGTCTTGGCGGTGCGCAGGAAGTTGGTCACCGTGACGCCGGGGATCTCCACCGGGTACTGCATGGCGAGGAAGAGCCCGGCGCGGGCGCGCTCGTCGACCGACATCTCCAGCACGTCCTCCCCGTCGAGGGTGATCGAGCCGCTGGTCACGGTGTACTTCGGGTGCCCGGCGATGGTGTACGCCAGCGTCGACTTGCCGGAGCCGTTGGGCCCCATGATCGCGTGGGTCTCGCCGGTGCGCACGGTCAGGGTCACGCCGTTGAGGATCGGGGTCGTCCCGGCGTCGGTCTCGACCGTGACATGGAGGTCGCGGATCTCGAGCACAGTCATCAGATGTCCTTCTTCACATTCGGGTCGATGAGCACGTCGTCGCCGTCGATGGTCACTTCGAAGACCGGGACGGGTTCGTACGCGGGGAGGTTCAGGGGTTTTCCGGTGCGCAGCGAGAAGGCGGAGCCGTGGGCCCAGCACTCCAGCGTGTCACCGTCGACGAACCCCTCGGCGAGCGAGATGTCGCCGTGCGTGCAGGTGTCGCCGATGGCGTGCACCTCGCCGGCGGCGTCGAGGACGACGGCGATCGCGACGCCGTCCACCTCCACGCGCAGGGCGGTGTCCTGCTCGAGGTCGCTGAGGGCACAGACGCGGGTCGCGCTCACGCCGCCGCTCCTTCCTCGAGCTCGCGCTCGATGGCCTGGATGAGTTCGTCCTCCAGCGCGGGGATGCCGATGCGCTGAACGATCTCACCGAGGAATCCGAGCACGACGAGCCGCCGCGCCTCGGCCTCGGGGATGCCCCGGGCCTGGAGGTAGAACAGCTGCTCGTCGTCGAAGCGTCCGGTGGCGCTGGCGTGGCCGGCCCCCGCGATGTCGCCGGTCTCGATCTCGAGGTTCGGGATCGAATCGGCGCGGGCACCGTCGGTGAGGACCAGGTTGCGGTTGGCCTCGTACGAGTCGGTGCCGACGGCGTCGCGGCCGATGAGCACATCGCCGATCCAGACGCTCCGGGCGCTCTCCCCCTGGAGTGCGCCCTTGTAGAGCACGTCGCCGACGGTGTGCGGGCCCTTGTGGTGCAGGTACACCTGGCTCTCGAGGTGCTGCCCCGAGTCCGAGAACGACACGCCGTAGAGCTGGGCGCGCGAACCCGCACCGGCCAGTTCGACCGAGGGGTTGACCCGCACCACCGAGCCGCCGAGGCTCACCACGACGTGCGTGAGCGACGCGTCGCGATCGACTCGGGCCTGGTGCGACGCCGCGTGCACCGCGTCGTCGTCCCAGCGCTGGACCGACACCACGGTGAGGGCAGCGCCGTCGCGCACGATGATCTCGACGTTCTGCGCGAGGAGCGCCGGCCCGGCGTGACGGAGCAGGACGGTGCCGCGGGCGTTGGCCTCCGCCTCGATGACGAGGTGGGCGTACGCGGCCGACCCGTCAGCGGCGACATCGACCACCACCGGCTCGGACAGCTCGACATCGGAGCGGAGTCGGATGCGCGTCGCGTCGGGTGTGCGCTCCCATGCCAGCGCCGCCGGGTAGTCCTCGGGGGTGAACACCTCGCCGCGCGGAGCGGTGCCGACGGCGAGCGTGTCGACACTCGCGTCGCCGCCTTCGACGGTGACGTCCGCCGACCGAGCACCGGCGGCATCCGTCTCCCACAGCGGCGCGAGACGGTCGATCGGCGTGTGCTTCCAGTTGACCTCCCGCCCCGTGGGGACGCCGAAGTCGGCGGACCGGTAGGACTGGGGGCGCTCGGACCGGGTCTGGATGGGAACGAGGCCCCATCCCCCGTCCGTGTGCGCTGTGGATCCCGGCACCACGGCGGGTGCCTGCGTGGTGGAGCTCATTCAGCCGACGCTGCCTTCCATGCCCATCTCGATGAGCTTGTTCAGTTCCATCGCGTACTCCATCGGCAGCTCGCGCGCGATCGGCTCGATGAAGCCGCGCACGATCATGGCCATCGCCTCGTCCTCGGGGAGCCCGCGGCTCATGAGGTAGAACAGCTGCTCCTCGCTGACCTTGGACACCGTCGCCTCGTGACCGAGCTGGACGTCGTCGACGCGGATGTCGATCGCCGGGTAGGTGTCCGACCGCGAGATCGTGTCGACCAGCAGCGCATCGCAGCGCACCGTGTTGGCGGAGTGGTGCGCGTTGGCGTCCACCCGCACTTCGCCGCGGTACCCGGCACGGCCGCCGCCGCGTGCGATCGACTTCGACACGATCGACGACTGGGTGTAGGGCGCCATGTGGATCATCTTCGCGCCGGCGTCCTGGTGCTGGCCGGGGCCGGCGAAGGCGACCGAGAGCGTCTCGCCCTTGGCGTGCTCGCCGACGAGGAAGATCGACGGGTACTTCATCGTCACCTTCGAGCCGATGTTGCCGTCGACCCATTCCATCGTCGCGCCCTCGTGGGCGACCGCCCGCTTGGTGACGAGGTTGTAGACGTTGTTCGACCAGTTCTGGATCGTGGTGTAGCGCACGCGGGCGTTCTTCTTCACGATGATCTCGACCACGGCCGAGTGCAGCGAGTCGCTCTTGTAGATCGGCGCGGTGCAGCCCTCGATGTAGTGGACGTACGAGCCCTCGTCGGCGATGATGAGCGTCCGCTCGAACTGGCCCATGTTCTCGGTGTTGATGCGGAAGTAGGCCTGGAGCGGGATGTCGACGTGCACGCCCTTGGGGACGTAGACGAACGATCCGCCCGACCACACCGCCGTGTTCAGCGCCGCGAACTTGTTGTCACCGGCGGGGATGACCGTGCCGAAGTACTCCTCGAAGAACTCGGGGTGCTCCTTGAGCGCGGTGTCGGTGTCCATGAAGATGACGCCCTGCCGCTCCAGATCCTCCTGGATCTGGTGGTAGACGACCTCGGACTCGTACTGCGCCGCGACACCGGCGACCAGACGCGCACGCTCCGCCTCCGGGATGCCCAGCCGCTCGTAGGTGTTCTTGATGTCCTCGGGGAGGTCCTCCCAGGACTGCGCCTGCTTCTCGGTGGAGCGGACGAAGTACTTGATGTTGTCGAAATCGATCTCCGACAGGTCGGCGCCCCACGTGGGCATCGGCTTGCGTCCGAACAGCTGGAACCCCTTCAGACGGTTCTTCAGCATCCATTCGGGTTCGCTCTTCATCGCGGAGATGTCGCGCACCACCGCCTCGCTGATTCCACGCTTCGCGCTGGCTCCGGCAGCGTCGGTGTCGTGCCATCCGAATTCGTACACCCCCAGGCCTTCGAGCTCCGGGCGATCGATCAGTACATCTGACATCGTCACACTCTCCTCTAGGGGCCCCAACGGATGTCTCCGCTCCGGCATTCCCGCTCCCTCGGGGAGAAAACGGGAGGGGATGCCGCGGGTCGGGCCCGCTCCGGGCGCCGCGTCGGACGCCTAAACTGTTCAGAAGGGGTTGCGCCCGAAGGCGCGCGACCGAACCCCTCGATTCTACAGGTTCCGCCTTCCCTCCGGCCCGCGCCGGCAGCCCGGGCGGCATCCGACCCAGGAGGTCCGCCATGTCCGCGCCCGCGCCCGAGTCGATTCGTCCGCGCCGGCTGCCGGGTCGGATCAGCCGTCCGCTGCGCGTGTTCGCGTGGCTGTCCTTCATCGCCGAAGTCCTCATCATCGGCACCGGCGGGGCCGTCCGGCTGACCGGGTCGGGCCTCGGTTGCCCCACCTGGCCCCGGTGCACCGCCGAATCGATCGTCCCGACCCCCGAGATGGGGATCCACGGCGTGATCGAGTTCGGGAACCGGACGCTGACGGGTGTGGTGGGGATCCTCGCGCTGGCCGTCGTGATCCTCATCGTGCTCCACACGGGCGGTCGCCGGGCTCTGGTGCCGACCCTGTGGTTCGCTGCCGGCGGAATCGCGGGAGCGGGAGCCGCCGTCGCGCTCGGCATCGCTCTCGACATCCCGGCAGGCCCTCTCGCCAACGGCGTCCTGCTCGCGGCGGTGATCACCGCCGCGGTCCGATCCGTCCGCACGACGCCCGCGCGCCGCGACCTCGTGCTCCTCGCCTGGCTGGTGCTGATCGGGGTGGTCGCCCAGGCGCTCGTCGGAGGCATCACCGTGCTCACCGGCTTGAACCCGTTCATCGTGGGATTCCACTACGTCGTCTCGGTCGTGCTGGTGTGCGTCACCGCCGCCTTCCTCGTGCGGATGAACCGCCCCGAGCACCCCCGCGAGTCCGCGGTGCCCTCGGGGTTGCGGTGGACGGCTCGGGGCGCCGTCGCCGCCCTCGTCGTGACGATCGTCTTCGGCATCCTGACCACCGGGGCGGGGCCGCACTCGGGCGACGCCGACGCCGGCCGGAGCGGGTTCGACGCCGAGCTGCTCGAGCACATCCACGCCTGGCCGAGCTACGCGCTGTTCGCTCTCACCGTGGCCCTCGTCATCGGCGCGTGGCGGCAGCGCGACCGCACCCCGCTGCTCGCACGGTGGAGCATCGTCCTGCTCGCGGCGGAACTGGTCCAGATCGCGGTCGGTTTGTTCCAGGCCCGCAACGGTCTGCCGATCCTGGCGGTGGGCATCCACATGGTCCTCGCGGCGCTCACCGCGGCGGCCATGACCGCCGTCGTGCTGCACCTGTCCCGGCCCGCGGCCGGCCCCGTGCCGGCCGACGCGCGTGACGTGTCCGACGACCGCGCCGGCGTCGGCGCCTGAGGCACGCTCCCGCTTGCTCGCGGGTTCGAGGGCGCAGCGCTGTCAGCCGAGCGCCGCGCGTCGCCGGTGGTGCGCCGCTCCGCGGCATCCTTCTCACTAGCGACCCCCTGCGGTGCACGGAGATCGGTCTTGACACGGTCGGATGCGTGTCAAAACTCCGTCGGAGAATCGAATTTCCGTGTCAGCGAGCGAGATGCAGTCCCTGGGCGACCGCATCGAGAATTCGTCGCTGAACAGCGGGCCATTCCTCGACGACTTCAACGTAGCCCACCCGGATGACGTGGTAACCGAGGAGCATCAGCTCGGCGTCGTGAGCGTTGTCCCGAGCGCGTTGCGCGCCGACGTGGTGACCGCCGTCGATCTGGACGACGAGGCGGTCGCCGATGAGGAAATCGACGGGCTTGCCCGCCAGCCAGACCTGTGGGGTGATCGCGACCGGGAGCCAGCGCAACCGCACGATGAAGATCGTCTCCAAGCCCGAGTCGGAGAAGGGCCGAGCGAGGGCGAGCAGGCCTCGCGCGGCGGGTGGAAGGTTCATCCGGCCCAGAACCGTCGCATCGATCATCCCCTTCCGGAAGGCGGACTCCCATATGGCGAGCGCCTCCTCGCGGGGAAGACATGACGCAGCGAGGACGAGGGCGTTCGGAACGGGGTCCACGAGGTCGTCCGGGTGCCGCGGAACCAGCGGCTTCGCCCAGTGCACCGTGACGCGATCGGGCCGTGCGCCCGTGGCATGGGGCGGGCACGCGACATGCGCGCGTTCCTCGGCGAGGACCCAGAGGCCGTGGCGTCGCGCCGACGTCACGCAAGTCAGAACGACGCCCCATCGGGCTGCGGCGGTCAGCTCCGCGTCGGCGCCGGGCGTCGCGACCCATCCTCGACGAAGGGGAAGCAGCAGACCCGATTCCCGCGCCGTGACCAGTGTGTGCCGGCTCACCCCCTCCTGTATCAGCCGCGCGGTCCGCACGACGCCGCCGTGGGCGAGGGCTGTCCGCTTGAGCTGATCGAGCTGCTGCGCCGTCTTCGATGTGATCACGCGTCGATCCTCGCTGCCGACCCACGGTTGCACGGATGCGGGCGGCAGATCTGGGGAGGACTTCACGAGGTCGGCGGCTGGGGAGGAGAGGTTGACGACCTCGCAGACTCGGCGATCGGCCCACGCACGGTCCGAGAATCGCGAAGAGACCGCGGCAAGACGGATTCTCCGCGCGGAGCGTCCTGAGGACGGGGAGCTGGAGCCGGGCCGGGCGGGGCTGGAGCGGGAGCGGGCGCGCCGGACCGCGGCACGGACAACCCCGCGCGAGCGCGCCACTCAGCGGCGGCGACGCGAGCCCGGACTCACAGGAGGTGAGGCGTCCGCGGACTCAGAAGGGAAGCAGCGGGTCGACCGCGATGGCGACGAACAGGAGCGTCAAGTATGAGATCGAGGCGTGGAAGACCCGCATCGGGCGCGGCTCGGTGCCGCGCACCGCGCGGTTGTACAGACGGTGCGACTCGTAGATGAACCAGCCGCCGAACACCACGGCCGAGACGGTGTAGACCAGCCCCATGCCGGCGACGGGGATGAGCAGCAGCGAGCAGGCCACGGTCGCCCAGGCGTAGAGGATGACCTGGAGTCCGACCTGCGAGCCGGTGCGGGTGGCACCGAGCATCGGCACATCGACCTCGGCGTAGTCGCCCCGGTACTTCATCGACAGCGGCCAGTAGTGGGGCGGGGTCCACAGGAACACCAGGAGAAACAGCACGAACGGCGTCCACGACAGCGACCCGGTCACCGCGGTCCAGCCGATCAGCACCGGGAAGCACCCGGCGATGCCGCCCCAGACGATGTTCTGCTCGGTGCGGCGCTTGAGGATCATCGTGTAGATCACGACGTAGAAGAAGATCGCGCCCGCCGACAGCCCCGCGGCGAGCGGGTTGGTGGTCAGCAGGAGCCAGAGAGTGGATGCCACGGCGAGCGTCCAGGCGAACACCAGCGCGCCGCGCGGGGTGACCTCGCCCGTCACGAGGGGGCGGTTCTCGGTGCGCTGCATGTGCGCGTCGATGTCGCGGTCGAGGTACATGTTGAACGCCGCGGCCGATCCGGCGCTCAGGGATCCGCCGATCACGGTCGCCAGCACCAGCCAGAGATTCGGCAGACCGTTCTGCGCGAGGATCATCACGGGCACCGTGGTCACCAGCAGCAGCTCGAGCACCCGCGGCTTGGTCAGCGCGATGTACGCGCGGACGGTACGACCCGGAGACGGGCGGTGGCGCGCGATCGCGCCACCGGCGGCCGTTGAGATGTCCATCGTCCCCCGTTGCGAGCCTCGAGAAAGTCCCCCTCGAGTCTAGGTCATGGTGCGCGGGCTCCGTCCTGCGCGACGCGGTAGCGCGAACAACCGCGGATGTCAACGCCTCGTCACGACCTGTCACAGTCGCTCGCCCGGATCTGCCGCTTCGCTATGCTGAAGCCACACGCGCGCCCCGCGCCCAATCCCCTGAACCTCACCGGTCTCCGCCGTGGATTGCCTGGCGTCGGGACGCACCCTCGAGAAAGGCGGCCCGGTGTCCGAACTGCGGTGGGAAGAGATCGATCGACGCGCGGTGGACACCGCCCGAGTCCTGGCAGCGGACGCCGTGGAGAAGGTCGGCAACGGTCATCCCGGAACCGCCATGAGCCTGGCACCGGCGGCGTACCTGCTCTACCAGCGGGTGATGAACCACGATCCGGCCGACACGCACTGGCCGGGCCGGGATCGCTTCATCCTCTCCGCCGGCCACAGCTCGCTGACGCAGTACGTGCAGCTGTACCTGGGTGGCTTCGGCCTCGAGCTGGATGATCTCAAGGCGCTGCGCACCTGGGGGTCCAAGACTCCCGGCCACCCCGAGTTCGGTCACACGGACGGCGTGGAGATCACCACCGGCCCCCTCGGGCAGGGCCTTGCGTCCTCGGTCGGGTTCGCGTACGCGCAGCGCTTCGAGCGCGGGCTGTTCGACCCCGAGACCCCCGCGGGCGAGTCCCCCTTCGACCACCACATCTATGTGATCGCCTCCGACGGTGACCTGCAGGAGGGCGTCACGTCCGAGGCCTCGTCGCTGGCGGGGCACCAGAACCTCGGCAATCTCGTCGTAATCTACGACTCCAACCAGATCTCGATCGAGGACGACACCAACGTCGCCTTCACCGAAGATGTCGCGCGGCGCTACGAGTCGTACGGATGGCACGTGCAGACCGTGGACTGGAAGAAGACCGGCGAGTACGTCGAGGATGCCGCCGAGCTCCACGATGCGATCGAGAAGGCCAAGGGCGAGACCGAGCGCCCCTCGATCATCATCCTGAAGACGATCATCGGCTGGCCCTCCCCCGGCAAGCAGAACACCGGCAAGATCCACGGGTCCGCCCTGGGCGCCGACGAGCTGCGCGCCACCAAGGAGGTCCTCGGCTGGAACCCCGACGAGACCTTCGTCGTGCCCGACGACGTCCTCGCCCACACGCGCTCGCTCCGCGACCGCGGCGCCGCGGCGCACGCGGCCTGGCAGGAGAAGTTCGACGCATGGGCCGCAGCGAACCCCGAGCGCAAGGCCCTCTGGGACCGGGTGCAGACACGAGAGCTCCCCGCCGACATCCGCGAGGCGCTTCCGGTCTTCGCCGCGGGCAAGGACGTCTCGACGCGCGCCGCGTCTGGTCAGGTCATCAATGCCCTCGCCGGACGACTGCCCGAGCTGTGGGGCGGCTCGGCTGACCTCGCCGAATCGAATCTGACGACGATCAAGGACGCCAAGTCCTTCATCCCCGAGGTGTGGTCCACACACGAATGGTCGGGGGACCCGTACGGCCGCGTGCTGCACTTCGGCATCCGCGAGCATGCCATGGGCGCGATCATCAACGGCATCGTGCTGCACGGTCCGACCCGCGCCTTCGGCGGCACGTTCCTCATCTTCAGCGACTACATGCGCCCGTCGGTGCGGCTGGCGGCGCTGATGAACATCCCGTCGCTGTTCGTGTGGACCCACGACTCGGTCGCGCTCGGCGAGGACGGCCCCACGCACCAGCCGATCGAGCAGCTGGCCGCGCTTCGCGCCATCCCGAACTTCACCCTGGTGCGTCCGGCCGACGCCAACGAGACCGCGGTGGTGTGGCTGGAGCTCCTGCGCCGTCACGCCGGTCCCGCCGGGCTCGCGCTCACCCGTCAGAACATCCCGGTGTTCGAGCGCGGTGAGGGCGAGGCCTCCGGTGACACCCTGGCCTCCGCCGACGGCGCTGCGCGCGGCGCCTACGTCCTCGCCGACGCTCCCGACGGCCGGCCCGACGTCATCCTCATCGCCACCGGGTCCGAAGTGCAGCTGGCCGTCGCCGCGCGCGAGACGCTGAAGGGCGAGGGCGTGAACGCCCGTGTCGTGTCCGCGCCGTCGCTGGAATGGTTCGCCGAGCAGGACGAGGCCTACCGCGAGTCCGTCCTCCCCTCCGCCGTGACCGCCCGGGTCTCGGTCGAGGCGGGGATCGCGCTGTCGTGGCGCGGCATCGTCGGCGACCACGGGCGCTCGGTGTCGATCGAGCACTTCGGCGCGTCCGCCGACTACAAGACGCTGTTCGAGAAGTTCGGCATCACCGCCGAGGCCGTCGTCGAGGCGGCCCACGAGACCATCGCCGCCACCACGGCCGGCAACTGACGACACCGAGCCACCGCGCTCTTGAGCCACCGAGGCACTGAGGAGATCCGATGACCACCCCCACCGCACGTCTTGTCGAAGAGGGCGTCAGCATCTGGCTGGACGACCTGTCCCGTCAGCGCATCGAGTCCGGCAACCTGGCCGGCCTGATCGAGAGCCGCAACATCAGCGGCGTCACCACCAATCCGACGATCTTCGCCGGTGCCCTGGCCAAGGGCGAGGACTACGAGGCCCAGGTCACCACCCTGTCGGCGGAGGGTGCCGACGTCGACCGCACGATCTTCGAGATCACCACCGATGACGTCCGGTCGGCCGCCGACATCCTGCGGCCCGTCTTCGACGCCACCGACGGGGTCGACGGGCGTGTCTCGATCGAGGTCTCCCCCGACCTCGCGCACGACACCGCCGCGACGGTCGCCGAGGCCAAGAAGCTGTGGACGCGCGTCGACCGTCCGAACGTCCACATCAAGATCCCGGCGACGCTGGCAGGTCTTCCCGCGATCACCGAGGTGCTCGCGGAGGGGATTTCGGTCAACGTGACGCTGATCTTCAGCCTGGAGCGGTACGCGGCGGTCATCGACGCGTACCTCACGGGCATCGAGAGGGCGCGGGAAGCCGGGCATGACATCTCGGCGATCCACTCGGTGGCGTCGTTCTTCGTCTCCCGCGTGGACACCGAGGTCGACAAGCGCCTCGAGGCCACCGGCACCGACGAGGCTCGGGCCCTGAAGTCCCGCGCCGGCGTGGCCAACGCGCGGCTCGCCTACGAGCTGTACGAGCGGGAGTTCGCCACCGATCGCGCCAAGGCGCTGGTCGACGCCGGAGCCCGCGTCCAGCGTCCGCTGTGGGCGTCCACGGGTGTCAAGGACCCGGCGCTTCCCGACACGCTCTACGTGACCGAGCTCGTCGCGCCCGGCACCGTCAACACGATGCCGGAGAAGACGCTCGAGGCGACGTTCGACCACGGCGAGGTGACCGGCGACACCGTCACCGGCAACTACGCCGACGCGCACGCCGTCTTCGACCAGCTGAAGGCGGTCGGAGTCGACTTCGACGACGTCACCGACGTGCTTGAGAAGGAGGGTGTGGAGAAGTTCATCGCCTCGTGGCACGAGCTGCAGGCGACGGTCGCCGCGGCGCTGGAAGCAGCCCCCGCCAGCGTCGAGGAGGCGGCCCAGTGAGCTTCGACATCCACGTCTCGGGGCGGGTGAAGTCCGTCGTCGACGAGACGCTCCCGGGCCTCGTCGCCAGCCTCGTGGCGTCGGGGATCACCGCCGGGGATGCGTCGCTGTGGGGTCCGGATGCCGAGTCCGAGGCCTCCAAGCGCCTCGGCTGGGTGCAGGCCGTATCGGTCTCGCGTCCGCTCGTCGGCGAGATCGTGGCGCTCCACGACGAGCTGCGCGCGCGAGGTGTCACCCGGGTCGTCCTCGCCGGGATGGGCGGATCTTCCCTTGCACCCGAGGTGATCGCGCAGACCGCGGGCGTGCCCCTGGTGATCCTCGACTCCACCGCTCCCGGGCAGGTTCTCGCCGCGATCGACGGCGACAGCGAGGCCGGAGGTCTCGCTCAGACCGTGCTGGTGGTGTCATCGAAGTCGGGATCGACCGTGGAGACCGACTCCGCCAAGCGCACCTTCGAAGCGGCCTTCCGCGATCTCGGGATCGACCCGACCGAGCGGATCGTCATCGTCACCGACCCCGGCTCGCCCCTGGATCAGTCCGGCCGCGCCGACGGCTACCGCGTCTTCAACGCCGACCCCGAGGTCGGCGGTCGGTATTCTGCGCTCACCGCTTTCGGGCTGGTGCCCGCCGGGCTCGCCGGCGTCGACATCGGCGAGCTGCTCGACGAGGCCGAAGCCACCCTCCTCGAAGTCGCCGTCGACAGTCCGGAGAACCCGGCGCTGGTTCTCGCGGCTGCCATCGCCGGCGGCACCCCGCGGCGGGACAAGCTGGGCCTCGTCACCGACGGCACGCACATCGTCGGGCTTCCCGACTGGATCGAGCAGCTGATCGCCGAGTCGACCGGGAAGCAGGGCACGGGCATCCTGCCCGTCGTCCTCCTCCCGGTCTCCCCCGAGCTCGACTCGCGGCCGGACGACCTCCAGATCGTGCGCCTCGTGGACGAAGCCGCTGCGTTCCACCTCCGGGAACGTCACGAGGGCGAGATCCTCGTTAGCGGGTCTCTGGGCGCGCAGTTCATGGTGTGGGAGTACGCCACGGCGATCGCGGGCCGGATGCTCGGGATCAACCCTTTCGACCAGCCCGACGTGGAGTCGGCCAAGACTGCCGCCCGCGGGCTGCTGGATGCTCGGCCCGAGCCCTCCGAGCCGGCGTTCACCGTCGACGGAGTGGAGGTGCGGGTCTCCGATCCCGCCCTCGCGACCTCCGGAACCGTCGCCGGCGTGCTCGATGCCCTGTGGGCACAGCTGCCGGCCGACGGCTACGTCTCCATCCAGGCATACGTCAATCGGCTCGACCTGCCGCAGCTCCAGGGCCTGCGCGAGCTCGTCGCCGCCGACTCGGGTCGCCCCACCACCTTCGGGTGGGGCCCGCGGTTCCTGCACTCCACGGGTCAGTACCACAAGGGCGGCCCGGCCACGGGCGTGTACCTGCAGATCCTCGAGCAGACCGACGTCGACCTCGAGATCCCCGGTCGCCCCTTCACGTTCGGCCAGCTGATCCAGGCTCAGGCCGCCGGTGACGCGAGCGTTCTGGCGGATGGCCACGGCCGCCCGGTCGTGACGCTGACCTTGACCGATCCGCAGGCCGAGGTCCTCTCCCTGTTCGAAGCCGCTCAGTAGGACGTTCATGACCGACGAGATCCACGGATCGAGCAGCGGCGCCTCGGCGCCGGGTGTGGAGATCTCCCGCGGACGCAATCCGCTCCGTGACCCCGAGGATCGGCGACTGAACCGCATCGCGGGCCCCAGCGCGCTGGTCATCTTCGGGGTCACCGGCGACCTGTCGCGCAAGAAGCTGATGCCCGCGGTGTACGACCTGGCCAATCGCGGTCTCCTGCCGCCTGGATTCGCCCTCGTCGGCTTCGCGCGCCGTGACTGGGAGGACCAGGATTTCGCGAAAGTCGTCTACGAGGCCGTCCGCGCTCACGCGCGCACCGAGTTCCGCGAGGAGACCTGGGCGCAGCTGCTGGAGGGCATCCGGTTCGTCTCGGGCGAATTCGGCGACGCCGACGCTTTCCGGCGCCTGCGCGAGACCGTCGACCAGCTCGACGCCGAGCGCGGGACGATGGGAAACCACGCCTTCTACCTGTCGATCCCGCCGAAGGACTTCCCCGTTGTGGCGGAGCAGCTGAAAGCCTCCGGACTGGTCGATGACACCGCTGACCGTCCGGAGCGGTGGCGGCGTGTGGTCATCGAGAAGCCGTTCGGTCACGACCTCGCCTCGGCTCAGGCTCTGAACGATGCGCTGCGAAGCGCCTTCCCGACCGATTCGATCTTCCGCATCGACCACTATCTCGGCAAGGAGACCGTTCAGAACATCCTCGCGCTGCGATTCGCCAACGAGCTCTACGAGCCGATCTGGAACCGGAACTACGTCGACCACGTGCAGATCACGATGGCCGAGGACATCGGCGTCGGCGGCCGAGCGGGCTACTACGACGGGATCGGCGCGGCGCGCGACGTCATCCAGAATCACCTCCTGCAGCTCCTCGCCCTCACCGCGATGGAGGAGCCGATCTCCTTCGACGCGCAGCACCTGCGCGCGGAGAAGGAGAAGGTGCTCGCCGCGGTGACCCTGCCCGAGGACCTCAGCCGCTCCACCGCACGCGGGCAGTACGCCGGAGGCTGGCAGGGAGGCGAGCGGGTTCTGGGTTTCCTCGAGGAAGAGGGGATGAATCCCGAATCCACGACGGAGACCTACGCGGCGATCACGCTCGAAGTCAATACCCGCCGCTGGGCAGGTGTGCCCTTCTACCTCCGGACCGGCAAGCGACTGGGGCGCCGCGTCACCGAGATCGCGGTGGTGTTCAAGCGCGCACCGGAATTGCTCTTCTCCCGGAATCAGACCTCCGGGCTCGGTCAGAATGCGCTCGTGATCCGCGTCCAGCCCGACGAGGGAGTGACCATCCGCTTCGGATCGAAAGTACCGGGGGCGGGCCTGCAGGTCCGCGACGTCACGATGGACTTCGGCTACGGCCACGCCTTCACCGAGGCCAGCCCCGAAGCCTACGAGCGTCTCATCCTCGACGTCCTCCTGGGCGACCCGCCGCTGTTCCCCCGTCACGAGGAGGTCGAGCTCTCCTGGCGGATCCTCGATCCGATCGAAGAGTTCTGGGCCGCGCAGGGCGGTCCGCTGGAGCAGTATGCACCGGGATCCTGGGGTCCGGAATCCGCGGAGGCGATGCTCGCCCGCGACGGCCGCACCTGGAGGCGTCCATGATCGTCGATCTGCCCGACACGACCGTCAGCAAGATCTCGCGGGCGCTCGTCAGCGTCCGTGAGGAGGGCGGTGCCGTCGCCCTCGGGCGCGTGCTGACCCTCATCATCGTCACCCACCAAGGCGCGCAGGAAGACGTCATCGACGTCGCCAACGCGGCCTCGCGCGAGCATCCGATGCGCGTCATCGTCGTGATGACCAACGGCGAGGACTCCCCCCCGCGGCTGGACGCGCAGATCCGCGTCGGCGGGGATGCCGGAGCCAGCGAGGTGGTCACCCTCCACGCCCTCGGCGAAGCCGGCTCGACGAACCTCGAGAGCCTGGTGACGGGCCTGCTGCTGCCCGACGCTCCGGTGGTCGTGTGGTGGCCGGACGACACCCCCGACATCCCCTCGCAGACCTCCATCGGCAAGATCGCACAGCGCCGGATCACCGATGCCGCGACGAAGCCCGATCCCTCGGCATGGGTCGCCTCCCTCGGGTCGAAGTACCGGCCGGGCGACACCGATCTGGCCTGGACACGACTGACGCGCTGGCGCGAACAGCTCGCGGCGATCCTCGACCAGCCGCCGTTCGAGCGAATCACGCGCGTCCGAGTGCGCGGTGCGTCCGACTCTCCGTCCACGGCACTGCTGGCCGCGTGGCTGCGCCTCGCGCTGGATGTGCCGGTCGACTGGGGTTACCTGCCCACCGAGGAGTGGCCGCACGGAATCAAGTCGGTGACACTGGTGCGCGAGAGCGGCGAGGTCGTCCTCGAGAGGCCGAGCCCCGCGGTCGCCCTCCTGACCCAACCGGGCCAACCTCAGCACCACCTGGCCTTCCCGCGGCGGAGCCTGCGGGAATGCCTCGCCGAGGAGCTGCGACGCCTCGACCCCGACGTCCTGTACGGTCGAGTGATCACCGAGGGCTGGGCACTGCTCGACCCGCCCACGACGCAGGAGACACATGGCTGACTCGACCGGCGAGAAGCGCGTCGTCATCACCGCCGACGCCGCCGCGCTGGCCGACTCCGTCGCCGAACGATTCCTCACCAGGGTGGCCAAGAAGTCGGCGTCCCGCGACGTCCACGTCGCCCTCACGGGGGGCGTCAGTGGCACCGCTGTCCTGAGGGCGGCGGCGGCGCAGGCTCCCCGACACTCGATCGACTGGACGCGCGTGCACTTCTGGTGGAGCGATGAGCGTTTCGTGCGGCGCCTCCATCCCGAGCGCAACGAGCGTCAGAGCCGCGAGGCCCTTCTCGACGCCCTCCCCGGGGCGCATGTGCATGCCGCGCCCGCGAGCGACGAGGGCGTGGATCTCGACGATGCCGCCGCGGCGTACGCCGCCGAGCTCGCTCGCTACGGCACACCCGACCAGCCCCTGTGGCCGGTCTTCGACATCAGCTTCCTCGGTGTCGGCCCCGACGGCCACATCGCCTCGCTCTTCCCCGACCGCCCCGAGATCCTCGTCACCGACGCCTCGGTGGTGGCAGTCCGGGATTCCCCCAAGCCGCCGTCGCAGCGACTGACCTTCACCCGGCCGGTCATCAACTCCTCCCGCCGGGTCTGGCTGGTGCTCTCGGGCCCCGACAAAGCCTCGGCCCTCGGTCTCGCTCTCGCGGGCGCCAGCTACGCCAGCGTCCCCGCGGCGGGGGCGAAGGGCACGAAGCGCACGATCTTCTTCGTCGACCAGGACGCCGCCGCCCAGGTACCGCCCGAGCTGATCGACCGCGACTACTGACCCGCTCTTGATGCGGGCGGCGAAGAGCGGCTTACTGCCCCCGGCGCTCCCGCAGCTGGTTCAGCGCGTCTTCGAGGAGGGCGTCAGCCTCCTCCTCGGTGCGACGCTCCTTCACATAGGCCAGGTGCGTCTTGTACGGCTCGGTCTTCGCGACCGCAGGCGGATTCTCCCGGTCTCGACCGGCCGGCAGGCCGGAGTGCGGCGAATCGATGGTCTCGGGGATCTCCTCGTCCGGGATCCCCGCGGCGAAATACCGCACGGTCTCGTTCCCCAGCGCGTCCCAGTACGAAACCGCGATGCGCTCAGCGTGATAGCCGTGATCCTGCTCGCCCATGGGGCCGGCGCCCACTCGGGTGCCGCGGATCGCGTTTCCTCCGGTTGCCATGTTTAGAGTCCCTGGAACTTGGTGATGAGGCCGAGAGCCACGATGGAGGCGAACCACGCCAGAGCGAGGACCACCGTGAAGCGGTTGAGATTCCGCTCGGCGAGCCCCGACGACCCCAGCGCAGACGTCATCCCCCCTCCGAACATGTCGGAGAGCCCTCCACCACGGCCTTTGTGGAGGAGGATGAGGAGGGTCAGCAGGAGACTCGTGATGCCGAGGAGCACCTGCAGGACGAACTCGAGGATCTGCACAGTCGTAGTGGCCTTTCAGCGCGATCCGGGCGAACCACACAGGGGTCAAGTATAGGTCGCGTTCCCGCCGGGGTCAGACCCCGACGTGCTTCTGGTAGCGGATGATGGCGGCGAACTCGTCCACGACGAGACTCGCACCGCCCACCAGCGCACCGTCGACGTCGGGTTCGCGCATGAAGCGCGCGATGTTGCCGGATTTCACCGACCCGCCGTAGAGCACCCGCGTGCGTGCGGCCGCCTCCTCGCCGAGAGAGGATGCGACGACCCCCCGAAGCGTGGCGCACACCTCCTGAGCCTGGTCGGCGGTTGCCGCCTGGCCGGAGCCGATCGCCCAGACCGGCTCGTAGGCGACGACGATCTCGCTGCCGGAGGCGAGACCAGCGAGGGCGGTCTCCAGCTGTGCGACGGGAACGGCGCTGGCGCCGTGGGTCTCGAGATCCTCCGCGGTCTCACCGACGCAGATCACCGGAACCAGTCCGTGGCGGATGGCCGCTGCGACCTTCGAGGCCACGACCTCGTCCGTTTCGCCGTGGTACTGCCGGCGCTCGGAGTGTCCGATGATCACGTACCGGCACTCGAGCTTGGCGAGGAAGGCGCCGGAGATCTCGCCCGTGTAGGCGCCCGCGTCATGGGCGGAGAGATCCTGCGCACCCAGGGCGAACGGGATCTTGTCCGCGTCGACGAGCGTCTGCACGGTCCGCAGGGCGGTGAACGGGGGGAACAGCCCGACCTCCACGCTGTCGGTCTCATGACCGGCATCCTTCAGGGTCCAGTGCAGCTTCTGCACGAACGCGACCGCCTGCAGGTGATCGAGGTTCATCTTCCAGTTGCCGGCGATGAACGGGGTGCGTGTGGTCTGCGACACAGCCGAGTCGGTGCTCACGCCTGCCATCCGAGGACCTCCAGTCCGGGGAGTTTCTTGCCTTCGAGGAATTCCAGGCTCGCGCCGCCGCCGGTCGAGATGTGGCCGAAGCGGTCGTCGGCGAAGCCCAGCTGGCGCACCGCCGCAGCGGAATCGCCGCCGCCGACCACGCTCAGTCCGGAGACCTTCGTCAGTGCCTCGGCGACGCGGCGGGTCCCCGCGGCGAAAGCGGGCATCTCGAACACACCCATGGGTCCGTTCCAGAAGACCGTGCGGCTGTCGGCGACGAGATCGGCGAAGAGGGCGGCGGTGTCGGGCCCGATGTCGAGCCCGAGCCCCTCGGGACCGAACGGGGTCTCCTCCAGAGCCGACACCGGAGCGACGACGTGATCTGCGTCCGCGGCGAACGAGGCCGCCACCACGGCGTCGACGGGAAGGACGAGTTCCACCCCGCGTGCCCGAGCGTCCTCGACGTACCGGCGGACGGTGTCGAGCTGGTCCTCCTCGAGGAGACTCTTGCCCACCGGGTGCCCCTCCGCGGCGAGGAAGGTGAACATCATCCCTCCACCGACGAGCAGACGATCCACACGCGGCAGAAGGTGCTCGATCACGCCCAGCTTGTCACTGACCTTCGATCCGCCGAGCACCACCGTGTAGGGCCGTTCGGGGTTCTCGGTCAGGCGGTCGAGGACGTCGAGTTCCTTCTCGATCAGCAGACCCGCTGCCGAGGGCAGCAGGTCGGCGACATCGAAGACGCTCGCCTGCTTCCGGTGGACCACGCCGAAGCCGTCCGAGACGAAGGCGTCCGCGAGCCCCGCGAGCTCGGTCGCGAAGGCGCGGCGCTCCGCGTCATCCTTGCTCGTCTCCCCGGGCTGGAAACGCAGGTTCTCCAGCACAGCGACGTCGCCGTCCTCCAGCGCGGCAACCGCCTCGTGAGCGGACTCTCCCACCGTGTCGCGCGCGAAAGCGACCGGCTTGCCGAGCAGCTCCGACAGGCGCTGCGCCACCGGCGCCAGGCTGTACTTCTCGTCGGGCGCACCGTCGGGTCGACCGAGGTGCGAGCAGACCACCACGCGCGCGCCCTGGTCGATCAGGGCGTTCAGGGTCGGAAGCGAGGCGCGGACGCGACCGTCGTCGGTGATCCGTCCGTCCCTCACGGGGACGTTCAGATCACAGCGGACGAGGACGCGCTTGCCGGCCAGCGGGCCGAGGGACCCGAGGGTACGCAGTGCCATCTGTCGACTCAGAGACGCTCGGCCACGTACTCGGTGAGGTCCACCAGACGGTTGGAGTACCCCCACTCGTTGTCGTACCAGGCCGAGACCTTCACCAGGTTGCCGCTGACGTTGGTCAGCTCCGCGTCGAAGATCGACGAGTGCGGGTTGCCCTGGATGTCGCTGGAGACGATCGGGTCCTCGGTGTACTCGAGGATGCCGGCGAGGCGCCCCTCGGCCGCGGCGGCCTTGTACGCGGCGTTGATCTGGTCGACGGTGAGTCCCTCGGTCGGGGTCACGATCGTGAGGTCGACGATCGAGCCCGTGGGAACGGGAACACGGTAGGACGACCCGCTGAGCTTGCCGTTGAGCTCGGGCAGCACCAGGCCGATCGCCTTGGCGGCCCCGGTCGACGCCGGAACGATGTTGATCGCCGCGCCGCGCGCCCGGCGCAGGTCGCCGTGAGGACCGTCCTGCAGGTTCTGGTCGGCGGTGTAGGCGTGCGCCGTCATCATGAAGCCGCGCTCGATGCCGAAGGCGTCGTTGAAGACCTTGGCCAGCGGCGCGAGGCAGTTGGTGGTGCACGAGGCGTTGGAGATGATGACGTCCGACGCGGGGTCGTAGGTCTCCTCGTTCACGCCCATGACGATCGTGGCGTCGTCGCCCGTGGCGGGTGCGGAGATCAGGACCTTCTTGGCGCCGCCCGCGATGTGCTTCTTGGCGTCGTCGGCCTTGGTGAAGCGGCCGGTGGACTCGATGACGATGTCCACGCCCAGCTCGCCCCAGGGGAGGTTCGCGGGGTCGCGCTCCTCGAAGACCTTGATGGTCTTGTCGCCGACGGTGATGGAATCCTCGGTGTAGGACACCTCGGCGTCGAGCACGCCGCCGACCGAGTCGTACTTCAGCAGGTGCGCGAGGGTCTTGTTGTCGGTGAGGTCGTTGACCGCGACGATGTCGATGTCAGCGCCCTGCGCGAGGGCCGCGCGAAGGTAGTTGCGTCCGATGCGGCCGAAGCCGTTGATTCCGATCTTGACAGCCACGAGAGAGGACTCCTGATGTGTCGAGCGCGCGAGCGCGAGGGGTTGTGAAGGTGGGGAAAGGAAAGGAACAACGGCGTCCCAGCGGGCGATCCCGCTGGGACGCCGCGCTTGCTATGACAGTACCAGCAGGCCCGAGGTCTTCTCACGGGCGGCGTCAAGGCGCTGGGCGACGTTCTGCCAGTTGGCGATGTTCCACACGGCCTTGACGTAGTCGGCCTTGACGTTGAGGTAGTCGAGGTAGAAGGCGTGCTCCCACATGTCCAGCTGGAAGATGGGCACCGTCCCCTGGGCGGTGTTCGCCTGCTGGTCGAACAGCTGCTGGATGATCAGCTGCTCACCGATCGGGTCCCAGCTGAGCACGGCCCAGCCCGATCCCTGGATGCCGGTCGCCGCCGCGGTGAAGTGCGCCTGGAACTTCTCGAAGGATCCGAAGAACTCGCTGATCGCGGCAGCGAGCTCGCCCTCGGGCTGACCGCCGCCCTCGGGCGAGAGGTTCGTCCAGAAGATCGAGTGGTTGACGTGACCGCCCAGGTTGAACGCGAGGTCCTTCTCAAGCTTGTTCACGTTCGCGAGGTTGCCGCTCTCGCGCGCCTCGGCGAGCTGCTCGAGCGCGGTGTTCGCGCCGGTGACGTACGCCTGGTGGTGCTTGTCATGGTGCAGCTGCATGATCTTGCCGCTGATGTGCGGCTCCAGCGCGGAGTAGTCGTAGGGGAGGTCGGGCAAGGTGTACTTCGCCATATTCTCTTCTTCCTATCGGCGCGCGCCGAGGCTCCTCGGCGCAGCGAGGGTGACGGATTCATCCTACTGAGAGCGAACAATCCGTCTCCGGGGTTGTTCCCCGGTCGGAGAGGCGGTATCAGTCGTCGACGCCGACCGGAACGGCCGACTCGGTGCCGGGGATGCCGTCGGTCTCGGCCTTCTTGTCCGCCATCGCAAGGAGGCGCCGGATGCGCCCGGCGACGGCGTCCTTCGTGAGGGGCGGATCGGCGTGGTGACCCAGCTCGTCGAGACTGGCGTCCCGGTGGGCGAGACGCAGCTCGCCTGCCTGACGCAGATGCTCGGGCACCTCGTCCCCGAGGATCTCGAGGGCGCGCTCGACGCGCGCGCACGCGGCGACCGCCGCCTGCGCCGAACGGCGCAGATTGGCGTCGTCGAAGTTCACCAGCCTGTTCACGCCCGCGCGCACCTCGCGGCGCTGACGAAGCTGATCCCACTGCGCCGCCGCTCGGGCCGCTCCCATCTCGGCCAGCGCGACGCGGATGCCCTCCCCCTCGCGGACGACCACCCGCGGAATGCCCCGGACCTCTCGCGCCTTCGCCGGGATCCCCAGCCGGTGCGCGGCACCCACCAGCGCCATCGCGGCCTCCGAGGCCGGGCAGCTGATCTCCAGCGCGGCCGA
Source organism: Microbacterium kunmingense (assembly GCF_023155745.1). Lineage (GTDB taxonomy): Bacteria > Actinomycetota > Actinomycetes > Actinomycetales > Microbacteriaceae > Microbacterium > Microbacterium kunmingense. Next base: position 35,130 of record NZ_JAKNUS010000010.1, read on the forward strand.
TCGTCCGGGTTCGCTGAGCGCGCCGGCGCCGAGGAACGCGCCGCGCCAGATCGCCGCGAGGTCGGGTCGATTGCCGGTGGTCAGACGGTTCGGCAGACCACGGACGGGGCGGCGGCGCTGGTCGAGCAGCCCGGTCTGGCGCGCGAGGGTCTCGCCGCCCTCGATGACCCGCACCGCGTAGTGACTGCCGTTGCGTGCGCCGGAGCCGTGTACGTGCACGAGTTCGGGGCGGACGCCGTACAGTTCGACGAGGTCGCGCGCGACGCGGCGCGCAAGCGCCTCGGTGTCGACCTCGGCTTCGACCGCGACTCGGTTGGCGATCGAATGCAGGCCACCGGCGAATCGCAGCAGCGACGTCAGTTCGGCCACTCGCGCCGTCGGCCGCGGATCGCGGACAGCGGTCAATTCGGCCTTCACCTCAGCGGTCAGCGACACGGAACTCCTCGGGGTGGGTCAGATCGACGCTCCAGCCTACTCGGGCGCCTCGCCGCTCACGACCACGGCACCGGCTACTCGCGTCCGAGGTCGCGATCCTTCACCCGGACCGCCACGCCCGCCACCTCGGGAAGTCGAGCCGCGAGCTCGCGGGCCATGACGACCGATCGGTGCTTGCCGCCGGTGCACCCGATGGCCACGACCGAGTGCCGCTTGTTCTCACGCTGATAGCCCTCCAGGACCGGGCGGAGGGCGGCCGCGTAGGCGTCGATGAACGCCACCGCCCCCTCCTGCTCGAGCACATAATCCCGCACGTCCTCGTCGACACCGGTGAGCGGTCGCAGCTGCTCGTTCCAGTAGGGGTTGGGGAGGAAGCGCATGTCGGCGACGAGATCCGCATCGGGGGGAAGACCGTACTTGAAACCGAAGCTCATGACGGTCACCACGTGGCGCGCCGCGCCCTCTTCGGAGAAGAGGTCGACCATGTGCGTCGCCAGCTGGTGGACGTTGAAGCGGGAGGTGTCGACGATGAGGTCGGCGTTCTCGCGGATCGCGGCCAGGCGCTGCCGCTCCCGACGGATCCCGTCGAGGATGGTGCCCTCGCCCTGCAGGGGGTGTGGTCTGCGCACCGCCTCGAAGCGGCGCACGAGCACCTCATCGGATGCGTCGAGGAAGAGCACCCTCAGCTGGCGGCGATCGCGCAGCTCTCGCAGAGCCTGGGGAAGTTCCGCGAAGAGGTTGCGGCCGCGCACATCGACCACCACCGCCACCTTGGGCAGCGCATGGGCGGCGAGCTCGGTCAGATCGAGCAGCGGCTTCAGCATCTGCGGCGGAAGGTTGTCGACGACGTACCACTCGAGGTCTTCGAGGGCGTTCGCCGCGGTGGAGCGCCCCGCTCCCGACATCCCCGAGACGATGAGCATCTCGCCGGGTGTCGTCTGTTCGTCGGCCATGCCCTCCCCCGTCCTCCGCTCCAGGTTACCCATCGGCGAGATGGTCGACGATCGCCGCGGCGAGCTTCGGTCCGACGCCGGGGAGCTCGGTGATCTCCTCGGGCGTGGCTTTCTTCAGGGCCGACACCGACCCGAAATGACGCAGCAGCGCGCGGATGCGCGCCTCCCCGAGGCCGGGCACCTCCGTCAGCACCGTCTGGATGTCACGACGCCGCCGGCTGCGCTGATGTCTGATGGCGAACCGGTGGGCCTCGTCGCGCAGCCGCTGCAGGAGATAGAGGGCCTCGCTCGTGCGGGGCAGGATGACGGGGAAGTCGTCGCCGGGAAGCCACACCTCCTCCAGCCGCTTGGCGATGCCCGCGAGCGCGATCTCCTGGTGGCCGGCGTCGGCGAGGGCCCGGGCCGCGGCGGCGACCTGCGGTGCGCCGCCATCGACGAGGAGAAGCTGAGGCGGATAGGCGAAGCGAGGTCGCTTGCGCGGGGCGGCACCCTCCTCCGCCGCGTCGTCCTGCTCCTCGGGTCGGTCGAGGTAAGCCAGTCGACGGGTGAGCACCTGGTACAGCGAGTCGGTGTCATCCGTGGTGTTCTCGACCTTGAAGGAGCGGTACTGATCCTTGCGCGGCAGCCCGTCCTCGAAGACGACCATCGACGCGACGACGTTCGTTCCGCCGAGGTGGGAGACGTCGTAGCACTCGATGCGCAGGGGCGCTTCCTCGAGTCCGAGAGCTTCCTGGAGGTCGGTCAGCGCTTGCGTCCGCGCGACGTAGTCGCTCGTGCGTCGGGTCTTGTGGAGCATCAGCGCCTGCTGCGCGTTCAGCGTCGCCGTCTTCATCAGCTCCGCCTTCTGCCCCCGCTGCGCGACACCGAGCGAGACGCGCTTGCCACGCCTGGCCCGCAGCCACTCCTCCAACTCGTCCGCGTCGTCAGGGAGCTCGGGGACGAGCACCTGACGAGGGATGTCGGCCGCCGACGCATCTCCGTACGTGCGCTGAAGCACCTGATCGACCAGGTCTGCGCCGGAGATGTCGATCTCCTTCTCGATCGTCGTGGCGCGGACGCCGCGCACCCGCCCGCCGCGGACGACGAAGTGCTGCACGGCGGCGGCGAGCTCATCCTCGGCGATCCCGAAGAGGTCGGCGTCGGTGTCGGCGGGCAGGACCAGCGCACTGCGCTTGAGCACCGCATCGATCGCCTGCAGCTTGTCGCGGTACATCGCGGCGGATTCGTAGTCCATCGCCGCGGACGCCTCGTTCATCCGCGCGGTCATCTCGCGCGTGAAGCGCTGGTCGCCCCCGGCCATGAACGCGACGAAGTCATCGACGATGGCGCGATGCTCGTCGATCGTCACCTTCATCGAGCACGGCCCGCCGCACCGGCCGATCTGACCGGGGAAGCATGGGCGTCCCGAGGCCATCGCCTTCTTGTAGGACGCATCGCTGCAGGTGCGGATCGGGAAGACCTTGATGAGCAGGTCGATGGTGTCGTGCACGGCCCACACCTTGGGATAGGGCCCGAAGTACTTCGCCCCCGCGATCCGGTGGTTGCGCGTGACCATGACCCTGGGTGCCTCATCCCCCAACGTCACCGCCATGAAGGGGTAGGACTTGTCGTCGCGGTAGCGGACGTTGAACGGGGGGTCGAACTCCTTGATCCACTGGTACTCCAGCTGGAGCGAATCGACATCGGTCGCGACGACGGTCCACTCGACTGAGGTGGCCGTGGTCACCATCCGCCGCGTGCGCTCGTGGAGCGTATGGAGGGGAGCGAAGTAGTTCGACAGGCGGGCGCGGAGGTTCTTCGCCTTCCCGACGTAGAGCACCCGCCCCTGCGCATCCCGGAATCGGTAGACCCCCGGGTTGGTGGGGATTTCGCCGGGTTTGGGGCGATAGGACAGCTGGGGGCGGCTGCGCCGCGGAGCGCGTTCGGTGGTCGTCATGGCCGACTCAGCCGGCCTTGCGGACCGCCGACTCGCCGAGCACCTCGGCGAGGAACGCGCCGGTGTGGCTCTCCTCGACGCGCGCCACCTGCTCCGGCGTGCCCGTGGCGATCACCTGGCCCCCACCCGATCCCCCCTCGGGTCCGAGGTCGATCACCCAGTCCGCGGACTTGATGACGTCGAGGTTGTGCTCGATGACGATGACCGAGTTGCCCTTGTCGACCAGCCCGTTCAGCACCTCGAGCAATCGCCGCACGTCTTCGAAGTGCAGACCGGTCGTCGGCTCGTCGAGGACGTAGATGCTGCGTCCGTTCGAGCGGCGCTGCAGCTCGGTCGCGAGCTTGACACGCTGGGCTTCTCCGCCGGAGAGCGTCGTCGCCGACTGTCCCAGCCTCACGTATCCGAGCCCGACGTCGACGAGCGTCTTCAGGTAGCGGTGGATCGCCTGGATGGGCTCGAAGAATTCGGCGGCCTCCGAGATCGGCATTTCGAGCACTTCGGCGATGTTCTTGCCCTTGTAGTGGACCGAGAGGGTGTCGCGGTTGTACCGCTTGCCGTGGCAGACCTCGCAGTCGACGTAGACGTCGGGGAGGAAGTTCATCTCGATCTTGATCGTGCCGTCGCCCGAGCAGGCCTCGCACCGGCCGCCCTTGACGTTGAAGCTGAATCGGCCCGGCTGGTACCCCCGGGCCTTGGCTTCGGGAGTCTCGCTGAAGAGGGTGCGGATGCGGTCGAACACGCCCGTGTAGGTCGCGGGGTTGGAGCGGGGCGTGCGGCCGATGGGCGCCTGGTCGACGTGGACGACCTTGTCGAGGTTGTCCAGGCCCGTGACCCGGGTGTGCTTGCCGGGAACCGTCCGGGCGCCGTTGAGCCGGGAGGCGAGCACCTGATACAGGATGTCGTTCACCAGGGACGACTTCCCCGACCCGCTCACCCCGGTCACCGCCGTGAGGACTCCGAGGGGGAAGTCGACAGTGACGTTGCGCAGGTTGTTCGCCCGGGCACCCACCACGCTGATCTTGCGCGAGCGATCGATGCGACGGCGCTTCTTCGGCGTCGGGATCGCGCGACGACCGGACAGGTAGTCGCCGGTGATGGAGTCCGGATCGGCGAGGAGCGCGTCGAGGGGACCGGAGTGGACCACCTCACCGCCGTCCACGCCCGCGCGGGGACCGATGTCGACGATCCAGTCGGCCGCGTGGATGGTCTCTTCATCGTGCTCGACGACGATGAGGGTGTTGCCCAGATCGCGAAGCTTGACCAGCGTCTCGATGAGACGCCGGTTGTCGCGCTGGTGCAGACCGATCGACGGCTCGTCGAGGACGTACAGCACGCCCGTCAGGCCGGAGCCGATCTGCGTCGCCAGGCGGATGCGCTGCGCCTCGCCGCCCGACAGCGATCCGGCCGAACGGCTGAGGTTGAGGTAGTTCAGTCCCACCTGGATGAGGAAGTCCAGACGGAGGCGGATCTCGCGCAGCACCTGCGCGGCGATCTTCGCCTCGCGCGGGGTCAGCTCGAGATCGGCGAAGAACGCGTGGGCGTCGCCGAGGCTCAGCCGGGAGGCGTCCGCGATGGAGTGCCCGTGCACCTGCACGGCGAGCACCTCGGGCTTCAGCCGCGCACCGTCGCAGACAGGGCAGGGAACCTCGCGCAGGAACTCCGCCCACCGCTGTCGCTGCGTGTCGGACTCGGCCTGCAGGTACTGGCGCTCGATGTACGGCACCACGCCCTCGAACCCCGACGAGTACCGCATCTCGCGCCCGTAACGGTTCTTCCACCGCACGGTCACCTTGTAGTTCTCGCCCCGCAGAACCGCGTCCTTGATGTCTGCCGGGAGCTTCCTCCACGGAGTGTCGAGCGAGAAATCCAGATCGCGGGCGAGACCCTCGAGAAGCCGTTCGTAGTACTGGAAGAGCCCCTTGCCCTGAGTGGTCCACGGGATGAGCACGCCGTCGCGGATCGACAGGTCCTCATCGCCGATCATGAGCTCGACATCCACCGACATCCGGGTTCCGAGGCCGGAGCAAGCCGGGCACGCGCCGAACGGCGCGTTGAAGGAGAAGGTGCGGGGCTCGATCTCGGTGAGCTGAAGCGGGTGACCGTTCGGGCACGCCAGCTTCTCGGAGAACGACTGCCACGCCTCATCGCCCTCGCGGTCGACGAAGTTCACCTGCATGACGCCTCCGGCCAGGCCCAGGGCCGTCTCGACCGAGTCGGTCACCCGCGACAGGATGTCGGGACCGGCGACCAGGCGGTCCACGACCACCGCGATGTCGTGCTTGTAGCTCTTCTTCAGCGCGGGCGCGTCGGCGAGCTGGACCATCTCGCCGTCGACGATCGCGCGCGAGTACCCCTTCGCACTCAGCTCCTTGAACAGGTCGACGAACTCGCCCTTCTTCTGCGAGACGACGGGCGCGACGATCTGGTAGCGGGTGCGCTCGGGCAGCTCCATGAGCTGATCGGCGATCTGCTGCACGGTCTGGCGTTGGATGACCTCGCCGCACTCGGGGCAGTGAGGGATGCCGATGCGAGCCCACAGCAGCCGCATGTAGTCGTGGATCTCGGTGATCGTGCCGACCGTGGACCGCGGGTTGCGGTTGGTCGATTTCTGGTCGATCGAGACGGCGGGACTCAGGCCCTCGATGAAGTCGACATCGGGCCGGTCGACCTGCCCCAGGAATTGGCGGGCGTACGCGCTGAGCGACTCGACGTAGCGGCGCTGACCCTCGGCGAAGATCGTGTCGAAGGCGAGGCTGGACTTTCCCGACCCCGACAGGCCGGTGAAGACGACGAGGGAATCACGGGGGATGTCGAGGTCGACGTCCTTGAGATTGTGGACGCGGGCGCCCCGGACGCTGAGTTTCCCCGAGGGCGCGAAGGGGTGATTTCCGCCGGATGCGGAGCCGGTCGAGAGGCTTGACGGCGCGGCGGAACCGGGGAGGGCGACGGGAACGATGGGCACCCGTCAAGTGTAGGTGGGGCCTCCGACATGGGGCCGGGCGTTCGCGTCGAGCGAGACTCGGCGCACGATCGGCTCAGCCGAGGGACACCCGTCCGGCAGCGTCGAGGTGCAATCCCGGGTTGTGCGCCACCTCCCACGGATGCCCGTCGGGATCGACGAAGACGCCCGAGTAGCCGCCCCACGGGGTCGGCCCGGCGCGCCGGCTGATCCGGGCTCCCGCCTCCCCCGCCGCATCCAGGATCGCGTCGACGACCTCCGGGGAGGTCACGTTGTGCGCCAGCGTCACCCCACCCCATCCGCCGAGGTCGTCGACACCGGAATCCTCAGCGAGCTCCGACCTCCCCCACAGGGCGAGCACGAACCCGTCGAGCGCGAAGAAGGCGACGACGCCGTCCACCGACTGCTCGTGCGGCCTCCAGCCCAGCTCTCGATAGAAGGCCAGAGCCCTGTCGAGGTCGGTCACACCCAGCGTGATGAGACTGACTCGCTGAGCCATCGCGCCCTCAGGCATGGCCCGCCCTCTCCATCGCACGCAGCTCCTTCTTGAGGTCCTGCACCTCGTCACGCAGACGCGCTGCGAGTTCGAACTTCAATTCCCCCGCCGCCGCGAGCATCTGGCTCGAGAGGTCGGCGATCGTCGCCTCCAGCTGCTCGGCGCCCTCGGCCGCGATCCCCTCGCGACGCAGCTGCGGCGTGGGCGATTTGCCCTTCCCCGACTTCACCCGCGAGTCCTTGCGGTTCAGCAGGGCCTTGGTGTCGTCCGCCTCGCGGGCGAGGACCTCGGTGATGTCGGCGATGCGCTTGCGCAGCGGCTGCGGATCGATGCCGTGCTCGAGGTTGTAGGCGATCTGCTTGTCGCGTCGGCGATTGGTCTCGTCGATGGCGTTGCGCATGGAATCGGTGATGGTGTCGGCGTACATGTGGACTTCGCCCGAGACGTTGCGCGCCGCGCGACCGATGGTCTGGATGAGAGACGTCCCGGATCGGAGGAAGCCCTCCTTGTCGGCATCCAGGATCGACACCAGCGAGACCTCCGGAAGGTCCAGGCCCTCACGCAGCAGGTTGATGCCGACCAGGACGTCGTAGACGCCGGCCCGGAGCTCGGTCAGCAGCTCCACCCGACGCAGGGTGTCGACATCGGAGTGGAGGTAGCGCACCCGCACGCCGTGCTCGCCGAGGAAGTCGGTGAGCTCCTCCGCCATCTTCTTCGTCAGCGTCGTCACCAGCACGCGCTCGTCGCGCTCCACCCGCAGTCGGATCTCTTCGAGCAGGTCGTCGATCTGCCCCTTGGAGGGCTTCACCACGATCTGCGGGTCGATCAGTCCCGTCGGCCGGATGATCTGCTCGACCACCCCGTCGGCGATGCCCATCTCGTACCGCCCGGGCGTCGCCGAGAGGTAGACGGTCTGGCCGATCCGCTCCTTGAACTCGTCCCAGCGCAGCGGCCGGTTGTCCAGGGCGCTGGGCAGACGGAACCCGTGCTCCACCAGGGTGCGCTTGCGCGACGCGTCGCCCTCGTACATCGCGCCGATCTGCGGAACGGTCACGTGGGATTCGTCGATGACCATCAGGAAGTCGTCGGGGAAGAAGTCCAGCAGCGTGTGCGGGGGCTCACCGGGCATGCGGCCGTCGAGATGGCGCGAGTAGTTCTCGATTCCCGAGCAGAAGCCGAGCTGCTGCAGCATCTCGAGATCGAAGGTCGTCCGCATCCGCAAGCGCTGCGCCTCGAGCAGCTTGTTCTGCGACTCCAGCTCCTTCAGCCGCTCGGCCAGCTCGTGCTCGATGGTCCCGATCGCCCGCTGCACCGTCTCGGTGCCGGCGACGTAATGCGAGGCCGGGAAGATCGGGACGGAGTCCATGCGCTGGACGACGTCGCCGGTGAGGGGATGGAGCATGTAGAGCGCTTCGATCTCGTCGCCGAACATCTCGATCCGGATGGCGTACTCCTCGTACACCGGGATGATCTCGATCGTGTCGCCGCGAACCCGGAAATTGCCGCGCGAGAAGTCCACGTCGTTCCGGTTGTACTGCATCGAGATGAACTTGCGGATGAGGGCGTCGCGGTCGTAGACCTCCCCCACCTGCAGCGCCACCATCGCGCGCAGGTACTCCTCGGGAGCGCCCAGACCGTAGATGCACGAGACGGTCGAGACCACCACGACGTCGCGACGGGACAGCAGCGAGTTGGTGGTGGAGTGCCGGAGCCGCTCGACCTCGGCGTTGATGGAGGAGTCCTTCTCGATGAAGGTGTCCGTCTGCGGCACGTAGGCCTCGGGCTGGTAGTAGTCGTAGTACGACACGAAGTACTCGACGGCGTTGTGCGGCATGAGCTCGCGGAACTCGTTCGCGAGCTGCGCGGCGAGGGTCTTGTTGTGCGCGAGCACCAGCGTCGGCCGCTGGACGGCTTCGATCAGCCATGCGGTGGTGGCGGACTTGCCCGTTCCGGTCGCCCCCAGAAGCACGACATCGGTCTCGCCGGCGTTGATGCGAGCGGCGAGGTCGGCGATGGCCTGCGGCTGATCACCGGAGGGCTCGTATTCGCTGACGACCTCGAAGGGTCTGACGGATCGTGTGGTCTGCACCGTTCCAGGGTAGGCGTGCCCTCCGACATCCGGCCCGTCAGCCGAATCCGCCGCCGAATCCTCCCGCATCCATTCCGCCGAAGCCCCCGTCGCCGAATCCGCCGCCGAGGCCCCCGTCGCCGGCGAACCCGCCGGCGTCGGCGGTCGCGCCCGGGTCGACGGTGTCGACGAGCCATCCCGGCTGCTCGGCGAGCATGAGGGAACCGGCGCCGACGGTGAAGTAGGCCGTCACCGCCTGGGTGAGGAGGAACTGCTGCGCGACGACGGTCATCACGCCGGCGCTCATGAGGACCGAGCGCGGGTCGGCGGCATCCCGGGGGTCGCCGGTCTCCGGCGTCAGCCGTCCCTCGGATCGCTCGGCGCGGTATCGCTCGGCGCGCCGAAGGAGCTGGGCCAGCAGACCCGGCTCCGCCGTGGCATCCCGACGCTCGTCATCGCGGAGGAACGGGCGCAGCTCCTCGAGCATCTGCCGCCGCCGCTCGACGGGGAGGTCTCGGAAGGCGGCGGCGTGCGCGCTCTCGATGACCGACGCGGGGAGCGTGTTGAGCAGATACACGTACCGCGAGATCTGCTCCTCTTCGGTGACCGCGCGATACGGGGTCTTCCGTCCCCGACGGAATCTCGAGAGCACACCCATGACGGCTCCTTCTGATCGATAGCCACAGGGTACGCCGAACTCAGCCCTGGGCGGCCTTCTTCCGGGCGATCAACCCCGGCAGCTCCTGCCAGAGACGGTCCACCTGGGAGAGCGTCTCGGCCAGCGGCGCCGCCGTATCGACCACCACGTCGGCGAGCGCGAGTCGCACGTCGTCGGGCACCTGTGCGGCAATCCGGGCGCTCGCGTCGGACTCGGTGAAACCGCGGAGGTCGATGAGCCGCCGACGTCGGACATCGGCGGGGGCGTGGGCGACCACGATGAGATCCCACGGATCGTCGCTCCGCGCCTCGGCGAGCAGGGGCACGTCGTACACCACGACCGCCCGGGGGTCGGCGGCGAACGCCTCGGCGAAGCGGCGTGCCGACTCGGCGCGGACAGCGGGGTGCACGACGGCGTTCAAGCGTGCGACCGCGGCGGGATCGCCGAAGGTGCGACCGGCGAGCGCCGCCCGATCGAGGGTGCCGTCGGCGCGGAGGATGTCGCCCCCGAATTCGGCGGCGAGGGCCTGAAGGACCGGGGATCCCTCCCGCTGGACGTCACGGACGATCGCGTCGGCGTCCACGACGACCGCGCCATGGTCGCCGAGTCGACGCGCGATGGTCGATTTCCCCGAGGCGATCCCGCCGGTGAGCGCGAGCAGAGGCATGCCTCCACCATGCCACGTCGATGTCATACGGCGCGGCGCGCCCGCGCACTCTAGACTGGGCCGATCGGACGCAATCCCGAACGCGGCCGGAAGCGAGCGAGGCAGCGCGGTGCCACAGTCAGCCGTCGTGATCGAAGATGAGGCCGACATCCGGTCGCTCATCTCCCTCGTGCTGGAGTCGGCAGGCTACGCCGTGCACGCCGCCGACAACGGGGTGGACGGTGTCGAGCTGGTGCGCCGCGTGTCGCCGGAGGTCGTCACCCTCGACATCAGCATGCCCGGCATCGACGGATACGAGACCGCCCGGCGCATCCGCCGATTCAGCGCCACGCACATCATCATGATCACGGCGTTCGTGCAGGAGTCCGATGCGCAGGAGGGTCTGGACGCCGGCGCCGACGAGTATCTGCGCAAGCCCTTCCGTCCTCGCGAGCTGCGCGCGCGCATCGAGGCGCTCGCGACGTCCCGCCGGCCCGAATAGGCGGCTCAGCCCTCGGCGCTGCGCGCGACCACCACCGCCGAGTCCGCGCTGGAGAAGCCGTTCACGGCGCTCGCTCGCGCGACCCGGAGAAGCGTGTCGGCGTCGTAGCCCACGACCTCCGTCAACGCCACACCCACCCCGACGACGGGCAGGCCCACGCCGGAGAGCTGCCCCAGCGCATCGAAGCTGCCCCGGTACAGGGTCATCGCCTCCCGGCGTGCGGCACTCGGCGAGGACGCCGTCGTGACCAGCGCGATGCCGCCCTCGTCGTCCTCCCCCATCACCGAGAAGAGCGGTGCGTGGGTTCGGACCGCCTCGCGCCACACCGTGATCGCCTCCCGGCGCGCCTCCTCGCCGAACGCGGTGGCGATGTGCGCCAGATCGTCGAGCCTGACCTCGATGACGGCGAGCGCGGTACCCCGGGTCATGGCCCGGGCCGCGAGCGACTCCAGCGCCGCCCGCATGCGCCCGGCGGTGAGAATGCCCGTTACGGCATCCTCGGCCCCGGCCAGCGCCCGCTGGTGGCGCAGCTCGGCGCGCCCGGCGCGGAGCACGGAGGTGACGATGACCGCGACGACGATCAGCAGGATCGTCAGCATCCCGACCACGACGCTGCCGAACCAGGTCTGGAAGGTGGGGTCATCGGGGCCCAGCAGCAGGAACGCGACCAAGCGGAGGAGGAAGAAGACGCTCTCCACCAGGAACACCGCGCCCAGCACCCAGGCCGTGCGCGCTCTGCCGAGCGACCCGCGAAAGCACTCGACTCCCGCGGTTGCGGCGACCACGACGAGTGCGGCGAAGGTCCAGGCGGCGCCGGCCCAATCGCCCCGGGTCGGCGCATCGACGACGGTCGCGATCGCCGTGATGATGCTCAGCGCCGCGATGATGACGAGCGCGACGCCGTTCCGACGCTCGTTGTAGAGGCGACAGCCGACCCACATCGCCCCGGTCCCCGCGACGAAGGTCACGTTCCCCGCGACGACCGCCCAGAGGGCCGTGGGGTCGGCGGCCCATGCCAGATAGAGCAGCGACGTCAGAATGGCGCCGAGGAACCCGAGCGACCATGCGCGACCCGCTGCCTCGTCGCGGCGCAGCACCGTCTCCAGGAGGAACACCGTGCCGGCGACGAAGACGACGAGCGCGGTCATCGCGGCCGTGGTGACGAGGTCGAGCTCGCTGAGCATCAGGCCTCCCCCGCCCCGGGCCGGGTCGCCGGGAGCGTCACGGTGAACGTCGACCCCACACCCAGCACACTGCTCACGGTGATGTCGCCCCCGTGGCCGCGCACGATGTCGCGGCTGATGGCGAGGCCCAGTCCCGTGCCCGAGACCGCCGACGATCTGACGGCCACGCCGCGGTAGTACCGCTGGAAGAGCGCCTCGGTGTCTTCCTCCGTCATCCCCACCCCGGTGTCTTCGACGACGATCGCCGTCCATCGACCCGTCGTCGCGGACTGCAGCGAAACCCGTCCGCCCTCCCGGTTGTACTTGACCGCATTGGACAGCAGGTTGTCGACGACCTGCGCGAGGCGGCGGGGGTCGACGTACGCGTGGGCGGGGCGCAGCCGTGCGGTGTCGATCGTCACCCCGCGCTCCCCCGCGCGCAGCACGAGGGACTCCACCGCGGCCCGGACGACCTCGGAGACCTCGACGAGCTCGGGCTGCATGACGAGTTCCACGCGATCGTCGGCGGCTGAGGATGCGGTGAGGACATCGGAGACCAGTTCGAGCAGCTGCTCGGCGTTGCGGTCCGCGATCTGCAGGTTGGATCGGATCCGCGGCGGAGTCGCCGGGTCGTCGATGGCCAGTTCGATGTACCCGAGGATCGAGGTCAGCGGTGTGCGCAGCTCGTGAGACACCGAGGAGATGACCTCATCGCGGGCGCGCGCCGCGAGCATCTCCACCGTGACGTCGCGCGAGACCACGACGGCGCCGTTGTCGCGGCCGTCGGCGTCGAGCAGGCGGCGGGCGGTGAAGCTCAACGCTCGCTGAGGGCCGCCCGGGGTCCCGAACCACGCGCGCTCGTCCTGGAAGACCGCGCCGCGGCGCGCTCGTTCGAGCGGCAGCTCGTCCCGTGGCAGCGGTGTCGTGCGGTCAACCCGATAGGCCTCCGGGCGGTCCTTCCCTTCGACATCGGCCAGAACCTGCTGCAGGCGCGCGTGGGCATCGTTGGTCACAGTGATGGCGCCGGTCTCGTCGATGCGGATGATGCCGAAGTCGACCGCGTCGAGCACCTCGGTGACGATCTGCTCCTGTCGCCGCGCCCGCTCGGCGGATTGCCGCAGAAGCGCCGCCTGTTTGTCCAGCAGCATCCGTTGCGCAGCCGCCCGCCGCGCGGCGATGAAGGAGGTCAGCCCGACGGCGACGAGCACGACCGGCAGCAGGATCGTGCTGAGGATCGCGGGGTTGGGTGGCCCGATCGCCACGGTGATCCAGTAGGTGACGGTGGCGGTGGTGACCCCCGAGATGAGGCCGATCATGCCGAAGCCGGTCGCCAGCCACATCACGGGGAAGATGAACAGCAGCCCCGTCCCCAGCGCCGGCGCACCGCCGCGCATGACGCCGACGGCGACGATGTCGGCGAGAGGGATGCCGATCAGCCACCACGAGGACATCCGTCCCCAGGGGATGATCAGGGCGAGTCCGGTGAGGACGAAGACCCCCGTCACCCCGACGAAGAACACCAGCATGCTCTCGACCAGATCGGTCGCGAGGACGGCGATCGCGACCACGAGGACGAGGGCACCGAGGAGCAGCTGCGTGAGCGCCGGGGAGCGTCCTCGTGTGCGGTCGGCGAGGACCACGTCGACCCAGCGGCGCGCGTCGGGGGCGACGGCGGGAACGGATGCGGTGGGGGTGACGTCCATCCGATCAGGCCCGCCCTGCCGCCGAGTCGGCATCTTCTCGCGCATAGCCGGCGACGAGTTCCTGCTCGCGTGCGAATCCGGGGAGGAAGATCGCGACGACGGTCGCGCCCACGACGATCGCGACGGCACCGATGAGGTAGGCGAAGAACGCACCGTCGAGCAGGGACTGCGTGGCTCCCTGCGTGATCTGCGTGGCGTACTGGGGATACTGCTCGGCGACGCGCAGCGCCGAGGCGTAGGACGCCTGGAGCGCCTGGGTCACTTCCGCGCCGACCGACTGCGCTTCCGCCGACGCCGCGATCTGCCGCGCGAACGAGGCGGCGAAGCCGGCGGCGAGCACCGCACCGAGGAGCGCCTGCATGATGGAACCGCCGAGGTCGCGCTGCAGGTCGGACGTCGCCGATGCCATGCCCACCCGTCGGATCGGCGTGCTCTCGGTGAGCGCACGCGACGCGGGCGTCATGGCGAAGGCGGCACCGCTGCCGATGAAGAGGAAGCCGGCACCCACGAGCACGTAGGGGGTCGACTCCCCCCACAGCAGCGTCGTGAGAAAGCCCAGCAGGACCAGGCCGTATCCCGCGAGCATGGTCGTGCGGGACCCGCGGGAGGTCAGCAGCCGCGCCGACAGCGGCGCGCACAGCAGCAGACCGACGGCGGCCGGGACGACCGCGAGCCCCGCTTCCAGGGTGGAGTAGCCGAGGATGTTCTGCAGGAACTGCTGCCCGACGAACATCGCGCCCATGAGCGATCCGAAGACGATCGTGCCACCGGTGGCCGGCACCCAGAACATGCGCCGGCGGGCGACCTTCAGTTCGTAGATCGGATGCCGCGACGCGACCTGCCGCCAGGCGAAGAGCCCGAGGAGCACCACCGCGGCGCCGAGGAGAACCAGCCCGAGCACCGTCCGGCCGGGGGCGAAGACCAGGCTCACCCCCAGCACGAGCGCGGCGATCGCGAGCGTCGCGAGGACGCCGCCCAGGTGATCGACGGGGTCATCGGACTCCTTCACGTGCGAGGGCACGACGAGCGCCACCAGCACGAGGGCCGTCGCGGCGATCGGCGCCGCCAGCAGGAAGGCCGACCCCCACCACCAGATCGTCAGGAGCAGGCCGGCGAGCACCGAGCCGATCACCGCGGCGGTCGCACTCACCCCCGACCACAGGGCGATCGCGACGGTTCGCCGGGGGCCCTGCGCCCAGAGGGCGGTGATGAGCGAAAGGGTGGTGGGGAAGGCCATGCCCGCCGCGACGCCGGTGAAGATCCGCGCGGCGATGAGCACCTCGACGGACGGGGAGAAGGCGGACAGGAAGCTCGCCACCACGGTGAGTGCCAGTCCCAGCATGAGCAGCTGCTTGCGCCCGTACCGATCGGCGAGCGCTCCGAGGTACAGCACCGACATCGCAAGGCCCAGCCCGCAGCCGACCGCCACGAGGTTCAGTGCGGTCTGGGTGGCGCCGAAGGCGTCTCCGACGTCGGGGAGGGCGACGTTGGCCGCAGCGAGGTTGATGTTGCACACCAGCGCGGCGAGGATCAGGGCGGTCAGCACGAGGGGCGCCCGCGGGGGGACGGTGCCGAGGCCTGCGTCATCCGCTTGCGTCTGGGTCACGCGCTCACTTTAGCGAGGCGCGAGACCCGCGGTGCGCAGCACCGCGACGGCGATGACCCCGGCGGTGGTGCAGAGGATCGCGAGCGCCGCGATGAAGGCGGTCCACCCGGCACCGGCATACACGAAGCCGAGGCACCAGCCGAACAGGCTCGATCCGCCGTAGTAGGCGAGGTAGTACAGCGACGACGCCTGCGCGCGGGTGTCGACCGAGGCGGCCACCGGCGCCCATCCGGAGGCCACCGCGTGCGCGGCGAAGAACCCCGCGGTGAAGACCAGCAGGCCGAGGAGGACGACGACGGTCGTGGGCGCCATCAGCGCCCCGAGCGCCGCGATCATCGCGGCGATCCCCCCGAGGAGGACGGGGAGCCGACCGTGACGCGCCGCCAGGGTGCCGGCCCACGGCGAGGAGACGGTGCCGGCGAGGTAGGAGAGGAAGAGCAGCGTCGCGAGCCATCCCGGCAGGGCGAACGGGGGCTCGGCGAGGTGGAAGCCGAGGTAGTTGAACACCGCGACGAAAGCGCCCATGAGGAGGAATCCCTGCGCGTCGATCGCGAGCTGGGTCGGCGAGCGGAGGACGGCTGCGAGGCGCTCGGCGAGTCCTCGTCCCGGCCGATGGCGGTGGGGCGCGAACCCCCGCGCGCGGGGAACCAGTCGCAGGAAGATCACGGCCGACACCGCGCACAGCAGGGCCACCGCCCACATGCCGGCCCGCCACTCGGCGAGGTCGGCGACGGGGCCCGACACGAGCCGGCCGGTGAGGCCGCCGACGGTCGTCCCCGCGATGTAGCTGCCGGCGGCAGCGGCGGTGTGGCGCGCATCGACCTCCTCGCTGAGATAGGCCAGGGCGATGGCCGGTATGGCCCCGAGGGCCACCCCCTCCGCCAGGCGGATCGCGAGCAGCACGCCGATGTCGCCGGCCAGTGGTGCGAGGAGCCCCAGAAGCGTCGCCGCGCAGATGCCGATCGTCATCGCGGGCACGCGACCGAAGCGATCGGCGACGATCGACCACGGGATGACGGCGGCAGCGAGCCCCAGGGTGGTCACCGAGACCGCGAGGGAGGCGGTCGGCGGTGAGACGTCGAGGTCGGCGGCGATGAGCGGCAGCACCGCCTGCGGGGAGTAGAGCTGCGCGAAGGTGGCGATGCCGGCGAAGAACAGGGCGACGAGGAGGCGCCGGTAGGCGCGACTGCGCGGCAGGTGCCCGGTCGCGTCGCTCACCGGTCCGAGGTTACGCGACGCATCCGTCACCTGCGCCGGAACGGCGGAGGGCCGGAACCCTGAACGGATTCCGGCCCTCTGCGCGGGTGGCGCGGGATCAGCGACCCGACAGCTTCTCCCGGAGCGCGGCGAGCGCCTCGTCGTCGGCCAGCGTTCCGCCGACCGAGGAGTCGGAGGTGAACGAGGACGATCCCGTCGACTCGGCCGCGGGCGCGTTCGCCTCGGCCTCGAGGGCCTTGATGACGGCGGCCTTGTGGGCTTCCCAGCGCGCCTGCGCGGCGGCGTAGTCCTGCTCCCAGGCCTCGCGCTGCTCGTCGAAGCCTTCCTTCCACTGGTTGGTCTCCGGGTCGAAGCCCTCGGGGTACTTGTACTCCCCGTTCTCGTCGTACTCGGTGACCATGCCGTAGAGCGCGGGGTCGAACTCGGTGCCGTAGGGGTCGACCGACTCGTTGGCCTGCTTCAGCGACAGCGAGATGCGGCGACGCTCGAGGTCGATGTCGATGATCTTGACGAAGACCTCTTCGCCGACCGACACGACCTGCTCGGCGAGCTCGACGTGCTTGCCCGAGAGCTCGGAGATGTGCACGAGGCCTTCGATGCCGTCCGCGACGCGCACGAACGCACCGAACGGAACGAGCTTGGTGACCTTGCCCGGAGCGATCTGGCCGATCGCGTGCGTGCGGGCGAAGACCTGCCACGGGTCCTCCTGCGTCGCCTTGAGCGACAGGGAGACGCGCTCGCGGTCGAGATCGACCTCGAGGATCTCGACGGTGACCTCCTGGCCCACCTCGACGACCTCGGAGGCGTGCTCGATGTGCTTCCACGACAGCTCGGAGACGTGCACGAGACCGTCGACGCCGCCGAGGTCGACGAACGCACCGAAGTTGACGATCGACGAGACGGTGCCCTTGCGGACCTGGCCCTTGTGCAGGTTGTTGAGGAACGTGGTGCGCGACTCGGACTGCGTCTGCTCGAGGAGGGCGCGGCGCGAGAGCACGACGTTGTTGCGGTTCTTGTCGAGCTCGAGGATCTTCGCCTCGATCTCCTGACCCAGGTACGGGGTGAGGTCGCGGACGCGGCGCAGCTCGATGAGCGAAGCGGGGAGGAACCCGCGCAGGCCGATGTCGACGATGAGGCCACCCTTGACGACCTCGATGACCTGGCCGGTGACGACACCGTCGGTCTCCTTGATCTTCTCCACGTCGCCCCACGCGCGCTCGTACTGCGCACGCTTCTTGGACAGGATCAGGCGGCCTTCCTTGTCCTCCTTCTGGAGGACGAGAGCCTCGACGTGATCGCCGACACCGACGACCTCGTTGGGGTCGACGTCGTGCTTGATCGAGAGCTCGCGCGAGGGGATGACACCCTCGGTCTTGTAACCGACGTCGAGGAGCACCTCGTCGCGGTCGATCTTCACGACGGTGCCTTCGATGAGGTCTCCGTCGTTGAAGAACTTCAGGGTCTTTTCGACCGCGGCCAGGAAGTCCTCGGCAGATCCGATGTCGTTGATCGCGACCTGCTTGGTGGCCGGGGCGGTCGTTGCGGTAGTCATGTAGTGGGTTGTCCTTGGTGGTGTGGTGTTCGGGCCTCGGCTGCCGGATCCGCACGCGAACGCGGACGAATCCCGGCCCCGAGGCGGAGCGGATTGTGGTCGTACGGTGTCACGTGTGGCGCACAGGCCCACGCGTCACCCCGAGGTGAAAACCCGGGCATGGTGGAACCGTCACACGCGTGACACTTCAGGTTATCAGAGTGCGTCAGCCCGCGGAGACCTCGACGGTGAACTCGAGCGGCTGGATCCCGCCGTCCTGGTTGGTCATCGTCACCGTCGTCGTGCCTTCGGCCAGAGCGCGCACGCCGGGGTTGAAGGTCGCGCTGCCGTCATCCCCGCCCTGGACGAACTCCGCCACGGCGGGGTCGGCGACCTCTCCCTCGTAGCTGTCGACGGCGAGGTCGCCGGTATCGATGTTGAGCGCCTGCCCGACGACGAGTTCGACGGTGGCGCCCTGCAGATCGTCCGCCGACTCGGTGACGGGGGCGATCACGGAGGTGTTCTCCGGATCCGCCGCGCCCGGCGCGCAACCGGTGAGTGCCAGCGCGAACGCGGCGGTGCAGACGGCGGCGAGGACGAGCTTCGGGCTGCGCATGATCTCACCATGCCAGGACGCGGTGCCGGAGGGGAAGTATGTCAGACCAGCAGTCGGCCGAGGAGACGCGTGAGGATCCCCTGCTCCTCGCGCGAGAGCCCTGCCAGCTCCTGCGCCTCCCGGCGTACGAGCTCGGTCATCGCAGCGTCGACCCGCTCGGTGCCCTCGGCGCTCAGTCGCACCAGTACGCCGCGTCCGTCGCGCGGGTTCGGTCGGCGTTCGACGAGCCCGCGCGCGGCGAGCTTCTCCAGGCGGTTCGTCATCGCCGCGCTGCCGATCATGGTGGACCCGATCAGCTGAGCGGGACTGAGCTCGTGGGGATCCTCCGCGCGGCGCAGAGCGGCCAGGACGTCGAACTCCCACACCGACAGGCCTGCACTGAAGAAGGCCTCGGCCCGGAGCCGAGCCAGACGCAGCGCGACCCGCCGCAGCCGCGACATGACGTCGAGGGGCGTGAGATCGACGTCGGGGAGCCGACGAGACCACGCGTCGATCAGCAGATCGACGTCGTCATCCCTCTCCCGGGCCTCCCCGCTCATACTCCGACCGTAGCGGACGTCATGGGGGGTGAGCCGCGTCGGTGGTCGCTATCGCGCGTCGGAGGCCGCGGCGAGAGCCTCGGCGATGGGCTGCGCTCCCCCGCCGAAGCGCAGCGTGCGCCGAATGGTGGCGGGTTCGACCAGAGCCGCGGCGACAGTTGCGGCGACATCCGCGCGCGGAACGGCGCCGCGACCGTCCGGATCCAGCGTGATGCGTCCCGTACCCGGCTCGTCGCGCAGCGCGCCGGGTCCGAGCACCGTCCACTCCAGAGCGGTGGCGCGCAGGTGCTCGTCGGCGGCGAGCTTGGCGTCGGCGTAGGGAAAGAAGTCGTCGTCCTCGGGAACACCGTGGTCGGGCGCCGACCCCAGCCACGACACCATGACGTAGCGCGCGATCCCGGCGCGGACGGCGGCATCCATCGAGCGGATCGCCGCGTCGCGGTCGACCGCATACGTGCGCGCCGCATCGCCACCGCCGGCGCCGGCCGACCAGATGATCGCGTCGTGCCCCGCCACCAGCTCGACGAGCGCCTCGGTGTCGAGCCGCTCGACATCGGCCACTCGCGCCGTCGCACCCGTGGCCTCGACCTCGCCGACGTGATCGGGGTTCCGGATGACCGCGGTCACCTCGTCGCCCCGCGCCACCAGCAGCGGCGCCAGGAGCCGCGCGACCTTGCCGTGTCCACCGAAAACCAGCACCCGTGACATCCGCTCTCCTTCTCTCAGGCGACACCTCAGCCCATCGGGCGTCGCCGACGCTGTCAACCCCGCCCGACGTGGCTAGCGTTGAGGTATGCGACTGACCTCGGCGATCCGCGCCCCGCGTCGCGCGCCGCTGCTTCAGGTGGCCAAATCCGCGATCGCGACCGTGGCTGCCTGGCTCGTCGCGGGCTGGCTCATCCAGGGGCCTCCCCCGGTGTTCGCTGCGATCGCCGCTCTTCTCGTCGTGCAGCCGAGCCTCAACCAGTCCTTCGCCAAAGCGATAGAGCGCAGCGTCGGGGTCATCGTCGGCGTGGCCATCGCCTCGGGTCTGGGGGTGCTCTTCGGCGATGCCACCTGGGTGGTCCTGGTCGCGATCATCGTGGCTCTCATCGTCGCGTGGGCGGCCCGGGTCACGGCGGGGACGGCCAACCAGGTCGCGATCAGCGCGGTGCTCGTGCTGGCCCTTGGCGCCACCACCCCCGACTACGCCGTCGATCGCATCCTCGAGACGATCATCGGGGCGATCATCGGCACGGTGGTGCACATCGTCATGGTGCCGCCGGTGGCGGTGACGCCCGCCCACGAGGCCGTCGACCGGGTCGGAGAAGAGCTCGCCCGATCGCTCGAACGCCTCGCCGACGCACTGACGGCGCAGCAGACCCGCGCGCAGATCGAAGAGCTCATGCTCACGGCACGGCTGCTGCGTCCCATGGTCGTGGACGCCGACGAGGCCATCGTGACCGCGCGGGACTCCCTCTCCCTGAACCCGCGGGCGCGTCGGTACCGCCGCGAACTGGACGAGGTCGCCCAGCTCCTCGCCATCTTCGGACCCATCGTGACCCAGACGATCGGGATGACGCGCGCGGTGTACGACCACTACGACGCGAGTCTGGCGACCGAGCCCGCGGTGCAGGCGATCGCCGACCAGCTGCGCCGGGCGGCGCACGACATCCGGCTCGACCTTCGCCGCACCCCGCGTGCCGGAGACGTCGAGCCGACGGCGACGACCACGATCCCCGCGCTCACCGCGCCCCTGCAGCTGACCGCGCCGTCGGCGACGAACTGGATCGTCGTGGGCTCGCTGATGGAGGATCTGCGACGCATCCACGATCAGCTCAGCGACGAGCGCTCACCGTGAGCGCGTCGCGGGACTGTGTCGCGGCCGCCGGGGACTGGTAGCGTGCGGGGACCCGAGGTGACGCACGACAGCCTGACGGAGGACGACAGTGACGAAGAACGCGCCCGCCCCTTCGGGAGCGACCCGGCCCCGCGAGCAGTGGACAGGACAGGTCGGCTTCATCCTCTCGGCCATCGGCTCCGCCGTCGGTCTCGGGAACATCTGGCGCTTCCCGGGAGTCGCGTACGAGAACGGCGGCGGCGCGTTCCTCATCCCCTATCTGGTGGCGCTTCTCACCGCCGGAATCCCGATCCTCTTCCTCGACTACGCCCTGGGGCACCGGTTCCGCGGCGCCGCTCCCACCGCGTTCCGCCGGATCGGCCGATCCCTCGGCCGGTTCACCGAGTCGCTCGGATGGTTCCAGGTGGCGATCGCGTTCGTCATCGGCCTCTACTACACAGCCGTGATCGCGTGGGCGCTGAGCTACTTCGTCTTCTCGTTCGACCTGCGCTGGGGTGACGATCCCGCGACCTTCTTCCAGGCGGACTACCTGCAGGTCGGCGACCCGGGTCTGAGTCTGGAGTTCGTGCCCGGGGTGCTCATTCCGCTTGCGCTGGTGTGGATCGCCGCGATCCTCGTCCTCGCCGCGGGCGTGGCCAAGGGTCTGCAGCGGGCGAACGTCATCTTCCTGCCGATCCTCGTCATCGCCTTCCTGGTGCTCGTCGTCCGCGCCCTCTTCCTCGATGGTGCCGCCGAGGGGCTGAACGCCCTGTTCACCCCGAACTGGGCGGCCCTCGGCGATCCGAACGTGTGGATCGCCGCATACAGCCAGATCTTCTTCTCGCTGTCGGTCGCCTTCGGCATCATGATCACCTACGCCTCCTACCGGCGTCGGCGGTCGAACCTCACCTCCCCGGGCCTGGTCGTGGCTTTCGCCAACTCGTCGTTCGAGATCCTCGCCGGGATCGGCGTCTTCGCCACGCTCGGGTTCTTCGCCTTCCAGCAGGGCATCCAGGTCGCCGAACTCGAGGGCTTGACCGGCGTGGGACTGTCGTTCATCACGTTCCCGGCGATCGTGTCGCAGATGCCCGGCGGACCGCTGTTCGGAGCTCTGTTCTTCGGCTCGCTCACGCTTGCGGGCTTCACCTCTCTCATCTCTGTGCTCCAGGTGGTGTCGGCGGCGTTCCAGGAGAAGTTCCGGCTGACCCCGCGCGTGGCGGCCGCGATCGTCGGCTCGGTCTCGGCCGTGCTGTCGATCCTGCTGTTCTCGACCACGACCGGGCTCCTCGCCCTCGACGTCACCGACCAGTACGCCAACAACGTCGGGATCGTCGCCTCGGCGGTGCTGACCACCATCGTGGTCATCTGGGTGCTGCGCGGGGGTCCCGAACTGCGGTACCACCTGAACGCCGTTTCCACCTTCCAGGTCGGGCGCGTCTGGGTGGTGCTCGTGGGCGTACTGGCGCCGATCGTCCTCGCCTACATGCTCATCCAGCGCATCGTGGTGCTGATCGTCGAGGGGTACGGCGGGCTCCCGGAGTGGTACCTGCTGGTGTTCGGCTGGGGCACCATCGCCTTCATCGTCGTCGCCGCCGTGGTGATGTCGGCGCTGAAGTGGCGAGACTCGCCGGATGATTTCCGGGCATGGCCGCCGTTCCCGCCGGAAGGTGCGTCCGCGACGCGGAAGGAGGATGCGCGATGACCGGTCTCGCCATCACGTTCCTGATCCTGTCGATCGTGATCGTCTGGGGCGGGCTGCTCGTGAGCATCCTGTTCCTGCGCGCGCGGCCCGAGCCGGCCGACTACCCGCCGGGCGGGACCGACGATCACCGCGAGGACGACGCGCTGGCCGAGCGCGACACCTGACGCCGGCCGCGGACACGCTGCGCGGCGCGGACCACGGTGCGCGCGGGCACCCCGACGGCCAGCGCCCACCAACCGGCCCGTGAGCGGTCGAGGGGGCCGAGCACGGTCTTCCGCTCCCACGCCATCCTCAGGCGACCCCCGCGTCCGGTCGGCAGCGCGGGCTTGACCAACAGCCCCCGCCGGCGAAGGCCCATCGATCGCTCGACGGCCGCGGTCCAGTCATCCTCCTCGGGGTCGTGAAGGTAGTTCTCCCGCCGCCAGGATTCGTGAGGGAGCCGGAACCGACCCGCGAGCAGGTCATCCTCCCCGCCGAGGACGCCGCTTCCTTCAAAGACGACGTTGATGAGCGCGGGTGACACGCCGAACGTGTCGAGGGCGAGGACCGGGATGCCGCGGGCGATGGCCTCGATCGCCGCCGTCGAGCTGATGGTGACCAGGCCCGCAGCCCGGTCCAGAGCGGCCTGCATGGGCTCGGTCGAGAGCACGAGGTTCTCCGGCAGCCGACCGAGCGCGTGCAGGAGTTCGGGATAGGAGTCGCGCTCGAGGTGGGTCTGATGCTCGCCCGCGGCGGCGCGGAGCTTCACCACGACGCGTCGCTCGGGGTCGACGAGCGCCAGGCGACGGAGGATGCCGGCCACCCGCGCGCGTTCGACCCGTTCGCGGGGGACGACGGCCTGGGCGGCGAAGACGATGTCGCTCGCGCCGGGCGCGGGACCGCGATGACCCGTCCGCGCGGCAGCCGCCGCGAACGGAAGGCTGGCCAGGGCGAAGCGGTGACCGATGCCGGTGGCCGCCGCGAGCGCGGCGAAGTCCGCACGCTCACGATGGGAATGCACGACGAAGAGGTCGGCGCCCTGGCGGTAGAACAGTGCCTTCCGGGTGGCGGGGATCGAGATGCCGGGAAGGCCCGTTACGATCACCGGCCGATCCCGCAGACCCGCGAGCTGCCTGATGAGCACCCGGGCCAGCGGACCGCGCGCGCCGACGACCACGACGTCGGGTGGATCGTCGCTGAGGCTCCGGCCCAGTTCGGAGAGCGTGACCCGGGCGACCGCCCGCTCCGGGAGACCACTTGTCGCCAGGGCCGCGCCCAGCTGCTCATCCGACACCGCCAGGGGTGTCTGAAGGACCCGCATCGCGCGATCCCACGCGGTCGGAGCGGTTCCCACGAGCGCCGCGGTCCACTTCACGTACGAATCGGTGTCGGCGATGCCGACGATCCGGATGGTCCTCGCCGTCACGGCGCCGTCACGTCGTGACGCGGCGGAGCTTGGCCAGTGGCCCCTGCTCGCTGTCGTAGACGCGCTTGACGCCGTCGCCGAGGGCGGCCTCGATGATCCGGATGTCGCGCACGAGGTGCTGCAGACCCGCGGGTTCGAGCGAGGCGGCGTGGTCGGAGCCCCACATGGTGCGGTCGAGCGTGATGTGGCGTTCGACCGCGACGGCGCCGAGGGCGACCGCGGCGAGGGAGACCTGAAGGCCCCGTTCGTGGCCGGAGTAGCCCACCGGGACCCCCGGGAAGCGATCGCGCAGAGCGGGGATCATCCGCAGGTTGGCCTCCTCGGGTTCCATCGGGTACGTCGAAGTGGCATGCAGCAGAACGAGGTCGTCCGTGCCGAGGATCTCGACGGCGGAGGTGATCTGCGCCATCGTCGACATCCCCGTTGAGAGGATCACCGGCTTGCCGGTGTCGCGGAGCGCCCCGAGCAGTGCTCGGTCGGTCAGGCACGCCGAGGCGACCTTGTGCGCGGCGACGCCGAGGTCTTCCAGGAACGCCACGCTCGGCACGTCCCAGGGCGAGGCGAACCACTCCAGCCCCCGCAGGATGGCGTGGTCGGAGATCTCGATGTACTGGTCTCGGTCGAACTCGACGCGGCGGCGGTAGTCGAGGTAGCTCATGGTGCCCCAGGGCGTTTCGCGCGGGATGTCGCGCATGTGCTCGGGAGTGGAGATCTCGGGCGTGCGCTTCTGGAACTTCACCGCGTCGACGCCCGCATCCGCGGCGACGTCGATGAGGCGCTTGGCGATCTCGACGTCGCCGTTGTGGTTCAGACCGATCTCGCCGATGAGGTAGGCGGGGTGTCCGCCGCCGATGACGCGGGAGCCGATGGTGACGGTCATGGGGTGGTCCTGTTCTCGTGGAGGGAGGGAAGCGGTCTCGGACCGCGACGTGCGCGGAGCACGCGCTCAGCCAGTTCGCGCACGGCCCCGTCGCCGCCGTGGCGATCCAGGACGACACGTGCGGCGCTCAGGACGACCGGGTCGGCGTCGCCGACGGCGACTGGCCAGCCCACGATGTCCATCGCCGCGACGTCGTTGACGTCGTTGCCGAGATAGGCGATCCGCGACAGGGAAATGCACGCGGCATCCGCCCACGCCCGAAGCGTCGCGGCCTTGTCGTCGACCCCCTGGAGGACCTCGACGCGGAGCTTCTGCCCCCGGACGCCCACCACCGGATTCCGCTCCGTCGAGAGGATCAGGACGGGGATGTCGGCGGCGCGCAGACGTGCGACACCCATGCCGTCGGAGCGGCTCACCCGGACGGCTTCCACTCCGGTCTCGGTGACGGTGACGGTGTCGTCGGTGTGCACCCCGTCGAAGTCGGTGACGACGGCGTCGACGTCGATCGGCTCGGGAACGTCGATGAGCGGAGCGAGCGCGCGGGCGACCTCGAGTTCGGCGAACGAGTCGATCTCGATGGCGGTGCGCTCGGGGACCGCGGCGATACCGATGCTGCCGAAGAATCGGTGCCCGAGGGCGCGGAAGCCGGTGGCGCGGAGCACGTAGAACGCGCCTGTTTCGAGGTAGTGCGGTTCGCGGTCCTGCCGCCGCGGGCGGTGGTCTGCGCGATGGTTGATGGCCTCCGCACATCCGCCGGTGCCCTTGCGCCAGAGGAACCCGTACGTCTCGATTGCGGAGAACACGCTGTCTCGTCGACGCTGCTGCACGACCCGTATCGCTCCGGCGAGCGCGTCGCTGTCGATGAACGGCGAGGTGGCCTGGAGGAACGCCACGACGCCGACGGCGATCTCGCGCGCCTCGAGGTCGTCCAGAGCGTGAAGGAGCGCCGATTCCGAGCTCGCGGTGTCGCCCGAGAGGTGGTCGGGACGACGGATGACCTCGGCTCCCCACTCGGCGGCGACCGCGGCGATCTCGTCGTCGTCAGTGGAGACGCAGACACGGTCGATCAGATCGCACCGTCGCGCCGCCTGGATCGCGCGGCCGATGAGCGGGATGCCGCCGACGCGGCGGAGATTCTTCCGCGGCACCCCCTTCGAGCCGCCGCGCGCGGGGATGATCGCGACCACCTCGCTCATCGCTCGGCTCCCGTCCGGGTGTGGGCAGTCGGCACCGGCTCGCCGTTGATGGTCGACCCGCTGCCGGCGAGGACGAGGCGGAGTGTGGTGGAGGTCGTGGAGGGAAGGGTGTGCAGCGCGAGGGGGCGGGTCGAGCCGGCGAGCACCAGCTCGACCGGGACGGATGCTGCGGCGACCGTGATGCCCGGAAGGCGGCGGACGGCGCCGAGCTGTTCGGCGGTCTCACGCCGATGCGGGAGGTAGGTCGTCCGCGCGCCGCCGGGGTGACCGGCGACGTCGGCGACCCACGCGAGGTAGGCGTCACGCGTCATCCGTCCATCGATCGGGCGGGCGCTTCCGAGGATGACGCGGGTGCCCAGGTCGGCGGGCGCGGGGGCGGTCGCACGCGTCCAGGCGAACCGGTGCTGCTCGACGGCGAATCCCCGGGCGGAGAGCGCGAGCATCCGGTCCTCGCCGAGATCGAATGCCGTGAAGAGGTGCGCAGAGCCGGAGCGGGCGCGGCGCGCGATCGCTTCCGCAGCGAACGGCGCGAGGGTCTTCGAAAGGCCCTTCTCCGTCACGTGCGGACGCGCGTACGGGCGGCGCTGGAGGAGAGTGTCGGCGAAGGGCACGGCTATCGCGCCGTCATCGAGGAAGGTGAGGGTGCGCGGGCGCAGGATGGCGGCGGCCAGCCGGAACTGTCCGGAGAATCCGTCGCCGACGAGCCAGTGCGGATGCTGCGCCAGCAGCGTCCACGGGATGCCGAGGTAGGGCGCCATCTCGCCGAAACGGGCGCCGCGTGCGAGGAGAAGATCGGCCGTCTCCGACATCTGCGGCGTCAGGCGGCCGGCGACGGGGACGGTGGTGCGGTGTGCGGCGGCCCACTCGGCAGCGCCGAGGAGTTGCAGGGGCGACTCCACCCATGCCAGCACCGCGTCCCGGTCCATGTCGCCTCCCCGAGCGTCCAGCGTCCGGCGGTCGGGTGAACGGCGAGGACCCCGTCGGGAGTCGGCCGGGCGACCGGGGGGTGAACGTCCGGTGCCGATCCCGGGGGTGTGGATAACTCGCGGAGGCGGTCGGGGTCGCCGTTACCGTGGTGAGCGTGAGAAGTCGGTTCGGATCAGCGGTGCACCGCGGGCTGCTGTGCGCCGCCGGTGCAGTGTTCACGGTGGCCCTCGTGGCGGGGTGCACACCCCAGCCCGAGCCGGATGCGTCTCAGCAGCCTTTCGCGACAGAGGAGGAGGCGTTCGCCGCCGCCGAAGAGACGTATCGCAACTACGTCGATGCCCTCAACGATGTCGATTTGAGCGACCCCGAGACCTTCGAGCCGGTGTACGAGTGGACGACCGGCGACCTGAATGCGAGCGATCGCGAAGGCCTAAGTCAGTACCACGCGACAGGCGCGCAGGTGAGCGGTGAATCCACGCCAGTCTTGATCGAGCCGGCTGATGTGAATGCATCTGAGGGACGTGTGGACCTAGCCGTCTGCTTGGACGTGTCGGCTGTCAACGTTCAAAGCACCGATGGATCGTCTCTGGTAGACCCGAACCGCGTGCCTATCCAAAGCCTCGCGGTGAGCCTTACCTCCGCTTCGGACTCGGAAACCGGGCTCAAGGTGGCATCTATCTCCGGTCGAGATGGTGAACCCACGTGTCGATAGTCCTGTCGACTGCGGTCGCCGCGTCCCTACTCTTCGTCGCAGCCCCGACTATCAGCCAATGCAACGATGTCGGGACCTGGACATCCACATGCGTGGAGAACACGGGAACCGAGGTCAACGTCGGCGCGAGCACGGGCTCGGGCGGGGGCGGGTCGCAGAACACCGGGGGCGCGCGCGGCGGATCCGAGTCCGCCGGCCCGACGGCGCCGGCCGAACCCCAGTGCGTCGTCGAGCTGCGTCGCTGCGACATCGATTACCAGGTCGAGGCGCCGCCCGAGGTGACGATCGAGGATCTCGCCTCATTCCGGCCCGCGGTGCCGCAGCTGGGCGGCGAACCCGCCGGTTTCGGCGTGGTCGGGATGCCGACGAACGTCTATGCCGCAGCGTCAGCGCAGGAGATCCCCGGACAGATCCTCGGCTGGGATGTGATGGTCCGGTTCGAGCCCGCGACCTACGTGTTCTCCTACGGAGACGGCACCACCGTGCGATCGCCGTCGGGCGGATCGTCCTGGTCCGCGCTCGGTCAGCCGCAGTTCACCCCGACCGCGACCAGTCACGTCTATTCCGAGCGCGGGATCTACCCCGTCTCGGTGACCGTGGAGTACACCGCCGCCGTCACGTTCGGATCGATCTGGCGCGACGTTCCCGGAGTCGTCACGGCGTCGGCCGGCGGATACGCGGTCGACGTCCGCGAGGTCCGAACGGCTCTCGTCGATCGCACCTGCGCGGAAGACCCCGCCGGCCCGGGCTGCTGATCCGATGCGGTGAGCGTGACAGGATGTGCCCATGCCGGATCGCCTGATGCTGCTCGACTCCGCGTCCCTGTACTTCCGGGCGTTCTACGGGGTACCCGACACGGTGAAGGCTGCCGATGGCACACCGGTGAACGCGGTGCGCGGATTCCTCGACATCATCGCGAAGCTCGTGACGACCTATGAACCGTCGCGACTGATCGCCTGCTGGGACGACGATTGGCGGCCTCAGTGGCGGGTTGACCTCATCCCCTCCTACAAGGCGCATCGCGTGGCGGAGATCGTCGCCGGCGGACTCGACGTCGAGGTGGTGCCCGATCCTCTCGAGGTGCAGGTGCCCATGATCCGGGAGACCCTCGACGCACTGCGGATTCCGATCGCCGGGGCGACCGACTACGAAGCGGATGACGTCATCGGCACTCTCGCCACGACGGCGACCGCCCCGGTGGACATCGTCACCGGTGACCGGGATCTGTTCCAGCTGGTGGACGATGAGCGGGACGTGCGGGTCATCTACACGGCGCGGGGCATGAGCAACCTCGAGGTGATCACCGGCGACGTCGTGGTGAAGAAGTACGGCGTGCGGCCCGATCAGTACGCGGATTTCGCGACCCTGCGCGGCGACACCTCGGACGGTCTCCCCGGTGTCAGTGGCGTCGGGGAGAAGACCGCGGCCAGTCTGCTGTCGCAGCACGACGACCTCGCGGGCATCATTGCGGCCGCCGAGGCCGGCGAGGGCATGTCGGCGGGCCTGCGATCGAAGATCCTTGCAGCTCTCCCCTACCTCGAGGTGGCGCCGCGTGTCGTCGGCGTGGCGCGCGATCTCGATCTCACTGTGACCGGTGACGACCTGACTCCCCTCGATCCGCCTGCGACCGAGGCCGCGCGCGAACTCGCCGAGCGCTGGGCGCTGGGGGGCTCGATGGATCGAATTCTCACCGCGATCGGCGTCGCGGGCCCCTAGCTCACCGTTACACCACCGTCGAGGCGGTCGGCCAGGTAAACCACGGTCCGGAGAGGTTCTCGAGGGCGGCCAGGGCCATCTGAACGTCTTCTCGTGACATACCCTGCGCTCGGACTCCCCCCGGATGAACGGCCGTCCGGCGACTCGAGCGCGAAAGCGAGCCAGGGGTCTTTCTCCCGAAAAGAGATCGCTTCCCGGTAGTGACCCGTCACCACCGCATGCACCAGGCGTTCGAGTCCATCGGCCTCGTGTTCCCACGTCGAGTCGCAGGCATCACAGCCACACACCGGGTACGCATCACCCGGGAGTCCTGTCCTCCGGTGCGGCCGCGCCGAGGATGGACCTCGTGATCCCTCGCTCATCGAGATGGCCGAGGATGCGCGCAACGAAGTCGCCGACGTGCGGTGATCCCGACGCCGTCAGGCCCTCACCGCTCACCAGCGCAGCGGTGAGTGCGTTCCTCACCTCGGTCCGGCCGACGTCGCGAGGCACTGCGAACGCGAGGACATCGAAGTCCCGCTCGTCATAACCCGGGATGCTCGCGCGGATTCGGCCGACATCGGGCTCGTCGCTGGTGAGGTGCAGGTATGCCCGCAGCTCGGGATCGAACGCCGTGCCACCGACGTATGCCACTGCTTCCGCGACGACGTCGACCCAGACGTATATCCAGGAGCCGGACGGTTGCACGCTTCCCGCGCGGACGCGGATCTCGCGTGCGCCGTCAATGCTCATCGGCTCACGCTACCGAACGCGACGGTTGTCAGAAGGGCGCGGGGGTGTCGTCGGATGGTCGAAACGAGACCATGACGGTCGGCGGCGGCGGCGTGTCGGTGTAGACGCGTCCGAGGGGAGAGGTCCACTCCAGGATTCCGCCGTGAAGCTGGCGGACTTCCCATCTCGTGTGATGCTTCAGGCTGTGGTGGCGTCTGCAGAGGTGCGCCTGGTTGCAGGTGCTGGTCTCGCCGCCGTGGTGGTGGTCGTCGGTGTGGTCGCAGTCGCATCTGATGGCGGGCATGATGCATCCCGGAAAACGGCAGGTGCGGTCTCGGGCCTTCAAGAGCCGGTCCATCGGTTTGGGCCGTCGGTAGGTGTCCACGGCCACGACGGCTCCGGTGACGGGGTGGGTGAGAACCCGTTCCCACTCGTTCGCCGGCGATCCCGCCATCTCGCGGGCGGTCTCGGGGTCGACGGGGCTCTTGCCGACCAGATCGGCGGCGTCGTCATCGGCCCCGAGCAGCGTGGTGGCCGCGACGACGACCTGCACGCGCCCGCGGATCCCGCCGAGGATTCCGGGGCCGTCGCCAGCGGCGGTCGGGTCGCCGTCCGGGACCCCCGACACGAGAAGCTGCCCCAGGATGTCGGCACGGATCTGATCGAGGGTTCGCGTGTCGGATGCGATCAGCTCCAGCTCCTCCCGGCGTTCCCGCACCTCGTCGGGCATGCCGCGAATCTCCTGGCCGAGTCCGTCGCCCCATTCCTTCCGCAGCGTCTTCAGTTCCCGTTTCGACGCCTCACGGTGGTCGATGATGGTGCGCGCCATCTCGGTGATCCGGTCGAGGCTCCCCGCGGCGACCACGGTGGGGAGGATCGAGACCATCTCGCTCATCCCGTCCGGCAGCGGCAGGAGCCGCACCGTCCGGGCCTCGCGGGCGCGCCGGTGCCGGGTTCCCATCGACTCCGGCATCGCCTTCTCGGCCAGCAGTTGCAGGGCCTGTCGGGCCCGCCCGGGGGTGGTCGCCTCGCACTCGACCAGCGCGGTCTCCTCGAATCGTGCGCGCGCCTCCGGCGGCAACCCCGCCCCGAGATCCGTGATCACCGTGACATGCCCCGGGCCGATACGGCCCGCCTCCCACGCCTCCAATGTCGCGGGATAGTCCTCCGCCACCACCCTCGCCCGGCCGATCCGGGCCTGCACGGTGCGGTCGGAGACGCGCAGCACCCCGCCGATCTCGGCCGCGTACGAACGGAGCAGCATGTCGTGATCCCGCACATTCTGGGGCGATGACGCCGTCAGTCGCTGCGCCAGCTGCCCGACCCCCGCGAGATACCGCGACTGTTCCGCCTGCGCCGCAGCGATCAGCTTCGTCGTGCGCTCGATACCGGCGACGAGGGCGACGAGTTCGTCATCACCTTCGAATACTTCGGGTGTCACTGTCGAAGACATGTTCCCATGATGTCAGTGGCCTCCGACATCGCTCCCTTGTCTTCACTCGGCACCACAAACCGGTGACCCGTCGTGTGGAGGCCCACCTGTGCAGGAAACGACGCGCCTCACGAACTTCGCCACCTACTGCGCCGGCAGACAGCCCCCGTCGAGAATGAGCCCGCCGACCTCGATCTGCACCGTCTGCAGGGAGATCTCTCCGTAGAAGCATCCACCGGCCACGCCCATCGCCCCGAAGAGCAGACCGCTCGCGTCGCCGCGGGTCTGCACGTCCGTCAACCCCGCCTCCCTCAGCGTCGCGACGACCGACTCCGGTGTGACGGCACCGTCGCTTCGCAGCGAGTCCAGCGCCACGACGACCTCGGGAAGAAGCTCGCGGTTCGCCGCGACCGCGTCGTCCGAGAGCGGCATCCGCTCCCGGTAGCCGTCGTTGGCGGCCATGGCGGCGTCGGGATCGTACGGAGCGCACTCGGGCGGCAGCTCGACTCCGGGCACGGCAGGACATGCCGCCGTCGGTGTCGGACTCCCCTCCCCGGATCGGCCCGCGACATCCTCTCCCCCGCCGGCGCACCCGGCGACGGCGGTCATCACGCACCCCAGGACGACCGCGAGCACGGCGGCGTCAGCCGAACGTCGATGCCGCGTCATCCCCGCCCGCCCCTCGCCCCTCCCCGACCGCTCCGCATGGAGGCGACGCTAGCCCCGATCAGCGCCGCGGAATAGACCCCGACCAGGGCGAGGACGAGCACGAGCGCCGGCGTCCAGCTGCCGGTGACGTCGTGCAGCAGTCCGAACAGCGGCCCGCCGGTCGCGGCCACGACGTACCCGCCGCCCTGCACGAGGGCGGACAGGCCCGCCGCCTCGCTGTCGCTGCGCGCCACGGCGACGAGGACGGAGAAGATCACGACGAACCCTCCGGCGTGGCCGATCGCGCCGATGGCCAGCCACAGCCCCATCAGCTCGGGCGCGGCGAGCAACCCGATGCCGAGCACGACCCACGACACGCAGATGACCACCGGAGGAACCAGCCGCGGAGTCCACCGGGCCAGGAACGGCACCACGAACGCGCCGGCGATCCCGGCCCCCTGGTAGATGGAGGCGAGCACACCGGCCGTCCCCTGCCCGACACCGAGCTCGTCCGAGGCGATGGCCGGCATCCACGTGGACAGGCCGTAGTAGAGGAAGCTCTGCAGACCGAAAGACGCCACGAGCAGCCATGTCACCGGCCGACGCATCATCGACCGTTCCTCGCGGCGCGACGCCACGACCGGCAGCGGACCGGTGATGGTTGCGGGGTCGATGTCGAGAGCGGATGCCGCGCCGGCGCCCTCACGCGGAGGCGCGCCGTCTCCCGAGTACCGCTCCGCGTCCTCGCCGCGGCGGCGCGACCGCGCCAGATGCGCTCCCCACAGCACGATCCCGGCGATCGTGATGAACGACCAGGCAAGCAGCGCCAGGGGCCAGCCGATGAGCGACGCCAGCGGCGCGGTCAAGGAGGAGGTCAGGAGCGAACCGACGTTCATGGTCGCCGCATAGGCGGCCGTGACCACCGCGACCCGTGCGGGCGGGACATCGCGACGGATGATCACGGGGATCACGACGTTCCCGATGGTGATGGACGCCCCGATCACCACCATCCCGGCGAGCATGAACCCGAAGTCGGGGATCGAGCGGATCACGGTGCCCAGGAGCACGCCCGACAGCGAGACGAGCAGCGCCATCTCGGCACCCGTCCGACGGACGAAGATCGCCGCGAGCGGGGTGAGGAGCGCGAACATCAGCACCGGCGCGGTGGTGAGGAGCCCGGCGGTCGCGCCGGTGATGCCGAGGTCCGCCTCGATGTCGCGCAGCACCGGCGTCGGCGAGACGATGGGGCCGCGCAGGCTCAGCGCGGCGGTGAGGACGCCGGCGATGACGAACCAGGGGAACGCGCGTTTCACCGCCGCGAGCCCGTCCACTCCCGGAGCTTCTCCAACGGCCACGTGGTCACGATCCGCTCGGCGGGCACCCCGGCCTTCTCCGCACGCTCCGCGCCGTAGTCCAGCAGCGACAGCTGTCCCGGCGCGTGGGCGTCGGAGTCGATCGAGAACAGGCAGCCGGCATCGAGAGCGAGCGCGATGAGGTCATCGGGCGGATCCTGGCGCTCGGGGCGGGAGTTGATCTCCACCGCGACCCGGTGCTGCGCGCAGGCGTCGAACACGGCGCGCGGGTCGAACTCCGACGGCGGACGCGTTCCCCGCGATCCCTCGACCAGCCGTCCGGTGACGTGTCCGAGCACGTCCACCCGGCCGCTGGAGACGGCCGCGACCATGCGCCGGGTCATCGGCCCGCGGTCCATCCGCAGATGGGAATGCACCGATGCGACGACCACGTCGAGCTCGCGGAGCAGGTCGGTCTCCTGATCTAGTCCCCCGTCGTCGAGGATGTCGACCTCGATGCCGGTGAGGACGGTGACACCCTCCGGCGGGAGGGCACGGACGACGGCGAGCTGTTCGCGCAGCCGCTGCGCCGACAGCCCGTTCGCCACCCGCAGGCGCGGGGAGTGATCGGTCAGCGCGAAGTATTCGTGCCCGAGGTCGTTCGCGGCGGCGACCATCAGATCGATCGAGGTCAACCCGTCCGACCACTCGCTGTGGGCGTGGAGATCGCCCCGCAGGAGCGGTCGGAGCAGCGACGCCCGCTCTCCCCCGGCCTTGGCGCGAAGGTCGGTCAAGTACTGCGGAACCTTCCCGGCGAGAGCCTCCTGGATCACCGCGAAGGTGGAGTCGCCGATCCCCTTCCGGCGTTTCAGCGCGGCCGTGTCGCGCAGCTGGGCCTCATCGAGATCGGCGATGGCGTCGGCCGCGGCGCGAAAGGCCTTGGACTTATAACGCGACGACCGCTCCCGCTCGAGAAGTCGCGCGATCTCCGTCAGCGCCTCGTGGGGGTTCATGCCCCCGCGAGCGCCTGGGAGGTCGTGACCCATTCGTCGAGCTTGCGGGCGGCCGCACCGTCGTCGATCGTCGCGGCAGCGACATCCCGGGCCTCGGCCAGCCGCTCCAGGATCGGCCGCCCCGCCTGTCCCGGGTCGCGGAAGAGCCGGTAGGCGACGATGCCCGCGGCGGCGTTGAGCTCCACGATGTCGCGGACCGGTCCGCTCTCGCCGTCGAAGACGCGGCGCACGATGGCGGCGTTGTGCTCGGGTTCCCCTCCAAGCAGATCGTCGATGTCGGCGAGCGGGATGCCGAGATCGCGGGGATCGAGGTCATGCTCGTGGATGTCGCCGAGACTGATCTCCCACAGTCGACTGTGGCCGGTGGTGGTTAGCTCGTCCAGCCCGTCGTCCCCGCGGAAGACCAGGGCCGTCGCGCCCCTGGTGCGGAAGACGCCGGTGATGAGGGGCACGCGGTCGAGGGATGCCACCCCCACCGCGTTCGCCTCGGCGCGGGCGGGGTTGCACAGCGGCCCGAGGAAGTTGAACACCGTGGGAACGCCCAGCTCCCGTCGCACGGGGCCGGCGTGCCGGAACCCGGGGTGGAACGCCGTCGCGAACGCGAAGGTGATGCCCGCCCGCGAGAGGCTCTCCGCCACGGCGGCCGGGTCGAGGGTCAGATCGATCCCGAGAGCCGAGAGCACGTCCGACGAGCCCGAGGACGAGCTCGCCGCCTTGTTGCCGTGCTTCACGACCGGGATCCCGGATGCCGCGGCGACGACGGCCGCCATGGTGGAGACGTTCACGGTGCCGAACCTGTCGCCGCCCGTGCCGACGATGTCGAGCACGTCGGCGGGGACCGGAAGGGGCACGGCGGCCTCGAGGATCGCGTCGCGGAACCCGACGATCTCGTCGACCGTCTCGCCCTTCGCACGCAGGGCGGTGAGGAACCCGCCGATCTGCGCGGGGGTCGCTTCGCCCCGCATGATCCGACGCATCGCCCACGTGGATTCGGACACACTGAGGTCACGTCGATCCAACAGGCTCGTCAGCACGCCCGGCCACGAAAAGAGCTCCGCCATGGCCCTCAGCCTACTGTCGAGCCCCGCCCGGGCATTTCGTTGGCTTTTGTGAGGTTAACCTCAGCGATCCTGAAGCCGACGGATTGGTTCGACGGTGAGAAATCGACCTCATCTGTTGGGCGATCGACGGCCCGATCTCAGACATAATGGGGAGCGTGACGACCACCCCTGCCACCCACTCCCAGGCCATGCGGTCCGTCAAGCGACCCGATCCGGTCGCCGTCGGAACGATCGTATGGCTCGGTTCGGAGGTGATGTTCTTCGCGGGACTGTTCGCGATCTACTTCACCCTCCGCAGCACCTCGCCCGAGCTCTGGGCCGAGCGCACCGAGCTGCTGAACGTCCCGTATGCGACCGTCAACACGATCATCCTGGTGCTGTCATCGGTGACATGCCAGATGGGCGTCTTCGCCGCCGAGCGCGCGCAGCCCTACACGGTGAAGTCGAACCGCTTCTGGAACCGCTGGGGCATGGTCGAGTGGTTCTGGCTCACCTTCGCGCTGGGCGCGATCTTCGTGTCGGGCCAGGTGTGGGAGTACGCCCAGCTCGTCTACGAAGGCATGTCGATCGACGCTGATTCCTATGCGTCGGCCTTCTACCTCACGACCGGGTTCCACGCCCTGCACGTCACGGGTGGTCTCATCGCCTTCCTCCTCGTCATCGGGCGCGCGTACGCGGTCCGCAACTTCGGACGCAAGGAAGAGACGTCGGCGATCGTGGTGTCGTACTACTGGCACTTCGTCGACGTCGTGTGGATCGCCCTCTTCCTCGTCATCTACTTCCTCAAGTGAGAGCGGAGCTGAACCCCGACATGGCACGCAAGAAATCCCGCCGCGCGACCGGTCGCCGCAGCCCCTGGGCCGCCGCAGCCCTCATCGGCATCGGCCTGCTGATCACCGGCGGCGTCTACGCCGGCGCCTCCGCAGCCGTCGCCGCCACCGACGACGGTGGCACGACCCAGGAGCTCACGGTCGAGGACGGCGAGGTGCTGTTCCAGGCGAACTGCGCGACCTGCCACGGCCTCAACCTGCAGGGCTCCGAGGCCGGCCCGTCGCTCTACGGTGTGGGCGAGCTGTCGGTCCACTTCCAGGTCAGCACCGGACGCATGCCGCTGCAGGCGCAGGGCCCGCAGGCTCCGCGGAAGCCGGTGCAGTTCACCGAGGCGCAGACCCAGGCTCTCGCCGAGTACGTGCAGTCGGTCGCCCCCGGCCCGGAGTTCCCGGCGGATGAGGTTCTCGACGGCGAGGGCGACGCGTCTCGCGGCGGGGAGCTCTTCCGCATCAACTGCGCGATGTGCCACAACGTGGCCGGCGCCGGTGGTGCGCTGACCGAGGGCAAGTACGCTCCGGCTCTGGACGGAACGTCTCCTCTGAATATCTACGCCGCGATGGTGACCGGCCCGCAGAACATGCCGGTGTTCAACAACATGAACCTCTCCCTCGAGGAGAAGCGGGACATCATCACCTACCTGCTCTACATACAGGAAAACCGGTCCCCCGGTGGGTTCGAGCTCGGTTCGCTGGGCCCGGTCTCCGAGGGTCTGTTCATCTGGATCTTCGGCATCGGTTCGCTGATCGCCATCACCGTGTGGGTCACGGCGAAATCCAACTGACCCGTCACGACACAGCAACGAGGAGCACCATGGCACACGAGGACGACGCGCTCGCCCACGAGAGGGCTTCCTGGCAGCCCTCGAGCGGTCTCGCCGTGGCCGTCAAGGATCCGGTGAAGGCACCGGCTCTGCCGCCCCACCGCGAGCGGATGACGGACAAGGACCCCGCCGCGATGAAGCGGGCGGTCCGCACGGTCTACACCCTTTTCTACCTGTCGGTCGCCGGCAGCATCGCAGCGATCGTGGCGTACTTCGCGTTCCCGATCGAGAGCGGTCGCCTCACCGACATCCGGTACAACAACCTCTTCATCGGTCTCGGGATCGCGCTGGCGCTCCTGGCCATCGGCATCGCCGCGATCCACTGGTCCAAGGCGATCATGGCCGACAAGGAGCACATCGAGCCCCGGCACGCCACCCGCGGCAAGGACACCACGCGCGCCGCAGTCGTGGAGTCGTTCCGTACCGCGAACGAGGAGTCCGGTTTCGGTCGCCGCGCGCTGATCCGCAACGGTCTGTTCGCCGCGCTGGTCGCCTCGATCCTCCCCGGCATCACGCTGTTCCGCGGCCTCGCCCCGTTCAACTCGACTGAGAACCCCATTGCCGGAAACCCCGTCGCGCTCCTCGAGCACACGATGTGGGAGGAGGGCATGCGCCTGGCGCTCGACCCCACCGGGGAGCCCATCCGCGCCGCCGACGTCACCCTCGGCTCCGCCTTCCACGTCATCCCCGAGCCGCTCGCCGAGCTCTCCCACGAGGAGGGCTACCTCGAGGAGAAGGCCAAGGCGATCGTCCTCCTCATGCGCCTGCGCCCCGAGGACCTCCCGGCCGAGACCAACCGCCTGGACTGGACCTACGACGGAATCGTCGCATACTCCAAGGTCTGCACGCACGTCGGCTGCCCCGTGGCTCTCTACGAGCAGCTGACCCACCACCTGCTGTGCCCCTGCCACCAGTCGCAGTTCGACGTGGCCAACGGCGCTCGGGTGATCTTCGGCCCGGCCGCACGGCCGCTGCCGCAGCTACCGATCACGGTGGACGACGAGGGCTATCTCGTGGCCCAGAGTGACTTCACCGAACCCGTTGGCCCGAGCTTCTGGGAGCGCCGATGAGCACCGGGAACCACCCCACAGAGAACGTGACCCTCGAGCCGGCCATGACGGACGGAACGCAGGGCACGACAGACGGCAAGCCGCTCGGAGGCCGATTCGTCGGCTGGGCGGCCAACTACGTCGATGAGCGCACGAGCGTCTCCGGCCTCGTCAAGGAGCTCGGTCGCAAGATCTTCCCCGACCACTGGTCGTTCATGCTCGGCGAGATCGCGCTGTGGAGCTTCGTCGTCGTCCTCATCTCGGGGACGTTCCTGACGTTCTTCTTCGACGCGTCCATGGTCGAGACCCACTACACCGGGTCGTGGCTGCCGATGCGCGGCATCGAGATGTCGGCGGCCATGGCCTCGACCCTCGAGATCTCGTTCGACATCCGCGGCGGCCTCCTGGTCCGCCAGATCCACCACTGGGCGGCGCTGGTGTTCATCGCGGGCATCGGTGTGCACATGCTCCGGGTGTTCTTCACCGGCGCGTTCCGCAAGCCCCGTGAGCTGAACTGGGTCATCGGCTTCGTGCTGTTCGTCCTGGCGATGGGTGAGGGCTTCACCGGCTACTCGCTCCCCGACGACGTGCTCTCCGGCAATGGCCTCCGCATCATCGACGGCATGATCAAGGGCATCCCCCTGATCGGCACGTGGACCTCGTTCCTGCTGTTCGGCGGAGAGTTCCCGGGCACCGCCATCGTGGGCCGCCTCTACGCGCTGCACATCCTGCTGCTGCCCGCGATCCTTGTGGCCCTGCTCGTGGCGCACCTGATGCTCATGATCATCAACAAGCACACGCAGTTCGCCGGCCCCGGCCGCACGAACGACAACGTCGTGGGCTACCCGATGATGCCGGTCTACATGTCCAAGATGGGCGGCTTCTTCTTCATCACCTTCGGTGTGATCGTGCTCGTCGCGTCGCTGTTCACGATCAACCCGATCTGGAACTACGGCCCCTACGACCCGTCACCGGTGTCGGCGGGTACGCAGCCCGACTGGTACATCGGCTTCGCCGACGGGATGCTGCGACTGATCCCGCCGCACCTGGAGACGGTCTTCCTCGACCGCACCTGGTCGTGGAACATCATCATCCCGATCACGATCCTCGGCCTCTTCCTCGTCGTCGTCGCGCTCTACCCCTTCATCGAGGCGTGGATCACCGGCGACAAGCGCGAGCACCACATCGCCCAGCGTCCCCGCAACGCCGCCACCCGCACCGCCATCGGCGCGGCCGGCGTGACGTTCTACGCGGTGATGTGGGCGGCGGCGTCGTCCGACCTGATCGCGACCCACTTCTGGCTGACCATGGAGGGTGTCATCCACACCCTGCAGGTGGCACTGATCCTCGGGCCGATCATCGCCTACTTCGTCACCAAGCGCATCTGCATCGCACTGCAGAAGAAGGACCGCGAGATCCTGCTGCACGGCTACGAGTCGGGCCGCATCGTGCGCCTCCCCGGTGGCGAGTACATCGAGGTTCACCAGCCGGTCGACGAGTACGAGCGCTGGAAGCTCATCGAGACGGACGTGTACGAGCCCCTGGTCGTGCGACCGAACGCGAAGGGCCGCATCCCGTGGCACCAGAACGTCCGCGCGTCGATCTCGCGGTGGTTCTTCGAGGACCGCCTCACTCCGCTCACGCAGACGGAACTGGATGCGGCGCTGGAGCACCAGCACCACACCCTCGACCACGTCGCCAGCGAGAAGGACGCCGAGCTCCAGGGCGCCCACGAGCGCGCGGGCGTCCCGGACGCGCCGCACGTGCCGATCGACGACGGCAGCCGCTCCGAGACGGCCGTCCGTCCCTCCAACGTCATCGTCGCCGAGGAGACCCGACCGCCCCAGGGCCATAAGGACTGATCGGTTCTCGTAGGAAGGGTCCTGCACTCCCCGGGGGTGCAGGGCCCTTCTCGTTGCCACCGGTATGAACGGCAGGAATCCATCCGTCGCTGGCCGTCCCGCAGATCGTCAGAGCGCCGTACGGCCCGTACCGTGGACTCATGATCGACGCTGCCTCGTACTTCGCCGCCAAGCTCGCCTACGAGACCGACGCCTCCGACGTCTACGCCGCCCAACGCGCCGGAGAGGACGTCATCCTCCTCGACGTCCGCAGCGACGAGGCGTGGCGGCAGGGCCGGATCACCGGTGCCCGGCACCTCCCCTATCGCGACATCCCCACGCGCGCGCCTCGAGAGCTCGCCGGAGCCGCGGAGGTCGTCGTCTACTGCTGGAGCCCCGGCTGCAACGCGGGAACGAAGGCCGCAGCCGCGTTGGCCGAGCTCGGGTTCGCGGTGCGGGAGATGATCGGCGGCTACGAGTACTGGGTGAGAGAGGGACAGCCCACGGAGAACGACGAGGGCCCGCTCCCACGCACCTTCGACCCCCAGGTCATGGTCGTGCGGTCGAAGACCGATCACGCCGTCTGACGGGCGCTGAGCGCGCCGCAGGCAGGATCAGCCGGCCGCCAGGTCGCCGAGCGGACCGTCGAGGGCGAAACGGCGTGCTGCCGCCCCCACGAAGATCGGTGCCTGGCGTGCCGACGCCTCACCGACGACGACGTCCGTGACGACCACGGTCACGTTGTCGGCGGCGCCGGCGTCCAGGGCGAGGCTGACGAGCTGCGACGCCGCACCCTCGCGATCCTCCTGCCGGAGGGCCTCCCGCACCGCCTCATCGTCGACGTAGTCCGTGAGGCCGTCGCTGCACAGCAGCCACCGGTCGTCGCGGTGCGGCTCGACCCACGTCACCAACGGCAGGTCTTCGGGACCGCCCGACATCGAGGCGGTGATCAGGTTGCGGTGCGGGTGGGTCATGACATCCTCGGCCCGCACGTGGCCACCGTCGACGAGCGCCTGAACGAACGAGTCGTCGCGCGTCATGCGGGTCATCGTCCCCGATCGCAGGGAGTAGGCGCGCGAGTCGCCGATGTGCGCGAGGAGGAGCCGATCGCGATGACCGAGGAAGAGGCCGGTGAACGTCGTCGCCATACCCGCCAGGCGGGGATCGCGGTGCGCGTGCGCTGCGATGTCCCAGTTGGCCAGCAGCGTCCGCTCCGTGAGCATTTCCGCGTCGGGTGACTGGTGCCACCCGGCGACGAGGCGGTGGACGAAGGCGGCGGAGGCCAGATCACCCGCCGGGCCGCCCCCGACGCCGTCGGCGACCCCCGCTCCCCAGGGCGCGGCGAACGCCGAATCCTGGTTGCTCGGACGCGGCCCCGATGCCGAGGCAGCTGCCGACTCCAGTCGGAACGCCACTGTCAGCGGGCGAAGTATCCGCGGTAGTACTCGTAGACCCAGCCGACGATCGCGACGGCGAAGACCCCGAGGCCGATGGGCACCATCCACGCTCCGACGGCGAGTCCGATGAACGCGAGCCCGGCGGAGAAGGCGAGGACGATCGGCCACCACGACCACGGGCTGAACTCGCCCATCTCGGGATCGCCGTCATCGATGTCGGCCGTCAGCACGTCTTCAGGGAGTTCGCCGCCCTGCGCGACATGGACCCGCTGGATGTAGAACGCGATGAGGGCGGCCATGAACGCGGTGAACAGCAGCGCGACGGAGCCGACCCATTCGATGGCCGAGAACCACGGAACCTCGGCGGTCGTGTACGCGATGATGTTCCACACCGTGTAGAACGCGAAGACCAGCAAGAAGAAGCCGCTGAGCAGCCACCAGAGTCCGACGTTGGTACGCACTTACTTGACCTCTCCCTGTGCCAGGTCGACCACGGGCGTGTCCGGGGCGTCCTTGGCCGGCCCCACACCGACGGGCAGGCCCGCCTCCGGGTGGTTCAGGTCGAACGCCGGACGCTCGCTGCGAATCCGCGGGATCGAGGTGAAGTTGTGTCGCGGCGGCGGGCAGGACGTCGCCCACTCGAGCGAGGCGCCGTAGCCCCACGGGTCGTTGACGGTGACCTTCGGCGCCTTGCGCGCGGTGATCCAGACGTTGAACAGGAACGGGATCATCGACGCGCCGAGGATCATCGCACCCACGGTGGAGACCTGGTTCTGCCAGGTCCACCCGTCAGCGGCGGAGTAGTCGGCGTAGCGGCGGACCATGCCGTCCACGCCCAGCCAGTGCTGGATGAGGAAGGTCATGTGGAAGCCGATGAACAGAAGCCAGAAGTGGATCATGCCCAGGCGCTCGTTCAACATGCGTCCCGTCCACTTCGGCCACCAGAAGTAGAAGCCCGCGAACATCGCGAAGACGACGGTTCCGAAGACCACGTAGTGGAAGTGGGCCACGACGAAGTAGGAGTCGGAGAGGGCGAAGTCCAGGGGCGGCGACGAGAGGATGACGCCGGTCAGACCGCCGAAGACGAACGAGACCAGGAAGCCCAGCGCGAACACCATCGGCGTCTCGAAGGTGACCGACCCGCGCCACATGGTGCCGATCCAGTTGAAGATCTTCACGCCCGTGGGGACGGCGATCAGCATCGTCATCAGCGCGAAGAACGGTAGGAGCACGCCGCCGGTGACGTACATGTGGTGCGCCCACACCGCCACCGAAAGCGCCGCGATGGCGATGGTCGCGTAGACGAGCGTCTTGTAACCGAAGATCGGCTTCCGGCTGAAGACCGGGAACACCTCGGAGACGATGCCGAAGAACGGCAGCGCGATGATGTAGACCTCGGGGTGGCCGAAGAACCAGAACAGGTGCTGCCACAGCAGCACGCCGCCGTTCTCGGGATCGTAGATGTGCGAGCCGAAGATGCGATCCGATCCGGCGGCGAGGATCGCCGCGGCGAGGACCGGGAAGGCCATCAGGATGAGGATGCTGGTGACGAGGGTGTTCCAGGTGAAGATCGGCATGCGCCACATCGTCATGCCCGGGGCGCGCATGGTGATGATGGTCGTGATGAAGTTCACCGCACCCAGGATCGTGCCGAAACCGCTCATACCGAGGCCGAGCATCCACAGGTTCCCGCCGACACCTGGTGAGAAGGTCTCACTCGCCAACGGCTGATAGGCGAACCAGCCGAACGAGGCCGCACCGGCCGGCGTCAGGAAGCCCGAGACCGCGATCAGCGAACCGAACAGGAACAGCCAGAACGCGAAGGCGTTCAGGCGAGGGAAGGCGACGTCAGGGGCGCCGATCTGCAGGGGCAGGATGGCGTTGGCGAAGCCGGCGAAAAGCGGCGTCGCGAACATCAGGAGCATCACGGTGCCGTGCATCGTGAACAGCTGGTTGTACTGCTCCTTGGTCGGGACGACCTGCATGCCGGGCTCGAACAGCTCGGCGCGAATGATGAGGGCCATCACGCCGGCGAACATGAAGAACACCACCGATGCGATCAGGTACATGTACCCGATCGTCTTGTGGTCAGTGGAGGTGATCCACTTGACGACGATGTTGCCCTTCTGCTCGACGCGGGACGAGCTCAGCAGGGCGGCCTGCCGCGGCGGCAGCGTCGAGGAGCGGCCGGGTGTGGATTCCTGCGGTGGCAGTGTCGTCGCCATGATCAGCCCTGATTCTCCGTGATGGGTCCCCCGCCGGGGGTTGTTTCGTCATCCGGGCTCACCCCGGTGCCCGGCAGGTTTTGCAGCCGGTCGTAAGCGTCGGTGATGTCACCGGTCTGGCCGCGGTCGCGGAGCGAGTCCAGGTACTGCTCGTACTCGGCTTCGCTGACCACCTCCACGTTGAACAGCATCGCCGAGTGGTACTCGCCGCAGAGTTCGGCGCACTTGCCCGCGTATGTGCCCTCGCGGGTCGGCGTGAAGGACCATTCGTTGTCCTTGCCGATGTACATGTCCTTCTTGTAGAGGAAGTCGATGATCCAGAAGCTGTGGATGACGTCGCGGGCCTCGAGATCGATCTTCACGGTCTGGTTCACGGGGAGGTACAGAGTGGGCAGCGCGGCCTGGTCGTAGTCGCCGCGGGCGTCGGGCTCGGCCTGCACGCCCATGCTCCACACGGCGTCGGAGTTGTCCTCCTCCTCGCCGTTGTACTG
The DNA here is from genome assembly GCF_023155745.1 of Microbacterium kunmingense. Taxonomy (GTDB): domain Bacteria; phylum Actinomycetota; class Actinomycetes; order Actinomycetales; family Microbacteriaceae; genus Microbacterium; species Microbacterium kunmingense. Next base: position 79,327 of record NZ_JAKNUS010000010.1, read on the forward strand.
GAAGTCCCACGCCCACTGCTTGCCGATCGCGGTGATCGAGACGTCGGGGTCTTCGTACTGGGTCTCGATGATCGCCTGGTCGCGGGCCGTGAAGGCGAAGAATCCGACGACGAGGATCAGCGGCACGATCGTGTAGAAGATCTCGATCGGCATGTTGTAACGCAGCTGCACCGGAAGACCGGTCTGGCCCTTGCGTCGACGGTAGGCGATCGCCGCCCACCCCATGAGACCCCAGGTCACGACACCCACCGCGAGGAGGACGATCCAGGAGTTGACCCACAGACCCGAGACGAGTTCGGTCCGGTTGGTGGCCGGCGTACCCTCCTCGACGAAGCCGGGCAGGTACCCGTTCAACTCGGTCGGAGTGCATCCCGCGAGCACGAGGGCCGCGGCGATCCCGACCGGGACGAACGCCCAGCGGAGACGGCGTTTCGAGGGCACGTGCGCACCTTTCCGTTCAGTGTGTTTCCGTGGCCAGTCTAGGGCAACCTCTGGGCGCGTTCTGGCCTGACGCCCAGGTTGTTCGACCGTTCGGACACGCCCGCCGTCGACCTCGACGGCGAGGCGTCGAGGTCGGGCGCAGCGGTCACGATCGGGTCAGTGGAAGCTGTCGCCGCAGGCGCAGCTGCCGGCGGCGTTCGGATTGTCGATCGTGAAGCCCTGCTCGGAGATCGTGTCCTTGAAGTCGATCGTGGCGCCGTCGAGATACGGGACGCTCATGTCGTCGACGATGACCTCGACGCCGTCGAAGTCGACGGTCTTGTCACCCTCGAGAAGACGCTCGTCGAAATAGAGCTGGTAGATCAGGCCGCTGCATCCGCCCGGCTGGACGGCGACGCGCAGCCGAAGGTCGTCACGACCTTCCTGGTCGAGCAGGTTCTTCACCTTCAGCGCGGCGGCATCGGTGAGAAGCACGCCGTGTGCGCGCGCGGTGTCGGTGGACAGAGCGGTGTCGGTCATTACAGATCCTCCGGGTGCGGTGCGCGAGACAGGGCTCGGTGCAACCGATTCTACGCCCCGACCCCCTGGCCGGGACGGGATAGCACGCCCATCAAGAGACTCTGCGATCCAGTTCCTCCAGAAGCAGCGCCTCGGAGACGACCGCGTTGCGGAAGGTGTCCAGGTGCAGCGACTCGTTGGGGGCGTGCGCACGGGCGTGAGGGTCTTCCACGCCGGTGACGAGGATCTGCGCGGTCGGGAACTCACGGACGAGATCGGCGATGAACGGGATCGAACCGCCGACACCCAGGTCGACCGGGTCGACGCCGTAGCCCTCGGCGAACGCGGTCCGGACCGATTCGACCGCCCAGCCGCTGGTGTCCACGAGGAAGCCGTCACCGAGATCGACGTCACCGAAGGACAGTCGCGCGCCGAACGGCGCGTGCCGCTCGAGATGGGAGCGGAGGGCCTCGAAGGCCTCCGCCGCCGCCTGACCGGGTGCGATGCGCGCACTGACGACGACCGACACTTCGGGGCTGAGCGTGTTGGAGGCGTTCTTCACGCTCGGCGCGTCGATTCCCGTCACCGTCACCGACGGCTGATTCCAGATGCGACTGAGGATCGTTCCCGATCCGATCGGGCTGACGCCCCCGAGCAGCCCCGCCTCATCGCGCAACGTCGCCTCGGTGTACTCGGGGGTCGCCGCCTCCCGGCGGAGCAGCCCCTCGACCGCGACGGAGCCCTCGGCATCCCACAGGGTGGACAGCAGGCGGATCGTCGCGAGCATGGCGTCGGGAACGGCACCGCCGAACATTCCGGAATGAGACGCGTGGCCCAGGGTCCGCACCGTCAGGGTGAACCGCACGTTCCCACGCAGCGAGACCGTCAGCGCCGGCGTGCGCGCGTCCCAGTTGCCCGAGTCGGCCACGACGATCACGTCGGCGCGCAGGGTTTCGGCGTTGTCGGAGAGGAACTGCGCGAACGAGCGCGAACCGGCCTCCTCCTCCCCCTCGATGAACAGGGCGATGCCGAGTCCGAGGTCGTCGCCGGCGGCGTCGCGCAGTGCCCGCACCGCGGCGATGTGCGCCATCACACCGGCCTTGTCGTCGGCGGCACCCCGCCCGTAGAGGCGCCCGGCGCGCACCGTCGGCTCGAACGGCGGCGACTCCCACAGCGACTCATCGCCGACCGGCTGGACGTCGTGGTGCGCGTACAGCAGGATGGTCGGCCGCCCCGGCGCCGCGGCACGCGTGGCCAGCACCGCCGGCATCCCGCGCTCGTCGCTGTCGGGGATGGCGGCGTCGACGATCCGGACGTCGTCGAAGACCTCCGTCTCCCGTGCGAGGGTCGCCACCGCCTCCGCCGAACGACGCACCTCGGCGTGGTCGAAGCCGGGGAAGGCCACCGAGGGGATGCGCACGAGCGCCCCCAGATCGGCCAGTGCGGTGGGGATGCCGGAGAGCGCGGCGTCGCGGACGGCATCGCGCCGGGTGGGGGTGGAGGTCATGCGGGTAATCTTAAGCGGACACCCGTCCTCCGCTTCCAAGGATCTCCCCGTGGCCAAGACTCCCGGCGCACCCACCCCCGCAGCCCCCACTCCGAAGGACGCGCCCGAGAGCGCCGCATCCGCCACCGGCAAGGGCCGTGCGACGCCGACCCGCGCTGAGCGCGAGGCCGCCCGCAAGCGCCCCCTGGTCCCCGACACCAAGGAGGCCAAGGCCCGAGCCCGCGCCGACCTCGCCGCACAGCGCGAGAAGGCGCGCGCAGGCATGGCCGCAGGCGACGAGCGCTACCTCCCGGTTCGCGACAAGGGTCCGCAGCGCCGCTGGGTGCGCGACTTCGTCGATTCGGGTTTCCACCTCGGCGAGGCGGTCATGCCGGCCATGGTCCTGGTCATCGTGGCGACCTTCGTCCCGGTGCTGGCCGTGCAGTACTGGTCGTTCGTGGTGCTGTGGATCTTCATCCTCTTCGTCATCGGCGACATGATCATCACCTCCATCCGCGTCAAGCGGGCCGCGAGGGAGAAATTCGGGGCCGACAAGATGGAGAAGGGCCTGGGATGGTACGCCGCGATGCGCAGCATCCAGATGCGGTTCCTCCGCCTCCCCAAGCCGCAGGTCAAGCGCCGCGGATTCCGCGGCGGCGTCGCCTGACTCAGCCGCGAGCGCGCGGCGCCGAGCGGGCGAGCGACCGGTTGATCTGACGCGCCCACAGCGGGCCGCGGTAAAGGAAGCCGGTGTAGCCCTGCACCAGGGTGGCACCGGCGTCCAGTCGTTCGCGCACGTCCTCCCCCGTTTCCACCCCGCCCACGGAGATCACCGCGAACGACGTGGGGACGCTTCGGCGGAGCAGTCGCAGCACGGCGAGCGAACGGTCACGGAGGGGCGCTCCGGACAGGCCGCCGGCGCCCGCGGCGGCGACCGTCGCGGGATCGGTGCGAAGGCCTTCCCGGCCGATGGTGGTGTTCGTCGCGATGATGCCCGCGAGACCGCCCTCCACGGCGAGACGGGCGACCTCGACGATGTCGTCGTCGGCGAGATCGGGCGCGATCTTGACCAGGAGCGGGGTGGTGCCCGCGGCATTCTTCACCGCCTCCAGCAGCGGCCGGAGACTGGCGACGGCCTGCAGGTCGCGGAGGCCGGGGGTGTTGGGTGAGGACACATTCACGACGAGGTAGTCGGCGAGGGGGGCGAGCAGACGCGTGCTGTGGACGTAGTCGGCGGTCGCGTCGGCCACCTCCACGATCCGGCTCTTGCCGATGTTCACCCCGATGACGGGCCGCCGCCGACGTCGTCGTCGGAGAACCCTGAGCCTCGCGGCCGCCGCCTCGGCACCGGCGTTGTTGAACCCCATGCGGTTGATCACGGCGCGGTCGGGGATCAGCCGGAACAGGCGCGGACGCGGATTCCCCGGCTGCGCGTGGGCGGTGATCGTGCCCACCTCGATGTGACCGAATCCGAGCGCGAACAGTCCCCGCGTGGCGCGGACGTCCTTGTCGAAGCCTGCGGCCACCCCGAACGGCGTCGGGAAGGTCAGGCCGAGCGCGGAGGTCTCCAGCGTCGGCGCCGGCCGGGTCAGACGCGCGGTGAGGGCCGCCAGGGGCGGCACACCGAGCACCCGGATGACGGCCACCGCCGCGTGGTGGGCGGTCTCGGGGTCCATGCGCGCGAGCAGCGTGCGGAAGAGGAGGGGGTACATCCCCTCCAGGCTATCGAGTCGCGTCCGTGGTGCCCGCGCGCACACGATCACCGTGGTCGGCGCGGAGCCCGGCAATAGCCGATTCGAAGTCCTCGAGCGAATCGAACGCCTGGTAGACACTGGCGAAACGGAGGAAGGCGACCTCATCGAGCTCGCGCAGCGGCCCCAGGATCGCCAAGCCGATCTCGTTCGTGTCGATCTGCGACGCGCCGGTCTGGCGCACCGCCTCCTCGACCGACTGGGCGAGCACCGCGAGGTCGCCCTCGGTGACAGGGCGCCCCTGACAGGCTTTCCGCACGCCGGACATGACCTTCTCGCGGCTGAACGGCTCGATCACCCCGGATCGCTTGATCACGTTGAGACTCGCCGTCTCGATGGTCGAGAATCGTCCGCCGCACTGCGGGCACTGCCGGCGGCGTTTGATGCTCAGCCCGTCGTCGCTCGTACGCGAGTCGATGACGCGGGAGTCGGGGTGGCGGCAAAAGGGACAATGCATGGCGAGAACAGGTTACGCCGAGAAGCGGGCTGTCACCGCTTCACCGTGCGCCGGCAGATCTTCGGCCTCGGCGAGCGTCACGACGGCGTCACGCACCTCCGCCAGCGCGTCGTGGTCGTACGTCACCACCTGCTGCGGGCGGAGGAACGTCGACGCCGACAACCCGGCGGCATAGCGGGCCTGCCCCCCGGTGGGAAGCACGTGGTTGCTCCCGGCGAGGTAGTCGCCGAGACTCACCGGTGTGTGCCGACCGACGAAGACCGCACCGGCGTGGACGAAGTCCTGCGGCCGAGGGTCGGCCAGGTGCAGCTCGAGGTGCTCGGGAGCGTAGGCATTGCTGAACGCGGTCGCGGCGTGCCGATCGTCCACGAGGACGATGGCCGACTGCGCGCCGGCCAACGCCGTCTGCACCCGCGTCGCGTGCCGGGTGACGGCCGACCGCCGGGCGACGGCGGTGGCGACCGCGCCGGCCAGCGCCGGCGAGTCGGTGACGAGGACGGCGGATGCCTGCTCGTCGTGCTCGGCCTGGCTGATGAGGTCGGCGGCGACGATGTCGGCGTCGGCGGTGTCGTCCGCGACGATGAGGATCTCGGTGGCGCCGGCCTCGGAATCCGTTCCGACGAGCCCCGCCACCGCGCGCTTCGCAGCGGCGACGAAGTTGTTTCCCGGACCGGTCACCACATCGACCGGCGCGAGCCCTATCGACGACACGCCGTGCGCGAAGGCTCCGATGGCCCCCGCACCTCCCATGGCGTAGACCTCTTCGACGCCCAGAAGCCGCGCGGCGGCGAGGATCACGGGGTGGACCCGTCCCCCGTGCTCGCGCTGCGGGGGCGAGGCGAGCGCGATCTCGGCGACGCCGGCGATCTGAGCGGGAACGACGTTCATCACCACGCTCGAGGGGTAGACCGCCTTCCCCCCGGGCACGTAGAGCCCCACCCGTCGCACCGGCTGCCAGCGCTGCACGATGCGGGCGCCCGGACGGAGGTCGGTGACGATCTCTGCGGGCACCTGCGCGGCGGAGCCGACGCGGACGCGGGCGATCGCTTCCTCCAGCGCGCTGCGGATGTCGGGGGCGAGGGCGGCCAGCGCCTCGTCGAGGTGCGCCGCCGGAACCCGGATGTCATGCCCGGTGACCCCGTCGAACCGCTCCGCCTGGTCGCGCAACGACGCCTCGCCGCGCGCGGCGACGTCGGCGACGATGTCGGTGGCCGCGGCGAAGGCCGCCTCCCGCGTACCGGCCGCACGCGGGACGGCGGCCAGCAGGTCGGCGGGCGTGAGGGCGCGCCCGCGCAGGTCGATCGTGCGCATGTCGACGGGGTTCTCCTCAGCCGCGGGTGACGCCGGAGACGTCGTGAAGGTACCCGGTGCGACCGTCCTCGTGGCGGACGACGAAGTGGGTCTGACGATCTTCGATCACGAGGGCCCACGCCGTCGGACCGATGCGGAACAGCGTGCTGCCGCTCTCATCGACGATGTCGCGCTCTTCGGGAACGAGGGCCCAGAACGCCTGGTAACGGGTCTCGGGTTGGATCACCGTCGTCGCGGTCTGGTCGGCCGAATCAGCGGCGGTGTCGGCGGTGTCGGCAGAGTCGGCCGAAGTCCCGGAGGACACGGTGTCGGCGGACACGGTGTCGGCGGACACGGTGTCGGCAGACACGGTGTCGGCGACCGCCGTTCGCGGCTGGGCGTCGTCGGTCTCGAGACGCTCGGTGCGGGTGGGCCCGAACATCGACTCCAGCGCGCCCGTCTCGCTGTCGTCGCCGGCACGTCGGTCGTCGGTTCCGCCCATGGTGTCGGGGCCGACGGGCACACCTGCCGAGGCGTGCGCTCCGGCTGAGGCGGGCGCGTAGGGGTTCACACCGTACGCATCGGTGTCGTACGCCCCGGTGTCCGCTCCTCCGGTGCCCTGCGCGGACACCGGCGCCGGTGAGGCGGCGGGAGCGGGCTTCGGCGGACGCGGCGCCCGCGGGCGCGGTGCGACCGGGCGTGCCGGGCGGGCGAAGCGGTGCGCGACGATCTCACGACGGTCCTGGAAGTCCTCGGCCAGCGCGGGGATGAGGGGCGCGAAGACGGTGAGCACGACACCCGCCAGCATGAGGAAGAACTCCACCCAGATCACCCAGCCGCGCAGCCAGGGGCCGCCGGCGATGACGATGGCGACGGTCTCCCAGATCAGGTGCAGCCAGATGACCGCCGAGACGGTGAAGGCCACCGAGGCGAACTGATCGATGCCGAGCGAGCCGACACGTCTGATGCCCTCGGGTGAGAGGCGGCGCAGCGCCAGCAGGAAGACCGCGGCCGTCGGCGTGCCGATGGTGAGGATCCACCACAGACCCGTGGTCCACACCGAGCTGAACTGCACCGTACTGAACGAGAAGAACGACACGATGAAGGCCACGAGCCAGACGCCGCCGATGATCACCTCGCGCAGGGAGAACGGGCCCACGCCGTACTGCACGCCGGTGTCGGGGCGGCCGGCGACGGCGGGTGCGTCATCCTCCGCAGGCGTCGTCGCGGGGGCTTCCACGGTCGGTTCGTCGTTGCTGATTCCGTCGGTCACAGTCATCCTTCCCGGGGGCCACGCGGTCCGCGCGGCGACTCCCGATCTTACCCGCGCCGCCTCCGCCGCTCGCGGGGTTGCCGCGGCGCGACGAGGTCGCTCACCTTCGAAAGGCTCAGCCACCCTGAGCAGGTGCGGCGACCTCGAGGGCGGCGGCTCCCCGAGACGCTCCGTCGATGGACGACGCCGGTGCTACCCCAGGCACTGGGGCCCGAGGAGACCCTTCAGCTCGCCGTACAGGTCGGCGGTCACCGTCACCGGCAACGGCACCTCGAAGACCTTGGCCACACCGCCCTTGTGCAGGCGCAGGGTGACCTCGGTGTCGCCGCGGTGACGTGTCAGCACCTGGGCGAGCTCGCTCACCACCGTCTCGGTCGCCCGGTGCTCGGGGACGAGCAGGACCAGCGGTCCCGTGGCATCCACCGCCCCCAGATCGGGGACGAACGCCGACACCGCGTGCAGGTTCATCCCGTCATCGCGTCGCGACACCCGCCCGCGCACCACGAGGATCGAGTCGGCCTGCAGCATCGACTGGAACTCGATGTACGTCTTGCCCATGAACATCACGGTCACTTCTCCATCGAAGTCCTCGACGGTGATCATGCCGTAGGGATTGCCGCTGGACTTGGCGACCCGATGCTGCACGCTCGTGACGAGCCCGGCCACCGTGACCTGTTCGCCGTCGGCGATGTCCTCTGAGGCCAGAAGGTCGTGGATCGACAGCGAGGCGTGCTTGGCCAGGGGGATCTCCAGCCCCGCGAGCGGGTGGTCGGAGACGTACAGCCCGAGCATCTCGCGCTCGAAGGCCAGCTTGTCCTTCTTGGTCCACTCCGGTCGGTCGGGCACCTTCTGCACCTGCTGCGGTTCATCCCACAGCGAATCGAAGTCGAAACCGACCTCGCCGTTGGCCTCACGACGCTTGTCCAGGACGGCCTGCTCGGTGGCATCCTCATGGATCTCCATCAGCGCCCGGCGAGTCGATCCGAGCGAGTCGAAGGCGCCGGCCTTGATCAGCGACTCCACCGTCCTCTTGTTGGCGACGTGGACGGGCACCTTGCCGAGGAAGTCGTGGAAGGAGGTGAAGGGTGCCTCCTGCCGCGCGGTGACGATGGCGTCGACGACGTTGGCCCCGACGTTGCGCACAGCGCCGAGACCGAAGCGGATGTCTTCGCCGACGGCGGCGAAGTAGCGGATGGACTCCCCCACATCCGGCGGCAGCACCTTGATGCCCATCCGGCGGCACTCGTTGAGGTAGACGGCCATCTTGTCCTTCGAGTCGCCGACGCTCGTGAGGAGCGCGGCCATGTACTCGGCGGGATAGTGGGCCTTCAGGTACGCCGTCCAGTAGGAGACGAGACCGTAGGCGGCGGAGTGCGCTTTGTTGAAGGCGTAGTCCGAGAAGGGGAGCAGGATGTCCCACAGGGCCTTGATCGCGGCCTCGCCGTAGCCCCTCTCCTTCATTCCGCCGGAGAAGCCCTCGTACTGCTTGTCGAGCTCGGACTTCTTCTTCTTGCCCATCGCGCGACGGAGGATGTCGGCCTGTCCGAGCGAGAACCCCGCCACCTTCTGCGCGATCGCCATGACCTGCTCCTGATAGATGATCAGGCCGTAGCTGATGTCGAGGATGTCCCGCAGCGGCTCTTCGAGCTCCGGGTGGATCGGGGTGACCTCCTGCTGCCCGTTCTTGCGGAGCGCGTAGTTGATGTGCGAGTTCGCCCCCATGGGACCGGGACGGTACAGGGCGATGACGGCCGAGACGTCCTCGAAGTTGTCGGGCTTCATCAGACGCAGGAGAGAGCGCATCGGCCCCCCGTCGAGCTGGAAGACGCCGAGGGTGTCGCCGCGGGTGAGCAGCTCGTACGCCGCCGCGTCGTCGAGTGCGAGGTGCTCGAGGTCGAGCTCCTCGCCCCGGTTCATGCGGATGTTGTCCAGCGCGTCGGAGATGATGGTGAGGTTGCGCAGCCCCAGGAAGTCCATCTTGATGAGACCGAGTGCCTCACAGGACGGGTAGTCGAACTGGGTGACGATCTGCCCGTCCTGCTCGCGCCGCATGATCGGGATGATGTCGAGCAGCGGCTCCGAGGACATGATGACGCCGGCGGCATGGACGCCCCACTGGCGCTTCAGCCCCTCGAGTCCGAGCGCGCGGTCGAACACCGTCTTGGCCTCGGGATCGGTGTCGATGAGGGCCCGGAACTCGCTGGCCTCCTTGTAGCGCGGATGCTGGGGGTCGTACATGCCGCTCAGCGGCATGTCCTTGCCCATGACCGCGGGGGGCATCGCCTTGGTCAGACGCTCCCCCATGCTGAAGGGGAACCCCAGGACCCGTCCGGCGTCCTTCAGCGCCTGCTTGGACTTGATCGTGCCGTACGTCACGATCTGCGCGACCCGCTCCGAGCCGTACTTCGCGGTGACGTAGTCGATCACCTCGCCGCGGCGGCGGTCGTCGAAGTCCACGTCGAAGTCGGGCATCGACACGCGGTCGGGGTTGAGGAAGCGCTCGAAGATGAGTCCGTGCTCGAGCGGGTCGAGGTCGGTGATGCGCATCGCGTAGGCCACCATGGACCCCGCGCCCGATCCGCGCCCGGGGCCGACCCGGATGCCGTTGTCCTTGGCCCAGTTGATGAAGTCGGCGACGACGAGGAAGTAGCCCGGGAAACCCATCTGCAGGATGATGCCGGTCTCGTACTCCGCCTGCCGGCGCACCCTGTCGGGGATCCCGCCGGGGTATCGGTAGTGCAGGCCCTTCTCGACCTCCTTCACCAGCCAGCTGTCCTCGGTCTCTCCGTCGGGGACGGGGAAGCGGGGCATGTAGTTGGCGCTGGTGTTGAACTCGACCTCGCAGCGCTCGGCGATGAGGAGGGTGTTGTCGCAGGCCTCGGGGTGCTCGCGGAAGATCTGCCGCATCTCCTGCGCGGTCTTGACGTAGTACCCGTCGCCGTCGAACTTGAACCGGTTGGGGTCGTCGAGGGTCGATCCGGACTGCACGCACAGCAGCGCCGCGTGGGCGTCCGCCTCGTGCTGGTGGGTGTAGTGGGAGTCGTTGGTCGCCACCAGCGGGATGCCCAGATCCTTGGAGATGCGGATCAGATCGGTCATGACCCGCCGCTCGATGGCGAGTCCGTGATCCATGATCTCGGCGAAGTAGTTCTCCTTGCCGAGGATGTCCTGGAACTCGGCGGCCGCCGCCCGCGCCGCGTCGTACTGGCCGAGGCGCAGACGCGTCTGCACCTCGCCCGACGGGCATCCCGTCGTGGCGATGAGGCCCTTGCCGTAGGTCTCGAGCAGCTCGCGGTCCATGCGGGGCTTGAAGTAGTACCCCTCCATGCTCGACAGCGAGCTGAGGCGGAAGAGGTTGTGCATGCCCTCCGTGCTCTGGCTCCACATCGTCATATGGGTGTACGCCCCCGAGCCCGAGACGTCGTCGCTGCGCTGCTCGGGAGTGCCCCACTGCACCCGCGACTTGTCGCTGCGATGCGTGCCGGGCGTGACGTAGGCCTCGAGCCCGATGATCGGCTTGATTCCCGCCGCCTTCGCGGCGTTGTAGAACTCGAACGCGGCGAAGGTGTTGCCGTGGTCGGTGACGGCGATGGCAGGCATGCCGTAGTCGGCCGCGGCCTGGGTCATCGCACCGATCTTGGCGGCGCCGTCGAGCATCGAGTACTCGCTGTGCACGTGCAGGTGAACGAAGGAGTCGGATGCCACGGATCCAGCGTACGCGGCGGGTCGGACACCGACGGCGTGTCGGATAGCGTGGCAGCCGGACAGAGGGAGAACGCCATGCCGACACCTGATTTCGTGCGAGAGCTCCGCCGTTTCATCGGCACCCTCCCCCTCCCCCTCGTCGGGGTGACGGCAGTGATCGAGCGCGACGGCGAGGTCCTGCTGGGTCGCCGCAGCGACAACGGACGACTCACTCCGATGACGGGCATCGTCGATCCCGGCGAGGAGCCCGCCGACGCCGCCTGCCGGGAGACGGAGGAGGAGGCGGGGGTGGTCGTGCGCGCACTGAGGCTGGCCCTCGTGCACCAGATCCCGCGGATCACGTACGACAACGGCGACCAGAGCGACTACCTCGACCTGACCTTCCGGTGCGCGTGGATCTCCGGCTCCCCCGAGCCCGTCGACGGGGAGATGACCGAGGTCGGCTGGTACCCCGCCGATGCGATCGAGGAGATCCTCGACGACGACATGGCCGAGCGCGTCCGTCATGCCCTCCAGGACGGACCGGCGATCTTCAGTCAGGCGCGCTGAGCGGTCGCCCGCTCAGGTCAGGTCGCGTCTCATGAGGACGCGCGGAAACCCGTTCAGCACACCAGCAGACATTCGAGGTCGGCTTCTTCGGACCGACCATCGTGCGGATGTCGTCGAACTCCGCGGCCGGTCTCACCTGAATCACCATGACGCCACCCTGCCGCCGGCCGCCGACATCGTCGCGTGTCATTCGCCGCGGAGAATCTCCAGCGCGGCAGCGAGATCGGGGGGATAGTCCGAGGCGAACTCCGTCCACTCCCCGGTGCCGGGGTGGGTGAAGGCAAGGCGGTGAGCATGCAGCCACTGCCGGGACAGCCCCAGCCGCGCACTGAGGTTCGGATCGGCGCCGTAGAGAGGGTCGCCGACGCAGGGATGCCGGTGGGCGGCCATGTGCACGCGGATCTGGTGCGTCCGCCCCGTCTCCAGGTGGATCTCCAGCAGTGAGGCGCCGGGAAAGGCCTCGAGGGTCTCGTAGTGGGTGACCGAGTCCTTCCCCGCGGGCGTCACCGCGAACCTCCAGGAGTGGGTGGGGTGCCGTCCGATCGGCGCATCGATCGTGCCCGCCAGCGGGTCGGGGTGCCCCTGGACGACGGCGTGGTAGACCTTCTCGACCTCGCGCTCTTTGAAGGCGTGCTTGAGTGCGGTGTACGCCGCCTCCGTCTTCGCGACGACCATGAGGCCGCTCGTCCCGACGTCGAGGCGGTGGACGATGCCCTGACGCTCGGCCGCGCCGGTCGTGGCGACGCGTACGCCCGCCGCCGCGAGGGCACCGAGGACCGTGGGGCCCTCCCATCCGACCGACGGATGTGCGGCGACGCCGGCCGGCTTGTCCACGACGATGAGGTCGTCATCCTGGTGCACCACGCCGAGGTCGGGCACGGCCACGGGGATCACGCGGGGCTCTTCCTTGGCCGCCCACTCGACATCGAGCCAGGCACCCCCGCGGAGGCGATCCGACTTCACCAGGGCGCGCCCGTCCATCCGCGCCCCACCGGCTTCGAGCACCTCGCCGGCGAACGTGCGGGAGAAGCCCAGCATCTTCGCCAGGGCCGCGTCGGCGCGGGTGCCGTCGAGGCCGTCCGGGACGAGGAGATGTCGTGACTCCACGTCAGTCGGCCGCCCGCTCGGAGCGCGGTGCGGAGTCGGCCGGGGCGGGTTCACCCTTGCGCGCGGAGCGCTCCTGAGGGGTGCCGTCGAGGTGCGGACCGAACAGCACGAGGGCGGCGACGGAGATCATCATCGTCACGATGAAGATGTCGGCCACGTTGTAGATCGCAGGCATCATCCACGGGGTGTTGATGAAGTCCACCACGTGACCGACCGGGAACCCGGGTTCGCGGAGGAGCCGGTCGGTGAGGTTGCCCAGGACCCCGCCGAGGAGCAGACCGAGGACGACCGCCCAGAGGCGGGAGCGCAGCCGCGTCAGTGCCAGGAAGACGATGACGACGGCGACCACCGCGAGGGCGATGGTGAAGATCCAGGTGACGTCCTCACCGAGGGAGAAGGCGGCACCGGGATTGCGGGTGAGGTAGAAGATCAGGAAATCGCCGAGGATGCGGACCGGCTCCTGATAGGGCAGGTTCTCGAGGGCGAGGTACTTCGTGAACTGGTCGGCGGCCAGCACGATCGTCGCGAGGATCACGACGATGATGCTGGCCGCCGCCCGGTGAAGCGGGGTTCGACCGGTCAACGACTACAGGCCGACGGCCGGCACGGGGGCAGACCCCGTCGCGGTCGAGGATGCGTCCAGATCGCGCAGGTGCCCCTCGATGTAGCTGCGCAGCTGCGTGCGGTAGTCGCGCTCGAACTGGCGCAGCTCGCTGATGCGGCCCTCCAGGGTGGCGCGCTCCTTCTCGAGGCGGGCGATCTCGTCGCGGCCCCGGGCCTCGGCCTCGGAAACGATCGAGGCGGCCTGGGCCTGCGCGTCGGAGATGAGCTGGTCGCGCTTGGCGCGGCCCTCGGCGACGTGCTCGTCGTGCAGACGCTGCGCGAGCTCGATGATCCCCGCGCTCGCGGCACTCGGCGAGCCGGCGTCGGCGGCGGGCGCGGCCTCGGGGGCGGCTGCCGGAACCTCGGCGACGGGGGCGGCGACGGGCGCCGGGGCGGCGGACTCGCCCGACTCGAGCGCGGCGAGCTTGGCCTTCAGCTCCTCGTTCTCGGCGATGGTCTTGCGCCACTCGACGACGATCTCGTCGAGGAAGTCATCGACCTCGTCCGGGTCGAAACCCTCCTTGAAGCGGACGTGCTGGAACTGCTTGGTGACGACGTCATCGGGGGTCAATGCCATGGTGATTCCTCTTTCGAGCTGGTCGTTGGCCGACGTCGCGGCCCTCCCACCGTCCTGCGGCGGTCGTATCCAGCCAAGCATAGCCCCGGGCCCCGGAGGTGTCGAAGGCGCCGGAGGGGGTCAGACCATCGTGAGCGAGCGGGTGACGGCGAGCAGGATGAAGCAGAGCAGCATCGTCAGCGCGAAGCCGAAATCCAGTGCGACCGGCCCCACCCGCAGGGGCGGGATGAAACGCCGGAACATCTTGATCGGCGGATCGGTGACGGTGTAGACGACCTCGGCGAGCACCAGGCCTACGCCCTTCGGCCGCCATTCGCGGTTGAAGAAGGGGATCCACTCGAGCACCAGGCGCCCGAGCAGGACGAAGACGTAGATGAAGAGGATCGCGTTGAGGATGGAAGCGATGAACGCGATGACGGGCACGTACTAAGGCTACGAGAAGGGCACGGCTTCCGGGTCCGCGTGCGCGATCGCACCGTCTCCGGACACGGCGACATTCTCGGGCGAGAGCAGGAACACCTTGCTGGTGACACGCTCAATACGCCCGTAGAGTCCGAGCGAAAGACCGCTGGCGAAGTCGATGAGGCGTCGCGCATCGGCATCGGACATCTGCGACAGGTTGATGATCACCGGGATACCGTCCCGGAAGTTCTCGGCGATGACCTGGGCGTCCCGATACTGCTTGGGGTGCACGGTCAGGATCTCGCTCACCGCCGTGGGCGCCGGCTGACGGACCACCGCAGGACGGTGGATCGGGGTGATGGGGGCCGCCTTCTCGACCGCCTGCGGCTTCTGCCGAGCTGCCGGCTGGGACGCGGGCTCTTCGTAGACCTCTTCCTCATCGGCGAGGCCCAGGTACACCATGGTCTTCTTGAGCGGGTTCGACATCGGATCCTCCGTTTGCTCGTGTCGTTTCCGAGGTTAACCGCGCTCGGGCCGCGGGCCGGTGATTGCCGTGCCGATACGTAGGTGTGTCGCGCCGACGGCGATCGCCTCGGCGAAGTCTCCGGTCATCCCCGCCGACAACCAGGTCGCATCGGGGACGACGGTCCGCACCGCCTCCGCGTACCGCGCGAGGCGCTCGAAGGCAGCCGCAGGGGCCTCGTCGAGGGGAGCGACGGCCATGACGCCGCGGACGCGCAGCGTGTCGCAGCCTGCCGCGTGGACCGCGAGGGCCGTCAACTCGCCGGGCGCCACGCCGCCTCGCCCGGGGTCGTCGGTGAGATTGACCTGGAGGAGGACATCCAGCGGAGGCTCGGACTCTTTCGCGGCCCGATCGAGGGCGTCGGCGATCTTCGGACGATCCACCGAGTGCACGACGGAAGCGGCCGAGCGGATCGCCCGGGCTTTGTTGGTCTGCGCCTGCCCGATGAAGTGCCAGCGGAGACCTGCCAGTGAGCCGACGGCCTCGTGCTTGGCCGAGAGCTCCTGCTGACGGTTCTCACCCACGTCGCGGACGTCCAGCTCGTACAGCCGCCCCACGAGACGGGCGGGGTGGAATTTCGTCACCACGATCCGGGTGATCTCCTCGGGCCTGCGACCCGACGAGCGCGCCGCGTCGGCGATGCGCGCATCCACGGCGGCGAGCCGCCGGGCGAGGTCGTCCTCGTCCGGCGGCTCGCCGTGTGTCGCGGGGATGCTCATCGCGCGGCGATGTGAATCACTTCAGGAAGTCGGGGATGTCGAGGTCGTCATCACCGAACGCCGAGTCGTACCCGGTGTCGGGCACGGACGCACCCACCGAGACGGACTCCTTCTTCGGCTCGACCCGCTCGGGCTCGACGTCGCGCGCGGCGTCGACAGCGGGCATCGCGGGCACGACCGGCACGGTGGCCGGGCGGGCCGCGGCGACCGGATCGATCCGCAGCGACGGCTCGCCGCCGTCGAATCCGGCTGCGATGACCGTCACACGGACCTCGTCACCGAGGGTGTCGTCGATCACCGTGCCGAAGATGATGTTGGCCTCGGGGTGCGCGGCCTCCTTCACCAGCTGTGCGGCGTCGTTGATCTCGAAGATGCCGAGGTTGGAACCACCCTGGATCGACAGCAGCACGCCGTGCGCACCCTCGATCGACGCCTCCAGCAGGGGCGACTCCACTGCGAGCTCGGCGGCCTTGATGGCCCGGTCGGCCCCGCGCGCGGAGCCGATGCCCATCAGCGCCGATCCGGCGCCCTGCATGACCGACTTGACGTCGGCGAAGTCGAGGTTGATCAGACCGGGAGTCGTGATCAGGTCGGTGATGCCCTGCACACCGGCGAGCAGCACCTGATCGGCGGTGGCGAAGGCCTCCACCATCGAGATGCCGCGATCGCTGATCTCGAGCAGGCGGTCGTTCGGCACGACGATGAGGGTGTCGACCTCTTCCTTCAGCCGCGCGACGCCGGCCTCGGCCTGGCTCTGCCGGCGACGGCCTTCGAAGGAGAAGGGCTTGGTGACCACACCGATGGTGAGGGCGCCGATGGACTTGGCGATCTTCGCGACCACCGGGGCGCCGCCGGTGCCGGTGCCGCCGCCTTCGCCCGCCGTGACGAAGACCATGTCGGCGCCGCGCAGGGCCTCTTCGATCTCCTCCGCGTGATCCTCCGCCGCACGACGTCCCACCTCGGGGTCGGCGCCTGCGCCCAGACCGCGCGTGAGCTCTCGGCCGACGTCGAGTTTGACGTCGGCGTCGCTCATGAGCAGCGCCTGGGCGTCGGTGTTGATCGCGATGAACTCCACGCCGCGCAACCCGAGTTCGATCATGCGGTTGACGGCGTTCACGCCGCCGCCACCCACACCGACCACCTTGATCACGGCGAGGTAGTTCTGGTTCTGGCTCATGCCGGCCTCCGTCTTCCCGAACCTTCAACCTCTACTAGAGGTATAAAGAATTGCTCGGTATGCAATTCCTGTTCTTGAAGGTAGGCGGCCGATGCGGCTCGGCGCGGAGGGACGCGGCGTGTCGCGACATCCTGATTTCTCGCCGTCGAGGATCACCGGATGACGGCGGCATCGGGCGAGGAGACGTCGTACTCGGTGACGGTGTCGGCCGGGCGCGCGAGCATGACGGCCTCGAGCACCCGCGCCTTGTATGCGGACTGCTCCGCGCTCCCCCAGACGACCCGGGCGGAGGAGGTCAAGGTCAGCGTCACATCGAAGGCCGAGGTCGCGCTCACCCCCGTCACCTGGTCGGCGATCGACGGCGGAAGGGCGCGCATCACCCTGCCGACCGCGGCGAACGCGTCGCCGTCGACTCCGCCGCGGACATCGAGGATCGGTTCGCCGGGCGGCGCCTCGGCGGCAGCGGAGAGGACGACCCCGGCCGCATCGACCACGGAGTATCCCGCCGCCGATTCGATCGCGCCGATGGGTGTGCGCTCCACGATCCGCACGACGAGCTCGTGCGGCGGACGCGCCTCGAGGGTGTAGCTCTGCACGAAGGGGAAATCCGACAGCGTGTCCTGCACGGCCGCGTCGTCCACGAGCGGGAGCGGGGTGCCGAGCTGCGACGCGAGCGCCGCTTCGACACCGGCGGCATCGAGCTGGACGGCACCGATCACGCGGATGCGCTCGACCGCGAAGAGCGGGCTGTAGGCCACCGCGGCCGTGACCCCGGCGACCACGACGACAGCACCGAGCGCCGACACCCACAGCGCCCGCCGACGGCGCTGACGGACGGTGAAGCGCCGCACCTCGGCGCGCAGCGCCTTCCGGCGCGCCCGCGAGGCACGCCACACCGCCAGCAGCCCGACCGGCGTCGGGGCGTGCTCGCCGTCCTCGGCGAGGTCGTCGCGCGGATCCGGCCCGGCCGCTGTCGCGGCGGTCGGAAGCGACAGGATGACGCCGGCGCCGTCGTCGTCGCCGGCGGCCACGTCGTCCGCCACGTCGTGCCCTACACCGCCCGCCTCACGATCCGACGGCGCAGCTGGCGCACGCCGGATCGGCGCGGCCGGCGGCGGGAGCGGTGACGGCCGACGGACCACGGTTCAGCCTTCGACGGCGGCGGTGTCGGGCCGGATGCGTGTGAGCGCTTCGAGGATCTGCGGGACAAGGAGGTTGACGTTTCCGCAGCCGAGGGTGATGACGTAGTCACCCGGGCGCGCGACGGCGGCGGCGTGATCGGCGGCGCGCTGCCAGTCGGCGACGAAACGCACCCGGTCGGGGTCGGTGAACGCGTGGGCGACGAGGTCCCCCGTCACGCCCGGTACGGGATCCTCCCGCGCACCGTAGACGTCGAGGACGACGGTGTGGTCGGCGTGGCTCTCGAGGACCTCTGCGAACTCGCGGTACATGTGCTGGGTGCGGGAGTAGGTGTGCGGCTGGTGGACCGCGATGATGCGGCCGTCGCCGATGACGCTGCGGGCACCGGCGAGGGCGGCGGCCACCTCCGTCGGGTGGTGGGCGTAGTCGTCGTAGACGCTCACGCCCCGCTCGATCCCGTGCAGCTCGAACCGTCGATCCGTACCGGCGAAGCCCGCGATCGCCTCCGCGGCCGACGCGAGCTCGAACCCGAGGGCGATCAGCACCGCGACCGCCCCGGCGGCGTTGACGGCGTTGTGCACTCCGGGGATGCGCAGGCGGACCGAGACGGTCTCATCCCCGTATGCCAGCCGGAAGCCGACCGGTCCGTGCGCGTCGATGTCGCTCAGCCGCACGTCGGCTGCCGCGTCCAGACCGAACGTGATCACGCGCGGGTGATCCAGCAGCGCCGCCACGTCCTTCGCGCCCGGATCGTCGGCCGAGATCACCACCGCCTCCCGTGCCTCGCGGCCGAATCGGGCGAAGGCCTCGACGAAGGCATCCGCCGACCCGTAGTGATCCAGGTGGTCGGGGTCGACGTTGGTGATGAGGGCGACCGAGGTGTCGTAGAGCAGGAACGTGCCGTCGGACTCGTCGGCCTCGATCACGAACAGATCGTCCGCGCCGGTGCCGCTGGACACGCCGAGCTGCGCGATCACGCCGCCGTTGACGAACGTCGGGTCCGCACCCAGCGCCTGCAGCGAGGTGACGATCATGCCCGTGGAGGTGGTCTTGCCGTGCGCGCCCGCGACCGAGACCAGGCGCCGCCCCCCGATCAGCCAGTACAGCGCCTGCGACCGGTGGATGACCGCGAGCCCCCGCTCCTTGGCCACGACGTACTCGGGGTTCTCCGGCCAGATCGCGCCCGTGTGCACGACGGTGTCGGCGTCGCCGAGGTGGGCGGCGTCGTGACCGACGTGCACGGTGGCGCCCGATGCCGCCAGTGCGCGCAGCGACGGACTGTCCGCGCGGTCCGAACCCGAGACCTTGATCCCCCGGGCGAGGAACATCCGGGCAAGGCCCGACATCCCCGATCCTCCGATGCCGATGAAGTGGGCGGCCCGGATGTCATCCGGGATCGGCAGGGACAGGTCAGGTCTGATCATGGCCCGTCAATCCTAAGTCGGCCTCCTGCGCGCCCCTTCCCCGGCGCGCTGAGGTCACCGAGCCCGACCGCGTGCCTCGTCGATGAGGGCGACGACCGCCTCACTGCCCGAACGGGTGCCGACCGATGCGGCAGCGCGGCGCATCGCCTGCAGACGTCCGGGATCGGTGAGGAGGGGGATGACGTCGCGGCGCACCCGCTCGGCGGTGAAGTCGGCGTCGAGGATCAGGGAGGCCGCTCCGGCTGCGACCGCGGATGCGGCGTTGAGAGCCTGCTCCCCGTTGCCGACCGCATACGGCACGTAGACGGCGGGGATGCCGAGCGCGCTGATCTCGCTGACGGTCGCCGCACCGGCGCGGGAGACCACCGCGTCGGCCAGCGCGAAGGCGAGATCCATCCGATCGACATAGCGGCGCAGCGCGTATCCGGCCACGCCCGGGTCGGGGGTGGTGCTGCGCTCCCCCGTGACGTGCAGCAGCTGCCAGCCGGCGTCGAGCACGTCGCGCCAGGCTGCTCCGCCGTCCTCACCGAAGGCCTCGTTCAGGCGCTGCGCACCGAGAGAGCCACCGAACACCAGCAGCACGGGGCGCGCCGCATCCAGACCGAAGGCCGAGGCGGCCTCATCGCGGAGGGCTGCGGCGTCGAGGTCGACGATCTCGCGGCGAAGCGGCATCCCCACCACCCGTGCACCCCTCAGCCGTGTGCCGGCGAACGCGACGCCGACCGTCGCGGCCCGTCGTGCCCCCAGGACATTGGCGAGCCCCGGGCGGGCGTTGGCCTCGTGGACGACCGTCGGGATGCGCTCCCGCCGCGCGGCGACGTAGGCGGGCGCCGCGGCGTATCCGCCGAAGCCGACGACCACCTCGACCCCGCGGTCGCGGAGATGACGTCGGACCTGGGCGACAGCCCGCCCGAATCGCTGCGGGAACATCGCCGCGGCTCGATCAGGTCGCCGGGGGAAGGGCACCTTGTCGACGAACAGCAGCTCGTAGCCGCGCTCCGGTACGAGCCGGGCCTCCAGACCCTCCCGCGTCCCGAGGACGAGAACCTCGGCGTCCGGCTCACGCGCGCGCAGCGCGTCGGCGACCGCCAGCAGCGGGTTGACGTGCCCGGCGGTGCCGCCGCCGGCGAGGAGGTAGGTCGTCACCCGACGACACTAACCGCCCGCCTGGGCGGCAGCGAACGGGCGAAGGACAGCAGCACCCCCGACGCCACGAGCACCGAGACGAGGGAGGTGCCGCCCTGGGACATGAACGGCAGCGGAACGCCGAGGACCGGGAACACCCGCAGGACCACACCGATGTTGATGAGGGCCTGACCGACCACCCAGACCGTGATGCCGCCGGCGACGATGCGCACGAACGGGTCGTCCGTCCATCGGATCACATGGAACGCACCGACCGCGTAGAGCGCGACGAGGCCGAGCACGACGGCGCAGCCGATGAGTCCGAGCTCCTCGCCGACGATGGCGAAGATGTAGTCGTTGGCGGCCGCGGGGAGCCAGTCGTACTTCTCCTTGGAGTTCCCGAGGCCCAGCCCGAAGACGCCGCCTCCGGCCAGACCCCACATCCCGTGGAGGGGCTGGTAGCAGTCGTTGAAATAGTCCTCGAGGCAGTTGGGGTTGAGGAAGCTGAGGAAGCGGCGCATGCGGTCGGGGCTCGTGACGGCCAGGACCGCGACGGCCGCGGCGGCGGCGATCGCGGGGAGGATGAAGATGCGAAGCCGCACCCCGGAGAAGAACAGGGCCCCGAGGACGAGCAGCACCAGGATCATCGCCGTCCCGAGGTCGCGCCCGGCGAGCACCGTCGCGATCGCGAGACCCGCGACCGGCACGAGCGGGATGTAGACGTGCCGCCACATCGCCAGCAGCGTCCGCTTGCGGTACAGCACGTACCCCACCCACAGGGCGAGGGCGAGCTTCAGGAACTCCGACGGCTGCGCCTGGAAGCCGGCGATGGTGATCCAGTTCCGGTTGCCGTCCGCGCCGTGGCCGAGAGGAGTGAACACCAGCAGCTGGAAGGCCACGGCTCCGATGAGCGCCGGCCACGCGATGCGCTTCCAGAACCTGATGGGCAGACGGCTGGCGATGAACATCAGCGGAACACCGATGACGGCGAACACCGCCTGCTTCATCGCCGCATCCCACGGCGCCTGCCCCGCCGCCGTGGAGGTGGCGGAGGTGGCCGAGAGCACCATCACCAATCCGAAGATCGTCAGCAGCAGGGCCGTGGAGGCGATGAGCAGGAACTCGCTCGGGACCGGCGCGAAGACCCGGCCGAGCGACACGCGGGCCGCGAGCCCCCGACGACTCGCAGACTCAGCCGGCGGAGTCGGGATGCGGGGGGTGCGGGTCTGCGTCGTCGTCACCGTCATCCCCCATCTCGATCCATCGCTGCACGGCGGCGGCGAACTTCCTTCCGCGGTCGGCGTAGGAGGAGAACTGGTCGAAGGACGCCGCGGCGGGGGCGAGGAGCACCACATCCCCGTCACGGGCGACCTGCGCGGCCAGTTCGACCGCCTGCGTCATGACGTCCCCAGTCTCGCCGGGGGTCACCTCGTACACGGGGACGTCCGGCGCGTGTCGCGAGAACGCCGCCGTGACCGCGGTCCGGTCCTCCCCGATGACGACGGCGGCGCGCACCTTTGTTGCGACCTCAGCCACGAGCGGGGAGATCTCCACGCCCTTGAGCAGTCCCCCGACGATCCAGATCGCGCCAGGAAAGGCCGACAGGGATGAGGCCGCCGCGTGCGGATTGGTCGCCTTGGAGTCATCCACCCAGACGATTCCGCGGCGCGTGGCCACCACCTCGATGCGATGAGGGTCGAGCCGGAACACACGGAGCGCATCGCGGATCGCCGCGGGGGGCACGTCGAGTGCGCGCGCGAGCGCGGCGGCGGCGAGGATGTTCGCGACCATGTGCGGAGCTGCGAGCCCGCGCTCGGCGAGCTCGGCGACCGTAGTGAGCTCGAGGGCGCTGGTGCGCCGATCGTCGAGGAAGGCGCGGTCGACGAGGATGCCGTCCACCACGCCGAGATCGCTCGGCCCCGGCACGCCCAGGTCGAACCCGATGGCGCGGGCGCCTTCGATGACCTCGGCATCCTCCACCATGCGCCGGGTTTGGAGGTCTGATTTGCTGTAGACGCACGCGACCCGGGTGTTGTCGTACACGTGGGCCTTCGCGTCGCGATAGTCCTCGAACGAGCCGTGCCACTCCAGGTGGTCTTCGGCGAGGTTCAGGCACACGCTGCCGTGCGGGGAGAGGGGCGCGGGGCCGCTCTGGCGCCCCAGATACCAGAGCTGGTGACTGGAGAGCTCGACGACGAGGACGTCGAATCCACTCGGGTCGCGGACGGCGTCGAGGACGGGGGTACCGATGTTGCCGACCGGTGCGGCGCGCAGACCACCCGCGACGAGCATCTCCGCCACCAGCCGAGTGGTCGTCGTCTTGCCGTTCGTGCCGGTCACCAGCACCCAGTCGGCGGGGCTGCCGTCCTCGCGGACCACCTTGTCGCGCACGCGCCACGCGAGTTCGATGTCGCCCCACAGCGCGATGCCGTCCTGGACGCACCACGCGATGACGGGGTGGCGGGGTGAGAAGCCCGGCGAGGCGATGACGACCTCGGGCGTGAAGGCGCGCAGCGCATCGGGAACCGTGTCGAGCGGTCCGATGACGGCGTCGACGCCGATCACCGGCAGAAGCTTCTCGTACTCCGGCTCGGCCGCCTCGGAGAAGACCTGGACGCGCGCACCGAGTTCTGCGAGGGTGTCGGCCGCGGCGAAGCCCGTGACCGAAAGCCCGAGCACGGCGACCCGCAGTCCCGACCAGTCCGCATGCCAGCTGGTGAGTCCGTCCAGGCGGGTCATGTCTGCGACAGCCATTCGACGTAGAAGAAGCCGACGCCCGAGACCGCGAGGAGGCCCGCGATGATCCACATGCGCACCACGATCGTGATCTCCGACCACCCGCGCATCTCGAGGTGGTGGTGCAGCGGGCTCATGAGGAACAGCCGCTTCCCGCGGGTGAGCTTGAAGTACACCCGCTGGAGGATCACCGACCCCGACGCGATCACGTAGACACCGGCCACGAGCACCATGAGCAGTTCGGTGCGGGTGAGGATCGCCATCGCGGCCACGACGCCGCCGATCGCCATCGACCCCACGTCACCCATGAAGACCTGCGCCTTCGGCGCATTCCACCAGAGGAATCCGACGAGCGCGCCCACGAACGCGGCGGAGACGATCGCGAGATCGAACGGATCCCTCGTGGCGTAACAGGCGGACAGACCACCGGGACTGAGCTCCCCACCCCCGAAGCACGCCTGGTTGAACTGCCAGAAGGCGATGAGGCTGTAGGCGCCCACGACGAAGATGCCGGCACCGGCGGCGAGGCCGTCGAGCCCGTCGCTGACGTTGACGGAGTTGGAGGCGGCCACGCCGATGAAGGAGATCCAGGCAAGGTACAGCAGCCAGCCGAGGATCGGTCCGAGCGCGAAGAACCACAGCACCTGCACATCGCGGAACACCGAGATGTAGGGCGACGCGGGGGTCTCGTTGTAGATGTTGGGGAAGTTCAGCGCGACGATGCCGAACGGCACGGCGACGATCACCTGCCCCACGATCTTCCGCCAGCCGCTGAGTCCGAGGCTTCGCTGGCTTCGGACCTTCATGAAGTCGTCGATGAAGCCGACGGTGCCGAATCCGACCATCATCCACAGCACCAGCAGCCCCGACACCGTGGGCGGGTTGTTCCCCGCCACACCGCCGACGAGGTAGCCGATGATGGTTCCGGCGATGAAGATCGTCCCGCCCATCGTCGGCGTCCCGCGCTTCTCGCCGTGGCTCGGATTGCGGATGTCGTCGGGGGTGCGGATGACCTGACCCCAGCCCCACCGACGGAACAGCCGGAGGAACACCGGGGTGAGGAAGAGGGTGAAGGCCAGCGAGATCGCCGCCGCGGTCAGCAGGGATCTCACGAGAAGAATTCTCCCAGTCGGTCGCCGAGGAACCGCAGGCCCGCCGAGTTGGATGACTTCACCAGCACGCGGTCTCCGTCGCGAAGCTCGCCCGTGAGGTAGTCGTAGGCCTCGTCGGCCGTGGCGAAGAACACCGCCTCCCCGTCCCACGATCCCTCACCGACGGCGGCGAGGAACAGGCGACGGGCCTCGGGTCCGATCACGACGATGCGTTGGATGCCCAGACGCACGGCCTGGAGGCCGATCCGGTCGTGCTCTTCGCCGGCGTACTCCCCCAGCTCGCTCATCGCACCGAGGACCGCGACCATGCGTTCGCCGGGCCCGGTGATCTGAGCGAGGGTCCGAAGCGCCGCCGACATGGAGTCGGGGCTGGCGTTGTAGGCGTCGTTGATGATGCGCACGCGCGGGGAGCCCAGCGGCTGCATGCGCCACCGCTCGGCGAGTTCGACCGTCTCCAGGCGCGCGACGGCGTCTGCGGGCGTCACGCCGAGGGCGGTGGCGGCGGCGATCGCGGCGAGGGCGTTCATAACATGGTGCTCGCCGAGAACGCGCAGGCGGAGCGGAGCGGAGACACCGTCAACGAAGACCGTGCACGAGGTGCCGTCCGCGGTCACCTCGACGTCTTCCGCCCTCACCTCGGCGGTGCTGCCGCGACCGAACCACCGCACCGAGGCGGGCTTGTCCTGTGCGGTCGGAGCCATCTGGGCCACACGCGGGTCGTCGGCGTTCAGCACCGCCACCCCGCCCGGGCGGAGGGCGTGGACGAGCTCGCTCTTGGCGCGGAAGGTTCCCTCGATACCGCCGAAGCCTCCGGCGTGGGCCATGCCGACCATGAGGACGACCGAGATGTCGGGGTGGACGAGACCGGCGAGTGCCGCGATCGCGCCAGGGCCGCTCGCCCCGAACTCGCTCACCAGGTAGCGGGTCTCCTCCGTGACGCGGAGCATCGTCAGCGGCGCTCCGACCTCGTTGTTGTAGGAGGCGCGGGGAGCGACGGTCTCACCCTCGTCCTCGAGGATGCGCGCCAGCAGGTTCTTCGTGGTGGTCTTGCCGTTGGAGCCGGTGATCCCGACCACCTTCAGCGCGCCACCCGTGCGCACCCGCGCGACGACCTCGCGGGCGAGGTCGGCCAGGGCCTGCACCACGTCGCGCACGACGATCTGAGTGATCGGCTCGTCCACGGGCCGCTCGACGAGCGCCAGCACCGCTCCGGCCTGGTGCGCCGCCGGGACGAACAGGTGGCCGTCGGTGGTCTCGCCGGGCTTGGCGACGAAGATGTCGCCGGGGCCGATCGCACGAGAGTCGGTGTCGACGGTTCCCGACACCACGGTGTCGGGGGTGTCGTCGCCGGCGAGGAGGAGGTCTCCGCCGACGGTCAGGGCGATGTGATGCAGGGGAAGGGAGATCATGTGTCCGAGGGGGTCGTCAGCCGAACTTCGGCAGGACAGGCGGTTGCGTCGTCGACGGCATGACCCGGTAGGTCTTGAGCACCTGGGTCATCGCCTGCTGGAATGCCGCGGCGTTGGCCACAGACGACTTTACCTTGGTGGGCTCGTCCAGCGTCACGGCGACGACGTACTGCGGGTCGTCGGCGGGAGCGAATCCGATCATCGTGGTGAAGTAGGCACCGCTCTTGTATCCGCCTGTGACGGGGTCGGACTTCTCACCGGTGCCGGTCTTGACCGCGATGCGGTAGCCCGGCACCGCGATCTCGTCGGCGTAGTTGGCCTGGAGCGCCACGTTCTCCAGGATCTGCTGCACCTGGGTCGCGGTGTCTTCGCTGATCACGCGGACGGGGTCGGGCGTGTCGGGACCGGTCACGGTGCCGTCGGCGGCGGTGCAGCTCTCCACGAGCGTCAGCGGAACGCGCTCCCCGTCGTTGGCGATGGCTCCGTAGGCGCCGACCAGCTCCGGGAGGGTCGTGGTCAGGCCCTGCCCGTAGGTGGTGTTGTAGACCGTCTGGTTGTCCCAGTCCGAGGCCGGTCGGAGAAGGCCCGTCTGCTCGCCGGGGAAGTCCACGGCGCTCCCCTCCCCCACGCCGAAGCGCTGGAGGTACTCGTAGCGGGTCTGCGGATCGACCGTCTCGCTGATGCGGGAGATCGCGGCGTTGGAGGAGTCGATGAGGACGCCCGTGAGGGTGTAGGTGTACGCAGGGTGGACGAACGAGTCGCGCACGCGCGCGCCGTTGGCGAAGGTCTCGGTGCTCGCGGCGACCACGGTCGACTGGGCGTTCTGCCCCCCGGCGTCGATCACGGTGGCGGCTGTCAGCGCCTTGAATGTCGACCCGGGTTCGAACCAGTCAGTGAACATCCGGCTCCTGCGGTCGTCGTCCGGCGAGGCGGCGACGTTGTTGGGGTCGACGGCGGGGAACTCCGCGGCCGCTCGGATCTTCCCGGTGGCGACCTCGGTGACCATGATCGATCCGCTGAGCGCCCCCATGTCCTGCACCTGCTCGGCGATGAGCTGCATGAGGTACCACTGCAGATCCCGGTCGATGGTCAACTGCAGCGTGCCGCCGTCCACGGCGGGATCTTCGACCTCGGTGCCCGGGATGATGACGCCGTCCTTGCCGCGCTGGAAGCGGAGCTGCCCGTCCGTCGCCGTGAGACAGCCGTCCTGGCTCAGCTCGAGCCCCGCCAGGGGCACCTCGTCGGTGCCCATGAACCCGATGAGGTTGCCCGCGACGGCACCATCCGGGTACGTGCGGGCGGGATGCTGCTCGAAGGTCAGGTACGGGAGCTTCAGGTCGGCCAGCGCCCGGTACTGCTCGGTCGAGATCCCGCGCTGGACGAACTCGTACTGGTCCGCGGGATCCGCGGCGAGCGCCGAGGCGACGATCCGCTGGATCTCGTCGGCCTGCTGCCCGGTGATCGAGCCGATCAGCCCCGACGCCTCCGGCCACGTCAGCGTGGTCTCGACGTCGTCCTCTCCGGCCCGGGTGATGTCGCCGGTGTTCTTGGGATCGATCACCACGTCGTAGCGCAGGATGCTCCCGGCGAGGGTGTTGCCGGCGGCGTCGATGATGGCTCCCCGCGATCCGTCGAGATCCCGCGAACCGCTGAAGGCCCACTCCAGCGAATCCTCGATGTGCTCATCGGCGTTGACCACCTGGATGTCGACGAGGCGGACGATGAAGCCCACGAGGACCGCCAGCACGACAGCCAGCGCGACCACCGTGCGGCGGCGGGGACTGCGGCTTGCTCGGGTGGTCATTGCTCTCAGTGTGTGGCGGGTGTCGGCAGGGAGTCTGCTACCGGGGGCGGCGTGTCGGAGACCCCGGCACCGGTCGTGTCCACCGGCGCCCCCTGGATCGTCGCGTCGGGCTCGGTCACGAGCGGCCGATCGGCGATGAGGTCGTTGGCGACCGAACCGCGCCCCAGGGCGTCGATGGAGGCGCCGCCCTCCGCAGCGATCCCCGCGCCCAGCACCGCCCCGTCGCTCAGCCGGAGGTAGTTGGGCGATTCCTCGATCACCATCCCGAGAGCAGCGGCGTTGGCGGCGAGGTACTGCGGCGAGCTGAGGCCGGCGACATCGTCGGAGAGCATCTGCCGCTGCCACTGCAGCTCGCTCTGCTGCTGCGTGAGCGAGGAGATCTCGTAGGAGCTCTGGGTGGTCAGGATCGAGAGCATCATCTGCACGCCCGCGATCGCGAGGGCAGCCACCACCGCGACGACGCCATAGGCGAGCCGCGGCCGACGGCGGGCCACGGGGGCGGCATGCTCGACCGGCCGCAGCCGGCGATCGGGTCCGCGACGGGGAGAGCCCGGGCGACCGGGGCGCGCTTCGGCGGGAGAGCTCAGCGGAGCAGCGATCAGGGGTGCGCTCATGCCGCGGCCTCTCTCACTCGTTCGACGGCACGCAGCCGCACGGGGGTGGCGCGGGGGTTGCGCGCCTTCTCCGCGGCATCCGCCTGTTCGGCACCGCGGACCAGCAACCGGAAGCGGGGGGCGTGCTCGGGCAGCTCCACCGGCAGGCCCGGCGGAGAGGTGGATGCCACGGCGTCGGCGAAGACGCGCTTGACCAGGCGGTCTTCGAGCGACTGGTAGGACAGCACCACCATCCGTCCGCCGACCGCCAGCGCATCGAGGGCTGCGGGGATCGCCGTCTCGAGCGCCGCCAGCTCGGCGTTGACCTCGATGCGCAGCGCTTGGAACACCCGCTTCGCGGGATGTCCTGTCCGCTGTGCGGCGTACGGGGTGGCGCGCGTGAGGATGTCGACGAGTTGACCGGACCGCTCGATCGGGGCTTCCGTGCGCGCCGCCACGATGGCCCGCGCATAGCGTCCGGCGAGCTTCTCCTCGCCGTAGCGCTCGAAGATCCGGCGGAGCTGGCCCTCGCTGAAGGTCGCGATCACATCGGCGGCCGTGACGCCGGAGGACTGATCCATCCGCATGTCCAGGGGCGCGTCGCGGGAGTAGGCGAATCCGCGGTCGACCTCGTCCAGCTGCAGGGAGGAGACGCCGAGGTCGAACAGGATGCCCTGGACGGCGTCGACCCCGACGCCCTCGAGCGCCGCCGCGATGTCGTCGTAGACCGTGTGGACGAGATCGACCCGGCCGCCGAAGGGTGCCAGCCTCTCCCCCGCGATGCGCAGAGCGTCGCGATCCCGGTCGAGTCCGACGAGATGCAGCTCGGGAAACCGCTCGAGGAACGCCTCGCTGTGGCCGCCCATCCCCAGGGTGGCGTCGACGAAGACCGCTCCGGGGGCGTCGAGGGCGGGAGCGAGGAGCTCGAGACAGCGCTCGAGCAGGACGGGGGTGTGGATGTCGCGGAGGTTCATGATCGGGACCCGGTCCCCCGGCTCTGATCCCCATCCGCTCGACCTGGCGCCGGGGAAGTGCGTCAGGGCGGGAGCGGCTGGGAGTCACAGCCGGGGGCGTCAGAACAGGCCGGGGATCACCTCCTGCTCCATCTCGGAGTAGCTGTCTTCGTTGGCCAGGGCGTAGGCGTTCCACGCCTCGGCGTCCCAGATCTCGGCGTGCGCGCCGACGCCGGTCACGACGAGGTCCTTCTCGAGCCCCGCGTAGGCGCGCAGCGGCGGCGGGATGGTGATGCGGTTCTGGCCGTCGGGCTTTTCGGCGCTCGCTCCCGAGAGGAACATCCGGAGGAAGTCGCGCGCCTGCTTGTTGCTCAGCGGCGCCTCGCGGATGCGGTCGTGGACGCGCTCGAACTCGCTCTCACTGAAGACGTAGAGGCAGCGTTCCTGCCCGCGGGTGATGACGATGCCCCCGCCGAGGTCGTCGCGGAACTTGGCCGGCAGGATGACCCGGCCCTTGTCGTCGAGCTTGGGAGTGTGCGTACCCAGCAGCATCGGCACACCACCCCCTTCTTCGTCCGGCCTTCGAAGATGGTCGCCACTTTACTCCACTTTCCTCCACTTCGATACCCCGAGGGCCTGTTCAGCCGCGATTTTCTGCGGCACGCGGCCGCATGGGCGAGCCGCCCCACACGCGGCCGATGTGCGCGTGGTTCGCCGCACACGGGAGGAGATCCGGCTCAGGGCGGGGGAATCGCGGCATCCCGCCCTCCCGTGGATCGATCTCCTCCCGTGTGCGGGGAGCGAAGTGGAGGCCGGGAGGAAAGTGGGAAACCAGTGAGGGGCGCACGCACAAAAAAGAGCACCGACCCGAAGGTCGGTGCTCTGGAAGTGGATGCGGGGGGTCAGCCGCGGATCATCGTTCGCCCTGCCGGCGGTCCCAGCGATCGTTCATGCGATCCATGAACGATCCGCCCGCCGTGGCGCGCCCGGGTGATGTCGCCGTCGGTCGAGGGGCCGCCTTCGGTGCGCCGCGCGCCGGGGTCACCGCCAGGATGACACCGCCCAGCATGACGACGAACGCGATCACTCCGACGACGATGAGCTTCAACGCCACCCCGGCGATCAGGCCGCCCAGGCCCAGCAGCACGAGGATCGTGCCGTACACGATGTTGCGATAGCTGAGGGCGCGCCCTTCACGCGCGCTGACCACGTCGGCGTCGTTGCGCATGAGATGACGTTCCATCTCATCGAGCAGACGCTGCTCCTGTTCGGAGAGTGGCATGGGTCCCCCTCTGGATCCGGTTGGACGATTCTACGCGTCCCGCTGATTACTAGGCTAGGGCCGTGTCATCTTCCGCGGGCGCCGTAGAGGCTGTTTCTCAGCGACTGAACAACTTCCTCGCACGTCAGCGTGCCGAGGCGAAGGAGCTCGGCGACGAGGCGGCGATGATCATCGACGCCGCGGCCGACGCTCTGACCGGCGGCAAGCGCTTGCGGGGCCGGTTCCTCATCGCCGGATGGCGCGCGGTCCACGAGGCCCGCTCCCGGGCCGGCGAGCCGCCCGCCGCCGTGATCGGGGCGGCGGCGGCCCTGGAGATCTTCCACGCCGCCGCGCTCGTGCACGACGACGTCATCGACAACTCCGACACGCGACGCGGTCGTCCCTCCGCCCATCGCGCGCTCGAGTCGAGGCACCGCGCGTCGAACTGGCGCGGCGATGCCGCGGCGTTCGGCCGCTCCGGCGCCATCCTGCTCGGCGATCTCCTCGTCGCCTGGAGCGACGACCTCTTCGAGGAATCCCTGGCCGAGATGGGCCCGGGTCAGGATGCCGCGGCCGCGACCGCGCGCGAGGAGTACGCGCGGATGCGGCGCGAGGTCACGGTCGGACAGTTCCTCGACATCGCGGAGGAGTCCGCCTTCCGCGTGGCCCCTGACGAGGAGCACGCCGAGCGCGCCCTCCGGGTGGCGTCGTTCAAGTCGGCGCGCTACAGCATCCAGCAGCCCCTGGTCATCGGTGCCGCCCTCGCGGGAGGGTCCGAGGGTCAGCGCGCCGCCCTGGCGGCCTTCGGCCACCCCCTGGGAATGGCCTTCCAACTGCGCGACGACGTCCTCGGCGTCTTCGGCGACTCCGCCGAGACCGGCAAGCCGGCCGGCGACGACCTCCGCGAGGGGAAGCGGACCGTCCTCGTCGCCTACGCCCGCGAAGGCATCGGCGTCTCTGCGCGCCAGATCGTCGACGAGCTCATCGGCGATCCCGGCCTGGATGACGACCAGATCGCCTCCCTGCAGCGGACCATCGTCGACAGCGGGGCCCTGGGGCGGGTGGAGACGCTCATCGAGGAGTACTCGCAGGAGGCCGGCCGAGCGCTGTCGGGCGCAGACCTCGGTCACGCGGCGGTCAACGACCTGCGAGAGCTGGCGCGCGCGGCGACCGTGCGCGTCGCCTGAGCGTCGGGGGCCTCAGGCCAGGGTCTGCGCGACCCGACGCACCTCGCTCTTCCGCCCGGCGCGCAGCGCCTCGATGGGGGCGATGCCGATCGACTCCTCCGGGCTCAGCAGCCAGTCGATGGCCTCATCATCGGTGAAGCCGGCGTCACCGAGGACGATCACCGTCCCACGCAGGGACGCGAGCGGCTTGCCGTCGACGAGGAACACGGCGGGCACCGACAGTGCGCCGTGGCGCCTCGAGCCGATGAGGGCGCGATCGTCGAGAAGGCGGCGAACCCGCCCGAGCGGGAGGTCTAGGGCCGCCACGAGTTCGGGAAGGGTGAGCCACTCGGTGGGTACAGGTGCGTCGTTCTCCGCCACGAAGCCACTATCTCATTCCTCCGCGCACTCATCCCTGCGCGCGGCGGCGGGATCGGGCGACATGAGGACATCCTCATGTTTCACATCCGTCACTTTCGTTGACAGTGGTTTACACGCGTGACACCGTAGCTGGCGGGGAGGATCCCCGCAGGGAGGACCACCATGTCTCGCTCACGAACCGCCCGGCTGACGACGGCCCGCCTCGGCCTTCCCGCGACCGCGCTGGGCGCCCTGGCGGTGGCGATGCTCCCCTCGCCCGCCGCCGCGCAGGAGGCTGCTCCCGTCGCCCGCGAGGGCGTCGAGCGGGTCTCCCTCGGTGCCGCCGCGTCCTCGACCGGTCGCGCACCGGTGACGGTCCCCGCGCACAGTGCGGCACCCGAGAGCGTCGTGGTGCAGCCCGGCGACACCATCAGCGCGATCGCAGCCCGACACGGGCTGCGCACGACCGATGTCCTGGCCCTGAACGGACTGGGCTGGAGCAGTGTCATCCATCCCGGACAGGTGATCCGGCTGAGCGGTGCGTCCGCCGCCCCGGCAGCGCCGGCGCCGGCGGCGCCCGCGACGACCACGGGCTACACCGTCGTCGCGGGGGACACGATCAGTGCGATCGCGCGTCGTCACGGGGTCTCCACCCAGGCCGTGCTCGACGCGAACGGACTGCAGTCCTCATCGATCATCTACCCCGGTCAGACGATCGCGATCCCGGCGGCGACGGCGCCCGCCCCCGCCGCCCCCGCCGCGCCGGCCGCGCCGGCGCCGGTCCTCGCGGCGGAGACGGTGACGCTCGATGACGAGCAGATCGGCAATGTCCGCACGATCATCGCCGTGGGCCGAGAGCTCGGCGTCTCCGACCGGGGCATCGCCGTCGCGCTGGGGACGGCGATGGTGGAGTCGTGGCTGCGGAACCTCGACTGGGGCGACCGCGACTCCCTGGGGCTGTTCCAACAGCGACCCAGCACCGGATGGGGAAGCACCGACGAGGTCCGCGATCCCGTTCGGGCGACCAAGGCCTTCTTCGGCGGCCCGTCCGATCCCAACGGCTCGCGCACCCGCGGTCTCCTCGACATCCCCGGGTGGGAGTCGATGTCGTTCGCCGGCGCCGCGCAGAGCGTTCAGATCTCGGCGTTCCCGGATCGTTATGCGACGTGGGAGGCCCCGGCCTTCGGGTGGCTCGCGACCTACGGCTGATCGGTGTGGACGCCGGGGTGAGCCGCTGCCCGGGCTGCCACCCCGCCGTCCGTAGACTCTGACCGTGAGCACGAGTCAGCAGGCCGACCCGCTGATCGGACGTCTCGTCGACGGCCGATACCGGGTCCGTGCGCGCATCGCGCGCGGTGGCATGGCGACCGTGTACGTGGCCACCGACCTGAGGCTCGAGCGGCGCATCGCGCTGAAGGTGATGCACGGCCACCTCAGCGACGACTCCGTCTTCCAGAGCCGCTTCATCCAGGAGGCACGTGCCGCCGCACGGCTCGCCGACCCGCACGTGGTCAACGTCTTCGACCAGGGGCAGGACGGCGACATGGCGTATCTCGTCATGGAGTACCTCCCGGGGATCACCCTGCGCGAGCTGATGCGAGAGCAGCGACGGCTCACCATCCCGCAGACCATCACGATCATGGATGCCGTGCTGTCGGGCCTGTCCGCAGCGCACCGCGCCGGCATCATCCACCGCGACGTCAAGCCCGAGAACGTGCTTCTGGCCGAGGACGGCCGCATCAAGATCGGCGATTTCGGACTCGCCCGCGCGGCGACGGCGAACACCGCCAGCGGCGCCCAGCTCCTCGGAACGATCGCCTACCTCGCCCCCGAGCTCGTGACACGCGGGGTCGCAGACGCACGCTCGGACATCTACGCACTCGGGATCATGCTCTACGAGATGCTCGTGGGCGAGCAGCCCTACAAGGGCGAGCAGCCGATGCAGATCGCCTTCCAGCACGCGACCGATTCGGTGCCGCGCCCGAGCGCGAAGAACCCGGGTGTCCCCGAGCAGCTGGACGAGCTCGTCCTGTGGTCGACCGAGAAGAATCCCGACGAACGACCCATGGATGCCCGGGAGATGCTCGACCGGCTGCGGGAGATCGAACGCCAGCTCGGTGTCGCGCCGCAGGTGACCAGAACGGCCGGTCGCGGCATCCCCGACGACGACGGCCTGCCCTCCGGCGAGCTCACGCAGGTGCTCCCGGCCGCGGCGACGGGGCCTGCGGCCATCGTCGGCGACACCGACAACGCCGCGCGGCTGCGCCAGGCGACCCGGCGGCGAACCGTCCGCGGCGGATGGCTCATCGCCCTGGTGCTGATCCTCGCCGCGCTGGCCGCAGGAACGGGCTGGTGGTTCGGTTCCGGTCCCGGATCCCTGGTCGCCGTGCCGGATGTCCGCGGCGCGACGTTCGCCGAAGCAGAGGCGATCCTCGGCGAAAAGTCGCTGCGCGCGGAGGAACGCGGCGAATACAGCGTCGACGTGGAGAGCGGTCTGGTGATCGAGACCGATCCTCCGGCCGGGTCCCGGCTGGATAAGGACGCGCTCGTGACGGTGGTCGTCTCCCAGGGCCCCGCCGAGGTCGCCCTCGGCAGGGTCGTCGACCTCCCCGCCGATCAGGTGCGCGAGCTCCTGGCGCAGAACGTCATCTCCACACGGACGGACGCCGAGTTCTTCACCGACGCGCCGGCCGGCACGGTGGTCGGGATGCGCATCCACCCCCGTGGCGGCGGTGACGACATCGTCTGCGACGAAGGATGCACCGCCCGACAGGCCGATGAGGCGACGCTGTTCGTCTCCCGCGGCCCGGTGCCCGACGTGGCCGGGGATTCGGTGGACGGCGCCCGGTCCGAGCTCGGCAGTGTGCAGCTCGCCGTCGGCGATCAGGTCATCGAGCAAACCAGCGACACCTACGCCGACGGCGAGGTCATCGGGATCGCCGAGCGTGACGGCGGCGGCTGGTGGCAGCCCGGCGACACGGTCACGCTCATCGTCTCCACCGGGCCTCCCCTGTTCGAGATCCCGAACGTCGTCGGCCAGACCCGAGACGGCGCCATCGCGGCGCTCGAGGACGCGGGCTTCCAGGTGGATTACGCAGTCTTCTTCGCGGCCATCCCCGACTCGCTGACCGAGGTCGTCAGCATGGATCCGGGCGCGGGAGAATTCGTCGTGCGGGGCACCAGGATCTACATCCAGCTCACCGTCACCGGCTGAACCCGCCACCGGCTGAACCCGCACCGGGCCGACGAAACGCCGCCGACCCCGAGGCCTCAGCGCTTCTCGAGCTCCTCGGCGACGAGGAACGCCAGCTCGAGGCTCTGCATGTGGTTCAGGCGCGGGTCGCAGAGCGACTCGTAGCGGGTCGCGAGCGTCGCTTCGTCGATCATCTCCGAGCCGCCGAGACACTCCGTCACGTCATCCCCGGTCAGCTCGACGTGGATGCCGCCGGGGAAGGTCCCCACGGCACGGTGCGCCTCGAAGAATCCGCGCACCTCGTCGACGACGTCGTCGAACCGACGCGTCTTGTACCCGGTGGGTGTCGTGATGCCGTTGCCGTGCATCGGGTCGGTGACCCACAGGGGAAGCGCGCCCGAGTCGCGGACGGCTTCCAACAGCGGAGGCAGCGCGTCGCGGATCTTTCCCGCCCCCATCCTCGTGATGAAGGTCAGGCGGCCGGGCTCACGCTCCGGATCGAGCTTGTCGATCAGGGCGAGGGCGGTCTCCGGCGTCGTCGTGGGTCCGAGCTTGACCCCGATGGGGTTGCGGATCCGGGAGAAGTAGTCGATGTGCGCACCGTCGAAGTCCCGGGTGCGCTCCCCGATCCACACGAAGTGGGCCGAGGTGTTGTAGGGGGTGCCGGTGCGCGAATCGATGCGCGTCATCGGGCGCTCGTAGTCCATCAGCAGGCCCTCGTGCCCGGTGTAGAACTCCACGCGCTTGAGCTCGTCGAAGTCGGCGCCCGCCGCCTCCATGAACTTGATCGCCCGGTCGATCTCGGTGGCGAGCCGCTCGTACTGCTGGTTGGCGGGGTTCTTGGCGAAACCCTGGTTCCAGCTGTGCACCTCGCGCAGATCCGCGAAGCCACCCTGCGTGAACGCCCGGATCAGATTGATCGTGGAGGCGGCGGTGTGGTAGCCCTTGAGCAGTCGCGCCGGGTCCGCCTTGCGGGACTCCTCGGTGAAGTCGTACCCGTTGACGATGTCGCCGCGGTAGGCCGGGAGGGTCACATCGCCGCGCGTCTCGGTGTCGCTCGAGCGCGGCTTGGCGAACTGCCCCGCCATCCGCCCCATCTTCACCACCGGCATCGACGCGCCGTAGGTGAGCACGACCGCCATCTGCAGCACGGTCTTGATGCGGTTGCGGATCTGCTCCGCGGTCGCGCCCGCGAAGGTCTCGGCGCAGTCACCCCCCTGGAGGAGGAAAGCCTTCCCCGCGGCCGCGTGGCCGAGACGGTCGCGCAGCATGTCGACCTCGCCGGCGAAGACGAGGGGCGGAAGGGTCGCCAGCTCCGCCGAGGCCGCCGCGGCGGCGTCGAGGTCATACCACTGCGGCTGCTGTTTGATGGGCAGGGATCGCCAGTGGTCGAGACCGTCGAGGGGAGCGAGCATCCGATCAGTCTAGCGACGCCGGAGAGCCGCCCGACGCCGCGCGGGCCTGGTGTTACGCCGCCCGTCCCCGAGGCACGAGACGGTCCTTGACGGTGGAGGCGTAGACGTCCTCGTACTCCTGCTCGCCCAGTCGCTGCAGCGCCACCATGATCTCGTCGGTGATCGACCGCAGGATGTACCGATCGCCCTCCATCCCTGCGAAGCGGGAGAAGTCGAGGGGTTCGCCGATCACGACCCCGACCCGCGCGACGCGCGGGATGCGGGTGCCGATCGGCATCATCGTGTCGGTGTCGACCATCACGACCGGGACCACGGGTACCCGTGCCTCCAGCGCCATACGAGCGATGCCCGTCCGGCCCCGGTAGAGCTTCCCATCGGGGCTGCGCGTGCCCTCGGGATAGATCCCGAGGAGGTCGCCTCGGCCGAGGACCTGCAGGCCCGTGTTCAGCGACGCCTCGGAGGCCTTCCCGCCCGACCTGTCGATCGGGAGCTGCCCGGTGGCCTTGAAGAAGACCCGGGTGGCCCAGCCCTTCAGCCCCCGGCCGGTGAAGTAGTCGCTCTTGGCCAGGAACGACACCGGTCGGTCGATCATCAGCGGCAGGAAGATGGAGTCGGCGAAGGAGAGGTGATTGCTGGCGAGGATCGCGGCGCCCTCGGCCGGGACGTTCCGTCGACCGACGACCCACGGTCGGAAGATGGCTTTGAGGATCGGTCCGATGACCACGTACTTCATCAGCCAGTAGAACATCGACCCTCACGCCTCCCGGCCGGCGAGGTCGGCGACGCCGATGAGACCGGCATCGTTGCCGAGTCGGGCGATCGCGAAATCTGCGACCGGGCGCTCGCCGTAGCCCGGCAGGGAGGTCTCGTAGGCCAGACGCACCGGTTCGAGGAGGATGTCGCCGAGCTGGGCCACTCCCCCGCCGATGACGAAGAGCTCGGGATCGAGGACGGCCTGGAAACCCCCGCACGCCTCGCCGAGCGCGGTGGCCACGCGCCGCAGCGCCTCGAGCGCACCCGGATCGCCGGCGAGGATGAGCTCGGAGATGACATGTCCGGTGAGTCCGCCGTGCTCCGAGCGCGCGCGGGCCAGAGTCTCGCCGATACCGCCGGAGTCGGCGATCGCGCCCGCCTCCCGCTGCAGAGCGCGACCCGAGGCGTACTGCTCAAGGCATCCGTTCTGCCCGCATCCGCACGGCAGGCCGTTGCGTGTGAACCTCATGTGACCGAGCTCGCCGGCGATGCCGTGGCCGCCGTGGAACATCCGACCGCCGATGATGACGGCACCGCCGACGCCGGTGCCCATCGTGAGCATCACCATGTCGTCGACGGTCGAGCCGGCACCGAACCGGAACTCGGCCCATCCGGCCGCGTTGGCGTCGTTCTCGATGGTGACCGGGCGCCCGATCCCGGCTTCGAGGACGGCCTTGAGGGGTTCGTTGCGCCAGGCGATGTTGGGAGCGTGGATGACGGTGGCCTGCGCCTTGTCGATGAAGCCCGCCGCAGCGACGCCGACGGCGACCGCGTCGTATCGATCGATGTACGACCGCGCCATCGCCACGACCGCTGCGGCGAGCTCGGCGGTGTCGGCGGGCGTGTCGACGCGTCCCTTGTCGAGGATGCGACCGTCGGAATCGACGACGCCGCCGGCGATCTTCGTTCCACCGATGTCGATCCCGACTGTGAGCACGCGCATCCCTTCCGTCCTGGGCCCCGCCCGAGGAGGCGGATCGAGTCTAGCCGCGGGCCTGCGCGCTTCGTGGCCCGATATGCCTCGACTAGAATCGGAGGACACCCGACCGAATCGGTACCGAAGGAGTTGCCGTGATCCAATTCGATGTTCCGGCCGTGGTCCCCGCCGACCCCCAAGCCAACATCAGCGACCTCCTCGTGGAGCGCGTGAAGGCGACCCCCGAGCGTCCGCTGTTCGCCGTTCCCGAGGGCGACGGCTGGCGAGACATCACCGGCGCACAGTTCCAGTCCCAGGTCATCGCCCTGGCCAAGGGCCTCGTCGCGGCGGGCGTGGAGCCCGGCGACAAGGTCGCCTTCATCGCCCGCACGACCTACGACTGGACCCTCGTCGACTTCGCGATCTTCTTCGCCGGCGCCGTCATGGTGCCGATCTACGAGACGAGCTCCCCCGCGCAGATCTCCTGGATCCTCGCCGACTCCGGCGCGGTCGCGGTGATCGCCGAATCCGCGGACCACGCGGGCCGCGTCGCGGAGGTCAAGGCGGAGCTTCCCCTCGTCCGGTCGGTCTGGCAGATGCACGCGGGCGACCTCGACGCCCTCGTCGCCCAGGGCAAGGACGTCACCGACGAAGAGATCGAGCGTCGGCGCAATCTCGCGGTCGGCGCCGACATCGCCACCCTCATCTACACCTCGGGCTCGACGGGACGCCCGAAGGGGTGCGTCCTCACCCACAGCAACTTCGTCGAACTGGCACGCAACTCCGCGGTCGCACTGAACGAAGTGGTGCAGACCCCCGGAGCATCCACCCTGCTGTTCATCACCACCGCGCACGTCTTCGCGCGCTTCATCTCGATCCTGAACGTCCACGCGGGCGTGAAGACCGGGCACCAGCCCGACACCAAGCAGCTGCTGCCCGCCCTGGGATCGTTCCAGCCGACGTTCCTCCTGGCCGTGCCGCGGGTGTTCGAGAAGGTGTACAACTCCGCCGAGCAGAAGGCCGAGGCCGGCGGCAAGGGGAAGATCTTCCGCGCCGCCGCCCACGCCGCGATCGAGCACTCCGCCCTGCTGCAGGACGGCAAGAAGATCCCGCTCGGCCTGCGGCTGAAGTTCCGCCTGTTCGACCGTCTGGTCTACAGCAAGCTCCGCGCCGCCATGGGCGGACGGGTCACGTACGCCGTGTCGGGCTCCGCTCCGCTCGGCGAGCGGCTGGGTCACTTCTTCCACAGCCTCGGCGTCGTCATCCTCGAGGGCTACGGACTGACCGAGACCACGGCGCCCGCGACGGTCAACCTCGCGACCAAGTCGAAGATCGGCACGGTCGGTCCGGCTCTCCCGGGTGTGAGCGTCCGCCTCGCCGACGACGGCGAGATCGAGGTGCGCGGCATCAACGTCTTCAAGGAGTACTGGCGCAACCCCGAGGCCACCGCCGCCGCGTTCGACGACGGCTGGTTCAAGACCGGAGACATCGGCTCGTTCGATGCCGAGGGGTTCTTGAAGATCACGGGCCGCAAGAAGGAGATCATCGTCACCGCGGGCGGCAAGAACGTCGCCCCCGCGGCCCTGGAGGATCCGATCCGCGCGAACCCCATCGTCGGCCAGGTCGTGGTCGTCGGCGATCAGAAGCCCTTCATCTCCGCCCTCGTCACGCTCGACCCCGAGATGCTGCCGACGTGGCTGGCCAACAACGGCCTGCCCGGTGACATGTCGCTGGCCGACGCGGCGAAGAACGAGAAGGTGCGCGCCGAGGTCCAGCGCGCCGTCGACAACGCCAACACGACGGTTTCCCGTGCGGAATCCATCCGCAAGTTCACGATCCTGCCCTCGGAGTGGACGGAGGCCAGCGGTCACCTCACCCCGAAGATGAGCATCAAGCGGCACACGATCGTGGCGGACTTCGCCGCAGAGATCGAGGAGATCTACTCCGCGCCGGTGAACACCACGAACGTCTCGATCCCCTGACACACGACGGCTGACACACGACGGCTGACACACGACGGCTGACACACGACGGCTGACACACGACGGCTGACACACGACGGCTGACACACGACGGCTGACACACGACGGCTGACACGAGCCGGGTCAACGCCGCTTCGCGGCGGTGATCCGGCTCGTGTCAGAACCAGTCGGACTCGCGCACCTCTCGCATCGCGATCTTCCGGTCCTCGGGCCGCAGGCGCGAGAGGTAGAGCATGCCGTCGAGATGATCGGTCTCGTGCTGGAGCGCCTGCGCCAGCAGGCCTTCGCCCTCGATGATGCGCTCGGCGCCGTCGAGGTCGATCCCGCGCACCCGGGCATACGGGTGCCGCAGGGCGTCATGCCAGAGGCCCGGAACCGACAGGCAGCCCTCTCCCGTCGGGACGGGGTCGCCCGAGACCTCCTCCAGCACCGGGTTGAGGATGTAGCCGATGTCGCCGTCGATGTTGTAGCTGAAGGCGCGCAGCGGCACCCCGATCTGCGGCGCGGCCACGCCTGCCCGACCCGGGAGCTCCACGGTGTCGAGGAGATCCTGGACGAGGGCGCGGACGCCGTCGTCGATCGTGATGATCGGCGCGCTCGGCGCGCGGAGCACGGGGTCGCCGAAGAGGCGGATGGGTCGGACCGTCATCGGATCGCGCTCACGCGGCCGGGGCGAGGGACCGCAGGCCCTCGACGACGGTCGCCGCGAGCTCACGTGCCGCCAGCCGGGTCGCCGGCTGGAGGTCGCGGAACGTGATGGCGCTCCCCGCGGCGATCTGAGGGTCGAAAGGCATCCGGATCACCGCGCGCACGCGGCTTCGGAAATGCGTCTCGAGCTCATCGGGGCGCACCACCGGGGGGCCGGGACGAGAGTTGTTCAGCACCACGACGGCATTCTTCACCAGCTCGGCGTATCCGTTGGTCTCGAGCCAGGTGAGCGTCTCCGATGCCAGGCGCGCCTCGTCGACGCTGAGGCCCGCCACGACGACGAGCTGGTCGGCGAGATCGAGC
Source organism: Microbacterium kunmingense (assembly GCF_023155745.1). Classification (GTDB taxonomy): domain Bacteria; phylum Actinomycetota; class Actinomycetes; order Actinomycetales; family Microbacteriaceae; genus Microbacterium; species Microbacterium kunmingense. The sequence goes on from NZ_JAKNUS010000010.1 coordinate 120,238, forward strand.
GTCGCGCCCATCACGGAATGGACGATGCCGGTGCCGGTGTCGGTGAGCACGATGGAGTAGTAGTGCGCGGCGAGCGTGGCGACATCGTGGTAGTCGCGATCGCTGAAGGCCTCGGAGACCCGGGGATCGGCGTCGGAGGCGAGGACATCGAGGCGGGTCTCGTCGCGGGCGACGATCTGCGAGATGTCGTTGTAGCCGGTCACCTCGGCACGGGCGCGGGCGAGATCGCGGACCGTCTTGCCGTTCGCCCGGGCGATGCGCTCGGCGAGGGTTCCGCGGTCGGGATTGGCATCCACCGCGATGACGCGGTCATCGCGGGCGTCGGCCAGGGCCATGCCGAGGAGGGTGGTGACGGTCGTCTTGCCGACCCCTCCCTTGCGCGACAGGACGGGGACGAATCGGGCGCCGCCGGTCAGGGGTGCTCCGATTCGGCGATCGAGCTCCTTGCGCGCCCGGGCGCGCTTGCTGTCGCCGAGGTTCACGCGGCGCCCGGTGAGGGAGTAGACGAGGTGGCGCCACACGCCCTCGGGCTCAGACCGGACGAGGTGGCGCTGATCGAGCAGACGATCGGGCGTGAGGAGGTCGGGGGTCTCCCGCCCGCCCTCGAACTCGCCGAGGCGCTTGGACGACAGGGTGACCTCGCTGCGGGTGGTCACGCGCTCCGCAGCCTGGGTGCGCGCGGGGCGCTCGGGCTGATCGGGATGCTGCAGCTGCCACCGGGTCCCGGGGACGGAGCCCGTGCGCGTCGTCACCGGGGCGGCCTCCGCGCGGGATGTCGGCGTCGCCCCGGTCGCGATCGGGACGGCCGCGGCGGGTGCCGCCGCTTCGGGCGCGTCCTCGACGATGTCGGCGTCGACGTGGTCGGGGTGCACCGCCGCGACATCGGCGGAGGCGTCCGATGCGGAGGGGTGCTCGTCCTCGACGATCTCGGCTTCCGCGGTCTCGGCCGGAGGCTCGATGGCGACGGGACCGGTCAGCACGGACGCCGTGCCCGCGGCATCCCTCCCCTCATCGGCGCCGATCTGGTCGATCACCGGCGGGATCTCGTCGTTCACGACGTCCTGGTCGTCGAGAGCGTCGTCATCGGTCGGCGAAGGGAGGATGACGCTGACCTGGGCGGTCTGACCGCTCAGGACTCCGAGGGCGGTGGTGTCGATGCTGACGGTGTCGGGGAGGACGCCGTTCTCATCGTCGTCCTCGGGCGTTTCATCGAAGGCGTCGGGCGTCACTGCGGGTCTCCTGGAACAGGCACATCACTGCGCACTCACGGTGAGGCGCCGTTACAGGCTAGTGCGCCGGACGGATGACGACCAAAAGGTCGCCCGCCTCCACCTGCGCCGTCGGGGCGATCGCGATGCGCTCGACGACGCCGTCGACGGGGGCGGTGATGGCCGCCTCCATCTTCATCGCCTCGATCGACGCGATCGGCGCTCCGGCGGTCACCGTCGCGCCCACCTCGGTCTTCACGGTGACGACGCCGGCGAACGGGGCCGCGACCTGACCCGGCCGAGAGGTGTCCGCCCGCTCCGCCTGACGCGTCTCGACGCTGATGCTCCGGTCGCGGACGTAGACGGGGCGGAGCTGTCCGTTCAGGGTGGTCATGACGGTCCGCATTCCCTTGGCGTCCGCCTCGCCGATGGCCTCCAGGCCGACGTAGAGCTGGACTCCGGGATCGATCTCGGCGACATGCTCCTCGCCGGGCTTCAATCCGTACAGGTAGTCGGGAGTGCCGAGCGTGGAGAGGTCGCCGTACGCCTCCCGCGCCTTCTCGAACTCGCGCGCCGGCCCCGGGAACAGCAGACGGTTCAGGGTCCGGCGCCGCGAGGTGGCGTCGCCTGCCAGCCCCTCCTTCTCCTCGGGCGTCAACGGCGGGATCCCGATCGACACGGTGCGGCCGGCCAGCACCTTCGTGCGGAAGGGCTCGGGCCAGCCGCCGGGGAGATCGCCCAGCTCGCCGGCCATGAACCCCACGACCGAGTCGGGGATGTCGTAGTTCTGCGGGTTCTCGGCGAAGTCGGCCGGGTCGGCCTTGGCGGCGACCAGCGCGAGGGCGAGGTCGCCGACCACCTTCGACGACGGCGTCACCTTCGGGATGCGTCCGAGGATGCGGTCGGCGGCGGCGTACATGTCCTCGATGAGCTCGAAGTCGTCGGCCAGACCCAGCGCGATCGCCTGCTGGCGCAGGTTCGAGAGCTGTCCGCCGGGGATCTCGTGGTGGTACACCCGGCCCGTGGGACCATCCAATCCCGACTCGAAGGGACGGTAGAGGTGCCGCACCCCCTCCCAGTAGGGCTCGAGGTCGCTGACCGCCTGCAGGTCGATCCCGGTGTCGCGGTCGGTGTGGGCCAGGGCCGCCACCAGCGCCGACAGCGAGGGCTGACTGGTCGTGCCCGCCAGAGGCGCGGCCGCGGCGTCGACGGCGTCGACACCCGCGGCGCTGGCTGCCAGGAGCGTGGCCAGTTGACCGCCCGCGGTGTCGTGGGTGTGCAGGTGGACCGGGAGGTCGAATCGTTCGCGGAGAGCGGCGACCAGGCGCGCCGCCGCGGCGGGACGCAGGAGCCCGGCCATGTCCTTGATCGCGAGGATGTGGGCCCCCGACGCGACGATCTGCTCGGCGAGGCGCAGGTAGTAGTCCAGCGTGTAGAGCTGCTCGGCGGGATCGAGGAGGTCACCGGTGTAGCAGACCGCGACCTCGGCCACGGCGGTGCCGGTGTCCAGGACCGAGCGGATGGCGGGCACCATCTGGTCGACGTCGTTGAGGGCGTCGAAGATGCGGAAGATGTCCACACCCGTCGAGGCCGCCTCGCGGACGAAGGCGTCGGTGACCTCGACCGGCCTGGGCGTGTAGCCGACGGTGTTGCGTCCGCGCAGCAGCATCTGGATCGGGATGTTGGGAACCGCGTCGCGGATCGCCGCCAGGCGCTCCCAGGGGTCTTCGGCGAGGAATCGCAGCGCCACGTCGTACGTCGCCCCGCCCCACGCCTCGATCGAGAGGAGCTCGGGAGTCATCCGCGCCACGTGCGGCGCACAGCGGACGAGGTCCCTCGTGCGCACACGGGTGGCCAGGAGCGACTGATGGGCGTCGCGGTACGTCGTCTCGGTCACGGCGAGCGGCGTCTGCTCGCGCAGCGCGCGGGCGAACCCCGCCGGACCCAGCTCGCGAAGGCGCTGCAGGTTCCCCGCCGGCGCGGGAGCGAGCAGGTCGATGTCGGGGAGCTTGCTGCCCGGCGAGACAGAGACCGGCTTCTCGCCGTAGGGCCGGTTCACCGTGACATCCGCGAGCCAGTTCAGCAGCTTCGTCGCCCGGTCGCGTGACGGGTGGCTGGTGAGCAGGCGCGGGCGCTCCTCGATGAATGCGGTGCTGAGGTCCCCCTCGACGAAGGAGGGGTCGTCGAGGACGGCGCGGAGGAAGGGGATGTTGGTGGCCACACCGCGGATGCGGAACTCCGCCAGGGCGCGCTTGGCGCGAGCGACCGCGGCGGGGTAGTCGCGGCCCCGACAGGTGAGCTTGGCGAGCATCGAGTCGAAGTGCGGGCTGATCTGCGAGCCGGCCGCCGTCGTCCCGCCGTCGAGGCGGATGCCCGCACCTCCCGGCGAGCGGTAGGTGGTGATGCGACCGGTGTCGGGACGGAAGCCCTGGGAGGGGTCTTCAGTGGTGATGCGGCACTGCAGGGCGGCGCCGCGCAGCACGATGCGATCCTGCGACAGGCCGAGGTCCTCCAGGCTCTCCCCCGCCGCGATGCGCATCTGCGACTGGACCAGGTCGACATCGGTCACCTCCTCGGTGACGGTGTGCTCGACCTGGATGCGGGGGTTCATCTCGATGAAGACATGCTGGCCGGCCCGCTCGCCCGCGGTGTCGACGAGGAATTCGACGGTGCCGGCGTTGACGTAGCCGATCGACTCGGCGAACGCCACCGCGTCCCGGTGGATGCGCTGACGCAACTCGTCGTCGAGGTTCGGGGCCGGGGCGATCTCGATGACCTTCTGGTGGCGTCGCTGCACCGAGCAGTCGCGCTCGAAGAGGTGCACGGTGTGCCCCGTGGCATCCGCGAGGATCTGCACCTCGATGTGACGGGGCCGGACCACAGCCTGCTCGAGGAAGACCCGGGGGTCGCCGAACGCCGCGCCGGCCTCGCGCATCGCCTCGGCGATGGCGGGCGGGAGCTCTCCCGGGGTCTCCACGCGCCGCATGCCCCGACCTCCGCCGCCGGCGACCGCCTTGACGAAGATCGGGAACCCGATGTCGCCGGCCTGGGCGACCAGTGCGTCGACGTCGTCGGAGGCCTCGGTCGAGCGCAGCACCGGGACCCCCGCGGCGATGGCGTGCTCCTTGGCGGTCACCTTGTTCCCGGCCATCGCCAGCGCACGGGCCGGGGGTCCGATGAAGGTGATGCCGTTCTCGGCGGCTCGGGCGGCGAGCTCGGGGTTCTCCGAGAGGAATCCGTAGCCCGGGTAGATGGCGTCGGCGCCCGATTCGAGCGCGACACGGATGATCTCGTCGACATCGAGATAGGCGCGCACCGGATGGCCCGGTTCACCGATCACGTAGGACTCGTCGGCCTTCTGCCGATGCAGCGACCCGCGGTCTTCGAACGGGAAGACCGCGACGGTGCGGGCCCCCAGCTCGTAGGCGGCGCGGAAGGCGCGGATCGCGATTTCACCGCGATTGGCGACCAGGATCTTCTCGAACATGCACACCTCGCGGTTGGGCCGTGTGGTCTGGGCTGAGTGTGCTCTCAGCCTAGGGGACGGTAACGTAGTGCCTCGTGCACGTACTCTCCGTCAGCTCACTCAAGGGCGGGGTCGGCAAGACGACCGTGACGCTCGGACTCGCTTCCGCCGCTTTCGCGCGCGGCGTCCGGACGTTGGTCGTCGACCTGGACCCGCAGTCCGACGTGTCGACGGGGATGGACATTCAGGTCGCCGGTCGCCTGAACATCGCCGACGTCCTGGCCAATCCCAAGGAGAAGGTCGTCCGTCAGGCGATCACGTCCTCCGGCTGGGCGAAGGTGCACCCCGGGACCATCGACGTCATGATCGGCAGCCCGTCGGCGATCAACTTCGACGGACCGCACCCGAGCGTCCGCGACGTGTGGAAGCTCGAAGAGGCGCTCGCCACGATCGAGGCCGATTACGACCTCGTGCTCATCGACTGCGCCCCGTCGCTGAACGCGCTCACGCGCACCGCGTGGGCAGCGAGCGACCGCGTGATCGTCGTGACCGAGCCGGGCCTGTTCTCGGTCGCAGCGGCCGACCGGGCGCTGCGTGCCATCGAGGAGATCCGTCGCGGACTCTCGCCCCGCCTCCAGCCGCTCGGACTCGTCGTCAACCGCGTGCGTCCGCAGTCGATCGAGCACCAGTTCCGCATCAAGGAGCTGCGCGACATGTTCGGTCCGCTCGTGCTGAGCCCTCAGCTGCCCGAGCGCACGTCGCTGCAGCAGGCGCAGGGCGCCGCCAAACCCCTCCACATCTGGCCCGGAGACTCGGCGCAGGAGCTGGCGGCCGACTTCGACGCGCTGCTCGACCGCGTCATCCGCACCGGTCGCATCCCCACGCCCGGCGAAACGCGCGTCTGAGAGGTCGAGGCCGTCGGTGGCGGCAAGCTCGGCGGGACCGCTGAGACCGCTACGCCGATGAGGCAGGGACCTCCGTGAGGCGAACGAGTTCCGCTCAGGCCGAGCGCGCCGTGCGTCGAGCGGCGAGCTCGTCGACGGGGTCGGGAGCCTGCGGGTCGAACTCCACGAGGGTCGACTCGACCTCGCGCAGGACCTTGCCCACCGCGATGCCGAAAACGCCCTGACCGCGGCTGACGAGGTCGATCACCTCGTCGTTCGAGGTGCACAGATACACCGATGCACCATCGCTCATGAGGGTGGTGCCGGCGAGGTCGCGGATCCCGGCAGCCCGGAGCTGCTCCACAGCGGTGCGGATCTGCTGCAGCGAGATCCCGGTGTCGAGGAGGCGCTTGACGAGCTTGAGGACCAGGATGTCGCGGAAGCCGTACAGGCGCTGCGACCCCGATCCGCTCGCGCCCCGCACGGTCGGTTCGACCAGCTGAGTACGGGCCCAGTAATCGAGCTGACGGTAGGTGATGCCGGCGGCGCGGGCCGCGACAGCGCCGCGATAGCCCACTTCGTCGTCCATCTGCGGGAGCCCGTCGGTGAACAGGAGGTCGGCGACGAAGCCGGGTTCGTCGGCCGCTTCACGAGCGGTCATGCGATCCTCCTCACGGAACGGGGTGCGCACTCCACGCTAGATGAGGCCCGCCCCCCGAGCAACGACATCCGCCTCAACGCGTCGGCGTGTCGCGGTCGGGCGAGGTTGCCCCGCGTCATCCGAGAAGGCGATCGAGGGCGGAGCGCAGCAGGATCGCCCGCACTTCTTCGAGTTTGCGCGCGAGCTCGGGCGCGACCTCGCCGGCTCGTCCCCGAGAGGCGGCATCGGTGCGACGGAGCAGCGGCGCGAGCGAGGACTCGATGAGGGCCGCGTCACGCTCGGCACTCTGCTTGACGCTGCGGACGTGGCGCGGCTCGATACCGTGGCGGTCCAGCGCGACGAGGGCCCGCAGGAGCGTGACCGACTGGTCGGTGTACGTCTCGGCCGCGGTGATGATCCCGGTGCTGATGGCGTCGTTCAGAAGCTGTGGCGCCGCGCCGGCCGCGGCCAGCAGCTCCTCTCGGCGGTACCGGCGCGGGGCCGGCACGATCGAGGGGGGCGGTGCGGAGGTCGGCGGAGCGGGATCACGCCCGGCGTCGACGTCGGCGAGGTAGTCGCGGATGACACTGAGCGGAAGATAGTGATCGCGCTGCAGGGTCAGCGCGAGGCGCAGCCGGTCCATGTCGGCCGGGGAGAATTTGCGGTACCCGGACTCGGTGCGCACCGGGGTCACGATCCCCTGAACCTCGAGGAAGCGGAGCTTGCTGGAGGTCAGGCTGGGGAATTCCGGCGACAGCCTCGCGAGCACCTGACCGATGCTGAGAAGGCCCGCTGACGATGATCGCTGGCGGGTGGAGGAGGCCGGGGCCATCAGCCCGCCTGCGGCAGATCTGCGGGCGAGACGAAGAAGTTCAGGCGGAACTTGCCGATGCGAAGCTCCGAGCCGTTGGTGAGGACGGCGCGGTCGACCCGCTCGCCGTTGACGTAGGTGCCGTTGAGCGAGCGCTGGTCCACGAGCTCGAAGGCCGTGCCCTGCCGCGTGATCTCGGCATGCCGACGCGAGACCGTGACGTCATCGAAGAAGATGTCGGCCTCGGGGTGACGACCGACCGTCGTCACATCGGTGTCGAGGAGGTAGCGTGCGCCCGCTGTCGGGCCCGATCGCACCAGCAGCAGCGCCGCACCGGACGGCAGGGCGTCGATCGCCTCGAGCTCGGCCGTGTTCAGCGCGCTGCCGAAGGGGACGAAGGACAGATCGGCGTCGTGGCCGAACGTCTGCGTCGTGTCCGAACCGCGATCGGCGCCGTCATCGCCCGGCAGGCGTCGGATGTCACCAGAATCTGGTCGCCGATTGTCGTCCACGTCGTGCCCTCCTTCGGTGAGCCAGCCTATCCGACGCGTTCACGCCCTGACGACCGGCTCGGCGCACCTGGCGACGACGATGCCGCAGGGCGATTGTTTCGGCCTGTGTCGGCGAGGATGCCCGCGGCCGCGCCGCGACCTAATCTGGCCGACATCCGAAACTACCCACAGGAGTCCGACGTGTCGAGTCCGCATCGCTTCCCCACACCTGTCGAGGTGAAGGGTCGCGCGGCGTGCATGTGCGCAACCGGAGGATCCTGCACCTCGGTCTCCCCCGGGCACGCGATGCATCTCATCCAGGCCCGTCTGATCTCGGCCACCCCGCGGGAGTGGACCGACGCGATCGTGACGTCGGTCTCCGATGGCGTGGCCGTCCTCCGCACCCTCGACGGCGCACGGGTCGAGGTGTGGTCGGCTCGTCCGATCGAGGGCGTCGAGCCCGGCGCTCCCGTCGCCGTGCACACGCGCCATCACGCGCTCGCGGTCGGGCGGTCCCGGGCCAACGTCGCCGTCCTCTGACTTCGCCGGCGGCGCCGGGTCAGGCCTGGGCGAGCACCGACTCCCGCATCGCCATGCAGGCGTCCATGCACGCATGACAGGACTGCGCGCACATGCGGCAGACCTCGCTCATCTCGGCGTGGCGCATGCACTCGTCCATGCAGAGCTGACACATCGCGATGCACGCTTCGAGCATCGACACCATGACCGCGGGCGTCATGCCCGACATGCGCAGCATCGCCCGCAGCATCGTGTTGCACATGTCGGCGCAGTTCATGCAGGCGGGCGCGCAGTCCATCATCTGGGACGCGCACACCGTGCAGGCCTGTTCGCACGCGGCGCAGGCGTCCATGCACGCCTGCATGAGGTCCATGTCCATGCGGGTGTCGCCGCCCATCATCGACGTCGAGCCCATGGCATCCATCATCATGCGGTCCATCCCGTACCTCGCTCTCGATCTTGCGCGACGGGGCAGGTGCACCCGCCTGAGCCCAGGGTAGGCGCCCAGTCATCGTTGAAGAAGACCCTCGTAGCGTAGGAGTGTGAGTCGTTCCGGTCTTCGCTCCCCCGCCCGCGCGATCCTCGGTGCCCTCGTGGCGCTGACGGCGCTCTTCGCCTTCCCGGTCGCCGCATCCGCGCACGACGAGCTGCTGGGGTCCGACCCCGCGCCCGGCAGCATGATCGAACAGGCCCCCGCGGCGGTCACCCTCACCTTCAGCGGTCTGATCTCACAGGAGCCCGGGGCGACGGTGATCGAGGTGTCGGATGCCGCGGGCGAGGCGCTCGTCGACGGATTACCGACCATCGCCGACAACGTGGTGTCGCAGCCGCTGACGCCGGCCGCGCCGGGCCCGGTCACGGTGCTCTGGAAGGTGGTGTCCAGCGACGGCCACCCCATCTCGGGCGAACTGTCCTTCACGGTCGCCGAGGGGGCGGCTCCGGCGCCGACCGTCGACGCGTCGGCCGAGCCCGCACCCGATGCGTCGGCATCCCCCGCCCCCTCGGCCACCACGTCGGAGAGCGCCTCGGCGACGCCCTCGCCGACCGCGGCCGGGGAGCCGGCGTCGTCCACCGCGGCCATCGTGCCGTGGATCATCGTGGGGGTCGTCGCCGTCGCCGCCGGCGGTGCGATCGTCTATCTTCTTCTCGCCCGGGCGCAGGGTCGCACCCCGGGCACCGGCGGCAGTGCCGACCGATAGGCTGGAAGCATGCCTCACTACGACGTCGTCATCCTCGGCGCGGGCCCCGGCGGGTACGTCGCGGCCGTACGGAGCGCCCAGCTCGGTCTTTCCGTCGCCATCATCGAAGAGAAGTACTGGGGAGGCGTGTGCCTGAACGTGGGGTGCATCCCCTCGAAGGCCCTGCTGAAGAACGCCGACCTCGCCCACCAGGTCCTGCACAAGGCCGATCTGTTCGGCATCTCCGGCGACGTGCACTTCGACTTCGGCGTCGCGTGGGACCGCAGCCGCAAGGTGGCCGATACCCACGTCAAGGGCATCCACTACCTGATGAAGAAGAACAAGGTCACCGAATACGAGGGCCGCGGAACCTTCACCGACGCGAACACCATCCGGGTGGAGAAGTCCGACGGGGGCTCGGAGACGGTCACCTTCGACAACGCGATCATCGCCACCGGTGCCAAGGTGCGCCAGCTGCCCGGCGTCGAGATCGGCGGCAACATCGTCACCTACGAGGAGCAGATCCTCTCCCGCGACCTCCCCTCCTCGATCGTCATCGTCGGCGCCGGCGCGATCGGCATGGAGTTCGCCTTCGTGATGTCCAACTACGGCGTGAAGGTCACGATCGTCGAGTTCCTCGACCGGGCGCTTCCCAACGAGGACGCCGACGTGTCGAAGGAGATCGCCCGGCAGTACAAGAACTACGGCATCGACATCCTCACCTCGACCAAGGTCGACACCGTCACCGACCACGGTGACCGGGTCACCGTCACCTACACCGGCAAGGACGGCAACAGCGGCTCGATCGACGCCGACAAGGTGATGGTCTCCATCGGCTGGGTGCCCAACGTCGAGGGCTACGGACTGGACAAGACGGGCGTCGAGCTCACCGAGCGCGGCGCGATCGGCATCGACGACTACATGCGCACGAGCGTCCCCCACATCTACGCGATCGGCGACGTCACCGCCAAGCTGCAGCTGGCCCACGTCGCCGAGGCGCAGGGCGTGGTGGCCGCCGAGACGATCGGCAAGGCCGAGACCATGCCGCTCGGTGATTACCGCATGATGCCCCGCGCGACCTTCTGCACCCCGCAGGTGGCATCGTTCGGCCTCACCGAGCAGCAGGCCCGCGACGCCGGTTACGACGTGAAGGTCGCGAAGTTCCCCTTCAGCGCCAACGGCAAGGCGAACGGGCTGGGCGAACCGGTCGGCTTCGTCAAGCTCATCGCCGACGGCGAGCACCTCGAACTCCTCGGCGGCCACCTCATCGGCCCCGACGTCTCCGAGCTCCTCCCCGAGCTGACGCTCGCCCAGAAGTGGGACCTGACCGCGCTCGAGGCCGCGCGCAACGTGCACACGCACCCGACGCTCTCCGAGGCGCTGCAGGAGGGCTTCCACGGTCTCGTGGGCCACATGATCAACCTGTAGCCGGCCTACCGCCCGAGCGCCCGCCCGATCTTCGACTCCGAGGATGCCGGGCGGGCGCCGGCGCCACGGGCGAGATCGGCGACGGCACCGAGGAACCGCTCCGCGTCCTCGGGCGCCGCGGGCCCGAGTTCGATCTCCCACTCCCGCCAGGAGCGTTCCGATCCGGTCGTCTCATCGCGGGTCTGCACGTGGTCGTCGAGGAATTCCGCGACGACGCCCCCCGCGTCATCCCTCATCTCGACGGCGATCCGGCGATTGCGCACGCGGGCGATGGGGCGAAGGGCGTCGGAGGTGAGCCGTCCGACCTCGGACAGCACGGCCGCGGGGATCTCCTCACCGTCGCCGAGCGGCCACCCGAGCTCCACACGTCCTGCGCCCTGGCGAGGACCCTTCAGGTGCCATCCGGCATCAGGGCCGCCGGTGCGTCGGCGCAGCGCGAATCCGGCCCGCCCGAGGGCGAAGTCGGCGGTGTCGTAGTAGCGGGCGTCGAGTTCACGCGTCTCGGGGTCCGACACCACCGCAACCTCGGCGAGCGCGCGCCAGTCCGGCGCGGTCGTGTCCGCCTCGACGTCGAGGGTGATCTCGACCTCGAGCGAGCGTGCCGGCTCGCCGGGTTCAGTCGTCGTTCGAGGGTCCGATCTCATCGGTCGCCTCCACGAACCAGAATTCGGCCTCGGTCGGACCGTCGTGCTCTCCGGTGTGCTGCGCCTCGCCCTTGCGCCGGTAGACGACCTGCCCCTCCCCGTAGGGGACGATGAGCGAGTCGAGGTCGGGGGCCTCCAGGGGCAGGACCTGCCCATCGAGCGGGCCGCCGTGAAGTCGTGCAATAGCCATCCCCCGAGTGTATCGACGGCGATCTGCGCGATGAGGGGGTTGCGCATCATCCTGCTCGCCTACACTTCACAGCGTGAAGGCCATCCGCACGTTTGCCGTTCGTCCCGTTCTCTCCGAGCAGCTCGCCCCGCTCGACCGCCTCGCCACCAACTGGCGCTGGGCCTGGTCGGACGAGACGAAGGCGCTGTTCGCCTCCATGGACCCCGCGAAGTGGGAGGAGGTCGGCGGAAACCCCGAGCAGCTCCTCGGCGCTCTCGGACAGGAGCGGCTGGACGCCCTGTCGCAGGACGCCCACTTCGTCGCGCGGGTGCGCGCCGAGGCGGAGCGCCTGGAGGCCTACCTCCGCGACGATCGGTGGTATCAGGGTCTCGAGGGCGACAAGCCCGCCCACATCGCCTACTTCTCCCCCGAGTTCGGCGTCGACGGGACTCTCCCGCAGTACTCGGGCGGCCTCGGCATCCTCGCCGGGGATCACCTCAAGAGCGCATCCGACCTGGGCGTGCCCCTCACCGGTGTCGGGCTCTTCTACCGCGCGGGGTACTTCCGTCAGTCGATCGGCGACGACGGCTGGCAGCGGGAGAGCTACCCGCTCCTGGACCCCTACGGTCTCGGCCTCACCCTCCTCCGCGACACCGAGGGCGCTCCCGTGGAGATCACCCTCGACCTGCCCGCCGATCGGCGCCTCGCCGCCCGCATCTGGGTGGCCCAGATCGGTCGGGTTCCGCTCCTGCTGCTCGATGCCGACACCCCGACCAATCCCGACGACCTCCGTCAGGTCACCGACCGCCTCTACGGCGGGGGCGGCGAGCACCGCCTCCTGCAGGAGCTGCTTCTCGGGGTGGGAGGCGTCCGCGCCGTGCGCGCGTGGTGCGAGCTCACCGGCACGCCCAACCCGGAGGTCTACCACACCAACGAGGGCCACGCCGGGTTCCAGGGTCTGGAGCGGATGTCGGAGCTGATCGTCGAAGCCGGGCTGAGCTTCGACGAGGCGCTCGCGCAGGTGCGCGCCTCCACGGTCTTCACCACCCACACCCCGGTTCCCGCCGGGATCGACCGGTTCCCGCGCGATCTCGTCACCACCTACCTCCGCAGCCCCCTTTTCACCGCCCTCCCCGCCGAGCCGGCGCTCGACCTCGGACTGGAGTCCTACCCCGGCGGCGATCCCCACGTGTTCAACATGGCCGTGCTCGGCCTGCATCTCGGGCAGCACGCCAACGGGGTGTCGCTCCTCCACGGCGCGGTGAGCCGCCGGATGTTCGGTTCGCTGTGGCCCGGCGTCGACACCGACGAGGTGCCGATCACCTCCATCACCAACGGCGTGCACGCCCCGACCTGGGTCCATCCCGCACTGACGGGGTTGAGCGAGCGCGTCTTCGGAGACGTCCACACCGACCGGCACGACTGGCGCTCCCGCGAGGTCGTCAGCGACCAGGAGCTGTGGGGTGTGCGCACGCAGATGAAGCAGGAGCTCGTCGCCGAGGCCCGGCGACGGCTCGGCGCGGCCGCCCGCTCTGCCGGCAACGCGGCTGTTCCGGCATGGATCGACGAGATCCTCGATCCGGGCGTCCTGACGATCGGGTTCGCCCGGCGCGTGCCCACCTACAAGCGCCTGACGCTCATGCTGCGCGACCCCGAGCGCCTCACCCGGATCCTCACCGACCCCGAGCGTCCCGTCCAGCTGGTCATCGGCGGGAAGTCGCACCCGGCCGACGATTCGGGCAAGATCCTCATCCAGCAGCTCGTGAAGTTCAGCCGTGACCCCCGGGTGCGCGGGCGCATCGTGTTCCTCCCCGATTACGACATCACCCTGGCCAAGACCCTCTACCCGGGGTGCGACGTCTGGCTGAACAACCCGTTGCGTCCCCTCGAGGCGTGCGGCACCTCGGGCATGAAGGCCGCGCTGAACGGCGTTCTCAATCTGTCGATCCTCGACGGGTGGTGGGACGAGTGGTACGACGGCAAGAACGGCTGGGCGATCCCCACCGCCGACACCGCGGCCAGCGACGAAGAGCGCGACGACGCCGAAGCGGCGGCGCTGTACGACCTGATCGAGCATCAGCTCGTGCCGCGGTTCTACGAGCGCACCGGCGGCGTGCCCGTCGGCTGGCTCGACATGGTGCGCCACACGATGACCGACCTCGGCAAGAAGGTGACCAGCGACCGGATGGTGCGTGACTACGTCACGCGACTGTATGTCCCGTCCACGGTGAACGAGCGGGCGCTCCGCGCCGACGATTTCGCCCAGGCACGCTCGCTCGCGGCCTTCGTCAGCCGGGTGCGCAGCGCCTGGGGCTCGGTGGCGATCGCACACGTGGAGGGCTCGGATGCGACGACCCGCGCATCCACCGGCGAGACCCTCGAGATCGAAGCCTCCGTCCGGCTGGACGGGCTGTCGCCCGACGACGTCGCGGTCGAGCTGGTCTACGGTCGCACCGACGAGGACGATGTCATCGGCGCCGACCACTCCGCCGTGGCGCTCCAGGCCCAGGGTCCGGCCGTGGACGGGGTCACCCCGTACCGTGGCGTGCTCCCCCTCCAGATCACGGGGACGTTCGGTTACACGGTGCGCGTCGTGCCGCGGCATCCGTTCCTGGTGTCTCCGGTGGAGCTGGGTCTTGTGACCTACGCCGGATGACCCGGCGCAGACCCTTCGTCCTCCTCGCCACCCGCGCCGAAGACGTTCCCGCCGACGAGGAGTACGCCCTCTTCCTGCGCTACACCGGACTGCAGGAGCGCGATCTCGTCCGCGTCCGCATGGAGGCGGGCCCCCTCCCCGACCTCGACCTCGACGCGCTGTCGGGCATCTTCGTCGGAGGGGGTCCGTTCAACGCCTCCGACCCGCCGGAGAAGAAGTCGGCGGTGCAGCGACGTGTCGAGGCGGAGTTCGCCGGCCTCCTCGACGAGGTCGTCGCGCGCGATTTCCCCTTCCTCGGCGCCTGCTACGGGATCGGCACCCTCGGATCTCATCAGCGCGCCGTGATCGACCGCACCCATGCCGAGCCGATCAGCGTCGTACCGGTCAGCCTTACCGAGGCCGGGGTCGATGACCCGCTGCTCGAGGGCTTCCCCCGCACGTTCGACGCGTTCGTCGGGCACAAAGAAGCCGTGTCGGTGCTCCCGGCATCCGCGGTGCTGCTGGCGTCGTCGCCGACCTGCCCGGTGCAGATGTTCCGCGTCGGTCGCAACGTCTACGCCACGCAGTTCCATCCCGAGCTCGACCTCGACGGGATGCAGACCCGGGTGCACGCCTATGCCGGTTACGGCTACTTCGCCGCCGACGAGCTCGAACTCACGCTCGCGGCCGTCAGGCGTGCTCCGGTGGTGCACCCGCCCCGCCTGCTTCGGACGTTCGTGGAGCGTCACGCCCGCTGAATCTCCTCGCCGAGGCCCGGACGATCGCGGCGACGTCGACCTCACCGGCCGGCGCGACCGCGGCGAGGCCCGGCGCCAGGCCGATGTCGACGAGCGTGAGACGGCCCGACAGCGCGGGTCCGCGACCGCGCGCGAGTCCTGCCTTCACCCCGCCGAAGGTGACGGTCTCATCGGCGGCCGGCACGAGGTCATCCGCGTCCCCGGTGTCGGGGTCGAGGCCGCTCGGGAGATCGACGGCGAGCACGCGGGCGCCGGAGGATCGATGCCTCGCGAGGGCGATCGCCGCGTCCCGGGCACCGTCGCGCAGCGACCCGCCGCCGCCGAGCCCCATCATGCCGTCGAGGATGAGCCCGACGTGCCGATCGCCGATCACCGAGAGGTCGGTCACGCGAGCGCCGGCCGCCAGCGCGGCGGCGAGGCCGCCCTCGTGCGCGGCGCCGCCGACGAGGACGATGTCCACGTCCGTGCCGGCGGCTGCGAGTTCGGCTCCCGCGAACAGGGCGTCGCCGCCGTTGTCGCCCCGACCGGCCAGGACGACGACCCGATGACCGGATGCCGGGTCGAGCCGTGCCGCCGCGATCTCGGCGAGCGCGTGCGCGGCCCGGGCCATGAGGGGGACGCCGTCCCTCAGAAGGGGGGCCTCGGCGGCACGGATGTCGGCAGCGCGGTAGATCGGCACCCGGAGCGAGCCGGCGCCGATGCCGGCGTCACCCGTGGTCACCGCGCGCTCCGGCATCCGCTTTCGCGTCGTCCACGGATCGGCTCGCGTGTGACGCGGCGGCGACCCGGCCCCTCCGCTCCTCCGCCTCGGCCGCGCGGGCTGCCTCCAGTTCCTCGGCGGCGGCCTGCACCGAGAGCTCGGCGCGCTTGACGCGGCGTTGGAGGAAGGTCCTCGCGCCGTACCGCGCGCGGACCCGGTCGCGTTCCTCCTCGATGCCGGTGATGATGTACGCCGAGGCGATGAGGATCACCTGCGCGGACAGGTTCAGCCACAGCAGCAGAGCGATGAGCGAGGCGAAGGTGGCCAGCAGCGGGTTGGAGCCCGCACCGCCGACGAAGAGGCTCGACAGCTGCTGCAGGACCGTGAGACCCGCCGCGCCGAGGAGCGATCCGCTGATGAGCGATCGCGCCGACGGCTTCGTGCCCGAGAGGGTGCGGAACGCCACGGCGATGACGGCGGCGTCGAGGAGGAAGACCACGACGATGGTCGTCGCACGGGTGGCGATCTGCAGCAGCAGGTCGTCTTCTGCGAGGCCGAACCACCCCCCGACGAGGGAGATCCCCGCGCTGCCGATAAAGGTGGCCACGGCCGATGCCCCGAGCGCGGCGCCGATGCCGATCGCGAGGAGCAGGTTGCGCAGCAGGACCCACAGCCAGAAGGAGTCGTCGGTCAGTTCGTTCGCGAGCCGCCGGATGGCGTTGCGCAGCGACCCGATCGCACCGATCGCGGCGCCGATGAGACCGACCGACGCGATCACACCCGCCACGGTGAGACCCGCGGGGGCCTGCACGTCGTCGAGGTCGATGAGGCCGCCCTCGCCGACGAGGCCGGGGATCGCGGAGTCGACCGCGTCGATCAGGGCCTGCCATGCGACCGGATTGCCGGCGAGCCACAGGGCCGCCAGCGAGAAGCCGAGCAGCACCCCGGCGAACAGGCTGAACAGCGTGCGATAGGTCACGCTGTCGGCGAGCATCGGTCCCTGGCGCTCGGTGTAGAGGAGGAGCGCGCGCACCGGTTTCAGCGTGAGGGCACGTGCGATGACACGCTCTATCGGATTCGGCATGGGCGGACTCCCCCCGTCGACGGTCGTGGCTGTTGTCCCACGCCCCAAACTATGGGGTGGTGACGGCGCGGCTGGGGTCGTTGAGAAAAGGACGGGCGCACGGTAGGGGGTCACGCCCCGGGCGTTGCTGTTCCCACCCCGGCGACACTCGCGCCGATCACGAGCCAGGCGCCGATGAGCATAGCCGGCCCGAAGGCGATGCGAGTGCGTCGGTCGGCCCGGCGGGCGACCATCAGCACGACCCCGGTCGCTCCGCCGACGACGAAGCCGGCGAGGGCACCGATCGCGAGCGCCTCCCAGCCGATCCATCCGAGATACAGACCGATCACTCCGGCGAGCTTGACATCGCCCCCGCCGAGACCTCGGCGGGAAAGCAGTCGCAGCAGCAGGTAGAAGCCGAAGAGGACGACCATGCCGGCCACCGCGCGACCGAGAGCGGAGGGTGGCGCGCCGAACAGCACCGCCACCACGAGGAGCGCACCGCCCACCCCGTAGCTGGGCAGCACGATCCGATTCGGAAGGCGGTGGTGGCGCACGTCGATGACGGCGAGGACGATGCTCACGACACCCAGGTACGCGAACGCCGTGATCTCCCAGGCCGTCGACACGTCAGCGAAGCTAACAGACAGGCCGGATCGGTTCCGGGGGAACATCCTTCGCTGTGGACAACTCCCCGGCACCCGCCAAGGGTCACCAGAGCGGGTGGATCGCCTCCCGCAGGTGGCGGTCGTAGACCTCGTGGACGGCGGCGTCGAAGCCGCTCAGGTCGACGCCGGTGTCCAGGAGCGCACCGGCCTCGGCGTTGGAGGTCGCCTGCGAGACGTTGCGTGCGCCGGGGATGACGGTGGTGACACCGTGCTGCGAGGCGATCCAGGCGAGCGTCGCGGCGGGAAGGGTCACCCCGTCGGGAACGGCCCGTGCCAGTTCGGATGCCGCGGCGAGACCGGTCTCGTAGTCGACGCCCGAGAACGTCTCACCACGGTCGAACGCTTCGCCGTGCCGGTTGTAGCTGCGGTGGTCGTTCTCGGCGAAGGTCGTGTCGGCGGTGTACTTCCCCGACAGCAGCCCCGAAGCCAGCGGCACCCGCGCGAAGACGGCGACCTGCGCGTCGGCGGCGGCAGGAAGCACCTCGTCGAGGGGCTTCAGGCGGAAGGGGTTGAAGATGATCTGGATGTTGGTGACGTGCGGTCGCTCGATCGCGGCGAGCGCCTGCGCGACCGTCTCGACCGAGACTCCGTAGGCGGCGATCCGGCCCTCGGCGACGAGGGCGTCGAGGGCGTCGTAGACGAGGTCGGATTCGATCACCTCGGTCGGCGGGCAGTGCAGCTGGACCAGGTCGAGGGTGTCCACGCCCAGGTTCGCCCGGGAGCGGTCGTTCCAGGCGCGGAAGGCCTCCGGAGTGTAGTTCTCCGCCTTCTGCTCCACCCGGCGACCCATCTTGGTCGCGACCGTGATCGCGTGCCCGGGTCGCGCGGCGAGGAATCGGCCGATGAGCGATTCGCTGCGTCCGTCGCCGTAGACGTCGGCGGTGTCGAAGAGGGTCACCCCCTGGTCGACGGAGGCGTCGAGGACGGCGAGCGCGTCGCTCTCGGAGACGTCGCCCCAGTCGGCGCCGAGCTGCCAGGTGCCGAGACCGATGGCCGAGACGTCACGGCCGGTGCGGCCGAGGGGGCGGTGCTGCATGAGGGACGACCTTTCGAAGAGCGGAGCAGTGGCCAGCGTAGCGACCGGAGCGGAGCCGGGGGCGGTCAGGGCAGGATCAGGACGGGCGTTCCCATCGGCAGTTCCGCGAGCTTCTCGATCGCTGCCGGGTCGAGTCGGATGCACCCGTTGGAAATGGCTCCGGAGCGGGCGTCGTGGTAGTGGAAGGCCGTGATCGCGACATCCGCCCCACCGAACCCGTCGAGGGTCGGTGACTGCACCGAGAGGTACACCAGCGGATACCCGCGGGTGTACCCGAACGAGGGTTCGACGCGGGTGGTCATGATGAACGAGCGCCCCGTGGGGGTCGGCGTGCCCTCAACGCCGGAACCGAAATCGGTGGCGATGCGCTCGGCGCCTCCGGCGCGCACGATGTCGATCGTGCGCGCGGAGAGGGAGACCTCGACCCGGGCGTCGACCGCCGCGAATGCGACATCCTGGGTGCGCAGCCAGCCGCTGAGCTGGCCCGGGTTCCCGGTCGACGGGGTCGCCTGGCGTCCGGTGAGGAGCACCCGTACCCAGTGCTCCTGTCGCTCCACGACCGGCACGGTCGTGCCGCCGTAGGCGTACTCCGCGGGGAGGACGGCGACCGGGTCGCCGGTCGGATCGGCGAAGACCGGGGCGCCGGCTCCCGTCGCGCTCACGACCTCGCCGGTCGGTGCGCTCGCAGGATCGCTGTCGACCGGCAACTGCGGAACGACCGCGAACACGTCGACCTGCGGCAGGGCTGCGAGGTCGTAGGAGGCGGTGTTGGCGGCAAAGCCCGCGGGCGCCGGCGGGGGCGTCACCTCCGGAGTCGGGGTGGCCGACGGCGTCACCACCGTCGGTGTGGAAGCGGCCGCGGGCGGGTCTTCGGCGTCGGAGCGCAGCAGCCACGCCCCGGTGAACCCCGCCGCCACCACGACAGCACCGAGGATCACGGCGATCCACGCGCGCGGCGAGGGAGATCGGGGGTTCTGCGAGGCGCTCACTCCCCCATGTTCCGTCGGCGGCCGCGGTGGTGCAACCGCGCTCACGGGATCACTCCTGCCGCCCGAGCGGGCTCGGCGTAGGCCCGGGCGAGAGAGTGCACCGTGTCATGGGCGTTCAGTCCGCTGGGATTCGGCACCACCCACAGCCGCGCACCCGCCAGAGCCTCGTCCTGCTCCCCGCTCACCGCGCGGGGACGGTCGAATCCCTGGCGGTAGGCGGTGAGGCCGACGACCGCCACGACAGGCGGACGCCGCTCTGCGACCAGGGTCGACAGCGCGCGGGCACCGGTGCGGAGCTCGTCACGGGTCAGCTCGTCGGCGCGGGCGGTGGCGCGGCGCACGAGGTTGGTGATGCCGATGCCGCGGTCGACGAGCATCTCGCGGTCGTCCGCCGTCATCCCCTCCTCCGTGATCGAGGGAGGACGCGGTAGGATCCCCGCCTCGACGAGGGCCGGGTAGAAGCGGTTACCGGGCCGCGCGAAGTGGGCTCCGGTGGCCGCGGTCCACAGTCCCGGGTTGATGCCGACGAAGAGCAGCCTGAGCGCGTCGGGGAGAAGATCGGGCACGGTCCGGTCGCGGAATCGCTCGAGGTCAGCAGCGCGGAATCCCATGACCCCAGTGTGGATGCTGGTGCCCGGCCCGCGGGCCGTGTCAGTCGTCGCGGATGTCGCCGTCGAGGTAGAACCAGCGGCCGCCCTCTCGGACGAATCGCGAGCGCTCATGGAGGACGCCGACGCCCTCGTCGGCGCGGTAGGTCGCCCGGAACTCGACGATCCCCTCGCTGTCATCCATCCCGCCGCCCACCGTGTCGACGATCTGGAGACCGCGCCAGACCGGATTCCCCTCGAGGTCGAGCACCGTCGGACGCGTCGAGGGGTGCCAGGTGCGCAGCAGCCATGCGACGTCGCCGTCGCGGAACGCCCGGAAGCGCGACCGCATGAGCTCCTCGGCGGTCTGCGGCTCGTTCGGCACGGAACGAGTCTTGCACGGGTAACGGCCGTCGGGCGGGGCGTCGATCCGGCCGGCATGGGAATGTCAAGCCCCTGCGACGTCCGCGTCCGGGGTGGGTAGACAGGGCGTTCACATCGCCCTGCGATCCGTTCGAACGAAAGGTCTTCCGCCATGGTGACGTCGTCTGCGCGGGACCGCGCGAAAAGGCCGCGGACTGCTCTCGCCGGCCCATACGGGCACCCGTTCCACCCGATTCTCGTGACGATCCCCGTCGGCGCCTGGACGACGAGCCTCGTCTTCGACCTGATCGGGGTCTTCGCCGACGATCCGACGCCGTACGTCGTCGGCGCCCGCATCCTCATCGTCGTCGGACTGGTGGGAGCGGTTCTGGCCGCGGTGTGGGGATTCCTCGACTACATCCAACTCGAACGCGGAACTCCGGCGCAGAAGACCGGCCTCGTGCACATGCTCCTGAATCTCGGAGCCATGGCGCTCTTCGCAGCGAACCTCATCGTGCGCTTCCTCGGCGACGACGACGAGGTGAGCATCGTCGGGCTGGTGCTCACCCTGATCGCTCTGGCGGCGCTGTCGATGTCGGGCTGGCTCGGCGGCAAGCTCGCCTACACGTACGGCGTGCGGGTGGCCGATGAGCGAGCGCAGGACGAGGGGTTTCGCGCGGGGGCGTCGTGACCCGACCCAACGCTCACACCGGGCTCACCAGCTGCACGAGGTTGCCGCAGGTGTCATCCAGCACCGCCGTCCGCACCGGCCCCCCGGTCGTGGGCGCCTGGAGGAACGTCACGCCCGCCGCCACCAGTTCCTCGTAGGCGGCGTCCACGTCCTCGACCGCGAACGACGCCGCGGGGATGCCCTGCTCGGCGAGGGCGCGCGTGTAGTCCTGCGCGGCCGGATTCTCATCCGGCTCGAGCAGCAGCTCCACGCCGTCCGGGGCGTCGCTGCCCACCAGGGTCAGCCAGCGGTACTCCCCCAGCGGGATATCGTGCTTGACGACGAAACCGAGGCGATCGGTGTAGAACCCCCGCGCCTTCTCCTGATCGTCGACGAACACGCTCATCACATGCAGCCGTGCCTTCACCATTTCCGTCTCCTGTCATCCGAGGGGCCATCGCGCGGCGATCTCGCGGAGCGGCTCGGTGTTCATCCGGTGCATCTTCGTCCTGCCCACCCGGGTCGTTCGCACCAGGTCGCTCTCCTCCAGCACCGCGAGATGCTGCGAGACCGCCTGCCGGGAGGACGTCGTGCCCGAAGCCACCAGGCGGGTGCAGATCTCGAAGAGCGTCATCTCCGCGCCCCCGGCGAGGAGGTCGAGGATCTGACGGCGGGTCGGATCTGCGATCGCCCGGTACACGTCGGCCACGCGGACCACAATATGCAAGCAGTAACTTGCATGTCAAGATCCCGGATCGAGGGGCCTGACCCTCACACTGTGTCATGGTCGAGTGTGGGGTCTGAGCGGCGCCCCGGATCAGTCCGAGGCCGCGTCGTCTTCCCGTCCGGTGGGGCCCAGGCCCGGGCGCACAGGGGCATCGGGATCGATGTCGATCCGCCGGATGCCGTCATGCTCGGAGACGCGGATGCGCGGTGCCGCATCCTCTTCGGTCGCCTCCGGCGCACGGGTCAGCTGGTCGTGACGGTCCTTCGCACGCTGGGCCTCATCGTCGATCGCGTCGTCCATGACCCCACGGTAGGAGGAGGATCGGACGGATGCCGCGGGCTTGACAGCGGACGCGATTCCGGCGCCGCCCGGGAATAGCGTCTGCGCCGACGCCGTTGACCTCGCGCGGAGCGGTGCTCGCCGGGAGCGCCGCCGACGAAAGGACGATCCCCCCGTGACGCTCTTCTCCCCCACCACCGTCGGCTCGTTCACCCTGCAGAACCGCCTCGCGCTCGCTCCGATGACGCGCCTGCGCGCCGACGAGAACGGTGTGCCCGGCGACCTCGTCGCCGAGTACTACGCCCAGCGAGCCGGCATCGGGCTCCTCGTGACCGAGGGAGTGTTCCCGAGCGCGGAGTCCAAGGCGTACCCCGGGCAGCCGGGCATCGCCACGGCGGCACAGGCCGAGGGCTGGGCTCGGGTCGCGTCGGCTGTGCACACTGCCGGGGGAACCGTCTTCATGCAGCTGATGCACGGGGGCCGGGTGTCGCACCCCGGAATCACCGGGACCCCGCGCATCGTCGCGCCGTCGGCGATCGCGATCGAGGGGCAGACGCGCCTCGCGGACGGGTCGAAGGTGGACTTCCCCGTGCCCCATGCCCTCGGCACCGCCGAGCTGGAAACCGTGCGCGACGAGTTCGTCGCCGCCGCGCGGCGTGCCGTCGACGCGGGCATCGACGGTGTGGAGCTGCACGCGGCCAACGGCTACCTCCTCCACGAGTTCCTCTCGCCGGCCTCGAACCGGCGCGAGGACGGCTACGGCGGATCGCCCGAGGCACGGACGCGCTTCGTCATCGAGGTCGCGCGGGCCGTCGTGGCCGAGGTGGGCGCCGAACGCGTCGGGATCCGGATCTCACCCGCGCACAACATCCAGGACGTGTGGGAGCGCGACGCCGTCGAGACGCGGGCGACGTACCTCGCACTCGTCGAGGGGCTGGCACCGCTGGGCCTGGCCTACCTCAGCATCCTGCACGAGGACCCAGCAGACGGTCTTCCGCAGGAACTTCGTCGGGTCTTCGGCGGCACCTTCATCGCCAACACCGGTTTCGGTCGCGTCACGACCCGCGACGAGGCGATCCGCACCGTTGCCGACGGTGTCGCCGATCTGGTGGCGGTGGGCCGCCCGGCGATCGCCAACCCCGACCTCGCCGACCGGTGGGAGCAGGGTGCGGCGGAGAACACCGTCGACCAGGCCACGGTCTATGGGCCCGACGCACGCGGCTACACCGACTACCCGACCCTCGCCGCCGAGCGCGCCGCCTGACCGCGTCGGGCGGCCCGCGTCCCCGACCGGGCCGCCCGCCCGCGGAAGGGCCGCCCCCCGGTTCGCGACCCGTCGCAAAACGCGGCTTGCGCCGCATCCGGACCGCATCCATCGACGGGTCGCGCTTCACGGCCGCCCGGCGGCGGGGCCTCCGGCGGCGGAGACCAGCCAGCAGGTACCACGTCGGGAAATGCGAAAGGGCCGGCCCTTCGGCCGACCCTTTCGCATTCCGGTCGGGATGACAGGATTTGAACCTGCGACCCCTTGGAGAGTTCGGGCGCGTTCCGAACCCTTCCGGATGTCTTGGGAACCCTCGAGTTCCCTTGTGTTGACAGGGAACCGGACGGTTCGAGTCCTCCGATTGTATCCGGTTACCTCGGGTCGTCCCTGGGTGATTGAGGTGGCAAAAAGGTGGCCCACTCCCCCGCAGCTCAATCCCGCCACCCACGCAGGTGACCGTGATGCCCTCGCGCCAGCCGGGGACCGCGTCGTCGAGGAACGCGATCTGCTCGACAGATAGGCCGCCGATCCGTACGTCCTTGCGGCACTGCTCCAACCACAGGAACAATCGACGCTCGGGTTGAGGATCGCTCCCACGGCTCGGGAAGTACCGCTCCTTCCTCACCCAATCGCCGTACTCGAGCGCGCTGCGCGTCCATACGTCACTCCGCGGTCCGCACCCGCGCCATTCCGGAACGTTCTTGTCGAGCCATGCGGTGCGGTGGCGCGGATGCCTTCCGCGTCGAAGGTAGATCCGCTCCCAGTTCAGCCAATGGCCCAGGCGACGCTCCTCGACATAGTCGCTCGATTGCCAGGGTAGGGCGTCGGTCTCGTTGACGAAGTGACGAAGCTCTTCGGCGACGACCGTCCACTCGCGATACCGATTCGGGAGTGTCTGCCGCCATCCAGGAAGCGATCTGTCCAACTGCTCGATCCGCTCGGGCGTCAAGGACGGAACGCCGCGACGCAACTCGGAGCGCCGCAACGCAAGCCACTGGGCTGGAAAGTCGTGCCCCTGTGGCATCTCTCCCGTGATCCTGACCCACTCGACGGCATGCGCAAGGTTCAGCTCCCATGTTGCTTCGTCGCGCGCCATGGACCCGAGAGTAGTTGCCGACGCCCGGCCCACCTCGCAGTACGGCCTGTGTGGCGCCGGTGACCGGACACGCACCTTCTCGTAAAGAAGGGGGCTCGAAATGAACATCACCAGCGCAACCGCGAGATCCAGCTCGACGGATTCGGTCGTGGCACCACCGATCGAACGCCGATGGATGAGCGTGGTCTTCATGCAAGGCGCGGACGCCGGCGCTGTGCTCGACCTGATCGAGAGGAACGGACCCGAGGCGACAATTCAGCATCTGTCCCAGTGGGATTTCGGCGACGAGACGCGGGATGCCGCGATGGTCAACGGATACGTCTACGACGAGATCCCGCAAAGCCCCACCGACCGCGTCATCCGCGACGGCGCCTCCGGATACGCACTCACCTACAACCAGCACTTTGAGTACGTCTCGCTCCTGCGCCACTTCAATCCGGTCGTCGAGGACGCACGAGAGTCAGTGCCACCACCGACACGGTTCGGACTCGACAGGCAACGGCCCGCGCGCCGGACCAACGGGCTCCGACTGTGAACCTCAACGACGAGCGGCTCGCGCGCGTCGCTCTCAGCACTGTCTCGGAGCCCGGCGACTCCGTCACTGGCGCCATGATTCAGCTCGTCGGTGCACCCGCGACACTGCGCATGATCTCCACGCAAGAACCCCTGCCCGCCACGATCGATCACGCCGACGGGGAACTCTGGCGTGCCCGTCTGAGCCCGCGCCTCCGGGATGCCGATATCGAGCGCGTCGTCGGCGAGTCCGAGCGACGAGGGCTCACGTTGCTGACGCCCGACGACGCCCGCTGGCCCGCGTCGCTGAGCCAACTCGGTTCCGCGTCTCCAATCATGCTGTGGATCGCAGGCAGCGACAGACCACTGACCTCGGACTCGTCACGCCGCGTCGCGATGGTCGGTGCGCGCGCTGCCACCAGCTACGGCGAACACGTCGCGAGCGAACTGACCAGCGAGCTCGCACAAGGAGGGGTGAGCATCATCTCCGGCGGCGCGTACGGAATTGACGGCGCAGCTCATCGCGGAGCTATCGCGTCACACCCAGGCAGCACGGTCGCGATCCTCGCGTGCGGACTGGACCGGCCATACCCGGCGGGCAACGCCCACCTGTTCGAGCGGATAGTCAGCGGCGGTGGAGCGCTCGTCAGCGAACTCCCACCCGGTTCGACACCGACACGCTGGCGCTTCATGCAACGCAACCGAATCCTCGCCGCGCTCGCCGGCGCGACCATCGTTGTCGAAGCTGGCGCCCGATCCGGCTCGCTGGACATCGCAACTCGCGCGCACGCGCTTGGGAGCCCGGTCGGCGCGGTGCCCGGCCCGATCACCAGCGCCGCGAGCACGGGATGCCACCGACTCCTGCGCGAGCGGATCGCAACCGTGGTCACCAACGCGGAGGAGGTCAGGGAGTTGCTCGATTCACGGGGGTCAACTCCGCAGCGAGCGTTCGATCGTGCGCCGTTCTTCGCAAGCCGTCGGCGCGCGACCGGGTTGGCGCTCTGAGTCATCCGGCTGTCAACGCCGGCGGCCAGGATCCACATACGGGCCGTGCCCGACAAGGGAGCCTGATCGAGCGCCGACGATCAGCAGCTCGCGCTCAGGCGGAAATCGGGCCGAACGCCTCGCAATCTTCGGAGTAGTTTCGCTCGGGTGCACGCGTGGCGAGTCCCAAGCGTTTGACTCGTGTTGCTGTCCACCCGCGATCTTTCATCTCGCGGGCCCGTGCCTTAGACGCGGGCGCGATTGCGTGCTTGAACCGTAACGGTTTGAGTGACCGCCATCGCCAAGTCGAGCTCAGTCCGCGCTTCGTCGAGAAGGGTGACAGTAAGCGCATACGGCTGGGACCGATAGTCCTCACGGTCGCGGAACCAGGTTCGCGTCTTGTGAGTTAGCACCACGAAGTACGCGTCGCCATCATCTGCTTCGAGCACGGTCGGTCGCCAGTCTTTGACCTGGAGGGTCGACTCTCGATGCGCGGTGTGCGGTGGCCTAAAGTTCTGCAGGCGACGGCGGTCACCGAACAGCGGCTGTGGGTTGTCCGGATCCTGCTGACTCAGGCGTTCCATGAGCGAATCCACATCAACGTTGCGATAGGCGTCGGTCACCATCGTCGCGGCTGTGTACTCCCGGCGTGTCCGTCGCACTGGTGGGTCGAACGCCATGGCGATCCGAATAGTACGAGATGAGCTCCGCGGCAACGAGAAGCCCCGTGGGATGGGTATCGGGTGGATGACAGAAGTATCTACCGCTATCTCGCCCTCATAAGTCATCGTCACCCGCTGCGGTCGGCTTGCCACTGCCTCCGAGAGTTGAACGACGCCGAACCCGTATCGGGCATGCCGAGTCTTCTCGTCGAGATCGTTCGCACCTGCTGGGAGCTCTGCTGCGGACGCGAGCAGCGCGCGAACGAGATTGGCAGATGCGTCCGGATACTCATGCAGCACCGCGGCCGCGGCTCGAGATACCGCTGGAGTTGCGAAGCTCGTGCCGTGCCCCATTCGGAACAGAGGCCCGGACGCTCGGGACGCCGGCCCAAGGACACCGGTGCCTTGATCTCGGATGTTGGCGAAGCCGGTGTCGTCGATGATGACGTTGCCCGCCGCGGCAACGAAGTCAGGCT
This sequence comes from Microbacterium kunmingense, assembly GCF_023155745.1. Classification (GTDB taxonomy): domain Bacteria; phylum Actinomycetota; class Actinomycetes; order Actinomycetales; family Microbacteriaceae; genus Microbacterium; species Microbacterium kunmingense. Next base: position 147,146 of record NZ_JAKNUS010000010.1, read on the forward strand.
TGTTCAGACGGTTTGCGAGTTGACCGTGTCCAGGGCCCGTCCGGCTGAAAGGCGAAACGTGCCCGACGTGAGCTATCGCGCGGTCGCCGAGTCGCGGGGGATTCCGCTCCGCGGGTGCATCACTATGTGCGATTCCCCCAACTGTGACCGCGATCGCGGCATTGGCTGGCTGGGCAAGTTGGTGTTCGCGGAGATGGAGGTGGCTTGGGTAGTCGTCTGCCACATGGTGTCCGCTAGCGAGAATTCCATCAAAGGGAACAGAGATGTTGCCTGCCGCCACCACGATGACGATGTTCAGTTCGCGTGCCAACTCATCGAGCATCTCCGAAAACTCGCCAACGTGCGACGCGCCATAGTCGCGATCGAATCCGAAGCTGAGGTTGAACACTCTCACGTTGCCCTCCGCGTGGAGTCGACGAATCGAATCCACTACCAGACTCGCGGGCAAGACTTCGGGTGGGAATTGGGTTGCCTCGGGGTTGCCGTCGACCGGTTCGAGAACTCGGATTGCGTCGACGGAGCCCATCACCCGAACGATTGGCCCAGCGCGCAGATCTCCCGCGATATCTGGTGCCAGCGCGATGCCGGCCACCATGGTTCCGTGCGGTCCTGGGTCTCTCCAGGCCCGACCGAGAGCAATGGGCGACGCATGGACCCGCACGTACCCCTCGAGCAGTGGGTGCGACGATGAGGGCAAGTCATCTAGCACGCCGACGGCCGCCGAGTCGCTCCACTCCACAGAGAGAGTCTCGGCATCGATGCCGCGCCAGTCGCTCGGATCGATGAAAGGAACTGGGGGCGTACGCACGCTCTCGATGACGTACAGGTCTAGGAGTGGGGTCAACGCCGCCACATCTATCTTGATGCGCGCGGCAGTGAATCGAGGAATCGAGGACTGGGCGACGATCTGGCCACCGAGTTCATTCACCCTAAGCTCGAGTAATGCCAGCCTGTGCGAAGCTTCGTTCATGTCGTGCGACGGCCACACGGTGACATCCAGGGTCACTAGGGCGTGTCTCCCAAAGGTTTGGGCTGGTCGCTGGAACGCTCGGTGTGTGTCTCGAACGGAGTTGCTGACTGATGCGCAGTGGGAGCTGATTGCTCCGTTGATGCCGTCCTCGCAGGGGCGTC
>NZ_JAKNUS010000011.1 GCF_023155745.1 Microbacterium kunmingense
CTCGTTGAACACCAGGGCCTCCGCTGCATGTCGGCATCCCGTGCCACTCACGGGATGATCCACGAATCTGCACCGTGGGGCCCTGGGCCTACAAGAGTCTCAGAACCCCCACCCTCATAGGGTCTGACGGGTTCCCCGCCCGATCGGGCCGACGCGCGGCGCGGGTCTATCGCACCGGCCGAGAGGCTGGTTTCATGGGCGTATGGCGATCGAGCACGACTTCTTCGGACTCCTCGAGTCGGGTCCGGACGGTTCGATCTTCTGGTCCGAGAACGTCGAACTGGGCGATCAATCGGTCACGGTCGATCTCACCGCGCCCGATCAGGACGACGTCTCCCAGGCCGCCCTCGACATCGCGGCGAGCCTGGTGTCCTCCCTCGAGGTGATCGACCGGACCGCGCGCAACGGGATGGTGTCCGAGCTCGATGACCGCACCAGCGAGGTCACCGAGTACATCCTCCAGCAGCAGGAGACCCTCGGCGAAGACATCGACAACCTCCTGGTCGACATCTCCGGCGACATCCGCATCGACGTCATCCGGTCGCTGCAGCTGATGAGCATGACGATCCTCGCCGACGAACACGGCGGCTCCGATCCCTTCGCGGTGCTCGAGTACGCCCTCGACCCGGATGCCACCGACGACGTCCTGCTGGTGAATCTCGATTCCTCCGGCGCCGTGCTCTCGGTCACCAGTGCCGACTGACCGACCCGGCGCGTCCCGTCAGACGGCTTGAGCGAAAGCCGCCCCGTCGGAGGCGAGGTCGCGGGCGAGGTGCGCGAGGTCTGCGGGGATCTCGCGGCCCTTCGAGATCATCGACTGCGCCCAGAGGCGACCGGCGCGGTACGACGAGCGCACCAGCGGGCCGGCCAGGACGCCGAGGAACCCGATCTCCTCGGCCGCCTCCTTGAATGCGACGAACTCGTCGGGCTTGACCCAGCGGTCGACGGGGAGGTGTCGCGGTGACGGTCGGAGGTACTGCGTGATCGTGATGATGTCGGTGCCGGCATCGTGCAGGTCGTGCAACGCCGCGATGACCTCATCAGGGGTTTCCCCCATGCCCAGGATGAGATTCGACTTCGTGATCAGTCCCGCCTCGCGCGCTTTCGTCAGCACCCCCAGCGAGCGGTCGTAGCGGAACGCCGGACGGATCCGCTTGAAGATGCGCGGCACGGTCTCGACGTTGTGGGCGAAGACCTCCGGACGTGACGCGAACACCTCCTCCAGCAGACTCGGCACACCGTTGAAATCGGTGGCGAGGATCTCGACCCCCGTTCCGGGGTTGTCGGCATGGATGCGACGTACGGTCTCGGCGTGGAGCCAGGCGCCGCCGTCGGGCAGGTCATCCCGGGCCACCCCGGTCACGGTGGCGTAGCGCAGCTGCATCCGCTGCACGCTCTCGGCCACACGCCGAGGTTCGTCGGTGTCGTAGTCGGCGGGCTTGCCCGTGTCGATCTGGCAGAAGTCGCATCGCCGAGTGCATTGCGATCCGCCGAGGAGGAACGTGGCCTCGCGATCCTCCCAGCACTCGTAGATGTTCGGACAGCCCGCCTCCTGGCACACGGTGTGCAGGCCCTCGTCCTTCACCAGCCCCTGTAGCGCCGTGTACTCCGGACCCATCTTCGCCTTCGTGCGGATCCACTCGGGCTTGCGCTCGATCGGCGTCTGGGCGTTGCGGACCTCCAGTCGCAGCAGGCGCCGGCCGTCGGGTGCCGCCGCACTCATGCCGCCACCGCCTGCTCGGCGGCGAGGAAGACCTCGGTGACGGTCGGAAGGATGTCGCGGGGCGAGGTCTCCACGCCGGTGACCTCGCTGACCGTCGTGACGCCGGCGTCGGTGATGCCGCACGGGATGATCCGACGGAACGGCGCGAGGGAGTTGTCGCAGTTCACCGCGAATCCGTGCATGGTCACGCCCCGCTCGACGCGGACGCCGATGGCGGCGACCTTGTCGGTGGACAGTGGGCGGTGCACCCAGACCCCGCTACGCCCCTCCACCTGGATGCCGTCCACGCCGTGACGCGAGAGCACGTCGATGAGGAGTCTTTCCAGCCGTCGGACGTGGGCGACGACATCCACCGGTTCGCCCAACCGCACGATGGGGTAGCCGACGAGCTGACCTGGCCCGTGCCAGGTGATCTTGCCACCCCGATCGACGTCGACGACCGGTGTCCCATCGGTCGGGCGCTCGTGGGGCGCGGTGCGCTTGCCCGCGGTGAAGACCGCGTCGTGCTCGAGCAGGAGGAGGGTGTCGGGCCGGTCGCCGCGCACCACCGCGGCGTGCACCCGCCGCTGCAGGTCCCACGCGTCGGCGTACGGGACGAAGTCGGGGTCCAGCCCCACCGTGATGGTTTCGAGCAACAGCGCACCTCTCTTGTTGTACCGCGTCCAACAATACGCCTCCGCGTTGTCGGCACCGCGCGTCCTAGGGTGATGTCATGGCAGAGCAGCGTTCCGGGCGTCCGAGGCTCTCGTCGCCCGCGACCATCGCGGATGCCGCGTGCGAACTCTTCTTCGAGCGGGGCTACGAAGCCACGTCGATCGCCGACATCGCCCTGCGGGCCGGTGTCTCACGGTCGAGCTTCTTCAACTACTTCTCCTCGAAGTCCGACATCCTGTGGTCCAGCTTCGACGCGCGTGTCGACGCGCTTCGCGCACACCTCGACGCCGCGGATGAGGGCCCTCCCGCGGTAGCCTCGGCGCTTCGCGCTTTCGCGGCGGACTTCGCCCCCGACTCCCTCGCTCTGGCGATGGCCAATGCGTCCGCGATGGGGCTGGAGGATGAGCTGGAGCGCGAATCCGCGATCCGGACGAGCCGGATCGGGCGCTCGGTGTCCGTTGCGCTCCGCCGGGGAGGCGACCCGCTCGCTGCGGATGTGACCGGAACGGCCGTGGGCGGAGCCGTCCTCGCCGCGGTGCGTGCCTGGGCGGCCGCGGGGCCGGGGCGCACCTCGCTCGCGCGCACGCTGGACGATGCGGTCGCGGTCATCGCGCCGCTTCTCACGCCGCGAGGAACGGTGCACCAGCTCCGCCTGGTCGTGAGCTCGGCCGATCTCGATGAGGCACTGCAGTTCTACCGCGACGTGCTCGGAATGCCCGAGGCCGAGGCGTTCGAAGGCCCGGACGGCGCGCGCGTGGCCATTCTCGATGCGGGCCGGGCGACGCTCGAGCTGGCCAATGCCGCACAGGTCCGGTTCATCGATGCGATCGAGACCGACGGTGGGCGCAGCGACGCCCTCCGGGTGGCGCTCGAGGTCGACGATGCGGACGCCGCCGCGGAAGCCCTCGTGCGCGCGGGCGCACGATGGGAGGCTGCGGCCACCCCGACGCCCTGGCGTTCCCGCAACGCGCGGCTTCGGGCGCCGGACGGGGTGCAGCTCACCCTCTTCCAGGAGCTCGGCCCGGAGTGAGGGCGCCGCGCCCCCCCGAGCGAGAGGGGGCGGAGGCCCTTCGGCGTAGAATTGCCGGACCATGGCTACCTTCGGCACGCTCTCCGACCGTCTCACCGAGACTTTCCGCAATCTGCGCACGAAGGGGAAGCTCACCCCCGCCGACGTGGACGGGACGGTGCGAGAGATCCGCCGAGCACTGCTCGACGCCGATGTCGCCCTCCCCGTGGTCAAGGAGTTCACCGCCAAGATCCGGGAGCGCGCGCTGGGCGACGAGGTCAATCGCGCCCTGAACCCGGCACAGCAGGTGGTCCAGATCGTCAACGAGGAGCTCATCGGCATCCTCGGCGGCCAGCAGCGTCGACTGCAGTTCGCCAAGAACCCCCCGACGGTCATCATGCTGGCGGGCCTGCAGGGATCGGGGAAGACGACCTTCGCCGGCAAGCTGGCGAAGATGCTCGAGAAGGACGGCCACACGCCGTTGCTCGTGGCCGCCGACCTGCAGCGTCCGAACGCCGTGAATCAGCTGCAGGTCGTCGGACGCCAGGCCGGGGCCGCGGTGTACGCCCCCGAGCCGGGGAACGGCGTCGGCGACCCCGTGCGCGTCGCGATGGACGGTGTCGAGGTCGCGCGTCGGCAGCAGCACGACGTCGTCATCATCGACACCGCCGGACGACTGGGGGTCGATGCCGAGCTGATGAAGCAGGCGGCGAACATCCGCCGCGCCACCGATCCCGACGAGGTCCTCTTCGTCATCGACGCCATGATCGGGCAGGACGCGGTGAACACCGCCAAGGCGTTCCAGGACGGCGTGGACTTCACCGGTGTCGTGCTCTCCAAGCTCGACGGCGACGCCCGCGGCGGTGCGGCCCTCTCGGTAGCCTCCGTCACGGGGCGGCCCATCATCTTCGCCTCCACCGGGGAGGGGCTCGATGACGTCGAGCCGTTCCACCCCGACCGGATGGCTTCGCGCATCCTCGACCTCGGCGACATCCTCACCCTCATCGAGCAGGCCCAGCAGGCCTTCGACGAGGAGGAGGCGCGCAAGGTCGCCGAGAAGATCGCGACCGAGCAGTTCACCCTCGAGGACTTCCTGCAGCAGATGCAGCAGTTGAAGAAGATGGGGTCGATGAAGAAGATGCTCGGGATGCTCCCGGGCATGGGCGGCATGAAGCAGCAGCTCGACGACTTCGACGAGCGCGAGATCGATCGCACCGAGGCCATCATCCGCTCGATGACGCCCGCGGAACGGCGGAACCCGAAGATCCTCAACGGGTCCCGGCGCCTGCGCATCGCCCGGGGATCGGGGATGACGGTGACAGACGTCAACCAGCTGGTCCAGCGTTTCGACCAGGCCGCGAAGATGATGAAGACCGTCGCCCGGGGCGGCGTTCCGAACATCCCCGGCATGGGTCCGGTGCCCGGCGCCGGGCGTCCCGGCGCGTCGGCCAAGCGTGGAAAGCAGCAGAAGGCCAAGGGATCGCGTTCGGGCAACCCCGCCAAGCGCGCCGCGGAGAACGCCGGGATCGCCGCGTCGGCACCCGCCGCGCCGGCGGGGACGGGCTTCGGGCTCGGCGGCGGCGCCGGCGGTGGTCAGGCCGCGCCCAGTGCTGAAGACCTGGCCGAGCTGCAGAAGCTCCTCGGCCGGGGCTGAGCCGCCCCTTCGCGGGACTGGGGTCTGCGTCGCGCTCGTTCGTCGCAGATGCACGCCCCCAGGGGCCGGGTGCGGACATCTGCGACGGATGAACCCGCGTTCAGCCGCCGACGCGGAACGACGCGAGGTGGTCGCGCAGCGTCGGGCCGGCGCGGAACTCGCGGATGAGGTGATGCACGACCGCTCGAAGGTCGCCGTCGGCGGCCTCGGCGACGAGGAGCTGCCGGGCGTAGCTCGCGCCACCCGCGAGGATGTCGTGGAGTCCGGCGAACTCGCGGGCGCACTTCAGCTCCACGGCGATGTCGGCGACCTCGTCCATCGTGGCTCGCAGATGATCGCGCACCGGCACCTGCGTTCCGTCCCGGTCGACGATGACCCGGGCGTCCAGTCCGTAACGCGCGGCACGCCACTTGTTCTCCCGCACGAACCAGGGCTGGATGCCGCTGAGCGCGACGCCCTGGTCCAGGAGGCGTGAGAAGTGCTCGACCATGACCTGCACGAAGGCCGCCATCGCCGCCAGCTCCGGAAGCGTCGACATGCCGTCGCACGCGCGCACCTCGATCGTCCCCCAGCGCGGGGCGGGGCGGATGTCCCACCTGACCTCGGTGGCATCCTCCATCACCCCGGTCGCGATCATGTCGTCGAGGTAGCCCTCGAACGCCGCCCAGTCGGGAAGAGGCCAGGGCAGTCCCGCCGTGGGGAGCTGCTGGAAGACCAGGGCGCGGTTCGAGGCGTAGCCGGTCCGCTCCCCGGCCCAGAACGGCGAGGAGGCCGACAGCGCCTGGAGGTGGGGGAGGTAGACCGTCAGGGCGTTGATGATCGGGAAGACCTTGGCGACATCCTCGACCCCGACGTGCACGTGGATGCCCCAGATCATCATGTTCCGCCCCCACCACTGGGTGCGTTCGATCAGGCTGTGGTACCTGGTCTTGTCGGTCACTTCCTGGTCGTACCACTGTGCGAAGGGATGGCTTCCCGCGCACAGCAGCTCGATCCGCCTCGGGTCGGTGACCGAGCGCACCGCGGCGATGGCGTCGCCGATGTCGTCGACCGCGGCGGCGACGGTGTCGCCGATGCCGCTGGTCAGCTCGATGGTGTTGGTGAGCAGCTCCTGCGTGATGGTGTAGCGCTCTAGGGCGGCGTCCTCGCCGAGCGCGTCCAGCACCTCGGGAGCCCGAGCGACGAGATCGCCGGTCTCGCCGTCCGCGAGCATCAGCTCCCACTCGATCCCCACGGTGGACCGCGCCGACCGGGCGAAAGGCTCCGTCATGGGCCCAGTGTGGCACGCCGACACGGCCGGTCGACGGTTCGCGACTGTTCGTGTCGTCTGGCAGAATAGAGGGTCGGACGCCGGACTCGACCCTCTATCCAGCCCGCCGTCCTCCGCAGAGCTTCCACCGGGTGTTGCACCCCACCTCCCGGTCGACCAGTTCATCCCTTCCACACATTCAGGAGAATCGTGGCTGTCAAGATCCGTCTGAAGCGCCTGGGCAAGATCCGTGCGCCCTACTACCGCATCGTCGTGGCCGACTCGCGCACCAAGCGCGATGGTCGTGTCATCGAGGAGATCGGCAAGTACCACCCCACCGAGGAGCCTTCGTTCATCGAGGTCGACTCCGAGCGTGCGCAGTACTGGCTCGGCGTCGGAGCCCAGCCGACCGAGCAGGTGCGAGCCATCCTCAAGCTCACCGGCGACTGGGGCACCTTCAAAGGCGACAAGGACGCGACGTCGACCGTGAAGACGCGCGAGGACAAGCCGGCCTTCGAGCTGGACTCGTCGAAGTCGTCCGTCGTCAAGCCCAAGGCCGAGAAGAAGGCTGCCGAGCCCGCCGAGGCTCCCGCCGACGAGGCTGAGGCTCCGGCCGACGCCGCCGCCGAGTAAGACCCTCGCCGTCGTGCTCGCCGCCGCGCTCGAACACCTCGTCAAGGGGATCGTCGATCACCCTGACGACGTCCGCATCCAGTCGTCCACGTCGCCCCGCGGCGACGTCCTCGAGGTGCACGTGCACCCGGAGGACCGCGGACGCGTGATCGGGCGCGGCGGCCGCACGGCCAAAGCCCTGCGCACCCTCGTCAGCGCTCTCGCCGACGGACGCCGCGTGCGCGTCGACGTCGCGGATGACTGACGTGGCCGCCGAAGAGCCGACCACGACACCCGCCGCGCGTGCTCGTGCGGGGGAGCGGACCCAGCTGCGCGTCGGTCGCCTCGTGAAGGCCCACGGTCTCAAGGGTGCACTGAAGATCGAGCTGTACACCGACGATCCCGACGGTCGGTTCGTGCCCGGCGCCACCTTCACCCTCCAGGTGCCCGAGACCTCCCCGTGGCACGGCAAGCCCCTCACCGTCCGCGAGTTCCGCTGGATGAACTCGCATCCCGTCGCCTTCTTCGAGGGGGTGGACGACCGCACCGCCGCCGAGGGCCTCGTACGCGCCATCCTCTGGATCGATGAGGACACCACCGCCGCCTCGACCGAAGCCGATGCCTGGTACGACCATCAGCTCGTCGGTCTCGACGTGGTGCGCGACGGCACCGTGGTCGGACGGATCATCCGGGTCGACCATCTGCCCGCACAGGACCTGCTGATCGTCCGCCCGAGCGGCGAGAGCGATCGCGAACTGCTCGTTCCGTTCGTCTCGGCCATCGTGCCCGAGGTGGACATCGCGGCAGGCCGCATCACCGTCACCCCGCCCCCGGGGCTCTTCGAAGACGTTCCAGGAGGCGCCGAGGACGCCGATGCACCGGATGCCGGAGCCGAGGACGGCCCGACGGACGCATCCTGACGTGCGGATCGACGCCGGCATGCGCATCGACATCGTCACCATCTTCCCGACCTTCTTCGACGTCCTGGACGTCTCGCTGATCGGCAAGGCACGTGATCGGGGTCTGCTGGACATCCACGTGCACGATCTGCGTGCGTGGACGCACGACCGGCACCGCACCGTCGACGACACGCCGTACGGCGGGGGTGCGGGAATGGTCATGAAGCCCGAGCCCTGGGGTGAGGCGCTGGACGAGGTGCTCACGCCCGACGCGCTGCTCGTGGTCCCCTCGCCCGCCGGGGAGAGATTCAGCCAGCCTCTCGCGCGGGCTCTCGCCGAGGAGTCCCACATCGTCTTCGCCTGCGGCCGCTACGAGGGCATCGACCAGCGGGTCATCGACCACTACGCGACTCATGGGCGGGTGCGTCTGGTGAGTCTCGGCGACTACGTGCTCAACGGCGGCGAGGTCGCCGCCATGGCAATCGTCGAGGCGGTGTCGCGCCTGGTCCCCGGTGTCGTCGGCAATCCCGAGAGCCTTGTGGAGGAGTCCCACGAGGCGGGGCTGCTGGAGTACCCCAGCTACACCAAGCCTGCGTCCTGGCGCGGACGGGAAGTGCCGCCGGTCCTGTTGAGCGGCAATCACGGCGAGATCGCGCGCTGGCGGCAGGAGCAGAGCCTCGCCCGCACCCGGGCGCACCGACCCGACCTGCTCGAGTGAAGAGATCGGATGCCGCGGCAGACCCCCTCGGGAGACCTCGGCGTCAAGAGGCACCGGCGTGTCATCCGGCCTCGATATGCTCAGGTCCTTCGTAACCGGTCGTGCGGCGTGCGCTCGACCATGAAAGGACACGAATGACGCTGCAGGCTTGGCCGGGGTCGGCGTACCCCCTCGGCGCCACCTTCGACGGAAACGGCACCAACTTTGCCGTCTTCAGTGAGGGAGCGGAACGTGTCGAACTCTGCCTCTTCGACGATGACGGCGCCGAGACGCGTGTGGAGCTGCGCGACGTCGATGCGTTCGTCTGGCACGTGTACCTTCCCAACGTCGGGCCGGGCCAGCGCTACGGCTACCGCGTCCACGGCCCCTACGACCCCGCCAACGGCCAGCGCTTCAACCCGAGCAAGCTCCTGCTCGATCCCTACGCGAAAGCCGTCGACGGCGAGATCACGTGGGGCCAATCGGTCTTCTCGTACACCTTCGGCGACCCTGACTCGTTCAACGACGAGGATTCCGCCGACGCGATGATGAAGGGCGTCGTGGTCAACCCGTTCTTCGACTGGACCGGGGACCGCCAGCCGAAGACCCCGTACGCCGAGACCCTCATCTACGAGGCCCACGTCAAGGGTCTGACCAAGCTCAACGAGCTGATTCCCGAAGAGCTGCGCGGCACCTACAGCGGAATCGCGCATCCGGCCGTGATCGATCACCTCCTCAAGCTCGGTGTGACCGCGATCGAGCTGATGCCGGTGCACCAGTTCGTCAACGACTCCACCCTGCAGGACAAGGGTCTGGCGAACTACTGGGGGTACAACACCATCGCCTTCCTCGCCCCGCAGAACACCTACGCCTCCACCGGCCAGCGCGGCCAGCAGGTGCAGGAATTCAAGGGGATGGTGCGTGCCCTCCACACCGCGGGCATCGAGGTCATCCTCGACGTGGTCTACAACCACACCGCCGAGGGCAACCACATGGGTCCGACACTGTCGATGCGCGGTATCGACAACGAGGCCTACTACCGGCTCGAGCAGGACGACAAGCGGTACTACACGGACTACACCGGCACCGGCAACAGCCTGAATGTGGGAAACCCTCACGCGCTGCAGCTGATCATGGACTCCCTGCGGTACTGGGTGCTCGACATGCATGTCGACGGCTTCCGATTCGACCTGGCTTCCACCCTCGCGCGGGAGTTCTACGACGTCGATCGCCTCGCCACCTTCTTCGAGCTCGTCCAGCAGGACCCGGTGGTCTCGCAGGTGAAGCTGATCGCCGAGCCCTGGGACGTCGGCCCCGGCGGATATCAGGTGGGCAACTTCCCGCCGCAGTGGACGGAGTGGAACGGCAAGTACCGCGACACCGTCCGCGACTTCTGGCGCGGCGAGCCGCAGGCCCTCGGCGAGTTCGCTTCGCGCCTCACCGGATCGGCCGATCTCTACGAGCACTCGGGCCGCAGGCCCGTGGCCTCGATCAACTTCGTCACCGCCCACGACGGCTTCACCCTGCGCGACCTGGTGTCGTACAACGAAAAGCACAACGACGCCAACGGCGAGGACAACAACGACGGCGAATCGCATAACCGCTCGTACAACCACGGCGTCGAAGGGCCCACCGACGACCCGGACGTCCTGACGATGCGCGCCCGCCAGCAGCGGAACTTCATCGCCACGCTGATGCTCAGCCAGGGCGTGCCGATGCTGCTCCACGGCGACGAGCTCGGCCGCACGCAGCAGGGCAACAACAACGGCTACGCGCAGGACAACGAGCTGACCTGGGTGCACTGGGATGCCGTGGACCAGCCCCTGCTGGAGTTCACCGCCGCGCTGGCGCGGCTGCGCCGCGAGCATCCCACGTTCCGTCGCAGCCGGTTCTTCAACGGCCGTCCGGTGCGTCGCGAGGAGGGGGCTCGGATCCCCGACATCGTGTGGCTCCGGCCCGACGGCTCGGAGATGCAGCCCGAGGACTGGGACTCGGGATTCGGCCGGGCCATCGGCGTGTTCCTCAACGGCAACGGCATCCGCGAACGGGATCGGCGCGGCGAGCCGATCTCCGACAAGCACTTCATGATCCTGTTCAACGCCGGAGACGAAGAGGTGGACTTCCATCTGCCCGCGGTGGAATTCAGCCCGAAGTGGGACACGGTGGTCGATACGGCGGGTCAGCGCGCCGATTCCGAGCCGCTCGCACCGGGCGAGTCGGTGCCGCTCGCGGCGAAGTCGCTGATGGTGCTGTGCGAGCACGAGGTCCCCGAGCCCGAGGTCGACCACTCCGTGGCCGCGTCACTGGTGCTCCTCGCCGACTCCGAGGTGCCCCCGACCTCGCCGAAGGCCGAGGCCGGTCGGTGAGCTCGGCGGGTATCCCGGCGGAGGCGCGGGAGCACCGGCATCCGGAATCCACCTATCGCCTGCAGATCCGACGGTCGTTCGACCTGGACGCCGCTGCCGACGTGGTCGACTACCTGCGCGACCTCGGGGTGTCGTGGGCCTACCTCTCCCCGCTTCTGGCGGCTACACCGGGATCGGACCACGGCTACGACGTCGTCGACGTCTCGAGGGTCGACCCCGAGCGGGGCGGCGCGGACGGACTCGTCCGCTTCGCCGCCGCCGCGCGGCGGGCGGGGCTCGGCATCCTCGTCGACATCGTCCCGAACCACATGGGCATCTCCGCACCCGCCGAGAACCGCTGGTGGTGGGACGTGCTCCTCCGGGGGCGGAACTCCCCTCACGCTGTCGCCTTCGACATCGACTGGGAGTTCGGCGACGACCGCGTGCTCGTTCCTATCCTGGGCGACGACGTCGACGCGGTGGTCGAGGCGGGGGAGATCTCCGTCTCGCCCGATGCCGAGGACCGCGATCTGTTCCCCTTCGGCGTGCTGAGGTATTTCGAGCACGCCTTCCCTCTCGCCGAGGGGTCGGCACCCGAGGGTGAGACCTCCGATGCCGCGGCGGTCCGCGCCGTACTCGCCCGGCAGCACTACCGTCTGGCGTTCTGGCGCACCGAGGCCGAGGACCTGAACTACCGACGGTTCTTCGCCGTGACCACACTCGCGGGCGTGCGGGTGGAGGTGCCGTCGGTCTTCGACGCGACGCACGCCGAGATCCTGCGCTGGCTGCGCGAGGGTCTGGCCGACGGTCTGCGCGTGGACCACCCCGATGGCCTTCTCGACCCCGGTGGATACCTCGAACGACTGGCCGTCGCGGCCGGCGAGGCCCGCGGTGCACCCACGCACGTGCTCGTCGAGAAGATCCTCGAGCACGGCGAAGACCTTCCGGCGTGGTGGCGCACCGCCGGAACGACCGGGTACGACGCCCTGGGAGAGATCGATCGACTCTTCATCGATCCGGCGGGGGAGGGCCCCCTGGACGACCTCGACGCGCGGCTGCGGGCCGAGACGGGGGTCCCGGGCGCCGCGTGGCCGGATCTCATACACACCACCAAGCGCATGATCGGCGACACGATCCAGCGCGCGGAGATCGCACGGCTCGTGCGGTGCCTGCCCGCGCCGATCGAGGATGCCGCCGACGCGCTGGCCGAACTCCTCTCCTGCTTCCCGGTGTACCGGTCCTACCTTCCCGCCGGGGAGGAGAACCTGAACTGGGCGGTGGCCGAGGCGACCCGGCGTCGTCCCGACCTCGGCGCCAGCCTCGCGGCGCTGCGCCTGGTCCTGAGCGACCCGTCCCTCGAGGTCGCGCGCCGCTTCCAGCAGACCACGGGGCCCGTGATGGCCAAGGGCGTCGAAGACACGGCCTTCTACCGGTTCACGCGCCTGGGCTCGCTCACCGAGGTCGGGGGCGACCCGGCGGTCTTCTCGATGGCGCCCTCGGCGTTCCACGCGGCCCAGCAGAAGCGCCTGGCCGCCTGGCCGCACGCGATGACCGCACTGTCGACGCACGACACCAAGCGCGGCGAGGACGTCCGCGCCCGACTGATCGTGCTCGCCGAGATCCCGCACCGGTGGGGCCTGATGCTGGACCGTCTGCGTGCGGTCGCGACGACCGGTCACGGCCCCTTCGACGCACTCCTCTGGCAGGCCGTGATCGGCGCGTGGCCCGCCTCGGCGGATCGTCTTCACGCGTACGCCGAGAAGGCCGCGCGCGAGGCGGCGGAGGCGACCGGGTGGTGGGACCCGGACCCGGCCTTCGAGGAACGGATGCACGCGCTCGTCGATGCCGCCTTCTCGCATGCCCGTCCGCTGATCGACGACATCGTGGCCGAGATCGCCCCGTTCGGGTGGAGCAACGCCCTCGGGGCGAAGCTGGTGCAGCTCACCGCACCGGGCGCACCCGACGTCTACCAGGGCTCCGAGCTGTGGGAGACCTCGCTGGTCGATCCCGACAACCGCCGGCACGTGGACTTCGCCCTTCGAAGCAGGATGCTCGCCGAGATCGACGCCGCGTTCTCCCGCGGAGAGCTGCCGCCGGTCGACACCTCGGGCCGGGCGAAGATGCTCGTCACCTCGCGGGCGCTGCGCCTGCGCCGCGATCGTGCCGACCTGTTCACGATCCACCGCCCCGTGACCGCGATCGGCGCGGCTGCGGCCCATGCCGTCGCCTTCGACCGCGGCGGCGCGACGACGGTCGCCACCCGGCTGCCGGTCGGACTTTGCCACCGCGGCGGCTGGGGCGGGACGCAGATGCTGCTGCCCGATCGCGAGGTCGTCGACGTGCTCACGGGACGTCGTCTCGCAGGCGGATCGATCGCACTGTCGGATGTCCTGGACACCTACCCGGTCGCACTCCTCGTCGACGCGCGCCGGCTCGAGGAAGGAAGCTCCCGATGATCGAAGTGTGGGCACCACGCGCCTCCCGGATGCGGCTCCGACACGCCGGGGGAGACCTCGACCTGCACCCGGGTGGCGGCGGATGGTGGCGCGCTGACGCGCCGCTCGCCGACGGAGACCGATACGGCTTCGTGCTCGACGACGGCGATGCCGTGCGTCCCGACCCGCGCTCGCGTCGTCAGCCCGACGGCGTGCACGACCTCTCGGCCTGGTTCGACGCCGACGCGTACGAGTGGAACGACGACGCGTGGACCGGGCGTCAGCTCGCGGGCGGCGTCGTGTACGAGCTGCACATCGGCACCTTCACCCCCGAGGGGACGCTGGATGCCGCTGCCGCCCGGCTCGACCACCTCGTCGACCTCGGTGTGACGCACGTCGAGCTCCTGCCGGTCAACGGATTCAACGGGGTCTGGAACTGGGGCTACGACGGTGTGCTGTGGTACACCGTCCACGAGGCGTACGGCGGACCGGCCGCCTACCAGCGGTTCGTCGACGCGTGCCACGGACGCGGGCTCGCCGTCATCCAGGATGTCGTCTACAACCATCTCGGGCCGAGCGGCAACTACCTGCCCGAGTTCGGTCCCTACCTCCGCGATGCCGAACGCAACACCTGGGGCTCCTCGGTGAACCTCGATGAGGCCGCCGTGCGCTCGTTTATCGTCGACAACGCGCTGATGTGGATGCGGGACTACCACGTCGACGGGCTGCGCCTGGATGCCGTCCACGCACTGCTAGATCGGACCGACCGCCACATCCTGCAGGAGATTGCCGAGCAGACCGATGCGCTGAGTGCCCACCTCGGACGCCCGCTGACGCTCATCGCCGAGTCCGACATGAACGATGCGACGCTGATCTCCGCGCGCGAAGCCGGCGGCTACGGCCTGACCGCGCAGTGGAGCGATGACTATCACCACGCTCTCCACGTCGCCCTGACAGGCGAGACGGTCGGGTACTACGCGGACTTCGCGCCGCTGTCGGCGCTGGTCAAGGCCGCGACACGCGGGTTCTTCCACGACGGCACATGGTCCTCGTTCCGAGGTCGTGACCATGGCCGACCGATCGACCCGCGCATCCCGACCTGGCGCCTGGTGACCTACAGCCAGGACCACGACCAGATCGGGAACCGGGCTGCCGGCGACCGGCTGTCCCAGACGCTGGACGAGGGAGGCCTGCGCATCGCCGCCGTGCTGACCCTGCTCGCCCCGTACACTCCGATGCTGTTCATGGGCGAGGAGTGGGCGGCGAGCACGCCGTGGCAGTTCTTCACGTCGCATCCCGAGCCGGAACTCGCCAAAGCGACAGCCGAAGGGCGACTGGCGGAATTCGAAGCCATGGGCTGGGACGAGTCCGTCGTGCCCGACCCGCAGGACCCGGACACGTTCGCGCGCTCGCACCTCGACTGGGCCGAGGTCGCGGCGCCCGATTCCGACCCGCGCCATCGGCGGACCCTCGACCTGTACCGGCGGCTTGCAGAGCTCCGCCGCACGCTGCCCGATCTCACCGATCCCGACTTCGCCGCGCTGTCCGCCGAGGCGGACGAGGACGCGCGGACGTTCGTGCTGCATCGCGGGGCGGTCGACATCGTGGTGAACTTCGGTACCGACGCGGTCGCGATGGAGACCGGAACCGAGACCCTGGTCCTGACGACGAATGACGCGGTCTCGGTGCACAGCGGCCGGATCACCCTGCCGGCGCGCAGCGCCGCGGTGATGACGCGCTGACGCCGCGTCAGTCCACGCCCAGGAACCCGCGGTCGGTGAGGACGACAGGTCCGTCCTCGGTGATGGCGACGGTGTGCTCGGAGTGCGCACCGCGCGAGCCGTCGGCGCTGCGCAGCGTCCACCCGTCAGGATCGGTGATGAGCTCGTCGGTGGTGGCGAGGAACCACGGTTCGAGGGCGAGCACGAGGCCCGCGCGCAGCGGATAGCCGCGTCCGGCCTTCCCGTCGTTGGGCACGTGGGGGTCGCCGTGCATGGTCCGACCGACGCCGTGGCCGCCGAAGTCGGTGTTGATGAGGTAGCCGTCCGCGCGAGCGACCGCGGCGACGGCCGCGGAGATGTCACCGACCCGGTTTCCGGCGTGAGCGGCATCGATGGCGGCCGCGAGTGCGCGCTGCGTGGTGTCGATCAGGGACAGATCCTCGTCACGGGCCGTGCCGACGACGAACGAAACGGCGGAGTCGGCGACCCACCCGTCCACGGCGGCGGCGAAGTCCAAGGACACCAGGTCGCCGTCCCGAAGGGCGTAGTCGAAGGGGAGGCCGTGGAGGACCGCGTCGTTGACCGACGTGCACAGCACCTTCCCGAAGGGCGAAGCGCCGAAGGAGGGGTGGTAGTCGATGTAGCACGACTGCGCACCCGCTCGCCGGATCATCTCGTGCGCGCGGCGATCGAGGGCGAGCAGATTCGTTCCCACTTTCGTCTCGTCGCGAAGGGTCGCCAGGACCTCCGCGACGAATCGTCCCGCAGGTCTCATCGCCTCGATCTCGGCCGGGGTGCGCAACTCGATCATCCGAATCCTTCCGTCGTGCTCCATTCTCCCGGAGTGCGGGCTGGGAGATGGCCCTCCGCCGTCGGGGAACCCCGCCGGGCGAGCGGGGGCGGGCGTAGCATCGGCGTATGGTCATCCGTCGCGCGGTCTACCGGTGGCTCTTCCCCGCCGCTTTCGTGCTGCCCGTGTGGTTGCTCGTCGGGTGGGGGATCTCCGGTGCCGGTGGGTGGGCGTTCGTGTGGGTGCTGCTTCTGGGCATCCCCTCCGTCTTCATCGGACAGACGGTCCTGACACTGCTCGTCCGCGCGCGGGGCACCGTGCGTGCGGAGCGCGCGGTGTCGTGGCCGGATGTCGCGGGATTCGCGGTGCTCCACGCGCTCACGATCTCCCTCGGGTTCTTCGGCACCTGGTGGTGGGGCGCGGCGTTCGGTCTCACCATCGTCGTCGCCCTCGTCCTGTTCTGGACCGAGCTGTGGCAGCTGTGGCGCGAAGCGCGACCTGCGGGACTCGTCGCCTTCCGCGCGACATCCTCCGGCACCCTCGGCGGGCAGGGCGCGACATCCGGGACGGATCGCGGCGATGTCGTCGTGATCCAGGAGCGCAGCGACTCCCGGTGATCTCGACGCCCGACGTTTTTGCCGGCATCGGGATCCATGGCACAATGGCTGTTTGTGCCCTGCACGGCTCTGCCTCAGGGGAGCACGCCGTCCGCCGACATCGGCGATCGGCTCGGGCACACCATCCCGTCATCGTGACGCGGTCGACCTGTGGCGGCCGCAGGAAGTGATCCCTCATGCAGATCCTCGACTCCGTCGACGCAGCCTCGCTGCGCTCCGACATCCCCGACTTCGGCCCCGGTGACACCGTGAAGGTGCACGTCAACATCACCGAGGGCAACCGCTCCCGCATCCAGATCTTCCAGGGCGTCGTCATCGGCCGCTCGGGAGACGGCATCCGCGAGACCTTCACGGTCCGCAAGATCAGCTTCCAGGTGGGTGTGGAGCGCACCTTCCCGGTGCACAGCCCCGTGATCGACCACATCGAGGTCGTCACGCGCGGCGATGTGCGCCGTGCGAAGCTGTACTACCTCCGTGCTCTGCGCGGCAAGAAGGCCAAGATCAAGGAGAAGCGCGACAGCTGAGCGTGCTCGCCCCGAACGCCCCGGTCATCGCCGGGGCGTTCGTCGTTCCGGGCGAATTCTCCGCAGCAGGAGACCGACGAGGGCGCGCGAGTGTGTCACCCTGGTAGAACGCCGCACCGACCGGGGCGGGAGGCCCCGAGAAGGATCCGATGACCACCGAGCAGCACGCGACGGCCGACCGCTTCCCCTCCCGAAGGTCGCAGCCCGAGCCGCGCAAGCGAGGGTGGGGCACGTTCCTGCGCGACGTGCTGATCATCGTCCTCATCGCCCTCGTGGTGTCCTTCCTGGTCAAGACCTTCGTCGTCCGGTCGTTCTACATCCCGTCGGGGTCGATGGAGAACACCCTGAACGTCAACGACCGCATCCTGGTGGACGAGCTGACGCCGCGCTTCGGCGGATACGAGCGCGGTGATATCGTCGTGTTCCGCGATCCGGGCGGCTGGCTCCCGCCGTCGGAGTCGCCCAGCCGCGGCCCGTTCGTCGACGCGGTGGAGTGGGTGCTCTCCCTCGTCGGGCTGGCCGCGCCCGACAGCGATGACCATCTGGTGAAGCGGATCATCGGGCTGCCGGGCGACCACGTCGTGTGCTGCAACACGCTCGGCCAGATCACCATCAACGACGTGCCGATCGACGAGATGGATTACCTGAAGCTCCCGGGTGGGGTCAGTCGCGCCTCAGCGGAGGACTTCGACGTCACCGTTCCCGAGGACCGCCTCTGGGTTCTCGGCGACAACCGCAACAGCTCCCGGGACTCCCGCTTCAATCAGGATCAGCCCGGCGAAGGATTCGTCCCGCTCGAGAACGTCGTCGGCCGGGCTTTCCTGACGACCTGGCCGCTGTCTCGCTTCGGGCTGCTGGACTTCCACCACGAGGTGTTCGCGGGTGTTCCCGAGCCCGCGGATCAGCCCTGACCACGCGCGCCATGACAGTGATAGAACCGCGTCTCACTCTCGAGCGGAGGCTCCTGCGCGAGCATCCGGTTGTCATCGCGTGCGATGAGGTCGGGCGTGGTGCGCTCGCGGGACCGGTGGCGGTCGGCGCGGTCGCCGTCGACGCGCCGCGGTCGCGCAAGCGCGTGCCGCAGGGGCTGCGCGACTCCAAGCTGGTGCCCGAGCATCACCGCACGGCGGTGGCGGCCCGGGCCGCCTCCTGGGTCGCGGCCAGCGCCGTGGGGTGGGCCTCGGCCGATGAGATCGACGAGATCGGGATCATGCGCGCACTGGGCCTGGCCACGATCCGCGCGCTGGCGGACCTCCGCGTCCACGGGGTGATCCCCGAGGAGGCGATCGTCATCCTCGACGGCAACTACGACTACATCACCCCGGCCGGGGCGAGGGACCTGCGGGTGCGGCCGGTCATCAAGGCCGATCGCGACTGCGCGAGCGCTGCGGCCGCGTCGGTAATCGCCAAGGTGGCGAGGGACACCCTGATGACGGGGTTGCACGACGAGGCGCCGGCGTATCAATGGGTGCGCAACAAGGGGTACGCGAGCCCTGAGCACCGCGCCGCGATCCGCGCCGAGGGATTGAGTCGGCACCACCGCGCCTCCTGGTCGATCGCGGACGCACCGACGCTGTTCTGATGCGGGCCCGTTCGGTCGCGGGCGAGGATGAGCCGCCGGCGATCTAGAGTGGACTCACCATGGACGACGAGGTATTCGAAGACTACGACCGCGAGCTCGAGCTGGCGCTGTACCGCGAGTACCGCGACGTGGTCGGCCAATTCGCCTACGTGATCGAGACGGAGCGGCGGTTCTACCTGGCCAACGAGGTCAATGTCGTGCGCCGCGACACCGAGCACGACTTCTACTTCGAGATCACGATGAACGACGTCTGGGTGTGGGACATCTATCGCGCCGACCGGTTCGTCAAGGCGGTTCGGGTGCTCACGTTCAAGGATGTGAACGTCGAGGAGCTCTCCCGCCGCGACTTCCAGCTGCCCGAGGAGCTCTCGCTCGACAGCTGACGCCCCGCGTCCTCTCCTGCACAGCCGTCGATTTCCCGATTCTCTGCACGGATGCCGCGGAGCGGTCGCCACGGCTGAGCGTGACCGATCACCATCGGTCCATGGCACGCAAAGACGAGATCGGCAGGGCCGGAGAAGACCGGGCAGCGGAATATCTCCGGGAGCAGGGATGGACACTGGTCGCGCGCAATTGGCGCTGCGCCTCCGGCGAGATCGATGTGATCGCCGAGGACGGGCGCGACCTCGTCATCGTCGAGGTCAAGACACGGCGCGGTGAGCGGTTCGGTCACCCTTTCGAAGCCGTCGACACACGCAAGCGCATGCGGTTGTGGCGGCTCGCGATGGCCTGGATCGCGGTTCATCCCGACCAGGCGCAGGGCAGGCGTCTGAGGATCGACGCCGTAGCGGTGCTCGGACCCGATCCGCGGACGGCGACGATCGAGCATCTGCGGGACCTGCGATGACCGTCGTGCGAACCCGCGCTGTGGCCCTGACGGGCCTTGACGGGGCGGTCGTGGAGGTCGAGGCCGATCTGACGCAGCAGACCCCCGACTTCCGGATCATCGGGCTGCCGGACAAGTCGCTCGGCGAGGCCGTCCAGCGGGTGCACAACGCCTGCGCCAACAACGGGCTGACCCTTCCTCGGCGCAAGCTCACCGTCAATCTGTCACCGGCGAGCCTTCCCAAGAACGGCTCCGGGTTCGACGTCGCCATCGCGGTGGCGGCCATCGCCACCGAGCTCCCGCTTACCCGGGAGTCGCTCGATGCAACGGTCCACATCGGCGAGCTGGGTCTGGACGGGCGCCTGCGTCCGGTGCCCGGCGTACTCCCCGCCGTCCTCGCCGCCGCACGCGCGGGCATCCGTCGGGTGGTGGTGCCCTGGGCCAACCGCGATGAGGCGCAGCTCGTGAGGGGGATGAACGTCCTCGGCGCCGTGAACCTCGCCGAAGCCGTGGCGTTCCACGGCGGGTCGGTAGCGGTCCCCGAGCAGAAGCCGGTCACGATCGGGCGCGCCGATCACCAGACGGGCGAGCCCTTGGAGCTGGCCGATGTCGTGGGTCAGCGGGAGGCCGTGACCGCACTGATCGTCGCCGCGGCGGGTGGCCATCACCTGCTGATGAGCGGCCCCCCGGGTGCCGGCAAGACGATGCTGGCGCGCCGACTCCCCGGCATCCTGCCCCCGCTCGACGAGGAGGCGGCCCTCCTGGCCGCATCCGTCCGGTCTCTCGCCGGCGAGGCGGTCACGGCGCTCTGCCGGACACCGCCGTTCGAGGCGCCCCATCACAGCGCGAGTGTGGCCGCGCTGGTCGGCGGCGGCTCGCGGGTCATCCGGCCCGGGGCGATCGCTCGCGCGGCGACCGGGATCCTGTTCCTCGACGAGGCGGGGGAGTTCCCCGCGCATGCCCTTGATGCGCTGCGCCAGCCGCTGGAGAGCGGTCGCATCACCATCCACCGCGCCGGAGCCGTGGCGGACTTCCCGGCGCGCTTCCAGCTGGTGGCGGCGACCAATCCGTGCCCGTGCGGACAGTACGCCGTGCCGGGCGGGTCCTGCGTCTGCCCGCCGATCGCCATCCGTCGCTACCTCGGCCGGCTGTCGGGTCCGCTCCTGGATCGGATCGATATCGAGCTGTCGCTGCGCCGGGTGTCGGTCGCGCCGGGCAGGGACGACACCGGCGGCACCACGACCGCCCTGGCACACACCCAGGTGCGGGAGGCTCGGGAACGCTCTGCCCGTCGCCTTCGAGAGACCCCGTGGCGCACCAACGCGGAGGTATCGGGGAACTGGCTCCGCCAGGGACCGATGGCACCCCCGCCCATCGTCCGTCGCCCGTTGGACGCCGCGCTGCATCGAGGAGCGCTGACCCTGCGCGGGTATGACCGGGTCCTTCGCGTGGCCTGGTCGCTGGCCGATCTCGACGCGCGGCCACAGCTGAGCGTCGACCACATCGGACGCGCGCTGTTCCTGAAGAAGGGAATCGCCTCGTGAGCGCCCTCTCGCACTCGTTCGCTCTCGCGCGCGACCCACTCGAGGGCGTGCGCGGGCTCCCGCTCGGCGATGACGACGCCCGGGAGGTCTGGGCCCGCGTGGCCTGGAACCTGCTCACCGAGCCCGGGGACGGCTCGGCGGGGCGTCTCAT
Organism: Microbacterium kunmingense; assembly: GCF_023155745.1. GTDB lineage: Bacteria > Actinomycetota > Actinomycetes > Actinomycetales > Microbacteriaceae > Microbacterium > Microbacterium kunmingense. The sequence goes on from NZ_JAKNUS010000011.1 coordinate 21,033, forward strand.
CGCCGAAGTCGGTGCTCCCCACGGGCTCGAGATCGCCGTGGGAGGTCGCCCCGCGCCGGCACACCTCGCCGAGGACATCGCGCGGGCCAGGGAGCGCTGGATGCCGCGGTGGCGACCCGAGGGGGCGAGGGATGCCTGCGCCGCGGCCGTGCGCGCGGGGGTACAGCTCGTCGTCCCGGGCGATGCCTCGTGGCCCGCGTCGGTGGACGACCTCCAGGGGCACCGTCCGGTCTGTCTCTGGGTACGCGGGAACGCCCGGCTGCTGCAGCCGTCGAGTGGCGCGGTCGCGCTGGTCGGTGCGCGGGCCGCGACATCCTATGGTGAGCACGTCGCCGGAGAGCTCGCCGCCGAGCTGTGCCGGACGGGCGCGACGATCGTCTCCGGAGCCGCGTACGGCATCGACGGAGCGGCGCACCGCGCCGCTCTCGCCGCCGCCGGGACCACCATCGCCTTCCTCGCCGGTGGCGCCGATCGGGCCTACCCCGCCGGGCACAGCCGTCTGATTGATCGGATCGCCGCCACCGGCGTGGTCGTCAGCGAGACTCCGAGCGGCGCCGCACCGACCAAGTGGCGGTTCCTCCACAAGAATCGACGGTATGCGCGTTAGGACGCCTCTTTCCACTCCGTGCCGGTCCAGCTCCGCACCTCACCCGTAGCCCACGTCGTGCCGGTCCAGGCGCGCACCTCGCAGGGGCGCCACTCCGTACCGTTCCAGACGTAGGCACCCGAGAGGGTGCGGGCGGAGACAGTACCCGACCAGGGCGACCACCCGCGGCTGTTGTGTGAGCGCACGCGGACGTAATGGACCGTGCCGGGGCGGAGCTTCACGGGCGGGTTGATTCCTGACGGGTTGGAGTATCCGTTGGGATTACCGCTGGGCGGGGTGTCGTTCCACACCACGTTGGTGAAGCTGGAGTCCGTGGCCCATTGCGCGTGGTCATAGTCGATGCCAGCGCCGCGGGCGTCGCCTCGGGTGTATCGGACACCGAAGCTAGAGGGCCGGATCGTGGACAGGTCTACGTAGAGCGAGTGCGGGGCGGCAGGCGTCTTCGGGATGCGGGGCGCGTCCACCCAGGCGTCACCTGAGCCACCGTCACCGACGTTGCCGTGGTTGGTGTCAATGTACGCCGATGAGGGGAAGCCGGGGCGGTAGCCCTCGGAGTCGTGCCCGTGCCAGGTGGAGCCTGCACCGACGACGCGCGTGGCTACGGTCGCCTCGGACTGGTTGAGCACGAAGGTGCCGCTGTATGGTGTGCCGCCAATGCTGGCGCTCCAGTACTGCGTAGAGCCTGAGTACGCGAAGCCGTCAGACCCACGCTGGAGGAGCACACGCCAATCAAAGCGCGATGTGTTGGCGTTCCAGTCCTGGGTACCGGAGTACCAAACCTCGATGCCCACACGGTAGTTGGCACCACCGTTGAGCTGGCCCTCTGAGTAGGCCATGGTTACACCTGCTTAATCCACACGTCGCCGACGCTGGGGGAGGCCGGGGCGGTGGGCGCCACGGTGATCTTCTTGGGGTTGTTGAGCATGATCTGGCCGATGAAGTCGCGGGTGCGGTTCTCCTCGGTGTCGATGGTGTTGGCGGCGACCGTGCCCGATACCAGGGGCAGGCCTGCGGCTGCTGCTGTGTCTCCAATTGCCATGGGTGTTTCCTTACGTGAGTGAGTCGATGGAGCCGGTCAGCGAGTCGATAGACCCGCTGAGGAGGTCAATGGCCCCGGGCGGGGTCTCCTGGAGGTTGGCGCTCTCCACCTGCTGCGTGCCCTCGGTGAGGCGCCAGGAGACGGCGGTGAGCTGTCCGATTTGGGCGTAGGTTCCGGGCAGGTTGATGGCGACCTCCTGCCCGGGGGTCAGGGTGTAGTCCGCGCCGGTCGTGACGGCCTGTGTGCGTCCTCGGGTCTGGAGGGTGCGTAGACGTGCGGCGGCAAGGCCAGGGCCGGGGTAGGGGCGTCTCAGCTCCAGGAGGTCCACGTAGGGGCCGGTGCCCGCTACGTCGTCCTGGGTCTGCTCCACGCCCTCAAAGTCGCGCCAGGTGTAGCGGACAATCACACCCGTGGCGTAGAGGCCGGAGTCCACCGCGATGGTGTCGGTGCCGTTGATGGTGTTGGAGGGCTGCGCCACAAAGCGCCCCGGGATGGCGAACTCTGCCGGGTCGATGAGCCACCAGCGGCGCTGCTCATCGCAGTACAGCCGGTACCCTGCTGACCCGACGATAGGCACCAGGAAATCCCAGGCGGTTTCGGCGGGGTCCCAAATGAGAAGTTCCGGCGCACGGTCTATGAGGGCGACGCGGCGCGTGCTGGAGATGTCCGGGTCTCCGGTCCACTCATACAGGTACTCCGCCGTGTCCGGCTTGCCGCCCCAGAAGTATTCGGCGTTGTCCACGCCGGGGCGGGGGTCATGCTCCACAAGCTGGAACTTGCCCCAGGTGATCGTGCCGCCCGTGCCGCCGTGATAGAAGCGTATGAAGGCCTCCGTGGCACCAGCGGGGACCGTGAAAGTCACGCTTACGCGCGTGCCCTGCGTGCCGGTGTTGGGGCCGGTCTGCACGACGTTCGGAACCTGGGCGGAGTGCCATACCTGATAGGCACCTGTCCCAACACGGGTGTGGATGACGATGGCCCGCGCGCGTCCGTGAAGACCAGGCTTAATGGCGTCAGGCTCTGCGGGGGCCTCACCCGTGATGGTCATCCGGACGGAGCCCTCGGCGCTAACGGTGTAGGTCTTTCCCGCCTGGAGTCCTTCAGCCATCGTGCCGGTCACACCGTTCAGACCGAGGAAGGAGTCAGCGTTGGTGGGGGTGTGTAGATGCACGCCGTAGTGCTCTACGCCCTCAACAGGGTTGGGAAAGTCGTAGTCCACCATGGTCTGGATGCGCTCTTGGCTATAGCCACCGCCCGGAGTGCGTGCATAGCGGGGGTCCTTGAAGAGGTTGGTGGCGTCGGTGTAGGTGGTCACGTTCGCATCGAGCGTGCCCGGCTGGAGGGCAGCGCCGGGGATGGCCTTGCCAATCACGTAGTTGCAGACCGCCCGCAAGCTGGACTGGTGGGCGAAGGCGCCTACGTCCTGGGTGGTCTGGGCGTAGGTCTGGAGGATCGCCTCATCCGTTGCGGCCTCAACGGCAATCTCGCGCCCGTCGTGGCTCACCTCGCGGTTGAGAATCGACAGGTCAAAGCTACGGGTATCGGAGGGGTTCCAGACCGGCTGCGCGGGCGTGGTGATTGTGCGCGTCTGGATGATGGAGGGTGAACCCTCAGCGGTGCCGGTCCACTCGTAGCGGGTCAGCTCCTCATCGGGTGTGGCCCCGTCAAAGAAGGCCCCGCCCGCGCCCACCTCGATGTTGAGCGCGGTAATGTCCAGGGTTGCGCCCACGGCGCCCTGTCCGGAGGGGATGATGAGCGCCACGCCTGAGGTGCTGGTGGTGGAGGCGTTGAAGGTGGGGCCGGTCACGTCGATGTCAGACACCCCGGCAGGCAGGTTGAGCGTGCCTAGGATGCTCTGTCCGGTCGCGGAGGAGTCCGTGGCACGTGCGACCACCTGGACGTCGGAGAGGGCGACTGAGGCCCGTACGCGGGCCTGTACGCGGATGGTCTGACCGGCGTTGGGCATGGTGGTGCCGACGCGATGCGTGAAGCGCCCCGCGCCGGTCGCGTTGCGCGCCCACCGTACGGCGGTGGTGATGTCCCCGGGCATATCCGTGCGGGTGCTCAGGGTGCCGATTGCGCTGCTCCAGAAGGTGGAGAAGCTGGAGGTGCCGCGCGGGACGCGGGCGTAGTTGCGGCGCACCTCGGTCCAGGCGCTGTAGACGGGCGGCGCCATCGTCCAGGAGCCGCGTGAGGAGGCGGTGATCTGGAGGCGCTGACCGGCGTAGGGGTCGATATCCTCAGCGAGTTCGGGGTCAAGCTGGGGCACGGTGATGCGCGCCACACCGTACGGTGCGGCGTTCAGGTTCAGCTCCACGTCACCGTCTGACACGGGGAGGTTGTCACCGGCCAGGCTGACGTGGGCGCGAGGGTGAATCTCAAAGGCCACTCGTAACCTCCTGGAATCCAACCTCCACGTACCACAGGCCTACGCTGGGGTCCTGCTGGAGGCGGATGGACCCCTCCAGGGCGTACGTCATCGACACCTCAGCCACGTCGCTGGAGATGTAGGTGAAGCTCGCAGGCTGTTTGTGGAGGGCGACCGCGGCGTGTGCCTCGGCGCGGTCCTGGTACACCAGGCGGAGCGTTCCGGCGCGCGGGCGGGGCGCGACGTAGACCGTGCCTAGCGAGCCGTCGAGAAGGTCGAAGGTCACGTTTCGGCTGCTCAGCTCGGCGCTGTAGTCGATGACCTGGAGCGGGCTGGTGGAGCCGCCACCGTTGTTGGCTGTAATCGTGTGCATGTCACACCACCTGGTTGACGCGCATGTTTACGCGTCCGGTCTTCGGGTTGGGTTGCCAGCGGCGGTATTCGCTGTCATCCACGCGGAGCTTCACGTAGGTCTCGACGGTCTCGGGGATGCCGTCTACGTCACCCTTGAAGTTGGATACGTCGACCGTGGCCTGTCCGGTCTTGGCGTCCACCATGATCTGGACGCCAGAGGGCAGGGTGTAGAGCTGGTTACCCAGCTCGTCCACCTCATAGGTGGCGGTCCCGGCGTCCTCGATGAGGCCCTTGAGCGCGGCCTGGGAGTCCTGGAAATTCTGAGTGGCGAGGGCCTGCACGGTGTTCAGTTCGTACACCTCTCCGCGCAGGAGCTGAAGGTCCTTCAGGCGCTGCGTCTCGGCGGTGGACAGGTTGGTGTAGCCCTGCGTCTGGCGCTGCGTGAGGCTTAGGTACTCCTCATCCGTTGCCGCCACCAGCTCATTGGCAGCGGCCAGGGCGTTGGTGTCCCCAGCGAGCGCACGCGCCGCCATGGAGCGGTCGCCCAGGGCGGTGGTGAGGTCACGCAGATTGTCCTTCACGCCCTGGTCGGAGCTGGTGAGGATGTCATTGACGGACGCCATAACGGCCATCTCGTCCAGCACCGTGGAGCCTGCCTCCATGTACGCGGTGGCTAGATCGTTGGCGCGGTCCTCCAGCGCCTTGCGCTGCTCCTCAGCAACCTTGAATGCCTCGATGAGGAGACCGATACCGGCAGCACCGGCAGCGAGTCCGAACGCGGGCAGGAGGCCACCGACAGACCCGGCAAGACCCCCAAACACGTCCTGGGCGAGTTGCGGAATGTCTTCCAAATCGCCGCGGAAGCTGGAGAAGGTTTCGCCTAGGTTCTGCTTCAGCTCACCGGATGCCTCGTTACCTGCATCGCCCAGACGGCGCATGCCGCGCTGTCCGGCGTCACCCGCGTCCTTTGCGGCGAAGCCCAGCTTGTCCAGCTCCTTACGGGTCTGCTCCAGCTCGGTGTCTAGGTCCTCGGTGGCGTCCTGGGCCTTGTCTAGCTCGCGCTCAATGTCGCGCCCGTAGTTGCCGTCACCGAGCTTTTCCAGCGCGTCGTGGGCGTCCTCGATGGGCTCAATGAGTCCGTTCTGAATGCTCTTCTCCACGCCGCCGGTATCGACGGCCATCGGGATTTCGATTGCTCCTGAGCGAGCCATTAGCCCACCTCCTCGATGGCCTCATGAATGGTGCGGCGTGCGGTCTGTACCCACAGCGACGCAAAGCGGGGGATGCTGTCACGGGCAGCGGGGTAGACCACCCGTCCGTTTCTGTACGGCGGACCGAACGCGGGGCCTAGACGGCGGCGGTACGCCTTGCCCTTCCTGGAGCGCGAGGTGATCACCTTGTCCGCGCCGCCACCGAACTCCAGCGCGCCCGTGATGCGGTCGGCGGAGCGGCCACCCTTGAAGGTGAGACCACCCGCGCGGAGGGTGACGTTACGGCTGGACACACCCACGGAGGCGGTGGACACAAGGCCCGTCTGCTGCATGCGCGTGACCGCACGCCCAGCCGTCTCGTCCTTCCAGATGGGATTTGCAGCGGCCTTAGTCGCCGCGTTGATCTGCTTTCGCGTCTCCGGACCAACGGCCCTCAGAGACCGTGCAAGCGTCTGGAGAGGGCTGTCGATGAGGAGCGAGATGGAACCCGCGCCCCTCACGGTCAGCTCGCGGCGAAGGTCGGCTGTCCGACGATCTGGAGGGTAACGGTGGCCTCGTGGATGCTGTTGGCACCGCCACCGACCTGCGCGGCCTCAGCAATGACGGTGAACGTCACGACCTTGCCACCAGCGTTGGGGGTGTACTTGAAAATCTTTGGCGTACCGTGCCAGGCAATGAGCTGCTGAGACAGGCTGTTAGCCGTGCTCCAGTCCTGCTTGAAGGTGATCTGTGCGGACCACTGAGCGGCACCAACGAAGGACGTAACGCCTCCGCCAATGTCGGTGGTCTGAGCCTTGGGGGTGTTGGGTACCAGGGCGCAGGAGGTGACAGACGTGGTGTATTCGTCCGTTCCCACCTCTAGCTTTCCGGTGGTGCCGAAGTATGCGGCGTTTGCGATGAGGGGCATTTCTTACTCCTGGATGGGGGTGATAGTTGTGATGGCCTGGACTGTGAGGCTGTAGATGGACTCCCCGCCCTGCGTGCGTCCGCGCTCGGCGGTCGTCCACAGAAGCTGAGGGTGGGCGTCAAGCACCGCGATAAGGCGGGGCAATTCGGTGTTGAGCTTTGGCAGCGCCTTGGCTGCGTCGGTGCCGGGTACCGAAAGCTCCAGAAGGAACTCCACGCCCAGCGCGTGGGGCGGCATCACGGAGCCGTCTACGGTCGTGGTGACGTTGCCCTGACTGAAGGTCAGGAGCGTGCGGCTGGGTGTGCCGGTGATCTTCTCGGCGTCCAGTACCTGCCAGGTCTCGGGCACGTTCTCGGTGAGGTACGCGGCGAGGTCCTGGGAGACGGTCGCAAACTCAAAGGACATTGGCGACTCCGCTCGTCGGGCGGATGATGGAGCGAATGGTCTTGTCCAGAGGGCGTGGCGTGAAGCTGAAGCCCTCCGTGCCGACGTTGCCGCTCTCGTCCGCACGGCCCGCGTTCCAGAGGTTTCGCGCCTGCTGGAGCTGGGCGTAGACGTAGTTGCTCGGCACCACCTCGGGCGCGGTGGTGAGCACCTGCCCGGTGGGCTGGCCATCGGTGTACGTGACCTCCAGGCGAAGACCACGCGCGCTCAGCGGGTATGTCTCGGTGCCGGTGAAGTCAGGTGCCACGTCGGCAGACCACAGAAGCTCTACGCCGGTCTGTACCCCGTCCTCATACGTGATGCGGACGTTGACCTCCGTCACCTCCTCCTCCTCGGCGGGGGTGGGGGCGTAGCTGAGCACCTGGTCACGCGCCACGTCGAGAAGGAATGAGCAAAGCTCCGCGTTCTCAATGGGCGCGCCAGGCCACGCCGCGAGGAGACGGTCTGCCTCCTCGGGCGTGGTGTTGGTGTACCAATTGCTCATCTACGCCCCTGCCGATCAGACGGCGCCGATGATGGAGACAGACTCTTCGCGGACCACGAAGGTCTCCAGGAAGGCGACCAGCGCGCGGTCCACACCGAACTTGGCAACTTCGAGGGCGTCAATTTCGGCCTGCTGCTCACGGAACTCAATGGCGTTCTTGGCGCCGACGATGACCTGAGGCTTTGCAGCACCCAGACCCGTGAAGAAGGAGGCGGGAGCCTTGACCACGCGGACCTTGCCCGCGGTAGCCTCACCCGTTCCGATGCCTACGCCGAACTCCACGAACTCGGGCACAAGGTCCTTCGGGGTGTAAAGGAGCTGCGTCCACGCGGTGGGGTTCACGATGGCGAACGTGGCGTCATCACCGTTGTCAGCGATGAGGTCAATACCCTGGATGAGCTGGCCCATAGCGGCGGGGTACTGGGTGGGGTAGGTCGCAGGAGCAACCAGACGCGACAGAGCGGCGCCCGATCCGCGGGAGGCAACGGTGAAGATATCCTTTAGCGCGCTCTCGTCGATGATCTTGGCGGCGCTATCCACGACGCCCTCAAAGAAGGCCTGCATAACGTCAGCGCCACCCTCCAGGTACTGCCACTCCAGCGCGTAGTCGGCTGCGTAACCGAACTTGCGAAGGGTGGAGCCGTACAGGCTGGTGGAGGCGGTACCGGTCGGCAGCTCAACCTTCTGAGCGGCGTTGGCAACCTCAGCCACAAGAGCCGTGCCCTGCGCGACCTTGAAGCCCTTACGTCCACCCAGGGCAATACCGCCGTAGGTGTGGTTGGCCAGGTCGATGTAGCGGCTCTGGTAGCGCTTGCCCTGCCAGAGGCGACCGGCGAAGGTGGGCGGGATAACGCCGGAGCCTGCGGTCGTCAGACCGCCTGTGCTCTCGGCCTTGATGTCAGCCAGCGCGGCAAGCATGGTCTCTGCTTCTGCCGTCTGACCGGGGGTGCCACTCTTGATGGCGGCGATGGCGCCGAAGACCGCGTTAAGGTCCAGGGCCTTGGGCGCGGGTGCGTTGCCCAGTAGCGTTGCCGGGACCGTTGCCCCAGCGTCATTGGTGTCAGCCATTGAAAACTCCTCGTTGTCGGCTGTTTCGGTTACCTGCGCCGGGGCGGCGTCAGGGGTCTGCTCCTCGTCCTCGTCGGACTCGGAAAGTCGGTTCTCAATCAGCGCCTTGGCGGCGTTGATGTGGGCCTCCACCTCCTGGATGAAGGCGGCGTAGTCATCGGGGTCAGCGATGCGCTCCTTGGCCTCGTCGTCGGGGGCCACGGAGAAGAGGGCGCCCTCTAGCGCGGCGCTTTCAAAGGCCCCGTCAACCACGACGGCGGCGCCTGTGAGCCGCGCGAAGGTGGCGCGTACCTTGTCGATGCCGTCACGGACTAGGCCCGCTACCTCGGCGCTCAGCTTGCGGGTGGGCTGTGCGAGCCAGGCGTCTGCTTCGTCGGTGTCAGCCAGCGCGAAGGTGGCTTCAATGCCGCGCTCGGTTTCGCGTAGCTCAATGGCGCGCCCGATGGGGTTGAAGCGGTCGTGCTCGGTGTTGAGCGTCACCACCGAGTGGTCCCGGGGGAGCTTCACGGAACCCTTGGTGAACATCACCGGGGCGTTGCCAGAGGCGTTGGGGCGGCTCAACTCACCGAACGGGAGGAGCAACCCGCGAATGTTGCGTGTGTTCTCGACGCGGGCAAAGAGGCCCGCCTCAGGGGTGCTGTCACCCGGCAGGTTCTCTGCCGGGTTGGATAGGTCTTCAGGCATCGGGGTTCTCCGTTACGGGGGACTCGGGGGAAAGCTGGTCAGGGTTCGGGACCATGAAGTCACTGAGATCAGCGCGCACCTCGGAGTTGGGGCCAACTACGTTGTCCATCGACAGGGCGGCGGTGATGGCGTAGGCGAAGCGAGCGGAGCCAAAGACCCACAGCTCACTGGCCTTGCCGTTCTCATTGACGTAGGACATCTGGCCCGGGGTGCCGCCCTCGCGGCCCGCCTCCAGGAAGCTGGCGGGCACACCTGTGTGCATGGCGAGCTGAATTCTCAGGCTGTTCATGCCCGCCTCAAAGAGGTCCACAGCCTTGTCCTGGTGGTCAATCACCTGGACGTAGCTCGGGGTCACACTCACCGCGTACTTATTGCGGTTGGCGGCGTAGCTCTTGGACAGCTCTTCCTTCTCCGCCGTGGTCATCTCGTCAAACGTCTTGTCCGTGAGGTGCAGCTCCGTGGCGGCGGGCGGGGCGTCTAGGCGGGCCTGGCGCGCCTGCTCCAGCTTTCGCGCCTGGCGGATGGAGTCCACACCGTCCGTCAGGAGACCATTGCTACCGAGCGGCACATAGATGAGGCGCTGACGGAATCGAGCGGGGATAACGCTTGGATCGGCGTTTACTGCGCCGGTCTCCTTGTCAATCTCCCAATGCTGGCGGGGGATATGCAGAAGGTCACGGGGGAGTCCGAATGCATCCAGCTCCGCACCCAGCACCGCGGCGCCGTGGAGGAAGAGGTCCTTGACTACGCCATTCCAGCGAATGAATGGAGAGATACCCGTGTCGGAATTGCCGGTCCAGAAGGGCTGGGACGGAGCTTCAGCTCCGTCCTGATACACAACAAACTTGAGCGGCGATACCAGCGCCTGGTGAGCTTGGAGCGCGCGGTTGACCTCAGGCACGCGGAGGGCAATCTCCGGGGTAACCAATTCAACAGGGAAGTCCCACAGGTCACCCACGATGGCGGGCATAAGGCTGTTCGGTTCAGCCCACGGGGAGGCAAGGTTAGCGGGCAGGGAATCAACCTTTGGCGGCAAGCCAAAGAATGTTTCTCGCCAGAATCCCACGATGCTCCTTTAGGTGCCCGCCCCCGGGCCAGAAAGAGAGAAAGACTCCCGGGGGCGGGCGGTTCTGAATAAACTAGTTAGCAAGACTAATTATATCAACTATTTGAGAGGTGATATTTTCAGGCCGCGTTGAAGAAATCGATACGTGCTTTACCAATTGGGCGCTCTTGATCCAGCACATATGCGGCAATAGAAATGGCCTCAATGGGCGTAATGTCCTGGTCCGGGCGGTGCCGTACGTCGGGGCGTCCGAAGGCCCACCCGCCCGACTGACCAAAGGCGCGCTTGACCGCAATCTCCGCGGCGGCGTTTAGCTCCTGCTGGTCGAAGTGACGGAGCTTGTCCTCATTGATGAGGTTCACCAGGTGCACCGCGGCGCGGCCAATGTCACGGGTCAGGAGCGGGCGCTCCGTTGGACTCGGGCGGGCCTCCCGGAGCTGGCGCATCTCCACCTCCGTGGCGTTACTGCCCGCGTCGAAGGTGATGGGGCGGCGGTGCTTGCGGGCGATGTTGAGAAGGCGCTGGCGGAAGCCCTGTACGCCCTCCTGGTGGTGCAAAAGGCCCACGTGCACCCGACCATCCGGCCCAATCCAGGCGGCGCCCACAGAGGCCCAGGCGGCGTCAGGGTGCACAAACGCCGACAGGGCGAACACCTCGGGCACCTGCATGCCCGCCTCAGGGAGCGGGAGGGCGCTGGCCTGCCACAGCGGCTGGCGGATGAGCGCAGTATTGGACCCCTCTTCGCCGAAGAGATTGAAATACTCCCTTGTGTACTTACGAACGCCTAGGCGTTCGTAAGAGTTCTGGATGCGCTCCAGGGTGGTGAGGGTCCCAATGCCGGGGTGCATGGCGAGCGTGAGGGCGCGGGCGGCGCCGTGCGGGTTGTGCTCGGTGGGTTCCCAGTCCGCGAGGGCGTCGGGGTCGGTGTCGTCGGCGAGCATGTACGCCACCCGGCCCGCGCGCTCATCGTGCAGCGTCTTCCAGAATTCGGAGCCGTCACGGTAATCCCCAGCCGTACCGGCTAGGACTAGCTGGCCCTCAGGGCGCGTGTCGAAGGCGGGAATGACGGCAGAGATGATGTCAGCCCAGCGCTCGGGGCTAGCCTCACCCGCCTCGTCCAGGAGGAGGCAGTCATAGGCGCCGGATCGCACCGCGTCACCGTCCGGAGACAGGACGGATAGGACGCTTCCATTAGAGAACTCGACGCGCTCAGAGCCGTTACTCTTCACTAGCTTGACCGGCGCGCCCTTGTCGAAGGCCTCACGCTCCACCGACTCGGGGAAGCGGCGGGCAATGGGGGAGTAGATATCTAGCCGGTAGCGCTCTCGCGCCTTCTGCGCGGTTGTCAGGAGCGTGAATCCGGCGAGGTAGACGGGGCGCAGATAGCACCGGCCCAGGAGGATACAGAGGAGGGTGGTGGTCTTGGACGAACGGCGGGGCATAATGACCGCGTTCATGAGGTGTCCCGCGGCGAGCATGTCGGCAACGCGGAGCATCTGCGGGTGCAGCGTGTCCAGGAGGCCCAGGAGCCATGCTCCGGTGAGGAGTTCGTCCCGGGTCTGCTGGGTTGTAACTAGGTCGCTCTCGTAGAGCGGTGCAATTGCCGCATCGCGCTTGGCTAGCCATGAGGACTCCGTACGGAGCGGGTGATCTGCTATTTCATCGGGCGGTGCGGGCATGGTGTGTCCAGACGGAGGGAGAGATGCGTGAAGAGCCGAAGGCGGGGGTTGTTCCGATCCAGCTACAAAAAACTGACCGATCGTTCTTTCAATTGGACTCGGATGAATGACGGCGGGCTACCTTCTCCAGCTCGGTGAGGAGGCGAGCGATGAGCACCAGCTCTTGCAGCGTGTCGGCCTGGATGGTGAGGGTCATCGCCTCCAGGTCTGCGGTGGTTGACACACTCACTGCTCTGCCTCCTCATCCGCGGCAGGGGTGGGGGTCCACTCGTCCCAGTCGGTGGCGTCTACCTCTACGGTCACGGTGGTGTTGCTCGGCTCTAGCGCTGCGGCCAGCTCAGCCCGCTGCTCTTGCAGCTCGGCTAGGTCTGCTGCTCGGGCGCTGTGCTCCTTGTGGATGGCAGACAGCCCAGCGATGACCGATGCCACCGCCTCCTCTGCCTCAGCAATCTGAGCGTCCAGCTCCTCGATACGCGCCGTAATCAGCGCACGGATTGCATCGTTCACGTGTGTCTCCTATGCCCAGGGCAGAGCCTGGAATGTTGAGCCGCCTTTAGCGGCGTTGGTGATACGGGCACCGACGCGCCCCCCGGCGCGGCGGTTTTCTCCTCGGTGTTCTGGGGCCAGGTTCTCCAGGCCCTCACCCCCGAATGGATCGATATGTCCGACATCGAAGAGCGCACCCTCATAGATGGGGCGCCCACAGCGCCAGCACTCCGGCTCATCGCCTGCCGCCCATGCGGCCCGCACGCGGCTGCGTACGTGCTTGGAGTTGCGCTGCCACTCGGCGCTTCTGTGCTTCTCAGTCATCGGTCAGCGCCTGTTCGAAGACCTCGGTGAGGTTGGGCCAGTCGTCACCCTCTGCCGCGTCCCCTTCGTTGACGTAACGGGCGTCACCCTGCGTCACGGATAGAAGCTCAATGCGGCGGGTATCCGGCTCTACGGCCTCCTCCCCAGGGGTGGGGTTGGTAGGCGTGCTTCCGACCGTGCCGCTGAATGCGTGCTGAAATTCCATAGCTAGCTCACCTCCTCAGCGAGAAGGCGCCCTACGCGCTCGTATCGTGCGGCGCGGATCGGGTCATCTGTGTACTCAGCCACGCTCAGCATCGCCAGAGCCGCTACCGAGCCGCCTGCATGCTCTACAGCGCGCAAACGCGCCTGGTGTGACCGTGCAGCCACACCGCCCGCCACGGCGCTCTCAGCGGCGTTGTGGGCCTTGCGAGATGTCCGGGGCTGGGTGACGGCCTCCGCGGGTATCGGATCGCCAGCTACTGCCGCCTCTCGAATGAGCGCGAGAAGGTGCGTCTGGTCACCCTTTCGCCCGTAGACGCGGGCGGCGGCGGTGCAGTATTCGCAACGGCACCGGCTGGTGCCGCCGTACGTCTTCACCGCGCCGTGCTCTAGATCACTCATGAGTGCACCTCCGCCTTCAGTAGGGCGGCGCGTCGCTCAGCCATGTAGTCAGCCCAGCCACGCACGCACCTATCGCAGGTGCACCCGTGATTGATGCGCGTTGATCCGGTGCCGTGCGGTAGCGAGGGGTTCAGCTCGGGGTGCTTCGCTGCGCGGCGGGCGCGCAACTCTCGGCAGTAATCCGCCCACGCGGTACGGCATTCAGCACACGCGCGCCCATTCGCCTGGGCGCAGTGCCGGTAACCCGTTCGGGTACCGTGGGTGAACTTCTTAGCCATGCTAACTATTATCGCATATACTCAGAAAGTGACTTTGTATTAGATAACTCATATAAGGGTGTGACGGGTGTGACGGGTAGGTTGGTTAAACCTCTATACATGCATCTATAGGCGCTTAACCGAAAGGGGGGTCACACCCGTCACAAACTTGACACAATTAACCCATTAGCGTCTATATTGCATTTCCACCACTACATATAGTGGTGCATATTATCTGGTAGAATAGAAGCACCGGGAAACGCGGAAAGCACCAGCGGCTTTCCATCCCCCCGGTCCCCATAACTTAAAGATCGCCGGACATTAGAGCCGGGTGAGCGGTAGGTCCCCGCAGATGGTTGACTCACTGCTCACGCGCCCCGCCTCAGGTTTCAACCTCCCTGTGGCGGGGCTTTCTATCTCAAGAGGTTGAAATGTCAACAATTCAGAATGCTAGGTATGGAAACCTGGCAGCGCTTTACCCACTCGGCATGGTCGTGGACGTGACGCTCGTGGTGAAGAACGAACTAGATGAGCACGGCTACGGCAAGGTCATCTACACCGATGGTCTGGGTATCTGCATCCGTGAGGACGGCAAGCCCACGTTCTACCCCTGGGGCAATGTCGTATCCGTAAGGGAGGCAGACAAGTGAGTGCCCAGTACCACCCGCTCAACGGCCTCAACTACCGCCTCCACATTGAGGGGCGACTCTACGTCTATGACGAATACCTGGACGCATGGGTAAACACCGAATGGCAGGACGACACCCTCACGGGTGATGAGATTCACCGCCGCACGTGGGAAGCCCCGGTACGTCTGGAGGTGGACCGTGATCACTGAGGAAGAGGCATACAGCCGTGCCCGACGCGGCGACCTCACCGGCATGGATGAGCTGTTCGCCCAGAAGCAAGTAGCCGTGACGCCCTCTGTCATCACCGTGCCTGCCGACATCGAGCGTCAGGTCCGTACTGTTCTCGCGGAGCCTGGTTTGACTGTGCGTCAGAAGGTCGCGTTTCTCGGTAGCAATTTCTTGCCGGGCGAGGAGGGGACCGCGATTAAGGCGGAAATCCTCCAGGAGATGAAGAGCGGTTCGCAACTCCCTACCGGGGGATGGGAGCCACAGGACCTAGAGGACGTACTCAGCGGCTCTTATGACCCGCCGAAGCCCACCGTGTGGGTGCGGTCGGACGGTACCGGGTTGCTCTACCCCGGCGTGGTCAATGAGATTCACGCTGAGGCCGGGATTGGTAAGTCCTGGTGTGCGCTGTCGGTCGCGGCGGAGACGCTGCGTGATGGCGGCACCGTCCTCTACATCGACCACGAAGAGCACCGCGGACGTATCGTCCTACGCCTCCTAAGCCTCGGCGTGACAGCGCAACAGATACGCGAGGGGTTCCACTACATCCAGCCCGAGACGAAGCCCTCAGAGGCTGACCTGGAGGCGCTGGTGAAGGGCCGCTATGACCTCGTAGTGGTGGACACCGTAGGCGAGTCCATCCGCATGGTGACTGGTGGCGCGTCCAACGAGACGGACGACGTTACTGACTGGCACCCGTTCACGCGCGCCTTTGCTCGCACCGGCTCATGCGTCCTTGTGGTGGACCACATCACGAAGAGCGGAGACAACCCGCTCTACCCCATCGGCTCTCAGGCGAAGTACGCAGGCTATAAGGGCGCTGTGTACCTCCTGGAGGCCCCAAAGGGCGGCGGGCTAACTCAGAGCACCTACGGCTATCTCAGCCTCAAGCTGGCGAAGGACAACGGCGGCGAGCTGGGCCTCCACAAGGGCGACCTTGCCGCGGAGTTCCATCTCGATTCCACCGTCCCCGGTCAGTCGCTCTGGGAGCTGCGTGCCCCCGATGTGAGTACACAGATAGCCCGAGCCGCACAGGAGGCACGGAGCTATCGCACACGGCTACTGGAGGCGGTACCTGCTGAGGGCATCACCCGCACTGGTCTCCGTGAGGCTGTCGGCCTCCGGGGTAACAACTTTGGACCGTACGCTGACGCTCTCGCTGACCTCATCGAGAAGGGCGAACTGCTCGAAAGCAACGGCCCCCGTGGATCGAAGGTCCTGACCCTCCCCAGTTCCCGGCCTATAGGGGCCGGGGAGCTGGGGAAGGTGGAGGCACCCTCCCCGACCTTCCCCGGGGAGCTGGGGAAGGTCAACCATGCAACTAATACCGACTATCCACTAACCACTAATCAACTAATCCCAACTATCAAGGAGGTGACCGCGTGAGCGCCGAAGAGCGGGAGGAGCTGCTACGCCTCCAGGCCCACACCCTCCAGGTTCAGCTTGACGCGGCCCTCGCATCCGTGGAGCTGTGGAAGCGCCTCTACGAAAGTGAGCGTGCGCGCCATGAGAAGTGATGTTAAGGTCCACCCCATGAAGCGTCTTGCCCCTCTGGCCCTTGCGGCTCTGCTGCTCACCGGCTGCGCCGCCCAGGCGGCACCGGAGCCGACGCCCACCGCAACGGCAGACCCGTTTGAGGCGGCGTGGGCGCTGTGCATCGGCGCGCACCCGGACACGGGCCTCTACGCCGATCCAGACGGCGAGGGGCAGGTTGAGCAAACGCCCGAACAGTCCTGCCACCGATGGGTTACCGAGACTGGGGAGCGCTCCTTTACGAAGACGTGGACTGAGGAGTACGCGGAGAACTATCGCCTTGTGTTCGGCGAGTGACCTCTACGCGGTCCAGGCCCCGCCCGTTGAAGACCCGGATATGCAGACCGGCAAGGAGCTGTCTCTTACTCTCAAGAGGCAGCTCCTTCCACTTTGCTTCCCACCAGTCAGCGCCCTCCTCATCGGTCATTTCTGACCGAAGTGCCTGCGCCACGTCCTCAGCGATGAGGGAGGAGCGGAGGGCGGCAAGCTGAGACTCCACCCGCTCAATCTCGGTGCCCAGGCGCGCGACCTCCTTCCTAATACTGGCGAGGTTGGCACCGGGCCACGTGGCCATGTCCTGCTGGACCTCACGCTTACGCACCAGCTCCGCCAGCTCTGCGGCAAGCGTCAGAATCTCGCCGCCCTGCGCCTCCTGGGAGGCCACCAGCGTGAACGCATCCCACTTAAGCGCCTCGTCCAGCATCGCGGCCTTGATGGTGGGGTGTGACAGGTGATCTTTGCATCGGTAGTTGCCGGACTGGTGCACCATGCGCGCCTCACAGACACCACAGCGGGCGATGCCGGAGGCGAGGAATCGAATCTGATTACCGGGTGAGGTCTTGCGGGAGGGGTCGGCAAGGAGCGTCTGCACGTCGGTCCACGTCTTCTCATCCACCAGGCGCGCTACCCGCGGGTCTGCCGTAAACCACTCACCCTTGCGCGTGACGTAGCCCGCATAGGAGCGGTTGGTCAGTGTCTCGCGCACCCGCCTCGTGCGCCACCCCAGGCTCTTGGCGATGGAGAAGATGGACTCCCCGTCTAGGACCCGTTGGAACATGGCCGCGACTACCGGCGCCTCCTCGGGGTGTGCCTCCACGTTGCCCGGCTTGTAGCCGTAGCGGCGCTTACCCGGCACCGGCATGCCGTTGGTGGCGCGGGACTCGTTGGCGCGTACCTGACGCTCACCCTTCCGGCGAGTCTCGAAGCTCGCCAGGCTGGTCAGAAGCTCGGCGCGGAATTTCCCCTCAGCGGTGGTGAGGTCAAGGTCACCCTCAACGGTTGCCACCAGGAGGCCCGAGTCCACCAGCTTGAGAAGGTCAGCCTGTCCGCGGAGCAAGCGGTCCATATTCACGGCTACCACCACGTCCGCGTCAGAGCGGAGGAGGCGGTCCCAGGCTGAGCCCTTGCCGCGGGTCTTGGTTGCGGAGGTGGCGTTGTCCTCCAATACTTCAAGCACGTCCCACCCGCGCGAGGAGGCCAGCGCCAGGCATCGCGCCTTCTGGCGGTCGATGCCTTCCGCCTTGTCGATGGATTGACGGGTGTAGACGATTGCCCTCATGCTGTCGATTCTGCCAGCGCAATCGACTGATCGCGGCCCTTTCGGATGCGACGGTGGTGGTCGAGGCGGGCTGGCGGAGCGGGTCGTTGAACACGGCCG
This sequence comes from Microbacterium kunmingense, assembly GCF_023155745.1. Taxonomy (GTDB): domain Bacteria; phylum Actinomycetota; class Actinomycetes; order Actinomycetales; family Microbacteriaceae; genus Microbacterium; species Microbacterium kunmingense. The sequence goes on from NZ_JAKNUS010000011.1 coordinate 38,658, forward strand.
GTCATGCCGCCGCGCTCGGAAGACCCCTCGGTGCGGTACCCGGACCGATCACGAGCACGGCCTCGGCCGGGTGTCACCGGCTCATGCGGGAGTACGACGCACGGTGCATCACATCGTCCGACGATGTCCGAGAGCTCGCCGGGTGGGGGGACGGCGCCCTGTTCCCCGACCCGATGGACGACCGCACCGATCGCACGACCCGGGTCATCGATGCGCTCAGCGTCCGCACGGAGAAGGATCTCGCGCAGATCGCCCGGTCCTCCGGTCTCGCGCCGGCCGAGGTCGAGGTGGAGCTGGGCCTGCTCGCGCTCGCCGGTGGGGTTGAGCAGGGCTCGCGTGGCTGGCGCAGGGTCGTGTCCCGGGCGAGGTGACCCGCGCCCCGCGCGGCAGCACGACGGCTCGAGAGCGTCGGGCATGCTGGAGCCATGAGACTCTCGGCGGTGATCGAGCGCCACCTCGCACACCTCGGCGAGGTCCGGCGGCTCTCCCCGGCGACGGTCCGCGCCTACCGCGCCGACCTCAGCGACCTCGTCGACGTGCTCGACGATCCTGAGATCGGCGAGATCGGGCGCGATGACCTCCGAGAGTGGTTGTGGCACACGCAGGAGCGCGGCGCGTCCCGCGCGACGCTGTCCCGCAGGGCGGCGGCGACGCGCGGGCTCTTCCGGTGGGCGGTCGCCGCGGGCGAGGTTCCGACAGACCCCGCCGCCCAGCTGATCACCCCCAAACGGGGTCGAACGCTCCCGACGGTCGCGCCCGCCGACGCCCTCGCGGACGCGCTCGCCGATCTGAAGAGCACGGCGTCCGAGAGCGGGGATCCCCTCGCGCTCCGCGACCATGCGATCCTCGAGATGCTCTACGGCGCCGGTATCCGTGTCTCCGAGCTCTGCGGCCTCGATCTCGACGATCTCGACGGTGAACGGCGCACCGTGCGGGTCTGGGGGAAGGGGTCGAAGGAGCGGGTCGTCCCCTTCGGCCGACCTGCCGCCGTGGCCGTCGAGGCCTGGCTCGTCCGCGCTCGGCCGGCGATCATCGCGCGGCGGACGGATCCGGGAGTCCAGGAGTGCGCACTCTTCCTCGGCGCGCGCGGGTCACGGATCGGTCCGCGCGCCGTCTACGATCTGGTCGCCCGCACCGTCGGCCCGCTGGTCGGCCGGCCTGTCGGTCCGCATGCGCTCCGGCACAGCGCGGCGACGCACCTGCTCGACGGCGGTGCCGACCTGCGCAGCGTCCAGGAGATTCTCGGGCACGAGAATCTGGGTACGACGCAGATCTACACCCACGTCTCGCATGAGCGGCTGACCGCCTCCTACCGCCTCGCGCATCCGCGCGCGTGAACCTGCGCGTCCTCAACAGCACGGGAGGAGGACGGCGCGGGGAACGCCGCCGAACAGCAGCATCGGATTGATGTACTCCCCGTCCCGTCGCACCCCGAAGTGGAGCGTACCGGGGGCGCTGTGGCCACCTCTCGAGAGTGTCGCGACGGCGTCGCCGCGTCGGACCGCTGCGCCGGGTGGAAGGACACCGGCGGCAGGCTCCAGAGTCGACACGAGACCACCACCATGGTCGATCGTGACCACCGGGCGCCCCGCCACCTGTCCGCTGAAGGCGATGACTCCGTCCGAAGGTGCGACGATCTGCGCCGCCGCTGTCGAACCGGTCGGAGCGATGTCGATGCCTCGGTGGCCGGGCGCGTATCGGTGTGCGGGGGCGAGATAGGGCTGGATGAGCCGGAACGGATCCAGTGGCCACTCCCACGCGCCGGCTCGCGGAATGGACACGCCGTCCGTCCCTTCGGCGGCACGGCCGGCGGCCGGGTTTGCGCCTGCCAGAGCGATACCGAGGAGGACGACCAGAAGGGCGGCCACCCCGGTGCGCCCCGGGCGACGGCCGCGTACGGGCGGGGACATGGCCTCACACTCGTCCTACCCGGGACGCGGCGGGGGAGGGCGGACCGAATCTGTGGGGACTGCACCCGCCGGCCCACCTGGGCAGGAGAGGACGGGATGGCCCCGGCGCTGATAGACTTCCCCTGCACCCCGACACCGGGGTGACTACGCGTGCCCAAAGCGCGGTGCGGTGGCCTCGGTCCCGCCACGCGTGGCATCCTTCCCACGGTCTCCCACCCGACATCGTCGTGTGCGAGCGGAAGGCGGTCGGGCACCAGGCATGCCGGTCGATCGACCGGAAGGAAACCGAAACGGCGCGGACGCGCCAGAGAAGGAGAACGGCCATGGCCGTCGTCACCATTCGCCAGCTGCTCGACAGCGGCGTGCACTTCGGACACCAGACCCGCCGGTGGAATCCGAAGGTCAAGCGCTTCATCCTCACCGAGCGCAGCGGGATCCACATCATCGACCTCCAGCAGTCGCTGTCCTACATCGACAAGGCGTACGAATTCGTCAAGGAGACCGTCGCCCACGGCGGCACCGTCCTCTTCGTCGGCACCAAGAAGCAGGCCCAGGAGGTCATCGCCGAGCAGGCGACCCGCGTCGGCCAGCCCTACGTCAACCAGCGCTGGCTGGGCGGTCTGCTGACCAACTTCCAGACCGTGTCCAAGCGCCTGGCCCGCATGAAGGAGCTCGAGGAGCTCGACTACGACGACCCGGCAGCCAGCGGCTTCACCAAGAAGGAATTGCTGCTGAAGAAGCGCGAGCTCGACAAGCTGCACAAGTCGCTCGGGGGAATCCGCAACATGTCCAAGACGCCCTCGGCGATCTGGGTCGTGGACGCCAAGCGCGAGCACCTCGCCGTCGACGAGGCCACGAAGCTGGGCATCCCGGTGATCGGCATCCTCGACACCAACGCCGACCCCGATGAGTTCCAGTACCCCATTCCGGGTAACGACGACGCCATCCGCTCGGTGTCGCTGCTGACGCGCATCATCGCCGACGCCGCGGCCGAGGGTCTCATCCAGCGTCACCAGCCCGCCGACGCCGACGAGGCCGCAGAGCCCCTGGCCGAGTGGGAGCGCGAGCTCCTCGAGCAGGGCTCGACCGTCACCGGCGCCGCCGACGTCTCGGTCGCCGCGACCGAGACCCCGGCGGACGAGGCCGGGGCCGCGGCGGCGGAAGAGGCCGTCACCACCGAGTCGACCGAGACCGCCGAGGCGACGGACGCCGGCGCCGAGTCGACCGAGGCCGCAGAGAAGTAAGGCGTTCGTCCTCGGGGAGGGGAAACCCCCTCCCCGACGACACGCATGCACACGACAGCACCCGCCACATAAGGAGCCGCCACCCATGGCAAACTTCACCATCGCCGACATCAAGGCTCTGCGCGAGCAGCTCGGCACCGGAATGGTCGACACCAAGAAGGCCCTCGAGGAGGCCGACGGCGATGTCGAGAAGGCCGTCGAGATCCTGCGTCTGAAGGGCGCGAAGGGCAACGCCAAGCGCGCCGATCGCTCCACGAGCGAAGGTCTCATCGCGGCACGCGAGCAGGACGGCAAGGTCACGATGATCGAGCTCGCCTGCGAGACCGACTTCGTCGCCAAGAACGACCGCTTCGTCGCGCTCGCCGACAAGGTCGTCCAGGCGGCCGCCGACGCCGGCGCCGACTCGGTCGAGGCCGCTCTCGCGGCTCCTGCCGGCTCGCAGACCGTCGCCGAGCTCATCTCGGACGAGGCCGCGATCATCGGCGAGAAGGTCGAGCTCCGCCGCGTGCGGACGCTCTCCGGCGACAACTTCGAGATCTACCTGCACAAGACCAACAAGGACCTGCCCCCGCAGGTCGGTGTGGTCCTGGCCTACTCGGGGGAGGACGCCGAGACCGCGCGCAGCCTCGCGCAGCACATCTCCTTCGCCAACCCCTCCTACCTCTCCCGTGACGAGGTACCGGAGGAGGACGTGGAGAAGGAGCGTCAGATCGTCACCGAGATCTCTCGCAACGAGGGCAAGCCGGAGGCGGCACTGCCCAAGATCGTCGAGGGTCGCGTGAACGCCTTCTTCAAGCAGGTGTCGCTGCTCGACCAGGACTATGCCCGCGACAACAAGCTGTCGGTGGCGCAGGTCGCGCAGAACGCCGGACTGACCCTGACCGGGTTCGCCCGCTTCAAGGTCGGCGCCTGAGACCGCACCGGGGCCCGCATCGATACACCGTCGATGCGGGCCCTTTCTCACGCTTCGATAGTCTGCGTTGGACGAGAGGATGATCTGTGATCGATGAGACGAGCCGCCGCCGTCGGGTACTGCTGAAACTGTCCGGAGAGGCCTTCGGCGGAGGACAGCTCGGTGTCAATCCCGACATCGTCAGCCAGATCGCCCGCGAGATCGCCGCGGCGGTCGACCGCGTCGAGATCGCCGTCGTCGTGGGCGGAGGAAACTTCTTCCGGGGAGCCGAGCTGAGCCAGCGAGGCATGGATCGGGGGCGCGCCGACTACATGGGCATGCTCGGGACCGTGATGAACGCCCTCGCCCTGCAGGACTTCCTGGAGCAGGCGGGCGCCGCCACCCGCGTTCAGTCGGCGATCTCGATGACCCAGGTCGCCGAGCCCTACATCCCTCGTCGTGCCGAGCGCCACATGGAGAAGGGGCGCGTGGTGATCTTCGGTGCCGGCGCCGGGCTGCCCTACTTCTCCACCGACACGGTCGCCGCCCAGCGCGCGCTCGAGATCGGCGCCGTCGAGGTCCTGGTCGCCAAGAACGGCGTGGACGGTGTCTATACGGCCGATCCGCGCAAGGATGCCACGGCGACCCGCATCGATCGCATCACCTACATCGATGCGCTCCAGCGTGGCCTGAAGGTGGTCGATTCGACGGCCTTCAGCCTCTGCATGGACAACGGCATGGACATGCGCGTGTTCGGGATGGAACCGGAGGGCAACGTCACCCGAGCCCTGCTCGGCGAATCCATCGGCACCCTCGTCACCGTCTGAGCACGGCAGACCTACCCGCCACGGTGCGCTGCCCCGGTCGATCCGAGGACGCGCACTAGACTTCTGATGAGTTCGGAGAATGGAGTTCCTGTGATCGCCGACGTACTGGCAGATGCCGCTTCCCGCATGGACCGTGCGGTCGAGGCCGCCAAGGAGGACTTCGCGACCGTGCGGACCGGGCGCGCCAACCCGCAGCTGTTCCAGAAGATCCTCGTGGACTACTACGGGTCGCCCACGCCCCTCGCGCAGCTCGCCTCGCTGAACAACCCCGAGGCGCGCACGCTCGTGGTCACCCCCTACGACAAGTCGGCGCTGAAGGCCATCGAGCAGGCGATCCGCGACAGCCCGAATCTGGGCGCAAACCCCACCAACGACGGCAACATCGTCCGGGTGACCCTGCCCGAGCTCACACAGGAGCGCCGGAAGGAATTCGTCAAGATCGTCCGCGCAAAGGGCGAGGACGCCAAGGTGCACGTGCGCGGGATCCGTCGGAAGGCCAAGGATGACCTCGATTCGCTCAAGAGCGAGGTCGGCGAGGACGAGATCTCCCGCGGCGAGAAGGAGCTCGACGCTCTCACGCGCACGCACGTCGACGCCATCGATGACGCGCTCAAGCGCAAAGAGGCTGAGCTGCTCGAAGTGTGAGCCGGCCATGACAGACACCGCGGGCGGAGAGCGGGGCAGTGGTGCCCCCGAGGTTCCCGCGACCCGACGTAAGGCCGCGGCGGCCCGACGGGGAATGGTCGCCGGCGAGCCCGGGTTCCAGACGCACGTGCGTGCCGCACGCAGCGAACTCGAGACCCAACTCGCCCATGCGCGAGCGGAGTTCGAGGAGGCCAATGCCCGCATCACGCAGCGCACCGGCCGCAACCTCATCCTGGCGATCCTCATCGGGCTCGCGATCGGCGTGGTGGTCCTGGCCTCCCTGATCTTCTTCAAGCAGCTGTTCGTCCTGTTCGCGCTGGCCGCGAGCACCCTCGGCACCTTCGAGTTCAGCAGGGCGCTGCGGGCGTCGGGCCGCAAGGTCGATATCGTCGCTCAGCTCGTCGCGGGCACTCTTCTGGTCGTCGCCGGCTTCTTCCTCCAGCCGTGGCTGCACTGGATCGGCGCGTTCGCCGCGGTCGCACTCGTGGTCGTGTGGCGCCGGGTGGCGCAGCTGTTCGCCGACGACGGCAGACCCCACCGGCTCGTTCTGGGTGACGTCCTCATCGCCGCGCTCGTGCAGCTCTACGTCCCGTTCCTGGCGAGCCTGTGCGTCGCACTCCTCGCTCAGGACGGCGGACAGTGGTGGGTGCTGGCCTTCATCATCGTCGCCGTGGTGTCCGACACCGGCGCCTACGTCTCCGGACTCACCCTCGGTCGGGGCGGACGTCACCCGATGGCCCCGCGGATCAGCCCGAAGAAGACGTGGGAGGGCTTCGCCGGGGCGGCGGTGGCGGCCGTCGTGGCCGGGCTGCTGCTCGCTCCGCTCATGCTCGGTCTGCCGATCTGGACCGGCGTCATCATCGGGCTGGTGATCCTCGGCACGGCGACCGCCGGAGACCTCGGCGAGTCGATGATCAAGCGGGATCTCGGCATCAAGGACATGAGCTCGTGGCTTCCCGGTCACGGGGGAGTCCTGGACCGCCTCGATTCGATCCTCCCTTCCACGACGGCCGCGCTCGCGCTGTACTACCTGCTCTCTCCCCTGGGAGTCGCATGACAGATCTCCGACCGACAGACACCGCCGGCGAAGGACACGCCCGCCCTCGCGCCGCGTTCCCCGTCACGCGCGGCCGCGAGAAGGGGTACGACCGCGACGCGGTCGACGACTTCCTCCTGCGCGCCCGGGAGTCCTTCGAGGGGCGCTCTGCGGAGCCCCTCACCTCCTGGGATGTCCGCCACGCGGCGTTCGCGCTGGTCCGGGGCGGCTACGCGATCGACGCCGTCGATTCCGCCCTCGGCCGCATCGAGGACGCATTCGCCGCCCGCGAGCGGGAGGCCGAAGTCGGTCGCCTGGGCGCCGCCGGATGGGTCGGGCGCACCCGAGAGCTCGCACAGGAGGTGCTGGACCGGCTGTCTCGTCCGCCGGGGCGCCGTTTCGATCGCGTGAGCGTGCTCCGCTTCGGATACCGGGTGGACGAGGTCGACCTCGTTGCCGACCGGATCTGCCGCTACCTGGAGTCGGGCCAGACCGTGACGGTCGAGCAGGTCCGCGCGGTCGCCTTCCGCATGCAGCGCGGGGGTTACCGTGAGCAGCAGGTCGATGCCGTGCTGGACTCCGTCGTCGAGGTCATGCTCGCGGTGTCGTGACCACGTGCCGGGCGCTCATGGCGGGACCGGAATCGGGTCGGTAGACTCGGCGACACTGTGACTTCCGACGGTCCCGTTGCACACGACACGCCGGCATCCGATGAGGATGCCGCGGACGCTCGCGCCGTCGTCCCGACGAGGCGTCGTGACATCGCCGGCAGGCGCACGGCGGCGTTGACCCGCGCGGACGGCGGCATCGAACGCCGTCGCGCTCCGGCGCGCCCCGCCGCCCGGTGGTCCCGGCGACGGAGCACGGTGGCGACGTTCGCGGCCTTCGCGGCGGTGGCCTTCGCCGCGGCCTGGATCGGTCCGACCGGTGCGGCCCTCTCGCGGGCGAGTGCCGAGGAGGTGCCTCCCATCTCGCTTTACGCCAGCACCCTCGGCGACGTGCAGGCGGTCACCGTCGACGCCGGGGCCGAGGGCGAGGCCCGTTCGCTCGACCGCAGCGGCTACACCGTGTACGTCACCCCTACACCGACCCCCACGCCCACGCCGACCGCGACCAGATCGGCCTCCGCTGCGTCCTCGTCAGGATCGGGTGGCTGGGTGCCGCCCTTCGTCACTCCCGATCCCGGAAGCGCCCAGGCGATCGCCTACGACATGGTTCTCGCCCGCGGCTGGGGCGACGACCAGTTCAGCTGCCTGGTGGCCCTATGGAACAAGGAGTCCGGCTGGCGCGTGAACGCCTACAACGCCTCCAGCGGAGCGTACGGGATCCCGCAGTCGCTCCCCGGCAACAAGATGGCCTCCGCCGGAGCGGACTGGGAGACCAACCCCGCGACGCAGATCACCTGGGGCCTGGGCTACATCGCCGGACGCTACGGCACCCCGTGCGGGGCGTGGGATCACTCCACCCGCACCGGGTGGTACTGACCCGATGCCGCGCTCGCACCGTCGTCGCCCGGAACCCGCGCGCGACGACTCCTTCGAACGGCTGCTCGCCGGCTGGAAGCGGACGGAAGAGCGCCGCGGCGCGACCTGGACGGTGCAGCCCGTCTCGACGGGGCAGGCCGCCAAGTCGTACGTGTGCCCCGGATGCAGCCAGGAGATCCCGCCGTCGACGGCGCACGTGGTGGTCTGGCGGGCCGACAGCATCCTCGGCGACGCGGCCGCCCTCGCCGATCGGCGTCATTGGCACACGCACTGTTGGAGGATCGCCTGATGGAGATTCGCGGACCCGTCCTGCTGCCCGCACGCCGCGAGGACATCGAGCTTCGCACTGTCGACGGCCTCACGCTCGTGGGGGAGCTCGCCTCGCCGGAAAGCGCGGCGCCGGTCGCCACCCTCGTCACGCTGCATCCGCTCCCCACCGCGGGCGGCTTCATGGACTCCCACATCCTGCGCAAGGCGGCGGGTCGGCTGCCGGCTCTCGCCGATCTCGCCGTGCTGCGGTTCAACACCCGGGGGACCACATCCGTGCGCGGCACGAGCGAGGGATCCTTCGACGGGGGACGCAACGAGGCCTTCGATGTGGCTGCGGCCATGGCCTTCGTCCGGGAGCGCGGGCTTCCACGTCCGTGGCTGGTCGGCTGGTCGTTCGGCACCGAATTGGCGCTGAAGTACGGTCGTGACCACGACGTCGAGGGCGTGATCCTGCTCTCGCCCCCGCTTCACCGCGCGACACCGCACGACCTCGCAGGCTGGGCGGACGATCTGCGTCCCGTGATCGCGCTGATCCCGGAGTTCGACGACTACCTTCGACCCGACGCCGCCCGGGAGCGGTTCGCCGCGATCCCGCATGCGACGCTGATCCCCGTCGAGGGGGGAAAACATCTCTGGGTCGGCGAGAACCAGACCCGGCGCGTTCTCACCGAGATCGTCGCGGTGGTGAACCCCGATGCCCTTCCGCTCCCTGTGGAGTGGGACGGGCCCACCGCGGATCCTGCGTGATCGGCAGCCGCGTCAGAGCTCGTTCTGGCGCGGGATGATCACCTGTCGATAGATGATCAGGATGCTCGCGGCGACAGGGATCGCGACGAGAGCACCCAGGAGTCCGAGCAGCGAGCCTCCGGCGAGGGCGGCGATGACCACGACCGCACCCGGGATCGACACCGCCCGGTTCATGATGCGCGGGGAGATGATGTACGCCTCGATCTGCATGTAGATCAGGTAGTAGATCGCGGCGACGAGCGCGGTGGTCGGCGACCCAACGCCGGGGATAAGGCAGGTCAGCACGATGATCGTCGAACCGGTGAGGGTGCCGACCAGGGGAATGAGCGAGAAGAAGAAAGCGATGACGGCGAGCACCGCGGTGAAGGGCGCGCCGATGATCGACAAGAAGATGAAGCTGAGGATGCCGTTGGTCACGCCGAGGCTCAGCTGACCGATGACGTAGAAGCCCACCGATGCGGTGATCTGCTCGGCGAGGTCAATGAACCGCGGGCGCTTGGAGGCCGGCACCAGCTGATAGACGGCCTTCTTCAGGTTCGGGGTCGAGGCGGTGAAGTAGATGGTCAGGATGAGGACGATGAACGCGCCGCCGAGGCCCGCAATGACAGCACCGACAGCGCCGAGGACACCCTCGCCGATCGTGGTGCCTATCGATTGCAGATCGAGCGAGGTGTACCAGTCTTCGACGTATCCCCACACCAGATCGACGTTCAAAGCGGGGAAGGTGTCGCGAAGCCAGTCCTGGATCGCGTTCACAGGATCCCACGACCCACTCTCAACCAGGTTTTGAATGGCCTCGACGAGCTGGGCGATCTGCGCGACGATGATCGGGACGACCATGAGCACGATGCCGGCGAAGATGCCGAGCACCCCGAGGATCGTGATGAGCACGGCCGCCCAGCGGGGGAGTCCGCGTCGCTCCAACCAGGAGATGATCGGATCAAGGCCCAGCGACAGGAAAAGCGCCGTCCCGACATAGAGCAGGATCGTCGAGAGCGTCTGGATGCTCGCGATGAGGAGGAGCCCGAGACCCACCCCGAGAGTGGCGACGAGCGCCACGCGGAACGGATTGTGGATCTTCATCGGCGGGCGCCCTCTCTCGGCTGAGCCGGCGCGTGGGCGTCCGGCCCTGTCAGGATACTGATAGCCGGTCATCACACCGGGCACCACTCGCTCCCGGGCGACATCCAGGCGCCCTTCGGTAGTCTGGAACGTCGAGTTTTGCGCTCCACCGCGTCCTGATCGGTTTCGGAGCGAGGAGAGGTGAGGCATTCGTGCGTTTCGTGTGGGCTGTGGCGGCCTTCGTGCTGGCGGCGCTGATGATCGGCGTGGGAATCGCCCAGCGCACGGTCTTCCAGGGTCCTGACACCGAGACCGCGGCGCTCTCGCTCGAGGAGGACACGCCGTATGTGCTCGTCGAGGGCGATGTGCTCAACAGCCGCCCCGGCTCCCAGACGCTGCGCGCGCAGGGGGAGGGGACCATCTTCGCCGCGTACGGCCGCACGGCAGACCTCGAGGCCTGGCTCTCGGACACGCCCTACACGCGGGTGACGGTCGACCAGGACGGTGCCCTGGAGGCGGAGGAGGTCACGCCGAGTCTCGCCGTGGCGGACGAGACCGACGAGGGCTCGACCCCGGCGCCCGAGGAGTCCGCCGCCCCGGAGGGGGAGGCCGCCGTCGAGGAGTCCGCCGCCGGTGCCGAGGAGAGCGCGGACGAGGCGCGCAGCCCGGTCGGCTCGGACCTCTGGCTGGACGAATTCCAGCAGGAGGACGTGCTGATCGCCCCGCTTCAGCTGCCCGAGGAGATGAGCGTCCTCGTGGCGGCGGATGGCGCGGAGCCGGCGCCCGCCGACATCACCGTCTCGTGGCCGATCGCCAACGCCACGCCCTGGGCAGGTCCGCTCATCGTCGCCGGCGGCGTGATGATGGCCGTGGGCGTCTTCCTGTACATCCTGGCGATCCGTCACCTGCGCCGCTCCCGCGGCCCGCGCCGCAAAGGCCTTCCGGTGCCCGTCACCGAGCCGATCGACCTCGCCGTCGAGGGCAAGGGCAAGGGGGTGATCAGCGCGAGCGGTCGTCGTGCTCTCACCGGGGGTCGGCGTCGTCTGATCGTGGTGCCCGCCGTCGCGGTGTCCGCGCTGCTGTTCGCCGGATGCTCCTCCGAGGCGTGGCCGCAGTTCGCGCCGTCGCCGTCGCCGACCCCGTCCGCGTCGGTGATCGTGCCCGAGGGGCAGCAGGCCCCGGTCGTCACCGAGGCGCAGGCCGACCGGATCTGGACGAGGATCGCCGAGACGGTCGCCGCGGCCGACGAGGCGGCGGACGAGACCCTCGCGGCGACCCGCCTCGACGGCGCCGTCCTCGCCGCCCGCTCCACCAACTACGCCCTGCGCGCGGCGATCGGCGATTATCCGGCGCCCGCCGCGTTGCCCGCCGAGCCCCTGACGCTGGTGCTCCCGCAGGCGTACGACGAGTGGCCGCGGTCGATCGTCGGTGTCGTCGACGACACCGCCGCCAACACCTCGAGCATCATGATGCTCACGCAGCAGGATCAGTGGTCCCCCTACAAGCTGACCTACCTGGCGAGCCTTGAGGCCGCGACCGAGCTCCCGGTCGTCGCCCCTGCCTACATCGGGGCGGTCCAGCCCGCGCCGGACTCCCCGTTCCTCCTTCTCCCTCCCGCGCAGCTCGCCGAGGCCTACGCCGACATCCTGAACGCCGGGGAGGAGAGCCAGTACTACGACCTCTTCGACGTCGCCAGCGATCAGTTCCGGGTGAGTGTGGCCGGTGACCGGCAGAAGCGGTTGGACGAGTTCAACCAGACGGGCGCCTCCACCGGAGAGCTGACGTTCCAGGCCGCCCCCGGCTCCTTCGAACCTCGGGCGCTGGCGACGTTGGAGAGCGGGGCGATCGTGGCGGTGAACATCGACGAGATCGACACGGTGAAGCCCACCAACCCCGACGCCGTCATCAAGCTCGAGAACAACCCCACGGTGCGGACGCTCTCGGGCGCCGAGCAGTCGCCGACAGGCTTCACCACGACCTACACCGACCAGCTGTTCTTCTACGTGCCCGGCCAGGGCTCCACCGAGAAGATCCGCCTTCTCGGGTATGCATCCGACATCCTGAACGCGAAGGTGATCCCGTGACCGACGTCTCTCCTGGCGCGACGCTCCGTGGCGCCGTCGACCTCTCCTCCCTCCGGAACCGTCCCGCCGCCCCGGCTACCGGTGCGGCGTCACCACCGGCGGAAGGCGTGTCGGCCGCTCCGTCCGGACGCGTCGCCTCGCTCGTCATGGACGTCACCGACGCGACGTTCGGCCAGGTCCTGGAGCTTTCGCGGACCGTCCCGGTGGTCGTCGACCTCTGGGCCGAGTGGTGCGGTCCGTGCAAGCAGCTGAGCCCTGCGCTGGAGCGCGTGGTGCGTGAGTTGGACGGTCGCATCGTCCTGGCGAAGGTCGATGTCGACGCGAACCCGCAACTTGCGCAGGCCTTCCGCGCCCAGTCGATCCCGATGGTCGTCGGTGTCATCGCCGGTCAGCCGGTGCCGCTGTTCACCGGGGCGGTACCCGAGCAGCAGGTGCGAGAGGTCTTCGCGCAGTTCCTCCAGCTCGCCTCCCAGAACGGCGTGACCGGCAGCGTCGCAGCGGACGCGGACGGCGCCGAGTCGGAGGGCCCCGCGGAACCGGAGCTGCCGCCGTTGCACGCGGAAGCGGCGGATGCGATCGAGGCGGGCGACTACGCACGCGCGGTGAGCGCTTATGAGCGAGCGCTGGCCGAGAATCCGCGGGACGCCGATGCGCGCGCGGCGCTCGGCCAGGTGCGCCTCCTCCAGCGCGTTCAGGGTCTGGATCTCGCCGCCGCCCGTGCTGCCGCCGCGGCGGCCCCGCAGGATCCCGAGGCCCAATTCGCGGTCGCCGATCTCGATCTCGCCGGCGGACACGTGGATGACGCGTTCGCGCGCCTTCTCGATCTTTTCGCCGTGCTTCCCGATGATGAGCGGGCACCCGTTCGTGAGCGCCTTCTGGAACTGTTCGGCGTGATCGGTGACACCGACCCGCGGGTCATCCGGGCACGCGGCCGATTGGCCTCCCTGCTCTTCTGATCCGATCGGGTTCGACCGCCGCTCCCGCGCCGCCTCACCCCCGGGTCGGGGAGGGGATGTGCGCCGGGGTGCGGTGCCGGAGCCAGAGGACGCCGAGGGGCGGGAGCACCATCGTCGCCCGGCCGTTGTCGTCGGCGTGCACGACTCCCATGTTGCCCACACCCGAACCGCCGTACTCGCCGGCGTCGGAGTTGAGGATCTCCTCCCAGACGCCCGGTGCGGGCAGGTCGAGGGTGAACGGCTGGATGGGCACGCCCGAGAAGTTGGCGATCACCGCGACGGTGTTCCCGTGGTGGTCGCGACGGGAGAAGGCGATGACATTGGGGTCCCACGAGGGTGCCCCGAGGCGGTGGAAGGCCGACCCGTCAGCATCCCGCGACCACAGAGCGGAGTGCGCCCGATACTGGCGATTCAGCTGGGCCACGAAGTCCTGCAGCTGCCGATGCGGGGGCTGTTCCAGGAGCCACCAGTCCAGACCCCGGGATTCGGACCACTCCGACAGCTGACCGAACTCCTGTCCCATGAACAGCAGCTGCTTGCCGGGGTGTCCCCACATGTACGCGAGGTACGCGCGCATGTTCGCCAGCTTCTGCCAGTGGTCGCCCGGCATCCGCTGGAAGAGGCTGCCCTTGCCGTGGACGACCTCGTCGTGGCTGATCGGCAGGATGTAGTTCTCGCTGAACGCGTAGACGAACGAGAACGACATCTCGCCCTCGTGGTGACCGCGGTACATCGGATCGCGGGAGATGTACTGGAGCGAGTCGTTCATCCAGCCCATGTTCCACTTGAAACCGAAGCCGAGACCGGCGTGGTCGGTGGGTGCGGTCACGCCGGGGAAGCTGGTGGATTCCTCGGCGATCATGGAGATTCCGGGGTAGCGCCGATAGGCCGTGGCGTTGACCTCCTGCAGGAACGCGATGGCGTCGAGGTTCTCCCGGCCCCCGTAGACGTTGGGAAGCCACTCGCCCTCATTGCGCGAATAGTCCAGGTACAGCATCGATGCCACGGCGTCCACACGCAGGCCGTCGACGTGGAACTCCTGGAGCCAGTACAGGGCGTTCGCGACGAGGAAGTTGCGCACCTCACGGCGCCCGTAGTCGAAGATGTAGGTGCCCCAGTCCTTGTGCTCGCCGCGCCGGGGATCGGCGTGCTCGTAGAGGGGCTCGCCGTCGAAGCGGGCCAGCGCCCAGTCGTCCTTCGGGAAGTGGCCGGGCACCCAGTCCATGATCACGCCGATGCCCGCCTGGTGCAGGCGGTCGATGAGGTACCGCAGATCGTCGGGTGTTCCGAACCGCCCGGTGGGGGCGAAATAGCCCGTGACCTGGTAGCCCCAGGACCCGCCGAAGGGGTGCTCGGCCAGGGGCATGAACTCCACATGGGTGAATCCCTGATCGGTCAGGTACTCGATCAGGGGATCGGCGGCGTCACGGTACGACAGCCCCGGACGCCACGAGCCGAAGTGGAGCTCGTAGATCGACATCGCGCTCCCGGCCGGACGAGAGGCGGCGCGCTCCTTCATCCAGGCGGTATCGCCCCAGGAGAACGACGAGTCGTCGATGACGGAAGCGGTGCCGGGGGCGACCTCCGCACGGCGCGCCATCGGGTCGGCCTTCATCACCCAGGCGCCGTGGCGGGAGAGGATCTCGAACTTGTAGCGACCGCCGGCGCGGAGCCCCGGGATGAACAGCTCCCAGACCCCGCTGCCGCCCATCGACCGCATCGCATGCCCGGTGCCGTCCCAGCTGTTGAAGTCTCCGACGACGCGGACCGCCTGAGCGTTCGGCGCCCAGACCGAGAACGACGCGCCGTCGACACCGTCGTGGGTGCGAAGATGCGCACCCAGGGCGTTCCACAGCTCCTCGTGCCTGCCCTCTCCCACGAGGTGGAGGTCGAGCTCGCCGATGGTGGGTCCGTGACGGTAGGGGTCGTCCGCGGTGTACTCCGAGCCGTCGGGGTAGGTGGCGATGATGACGTACGCACGCGGGCGTGCGTCGAGAGCGCCCTCCCAGATCCCGGCGTGCTGGTGGCTCAGCGGAACGCGGGTGCCGTCGTCGAGAACGGCGACCACGGTGTCGGCGAGCGGCCGACGTGTACGGACGACCCATCCGGCGCCGTCGCGGGCGTGAAGGCCGAGCACGGAGTGCGGATCGTGGTGGGCGCCGTGGGCGACGGCGTCGAGGAGTCCGGCATCGAGGGGAGAGGGTGTGGCGGTCATGCGCGGTCCTTTGTGATGTGCAGGATGTGCACGGGTTCGGTGAAGGCGTCGAGGCGGACGAAGTTGTGGTCTGACCAGGTCCATCGCGCTCCGGTCACGAGGTCCTCGACCTCGAAGGGCTCACCCGGGGTCACGTCCCACACCCGGGTGTCGAGGTGGACCATGGTCTGGCGGGTGGAGTGCGGATCGACATTGGCGACCACGAGGATGGTGTCGGATTCGCCGGTCGGCGACAGCGCGGCATCCAGATGCTTGGAGTAGACGAGGATCGCCTCGTCGTCGCTCCAGTGCACCGCGAGGTTGCGCAGCTGCTGGAGCGCGGGATGAGCCCGACGGATCTCGTTCAGGCGCCGCAGCCACGGTGCGAGGGAGTCGCCCCGTGCCTCTGCGCCGTCCCAGTCGCGGAACTTGTACTCGTACTTCTCGTTGTCGATGTTCTCCTCCGAGCCCGGACGGGCGACGTTCTCGAACAGCTCGTACCCGGCGTAGACGCCCCACGTCGGTGACGCCGTGGCGGCGAGCGCGGCGCGGATCCGGTACCCCGGCCGTCCCCCGTACTGCAGGTACTCGGTGAGGATGTCGTGCGTGTTGACGAAGAGGTTCGGCCGCATGAAGTCGGAGGTCTCGTGCGAGATCGAGGTGAAGAACTCCTCGAGCTCGGACTTCGTGTTGCGCCACGTGAAGTACGTGTAGCTCTGCTGGAAGCCCGCCATCGCCAACCCGCGCATCATCGCGGGGCGCGTGAACGCCTCGGAGAGGAAGATGACGTCCGGATCGGCCTCGTTCACGGTGGCGATCAGCCACTCCCAGAACTGCACGGGCTTGGTGTGGGGGTTGTCGACCCGGAAGATCTTCACGCCCAGGCCGATCCAGTGCTGGACCACCCGCAGGATCTCGCCGTAGATCCCGGCGGGATCGTTGTCGAAGTTCGGCGGGTAGATGTCCTGGTACTTCTTCGGCGGGTTCTCAGCGAAGGCGATCGAACCGTCGGGGAGGGTCGTGAACCACTCGGGATGCTCGGTGACCCAGGGATGATCCGGAGAGGCGTTGAGGGCGAGGTCCAGCGCGACCTCCAGTCCGTGCTCGCGCGCCGCGTCGACGAACGCCAGGAAATCCGTCTCCGTGCCGAGATCGGGATGGATGGCGTCGTGGCCGCCCTCGGGGGAGCCGATGGCATAGGGCGATCCGGGGTCGCCGGGCTCGGAGGTCAGGCTGTTGTTCCGGCCCTTGCGATTGGTGGTTCCGATCGGGTGGATGGGCGGGAGGTAGATGACGTCGAAGCCCATGCCCGCGACGCCGGGAAGCCGGTCGATCGCCGTGCGCAGGGTGCCGCTGGTGACGGAGCCGTCCTCGTTGCGGGTGGCGCCCTCGGAGCGGGGGAAGAACTCGTACCAGGCGCCGACGCCGGCCCGCTCGCGCTCGACCAGGAGCTCTGCCTCCTCGCCGGCGCTCATGATCGCCGAGGTCGGACGCAGGGCGAACAGGCGGGCGATCTGCTCGTCGCGGACGATCTCCAGAGCCTCGGCGTCGGAGACGTCCTCGGCCCGCAACCGTGCGGCGGCGGTCATCAGCAGCTTCCGCTCGGCGGCGGAGCGGCCCTTCTCGCTGATCGCGGTGTCGAACAGGCGAGCGCCGGATTCGCGCATCACGAAGGGGTCGAGGCCGGCGGCGAGCTTGATGTCGGCGGCGTGCTGCCAGGTGGCGAAATCGTCGCTGAAGGCCTCGAAGCGGAAGCGCCAGACACCGGTCTCCAGGGGCGCC
Source organism: Microbacterium kunmingense (assembly GCF_023155745.1). Lineage (GTDB taxonomy): Bacteria > Actinomycetota > Actinomycetes > Actinomycetales > Microbacteriaceae > Microbacterium > Microbacterium kunmingense. Next base: position 55,791 of record NZ_JAKNUS010000011.1, read on the forward strand.
ACGGTCGTCGTCCAACGGTCGAAGCCGTCGTTGAGGGGGGACAGCCGGTGCAGGGATTCATCGCCTGAGGGGGAGAAGAGCCTGACCTGAACCCCGATCAGGTCATGGCCTTCGCGGAAAGCCGTGACCGTGAAGGGGACGGCGTCACCGACGTAGGCGGACGGCCGGTACCGACCTCCGGGGACGCTCGGGAAGGGGAGGGTGAGGGGGATGCGCGGCGTCACCGTGGGCGCGGGCGCGGTCGTGGGGCGGACGGCGCGCACCGGGATCGCCGATGCCGAGCGCCAGGGACGGGGACGGGAGGAACGAGTCGTCGTGGCCACCCCACGAACCTACCGCGCAGCGTCGGCGGGCCGCAGGGCTTGCGCACAGGCGTCCGATCACTCCACGCGGAACAGCCGCATGCTCGTCGGGGGGATCTCGAGCTCGTCGCCGGGCGCGAACACGCCGTCGTGGGCCCCGGGATCCTCGTCGGCGCTGGACCACAGCGACACCAGGCGTTCGGCGTCCTTGAGCACGGGAAGGGTCACCGTCGTGGGGCGCTCGACACCGTGGATGATGAGGAGCACCCTGTTGAACGGCTCGTTCTCGGGGGTGGAGGCGGCGACGTACTGCAGCGTGCGGTGGCCGGGGTCGGTCCATCGCTCGGGCGACATGGTCTCACCGTGCTCGTCGTACCACTCCATCACCGAGGCGGAGGGGATCCGTTCGCCGAGTCGCGCGAAGCGGATCGGACGCAGCGCGGGGTTGTCCCGACGGAGTCTGGTGAGGGTTCGGACGTGGGAGAGGAGATCCTCCTGCCACGGTGCATGCTCCCAGGAGAGCCAGGTCAGGGGCGAGTCGTGGCAATAGGCGTTGTTGTTGCCCCGCTGGGTGCGACCGAACTCGTCTCCCGCGGTCAGCATCGGGATGCCGGCCGACAGCAGCAGCGTGCCGAGGAGGTTGCGCATCGCACGGCGACGGGTGGCGAGGATGAGCGGGTCGTCGGTGCGACCCTCGGCACCGTGGTTGAACGATCGGTTCGTGTCGGCGCCGTCGCGGTTCTGCTCGCCGTTGCCGAGGTTGTGCTTGACGTCGTACGACACCAGGTCGCGCAGCGTGAAGCCGTCGTGCGCGGTGACGAAGTTGACGCTCGCGAGAGGACCGCGTTCCTCGCTGAAGGTGTTCGAGGAGCCGGCCAGCCGTGTGGCGAATCCGCCGATGCCGACAGGAGGCGTGGATGCCCGGCGGGCGTAGTCGATGTCGCTCAGCCAGAAATTGCGCACCCGATCGCGGTAGCGGTCGTTCCACTCGTGCCAGCCCGGGGCGAAGTTCCCGGTCTGCCAGCCGCCCATCCCCACGTCCCACGGTTCGACGATCTTCTTGACGTCCTCGAGTGCCGGATCGTCCACGATGGCCTGAAGGAGCGGATGGTCCGGCGTGAATTCGTGACCGGCGTCGCGGCCGAGGGTCACGGCGAGGTCGAACCGGAACCCGTCGATCTGTACCTCGCGGGCCCAATACCGCAGGGAGTCCAGCACGAGGCGTGCCGCGGCATCCGTCGACGTGTCGACGCTGTTGCCGCATCCCGTCACGTCGATGTAGGTGCCGTCGTCCTGCTGCCGGTAGTACGACCGGTTGTCGATGCCGCGCAGACTCGAACGCGGTCCGCCGATGCCCTCTTCGGCGGTGTGGTTGTAGACGACGTCGAGGAGGACCTCGATGCCGGCCTCGTGCAACAGGCGCACCATGCCCTTCACTTCGCGCAGGACCGCTTCGGGTCCCTGGCGCTGCGCCTCGAGGGTCGCGTAGGCGGCGTGGGGGCTGAAGAAGTTGACGGTGTTGTATCCCCAGTAGTTCGACAGCCCGTGCTGCAGCAGGCGGGGCTCCGAGGCGAAGGCGTGGATCGGAAGGAGCTCGACGCTCGTGACACCGAGGCGGTGCAGGTGCTCGATCATCGCGGGATGCGCAAGGCCCGCGTAGGTGCCGTGAAGGGCCGCCGGGATCATCGGATGGCGCTTGGTGAGACCCTTGATGTGCCCCTCGTAGATCACGGTGCGATCAAGCGGCACGCGAGGCTTTCCCACGCCGCCCCAATCGAAACCGCCGTCGATGACCACGCAACGCCAGTCCTCCAGGCCGCTGCCGACGACCCCTCGGGCATAAGGGTCGGTGAGAAGAGTGGCGCTGTTGAAGACGTTGCCGGGTCCGGGCGGTCCGTCCACCCGTAGTGCGTATCGCGCACCGGGGTGGAGCAGCGGAGTGGTCACCGCCCAGACCCCGCCCCCTTCCGGAAGGAGGGAGGCGGTCGCGACGATCCAGTCGACGTCGTCGCGGTCGAACAGCACGAGCTCGATCGCCTCGGCGTGCGCGGACCAGACCCGGAGGGTCCCTCCGTCGGGACCCTGCCTCACGCCCAGGTCGTCCAGGTGCGGGCTCAGGAGGGAGGCGGGAGCGGAGGTGGGGGCGAGGGGGTCGATGCTGACCATGCGAACTACGATAGTGAGCGCGTGTGTCCCGCAGATGTCGGCTCGACCCGGCGGGAGGAAGGTGTCCGGCGATGACGGTGTACCTCGACCACGCGGCCACGACTGCGCTGCGTCCCGAGGCCCGCGAAGCCTGGCTCCGCGCTCACGAGGTCCTCGGCAACCCCTCCTCGATCCATGCGCCGGGCCAGTCGGCGCGACGGCTCCTCGAAGATGCCCGGGAGGTCGTGGCGGGCATCGTCGAAGCCGATCCGATCGAGGTCGTCTTCACATCCGGGGGCACCGAGGCGGTGAACCTGGCGCTGAAGGGGCTGTGGTGGGCACGATCGGGTGGCCGGGCCATCGTGTTGCCCGACGGCGAGCACCACGCCACCCTCGACACGGTCGAATGGCTCGCGCGCGCGGCGGGCGCGGAGGTGCGGGCGGTGCCCCTGGACGGGATCGGATGCATCGATGTGGACCAGTTCTCCGCCGCCGTCCCCGGCGCCGCGCTGGCGACGGCGCTGGCGGCGAACAATGAGGTCGGCACGCTGAACGACATCCCGACGCTCGCCGCGACAGCCGCCGCGTCGGGGGTGCCTTTCCATGTCGACGCCGTCGCCGCGCTCGGACGGACGCCGGTGCGCTTCCGCACCTGGCGGGGGTCGGCGAGCGGACCGGCGGGCCTCGTGGCGGTCAGCGTCGCGGCGCACAAGGTGGGAGGGCCGGCGGGGGTCGGGGCGCTGGTGGTCTCGCGCGAGGCCCGGATCGAGCCGCTCGTCCACGGCGGCGGCCAGCAGCGGGGGTTGCGGGCCGGCACCCAGGATGTCGCGGGCGCGGCCGCCTTCGCCGCGGCGCTGACGGCGACCGAGGCCGAGGCCGAGGCGGAGCGGGAGCGCCTGGCGGAGCTGTCCGGGCGTCTGCGCGAGGGTCTTCGCGAGGCCGTCCCCGATGCGGTGATCCTCGGCCCGCCGGCGACCGGGCCGGATGAACGCCTTGCGGGCAACGTCCATGTGCTGTTCCCCGGTGCGGCGGGCGAGACGCTGCTGTTCCTCCTCGATCAGGCGGGCATCGCCGTGTCGACGGGGTCGGCCTGCCAGGCCGGTGTGGCCGAGCCTTCGCATGTGGTCCTCGCCCTCGGCCGGACGGCGGCTGAAGCCCGACAGGTGCTGAGGTTCTCGCTGGGAAGGACGAGTGCCCCGTCGGATGTGGATGCTCTGCTGCGGCACCTGCCCGCCGCGGTGGAGCGCGCCCGCGCGGCATCCGGATTCCGCTCAGCGACCCCTTCGTAGACTGGCGGGCATGCGAGTACTGGCGGCGATGAGCGGCGGCGTGGATTCGGCCGTCGCGGCCGCGCGGATGGTCGATGCAGGCCACGACGTGGTGGGAGTCCATCTGGCGCTCTCCCGCGCGGGCGGCACGCTGCGCACCGGCAGTCGCGGCTGCTGCACGATCGAGGATGCGATGGATGCGCGGCGGGCGGCGGACCTGCTGGGGTTCCCGTTCTACGTGTGGGACTTCTCCGAGCGGTTCCGTGACGACGTGATCGAGGACTTCGTGACGGAGTACCGCGCCGGCCGCACCCCCAACCCGTGCATGCGCTGCAACGAGCGCATCAAATTCGCCGCCCTGCTCGAACGCGCCGTCGAGCTCGGATTCGACGCGGTGTGCACAGGGCACTACGCCCGGATCGTCGACACGCCCGCGGGGCGCGAGCTGCACCGGGCCTCGGATGCGGCGAAGGATCAGTCGTATGTCCTGGGCGTTCTGACCCCCGATCAGCTGGCGCACTCGCTCTTCCCCCTCGGCGACACGCCGTCCAAGGCCGTCGTGCGCGCGGAAGCGGAGCGACGGGGTCTGACGGTGGCGAACAAGCCCGACAGCTACGACATCTGCTTCATCCCCGACGGAGACACGCGCGGTTGGCTCGAGGAGCGGGTCGGGGTGGCGGCGGGCGACATCGTCGACCGCGCCGGAGCGGTGGTCGGTCGTCATGACGGCGCGCACGCCTTCACGGTCGGACAGCGGCGCGGACTGGCCCTCGGGGTCCCGGCGCCGGACGGCAAGCCCCGATTCGTCCTGGAGGTGCGGCCGGTGTCCAACACCGTTGTGGTCGGTCCGAGAGAGGCGTTGGCCACCGCCCGGATCGCGGGCGACCGCTTCAGCTGGACTACGCGACCGCCCGAGGTCGGCCCGTTCTCCTGCCACGTGCAGATCAGGGCGCACGCCGACCCGGTGCCGGCACGGGGTCGATTCGACGGGACCGAAGTCGAGATCACCCCCGATGCGCCCTTCGACGGTGTGGCCCCCGGACAGACGGCCGTCCTGTACGAAGGGACCCGGGTGATCGGGCAGTTCACGATCGCACGCACGGTCTCGGCGGCCCCGGAGCCGGCGGTCGCTTCCTGACCGGACCTCGCGACGGGCGTGTCGGACGCACTGCCTAGACTGACGGCGTGGCAGACCCGGTGAGCAGTTCGGCAGATCCCCTCCGCGTCGACGTGGCGCAGGCGTCGATGACACCGGAGGCGGCGCGCGCGCGAGCGGACGAACTGACCGACCGCATTCTCCGCGCCCGCGACGCGTACTACGGTGAGGACGCCGAGATCGTCGACGACGCCACCTATGACGCGTGGATGCAGGAGCTCGAACAGATCGAGCGGCTCCATCCCGAAGTGCAGGGTCAGGATTCGCCCACGCAGAGCGTGGGTGCCGCATCGGCCACCCTCTTCGCGCCGGTGACGCACGCCGAACGCATGCTCAGCCTCGACAACGTGTTCAGCGAGGAGGAGTTCCTCGCCTGGACAGGGCGGGTCGAGCGCGACGCCGGACGACCCGTTCGCTACCTCTGCGAGCTCAAGATCGACGGTCTCGCGCTCTCCCTGCGATACGAGCGGGGTCGACTGACCAGCGCGGCGACGCGCGGAGACGGACGGGTGGGCGAGGACGTCACCGAGAACGTCCGCCGCATCGGGACGATCCCGGCGGTGCTGGACGGCTCGGGTCATCCGGACGTGGTGGAGGTGCGCGGCGAGGTCTTCTTCACCGTGGCCGACTTCGACGCCCTGAACGCCTTCCAGCAGGAGCACGGCGATCGACTGTTCGCCAATCCTCGCAACGCCGCCTCCGGGTCGCTGCGCCAGAAGGCCGAGGGGAAGAGTCCGCGGCAGCTGCGCGCGATGACCGAGCGGCTCGGGCGCCTTCGGATGACGGTGCACGGCATCGGCGCCTGGAATGATCCGCCCGTTGCCGCGCAGAGCGAGGTCTATGAACTCCTTGCGGGCTGGGGACTCCCCGTCAGCCCCTATTTCCGCGTGGTGGACGACGCTGCCGGGGCTGCGGCCTTCATCCAGCACTACGGTCAGCATCGCCACGATGTCGAGCACGAGATCGACGGCATCGTCGTCAAGGTCGACGACCTCGCCCTGCATGAAGAGCTCGGCGCCACCAGTCGTGCCCCGCGGTGGGCCATCGCGTACAAGTACCCGCCCGAACAGGTCAACACCACACTGCTGGACATCGTGGTCTCCGTCGGGCGCACCGGTCGCGCGACCCCCTTCGCCGTCATGGCGCCGGCGCAGGTCGCCGGCTCGGTCGTGCGTCAGGCGACGCTGCACAATCAGGACGTCGTGAAAGCCAAGGGTGTGCTGATCGGCGACACCGTCGTGCTCCGCAAGGCGGGGGATGTCATCCCGGAGGTCCTCGGGCCGGTGGTGGAGCTGCGCGACGGCACCGAGCGCGAGTTCGTCATGCCCGACCGGTGCCCCGAGTGCGGCTCGCCGCTCGCTCCCGCCAAGGAGGGCGATGTCGATCTGCGGTGCCCGAACTCACGGTCCTGTCCCGCCCAGGTGAGGGGGCGCGTCGAGCACATCGGCTCCCGCGGAGCCCTCGACATCGAAGGACTCGGGGAGGTGTCGGCTGCCGCCCTCACGCAGCCCGTGCGGCCGGAGGTCCCGCCCCTGGTGACCGAAGCGGGGCTGTTCGACCTGACCGCCGCCGATCTCTTCCCGATCGATGTCGTGGTGCGCGACGCCGAGACCGGACTGCCGCGGCTCCTCGAGGACGGGGCGGCGGACACGCGCTCCCCGTTCCGACGGCAGCGGAAGAAGTCCGATCCGCCGTTCGATCCGGACGGCGTCTTCGACGGCGACGAGACCCACATCATCTCCCGGTCCGCACAGGAGCTGCTGGCCAACCTCGAACGCGCCAAGACCAAGGAGCTCTGGCGCTTCCTCGTCGCACTCAGCATCCGTCATGTCGGGCCCGTCGCCGCGCGCGCGCTCGCGCAGTGGTTCGGCTCGGTGAGGGCCATCCGGGAGGCCTCCCGCGACGAGCTCGCCGCCGTCGACGGGGTGGGCGGCATCATCGCCGACGCCGTGACCGAGTGGTTCGCCGTGGATTGGCACGGCGAGATCATCGACCGGTGGGAGCGGGCGGGAGCGCAGCTGGCGACTCCGGGGCACCCGGGACCCGGCGCCGGCAACGCCGGGGGAGGCGTGCTCGAGGGCGTGACCGTCGTCGCCACGGGGACGTTGGACGGGTATACCCGCGAGGGCGCGCAGGAGGCGATCCTGCGCGCCGGGGGGAAAGCGGCGTCGTCGGTGTCCAAGAAGACGGATTTCGTGGCAGCCGGTCCGGGCGCGGGCTCGAAGCTCGCGAAGGCCGAGGAGCTCGGCGTGCGCATCATCGACGCCGGGCAATTCCACCTCCTCGTCACCGAGGGACCGGCCGCGCTGGCGGTAGGGGACGATCCGGCGTCGTCGACCGAGCCGTCCTGATCAGTCGGCGTCGACGCCGCCGTTACCCGACGCCGCGAGGAGTCGCTCCCGCACCTGACGCCGCTGCACCTTGCCGATCAGTGATCGCGGTAGCTCGTCGACGACGACGACCCTCCGGGGAACCTTGTAGGCGGTGAGGATTCCGCGGGCGAACGAGCGCACATCCTCGGGATCGACCGGATCGCCGCTGGACACGACGATCGCGGCGACGACGTCCTCGCCGGAGTGGTCGGAGGGAAGACCGACGACAGCCGCATCGCTCACCCGCGGATGCTGGCGCAGCGCGTTCTCCACCTCGGTGGGCGCCACGTTGAAGCCGCCCGTGATGATCAGCTCCTTGATCCGGTCGACGATGCGCACGAACCCCTCGCCGTCGATCGTGACGATGTCGCCGGTGCGGAACCACCCGTCGACGAAGACCTGCTCGGTCTCCTCGGGGCGGCCGTGGTAGCCGTCGAAGACCTGCGGACCGCGGACGACGAGCTCGCCGGGCTCGTCGGGTGCGACGTCACGACGGGGGTCGTCCGGATCGACCACCCGGCACTCCGTGCCCGGCAGAGGCAGGCCGACCGTCCCGGGCTTGCGATTCGTGGCGACGGGGTTCGCCATGAGGACGGGCGAGCATTCACTCAGCCCGTACCCCTCGACGAGGTAACCGCCGCTGGCCTTCTCGAATGGCACGACGAGCTCGTGGGGGAGGGCCATCGCTCCCGAGATCGCCACCTGTGTCCCCTCCAGCGAGACCCCGGCCGACGCCGCCGCCGAGAGCAGGCGATCGGCGATGGGGGGAACGAGGGGAAGAAAGGTCGCGGGACGCTTCTTCGTCACTGCGAGCACCAGCGAAGGGTCGAACCGGGGGAACAGCACCAGCCGTGCCCCCATCGACATCGCGAACGTCAGGCACAGCGTCAATCCGTATGCGTGGAACAGGGGGAGCACCGCGTAGACGACGCATCCTTCCCCCCGGACGATCTCGGGCACCCAGGCGCGGGCCTGCGCAGCATTTGCGAGAAGGTTGCGGTGAGTGAGCCGCACGCCTTTCGGTGACCCGGTGGTCCCGCTGGTGTACTGCAGGATCGCGAGGTCTTCCGTCGTCGGTCCGACGTGGTCTGCGGCGAGCGGGGCTGACCTGGTCAGCTCCTCCCACGAGACCACCGAGCCCGCCGCACGGGTCACGGGTGCGTCGAGCGCCCTCCGAGCCTCGCGGGCGCGTGTCAGCGGAAGTCGCAGGGCCGTGCGCGTGCGCCACGGCATCGCCCGCCGGATCTCGACGGACACGAGCGTGTGCACCCGAAGGTCTTCGGGGAAGGAGCCGATCGTCTCCACCACCTTGCTCCACACGATGGCGTGGCGCGCGCCGTGGTCCTGGAATTGGGTGCGCAGCTCGCGCGGGGTGTACAGCGGGTTGTGCTCGACGACCACCGCACCGAGCTGGAGGACGGCGTAGAACGCGACGACGTGCTGAGGGCAGTTCGGCAGGACGATGGCCACCGTGTCGCCCGCTTCGACGCCCCGTCGACGCAGCCCCTCGGCGACGGCGCGGACCTGTGCGTGAAGCTGCCGATAGTTCATCTCGCGGCCGAAGAACTCCAGGGCGGGCGCATCCGGATACTCGCGCGCGGCGGTGTCGATGATGTTGACCAGCGATCCTGATATCGCGGGGAGATCGGCGGGGACCCCCTCGGCGTAGCTGGCTGTCCAGGGACGGGGCGGGTCGTACGTCGTCACGCCCAACACTCTATGTCCGTCACGACGGACTCTCCTCGACCGGTACGCGATCGAGGGGCTTGGAGACGACCACCTAAACTGATCGGGTGTCTGAAATCACACCCGATCTCGTGCGCCATCTCGGCGTGCTCGCCCGCATCCAGCTGAGCGACGAGGAGGTCACGCGCCTCACCGGCCAGCTCGACGTGATCGTCGACAACATCGCCAAGGTGTCGGAGGTGGCCACCGCCGACGTCGTGGCCACCAGTCACCCGATCCCCCTGCAGAACGTCTTCCGCGACGACGTCGCGGCCGATGTCCTGACCGTCGAGCAGGTGCTCCAGAACGCCCCCGAAGCCGCCGACAACCGCTTCCGCGTCACCGCCATCCTGGGGGAGGAGCAGTGACCGCTCCGGCCGACATCATCCATCTGACCGCCGCTGACCTCGCCTCCCGGCTGAGTGCCGGCGAGCTCTCCAGCGTCGAGGCGACCACCGCTCATCTCGACCGCATCCGCGAGGTCGACGGCGACGTCCACGCCTTCCTGCACGTGAACGAGCGCGCCCTCGAGATCGCCGCGGACATCGACCGGCGGCGTGCAGCCGGTGAGACGCTGGGACCGATCGCCGGCGTTCCGTTGGCGATCAAGGATGTCCTCGTCACGACCGACATGCCCTCGACCAGCGGATCACGGATCCTCGAGGGGTACATGTCGCCCTACGACGCCACGGTGGTGGCACGTTCCCGCGCCGCCGGGCTCGTTCCGCTCGGCAAGACCAACATGGACGAGTTCGCGATGGGCTCCTCCACCGAGCACTCCGCCTACGGACCCACCCGGAACCCGTGGGATCTCGAGCGCATTCCCGGCGGGTCCGGCGGCGGTTCGGCCGCCGCGGTCGCCGCGTTCGAGGCGCCCCTGGCCCTCGGATCCGACACCGGCGGGTCCATCCGTCAGCCCGCACACGTCACCGGAACCGTGGGGATGAAGCCCACCTATGGCGGTGTCTCGCGGTACGGTGCCATCGCGCTGGCCTCCAGCCTCGACCAGGTCGGTCCCGTCACCCGGACGGTGGTCGATGCCGGGCTCCTCCATGACGTCATCGGCGGTCACGATCCCCACGATGCGACCTCGCTGAAGGAGAGCTGGCCGTCGTTCGCGTCGGCGGCGCGCGAGGGTGCGTCGGGAGATGTCCTGCGCGGCCTGCGGGTCGGGGTCATCTCGGAGCTGCCCGACAGCGGGTTCCAGCCCGGGGTGTCCGCCCGCTTCCGGGCGACTCTGGACGCCATGGCGGCGCAGGGCGCTGAGATCGTCGAGGTCAGCGCTCCGCACTTCGAGTACGGCGTCGCCGCCTACTACCTGATCCTCCCGGCGGAGGCGTCCAGCAACCTGGCCAAGTTCGATTCGGTCCGATTCGGCATGCGCGTGATCCCCCACGCCGGCGCCACCGTCGAAGAGGTCATGGCTGCCACGCGGGAGGCGGGGTTCGGCGACGAGGTCAAGCGACGCGTCATCCTCGGCACGTACGCGCTGTCCGCCGGCTACTACGACGCCTACTACGGCAGCGCGCAGAAGGTGCGCACCCTCATCCAGGCGGACTTCGATGCTGCGTTCGCGCAGGTCGATGTGCTCGCGACTCCGTCGGCGCCGACGACGGCTTTCCGTCTGGGCGAGAAGCTGGATGATCCGCTGCAGATGTACCTCAACGACGTCACGACGATCCCGGCGAACCTCGCCGGCGTCCCCGGGATCTCGATCCCCGCGGGGCTCGCGCCGGAGGACGGGCTGCCGGTGGGCATCCAGTTCCTCGCGCCCGCGCGCGAGGACGCCAGACTCTACCGGGTCGGGGCAGCGGTGGAGACGCTGCTGGTGGATGAATGGGGCGGTCCGCTTCTGGACCGCATGCCGCTGTGGGGAGGGATGGCCTGATGGGTCGCGACAAGCTGATGGACTTCGATGAAGCCCTGGAGCGATTCGAGCCCGTCCTCGGATTCGAGGTCCACGTCGAGCTGAACACACGCACGAAGATGTTCTCGGCGGCGCCCAACCCCGCCCACAGCGCCAACCACGACGCCGCGCCGAATACGCTCGTCGCCCCGGTCGACATGGGTCTTCCCGGCGCCCTGCCCGTCGTCAACGAGGAGGCGGTTCGCGCCTCGATCAGCCTGGGTCTCGCCCTCGGCTGCCGCATCGCGCCCTCGAGCCGGTTCGCCCGGAAGAACTACTTCTACCCCGATCTCGGCAAGAACTATCAGATCTCCCAGTACGACGAGCCGATCGCATTCGAAGGATCGGTGGAGGTCGAGCTGGAGGACGGCACGGTCGTGACCGTCGCGATCGAGCGCGCCCACATGGAGGAGGACGCCGGCAAGCTCACCCACGTCGGCGGCTCCACCGGTCGCATCCAGGGGGCGGAGTACTCCCTCGTCGACTACAACCGCGCCGGGGTGCCGCTCGTGGAGATCGTCACCAAGCCGATCTTCGGGGCCGAGCATCGCGCTCCCGACATCGCCAAGGCCTACGTGCAGACCATTCGCGACATCGTTCTCGCGCTCGGGATCTCCGACGCCAGGATGGAGCGGGGCAATCTGCGCTGCGATGCGAATGTCTCGCTCCGCCCTCGCGGGCAGGAGAGGTTGGGGACCCGCACCGAGACGAAGAACGTCAATTCGATGCGCTCGGTCGAACGAGCCGTCCGCTACGAGATCCAACGCCAGGCGGCAATCCTCGCCGCAGGGGGCATGATCACCCAGGAAACCCGTCACTGGCACGAGGACACCGGCACCACGTCCCCCGGGCGTCCGAAGTCCGACGCGGACGACTACCGGTACTTCCCCGAGCCGGATCTGCTGCCCGTCGCCCCGGCGCCGTCCCTCATCGACGAGCTCAGGGCGGGTCTGCCGGAGCAGCCCGTGGTGCGTCGCCGCCGACTCAAGGCCGATTGGGGCTTCGCTGACATCGAGTTCCGCGGCGTGGTCAACGCCGGCCTCCTCGGTGAGGTGGAGGCGACGGTCGCTGCGGGCGCGACGCCTGCCGCGGCTCGGAAGTGGTGGATGAGCGAGATCAGTCGTATCGCCAACGCCGACGGACGCGAGCCGGGCGAACTCGTGACCCCGGCTCAGGTCGCGCAACTGCAGCGGCTCGTCGACGAGGGGACGCTCACCGACAAGCTGGCGCGACAGGTGCTCGAGGGCGTGATCGCCGGCGAGGGCGACCCGGCCGACGTCGTCGCGTCGCGCGGACTGGCCGTCGTCTCCGACGACACCGCGCTGATCGCCGCCATCGACGACGCCCTGGCTGCCCAGCCCGATGTCCTGCAGAAGATCCGTGATGGCAAGGTGCAGGCGGCAGGGGCCGTCATCGGTGCGGTCATGAAGGCGATGCGCGGCCAGGCGGACGCGGCACGGGTGCGCGAGTTGATCCTCGAACGCGCGGCGCAGTGACCGGATGTCGGCGCCACCGCCGACAATGGCGACATGGGTCGCGGTGACGGCAGCGGCCGGCTCGTCTCTGCGGACGGAGCGGATGACACGGGAGCCGGCATCCTTCACGTCGACATGGACGCCTTCTACGCGTCCGTCGAGGTGCTGGACGACCCCGCGTTGCGCGGCAAGCCGCTGATCATCGGCGCACCGGAAAGCCGGTCCGTCGTGTCCAGCGCCTCCTACGAAGCGAGGCGCTACGGGGTGCGCTCGGCCATGCCGGTGTCCCAGGCGCTGCGGCTGTGCCCGACCGCGCTGGTGATCCCGCCGCGCTTCCCGCGCTATCTCGAGTTGTCCGCGCAGGTGATGACGCTCTTCCGTGAGATCACGCCGCTGGTCGAGCCGCTGTCGATCGACGAAGCGTTTCTGGATGTCCGCGGCGTGCGCAGACTGTGGGGGAGTCCGGGGGAGATCGCCCGACTCCTGCGCGCGCGGGTGCGGGACGAGCTCGGCCTGCCGTGCTCCGTCGGCGCCGCAGCGACCAAACATGTGGCGAAGATGGCCTCCACGCTGAGCAAGCCCGATGGCCTGCTCATCGTCCCGGAAGCGGCGACGACACGATTCCTGGCGTCGCGTCGGGTCGGCGAGCTGTGGGGCGTGGGCCCGAAGGCGACCGAGACGCTCGCGGCGCGGGGGATCCGGACGGTTGCCGACCTCCTCGAATCGCCGCCCGGCGTCATCGATCGCGCACTCGGTTCGGCGCTCGGACACCGCGTCCGGCAGCTGGCTCGTGGTATCGATCCCCGGGAGGTCGAGACGACGCGCGCAGAGAAGAGCGTGGGGCACGAGGAGACCTTCACCACGGATGTCGACGACCCCGGCGCGCTGCGCGTGGAGCTGCGGCGACTGGCCGACCGGGTCGGCGCGCGCCTCAGGGAATCGGGGTGGGAGGCCGCGACGGTGTCGATCAAAGTCCGCTTCTCGGACTTCAGCACCGTGACCCGCGCCCAGACACTCCCCGAGCCGACGTCGGTCGGACAGCGGATAGGAGCGGCCGCCATCGACCTGTTCGAGCTCCTCGACCGCCGGCTTCCCATCCGGTTGATCGGCGTCCGGGCGGAGAAGCTCCGATCCTCCGGCGCAGCGTCGCCGATGCTGTGGGACGACGACGAGGGCTGGCGGAGAGTCGAGGGGGTGCTCGACGGTGCTGCGGCGAAGTTCGGTCGCGGAAGCATCACCCGCGCAACACTTCTCGGCGGTCAGGTCAAGGGTGGGGATCAGGCTGGGCAATGATCACGGCGCCGGGTAGCGTGGGGGACATGCCCAACATCGCACTCGACCTCGGCAAGCAGTCCGCGGACTTCGGCGTCACCTCCGTCTATGGCGAGCAGCAGGACGTCGACGGTGTCCGTCTGGTCCCGGTGGCCCTGACCTGGACCGCGTTCGGAGGCGGATCCGATGAGGCCGGTAACGGCGGCGGGGGCGGGGGCGGATACGCCGTGCCGTTGGGTGCGTACATCCGCCGAGGCGATGACCTGCGATTCGAGCCCAACGTCGTCTCGCTCCTCGCCGTCGGGATCCCCTTCGTCTGGGTCGCCGGCCGCGCACTCAGCCGTGTCATCCGCGCGCTCAAGAAGTGACGCCGACCCGGTCGCTCAGGCACTCGCCGGAGCGGTCGCGCTGACCCGCGACGCGGTCACATCGATCGCCGCCGCCAATCCGGTGATCCTGATCGACGGGCGAAGCGGCGCCGGGAAGACGACGTTCGCGCGCGAACTCATCGCTTCATGGCCTCTTCGCGGTCGCGTGCAATCCGTCGCCCTGGACGCCCTCTACCCGGGTTGGGACGGCCTCGCCGAGGGCGTTCGTGTCGCGCAGGAGGCGGTCCTCCGGCCGCATGCGCGAGGCCTGATCGGCATCTGGCAACGGTGGGATTGGGATCGCGGCGTGTACGCGGAGGCCCACGCAGTCGATCCGTCCCTTCCGCTCATCGTCGAAGGATCAGGGCTCCTCACCGCCGGAACCGCGCCGCTGGGAGACATCCGCATCTGGCTGGAATCGCCGGCGCGGACGCGCAGGCGACGCGCGCTCGAACGCGACGGTGACACCTACCGTCCCCACTGGGACCGGTGGGCGCGGCAGGAGGAGCGGCATCTCTCCGAGGATGTTCCCGCGCAGTTGGCCACGCACGTGTTCGCCATCCCCTAGTGCGATCACTCGTCGGTGCGCGACGACTCGATGGCGCGGACGAGGCCCTCCAGGCGATAGCCCAACCAGTCGTAGACTCCGAAGCGGGGATCGTCGTCATCGTGCTGGTCCTCATCGGTGATGCCGAGCCGGGTCGCGATGACGAGCCTCACGGCGGCAAGGGTGCGCATCCACGCCTGAACAGCGTCGGGGTCGAGGACGAGTTCGACCTCCTCCCACCCCTGAGCTCCGGCGTCGGTGACCGAAGGCAACGTCGCCGCGGGCGCGAGGCTCGCACGCACGAGTCGGGCGTCGTGGTGTCGGCGGCTGAGGAGGTCGCGCTCGGTGACGTCCCGGAACTCCCGGGCCGCCTCGGGATCATCGGCGTACGCATCGGGAACGAGCCGAAGCACGGCGGGATCGTCGTCCGGCTCCGACCCGTCCGCGACGAGGTCGGCGAACTGATCGATCAGATCGGCGAGGTGGGTGGCCTCGAGACGCGTGATCCGGAGCGAGAGAGGAATGCTGGTCACGGAGCGGGGGCCCTTCTCACGGTGGCCCACAGGCCGTAGTCGTGCATCGCCTGGGTGTGCAGTTCCATCAGCTCCCGCGCGCCCTCGGCCACCACCGCGTGTCCGTCGTGGTGCACGGCGAGCATCAGGCGCTCGGCGGTCGCCGGGGGGAATCCGAAATAGGCTCGGAAGACGTGGGTCACGTAGCTCATCAGATTCACCGGGTCGTTCCAGACCACGGTCTGCCAGCGATCGGGGATCTGCTCCTCGGCGAGTCGATCGAGGAGGTCCTGTCTCTGTGTCCCCGGCGCCATCATGCCCACCCGAGCTCGTGCAGCTTGTCGTCATCGATGCCGTAGAAGTGCGCGATCTCGTGGACCAGGGTGGTGTGCACCTCGTCCCGCAGCTCCCGCTCGTCCGCACACGCCGCGAGATGCGGTTCGCGGTAGACCACGATGCGGTCGGGGAGTTCACCCATCCCGTACCGGTCCCGCTCTGTCAGGGCCCAGCCCTCGTAGAGGCCGAACAGCTCCTGGGTCGCGTCCTCGGGCCGGTCCTCGACCACGAACACGACGTTGTCGAGGCCCTCGACCATGTCGTCGGGGAGGAGGTCCAGCTCTTCGATCACGAGGCGCTCGAACGCGTCCGGATCCATCTCGAGCATGCTTCCACGATACGGGCCGCGAGGGCCTGTGAGATTGGGGTGGCTGACGGGACTTGAACCCGCGGCCCCCTGGACCACAACCAGGTGCTCTACCGACTGAGCTACAGCCACCGTGGCCCCGCATCGGCGGGACAACCCAACGATTCTCTCACACGCCGGGGGAGAACGCCGACACCGCCGATGCCGCTGCTGCACGCGCGCCGTCGCTCGTCGGCCCGGGCTCGGGAACGAAGACCGCCTGGCGGTAATAGGCCAACTCGGTGATGGACTCCCGGATGTCGGCGAGCGCCCGGTGACCGCCGTTCTTCGCCGGCGCGTGGATGTAGGCGCGGGGGTACCAGCGACGCGAGAGCTCTTTGATGCTGGAGACGTCGACGTTGCGGTAGTGCAGCCACCGATCGACCCGGGGCATGTACTTGGCCAGGAACATCCTGTCGGTGCCGATGGTGTTCCCGGCGAGGGGGGCTTTCCCCTCCTGAGGAGCGAAGCGCTGGATGTACTCCAACGCCTGGAACTCGGCGTCGGCGACGCTCACACCGCCGGGAATCTCTTCGAGGAGACCGGATGTCTCGTGCATCGAGCGCACGAAATCGCTCATGTTCTCCATCGCGGAGGCGTCGGGCTTGATGACGACCTGGAATCCCGGGTCCAAAGGTCGCAGCTCGAAATCCGTGACCACGATGGCGATCTCGACCAGCTCGTCGACCGCCAGGTCGAGTCCGGTCATCTCGCAGTCGATCCAGACGAGTCGGTCGTTCTCGGATGCACCCACCATGGGCCCATCCTAGTGACGGGCCGCGACGCGGCCCCCTCGCGGCGGTCGGTCCCCCAGGCACGATTCGAACGTGCGACCGGCGGATTAGAAGGCCGCTGCTCTATCCACTGAGCTACTGGGGGTCGCTCGTCCAGGGTAGCGGCCTGGACGTGATCGTCGGGAATCGGCCCTGCGCATCTGGCGGCGCGCCGCGGGGAGGCGTACCGTCGAGGCATCGGAAGGAGTTCGACGATGAGCACAACCGACACGCACTCGAGCCTCTGGGTGGCCTACGGCAGCAGTGGGGTGGTGGGCAGCATCCGCAAAGCAGCCGACGGGTACACGGTCACCATGGCCGGGGCAGAGACGACCGCAGGCACCTACCCGACGATGGATGTCGCCAAGAACGCCCTGCATTCCCGCATGCGGCCGGGAAGCGCCTGGCCGACCTTCGAGGAGCACTGACCCTCGCCCCGTCCGTGCCGCGGCGAGGGCATCGGGGTTCAGCTCGGCCGCTCCACCGTGCGCGCCGCCTCGATCTGCCGGGCCGCGGGGGAGGCGTCAGCAGATGTCGGGTGCGGGTCGCGGTGTCGCGCCGTGTCGAACAGGGGCAGCGTGAGGTGGACAAGGGGACCGATCGCCGCGGCGAACACCAGCGTGCCGATACCCACCGTCCCGCCGAGCAGCCAGCCCATCACCAGCACGCTGAGTTCCACGCCGCCGCGGCACAGCCAGATGGGCCACCCCAGCCGCGCATGCATTCCCGTCATGAGACCGTCGCGGGGACCAGGTCCGAAACGAGCTCCGATGTAGAGGCCGCATCCCACGGCCACGATCACGATGCCGCCTACGAGGAGTGCGACCTGTGCCAGAAGGTGATCCGGCACAGGCGGCATCAGCCACAGAACGATCTGCATGCTCGTGCCGACCAGCAGGATGTTGGCGACGGTGCCCACTCCTGGTCGTTGACGCAGCGGGATCCACAGGAGGAGGACGCCGATGCCGACGAGGTTGGTCACCCATCCGATCCCGAGACCGGTCTGACGGGACAGTCCCTCGGCGAACACCGTCCACGGATCGACACCCAGCCCCGCTTCGATGGTCAGGGCGCAGCCCGCGCCGTACAGAACGAGACCGAGCAGCAGTCGGAGGATGCGATCCAGCATCCCGTCATTTCACCAGAGAATTGGACTGGGTAGCACATGCCAATTCCGCTAAAGTGGACGGATGGATTCACGGATCTCCGCCCGGGCACTCGCCCATGCTCTCGGTGGCTGGCGTACACGCGAACCGACATACGAGGCCCTCGCCGACGGCATTCGGCTGCTGTGTCTGGACAATCGCGTGCCGCCGCGCACGACGCTGCCGGCGGAGCGCGAACTCGCTGCCGTCCTGGGCCTGAGCCGGAGCACGGTCGCGGCGGCGTACCGGAGTCTCCGCGACACCGGGCACATCCAGAGCGTCCGCGGATCGGGAAGCGTCACCCTCGCGCTCGCACGACGCGATCCCGGCATCACCGACGTGCGGCGGGATGACATCGACCTGCAGCAGGCGAGCCCTGCCACCTGGCCAGGGTTGGCCGGACTCATCGCCGAGGCGGTCGCCGACGCCCCCTCGATCGTCTCCCGCACCGGCTACGACATCGTGGGACGACATGACCTGCGTGCCCGGGTGGCCGCGCACTACAGCGGCCGCGGACTTGCGACCTCGCCGGAGGAGATCCTTATCACCACCGGCGCGCAGAGTGCGATCCACCTCCTGGCGCGTGCTCTCATCGCACGCGGTGATCGCGTGCTCATCGAGACCCCCACCTATCCGCACGCGGCGGACGCACTCCGTCAGGCCGGTGCGCGGCTGACCGCTGTGCCGGTCACGATCCGCGACGGGTGGGATCTCGAACGCGCCTCGCAGGTCTCGCTGCGCGCGCTGCCGGTCGCCGGATACCTCATGCCCGATTTCCACAATCCGACGGGCCGGTCGATGACCGCGGTCGAACGCGAAACGGTGGCGAATGAGGCGGAGCGCGCGGGGACCACGCTGATCCTGGATGAGACCACAGCGGATCTCGACATCGACCGGGGACCGCTGGCTCGCGGGTTCGACCGGATGGATCCCTCCCTGGTCGTGCGCGTCGGCTCGCTCGGCAAGACGGTCTGGGGAGGACTGCGGATCGGATGGATACGGGCCTCACCGGAACTCGTCCGCCGTCTTGTGGCGCTGCGCAGCGCCCAGGACTTGGGTACTCCGGAGTTCGAGCAGGTGATCGCCGCCGCCGTCCTCGATCGATTCGGAGACGTCATCGAGCAGCGCCGACACGCGCTTCGAGCGGGACGCGACGTGATCATCGAAGCCCTCCGACAGCGCCTGCCGGACTGGATCGTCCCACGGCCACAGGGGGGTGTGTCGCTCTGGATCGAGATGGATGCCCCGCTGAGTGCGCCGTTGGTCATGGACGCTCGCCATCGGGGCCTGCTGTTGACATCCGGACCGCGTTTCTCGGTGGACGGCGGTCACGACCGCTACCTCAGGGTGCCCTTCACCGCGGCCCCGGAGACGCTGGTGCGCGCCGCGGACATGCTCGCGCAGTCGTGGCGATCCGTCTCCCGGGCCGCGCCGCCGAGCCTGTCGCTGCGGGAAGACGCGATGGTCTGAAGACGGGACGACCCCGCCTCGGAGTGCGCCGCCGTCACCTCGCGTAGTGCAGGCAGGACACCGCATCGTCCAGGCTCCAGAAACGCCCCACCTCGAAGAATCGTCTGACCCGCGTGGAGTAGCGGAGTGCGTGGAACCGCAGAGCATCCGGCTCCCCGTCCGCACGGACATGGCCGACGATCCGGCCGGCGCGATCGATGACCCGCCACAGCTGCGCTCCTGCGGCGACCAGGCGCAGTCCGTGCCGGGTCGTCGACGCTGCGGTCGGGGTGGGGTGGTGGGTGAACACGGTCATGTCTGCCTCCTTGTTCGAAGATAGATCCGACCTCCGACACCGAAGTGGCAGACGTCCTCTCCTGCACAACCGGTCCCCAACCCGCGCTTTCCACAGATGAGTCGGCCGCGCACCTCCCGAAGGCGGATCGTCGCCACGATGGGGTCGTGCCGGTGCCCGCCGGGCACCCGGGCACCGGCACAACCGAACATCCGCACGCGACAAGAAGCGAGGAGAAATCATGTCCGACACCATCACTCTCACCGGCAACATCGCCACGATCCCCGAGCACAAGAAGATCCTGGACGGCATCCCGGTGACGTCCTTCCGCGTCGCGACCTCGCATCGGCGGCTCGACCGCGCGACGGGACAGTGGCTGGACGGTGAGACCAGCTACTACACCGTCCAGCTGTTCCGCCAGCTCGCCGAGAACGCGGTCCTCTCGCTCAGCCGCGGTGACCGGGTCATCGTCACCGGTCGTGTCAAAGTGCGCGAGTGGGACAACGGAACCCGCCGGGGAACCACCGTCGAGGTGGAGGCCGACGCGATCGGGCACGACTTGAAGTTCGGCACGTCGCGCTTCACGCGGGCGACCGGGTCCCGCCCGCCCGCGGACGCAGCTCAGCCCGAGGCGTGGCCTGCACCCGGAGTCGCTGCGGAACAGGCGTCCGAGGCGGCGTCGGAGGCGTGGGCGACGAGCGTTCCCGGGGCCCGCGACGAATCGGTCGAGGAGGGGGAGGAACAGGACCCGCGATCCGGATCTCTCCTCGTGGCGGCGGGCGAGACCCCCTTCTGAGCCGGTGCAGGAGCCCGGCGGACCACGACGTAGACTCAGTCCGTGCCTCTGCGGAAACAGGATCACCACGCCCGCCGTCGCCCTCTGCCACCGCGCGGTCCGCACCGCGGCATCCTGATCGGCGCGTTCGTCGTGCTTCTCGTGACCGGCTGCACGCCGTCTCCCTCGCCCACCCCGGCGCCGACGGCGCCGGCCCCCGTGCCGACCGGCTCAGCGACGCCCGCTCCGGCCGGTCCGGCGCTCGTGCCCGAGGGATCGGCGGAGGACAATCTGCCGTTGTTCACACAGATCGTCCAATCCGTGTGGAATAGCGAGGGGCGGGGCGCCGGCCGGGCGTACGTCGACGCACTCGTGGCCGGCGGATTCGACAAGAGCGTCATGCAGGTCACGGCCGACACCTCCACAGTGGGCAACCCCGCCGAGAGCATTCAGGTCTCGGTTCGCTGGGGAGAGCAGTGCCTCATCGGCCAGGTGGGCGAGGCGACCGGCGAGCCGGTCACGACCGTCGTCGCGGCGCTCCCCGACGGTGCATGCCTGCTGGGCGAGACCCGGCCGATCGACTGGTGAGACCGCGCCGCGGGTCGGCGACCGGGCCCGACGGTGACGTCGTGACCGACCGGCTAGGCTGGGACGCTGACATCGGGACGTGAAGGGGAGCTGCGAACGGTATGGCTGAATACATCTACTCGATGGTCCGGGCCCGCAAGGCGGTCGGCGACAAGCTGATCCTCGACGACGTCACGATGGCCTTCCTTCCGGGGGCGAAGATCGGCATGGTCGGTCCCAACGGGGCGGGGAAGTCCACCATCCTGAAGATCATGGCGGGGCTGGACACCCCCTCCAACGGTGAGGCCAAGCTCAGCCCCGGTTTCTCCGTGGGCATCCTCATGCAGGAGCCCGAGCTCGACGAGTCCAAGACGGTGCTGGAGAACATCCAGGACGGGATCGCCATCAAGGCCAAGCTCGATCGCTTCAACGAGATCTCCGCGCTCATGGCCGATCCCGACGCCGACTTCGACGCCCTGTTGGCCGAGATGGGGACGCTCCAGGAGGAGATCGACGCTGCCGACGCCTGGGATCTGGACTCCCAGCTCGAACAGGCCATGGACGCGCTGCGCACGCCGCCGGGCGATGCGGCGATCGCGCCGCTCTCCGGTGGTGAGAAGCGTCGCGTAGCCCTGACCAAGCTCCTTCTGCAGAAGCCCGACCTGCTCCTCCTGGACGAGCCCACCAACCATCTCGACGCCGAGAGCGTGCTGTGGCTGGAGCAGCACCTTCAGAAGTACCCCGGCGCCGTGATCGCCATCACCCACGACAGGTACTTCCTCGACAATGTCGCGGAATGGATCGCAGAGGTCGACCGCGGTCGCCTGATCGGGTACGAGGGCAACTACTCCACCTACCTGGAGAAGAAGGGCGAGCGCCTGGAGGTGCAGGGCAAGAAGGACGCCAAACTCGCCAAGCGCCTGAAGGAAGAGCTCGAGTGGGTCCGCTCCAACGCCAAGGGCCGCCAGGCGAAGTCCAAGGCCCGACTGGCGCGTTACGAGGAGATGGCCGCGGAAGCCGATCGCACCCGCAAGCTCGACTTCGAGGAGATCCAGATTCCGCCCGGCCCGCGCCTCGGGGGCATCGTCATCGAGGCCAAGAACCTGCAGAAGCGCTTCGGAGACCGTTCCCTCATCGACGGGTTGAGCTTCAGCCTGCCCCCGAACGGAATCGTCGGCGTCATCGGGCCGAACGGCGTCGGCAAGACCACGCTGTTCAAGACCATCGTCGGTCTGGAGCCGCTGGACGGCGGCAACCTGAAGATCGGCGAGACGGTGAAGATCAGCTACGTCGACCAGTCGCGCGCGAACATCGACCCGGAGAAGACCCTGTGGGAGGTCGTCTCCGACGGCCTGGACATCATCACGGTGGGCAAGACCGAGATCCCGTCCCGGGCCTACGTGTCGAAGTTCGGGTTCAAGGGCCCCGACCAGCAGAAGAAGGCGGGTGTGCTCTCCGGCGGTGAGCGCAACCGGCTGAACCTGGCTCTGACGCTGAAGGAGGGCGGCAACCTGCTGCTCCTCGACGAGCCGACCAACGACCTCGACGTCGAAACGCTGCAGTCCCTGGAGAACGCACTTCTGGAGTTCCCCGGGTGTGCCGTGGTCATCACGCACGACCGGTGGTTCCTCGACCGGATCGCGACCCACATCCTCGCGTACGAAGGCACCGACGAGCACCCCGACCGGTGGTACTGGTTCGAGGGCAACTTCGACGCGTACGAGCAGAACAAGATCGAACGGCTCGGCCCGGACGCGGCGACGCCCCATCGCTCGGCCTACCGCAAGCTCACCCGTGACTGACCCCGTCGTTGCGGAGACGACTCCGTCGGGTCGGCGACTGCACATCCCGATCCCGCTTCGCTGGGGCGATCTCGACGCCTTCAATCACGTCAACAACACCGCGATGCTGAAGCTCCTCGAGGAGGCGCGCGTTCGCGCGTTCTGGCTCCCGGACCCGGGAGAGACCGCCCCGGACACGGCGGTGCTGTCCTCCGGTATCTCCAGCGGCGTTCTGACCTTGATCGCGCGCCAGGAGATCGAGTACCTCGCGCCGGTGCCGTATCAGCGCCATCCCCTCGACATCCAAATGTGGTTCGGCAGGCTGGGCGGATCGAGCATCGAGGTCTGCTACGAGGTGTGCAGCCCCAGGGAGAGCGCCGCACCCGACGGCACGCAGACGATCTATGCGCGTGCCACGACGGTCGTCGTCAAAGTCGACGCCCGCACCGGCGCCCCGCTGCGCCTGAGCGCCGAGGAGCGGAGCGCCTGGGAACCGTATGTCGGCCCGCCGCTGGTCTACACGCACCGCCGGTGAGAGGCTCCGGCGGGGTCATCCCGCCGCGTCGGGGACCCGCACCATGACCTCCTGCCCCACACTCGCGACGAGGACGCCGTCTCGCGTGAAGATCCGACCCTGGGCCAGCCCCCTCCCGCCCCGCGCGCTGGGCGATTCCTGGACGTAGACGAGCCACTCGTCCACCCGTGCCGGACGATGCCACCACATCGCGTGGTCGAGGCTCGCGACCTTCAGGCCGGGGGTCGCCCAGGCGACTCCGTGCGCGCGGAGGATCGACTCCTGGATCGTCAGGTCGCTGAGGTAGGCGAGGACGGCGCGATGGAGGGCCGCATCATCCGGCAGACGGCGTCGGGTGCGCAGCCACACCGCCTGCCGAGGCACGCGCTCACCCTCCACGCGCAGATAGATCGACGACGGCACATGCCGCACATCCACGGGGCGGTCGGTGAACAGCCGCTTGGACATCGGGTGCAGTCCCGTCAACTGCTCCTCGATGTCCGGCAGATCCTCGGGCTCGGGCAGGTCGCCCGGGAGGAGGGCCTGATGCTCGAGTCCCGGGTCGTCGTCCTGGAAGGACGCGATCGCGGAGAAGATCGGAACACCGCCCTGGAAGGCCTGAGTGCGCCGCGTAGCGAACGACCGACCGTCGTGGATGCGGTCCACCGAGAAGGTGATCCCCTGATCCGCATCACCCGGCCGAAGGAAGTAGCCGTGCATCGAGTGGACCGTTCGACCCTCGGGGATGGTGCGCTCGGCGGCGACGAGCGACTGGGCGAGCACCTGACCGCCGTAGACGCGACCGAGCGGCATCCGCTGGGATACGCCGGTGAAGATGTCCTCCGTCGTCCGCGCGGAGGAGTCCTCCAGGTCCAGAACCGCGAGCATCGACGCCACGGGGTCGGAATCGCTGCGCCCACGGTCCGGGGGAGCCGGGTGCGGGGAATCGGTCACGCGGCTCCTCCTGTCCGGGCACGGCGCCCGATCGTTGGTAGTTTAGATCGGATGTCCGCGCGCCTTCTCCTCGCCGATCGCGACGCCGTCGCCGACGCCCTCACGTTCGCCGGCCGCGCCGCGCGGCTCGGTGACGGCGCCGTTCGACTTCGCGCCGCGGCAGGGACGCTGACGATGTGGGCGGCGGTGCTGGCCCCCCGGGGGCTGTTCGACAGCACCCCGACGATCCTCGGGATGCGTGCCGTCCGGGCGGATCGCGAACTCGAGTGCGACTTCGTGGTGGACGCCACCGGTCTGACATCCGTTCCCTCCGACGATGCGGCCCTCGCCCTGCCGGCGACGGCGCTCGCACCCGCGTGGGCGGGGATCTCGCCGCCGCAGGGCGGCTGGGTTCCCGGCGGTCAGCTCGCGGCGGCGGACCTGGCATCCCGCGCGCAGTGGGGAATGGCGGCGGTCGCGAACAAGCTGCCGGCCGATGCCGGTGAGGATGTCGTGCGGGTGGTCCGGTCGGATGTCTGGGGTGCACCTGCCCCCGAGCTCGCCGATCTGCCCCTCGGCGTCGCCTTCGCCGCGTTCGGGCTCGGGTTCATCGGCGGCGAAGAGGTGGTGGGCGTCTTCAGCGCGCCGTCGTGGACCCGGCTGAGCCTCCAGCGTGGGCATGTGCTCGTCCGTCGCCCGCCCCGGGAGGGACTGACTCCCGTTCGGTCGACCGGGCGCGTCGCGGGCTGAGCCGTCGCGGGGGAGCGTCGAGGGCGCTGTCACACCGCGGCAGCAGCGCCGCGCCCCGCGGCCCGGCCGCTGAAGAGGCATCCGCCCAGGAATGTGCCCTCGAGCGCTCGATAGCCGTGGACACCGCCGCCGCCGAAACCGCTCGCCTCGCCTGCCGCGAACAGGCCCGGGATCGCATCGCCCGTGTCGTCGAGCGCACGGCCGTCGAGATCGGTCTCGATCCCGCCGAGCGTCTTCCTCGTGACGATCCCCAACCGTACGGCGATCAGGGGCCCGGCCTTCGGGTCGAGAAGGCGGTGCGGGGCGGCGGTGCGGATCAACCGGTCGCCGCGGAACGCGCGCGCGGAACGCAGGAGCGCGATCTGCGCGTCCTTGGTGAAGGTGTTCTCGACCTCGCGGTCGCGGGCTTCGACCTCGCGTCGCACATGCGCGGCATCCAGCACGTCGCCACCGGGGAGGGCTTGCATTCCCGCGATCAGCTCGTCGAGGGTGTCGCGCACCACGACGTCCTGTCCGCGATCGAGGAACGCCTGCACCGGAGCCGAGGCGCCCCTGCCCAGGCGTGAGCGGAGGAGAAGCGGGAGGTCCTTTCCCGTGAGGTCGGGGTTCTGCTCGCTTCCCGACAGGGTGAACTCCTTCTCGACGATCCGAGAGGACAGCACGAACCACGAATGGTCGAACCCTGTTCGGCGGAGGTGTGCAAGGGTCCCGAGGGTGTCGAAGCCGGGGAAGAGCGGCACCGGCAGACGCGTGCCGCGGGCATCCATCCACAGCGAGGATGGGCCCGGCAGGATGCGGATCCCGTGGCCGGGCCACACCGGCTCGACGTTGTGCAGACCTTCGACGTAATGCCACATCCGGTCGCCGTTGATGACACGGGCGCCGGCGTCCTCGGCCGTCCGCATCATGGATCCGTCGACGTAGGCGGGCACTCCCGCGAGCATGGTCGCCGGCGGTGCTCCCAGCCGGTCGGGCCATGCCTGGCGCACGAGGTCGGGATTCCCGCCGATCCCTCCGGAGGCGATCACGGTGGCGCCCGCCGAGATTCGGAACTCGCCCACCACCTCGCGGGAACTCGGGCGCCCGCGGGCCGCGCCGGACGGCGCGAGGATCTCTCCCTCGGCGCCGGTGATCGTCCCGTCGTTGCGGGTGAGGGCGGTCACCCGGTGTCGGGGCAGGATCCTCACGGAGCCCGCCGATTCGGCGTGCTCCACGTCACGGAGGAAGGGGGCGACGACCCCGGGGCCCGTGCCCCAGGTGATGTGGAACCGCGGAACGGAGTTGCCGGGCCCGGTGGCCCCGTACCCGCCTCGTTCCGCCCATCCGACGACCGGGAAGAAGGAGATCCCCTTCCCGCGCAGCCAGGCGCGCTTCTCGCCGGCGGCGAAGTCGAGGTATCCCTCCGCCCAGCGCCGCGGCCAGAGATCTTCGGGCCGGTCGAAGCCTGCCGTGCCCCACCAATCCTGCTGCGCCAGGGCCAGCGAGTCGCGCACCTTCATGCGACGCTGCTCGGGAGAGTCGACGAGGAACAACCCGCCGAAGGACCACCACGCCTGGCCTCCGACGTTGGTGCGCGGCTCCTGGTCGAGCAGGATGACACGCTTGCCGGCGCTGACAGCCTCCACCGTGGCGACGAGGCCTGCCAGGCCCCAGCCGATGACGAGGACATCGGTGTGGGAAATCTCCGTCGCGGCCATCATGTCCCCGGGGTCGGCTCGAAGGTGTTCACCATCGCGAAAGCGGCCCGGTGGAGGTAGTCCCAGAGCGTTTCCTCGTGGAGAGGCGGCAGCCCGAGCTCGTCCACGGCCGTCCGCATGTGCCGCAGCCAGCGGTCTCGTGCGTCGGGGTTCACGTGGAAGGGCGCGTGGCGCATTCGGAGACGAGGGTGTCCGCGCTCCAAGCTGTAGGTCGTCGGGCCTCCCCAGTACTGCTCGAGGAAGAGGGTCAGACGGTCTTTGGCGGGCCCGAGATCCTCCTCGGGGTACATCGGACGGAGCACCTCGTCAGCGGCCACCTCGCGGTAGAAGACATCGACGAGACGCACGAAGGTGGCGTGACCGCCCACTTCGTCGTAGAACGATCGCGGCGATGCGTCGGCATCCGTCACCGGGTCGCTCCTTTCCTCGTCGCGCCTGCGACGCCGTCGTCCAATCTACGCGTCCGCTTCGGGCGGTGCGGCGTTGCCCGCAGGAGGCGTGTTCCCCGTGGCGGGGGGAGTGTCCCTGGAACGCTTCGGCCGCAGCTTCGGGCGCCACACCGGCCGCTCTGTGGCGATCGGCACGGGGGTGGGCTTGGTCTTGGGCGGATTCGCGCCGCGCACCCGATGCGCTCCGTCGTGCCCCTCGAGCCGCACGGAGGAGATGGTGGTGACGCCCAGATCGAGATCGTCCGTCGCGCGCTTCAGGCGCACCCGCAACTCCTTGGCGACGTCGTCCTTGGAGTGCGCCCGTGTGCGGATCACGACGCGCAGCACCAGCGTCTCTCCGGTCACGGCCTCCAAGCCCCAGACCTCCGGTCGGTCGACGATCCGCGAGCGCCACTTCGGATCTTTCGCCAGTCCCGCCGCGGCATCCTGCAGCGCGTGCTCCACTTCGTCGATGTCGGAGTCGACGGGAACCCCGACGTCCACGATAATCCGCGACCATCCCTGCGACAGGTTCCCGATGCGGGTGATCTCGCCGTTGCGGACGTACCACAGGGTCCCGTTCACGTCTCGCACGTGCGTGACGCGCACACTGACGTACTCCACCATGCCGGTCGCGAGTCCGAGATCGACGACGTCGCCGATCCCCACCTGATCCTCCGCGACGATGAAGATGCCGTTGAGCACGTCCTTCACGATGTTCTGCGCGCCGAAGCCGAGGCCGGCGCCGATGGCCGCGGTGAGGAGGGTGAGCGAACCGAGGATGTTCGGGTTGATCACCGAGACGATGAGCAGCAGCGCCACGACGATGATCGTCACCCCGACGATGTTCTGCAGGATCGAACCCAGCGTGCGGGTCCGTTGCACGACGCGCACCTGCGCGACAGGGGAGCGCTCCAGCGCCTGCGTGTCATCGACGCGGGCGCGGTTCTTGGCACCGGAGACGATGCGGTCGACGACCCTGCGGATGACGGCACGGAGGATGATCGCGATCAGCAGGGCGGCTATGACGATGATCGCGACCTGCAACGCCCGCCACCCGACGTCCTGAAGGACGGGGACGATCGCGTCCCAGGGGGCGGGGAGAGCGGGGGGCTCCTCGGCGGGCGGTTCGGTCGCAGTGGAAACGGGGAGAGTCATCGTCCCAGATCCTAACGACGCGGCCCCCAGGATCTCCTGGGGGCCGCGTCGGAGGGATGCCGCCTACTGCGCGTCGCGCGCCTGGACGGCCAGTGCCCGTTCGACACCGGCCAGATTCTCCTGCACCATGCGGCGCAGGGCGGCCGGGGCATCCGCGTGATCGGCGAGCCAGGCACGCGTGGCGTCACGGAGTGCGACGTCCGCGAGCGGCGCCGGGTAGAGGCCCGAGATGAGGTACTCCGCGATCTTGTACGTGCGCGACTCCCAGACCGGAAGCAGCATGTCAAAGTACGGCTGCACGTAGTCGGCGAGCAGGTCGCGCCCGGCGGGGTTGACGAATCCCAGGGACGCGGACCGCACGACGGTGTTGGGAAGGTCGTCACGGTCGACCAGCGACGCCCAGGCGGCCCGCTTGGCCTCGGGGAAGGGCAGGGCGGCGCGGGCCTGGGCGGCGAACTCGCCGCCCTTGGCGGTGTTGTCCGCTGCCAGGGCCGTTTCGATGTCGCCGATCGACGCCACCCCACCGGCGGCCAGCGAGACGAGCAGCTGCCACGACAGGTCGGTGTCGACGGCCAGCCCCTTCAGGACGACATCGCCGTCGCGGAGGCTCTTCACCGCCGCCCATTGCTCGTCGGTGCACGCCGCGGCGGCGAATGCGGTGACGAACTGCAGCTGGCTGTCGCTGCCGGGAGCGGCGTTCTGTGCCAGGGCCCAGAGGTGTCCCGCGACCCGGCGACGCGTGTCGTCGCGCTTCTCGGGCGCGACGTACGAGTTCGCCGCGAGCAGCAGCTGGGCGAGCGTCGTGCGCACCGTCGTCGACTCGGTCTCGGAGGCGATGTTGCGCAGCACGAGATCGACGTAGTCCGTGGCCGAGGCCTCGGCATCCCGGGTCTGATCCCACGCAGCCCCCCATACCAGCGAGCGTGCCAGGGGGTCGGAGATCTTCGAAAGGTGATCGATCGCGGTCTGCAGCGACCGCTCGTCCAAACGGATCTTCGCGTAGGCGAGGTCTGCGTCGTTGAGCAGCACCAGGTCGGGCCGCGCGAGACCGGCCAACTCCGGCACCTCGGTGCGGTCGCCGTCGACGTCCAGCTCCACCGCGTGCGTGCGGACCAGAGCGTCCCCCTGGAGGGTGTAGAAGCCGACGCCCAGACGGTGGGGCCGGATCGTCGGGTAGTCCGCCGGGGCGGTCTGGATGATCGCGAAGCGACGGATCGTACCGTCGGGGGATTCGTCGATGACGGGGGAGAGGGTGTTCACTCCCGCGGTCTCGAGCCACTTCTTCGACCAGGTGGTCAACTCGCGACCACTCGTCGCCTCGAGCTCGGTCAGAAGGTCCGACAGCTCGGTGTTGGACCATTCGTGCTTCTTGAAGTACGCCGCGACGCCGGCGAAGAACGCCTCGATCCCGACCCACGCGGCGAGCTGCTTGAGGACCGACCCGCCCTTGGCGTAGGTGATGCCGTCGAAGTTGACCTGGACGTCCTCGAGGTCGTTGATCTCGGCGACCACGGGGTGGGTGGAGGGGAGCTGATCCTGCCGGTAGGCCCAGGTCTTCTCCATGGCGTTGAAGGTCGTCCAGGCCTCGGTCCACTCCGTCGCCTCGGCCGTGGCGATGGTGGACGCCCATTCGGCGAACGACTCGTTCAGCCAGAGGTCGTTCCACCATTTCATCGTGACGAGATCGCCGAACCACATGTGGGCGAGCTCGTGGAGGATGGTGACCACGCGGCGCTCCCGCACGGCGTCGGTCACCTTGCTGCGGAACACATAGGTCTCGGTGAACGTCACCGCGCCGGCGTTCTCCATGGCACCGGCGTTGAACTCGGGAACGAAGAGCTGGTCGTACTTGGCGAAGGGGTAGGGGTAGTCGAACTTCTCCTCGAAGTACGCGAACCCCTGACGCGTCTTGTCGAAGACGTAGTCGGCATCGAGGTGGTTCCACAGGCTCTTGCGGGCATAGACACCGAGGGGGATGACCCGACCCGACGCGCTGGTCAGCTCGGAGAAGGTCTTCTCGTAGGGTCCGGCGATGAGCGCAGTGATGTAGGACGAGATCCGCGGCGTCGGGTCGAACCGCCAGGTCGCCGTGCCGTCACCGTGACGAGCCGGCTCGGGCGTGGGGGAGTTGGAGACGACCTCCCACGCTTCCGGAGCGGTCACCGTGAATCGGAACGTCGCCTTGAGGTCGGGCTGCTCGAACACCGCGAACATGCGACGGGAATCGGGGACCTCGAACTGCGAGTACAGGTAGACCTCGCCGTCGACGGGATCGACGAACCGGTGCAGTCCTTCGCCGGTGTTGGTGTACAGGCAATCGGCGTCGATCACCAGCTCGTTCTCCTCGGCGAGGTCCGCCAGCGCGATGCGGGAGTCGGCGAAGGCCGTGGCGGGGTCGATCGAGCGACCGTTCAGGGTGATCTCGCGAACGTCCCGCGCGATCAGGTCGATGAAGGTCGAGCCCCCGGCCTGTGCGCGGAAGCGGACGACCGTCCGCGAACCGAAGATCTCCGCACCCCGGGTGAGGTCGAGATCGACCTCGTAGGAGTCGGTGTCGACGACGGCACGACGCTCCTGCGCCTCGAGGCGGGTGAGGTTCTCTCCTGGCACGGCTGTTCTCCCGGGGTTGTGGGGGTAGACGAAGCGGCGTGGCCCTGTGGCACCGGCACCGCTGACAACTGCACCAGCCTACGCCCGGCGCCAGTGCGCTCGCGCGATGCGAGGATGGCAGGGTGACTGATCTCACCCCCCAGGACACCAGGTCCGACACCCCCACGGTTCTGTTCGCCTCCCCGGCCGCCGCCTCGGGATCGCCCCACATCGAGACGCCCGTGGCCTACGACGCCGTGCTGCTGGCCGGCTTCGGCGGGCCCGAAGGTCAAGACGATGTCATCCCCTTCCTCCGAAACGTCACGCGCGGTCGAGGGATCCCCGACGAGCGTCTCGAGGAGGTCGCCCACCATTACCGCCACTTCGGGGGCATGAGCCCCATCAATGCGCAGAACCGCGCGTTGAAGGCAGCTCTCGAAGCGGAGCTCGCCTCCCGCGGCATCGAGCTTCCCGTGTACTGGGGAAACCGGAACTGGGCACCCTACCTCGACGAGGCGGTCCGCCAGGCGGCAGACGCCGGGCACACGACCCTCCTGGGACTGGCCACCAGCGCGTACAGCTCCTTCTCGAGCTGCCGACAGTACCGGGAGGATTTCGCCCGGGCGCTGACCGAGACGGGCCTGGGTGACACCGTCACGATCGACAAGGTGCGCCAGTTCTTCGACCACCCGGGGTTCGTCCGGCCGTTCGTCGACGGGGTCCACGGCGCGATCGCCGACCTGATCGAGGACGGGATCGAGCCCTCGCGGATCCACGTGCTGTTCTCCACGCACAGCATCCCGACAGCCGACGCCGAGCGCTCGGGTCCACGCGATCGCGAGTTCGGCCCCGGCGGCGCTTACGAAGCGCAGCATCTCGCAGTCGCCGAGGTCGTGATGGCCGACATCGCCTCCGAGATCCCGGCGGCAGCCGACGTGCCCTGGCAGCTCGTGTATCAGTCCCGGTCGGGTCCGCCGAGCCAGCCCTGGTTGGAACCGGACGTCGTCGACGTCATCGAGGGGCTCCCCGAGGCGGGGGCGAAGGCCGTGGTGATCGTGCCTCTCGGGTTCGTC
This sequence comes from Microbacterium kunmingense, assembly GCF_023155745.1. Lineage (GTDB taxonomy): Bacteria > Actinomycetota > Actinomycetes > Actinomycetales > Microbacteriaceae > Microbacterium > Microbacterium kunmingense. Next base: position 87,448 of record NZ_JAKNUS010000011.1, read on the forward strand.
AGCGACCATATGGAGGTCATGTGGGACCTCGACACCGAAGCCATGGAAGCCGCGGAGGAGGCCGGGCTCCGCGCGGTGCGGACGCAGACGCCGGGCATCGACCCGGCCTACGTGCGAGGCCTGGTCGACCTCATCGAGGAGCGACTCAAGGGCACTCCCGCGGCCGAGCGACCCCATCGCACCGGCCTCGGACCCTGGTTCGACGTCTGTCGACCGGGATGCTGCGAGAACGTGCGTGCCGGTTTCAAACCGGCGGCGTCGGGCATCGCACCCTGACCCTGCGTCGCCCTCCCCGTCGGATCCCGACGCCCGATCCCGCCTCCCTAGGATGAAGGCCATGCGCATCCACATCGCCACCGATCACGCCGGTCTCGAGTTCTCCACGCAGCTGCAGCACCACCTCGCGTCGCAGGGTCACCAGGTCATCGACCACGGTCCGATCGAGTACGACGCCCTGGATGACTACCCCGCGTTCTGCATCCGTGCGGCCCAGGCCGTCGTCCGCGACCAGGCGGCAGGACTCGAGGCGCTGGGGGTGGTGTTCGGGGGATCGGGCAACGGCGAGCAGATCGCGGCGAACAAGGTCGACGGCATCCGTGCGGCACTGGTCTGGAGCATCGCGACGGCGGAACTCGCCCGTGAGCACAACGACGCCAACGTGATCGCGATCGGCGCGCGGCAGCACACGTTCGACGAGGCGTCGGCGTTCATCGACCGCTTCATCGACACTCCGTTCTCCCGCGAGGAGCGTCACGAACGCCGCATCGCCCAGATCGCGGCGTTCGAGCGCGACGGGAGCCTGGCCCCCGACCCCCGCGCCTCCGAGACAGCGGAGGCCGGCGGTGCGCGGGCCGACGTGCTCGCGGACGAGACGAGTTCGTTCGACCCCGAGGCCGGCTGACACCGGTGCCCGAGGGCCATTCCGTCCATCGCATCGCCCGACAGATCGCGCAGAACTTCGTCGGACGGCCGGTGTCGGCATCGAGCCCCCAGGGCCGCTTCGCCGAGGGTGCCGCGCTGATCGACGGGCGTGAAGCGATCGAATCGCGCGCCGTCGGGAAGCAGATGTTCCTCGCCTTCGACGGTGACCTGTGGTTGCGCGTGCATCTCGGTCTCTACGGCGCGTGGGACTTCTCCGGTGAGATCGTCTCCGATCCGACGATCGCCGCGTCGAACGGGCGCATGGGGCAGACCAATCAGCGAGGGACGCCCGAGGAGGCGATCCTCGACGCCGCGGGCGAGAACTCCCTGACATCGATCGGGGCACCACGACGGGCCCGAGGCAGGGTGCGGATGTCGGAGCAGACCACCGACATCAACGAAACCGACGACCTGAGCCAGTGGCCCCCGCCGGTGCGCGGTCAGGTGAGGCTGAGGCTCTTGACCGAACGCACCTGCGCCGACCTCCGCGGACCGACCGCCTGCGTGATCCAGACCCCTGATGAGGTGGCGCAGTCGCTGGCGAAGCTCGGACCCGACCCGCTCGTCGACGATGCCCGAGACGGCGAGGAGCGCTTCGTCGCGCGTGTGCGGCGCACCGTCACACCCATCGGCCTTCTCCTGATGGACCAGAGCGTGGTCAGCGGGATCGGCAACGTCTATCGCGCGGAGCTGCTGTTCCGCGCGAGACTCAACCCGCACACGCCCGGCCGGGAGGTTTCCGAGGAGACGGTGCGGGAGATCTGGCGGGACTGGTCGCGACTCCTCCTCATCGGCGTCGAGACGGGCCAGATGATGACGCGCGACGGCCTCACGGCGAAGGAGAGGCGGAGCGCGATGGCCCGTCGCGAGCATCGTCACTGGGTGTACGGTCGCGCCGGCCTGCCGTGTCGCGTCTGCGGCACGTCCGTCGTCATGGAGGAAGCGGCCGGGCGCAAGCTCTACTGGTGCCCGTCCTGCCAGGCGTGAGCGGCTCCTAGGCTGGAGGCATGCGTCAGAATCCGAGCTTCGCGATGACGGATGTCGCGGAGCTGCGTCGCCTCGTCGATCTCAACCCCTGGGCGACCCTCGTCAGTCACACCGACGAGGGTCTGGTTGCCTCGCACTACGTCGTCCTGCTCGATGAGGACCACGACGACCTCACCATCGTCGGCCACGTCGGCAAGCCGGACGACCTGATCCATGGTCTGGGCGAGCGCGAGCTCCTCGTGGTGATCCAGGGTCCCCACGGATACGTGTCCCCGGGGTGGTACGGCGATGTCCCGTCGGTGCCGACCTGGAACTTCACCGCCGTCCACCTCGCGGGGGTCCCTGAGATCCTCGACGCCGACGAGAACCTGCGGGTCCTCGACCGGCTCGTCGCCCGTTTCGAGGCAGGGATGCCCGAGCCCCGACTGATGTGGGAGCGCCCCAACGACGCGGCCTTCATCGAACGGCTCGAGCGCGGCACTGTCGGGTTCCGGCTCACGCCGACCCGTGTCGCGGCCAAGCGCAAGCTCAGCCAGAACAAGCCCGTCGATGTGGTGCAGACGGTGATCGACGGATTGCGCGGAGAGGGGGCGCACCGCAATCCCGCCCTCGCGGCGGAGATGGAGCGGGCCCTCCGGACACGGGCGGAAGCCGGGGCGACCGCGTGAACGTCGGTGAACGGGTCGGCGTGATCCGCGGCGCCCGTGTTCGCGGTCCAGGACGGGAGCTTCTTCCGGTCGCCGATGGTGACGACCTCGTGGACGTCTTCCTCCTGGACGGCGACATCGTCGACATCGCCCCCACGGGGGTCCTCTCCGCGGACGGAGCGGTGCTGGACGCCGACGGACGATTCCTCATCCCCGGTCTCTGGGACCACCACGTGCATGTGACGCAGTGGGCCCTGGCCGCGGAGCGGGTGTCGGTTCTCGAGGCGGCCACCGCCGTCGAGGCCGCCCGGCGGGTGGCCGGGTCGCCCGTCCTCGCCGACGGTCGGCGCGTGGGCGTCGGGTTCCGCGACGCCCTGTGGGGCGACGCGCCGAGCCTGGCGCTCCTGGACGAGCACACCGGCGACGTCCCCACCTACCTGATCAACGCGGACGTCCACAGCGTGTGGCTGAACTCCGCCGCACTCCGCCGGGAGTCGATGCCGGTCGACGCCGGCGGCATCCTGAGGGAGGGGCCCGCGTTCGAGGTGTCGAGACGTCTGAACGACGTGCCCGCCGATCATGCCGACGCCCTCGTGGCCGCGATGGCGCGACGCGCCGCCGCCCGCGGCGTGGTCGGCCTCGTGGATCTGGACATGGCGTGGAACGAGGAGGCGTGGGCTCGCCGCGTAGCGGGGGGCTTCGACACCCTGCGGGTGTCGTTCGGCATCTACCCCGAACACCTCGACCGGGCCATCGCCGCGGCCCTTCGCACGGGAGATCCGCTCCGAGACGCAACCGACCTGGTCCACGTCGGATCGCTGAAGGTCATCACCGACGGATCGCTCGGTACGCGCACGGCCGCCTGCTCCCATCCCTACGCGGGTTCCGACGGTGATCGGGGGATGCTCACGGTCGCACCCGAAGCCCTTGTGGAGGTGATGACGCGTGCCACGGCTGCCGGTTTGTCGTGCGCCATCCACGCGATCGGGGATGTCGCCAACTCCCACGCGCTGGACGCGTTCGCCGTGACCGGCGCCACCGGCACGATCGAGCACGCGCAGCTCGTCAGCGCGTCGGACATCCCCCGGTTCGCGCGTCTCGGTGTCGGAGCGAGCGTTCAGCCGGAGCATGCGGTGGACGATCGCGACCTCACCGATGAGGTCTGGGCAGCCCAGACGGCCACTCCCTATCCGCTCCGCGCTCTCGCCGACGCCGGGGCGACACTCCTGTTCGGCTCGGACGCCCCGGTCTCGCCGTTGGACCCGTGGGCGGGGATGGCCGCGGCGGTGCACCGCACGCGCGACGGCCGTCCCGCCTGGCGTCCGGAGCAGGCCCTGGATGCCGCGACGGCACTGGCAGCGTCCACCCGCGGGGGGTCCACCGACCCCGCCACCATCCGTCCCGGTGCCCCGGCCGATCTGGTGCTGTGCGAGGCCGATCCGCTGGTCGCCTCGGAGAGCGAGCTTCGGGGGATGACGGTCGGCGCCACCATGCTCGCGGGGCGTCTCACGCATCTGAGCTGAGCACATCGGGGAGAGACTCCCGGATGACGAAGGCCCCGACCTCCCTCACGGGGAATCGGGGCCTGTCGCAACGCGGTCGCGTTACTCAGCGAGGTGGGCGAAGAGGAACCAACGGTCCTTCTCCAGCGTCTGCATGATGGCCAGGGCCACATCCTGGCTGGTGAGGTCGACCTCGTCGAGTCCCTCGATCGCGGCCTTGACGTCGACGATCACGGCGTCCATGTCCGCGATCATGTCGCGGACGATGTCCTGCCACGGAGTGAATCCGGCGGGCACCGCGGTGGGGGCGACCTTCTCGGCGATGGTCGAGGTGCGGGCGTCGATCGGAAGCCCGAGCGCGACGATCCGCTCGGCAGCGTCATCCGCTGCCTGTCGAGCGTGGTCCACGATCTGGTCGAGGAGTTCGTGGATGGCGATGAAGTTCGCGCCCCGCACATTCCAGTGCGCCTGCTTGCCGTTCACGGCCAGAGCCTGCAGTCCCCGCACGACCGGAGCGAGGAACTGCGCCGAGCCGGCGGCGACCGTGGGATCGGCGGCGGTGGCGGGGGTGGTCTGAATGTCGGTCATTCTGTCGGCTCCCTTCGAACCGCCACGCGGCGGCCCAGTGGATCCAACGCTAGTGCGCGCCCCCTATTCCGCAAGCAAGAGAAGGCTCCGCTAACCCGCCTCACTGGCAGGTCGCTGAGCGAGGTGGTCATCGCCAGGGGTTACCGTCTTACCGTGCCATCCGCTGATCCCGCGCTCGAGCCGCGCCTGCCCGGTGACGCCGACGGCCGACGCAGCCGTCGAGATCAGCGCTCGCCCGAGCACGCCGAGCCCGCCCGGTTCCTCCCGCACGTGCAGGGGCTCCGCGCCATCGCCGTGCTGTGCGTGGTCCTGTACCACTTCTGGCCGGGGCGGTTCCCCGGTGGTTACATCGGCGTGGACATCTTCTTCGTCATCTCGGGCTTCCTCATCACCTCGCACCTCATGAGGGAGCTCACCGCGACCGGCACCGTGCGCCTCGGCCAGTTCTGGGCGAGACGAGCACGGCGGCTGCTGCCGGCATCCCTTCTCGTGCTGCTCTTCTGCGCACTGGTCGCGATGACGCCGTACCTGACCCCGACCTCGGCGCTGCCGAACGAGGTGCGCGAGATCCTCGCGTCGACCTTCTACGTCGAGAACTGGTACCTCGCCATCACGTCCGCGGACTACCTCAACAACGGCGGCGACCCCACGACGGTCCAGCACTACTGGTCGCTCTCGCTCGAGGAGCAGTTCTACGTGATCTGGCCGCTCCTGATGCTCCTCGCCGCGTGGGCCGCCGTGAAGTGGGCGCAGGGGGCCGTCCGCCGGAGCGTGATCGCCCTGCTGGCGGTCGTCTCTGCAGCATCCTTCGTCTTCTGCGTCATCTTCACCATCACCGATCCTGCGCCCGCGTACTTCGTGACTTTCGGGCGGATGTGGCAGTTCGGTGTCGGTGCCCTCATCGCGCTCGTGCCGCTGCTGCGTCTGCGCTCGGCGGCGGCGAGCTTCGTCGCGGGCTGGACGGGGATCATCGCCCTGGTCTGGGCGACGTTCGCCTACGACGGCCAGACACCCTTCCCCGGGTACGCCGCCCTCGTGCCGACCCTCGGCGCCGGCCTGATCATCGCGGCGTCGAACACCGACCGCTGGTGGTACCCGACCCGCGTGCTGTCGCTTCGCCCCGCGCAGTTCGTGGGAGGGATCTCGTACTCCCTGTATCTCTGGCACTGGCCGCTGATCATCATCGCCCCGTCCGTGCCGTTCTGGGGGCTGACGATCTACCACCGCGTCGCCCTCCTCGCCCTGTGTTTCGTGCTGGCGTGGCTGACGAAGAGGTTCGTGGAGGATCCCTTCCGCAGCTGGAAGGTGCTCACCTCCCGTCCGCCCCGGGTCACCCTCTGGGCGGCGCTGGCGGCGATGCTGCTCGTGGCGGGCACGGCAGGGGCCGCCTGGGCGGTGAACGCGCCCGCGTACAACGCCGGGGTGCGGGCGCTGGCCGAGCTGCGGGAGAACCCCCCGGACTGCTTCGGGGCGGCGTCGGTGCTGGATCCGGCCTGCGAGGACTCGGCACCATCCGAGACGATCCTGCCCGCGCCGGGCTTCGCGGGGGCCGACCGGCCATCGGACGATCAGTGCTTCGTGCAGTTGAACGATTCGCGCCCGGTCTCGTGCGAGTTCGGCTCCGACGACGACGACGCGCCCAGGGTGGCGCTCATCGGCGACAGTCACGCCTACCAGCTGCTTCCGACCTTCCAGCGGATGGCGGAGCGAAACGGATGGCATCTGACGACGTTCTTCAAGGGCGCGTGCCCCTGGAACACCACGCCGCTGTCGACGCCGGGCGCCTTCGGCGCGGCCTGCACGGACTGGCGAGAGGGCGTCACCTCGGCCCTCGCCGACCGCGAGATCGACGTGGTCTTCACCTCCGCCCTTGCGACCACGCCCTATGCGTCGGCCGGATTCGACTCTTCTCAGGAGGCGGCGGTCGCGGGCTACCGGGAGGCGTGGAGCGAGATGATCGACCGCGGCACGCCCGTCGTCACCGTGGTGGACAACCCGGTGTGGGAGACGGACCCCAACAAGTGTCTGCGTACGCGCGACGCCGCCGAGTGCGACGGTGCGCGCACCGAGGTGCTCGTCGCCGACGATCCGATCCGCGAAGCGGCGGAGGGCATGGCCGGGGTCACCCTGCTGGACTTCACCGACGTGTTCTGCGACGAGGAGGTGTGCACGCCCGTCGTGGGCGGAGCCAATATCTACCGCGACCAGGACCACCTGACGGTCACCTTCGCCGACACCCTCGCGCCCTGGTACGAAGCCGCCCTCCGCGAAGCCCTGGCCGCACGGTGAGGCGAGGGGGAGACGTCTAAGCTCCCAGGCATGAGCATCGACCCCGCGGCATCCGTCCTCGCCCTCGGCGACCGGCGCCCCTCCGTGCCCGATTCGTCTTTCGTCGCCGCGGGCGCGCGACTGATCGGCGATGTGGCGCTGGGGGAGGGTGCGAGCGTCTGGTACAACGCCGTGGTGCGCGGTGACAGCGCCTCCATCACCATCGGCGCGGGGAGCAATCTGCAGGACAACGTCTCGGTGCACGTCGACGCCGGTCACCCGGTCGTCCTCGGCGCGAACGTGTCGGTCGGTCACAACGCGGTCGTCCACGGCTGCTCGATCGGCGACGGCTCCCTCATCGGGATGGGGAGCGTGGTGCTCTCGGGAGCGCAGATCGGCGAGGGATGCCTCGTCGCCGCCGGCGCCGTCGTGCTCCAGGGCACGGTGGTGCCGCCCGGGTCGCTCGTGGCCGGCGTACCCGCCAAGGTGCGCCGACCCCTCACCGAGGAGGAGCGCGACGGGATCCGGCGGAACGCGGCGATCTATCTCCAGCACCTGGCGACCCACCGGGCTGCCGAGTCGATCGGAGAGAGCGGCCGCTGAGGGCCATGGAGGGGATGACGGGAATCGAACCCGCACCATCAGTTTGGAAGACTGAGGCTCTACCATTGAGCTACATCCCCGCGGCGGAAAGATCCGCGGCTCGACCAGTCTAAGGGACGCGCGAGGCACCGCCCGTCGATGAGGCTCCCGGGAGTGTCGGCTAGACTGCTACAGGCCCGATCGGCGCACGCGTGCGTGCGCACCCGCCCGGGGCGTAGCTCAGCTTGGTAGAGCGCCCGCTTTGGGAGCGGGAGGCCGCAGGTTCAAATCCTGTCGCCCCGACCATCGGCCCCCATCACGAAGACCTACGCCCACGCGTCCGCGTGCGGTGGCAGACGAGGAGAGACACAAGGCATGGTCACCACCACCGTCGAGAAGCTGAGCCCGACTCGCGTGAAGCTCCGCATCGCGGTCAGCCCGGAAGAGCTGAAGCCCAGCATCACCCACGCCTACGAGCACATCGCCCAGGACGTGCAGATCCCCGGGTTCCGCAAGGGCAAGGTGCCCCCGCCGATCATCGACCAGCGCGTGGGCCGCACGGCGGTGCTCGAGCACGCCGTCAGCGAAGGCCTCGACACGTTCTACCGCGAGGCCGTCACCGCCAACGAGATCCGTGTGATGGGACGCCCCAGCGCCGACGTCGTGGAGTGGCCCGACGCCAAGGACTTCAGCGGCGACCTGCTGGTGGACGTCGAGGTCGACGTGCGGCCCGAGTTCGACCTTCCGGCCTTCGAGGGCACGACCATCGAGGTCGACGCGGTCGAGGTGGACGAGGCCGCCGTGGACGCCGAGCTCGACAAGCTCCGCTCACGCTTCGGCACCCTGGTGACGGTGGACCGTCCCGCCGAGACCGGCGACTTCGTCGAGCTCGACCTCGTCGCCACCATCGACGGCACCGAGGTCGACCGAGCGGACGGCGTCTCCTACGAGGTCGGCTCGGGCGAGCTTCTCGAGGGCATCGACGAGGCCGTCGAATCGCTCACCGCGGGGGAGGAGACGACGTTCCGCTCCACCCTGATCGGTGGTGACAACGCCGGCCAGGAAGCCGAGGTCGCCGTGACCGTCAAGGCCGTCAAGGAGCGCGAGCTCCCCGAGGCCGACGACGACTTCGCCCAGATGGCGTCGGAGTTCGACACCATCGCCGAGCTTCGCGACAGCCTGCGCGAGCGGGCCGGCGAGCAGTCCGTGTTCACCCAGGGCTCGTCGGCGCGCGACAAGCTCATCGAGACCCTGCTCGAAGGCGCCGAGATCCCCGTCCCCGCGCAGCTCATCGAGGACGAGGTGCACAATCACCTCGAGGGCGAGGGCCGCCTGGAGGACGACGTGCACCGCGCCGAGGTCACCGAGGCCAGTGAGAAGCAGTTCCGCACCCAGATGCTGCTGGATGCCATCGTCGAGAAGTACGAGGTGCAGGTCTCGCAGGACGAGCTCACCCAGTACCTCATCCAGTCCTCCGCGCAGTACGGCATGTCGCCCCAGGACTTCGTCAACGCCCTCCAGCAGGGCAACCAGCTCCCGGCCATGGTCGGTGAAGTCGCCCGCAACAAGGCCCTCGCGGTCGCGCTCGGCAAGGTCACGGTCGTCGACACCAACGGCAAGACGGTGGACCTAACCGGCTTCGTCGCGACCGATGACGAAGAGGCCGCTGAGGACGAGGTCGTCGACGAGGCCGAGGAGATCGCCGACGCTGCCGCCGACGCCGACGAGGAGGTCGCGGCCGAAGAGGTCGAGGCGCCGAAGAAGCCCGCTCGCAAGAGCCGCGCGAAGAAGGCCGACGCAGCCGAGTAAGCGCACACGCCGACGCACGAGAGAGGGACGGATGCCGCGGCATCCGTCCCTCTCTCGTCTCCGCCTCACGGGCGCGCCTGCCGGTGCGACGCGCGCGATCTGCCGACGGCGAACACGGGCGGGGCGCCGATCGCGCGCCGGTAGATTCGAGGACACGACCACGGAATCAGGAGTACACATGGCCGAACCACTTGTCGCGACCAGCGTCTTCGACAGGCTGCTCAAGGACCGCATCATCTGGCTGGGCTCGGAGGTGCGTGACGAGAACGCCAACGAGATCTGCGCCAAGATCCTGCTTCTCGCCGCGGAGGACTCCGAGAAGGACATCTACCTCTACATCAACTCGCCCGGCGGCTCGATCACGGCCGGCATGGCGATCTACGACACCATGCAGTTCGTGCCGAACGACATCGTCACGGTCGGCATCGGCATGGCCGCCTCGATGGGGCAGCTGCTCCTCACCGCGGGGACGAAGGGCAAGCGCTACATCACGCCCAACGCCCGCGTTCTCCTGCACCAGCCGCACGGCGGCTTCGGTGGCACGGCGAGCGACATCCAGACGCAGGCGCAGCTCATCCTCGACATGAAGAAGCGCCTGGCCGAGATCACCGCCAAGCAGACCGGGAAGACGGTCGAGCAGATCAACGCCGACGGTGACCGCGACCGCTGGTTCGGTGCCGAAGAGGCTCTGGAGTACGGCTTCGTCGACCACATCCGCGAGTCCGCAACCGACGTCGTCGGCGGCGGCGGAACCGCCACCGACAGCTGAGCTCGAAGGCGAAAGAGAGAGAAGAAGGAATGCAGACCCCCACCTTCGGAGGCGTCCCGTCGGCGCCGCAGGGCCTTCAGATGCCCGGCAGCCGCTACGTCCTGCCCCAGTTCGAGGAGCGCACGGCGTACGGCTACAAGCGTCAGGACCCGTACAACAAGCTGTTCGAGGATCGTGTGATCTTCCTCGGTGTCCAGGTCGACGACGCGTCGGCCGACGACGTCATGGCCCAGCTCCTCGTGCTCGAGAGCCAGGACCCCGACCGCGACATCGTCATGTACATCAACTCGCCCGGCGGCTCGTTCACCGCGATGACGGCGATCTACGACACGATGCAGTACGTCTCGCCGCAGATCCAGACCGTCGTGCTCGGTCAGGCGGCCTCCGCCGCCGCCGTCCTGCTCGCGGCGGGTGCACCGGGCAAGCGCCTGGCGCTGCCCAACGCCCGGATCCTCATCCACCAGCCTGCGATGGGCGAGGCCGGTCACGGCCAGGCGTCGGACATCGAGATCCAGGCGGCGGAGATCATGCGGATGCGCACCTGGCTCGAGCAGACGCTCGCCGCGCATTCGAACAAGTCCGTCGACGAGGTGAACAAGGACATCGACCGCGACAAGATCCTCTCGGCCGAGGATGCGGTGGCCTACGGTCTGGTCGACCAGGTACTCACCACGCGCAAGCGGACGGCCGGCACACCCGCGCTGACTCGCTGAGACACCCTTCGATGACGCCCCCGCGCTCCGGCGACGGGGGCGTCATCGCGTTGAGGCCGACTCAATCCCCGCGCATGTCCCCGGCAGCGGTTAGGCTCGACGGAGACGACGGGGAAGGCTACCCCGAGGCGACGAAGAGGAGCCGCAATGGCACGCATCGGTGAAAGCGCCGACCTGTTCAAGTGCTCTTTCTGCGGAAAGAGCCAGAAGCAGGTGCAACAGCTGATCGCCGGTCCCGGGGTGTACATCTGCGACGAGTGCGTCGAGCTGTGCAACGAGATCATCGAAGAGCGGATGGCCGAGTCGTCCACCGGAGTCGTCTCCGAATTCGACCTCCCGAAGCCCCGTGAGATCTTCTCCTTCCTCGAGGAATACGTCGTCGGTCAGGAAGACGCCAAGCGCGCGCTGTCGGTCGCCGTCTACAACCACTACAAGCGCGTGCGCGCGCAGGGCACTCTCCAGCCCGCCGAGCAGCGCGCCGACGAGGTGGAGATCGCCAAGAGCAACATCCTGCTCCTGGGGCCGACCGGGTGCGGCAAGACCTACCTCGCCCAGACCCTGGCCAAGCGCCTGAACGTGCCCTTCGCCGTCGCGGACGCCACCGCGCTCACCGAGGCCGGCTACGTCGGCGAAGACGTCGAGAACATCCTGCTGAAGCTCCTGCAGGCGGCCGACTTCGACACCAAGCGCGCCGAGACCGGCATCATCTACATCGATGAGGTCGACAAGATCGCCCGCAAGGCGGAGAACCCCTCGATCACCCGCGATGTCTCGGGCGAGGGTGTGCAGCAGGCGCTGCTGAAGATCCTCGAGGGCACCGTGGCTTCGGTGCCGCCGCAGGGCGGGCGCAAGCACCCGCACCAGGAGTTCATCCAGATCGACACCACCAACGTGCTGTTCATCGTCGCCGGCGCCTTCGCCGGACTCGAGGACATCATCTCCTCGCGCGTCGGCAAGCACGGCGTGGGATTCGGAGCCCCGCTGCACAGCAAGGGACAGGACCTGAACCTCTTCAGCGAGGTACGCCCCGAAGACCTCCACAAGTTCGGACTGATTCCCGAGTTCATCGGCCGTCTCCCGGTCGTCGCATCGGTCAACCCGCTCGACCAGGCCGCCCTCATGGAGATCCTCACCGAGCCCAAGAACGCCCTGGTGAAGCAGTACCAGCGCATGTTCGAGCTGGACGGGGTGTCACTGGAGTTCGACACCGAGGCCCTCGAGGCGATCGCCGACCTTGCCGTGGAGCGCAAGACCGGTGCCCGCGGGCTGCGCGCCATCCTCGAGGACGTCCTCGGACCGATCATGTTCGAGATCCCGTCCAGCGAGGATGTCGACAAGGTCATCGTGACCCGAGCGGCCGTCGAGGAGCGCGCCGCGCCGACGTTCGTCCTGCGCGAGAAGCGCAAGAGCGCCTGAGGCGGCGCGGGGCGCGATGAGCATCCGGGCTCTGTCGCTCGGTGACTACCCCGGCGTGCTCAGCGTGCGGCGCGCGGACGCCGTGCTCGGCGCGCAGGCCGGTGGTATGGCCGACCGTGCCGCGCAGGCGCCGAACACCGTCGCCACACGATTCGGATTGGCCAGTGGCACGAAGACGTTCACGGCGACCCTGATCCTCTCGCTCATCGGAGATCGCGCACTGTCGCTGAAGACGCCCGTGCGCGACATCCTCGGGGCCGACCTTCCTCTCATCGCCGCGGACGTGACGGTGGACCATCTCCTCACCCACACGTCCGGAATCGGCGATTACCTCGATGAGGAGATCGATGCCCTGGCACCCCTGCCGATTCCCGTCCAGGACCTCGACTCGACCGCGGCCTACCTCCCCCTCCTGGACGGTCATCCCGCGAAGTTCCAGGCGGGGGAGCGCTTCTCCTACTGCAACAGCGGGTATGTCGTGCTCGCGGTCATCGCGGAGCGGGTCGCAGGTCACGCGTTCGCCGACCTCGTCGAGACCCGGGTGTTCGCCGCCGCAGGCATGTCGCACTCCGGATTCCCCCGGTCTGATCAACTCCCGGCGGGTACGGCGACCGGATACCGGGACGACGGGCGGACCAACGTCTTCGCGCTCCCCGTCGTGGGATCGGGGGACGGCGGTGCGCATTCGACCGAGGCCGATCTGCACGCGTTCTGGGAGGCGCTTTTCGAGGGCCGGATCCTCGATCCTGCCCTCGTGCGGCTGGTGGTGTCTCCCACGACGGAGGACGCCGGTGACGGTCTCGGGTATGCCCGTGGAGTATGGATCGACGGCGAGGATCTGGTCCTGGCGGGCGGTGACCACGGTGTCAGCGCGGTCAGCCGGCGCCACCGGATCACGGGGACCACGGTGACCGGCCTGGCGAACGTGGCCGTGCGCACCTTCGCGCGCACACGTGCACTCATGGACGAGGTGCTGGGACGCTCGTCCGCCTCCGAGGTGTGATGGCTCAGGCGGCGAGGCCGCGGCGACGCAGCAGCGGAGTGATCTCGGCGTCGCGGCCGCGGAAGTCGCGGTAGGCCTCCAGCGGGTCCTTGGATCCCCCGACGCCGAGCAACCGCTGCCGGAACCGGTCGCCGTTATCGCGCGTAAGTCCCCCGTTCTCGCGGAACCACTCGACGGTGTCGGCATCGAGGACCTCGCTCCAGATGTAGGAGTAGTACCCGGCGCTGTATCCGCCCGAGAACACATGGGCGAAGTAGGTGGAGGAGTAACGGGTCGGAACGGCGGGATTGTCCAGTCCGATCTCGGCGAGAGCGGCCGCCTCGAAGCCCGCCACGTCGAGCTCCGCCGCAGCGTCCTCAGCGCGGAGTCGGTGCCATGCCTGGTCGATCCAGGATGCCGCGAGGTACTCGCTGGTGGAGAAGCCCTGGTTGAACGCCTCCGACGCGTGGAGCTTCTCCACCACATCTGCGGGAAGGGGCTCCTCGGTCTCGACGTGCCGGGCGTAGGTGCTGAGGATCTCCGGACAGTAGATCCACATCTCGTTGACCTGGCTCGGGAATTCCACAAAATCGCGGAAGACGTTGGTCCCCCCGAACGATGGGTAGGTCACGGTGGCGAAAAGACCGTGAAGGGCGTGGCCGAACTCGTGGAAGAGGGTGGTGACCTCGTCGAGGGTGAGAAGCGTCGGGCTGCCGGGGGAGGGCTGCGGAACGTTGAGGTTGTTCACCACGACGGGCGCTGTTCCTCGCAGGCGCGACTGCACCACGATCGAGTTCATCCATGCCCCACCGCGTTTGGTGTCGCGGGTGTACAGATCGAGGATGTACAGCCCGATCGGGCTGCCGTCCGCGTCGTGCACCTCGAACACCCGGGCCTCGGGGTGGTACGCGGGAAGATCGGGTCGCTCGGTGAAGGTCACACCGTAGAGCTCGGTGGCCGCACGGAACACGCCCTCCTTCAAGACGCGCTCCGCCTCGAACCACGGCCGGAGCGCCGCGCGATCGAGGTCGTACTCGGCTTCGCGCACCCTCTCGGTGTAGAAGGCCCAGTCGTGGGCGGCGAGGGGGAACGGGTCGCCGGATGAATCGATGATGCCCTGCAGTGCGGCCTGTTCTCTCTTCGCGTTTCGAGCGGCCGGCGCCGCCAGCCGGAACAGCAGTTCCCGCACGGCCTCGGGGGAGCCGGCCGTCTCATCCGCCGTGATGTAGGCCGCGTGCGAGTCGTATCCCAGAAGCTCTGCACGCTCGGCACGCAGGCGCACGATCTCGCGCAGCACCCCGGTGTTGTCATTGGCGTTGCCGCGAGAGCTGCGGGACTGCGACGCGGCCATGATGCGCCGGCGGCTCTCGCGGTCGGTCAGGCTCGAGAGATAGGGATGCCCGGTGAAGAGCGTGAGCGTGACGACGAACTTCCCCTCCAGGCCGCGGTCTGCGGCGGCCCGAGCTGCCGCAGAGAGTTCACCATCGGTGAGCCCCTCGAGCTCCGACACGTCGTCGAAAACGACGGCGAGGTCGTTGGTGTCGGCCAAGAGGTTCTTCTCGAACATCGTGGTCAGGGTCGACAGCCGCTGATTGAGCCGTGTGAGACGTTCCTTCGCGTCATCTCCCAGCGCTGCGCCGGCATGGGTCATCTCGCGATAGCGCCGTTCTACGAGGTAGCGGTCCTCGGGCGAGAGGTCGCTGTGCTCGAGAGCGTCGTAGACGTGGCGCACGCGTGCGTAGAGGGTGGGATCGAGCTGGATGGCGTCCTGGTGCGCGGCCATGAGGGGAGCGAGCTCCTCCTCCACGACCTGGATGTCGTCGGTGGCATCGGCCGAGGACACCGTGTAGAACGTGCGCGCGACGTCACCGAGGAGGTGACCTGACTCCTCCAGGGCGACGAGCGTGTTCTGGAAAGTCGCTTCCGACGGGTTCGCCGCGATTCGGGCGACCTCGTCACGGTGTGCCGCGAACGCGGCGCGGAACGCCGGAAGGTAGTCGGCGGCCGCGATCCGGCGATAGTCCGGCAGTCCATAGGGCAGGGACGAGGGTTCGAGCAGCGGGTTGGCGTCGGTCATCCCTCCACCCTAGGTGAGGGATGACCATGTGCAACGGTATGTTTGCAAAACAGTGCTTGCAAAGAACTCTTTGCATCGCTAGCCTTGCTGCATGAGCACCCCACAGGACGACGAGGCTGACGCCGCAGCGCGGGTCGACGCGCGGCACGCGAACGACCGCGTTCTCGACGCGCCGGCTCTGCGGGCTCTCGCTCATCCGCTCCGGGTGAAGATCTACGACATCCTCAGCCAGTACGGTCCGCAGACGGCGAGTTCGCTCGCGGAGCGGCTGGGAGAATCGACGGGTTCGACGAGCTACCACCTTCGCGCGCTTGCGAAGCAGGATCTCATCCGTGAGCGCCCCGGGCAGGGGACCGGCCGTGAGCGCTGGTGGGAGCGGCCCGTAGGCGGGGTGTCCATGAGCGCGGCGGGCACCGCGAAGACGCCGGCTGCGCGCGCCGTTACCCAGCTCGTCACCAGCGAGTTCTTCCGCCTCCGTCAGCAGGCTCTCCTCGACTTCCACGATCACGCGATCGGGCTGGAAGACGACGAGTGGAAGCATGCGAGCCTCATCTCGACGGCCACCGCACGCCTCACACCGGCTCAGAGCGCCGAGCTCACCCATCGCCTCATGGCGATCATCGACGAGACCGTCGACCGCTACCGCAACCAGCAGGGTGAGGACGTCCGACCCGTCACCATCCGCGCCGACGTCTTCCCGCTGCCCGACATCGGAGGTGTCTCATGACCACTCTCACCACCCCCTTACCCGCCACGACCGGTGTCGAGCGTCTCGTCCTCGTCGCCGCCGATGCTGCCCGACGCGCTGTCGCGCGTCGCGTCGAACGCCGTGCCGACCCGGTCGGTCGGCGAAGCGCCGCTGTCGCGGCCGCCGCCGCGGATCGTCGCGGGCACGCGGTCGCGCGCGGCGCGATCGGCCTGTTCCCGGGCTGAGCCGGTGACCGACACGAGGTCCGAGGTCACGCCCGAGCTTGGACCGGCTCCGCGGCGCCCGCCGCTCGGTCGGAATTTCGGTCGACTGTGGGTCGCGGCGGCCTTCAGCAACCTGGCGGACGGGCTCGGCCGCACCGCCGTACCGCTCATCGCGACGACGCTGACCTCGGATCCGCTCGCGATCGCCACGCTCGGCGCGCTGGCCTTCCTCCCCTGGCTGGTTTTCGGCCTTCCGGCCGGCATGCTCGTGGACCGCTTCGACCGGCGCATCATCATGGCCGCGGCCAACACCCTGCGCGGTGGCGCCGCGGTCGCACTCGCCCTTCTGACCGTCAATGACGAGCTGACGATCTGGGCGCTGTTCGCGGGCGTGCTGGTGTTCGGAGCGGGGGAGACCCTGTTCGACAACGCGACGAACGCCGTCATCCCCGCGCTCGTTCCCCGCAGTGGGCTCGATCGCGCCAACGGCAGGGTCCAGGCTGCGCAGATCACCATCGACAGCTTCCTCGCGCAACCGGTGGCCGGCGTGCTCTTCGCCGTGGCTCTGGCGCTGCCGCTGTGGCTCGGCGCGCTCGGCTACCTGGTGCCGATCATCCTCGCTCTGCTTCTTCCCGTCGCCGCGGCGCGACCGCGCCGCGCTGCAGACGACACTCGACCCGCCTCGCCGATCTCCACCCGCGCGGCACTCGGATATCTGTGGCAGCACCGTTACCTTCGCGCTCTGGTGATTTTCACCTCGGTGGTGGGCTCGGCCTTCTCCTTCGCGCAGGCGGCGACGATCCTGTACTTCCTCGACACCCAGGGAGTCTCGCCCGCTGCGATCGGATTCGTCACGGCCGGCATCGGCGTCGGTGCCCTCGCGGGCTCTCTCGTCGCACCGCTCCTGGTCGACAGGTTCGGTCGCGGCGCCGTGATGCTCAGTGCGAACCTCCTCGCCGCGATGAGCCTGGCGCTCGTCGCAGCGGCGCCCGGAGTCGCGCTCGCCGTGCTCTTCTACGCCCTCATGGCGTTCGCGGTGTCCACCTGGAATGTCCCCTGGGGAGCTCTTCGGCAGCTGATCGTGCCCGGCGACATCTTCGGGCGCGTCCTCGGAGTCATCCGCAGCCTCACCTGGGGCCTGTTCCCGATAGCGACGATCGCCGGGGGACTGGTCGCGCGCATCGATCTGCGGCTGCCCTACCTGATCGCCGCAGGAGTGACGCTCCTGGCCACCGCGCTGGCGGCGCGCCTCATCCTGGCGGCGAGCCGGCAGACGGGCCCGACATCCCTGCCCCCCACCGACGGGAGGGAGGGAGCGGCTCAGCCGAACTCGTCCTCGGCGTCGTGACGCACGACCGCGGTGCCGTCCGCGTCGAGCTCGACGATGACACCGCTGTCGAGCTCCGCGATCGGCCGACCCTCGAGCCACGTCAGCGTCCAGCGCGGTCGCGGCCCACTCGAGCCGAAGGTGGCGTCGACGGAACGGATGGCCGCCACGACGGCGGGCGGCACGGAGGAGGGGGGCTCATCTCCGGAGGTCCACCGGGTTCCCAATTGCATCTCAGGCCTCCTCGGCGAAGCGGATGTCGACGACGGTCGTCTCCGCGCCGTCGGCGTACACGATCTGCGCGACACGGCCGACGGCCTTCAGATCGTCCTCGGCAAGACGCAGGAGCGCCGCCGACTCCGCCGACGCCTGGATCGTCAGCTCGGCCACGGGCGTCTTCTGCGAGACCTTCGCCTCGGTCTTCGCGCGGCGGATGCCGATGAGGGCGCTGCCGACGGCTGAGAGCACGAGCGGATCGCCGTCGATCGATTGGGATCGAGGCCAGTCGGCCAGGTGGACCGAGCCGTCGTTGAACCACGACCACGCCTCTTCCGTGGCGAAGGAGAGGACGGGCGCGAACAGTCGCAACAGGGTGCTCAGCGCCTGTCTGAGAGCCAGCGCCGCAGACGCGCCGCCCGAGGTGGAACGGTCGTAGGCCCGCTCCTTCACCAACTCCAGATAGTCGTCGCAGAAGGTCCAGAAGAACGATTCGGTGGTTTCCAGCGCCCGCGCGTGGTCGTAGGCCTCCCACGCCGTCGTCGCCTCGTCGACGACCCTGTCCAGGGTCGCCAGCATGCTGGCATCCAGAGGATGGGTGATCTGGGCCGAATCGGGCACGGGGAAGGAGAGGACGAATTTCGCCGCGTTCAGGATCTTGATGGCCAGGCGCCGACCGATCTTGATCTGCGTGGGGTTCTGCGGGTCGAAGGCGGCATCGGTGCCCAGCCTGCTGGACGCCGCCCAGTAGCGGACCGCGTCCGACCCGTGTTGGGCGAGGATGTCGGCGGGGGTGACGACGTTGCCCTTGGACTTGGACATCTTCTTGCGGTCGGGGTCGACGATGAAGCCCGAGATCGCCGCCGTGCGCCAGGGCGATCGGCCGTCTTCGACGGCGCTGCGCAGCATGGTGGAGAACAGCCAGGTGCGGATGATGTCCTGCCCCTGCGGGCGCAGGTCGAACGGTGAGACGAGATCCCAGAGCTCCGGATCGCGCTCCCATCCACCGGCGTGCTGGGGTGTCAGCGAGGAGGTCGCCCACGTGTCGAAGATGTCCTGCTCTCCCTCGAACCCGCCCGGTACGCCGCGCTGGTCGGCGGCGAAACCCGGGGGGACATCGATCGTCGGATCCACCGGCAGCTGCGAGACCTCGGGGAGGATCACCCGGTCGTAGTCGCGGTTGCCGTCCGCATCCAGGCCGTACCAGACGGGGATCGGCACGCCGAAGAAGCGCTGGCGCGAGACCAACCAGTCGCCGGTGAGGCCGTTGGTCCAATTCTCGTAGCGCACGCGCATGAAGTCGGGATGCCACGTCAGCTCGCGTCCGAGCGAGATGAGCCGCTCGCGCAGCGCCGCGTCGCGGGCGCCGTTGCGGATGTACCACTGGCGCGTGGAGACGATCTCCAGCGGGCGGTCGCCCTTCTCGTAGAACTTCACCGGGTGGGTGAACGGCCGCGGCTCGCCGATGAGCTCGCCCGACTCCTGCAGGAGCTCGACGATGCGCTTCTTCGCGCTGAAGACGGTCTTCCCGGCGAGCTCGGCATACGCCGACATGCCCGCCTCCGACCTGATGACCTCGGGTGCCTCGGCGATCACCCGGCCGTCCTGGCCGAGTATTGTGCGGTTGGGGAGATCGAGCTCGCGCCACCAGATGATGTCGGTCACGTCGCCGAAGGTGCAGATCATCGCGATGCCCGATCCCTTGTCGGGCTGGGCGAGCGGGTGGGACAGCACCGGCACCTCGACGTCGAACAGGGGCGTCCGCACCGTCGTGCCGAACACGTCGCGGTAGCGCTCGTCGTCGGGGTGCGCCACGAGCGCCACGCAGGCGGGGAGGAGCTCGGGCCGGGTGGTCTCGATGTGGATGTCGCCGCTGCCGTCCGTGCGATGGAAGGCGATCCGGTGGTAGGCGGCCGGCTGCTCGCGATCCTCGAGCTCGGCCTGGGCGATCGCCGAGCGGAAGTCGATGTCCCAGAGGGTGGGCGCGAGCGCCTGATAGGCCTCGCCGCGCTCGATGTTGCGGAGGAACGCGAGCTGACTGGTGCGCATCGTCTCGTCGGAGATCGTGCGATAGGTCTGAGTCCAGTCGACGCTGAGACCCAGGTCTCGCCACAGCGCCTCGAACTGCTTCTCATCTTCGACCGTGAGCTTCTCGCAGAGCTCGATGAAGTTGCGACGGCTGATCGGGATCTGATCGGCCGCCCGCGACGACTTGTTGTCGCCGCCCTCGTACGGCGGAGTGAAATCCGGGTCGTAGGGCAGGCTCGGGTCGCACCGGACACCGTAGTAGTTCTGGACCCGGCGTTCGGTGGGCAGACCGTTGTCGTCCCACCCCATCGGGTAGAACACGACCTTGCCGCGCATCCGCTCGAAGCGCACCTTGACATCGGTGTGGGTGTAGCTGAAGACGTGGCCGATGTGCAGGCTCCCCGAGGCGGTGGGGGGCGGGGTGTCGATGCTGTAGATGCCGTCGCGCCCCACTTCGGCGGCGCGGATCCGGTCGAACGCGTAGGTTCCCGCCGCGGTCCACCGCTGGTCCCAGGTCTTCTCCAGCCCCTCGAGTGCGGGCTTGTCGGGAATGGTGGCCATGGTGTCTCCTCGGCGCTATGTGCGGCACTGTGTGAGCGTGCCTGAGTGTGGGTCCGCCCGATTCTATCGGGCCGACACGAGCACCTCGGGGGCCACCTCGCCGTCGCCGACCGGACGGCGGGCGATCATCGCGCCGGCCGCCAGGGATGCGATGAGCGTCACCGCCGACATCGACGCGAGGATGACGCCGGGGTGCCACCAGGCGAAGCCCGTGGCCTGGCCGAGCGAGAGCGTCAGGTAGGGCACGAACCCGCTGATCGTCGCGGCGAGGGCATAGGCGAACGACAGGGCGGAGTAGCGGAACCGATCCGGGAACAGATCGTTCATGAGTCCGCCCAGGGCCGCCCACGACATGGTGGGAAGGATGCCGCCGACGATCATGGTCGCCACGAGGATCGGGAACGTCGAGAACTGCAGGAGGTAGTACAGGGGGAAGGTGATCAGAAGCGTGCCGAGCGCTCCGGCGACGACGACGCGGCTGGAACCGACGCGGGTGGCCCACACGCCGAAGAGCGGGATCGTGACCAGCTGCAGCAGCCCCCCGACGGTCGTGGCCACGAGGAGGTCCTGATAGCTGAACCCCAGCTCGGACGTGCCGTAGTTGATCGTGTAGGTGTTCATCAGCGAGTACGACCCGATCCCCAGGAGGGCGGCGCCGATGGCGATCGCCAGAGCCCCCGGCCGCTGGCGGAGCATCGACAGCACCGGAGTCCGGTCACGCCGCCCCTCGGCCACGAGGCCCTCGAAGACCGGCGTCTCGCTGATCGACCAACGCAGGTACAGCGACACCAGCAAGAGCGGCAGGGCGAGAAGGAAGGGGATCCGCCAGCCCCACGCCGCCAGCTCATCCGCGGGGAGGACGAAGGTCAGCACGATGAACACCGCGGCGGACAGGATGGAACCCACGGGCGAGCCCAGCTGCGGGATCGCGGCGTAGAAGGCGCGCTTGAGGGGCGAGGAGTGCTCGGTGGCGATGAGGATCGATCCGCCCCACTCGCCCCCCAGGGACAGCCCCTGCGCGATGCGCAGCGCGACGAGCAGCACGGCGCCGATCCAGCCGGCCTGAGCGTAGGTGGGGAGAAGACCGATGAGGCCGGTCGCCACACCCATGATGCCGACCGTCCACAGCAGTGTCGTGCGCCGCCCGAGACGATCGCCGAGATACCCAAAGATCAGCGCGCCGACCGGGCGGACGACGAAGGCCACCGCGATGGTGAGGAACGACAGCGCCGTGCCGCCGACCGCGCCGAGCGGCTCGAAGAAGAGCGGACCGACGAAGAACGCCGAGAAGTACGCGAAGAGGTAGAAGTCGAACGACTCCAGCGACGTGCCGACCATCGACGCCCACGCGACGCGGCGGGTGGGGGAGCGGTCGGGGGCGGATGCGAGCGCTGAGGTGGGAGAGGACACGGGGGATGATTCTGGCACGAGTCCAGAAACCTCACCGACCCTTCCGGCATTCCCGCAACCCCTGAGTGGAACGGCAGCGATATGATCGACGCACACGCATCGATCCGGCCATCACCGGGGAGCACTCGGAAGAACATCCCCCACGGGGACAAGTAGAACCGAGCGGGGCAGGCCCGTCACAGCCGCTGTGAGAGGGGCGGGGAGACCCGCAAGCAGGGTGGTACCGCGGCTCGCGAGGAGTCGTCCCGGCGTCCGGCACGACCGACGACTGCGAGACGACATGACCTACCCCAAGCCCACTTCCTCCGGCGCCTCCTTCGGCCCCGCGGCGGTCGTTCCGAGCCCGCGGTTCCCCGACATCGAGAACGAGGTGCTGGCGTTCTGGGGCGAGGACGACACCTTCCGCGCCTCCGTCGCGCACCGCGACGGAGCGGAGGAGTGGGTGTTCTACGACGGCCCGCCGTTCGCGAACGGGCTGCCCCACTACGGCCACCTCCTCACCGGGTACGCCAAAGACCTCTTCCCGCGCTTCCAGACCATGCGGGGCAAGAAGGTCGACCGCGTCTTCGGCTGGGACACCCACGGACTCCCGGCCGAACTCGAGGCGATGAAGCAGCTCGGCATCACCGAGAAGACCGACATCGAGGCGATGGGCATCGATGTCTTCAACGACCGCGCCCGGGAATCGGTCCTCGCCTACACCCGGGAGTGGCAGGACTACGTCACCCGTCAGGCGCGGTGGGTGGATTTCGAGCGCGGGTACAAGACCCTCGACACGACCTACATGGAGTCGGTGCTGTGGGCCTTCCACACGCTGTACGACAAAGGGCTGGCGTACGAGGGGTACCGGGTGCTTCCGTACTGCTGGCGCGACGAGACCCCGCTGTCCAGCCACGAGCTGCGGATGGACGACGACGTCTACCAGATGCGACAGGACCCGTCGGTCACGGTGACCTTCCCGCTGGTCGGCGCGAAGGCCGAAGCGCTCGGGCTGACCGCCGTCCGAGCCCTGGCCTGGACCACGACGCCCTGGACACTGCCGACGAACCTCGCCCTGGCCGTGGGGCCCGACATCCGTTACGTGGTCCTGCCGGCGGGTCCGCGCGGCGCCGCGGATGTTCACACCTCTCCCGACGGGACGCCGGACGACGCGGTCGAATCGAGCGCTCACCGGTACCTCCTCGCGGAGGATCTGCTGGCCGGCTACGCCAAGGATCTCGGGTACGAGACGGCTGACGAGGCCCGCGCGGCGGTCGATGCCGCCGTCATGGGGACAGAGCTCGAGGGCGTCGCGTACGACCGGCTGTTCGACTACTACGCCGACGCCGAGACCTGGGGAACGCACAACGCCTGGCAGATCCTCGTCGACGACTACGTCACCACCAGTGACGGCACCGGCATCGTCCACCAGGCTCCCGCCTACGGTGAGGACGACCAGCGGGTGGCCGAGGCCGTCGGCATCCCGACGATCCTGTCGCTGGACGACGGCGGCCGTTTCCTGCCGCAGGTGACCGATGTCGCGGGGCAGCTGTGGATGGATGCCAACCGTCCGCTCATCCGCCTGCTGCGCGACGCCGGACGCCTTCTGCGTGAAGCCAGCTACGAGCACTCCTACCCGCACTGCTGGCGGTGCCGGAACCCGCTGATCTACAAGGCCGTGTCGAGCTGGTTCGTCCGGGTGACCGACATCAAGGAGCAGCTCCTCGCCGGGAACGAGCAGATCACGTGGGTACCCGACAACGTCAAGCACGGGCAGTTCGGCAAGTGGCTGGAGGGGGCGCGCGACTGGTCGATCAGCCGCAACCGGTTCTGGGGCTCGCCGATCCCGGTGTGGAAGAGCGATGACCCCGACCACCCCCGCGTGGACGTGTACGGGTCGCTCGCCGACCTCGAACGCGACTTCGGTCGCCTGCCGCGCAACCCCGCCGGCGAGGTGGATCTCCACCGCCCCTACATCGATGAGCTGACCCGGCCGAATCCGGATGACCCGACCGGGCGCAGCACGATGCGCCGGATCGAGGACGTGCTCGATGTCTGGTTCGACTCCGGGTCGATGCCGTTCGCCCAGGTGCACTACCCCTTCGAGAATCACGAATGGTTCGATGCGCACGCCCCGGCCGACTTCATCGTCGAGTACATCGGTCAGACCCGTGGGTGGTTCTACGTCATGCACGTCCTGTCCACGGCTCTGTTCGACCGACCGGCGTTCAAAGCCGTCTCGGCGCACGGCATCGTGCTCGGCAACGACGGTCAGAAGATGTCGAAGTCGCTGCGCAACTACCCCGACGTCCGTGAGGTCTTCGACCGGGACGGGTCCGACGCGATGCGCTGGTTCCTCATGGCGAGCCCGGTGCTGCGCGGCGGGAACCTCGTCGTCACCGAGGAGGGGATCCGGGCGGGTGTCCGGGAGTTCCTGCTTCCGCTGTGGAACGCTTGGTACTTCTTCGCCACGTACGCCAATGCCTCCGGCGGTTACGAGGCGTCCTGGCGCACCGACTCGCAGGACGTGCTCGACCGCTACATCCTCGCGCGCACCGGAGACCTCGTCCGCGGGGTGACCGAGGATCTCGAGGGCTTGGATTCGACCTCCGCGGCGGCGAAGCTCCGCGAGTTCGCCGAGGTGCTGACCAACTGGTACATCCGCCGCTCGCGCGACAGGTTCTGGGCGGGCGTCTCGGCGGACGACCCCCGGACGACCGAGGCCTTCGACACCCTGTACACGGTGCTCGAGACCCTGACCCGGGTTGCGGCCCCCCTCATCCCACTCGTGTCCGAACGGGTGTGGCAGGGCCTGACCGGGGGGAGGAGCGTGCACCTCCAGGACTGGCCGGACGCCGCCGCCTACCCGGCCGCAGACGACATCCGAGATGCCATGGACGCCGTCCGGGAGGTGTCCTCCGTCGCAAACGCCCTTCGCAAGAAGCACGGGCTGCGCGTGCGCCTGCCCCTGCCGAGCCTCACCGTCGTCACGCGCGACGCCGCGGGCCTCGCGCGTTTCGAGGGCATCGTGCGCGACGAGCTGAACGTGAAGTCGGTCACCACGGCCGAGCTCGACGACGCCGTCGCCGAGCGTTACGGCATCAGCAAGCGGCTCACGGTGAACGCCCGGGCCGCCGGACCGCGGCTCGGGAAGCAGGTGCAGCACGTGATCGCCGGTGCGAAGGCCGGCGTGTGGGAGGAACAGGACGGCGTCGTCGTGGTCGACGGAATCGCTCTGGAGCCGGGAGAGTACGACCTGGCCCTCGAGGCCGGGGGTGCGGCCGAAGGCACGGCGCTCGCGCTGCTGTCGGGAGGGGGCTTCGTGCTGCTGGACACCACGACCACACCCGAACTGGAGGCCGAGGGGCTGGCGCGCGACATCATCCGCGCGGTGCAGGACACCCGCAAGGCCGCCGGGTTCGAGGTGAGCGACCGGATCGAGCTGTGGTTGAGCTTCGACGAGGCCGACGACCGCGTCGCCGTCGAGTCGGCTTTCGACACGGCGGGGGTGGCGACGGAGACCCTCGCGGTCGCGCACGGTCTGTACGGACCACGCGGCTCGAGGCCCTCGGATTCCGAGCCCGAGCACACCGCGCGATTCGACGCGGGCACCTTCGCCAACCGCGGCGCCTTCGAAGTCGCCGTGTCACGACGGGAGGCATGATGGGTCATCGCGAACGCGCCGACCGCGTGTACGCCGCTCTGCTCACCCGGCAGGGGGAGCGGTGGGTCCAGCCCCGTGTGGAGCGCACTCGACGGGTGCTGGAACTGCTCGACGATCCGCAGCGCACCTATCGCGTGATCCACGTGACCGGCACCAACGGCAAGACCTCGACCAGCCGCATCATCGAGAGCCTGGTGCGTGCGCACGGCCTGCGCACAGGCCTGTTCACGAGCCCGCACCTGACGCGGTTCACCGAACGGATCATGATCGACGGTGAACCGATCGACGATGCCGCCGTGGCCGACGCGTGGGACGAGATCTCACCGATCGTCGACCTCGTCGACGCGGAGCTCGCCGCAGCTGATGACGCCGCGCTCACCTTCTTCGAGTTGCTGACGGTGCTCGCGTTCGTCGCCTTCGCCGACGCTCCGATCGATGTCCTGGTGCTCGAGGTCGGGATGGGCGGATCGTGGGATGCCACGAACACCGCCGACGGCGACGTCGCCGTGTTCGCCCCGATCGATCTCGATCACGCCGACCGGCTGGGAGAGACCATCACCGAGATCGCGACCGTGAAATCCGGAATCATCAAGCCCGGCGCGGCTGCGGTGTCGGCACGACAGCACCCGTCCGCGGCAGCCGCCCTGCGGGAGGCCGCCGCGCGACAGAGCGCGACGCTCGCGGTCGAGCAGGAGGATTTCGCCCTCGAGGACGCCCGGCTCGCCGTCGGCGGGCAGGTCGTGACCATCCGGGGCCTCCACGCGCGGTACACCGACGTGTACCTGCCGCTGTACGGCGGGCATCAGGCTGAGAACGCCACCCTGGCCGTCGCCGCCGTCGAGTCACTCCTCGCGCCGGGTGACCGCGGTCTCGATCCCGACATCGTCGCCGAGGGACTGGGCACCGCGACCTCCCCGGGTCGCGTGCAGGTGGTCGGCGCCGATCCCACCGTCGTCGTCGACGCGGCGCACAACCCGCACGGCGCGCGCGCCTTGACGGCCGCTCTGGCCGCATCCTTCGATTTCGACGAATGGGGACTGGTTCTGGGCGTCCTCGACGACAAGGATGCCGCGGGCATCCTCCAGGCCCTGTCCTCCGTCGAGGGGCCGGTCTTCGCGACCGTGCCCGATTCCGACCGTGCCCGCGACGCCGACGCCCTGGCCGACCTCGTCGAGTCGTCCGGTCGACGAGTGACCGTCCACCGCGACCTGCAGGACGCCGCAGACGCCGCGAGGGAGTGGGCGGCGGCATCCCCGCGCCGAGCGGTCGTCATCACGGGTTCCGTCGTGCTCGCGGGGGAGGCCATCGCCCTCGCCGAGGATGAGGGGTGGCGCGGGGGGTGGCGGTCGTGACGGCGACGGCGTCGGAGCGACCACGCCGCCCTCGTCGTCAACGGGGGGCGGAGGAGTCGCTCGGCTCGATCGTCCTCGGATTCGAGTCGCTCATCGCCTTTCTCGGGGGCCTGTTGATCTATGGGCTGCGCGCCCTCCCCGAACCCATTCCGGCCTGGTGGGGCATCGTGGCGGGAACCGTCGTCGCCCTCCTGATGATCGTCACCGCAGGGCTCCTCCGCCACCGCTGGGCCGTGGTCGTCGGGTGGATGCTGCAGATCGTCGTCGCGCTCGGTGCGATCCTCGTGCCGGCGCTGCTGTTCGTCGCGCTCATTTTCGGCGGGATGTGGGGGTATGCCACCATCAAGGGGGCCTCCCTCGATGCGCGCAACGCGCGGCGGGCGGCGGAAGAACGGGAACGGAACGGAGACTGACCGACATGGCCATGCAAGAGACCCTCGTCCTGGTGAAACCCGACGGGGTCGCCCGGGGACTGACGGGAGCGATCCTCGCCCGCATCGAGGCCAAGGGCTACGCCCTGGTCGACATCCGCCTGGTCGAGCCCGACCGCGAGCGTCTCGAGGCGCACTACGCCGAGCACGAAGGCAAGCCGTTCTACGAACCGCTCCTGGAATTCATGATGTCGGGACCATCGGTGGCCATCCGCGTCGCCGGCAACCGCGTCATCGAGGGATTCCGCTCCCTCGCCGGCGCCACCGACCCGACGGCGGCGGCACCCGGCACCATCCGGGGCGACTTCGGTCGGGACTGGGGCCTGAAGGTGCAGCAGAACCTCGTGCACGGCTCCGACAGCCCCGAGTCGGCGTCGCGGGAGCTGTCGATCTGGTTCTGATCAGAAGAGCGAACCCAGGACGTCGAGCCGTGCCTGGGCGAGGATCGCCACGACCGCGTAGCTGAGCACCGCCAGAAGAGGTATCCACCCCGTCAACCGATCCGCCGCGCGGCGGATCGCCCGCGGAGCCGGAAGGATCCCGGTCCGAAGGACGTGGAGGGTCACGGCGTAGAACGACGGGATCGCCACGACCCACGTCACCATGCACCAGGGGCACAGCGTCCCCAGGACGAAGATGCTCTGCGCGATCAGCCAGACGACGAAGACGAACGCCAGCGTCACCCCGAGCTCGAATATCAGCCAGAACCATCGGGCGAATCGCGCGCCGGCGAGGATGGCGGCGCCCACGACGATCGGAGCGACCCACCCGGTCAGACCGAGGATCGGATTGGGGAAGCCGAACACCGCACCCTGGGCCGATTCGAGGTTCTTGCCGCACTGCACCAGGGGGCTGAAGTCGCACGACGCACTCGATCCCGGGTTCTCCAGCAGATGGAATCGCTCCATCGTGAGCGAGAACGCCGCCCACCATCCGACCACGCCGGCGAGGATGAGCCAGATCGCCAGGGCTCGGGGTGGGGTGCGTGAGGTGGGTGCGGGCACGGCACGATTCTGTCACCGGCATCCTGGGTGCCCGCCGCAGGCGCCGCGGGCATCGCGGCGGATCGACGGCGCGCGCACCGGTGCCCGGCCGGCGCCGTGTGCGATAATGGCGGGTGATGCGTGGCGGCCGCGCCGCCTCACCGCATCACGAAGACTTCGGGCGATGACCGCCCTCGCAGCCCGAGCCGCGGGCCGGCTGCAGACCGTAGTGAGTTCGCGGCACCGCAGGTGCGGCGCCGCCAGAGATTTCGCCGGACGACGCGCGGTGTCGCCCCGCAAGGAGTACGCCAGTGATGGCCGATGAGAACGAACAGCACGCCGATCCTTCCGCAGTGGGCTCAGAGGCCCCAGCCCCGGCTCCGGACGCAGCCGACGGTGAGACCGCGGCCCTGATCGAATCCATCGCGGTCTACGAGGAGGGGGCGCCCGCTCCCGATACCGAGGTCGCCGAGGCGGAGGTGGCCCGGACCGAGGATGCCGACACGCCGCGAGACGGCGGCTCCGCCGCCGAACCCACGCCGGAGGAGTCCGTCGACACGGAGTCCGCAGAGGCGGGAGATGCCGGCGACGCGCGTTCTGCAGACGAGGCGGTCGACTCCCCGGCGGGCTCGGACGTGCCGGAGGAGCCGCAGGGGCCGCCGACCGCGGTGAGCCTGGGGCTCCTGCCCGAGGTGTTCGTGTCCTCGGTGTCCACGACGCTGCACTTCTACGCCCCCGACCTCCCGCCCCTTCCTGCCCTTCCTCCGCGCTCTCCCCGCGCCGAACAGAGCGCACCCGCCACGGCGACCTCCAAGCGCCGCCGGCGCCGCGGGGGATCCGACAGCCGTGACGACGACGGCGACCAGGGACGCGACCGCGACGAGCAGCCGAGGCAGCGCGCGGTCGAGCTGGTGACCGAGCCGCAGCGGATCAAGGGCTCGACGCGTCTGGAGGCGAAGAAGCAGCGCCGCCGCGACGGTCGTGAGGCAGGGCGTCGTCGCGCAGTGGTGACCGAGGCCGAGTTCCTGGCGCGTCGCGAGGCCGTCGACCGGGTCATGATCGTCCGGTCCAAGGCCGGGCGCATCCAGATCGCCGTCCTCGAGGACAACGTGCTCGTCGAGCACTACGTCGCCCGCCACCAGGACGCCTCGCTCATCGGCAACGTGTACCTGGGTCGCGTGCAGAACGTCCTGCCCAGCATGGAGGCCGCCTTCGTCGACATCGGTCGTGGCCGCAACGCCGTACTGTACTCGGGCGAGGTGGATTGGGATGCGGTCGAGACCGGCAACCAGCCGCGTCGCATCGAACTGGCGTTGAAGTCCGGCGACAAGGTGCTCGTCCAGGTCACCAAGGACCCTGTCGGCCACAAGGGCGCACGCCTGACCAGTCAGATCTCGCTCCCCGGACGCTATCTGGTCTACGTCCCGGGCGGCGCGATGAACGGGATCTCGCGCAAGCTCCCCGACACCGAGCGGGCTCGCCTGAAGCGCATCCTCAAGGAGGTGCTCCCCGAGTCATCCGGTGTCATCGTGCGCACGGCCGCAGAGGGCGCCACGGAGGATCAGCTCACGCACGACGTGCAGCGTCTGACCACGCAGTGGGAGCACATCAGCCGGCAGGTCGAGTCCATGCCGGCGCCCGCGCTGCTGCACGCCGAGCCGGACCTCCTGGTGAAGATCGTCCGCGACGTCTTCAACGAGGACTTCTCGAAGATGCTCATCCAGGGCGACGACGCCTTCCAGACGATCACGTCCTACCTCCAGAGCGTCGCTCCCGATCTGCTCGAGCGCGTCGCGCGCTACGAGGGCGACGCCGACCCGTTCGACGAGTTCCGCATCACCGAGCAGATCGAGAAGGCCCTCGATCGCAAGGTGTGGCTGCCCTCCGGCGGCTCGCTCGTGATCGACCGCACCGAGGCGATGACCGTCATCGACGTCAACACCGGAAAGTTCGTCGGCTCGGGGGGCAACCTCGAGGAGACGGTCACGAAGAACAACCTCGAGGCGGCGGAGGAAATCGTCCGCCAGCTGCGACTGCGCGACATCGGCGGCATCATCGTCGTCGACTTCATCGACATGGTCCTGGAGTCCAACCGAGACCTGGTCCTGCGGCGCATGGTCGAATGTCTGAGCCGCGACCGCACCAAGCATCAGGTCGCGGAGGTGACCTCGCTCGGGCTCGTCCAGATGACCCGGAAGAAGCTCGGCCTCGGGCTGCTGGAGACCTTCAGCGAGCCGTGCGAGGTGTGCGCAGGTCGCGGCATCGTCGTCCACCACGATCCCGTCTCCAAGCATCGCGCCGCGGGCAGCGGCTCAGGGGGGCGACGGCCGCGCAACGGCTCCTCGTCCAACGGCGGGTCCCAGGGCACCCACGTCATCACCGAGGGCGTCAAGTCGGCTCTGGCGCAGATCGCGGCGTCGACCATCCAGCCCCACGCCGAGGATGAGCGTCCGCAGATCCCGCCCGCGGTGGTCGAGGCGGTCGCCGAGGCCATCGTCGAGGAGGGCGTCGACCGGGCCGCGGAGCGGGAGCGGCCGAAGAAGTCGCGGAAGAAGCGTTCCGAGGCGGCGAAGACCCCGAAATCGGAAGCCGAGCTGCTGCTGGATTCGGTCCTCGACGCCCTTCCCGAGCCCAAGGCACCCGGGCAGGGACGGGCGCGTCGGCGTGTCACGACCGCCGCGCTGACCGGGACGCCGGTCACTCACGCGCCGGTCGATCCTCCTCAGTGAGCGTTGCGGCGACGGCGTTCCCGCGCGGGCACGCGAAGCCCTGACGCCAGCAGCGCGCGCACCAGCTGGTGCCCGTCCACCGGGCGGGCACCGGCCTGAACGAGGCGATCGTACGCGTCCTCGGGCACGTCGTAGTGATCGAGATCGAACCCACGGCGGGGGATGCCGGCGGCCGCCGCGAATGCGTGGAGCTCGTCGAGATCGCTGTCGCTGATCAGGTGCGACCAGAGCCGCCCGTGGGCGGGCCATCGGGGATCGTCGATCAGGATCGCCATGCCGTGATCCTATGGTCGCGACGGGACACGCGGTCCGCGGCTTTTGCCTGAGGTCGAGGCATCCGGTAATGTATCCCTTTGGTGCGTCGAGAAATCCGCACCATGTCTTGTGTGACATCCCGAGCGCGTGCGCTCCCAGAAGAAAAACAGGTGTGAAGTGGTTTACGCAGTTGTGCGCGCCGGCGGCCGTCAGGAGAAGGTGGAGGTCGGCACGATCGTCGTCCTCGACCGTCAGCAGGCGAAGGTGGGCGACAAGCTCGAGCTGCCCGCGGTTCTGCTCGTCGACGGCGACGCCGTGACGACCGATGCCGACAAGCTCGCGAAGGTCACCGTGACCGCCGAGGTCCTCGGCGAAGAGCGCGGGCCAAAGATCGTGATCCAGAAGTTCAAGAACAAGACCGGATACAAGAAGCGCCAGGGTCACCGTCAGGACCTCACGCGCGTCAAGATCACCGGCATCAAGTAAGCCCAGGGAGACGTAGAGATGGCACACAAAAAGGGCGCAAGCTCCACCCGCAACGGTCGTGACTCCAATGCACAGCGCCTGGGCGTGAAGCGCTTCGGCGGCCAGCAGGTGCTCGCCGGCGAGATCATCGTCCGCCAGCGCGGCACCCACTTCCACCCCGGCGCCAATGTCGGCCGCGGCGGCGATGACACGCTCTTCGCGCTGTCCGCCGGCGCCGTCGAGTTCGGCACCAAGGGCGGCCGCAAGGTCGTCAACATCGTCGCGGCCGAGTAACGGCCTCCTCGATCAGTTCTCCGGGAGGGGGCGGGCGAATGCTCGCCCCCTTTCCCACTCCACGGCGACGCGTCGCCCCGACCGCAGGGAGCATGATGGTCACCTTCGTCGACCAGGTGACGCTGCACCTGCGAGCCGGAAAGGGCGGCAACGGCTGCGTCTCGGTCCGCCGTGAGAAGTTCAAGCCGCTCGCGGGACCGGACGGCGGCAACGGCGGCAACGGCGGGGACATCGTCCTGGTCGCCGACCCGCAGGTCACGACGCTGCTGTCGTACCACCACTCTCCTCACCGCAGCGCGGGCAACGGCGGGTTCGGCATGGGCGATCACCGCTCCGGCGCGGCCGGCGAGTCGCTCGAACTGGCCGTGCCGGTCGGCACCGTCGTCAAGGAGCCGTCGGGCGAGACCCTCGTGGACATGATCGAAGCGGGGATGCGGTTCGTCGTCGCTCCCGGCGGTCGCGGCGGGCTCGGGAACGCCGCCCTGGCCTCGCCCAAGCGCAAGGCCCCGGGATTCGCGCTCCTCGGCACGCCCGGGTGGGAGGGCGATGTCGTCCTCGAGCTCAAGACCGTCGCGGACGTCGCGCTCGTCGGCTTCCCGTCTGCCGGGAAGTCCAGCCTCATCGCGGCGATCTCGGCGGCACGCCCGAAGATCGCCGACTACCCCTTCACCACCCTCCACCCAAACCTCGGCGTGGTGCAGGCCGGAGACGTCCGCTACACCGTCGCGGATGTGCCGGGCCTGATCGAGGGCGCCAGCGAGGGCCGCGGGCTGGGCCTGGAGTTCCTCCGCCATGTCGAGCGCTGCACGGCCCTGGTGCACGTGCTCGACTGCGCGACGCTCGACCCGGGCCGCGACCCGCTCACCGATCTCGACGTCATCCTCGCCGAGCTCGCCGCCTACCCCGTGCCCGACGACCAGGTTCCGCTCCTGAACCGACCGCAGCTGGTCGCGCTGAACAAGATCGACGTCCCCGAGGCGAAGGACCTGGCCGACCTGGTGCGCCCCGAGCTCGAAGCCCGCGGCTTCCGGGTATTCGAGATCTCCACGGTGTCGCGCGAGGGTCTGCGCCCGCTGACCTTCGCGCTGGGCGACCTGATCTCGGCGCACCGGGTGACGCAGGCCGCACAGCCACCCGTCGAACGGATCGTGATCCGGCCGAAGGGATCGGAAGCCGACTTCACCGTCCGTGTCGAGGGCGGCACCTACGGCCCGGTCTACCGCATTCTCGGCGAGAAGCCGGTGCGGTGGGTGCAGCAGACGGACTTCCAGAACGAAGAGGCCGTCGGCTTCCTGGCCGACCGCCTCGACCGGCTCGGGGTCGAGGACGAGCTCTACCGCGTGGGGGCGACCGCCGGGGCGACGGTGGTCATCGGCGAAGGGGAGAGCGTGGTGTTCGACTGGCAGCCGTCCTTGAGCTCCGCCGCCGAGCTGATCGCCGCCCCCCGTGGCACCGATCCCCGCTTCGACCAGAGCACGCGCCGGACCACGTCGCAGCGTCGCGAGCGCTACCACGAGCGGATGGACGCCAAGGCGCAGGCGCGCGCAGACCTCGAGGCCGAACGCCGCGCAGAACGGCAGGCTACCGAGGAGTCGGAGTGACGCTGACGGACCGCGCCGCCATCCCGGGGGCGCGCCGTGTGGTGGTGAAGGTCGGATCCTCCTCGATCAGCGGCGAGAACGCGGCAAAGATCAAGCCGCTCGTCGAGGCGCTCGCCAAAGCCCATGCGTCGGGCACGGAGGTCGTGCTGGTGTCCTCCGGCGCCATTGCCACGGGCATGCCGTTCCTCGCCCTCGATGAGCGACCGAGCGACCTCGCGACGCAGCAGGCTGCAGCAGCCGTCGGACAGAACGTGCTGATCTACCGCTACCAGGAGGCCCTCCGCCCCTTCCGCATCGTCGCCGGTCAGGTGCTCCTCACCGCCGGCGATCTGGAGAACGTCACTCACCGCTCCAACGCGCGGCGCGCCATGGAGAGGCTCCTGGGGCTTCGGATCCTCCCCATCGTGAACGAGAACGACACCGTCGCCACCCACGAGATCCGGTTCGGAGACAACGACCGGTTGGCCGCGATGGTCGCGCAGCTGGTCGGCGCGGACGCGCTCATCCTCCTCAGCGACATCGCCTGCCTCTACACCCGGCCACCGGATCAGCCGGGTGCGCGTCCGATCGTCGATGTCGCGCCCGGTGACGACCTCTCCGGCTACGAGTTCGGTTCGGTCGTGGTCAACAGCGTGGGAACCGGGGGAGCGGCGACCAAGGCCTCCGCGGCCAAGCTCGCTGCGGCATCGGGGATCGCCACCCTCGTCACCAGCGCCGACCTCGTCGAGGATGCCCTCGCCGGCGGCCAGGTCGGCACGTTCTTCATCCCGCGACCGGTGGAGACTCCCGTTCCCACCGGCGCCATCCGCACGGCCTGACCGCTCGGACCCACCGACGGTCGCTACCCTGGAGGCATGTCCACCTCCTCCGCCGATCTGGTTGCCGAGACCGAGCACGATGCCGACGCTGAGGACGGTGCGGTCGTCCGCATGCGGAGGGCGAAGGATGCCGCGCGCTCGATCGGTCTTCTCACCGACGCCCAGAAGCGGCACGGCCTGCACGCGATCGCGGACGCGATCGCCGCGGCCGCCGACGAGATCATCGCCGCGAACCGTGACGATCTCCAGCGCGGTCGTGAGGAGGGCATGTCCGACGCGCTGCAGGACCGACTGTCGCTGACGCCGTCCCGCGTGGCAGCCCTCGCCGAGGCCGTTCGGGCGATCAGCGAACTTCCCGATCCGGTCGGGCGCGTCCTCGACGCCCGAACGCTTCCCAGCGGCGTGGCTCTGACGAAGGTCTCGGTGCCCTTCGGCGTCGTCGGGGCGATCTACGAAGCCCGACCCAACGTCACCGTGGACATCACTGCTCTCGCCCTCCGCTCCGGGAACGCCGTCGTCCTGCGTGGGGGGAGCGCCGCGGCATCCAGCAACGCCACGATCGTTTCCGTCATGCGCCGAGCGCTGGCCTCGGTCGGAATCGATCCCGAGAGTGTCCAGACGGTCGATCCGTTCGGCCGCGACGGAGCCCGCGCCCTCATGACCGCCCGGGGGCTCATCGACGTCCTGGTGCCCCGGGGGAGCGCGGCGCTCATCCACACCGTCGTGACCGAGTCCACCGTTCCGGTGATCGAGACGGGTGCCGGTGTGGTGCACATCGTCCTCGACGAGTCCGCGCCCCTGGAGTGGGCGCGAGACATCGTCGTCAACGCGAAGGTGCAGCGTCCCAGTGTGTGCAACGCCGTCGAGACGGTCCTCGTGCACCGCGGTGCGGCCGAACGACTGGTCCCGGCCGTCGTCGATGCCCTCGTCTCGCGCGGTGTCACCGTCCACGGCGACCAGACCACGTTGCATCTGGCCGGACAGGGTGTACCGGCCGATGAGGCGGACTGGGCGGCCGAGTACCTCAGTCTCGACGTCGCGATGCGCGTGGTCGATGACCTCGACGAGGCGCTGGAGCACATTCGCCGATACTCCACGCAGCACACCGAATCGATCATCACGATGGATGACACCAGCGCCGAGCGGTTCGTGGCGGAGGTGGACTCGGCGGTGGTGATGGTCAACGCGTCCACGCGCTTCACCGACGGAGGCGAATTCGGGTTCGGCGCCGAGGTCGGTATCTCCACGCAGAAACTCCACGCCCGCGGTCCCATGGGCCTCGCCGAGCTCACCAGCGCCAAGTGGATCGCGCGGGGTACCGGGCAAGTGCGCGGTTGACCGCCTAGACTGGGAAGGCCTGCACCCGGGAAAACGAACGGAGCCCGAATGACGACCTTCGCGACGCTTGTCAGCATCGCCGCCGAAGAGGCCGAGTCCCACGGGAACGTGGCGCTGGAGACGGTGTGGTACGGCATCGTGGCCATCATCGTCTTCGCGGCGCTCGCCCTCGTCACCGCGTCCTACCGCAATGTGGCGAACCGCCACGCGCACAAGGCCGAGGCCTACTCGCAGGCCCACGCCAACGACATCGTGAAGGCGGGGCACGGCCACTAGGCCGCGCGCATGCGTTCGACGCGTCCCCCGAGGATCGGGGTGATGGGCGGGACCTTCGATCCCATCCACCACGGCCACCTCGTCGCGGCCAGCGAAGTGGCGCAGTCGTTCGACCTCGATGAGGTCGTCTTCGTCCCGACGGGGAATCCCTGGCAGAAGACCCGCGTCAGCGACAGCGAGCACCGCTACCTCATGACGGTGATCGCGACCGCCTCGAATCCTCAGTTCACGGTCAGCCGCGTGGACATCGACCGTTCCGGCCCGACGTACACGATCGACACGCTGCGCGACCTGAAGAGCCAGCGACCCGATGCCGAGCTGTTCTTCATCACCGGCGCGGACGCCATAGCGCAAATTCTCAGTTGGAGGGACCATGATGAACTGTGGGATCTCGCCCACTTCGTCGCCGTCTCTCGTCCAGGTCACGTCCTCGACACCGCGGGCCTGCCGACCGAAGATGTGAGTCAGCTGCAGATCCCCGCCCTCGCCATCTCGTCGACGGATTGCCGAGAACGCGTTCGCCGAGGCCACCCGGTGTGGTACCTCGTGCCGGACGGCGTCGTGCAATACATTGCCAAGCATCACCTCTACCGGAGCAAGGAATGACGGACAATCCAGCGAACCCCCCGCTGACCCGCAAGCAACTGCGTGAGATCCGCAACACCGGCGCGACTCCGGTCGTCAGCCAGGAAGCAATCGACTCCGCACGCCAGGACGCGACGTCGACGGAGCCTGCGCCCGAGAAGAGCGCGGCCCCGGTCGCCCCCCTCGCCCGGGCCGCGGAACCGGCCGTCGTCGGGGCCCCGCCCGTGGCGGACGCGGCCGTCGACCTGGGTGTGTCGCCCCTCACGCGTCGACAGGCCCGTCAGCAGGAGCGGATCCGCACCGCGTCGGTTCCCGTGATCGCATCCGACCTGATGGGTTCCGCGTCGCAGCCCGCTCCCTCACCGGAGATCTCCGGCCCTGCGGTCGACGTGGTATCCGAGTCGGCTCCTCGAGAGGCTGCATCGGTCGCGTCGGTCGATGACCCCGCCGCGCCGGGAGATCGGGCCACCGTCAGCCCGAGGCTCGGTGCCGAGCTCCTCGAAGCCGAGGCCGTGCAGGTCGACCTCCCGCCCTCTTTCGATCAGCTGCTCACGCGGGCGCCGGCCTCGACCTCGAGCACCCCGCACGCCCTCATCGTTTCGCAGACGCCGTCACCCCAGATCATGGCGCCGGTCAACGCCACCGGCGAGGTGATCATCACGGGAATGCTGAACCTTCCCGATGGACTCGGATCGACCGGGCACGCCCCCGGCACGGCCGACGGCAAAGACGTCGACGCCGTGCTCGTCGACGGTGAGCTTCCGGCGCATTCGTCACCGACGCCGATCGCCGCGAGCGCCGCGATCAGCACGGTCAAGCTGCCCGGTGAGATCATCCAGCCGCCGGCGCCGGAGAAGGGCAGCCGCCTCATGATCGCGCTGGCCATCACCGCCGGCGCCCTCGCCCTCGCCCTGGCCGCGGTGCTCATCCTCGCGTTCGTCAGCGGGGTGTTCGCGTGACCGCCACGGAGTCCTCGCGCGCGATGCTTCAGATCGCGGCCGCTGCCGCCGACGACAAGGGCGCGGAAGACCTCGTGGCGTTGGACGTGTCCGAGCCGCTGCCTCTCGTGGACATCTTCCTCCTGGCGACGGGACGCAGCGAGCGGAACGTCGCGGCCATCGCCGACGAGGTCGAGCAGAAGCTGCTGGATGCGGGCCACAAGAGGCTTCGCCGCGAAGGACGCCAGGAGGCACGGTGGGTGCTTCTGGACTTCGGTGATCTCGTCGTGCACGTCTTCCACGAGGAGGAGCGGATCTTCTATGGTCTGGAGCGGCTGTGGAAGGATTGCCCGATCGTCCCGATCGAGGTGCCCGCGCACGCCGGCGATGCGGACGGCGGCCGTGGTTCGAGGCACGCCTGAGCATGTAGTAATCTTGTGGGGTTGCCTCCTGAGGCAACGTCCGGGCCTGTGGCGCAGCTGGTAGCGCACCTGCATGGCATGCAGGGGGTCAGGGGTTCGAGTCCCCTCAGGTCCACCATGTGATGAGTCGCGACATAGGAGACATCTGAGTCGCGACATAGATGACATGTCATGAAGGAGAGTCCGGCCATCGGCCGGGCTCTTTTTCGTTGTTTCGCCAGTAGGTGCGGGCGGGATTGATGGTGTTCGTAGCGAGGATTTCGCCGGTGTCGAGGTGGATGACGGTGATGGTGTGTTCGTCGGTGATGAGGATGCAGCGTTTCCCGCGGTGTGCGGCGCCGATGCCGAGGTGGTGCATGCGGGCGGCGCGGCGGAAGCTGATCTTCCCGTTGGTGCCGACGTGGTCGTAGCGGATCCGGTAGTGGACGGCGTCGTGCCGGCTGCCGGCGGGGGTGGCTTTCGGGGTGGCGGTGTAGGCCGTTGCTGGGGTGAGTGAGTGGGCGCGGTGTGGCCGGGCGGTGTTGTAGTGCTCTCGGAACGTGTCGAGCTGGGTCTGCAGCTCGCTGATCGTGTGCGCGCGCGGTCGTGCCGCGAGCCAGCGTTTCAGGGTCTGGTGGAAGCGTTCGATCTTGCCTTGGGTCTGGGGGTGGTTGGGGGCGCCGTTCTTCTGGCGGATGTTCAGGGCTGCGAGGACGTATTCGAACTCGTTGCGACCACCGCCGTGGCGGGCGGTGTAGACGCGCCCGTTGTCGGTGAGGGTGGAGGCGGGCGGCCCGTAGATGTCGATGGTCGTGAGGAAGGTGTCGACGACGCTCTTGCCGGTGACGGGGCGGTGGGCGCTGCAGGACAGCAGGAGTCGGGAGTGGTCGTCGAGCCAGTTTGAATCGCCCCGGGTCTAGTGGAGGGCGAGTTCTCCCAGCGCCGGCTGGTGCTGGGGGTTGATTTCACGGTAGTA
Source organism: Microbacterium kunmingense (assembly GCF_023155745.1). GTDB lineage: Bacteria > Actinomycetota > Actinomycetes > Actinomycetales > Microbacteriaceae > Microbacterium > Microbacterium kunmingense. Next base: position 126,248 of record NZ_JAKNUS010000011.1, read on the forward strand.
CTGGTTCTCCTTCTCGATCGGTGTGAGGTATCCGATCGATGAGTGCAGCCGGTTCTCGTTGAACCAGTGCACCCAGGACAGCGTGGCGAGCTCGAGCTCGTCGACGGTGCGGAACGGGCCGTCGATCTTCACGCACTCGTTCTTGTAAAGGCCCACGACCGTCTCTGCCAGGGCGTTATCGAACGAGTCACCCACGGTCCCGATGGACGCGATCGCGCCGACATCAGCGAGCCGCTCGGAGT
>NZ_JAKNUS010000012.1 GCF_023155745.1 Microbacterium kunmingense
GAGGGCGCGGCGAGCGGGGAGGAGGGGCGTGGGGAGGGCGCGGCGAGGGGGGAGGAGGGGCGTGGGGAGGGCGCGGCGAGGGGGGAGGAGGGGTGTGGGGAGGGCGCGGCGAGGGGGGAGGGGTGCGGCGCGGACGCGGCGAGGGGGGAGGGGTGCGGCGCGGACGCCGCGAAGGGCGGGGCCGCCGGGCCGGGTGCCGCGTCGAGCGCGGCGGTCAGCTCAGCGGGCGTCAGGGGGAGCGGGTCGAGCGGGTATCCGGCGGCGCGCAGCCGCAGCGCGGCGAGGGTCGACACGGGGAGCCAGACGCCCATCGCGTGGAGCTCCTCCGCCCGGGTGCGCAGCACGTCATCGGTCGAGCCCTCGGCGAACAGCCGCCCCTCGGCATCGAGGACGACGACCCGGTCGACGAGGCCGACGGCGGCGTCGAGGGTGTGCTCGACGAGGAGGATCGCGCGGTCGCCCGCCGCGACGATGTCGGCGAGCGCGGCATAGACCTCGTCGATTCCGCGCGGGTCGAGGTTCGCGGTCGGCTCGTCGAGCACCAGCAGCGGTGAGCCGAGGGCAAGCGCGCACGCGATGGCCAGTCGCTGGCGACCGCCGCCCGAGAGTCGGTCGGGGTTTTCGCGTCTCCGATCCCACAGCCCCACCCGGCGAAGCGCCGCCTCGGCGCGGCCGAGGACCTCACTTACCGGGAGTCGCAGGTTTTCAGGCCCGAACGCGACCTCGTCGAGGAGCGTGCCGGTGACGAGCTGGGCGTCGGGATCCTGGAAGACCATCCCCACCCGCGTGCTCAGGGTCGACACCGGCGTGCTGCGGACGTCGAGGCCGTCGACCTGGAGGTCGCCGACGACCGCGGCGGGGACGGCCTGCGGGATGAGGCCGTTCAGCGCGAGCGTCAGCGTCGACTTGCCTGAACCGCTGGGCCCGAGAAGGAGCACCACTTCGCCCGCTGCGACGTCGAGCGTGGCGGCGGCGGGGGTCGCTGCCTCCGATCCCTCATAGGTGATCGCGACGTCCGTCGCGCGCAGGAGACGCGGGGCGTGGTCCCGCGCCGTGCGCGGGGCGGCGTGGTCGCGGGGGTGGGCGGGCATGGGTCCTCGATGGCTCGGTACCCCCAACTTAGCCTGCCCTAACCTCGCCCGACCCGTCGGTGTCTCGACGCTGCGCGTAGGCGCACGGCGCGGCGGCCCCGCCGCGCCGCGTCCCGAACTCCTGCACCGTCGACGCCCGCACGACCAGACCCGCCGGTTTCGCGCCACACGCTCCGGAATTGCAGGAGTTCGGGACGCCCAACAGCCGGAGAGCCGCCCGGGACTCGCGCTTTCCCGCGCGACGGGGTAAGCATGAGGGGCCGAAGGGGGAGCGGTGACGACGGAATTGGACGAGCGGGGCGACTTCGCCGACTTCGACGCGCTCATGCACGACGCCGCTCGAGCGCCCGAGGGGCTGGCCGACCCCCACCGCCGCCGCCGGCGACGATGGATCGGGTGGACGGTCGCCGTGGTGATCCTCGCCCTCGTGGTCGGCACACCGTCCGCGTACGTGACGTGGGCGCTGACCGCGCCGCTCCCCACCCCGGAGGCCACCTTCGCCGAGCCGAGCGTCACCGCGCCCGCCGCCGCGGCGCTCACGCTCCCCGCGCAGGGCTCGTCGGCGATCAGCGTCGCCGGCGCCGACGAGTACCTCGGCGCCGAAGCGGCGGGCATCTGGGCGACGTCCGGCCCGCAGGAACCGGCGCCGATGGCGAGCATCACGAAGCTCATCACCGCCCTCGTCGTGCTCGAGGCCCATCCGCTCGCCGGCCCGGAAGACCAGGGGCCGACCCTCTGGTTCGACGGCGCCGACGAGGACCTCTACGACGCGTACTACGTCCAGAACGTGACGATCGCGCCCATGCCGGCCGGCAGTTCGATGAGCCTCCGGGGCGCCCTCGCGACGATGCTCATCCCGTCGGCCAGCAACTACGCCGACGTCGTCTCGACGTGGGCCTTCGGCTCGCGCGCCTCCTTCGTCGCCGCCGCGCGCACCTGGCTCGACGCCCACGGCCTCGCAGGCACGACCGTCGTCGACCCGACCGGCATCAGCGCGCGCAACACCAGCACCCCCGCCGACCTCATCGCGCTCGGGAGGATCGCGGCGGCGAACCCCGACATCGTGTCGATCGTCGGCACCCGGTCCGCCGCGATCGGGAGCGCCGGCACCGTGCACAACACCAACGGCCTCCTGGGCACGGCCGGCATCACGGGCATGAAGACCGGCAACCTCGGCGCCGGCACGTTCGCCTTCCTCTACACCTCGCGGCTCGACGTCGGCGTCGGCACGCCCCTCACCGTGGTGGGCGTGATGCTCGGGGGCGAATCACGCGACGCGGTCAACGCCGACGTGCTGCGGCTGCTCGGCAGCATCCGGGAGGGCTTTCGCGACGTTCCCCTGGTGACGGCCGGTCAGGACCTCGGGGAGTTCACCACGCCCTGGGGCGCCCGCGCCGAGATCGTGACCGCGACGAGTGCCGACATCCGCACCTGGTCGGACACCCCGATCACGGTGACCTCCGACATCCGCGTGCCCGAGACGTACGAAGACGGCGAGGTCATCGGCACGATCACCTGGACCGCCGGACCGCGTACTGAGACGGTCGACGCGGTGATCGAGGGCGACATCGACCCGCCCCTCGAGTGGTGGCGCCTGACTCACCCCTCCGAGCTCGGCGGCTGAGGAACCCGGGGGCGGACGCCCGCCCGCCGCAGGGCGCGGCCGACGCCGAGGCCGACTGCCGTCCAGGCGATCGGTCCGAGGACGAAGAGGGCGACATAAACGACCTGACCCCACTCGGGGAACTGCGTCACATCGGCCGCGAACCAGATCGCCGCGCCGATGACGACCCCCACGACGACGGCCGAGACGAAGAAGCGCCACGCCTCCCATCGGCGGTACCGGGTAAGGGCGGCCACACCCTCCTGCAGCAGGCCGATCAGGATCGCCGTGCCGATGTACCGCCCGATCCACACCGGCACCACGGCGCTCGCCACGAGCGCCGCGATGAGGTGCGTCAGCAGCGCGACCCAGGGCTGTCGCAGCAGCTCCTGCGCGATCACCCCAGGAAGGACATGGATGCCGAGGACGAGGCCGTACAGGATCGGCCAGGTGGCCACGATCACGCCGCTGAGGGCCCCCGCGCCGGCCTGGAGCACACCCGTCGCCACGCCGATCGCCGCGCACGTCAAGAGCACGCGGGTCGTCAGGGGCGCGGGTCGGGCCACGTTTCCAGCGTAAAGCGGATCTCATCGAGTTCTCATCTGGAATGCGTTCTCTGAGTTTCGCCTGTGAGTTACGTTAGCCCGACGTGCGCGCCGCCGATGCCGCGCACGCCTCGCTCTACACCATCCTCGTTGGGAGCCTTTCTATGGGTCGATCCTCCGTGAGAGCAGCCGCGGTCGTCACACTCGCCGCCCTGTTCACCGGGTCCGCAGCAACCGGCGCCTATGCCGCGACACCCGTGGAGGAGGTGACACCCCCCACCCCCATCGATTCCCCCACCGGCTCGTACATCGTGCTGCTCGAGGAAGAGCCCGTCGCGACGTACGAGGGCGGCGAGGCGGGCCTCGCGCCCACCAAGCCCGACGAGGGCCAGAAGCTCGACACGCAGTCGCAGGCCGTCGAGGAGTACTCGACCTTCCTCGCCGAACGGCAGCAGGATGTCGCGGCCGAGACCGGCGTCGACCCTGCGGCGACCTACCAGCTGACCCTGAACGGCTTCAGCGCCAAGATGTCGCCCGAGCAGGCCGCGAAGGTCGCCGGAACGGACGGCGTCATCGGCGTGTACCCCGACGAGATCCGCCACCCCGACGCCGTCCCCTCCACCGAGTTCCTCGGTCTCGAGGGCGCCGGGGGCGTCTGGGAGCAGGTCGGCGGTGTGGATGCCGCGGGTGAGGGTGTCGTCGTCGGTGTCATCGACACCGGAATCGCCCCCGAGAACCCCTCGTTCGCCGGTGACCCGCTGGGTACCACTCCGGGCACGGGGGAGCCGTACCTCGAGGGCAACGAGGTCGTCTTCGACAAGGCCGACGGCACGCAGTTCCGCGCGGAGCGCGTGACCGGCGACGCGTGGGACGAGTCGGAGTACTCCACCAAGCTCATCGGTGCGCGCTACTTCGGTGACGGCGCTGCCGCCGCGGGCTTCACGTTCGAGGCCGAGTACGTCTCGCCGCGCGACAACGACGGCCACGGCTCGCACACCGCCGGCACGGCTGCCGGCAACGACCAGGTCGCCGCGTCGATCGAGGGCATCGACCTCGGTGCGATCTCCGGTGTCGCGCCCGCCGCGAAGGTCTCGGCCTACAAGGCGTGCTGGGCCGGTCCCGACCCGCTCGTCACCACCGACGACATCTGCGCCCTGAGCGACCTGCTCGACGCGATCGACACCGCGGTGGCCGACGGCGTCGACGTCATCAACTACTCGATCGGTGGCGGCGCAGCATCCTCCACTTGGCAGCCGGACGACATCTCGTTCTTCAACGCCGCCATCGCGGGAGTGTTCGTGTCGGTCAGCGCCGGCAACAGCGGCCCCGACGCCTCGACCGCCGACCACGCCTCGCCGTGGTACGCCACCGTCGCCGCCTCGACGATCCCGACCTGGGAGGGCAGCGTGCAGCTGCCGAACGGCTTCCTCGAAGCCGGTGCCTCGGTCACCGTGCAGGAGGGTGAGGAGGTCACCGGCCCGGTCGTCTACGCCGGCGACATCCCGGCCGCCGGAGCGAACGCCGCCGATGCCGCGCTGTGCTTCCTCGACACCGTCGACCCGGCGCAGGCCGCGGGCAAGATCGTCGTCTGCGACCGCGGCGTGAACGCGCGCGTGGAGAAGTCGCAGGAGGTCGCCGCCGCCGGCGGAACCGGGATGATCCTCGTGAACGTCACCCCCGGGTCGCTCGACAACGACTTCCACTCGGTTCCGACCGTGCACCTGGATGCCGCTGCGCGCCCCGCGCTGCTGGACTACGTCCAGAACACCGTCGACCCGACCGCGACCCTGATCGGCGGCAACATCACCGGCACCGAGACGCCGGTGCCGCAGGTGGCCGGGTTCTCCAGCCGCGGCCCCATGCTCGCCGACGGCAGTGATGTGCTGAAGCCCGACATCGCCGCCCCCGGTGTGGCGATCCTCGCCGCGGTGCAGAACGATGCCGACGGCAACCCCGCCTACGGCGTGCTCTCGGGCACCTCGATGGCAGCACCGCACATCGCCGGGCTCGGCGCGCTGTACCTCAGCGAGAACCCGCTGGCCACGCCCGACGAGGTGAAGTCGGCGATGATGACCACCGCCTACGACACCGTGAACGCCGACGGGACCGCCAACACCGACCCGTTCGCACAGGGCGCCGGGCAGGTCGACGCGCGACGCTTCCTCGACCCGGGTCTGCTGTACCTCAACGGCCCGGCCGACTGGGCGGCGTTCGTCGAGGGTGTGGGGAACTTCGACTTCGACGGCATCGAGCCCATCGACGGCAGCGACCTGAACCTGGCCTCGATCGCGATCGGCACGCTCTCCAGCGAGCAGACCGTGACCCGCACCCTCACCGCGACGCGCCCCGGCACGTACACGGTGGCGGCCTCGATCCCCGGTGTGAACGTCTCGGTCGAGCCGTCGACGCTCACCTTCGGTGCGGCCGGCGAAAGCCAGTCGTTCTCGGTGACGATCTCCAACGCCTCGGCTCCGGTCGAGCAGTGGGCGACCGGCTTCCTCACCTGGACCGGCGGTGACGGCACCACGGTGCGCTCGCCGCTCGCGGTCCAGCCCGTGACAGCGGATGCTCCGGCGACGGCGTCGGGCGAAGGGATCACCGGCAGCACGGATGTGACCATCACGCCCGGTGTGACCGGCGATCTGGCGCTGAACCTCTCGGGCCTTGCCCCGGTGAGCCTGCTCACCGATCCCGCGAACCCCGTCGAGGGTCACACCGGAAACGAGAACTCCGGTGACGCGAACGGCGACGTCGCGTGGATCGTCGACGTGGCCGAGGGCGCGACGCTCGCACAGTGGAAGCTCGATTCGTCGGATGACGAGGGCAGCGACCTCGACCTGTTCGTGTACCGCGTCGTGGCTCCGGACGACCTCCGCTACTACGAGTCGTGGACGTCGGCGACGGCCTCGGCCGATGAGCAGGTGAGCCTTGACAACCCCGAGGCGGGCACCTATCTCGTCATCGCGAACATGTACTCGATCACCCAGCCGCTGACGTGGGACCTCACCTCTGCGGTCGTCACCCCCGGTGGCGCCGGATCGTTCACCGCGACGCCGAACCCGCTGCCGGTGCAGCAGGGCGTGCCCGCGACCTACACGGTCACGTGGTCGGGCCTGGAGCCCGGCACTCGCTACCTCGGCGTCGTCGGCTACGGCGACTCGGCGGTGCGGACTGTCGTCGAGGTCGACCCGGGCGCTGCGGCTCCGGTCGCGGTCGAGGCACCGTCGATCAGCGGTACCCCGAAGATCGGACGCACCCTCACCGCCGACCCCGGCACGTGGGACCCGGCCGAGGTGACGGTGGCCTACCAGTGGCTCCGCAACGGTGAGCCGATCGAGGGGGCGACCTCCGACCGGTACCGCGTGACCCGCGACGATCAGGGTGCGGCCCTGTCGGTGCGCGTCACCGCCACAGCGGAGGGGAACATCAACCCCGGCACCGCGACGAGCGCCGAGGTGTACGTCAAGGTCGCCTCCGACACGCGGGTGAGCCTCAACCGCTACGTCGGGTCGAGCTCGCAGGACTTCGTCGCCACGGTGACGGTCTCGGCGCGAAACGGCGTCGTGCCCGAGGGTGATGTGACCCTGTACGTGGATGCCAAGAAGTACACCGGCACCCTCGTGAACGGCCAGGTCGCCTTCCCGCTTCCCAAGCAGAGCCGCGGCGTGCACGTGGTGATCGCGCAGTACGGCGGAAGCAACACGGTGGAGGCCTCGACCGGGCTCTCCGGGTTCCTCGTGCTCCGCTGACGCGGGGTACGACGGCGCTGACGACGCCAGCGGCGTCCGGGCTTCGGCTCGGGCGCCGCTGGCGTGTCTGCGCTAAACCCGGCGGCGCTGGCGCGTGAGAACTAAACCCGGCGGCGCCGGCGCGTGAGACGTACAGCCGGAAGCGGTGGGGCCGGGATCCACTCGTCACCGTGGTCGATCACCCGACCGAAGCGCTCGCCGCGGGCCTGCCAGGCCTCCCGTGCCTCGACGATCTCCTCGTGCGAGCGACCGACGAAGTTCCACCACATGACGATCTCGTCCTCGAACGGTTCGCCTCCGAGGAGGAAGACGGACGCGTCATCCGTACTCGACAGCTCCACCTCGTTTCGGTGGGTTCCGAGATACAGCAGGTGGCGGTTGTCGACGGATGCCGCGGGGCGCGGGTCTCGGGATGCCGCGGCGCGGCCGTCCGACTCGTCGGCGGCGTCGGCGCCGACCGCGTTGTCGAGCACGTCGACCACGCCGGTCAGGCCGAGGAGCGCATGCTCCCAGTCCTGCCGCAGCGGCACGCGGACCCGCGACCCGGCGGGGATGCGGATCTCGGCGCCGACGATGGGCGTGAAGGCGCTCGCCGGCGACGCCACGCCGCCGAGACTTCCCATCACGACGGTCGCCTCGCCGTCGGCTCCGGCGGTCGCCGCCAGGCGGAGGGTGGGCAGCGACTCGTGCCGCTCGAAGTCGGGCGCGCCGTTCCGCCGTGAGTCGGGGAGCGCGACCCACAGCTGAAGAGCGTCGAGCGCGGTCGGGCCATCGCCGAGGGAGTATTCCGAGTGCGAGATGCCCGCGCCGCTCGTCATGAGGTTCAGCGCGCCGCGGCGCACCACGACGTCGCTGCCGACCGAATCGCGATGGCGCACCTCCCCGACGAGGGGCCACGTGACCGTCTGCAGTCCGATGTGCGGGTGGGGCTCGACCCGCATCGTGGTCTCTTGCGGACCGAACCGATCCAGGAAGCACCACGCACCGACGAGCGGCAGGTCGCGCTGGGGGAGGGCGCGGTAGACCTCCATCCCCCGCACGCCGCCGAGCGGTACCTCCCGCGCCTCGAGCAGCAGGGTCCGAGGTCCGTCGCACTCGACGGCCGCGGAGAGTTCAGCCGAGGCGTCCAGCCCGCCGGCCGTCCCCTGCGCCGGTGCGTCGAGGCGGGTCACGGTCGGGGTTCCGGCCAGTCGACCTGGAGGCCCTCGACGTCGTGCTTGCCGAGCCAACGGGCGACGAACGGGCAACGGGGCACGACCGTGCCACCGCGCGCCGCGACATCCGCCATCGCCTGGCCGACGAGGGTGCCGCCCAGCCCGCGCCCGGCGAAAGCCTCATCGATCTCGGTGTGGATGAACAGCTCGCGACCGCGGGAGTCGGTGATGAACTGCGAGAAGCCGCCGAGCGCGTCGCCGACATGGATCTCGTAGCGGCCGGTCTCATCGTTGCGGGTGACGGTGATGCTGTCGGTGTCGGTCTCGTCGCTCACGGGCGTCCTTCCGTTGTGAGTCCCAACCTAAGCCGCTCCACCGGCATTCCGCGAGGATGTCGCCGGGCTGCGGCACGCCGCCCGGCGCTGTGATCAGGCAGACTCGCTGGATGCGCCTTTCGCTGCTCGACGCCGTCCCGCCGAACGCGGATGCGGACGCGGCATACGAAGGGTTCGCCTCGTGGGCGGCCGGCCGTGGGCTGACCCTCTACCCCGCCCAGGACGAGGCCGTGATCGAACTGGTGTCGGGCGCTCACGTGATCCTGTCCACTCCGACGGGCACGGGGAAGTCGCTCGTCGCCGTCGCCGCTCACGCGATCGCGCTCGCTCGCGGCGGGCGAACGTACTACACCGCCCCGATCAAGGCGCTCGTGAGCGAGAAGTTCTTCGCGCTGGTGGAGATCTTCGGCGCGGAGAAGGTCGGCATGGTCACGGGCGACTCCTCGGTGAATCCCGACGCCCCGATCGTGTGCTGCACGGCCGAGATCCTGGCGAATCTCGCCCTGCGACAGGGCGCGGACGCCCCGGTGGATCAGGTCGTCATGGACGAGTTCCACTACTACGGCGACTCGGACCGGGGTTGGGCATGGCAGGTGCCCCTGCTCCTCCTGCCGAGGGCGCAGTTCGTTCTGATGTCGGCGACGCTCGGCGACACCTCCGACATCGCGGCCGATCTTCGCCGGCGGACCGGTCGTGAGGTCGCCGAGATCACCGGGGTCGACCGGCCGGTCCCCCTCGACTACGGCTACTCCCGCTCGCCCGCGCACGAGATCGTCGAGGAGCTGCTGTCGGATCAGAAGGCGCCGATCTACATCGTGCATTTCTCGCAGGCCGCGGCGATGGAGCGGGCGCAGGCGCTGTCGAGCGTGAAGATCGTCTCGCGGGAGCGTCGCGACGAGATAGCGGAGGCGATCGGCGGATTCCGCTTCACCACCGGCTTCGGCAAGACGCTCTCGCGCCTCGTGCGCGCGGGGATCGGCGTGCACCACGCCGGCATGCTGCCGCGATACCGACGACTCGTCGAAACCCTCGCGCAGCGCGGGCTGCTCCGCGTCATCTGCGGCACCGACACTCTCGGTGTCGGCATCAACGTGCCGATCCGCACGGTCGTGCTCACCGCGCTCACGAAGTACGACGGGCAGCGGATGCGGCACCTGACCGCCCGCGAGTTCCACCAGATCGCCGGTCGCGCGGGCCGGGCGGGCTTCGACACCGCCGGCACCGTGGTCGTGATGGCGCCCGAGCATGAGATCGAGAACGCGGCGGCCATCGCGAAGGCCGGGTCCGACCCGAAGAAGCAGCGCAAGGTCGTCCGCAAGAAGGCTCCCCAGGGTTTCGTCAACTGGGGCGAGGCGTCGTTCGAAAGGCTCGTCGCCGCCGAACCCGAGCCCCTCGTCCCGCACCTGCAGCTGACCGCCGCGATGCTCATCAACGTCATCGCGCGGGGCGGCGATGTCTTCGCTCACGTCCGCAGCCTCGTCTTCGACAACCACGAGCCGCGCGTTCGCCAGCTCGCGCTTGCGCGTCGCGCGCTGGCGATCTTCCGCACCCTCGTCGTGGCCGGTGTCGTGGTGGTGGAGCGACCGAGCGGCGACATCCGGCTCACGGTGGACCTGCAGCCGAACTTCGCCTTGAATCAGCCGCTGTCCCCGTTCGCGCTGGCGGCGATCGAGGTGCTCGACCCCTCCGTGGAGCGTGGCCGGGGGTCGGGCGCGGATGCGACCGACGTCGACCGCGACGCGGCCGCGCGCACGGCCGGGACCGGCCATTACGCGCTCGACGTCGTCAGCGTGATCGAGGCGACCCTCGACGACCCGCGGCCGATCCTCTCGCAGCAGGAGTTCCGCGCCCGCGGCGAAGCCGTGGCGGCGATGAAGCGGGAGGGAATGGAGTACGACGACAGGATGGCGGCCCTCGAGGAGATCACCTACCCCAAGCCGCTCGCCGAACTGCTGGAGCAGACGTTCGAGGTGTTCGCCTCCAGTCAGCCATGGGTGCGGGATTTCGCGCTGTCGCCGAAATCGGTCGTGCGCGACATGTTCGAGCGCGCCCTCTCGTTCGCCGAATTCGTCTCCTTCTACCAGCTCGGGCGGAGCGAAGGTCTCGTGCTCCGCTATCTCAGCGATGCGTATCGGGCGATCCGCCAGACCGTGCCGGCCGAAGCCCGGACCCCGGATCTTCTCGACCTCATCGAATGGCTCGGTGAGCTGGTGCGGCAGGTCGATTCGAGCCTCGTCGACGAGTGGGAGGCGCTGATCAACCCCGTGGTCGATCCTGAGGCGCCGGTCGTTCCACCCGCTCCGCCGTCCGTCCTCACCAACCGCCGCGCGTTCGGGGTGCTGGTGCGCAACGAGCTGTTCCGTCGTGTCCAGCTGGCCGCGCTGCAGCGCGACGATGAGCTCGTCGCGCTGGACCCCGACGTCGACTGGCCCACGGTGCTCGATGACTACTTCGACGAGCACGACGAGATCCTCACCGGCGGCTCGGCCCGCTCGTCGGCGCTGATCACGATCGACGAGACCGCCGCGGCCGACGGGCGCTGGACGGTCGAGCAGACGATCGATGATCCGGCCGGCAACCATGACTGGCGCATCCGTGCCGAGGTCGACCTCGCGGCATCCGTCGCCGAGGGCACCGCGGTCGTTCGGGTCACCGAGGTCGCCCGCCTCTGAACCACCCGGGCTCATGCGCGCCAGGCCCCCGGACGCGGCTGCATCTCCGGGGTGTTCGCGTAGCCCTGCTCCCACGGGAACCTTCCGCCACGATCGTCGTACGTCAGCTGCAGCAACGGCACGGAGAAGGCGTCGGGCCGTTGGTAGTGCCGGTTGGCGCCGAAGGCGATCTGTCCGGGATTGGGAACGGTCTCGACGGTCACCCGGTGCGCCCAGGCGTCGCCGAAGGTCAGCAGCATCCCCGGAAGCAGACGCTCCCCATCCCGGATGCGACCGGCGAGCTCGTTGAGGACCGCCTGAGCCGTTGCCGGCTTCACGTTGACGATCGCGAGCTCGGGGTGTCCGATCCCGAACAGGCCCGTCGTGTAGGCGAATGCAGGGCCCTCGCCCGTCTCCTCGCACGAGCAGCCCGGTGTTCCGCAGGCTCCGCCGACGTAGGTGATGTGCACGCCGTACCGGCGGATGATGTCAGCGACATGAGCGTCCTCCTGGTCGAGCCACGCCGAAATCGCGAGCGGTGATTCTTCGAACATGCATTCCTCCGAGTATGTGGACGAGAAACGAATATGCGTTCGACGGTAAAGTGAGCATCCGACATCGCCGAGGGCGCGAAGGTCGAGGGCCATCACCGTGGCGCAAGTGGTCGTGGTCCTGCGGAGAAAGCGACCATCTGCGCCACCTCGATCAGACAGAGCGACCCCGTACGGGCAGCATCGGGTACAACGAGAGGGTGCCCACCTACCTCGCCTTCCTCCGCGCCGTCAACCTCGGCGCGAAGCGCGTGTTCCCCAAGGACGACATCCGCCGCGTGGTGGAGGGCGTGGGCTTCACCGCGGTCGAGACGTACATCAACACGGGCAACGTCCGCTTCCGCACCTCGATGCGCTCACGTGCGCGCATCGAATCGGCGCTCGAAGCGGCCTTCGCCGCGCCGATCGGGGCTTCGATGTTCCGACGATCGTGTTCTCGCAGGAGGAGTGCCGCCGTGTGGCAGAGGATGTCGCCGAGCTCTCGGCCGCGCACCCGGGGCTCGCACGCCACTACGTCTACCTGCTGAAAGAGCCCCCGGCGCACGAGGAGAGGGCGGCCATCGAGGCGACCTCCAGCGGCGAGGGGCGGATGGTGGTGCGCGGGCGGGCGGCCCACGCGCTCCTCAGCCCCGGCTACCAGGAGGGAAGGGTCGACCCGCTCGCCGCCGCGAAGCTGCTGGGCGTCGCGACCAACCGCACGCACACCGTCGTCACCGCTCTCGCGGCGCGGTGGTGTTGACAGGGTGAGCCCGGTGTCGGCGCCACCGCGTAGCATGGCCGCCGTGGCGCACGCGAACCGATACCCCCTCGACGAGGCGCCCCCGTTCGACCTCCCGCCGTCCGATCTCGTGCCGCCCGATGACGAGGAGTGGTACCCGCCGGAAGACGCCTGGCTGCCCCCGGATGACGTTTCGCCAACGCCGCGCGGGTCGCACGCCCCGGGCTCGCCCGCGACGCCGACGCCGACGCCCGCGCGACGCGATTTCACGGGCGCAGACCCTCGGACGGTCCTGAAAGAGGTCTACGGCTACGACGCGTTCCGCGGCGACCAAGCCGCAGTTGTCGAGCACGTCATCGCCGGCGGAGACGCGGTGGTGCTCATGCCCACCGGCGCCGGCAAGAGCGTCACCTATCAGGTGCCCGCCCTCGTGCGACCCGGCACCGGGCTGGTGATCTCCCCCCTCATCGCCCTCATGCACGACCAGGTCGACGCGCTCGTGGCCAACGGTGTGCGCGCCGCGTTCCTGAATTCCACGCAGTCTCCACCCGAGCGGGCCGCCACCGAGCGCGCCTACCTCGCGGGTGAGATCGACCTCCTCTACGTCGCCCCCGAACGCCTGTCGAACGCCGCGACGACCGCGCTTCTCCAGCGCGGTCGTCTGAGCGTGATCGCCATCGACGAGGCCCACTGCGTGTCGCAGTGGGGTCACGACTTCCGGCCCGACTACCTCGCCCTCGGCGACCTCGCCGAGCGCTTTCCCGGTGTTCCGCGTCTGGCGCTCACCGCCACCGCCACGCGCGAGACCCATCGCGAGCTCACCGAGCGGCTCCGCCTGCCCGACGCCCGGCACTTCGTCGCGAGCTTCGACCGACCCAACATCCAGTACCGCATCGAGCCGAAGGTCGAGCCGCGCAAGCAGCTGGTCTCATTCATCCGCGCCCAGCCCGAGGGTTCGGCGGGCATCGTGTACGCCCTCAGCCGCAAGACCGTCGAGCAGACCGCCGAGTATCTGCGGGCGCAGCGCATCGACGCGCTGCCGTACCACGCGGGGCTTCCCGCCGAGATGCGCGCCGCCCACCAGGCCCGGTTCCTCCGCGAGGACGGCGTGGTGATGGTGGCCACGATCGCCTTCGGCATGGGGATCGACAAGCCCGATGTGCGCTTCGTCGCGCACATCGACCTGCCGAAGTCGGTCGAGGGCTACTACCAGGAGACCGGGCGCGCCGGGCGCGACGGCGAGCCGAGCATCGCGTGGATGGCCTACGGCCTCGGCGACGTCGTCCAGCAGCGTCGCCTCATCGACGCCTCCCCGGGTGACCGGGTGTTCAAGACCCGCCTGGGCCAGCATCTCGACGCGATGCTCGCGCTGTGCGAGACGGTGGGATGCCGCCGGCAGAACCTCCTCGCCTACTTCGGCCAGCCCTCCGACCCCTGCGGCAACTGCGACACCTGCCTCGAGCCCCCCGAGACGTGGGAGGGCACGGTCGCCGCGCAGAAGCTCCTCTCGACGATCGTGCGGCTCCAGCGCGAGCGGAACCAGTCCTTCGGCGCCGGGCAGCTCATCGACATCCTCCGCGGCAACAGCACCGAACGGGTGCGCCAGCAGCGGCACGACCAGCTTGCCACCTTCGGCATCGGCGCCGACCTGTCCGAGCAGGATTGGCGCAGCGTCATCCGGCAGCTGCTCGCCCGCGGCATCCTCGTTGCCCGCGGCGAGTACGGCACCCTCGCCCTCGGCGAGGCGGCGCCCGATGTGCTGCGCGGCGACACCGAGGTGCCGCTCCGCCGCGACGTGCTCGGCCGATCGGGCGGCGGGGGCCGTGTGCGCAAAGCCGCGGCGAGCGAGACCCTCGATGACGGCGACAAGCCGCTGTTCGAGGCGCTTCGCGCCTGGCGTGCGGGCGTCGCCCGCGAACAGGGGGTGCCCGCCTACATCGTCTTCGGCGACGCGACACTGCGCGCCCTGGCCGAACGCCGGCCCGAGAGTGCGGCCGACCTCGAAGGCATCCCCGGGATCGGAGCGAAGAAGCGGGAGGCGTACGGCGAGGCCGTTCTCGACGTGGTCCGAGCCGGCTGAACGTCCGTCCTCTAGGCTCCAGACGGGGGCGACGGCGCTCCTCACGACATCGGGCGATGAGGCCCGGGAGGTCCGACCCAGCCATGAGCAACATCGACATCGCCCAGGCGGCGCAGCTCGAGCCCATCGGAGTGATCGCCGACACGCTCGGCATCCCCGCCGACGCCCTCGAACCCTACGGCCGACACAAGGCCAAAGTGACGCTGTCGTTCGCCCGCAGCATCCGGGATCGCCCTCGCGGCCATCTCGTCCTGGTGACCGCCGTCTCCCCGACGCCCGCGGGGGAGGGGAAGACCACCACGACGGTCGGCCTGGGCGACGCGCTGAACCGGGTCGGCGCGCGCGCCGCGATCTGTCTTCGCGAACCGGCGCTCGGACCGGTCTTCGGGATGAAGGGCGGCGCGGCCGGCGGCGGGTACGCGCAGGTGGTGCCGATGGAAGACATCAACCTGCACTTCACCGGCGATTTCGCCGCGATCGGTGTGGCCACGAACCTCCTCGCGGCGCTCATCGACAACCACATCCATCACGGCAACGCCCTCGGCATCGACGTGCGCCGCGTCACGTGGCGGCGGGTGCTCGACGTCAACGACCGCGCCCTCCGCGACGTGGTCACGGGGCTCGGCGGTCCGGGCAACGGCTACCCGCGCGAGAGCGGCTTCGACATCGTCGTGGCGAGCGAGGTGATGGCGATCTTCTGCCTCGCCACCGACCTCGCCGACCTCAAGGCTCGCCTCGGCGAGATCGTGATCGGCTACACCCGCGAACGGCAGCCGGTGCGCGCCCGCGACCTCGACGCCCACGGGGCGATGGCGGCACTCCTGCGCGACGCGCTCGCCCCCAACCTCGTGCAGACGCTCGAGCACACGCCCGCCTTCGTCCACGGCGGGCCCTTCGCGAACATCGCCCACGGGTGCAACTCCTACCTCGCCACCGACACGGCGCTGCACCTGGCCGACTACGTCGTCACTGAGGCGGGATTCGGTTCCGACCTCGGCGCCGAGAAGTTCGTCGACATCCTCTGCCGTTCCACGGGCCTCCGCCCGTCGGCCGCTGTCATCGTCGCGACCGTGCGGGCGATGAAGTACCACGGCGGCGTCGAGGTGGCAGACCTCGCCACCGAGGATGTCGCCGCGCTCCGCCGCGGCACGGTCAACCTGCGGCGACACATCGAGATCGTCCACGGGGTCCTCGGGCTTCCCCTCGTCGTGGCCATCAATCACCGCGCGGAGGACACGGATGCCGAGGTCGCGGCGCTCCAGGAGGAGGCGGCCGCCGCCGGGGTCACCGCCGTGGTCGCCCGTCACTTCGCTGAGGGCGGCCGTGGCGCCGAGGATCTCGCGCGCGAGGTCATGCGCCTCTGCGACGAGCCGGCCGAGCCGACGCTCACCTATCCCGACGACGCGAGCCTGTGGGACAAGATGCGCGCCATCGCCACACGCATCTACGGAGCATCCGATGTCACGGCATCCAGTGCGGCGCGCGCTCAGATCCGGCGCCTGCAGGAGGAAGGGTACGGCGGGTACCCGGTGTGCGTGGCGAAGACGCAGTACTCGTTCTCGACCGACCCGCGGCTGCGCGGTGCGCCGACCGGGCACGTCGTCGACATCCGCGAGGTGCGCCTGGCGGCGGGGGCCCGGTTCGTGGTGATGATCTGCGGCGACATCATGACGATGCCCGGCCTGCCGGCGGTGCCCGCCGCGAACACCATCGACGTCACCGACGACGGGCGGATCGTCGGGCTGTTCTGACCCGGCCGCCCGCGGCGATCGTGCACCGGCCGCGGGCGCGGATACCGCCTGGATGTCGCTTCGGCACAATCGGCCCCCACGACGCAGTCGGACATCCTTGTGTCGAAGGCACAACGCACTTGGAACCGCGTTGTGGGACACCTACCGTTCTAGGTGACTTCCTTCGACTCCTTCTGGAGAGGTGAGAAATGGCCGACGCCGCCGTTCGTCCTGAAACCCCCGCGTCCGACTCCCGCACGCCCGCCGGCGGAGCGCCGACCGCCGCCCACACGGCGGCCGAGGCATCCGAGGCCCGCATCGACATCGATGCCGTCACGAACCTTTTGCTCGGCACGTGGGCCGACACCCGCCGCGAGGCGCGCGAGCTGATCAAGGACTCCGCGTTCTGGCAGGTGAACGACCTCACGGTCGCCGAGCACCGCGAGCGCACCCTCACCCAGCTGCACCTCCTCGCCGACAACGGCGGCGGGCGCCGCGCGTTCCCCGCCGAGTACGGCGGCAGCGACGACAACGGTGCGAACCTCGCCGGCTTCGAAGAGCTCGTGCTCGCCGACCCGAGCCTGCAGATCAAGTCGGGCGTGCAGTGGGGCCTCTTCGCCTCGGCGATCTACCAGCTCGGCACCAAGCAGCACTGGGACAAGTGGCTGCGTCCCGTCATGTCGATGGAACTCCCCGGAGCCTTCGCGATGACCGAGACCGGGCACGGCTCCGACGTCGCCGCCATCGGCACCACCGCCACCTACGACCCCGACACCGAGGAGTTCGTCATCCACACGCCGTTCCGCGCGGCGTGGAAGGACTACCTCGGCAACGCCGCCCTGCACGGCAAGGCCGCGACCGTCTTCGCGCAGCTGATCACCGGCGGCGTCAACTACGGCGTGCACTGTTTCTTCGTGCCGATCCGCGACGACGAGGGGAACTTCCTCCCCGGCGTCGGCGGCGAGGACGACGGCCCCAAGGGCGGCCTGAACGGCATCGACAACGGCCGCCTGCACTTCGATCAGGTGCGCGTTCCGCGCGAGAACCTCCTCAACCGCTACGGCGACGTCGCCCCCGACGGCTCGTACTCGAGCCCGATCGACAGCCCCGGACGCCGCTTCTTCACGATGCTCGGCGCCCTCGTGCAGGGACGTGTCTCTCTCGACGGGGCCGTCACGACGGCATCCGCCCTGGGTCTCTACATCGCGATCACCTATGGCAACCAGCGCCGCCAGTTCGATTCGGGTGCCGGTACCGACGAGGTCGTGCTGCTGGACTACGGCAAGCACCAGCGCCGGCTGCTGCCGCTCCTGGCGCAGAACTACGCGCAGTTCTTCGCGCACGACGAGCTGCTGCGCAAGTTCGACGGGGTGTTCTCGGGGCGCGCCGACACCCCCGAGGAGCGCGAAGACCTCGAGACCCTCGCCGCGGCGCTGAAGCCCCTGTCGACGTGGAACGCGCTGAACACGATCCAGGAGAGCCGCGAGGCGTGCGGTGGGCAGGGATTCCTGGCCGAGAACCGGATGACGGGGCTCCGCCACGACCTCGATGTCTACGTCACCTTCGAGGGTGACAACAACGTCCTCCTGCAGCTGGTCGGGAAGCGCCTGCTGTCGGACTACGCCAAGCAGTTCAAGGGCAAGGATGCCGCCGCGCTCGCCCGGTTCGCGGCGGCCCAGACCGCGGGCAAGGTCTTCCACGGTGCGGGCCTGCGTCAGCTGGGCCAGGCCGTCGCCGACTTCGGGTCGACGGCGCGCTCGGTGGAGCTGGGGCTTCGCGCCGAGCAGCAGCACGAGATCCTCTCGGGTCGCGTCGAGCAGATGGTCGCCGACCTCGCTGCCGCGCTCCGCCCCGCCGCCAAGCTCGACAAGGCCGAGGCTGCCGCCCTGTTCAACCGCCACCAGGCCGAGCTCATCGAGGCCGCCCGCGCGCACGGCGAGCTGCTGCAGTGGGAGGCCTTCTCCGACGGCGTCAAGGCGGTGGCAGACCCCGGCACCCGCCAGGTGCTCACTTGGCTCCGCGACCTCTTCGGGCTGCACCTCATCGAGAAGCACCTCGCGTGGTACCTCATCAACGGGCGGCTCTCGACCCAGCGCGCCGCCGCGGTGTCGCGCTACATCGACCGGCTCTGCGCCCGGCTGCGTCCGCACGCCCAGGACCTCGTCGACGCCTACGGGTTCGCACCCGAGCACGTACGTGCGCCGATCGCGTCGGGCGCGGAGCGCGTGCGCCAGGAGGAGGCCCGCGAGTACTACCGCGCCCGGGCCGCCGCCGGCGAGGAGCCCATCTCGGAGAAGGCGCTGCAGAAGGGCAAGACCCTGCAGAAGAAGTAGCGGACGGCGGGTGTCGTCGGGTCCGGGCATACTGACCGCATGAGTGTGGTCACCGGGCCCGACGGACGCGACCGCTGCGGATGGGTCGGCGACGACGCCGAGTACCGGCGCTACCACGACGAAGAGTGGGGCCGCCCGCTGCACGGCGATCGGCCCCTCTTCGAGAAGATGAGCCTCGAGGGCTTCCAGGCCGGGCTGTCGTGGATCACGATCCTTCGCAAACGTCCCGCGTTCCGCGAGGCCTTCGCCGGCTTCGACCCGGCGGTCGTCGCCGGCTTCGACGAGGACGATGTCGAGCGCCTCATGGCCGACGCGGGCATCGTCCGAAACCGCGCGAAGATCCTCGCCGTGATCGGCAACGCCCGGATCGTCGCCGACATGCCCGAGGGCGCGCTCGACGCGCTGATGTGGGCCTATGCTCCGGATGCCGCGGAGCGGCCCCGTCCGCGATCGTTCGCCGATCTGCCGGCGACAACCCCCGCGTCCGACGCGCTCAGCCGTGATCTCAAGAAGCGCGGGTTCCGCTTCGTCGGCTCGACCACGATGTACGCCCTCATGCAGTCATCCGGAATGGTCGACGACCACCTCGAGGGCTGCTGGCGCGCGGCTTGACACCTGATGCGTGATGCGTGATGTTTGATCCATGCGCACCACGGTCACCATCGACGATGACGTCCTCGCTGCGGCGAGACAGTTCGCCGACGCCCGCGGTCTGACGCTCGGCGAAGCCCTCTCGCAACTCGCTCGCGCGACGCTCACCGAGCGGCGTCGCTTCGGCACGCGCAACGGCATCGTCCTCCTGCCCGCCGATCCCGCTGCGGGCAATGCCGACCTCGATGACGTGAACGCGCTTCGAGACGACACCTGATGGCGGGGTTCCTCCTCGATGTCAACGCCGTCATCGCCCTGATCGATCCCCTGCACGTGCATCACGAGCGGGCTCACCGCTGGTTCGCGACGCGCGCCGAGGAAACGTGGCACACCTGTCCGATCGTGCAGAACGGCGTCGTCCGCGTCGTGAGTCATCCGAGATACCCGAACAGTCAACCCGCTCCCGTCGTGCTGGCGAGCCTGTCGAGTCTGGCGGCGCAGGCCGGCCATGAGTTCCTCCCCGACTCGGTCAGTCTCCTGGACGGTTCCGTGCACACCGAGCGCCTCCTCGCCAGCTCCCAGGTCACCGACACGTACCTGCTTCATCTCGCCGCGTCCCACGAGGTTCTGCTCGCGACCTTCGACACCAGGATCGTGGCCTCTACGGTCCCGGGTGGGGCGAAGGTCGTCTTCCCCATCCCCTGAGCGCGGAGGCGAACGGGCCCGCGGACAGGCCCCTGTCCGCAGTCGGTGGCACGCTGTAGGGTCGCTACGCCTCGACAGACGGGAAACGCATGGCCGCCGCATCCGCTCACATCGCCGACTCGCACGGGCTCATCCGGGTCGTCGGCGCCCGCGAGAACAACCTCAAGAACGTCAGTGTCGACATTCCCAAGCGCCGACTCACCGTCTTCACCGGCGTGAGCGGATCGGGGAAGTCGTCGCTGGTCTTCGGAACGATCGCCAACGAGTCGCAGCGACTTATCAACGAGACCTGTCCGACGTTCGTGCAGCAGTTCATGGAGCAGCTGAGCCGCCCCGAGGTCGACGCCCTCGAGAACGTCAGCGCGTCCATCGTCGTCGACCAGGAGCGGATGGGCGCCAACTCGCGCTCCACCGTCGGCACCGCCACCGACGCCCAGGCGATGCTGCGCATCCTCTTCAGCCGGCTCGGGCAGCCGAGTGCCGGCGCGAGCTTCCACTACAGCTTCAACCTGCCGCAGGGCTGGTGCCCGCGCTGCGAGGGACTCGGCGAGGTGAGCGACATCAACCTCGACGAGCTGTTCGACCGCGACAGGTCGCTCGCCGAAGGGGCGCTGACCATCCCGGGGTACAACGTCGACGGCTGGATGGTGCGCATCTTCACCGAGTCGGGGTTCGTCGACCCCGACAAGAAGATCCGCGACTACTCCGACGACGAGCTGCACGCGCTGCTCTACCAGGAACCGACGAAGGTCAAGGTCACGGGCATCAACATGACCTACGAGGGACTCGTCCCGAAGGTCACGAAGTCGTTCCTCCAGAAGGACCGCGACGCCCTGCAACCGCACGTCCGCGCGTTCGTCGACCGTGCCGTGATGTTCACCGCCTGCCCCGAGTGCGGCGGATCCCGCCTGAACGAGGCGGCGCGGTCATCCCTCATCGACGGCGTCTCGATCGCGGATGCCGCGGCGATGCAGATCTCCGACCTCGCCGCCTGGCTCGACACCGTCGACGACCGCGAGGTGGGGCCGCTGATGACGGGGCTGAAGCACCTCACGGCGACCTTCGTCGAGGTCGGCCTCGGGTATCTGTCGCTCGACCGCTCGTCGGGCACCCTCTCGGGCGGTGAGGCGCAGCGCACCAAGATGGTGCGTCACCTGGGCTCCTCGCTCACCGACATCACCTACGTCTTCGACGAGCCCACGGCGGGCCTGCACCCCCACGACATCCAGCGGATGAACGACCTCCTCCAGCGCCTGCGCGACAAGGGCAACACGGTGCTCGTCGTCGAGCACAAACCCGAGGTCATCCAGATCGCCGACCACATCGTCGACCTCGGACCCGGTGCGGGCCGCGCGGGCGGCGAGATCCAGTACACGGGGGATGTCGCGGGGCTGCGTGCCTCGCAGACCCTCACCGGCCGGCATCTCGACCATCGCGCGACCCTCAAGGCGTCGACCCGCGACCGCCGTGGCGCGCTGGAGATCCGCGGGGCGACGCAGCACAACCTCACAGGGGTCGACGTCGACATTCCGCTCGGCATCCTCACCGTCGTCACCGGGGTCGCGGGGTCGGGGAAGTCCTCCCTGATCCATGGCAACGTTCCGGCCTTCGATGACGTCGTCGTGGTCGACCAGTCGCCGATCAAGGGGTCACGCCGGTCGAGTCCGGCGACCTACACCGGCATCCTCGATACCGTCCGCACCGCGTTCGCGAAGGCGAACGGCGTGAAGGCGTCGCTGTTCAGCGCCAATTCGGCGGGGGCCTGCCCCGTCTGCAAGGGCCTCGGGGTCATCATCACCACCCTCGGCTACACCCAGAGCGTCGAGACGCTCTGCGAGGTGTGCGAGGGGACGGGGTTCAGTGCCGAGGTGCGCGAGTACCTCTTGAACGGCAAGAACATCGCCGAGGTGCTGGCGATGTCGGCGGCAGAGGCGGCGGACTTCTTCCCGACCGGCCCGGCGCACACCACGCTCGCGCGTCTCATCGACGTCGGGCTCGGGTACATCACGCTCGGGCAGGCGCTGAACACGCTGTCGGGCGGGGAGCGTCAGCGCCTGAAGCTGGCGATCTCGATGGCGAAGAAGGGCGCGATCTACGTGCTCGACGAACCGACCACGGGGCTGCACCTCGCCGATGTCGAAAACCTGCTGCGTCTGTTCGACCGACTCGTCGACGCCGGCAACAGCGTCATCGTCATCGAGCATCACCAGGCCGTGATGGCGCACGCCGACTGGATCATCGACCTCGGGCCGGGCGCGGGGCACGACGGCGGGCGCATCGTGTTCGAGGGGACGCCCGCCGACCTCGTCGCCGCAGGCGACACGCTCACCGCGCGTCACCTGCGCACCTACGTCGGCGCCTGAGCGCGCCGCTGCCGGGCCGCGCGGGCGCGCGCGCCGGCGCGCGCGACGGCTCGCGCGGCCGCCCGCCCGCACGACGGCACCGCGCCTTTCGCGACCCGTCAGAAAGTGCGGCTTGGGAGGGGAGGGGGCGACGTTTTTTGACGGGTCGCGTCGCGCGGGCGGGCGGGCGTGCGGGCGCGGGGCGCCGTCGCGTGACGTTCGCGCCGTCGCGTCGCGTTCTTTTCGCGAGCCGTCAGAAAGTGCGGCTTGGGATGGGAGGAGGCGACGTTTTCTGACGGGTCGCGTCGCGCGGGCGCGCGCGGGCGCGCCGGTGGATCGCGCGGGGCCGCCGCGACGCCGCGCGCTCAGCCGAGCTGCGAGTGCTCGCCGAGGCGGTGCCAGGTGCGGTTGTGGTAGACCAGTGCGTCGGCGGGCTCGCCCGGCTCGACGTCCCGGGTGATCTGGTGCTGCAGCGCCTGGGCGGCGATGACGGTCGAGGCGCCCGCGTCCATCCGGTTGATGATCGCGCACCGCAGCCATGCCCGCGCCCCGGGGAACACCGGCTCGCCCGTGGGGAGGCGGGCCCACAGCGACGTGTCGGCGAAGCGGTCGATACCGCTCGTGGCGGCGAGCTTGGCGAGCTCGAGGTCGTGGGCGTCGAGCAGGTGCACCACGACCGTGTGAGCCGCGGCGATGGTCGGAGCGGCCGACGAGATGGACGAGAGCGAGAAGATCAGCAGCGGCGGCTCGGCGCTGACGGAGGACACCGAGGTCGCCGTCAGGGCGACCGGTCCGTCGCCCGCGTCGGCGGTGATGACGGCCACGCCGCCGGGGTGCCCGCGGAAGACGGTCTTGAACTCCTCGGCACTGAGCGAGGCGGTCGGGAACGACGCGGGGTGGGTGCCGGCGGCGGAACGAGTCATGGGCGGCAGGCTAGCCCGCGACAGATCGTTCGCCGTCATCGCATTTCGTGATGTTTCAGAGCTGGGCACGACAGAGGAAACCGCGCGGACCCCCGAACGATTCCCCACAGCTCACCGACCGGCGTCGAACAGGTGCCGGGCCCCGTGGCTGAGCACCTTCACCACGACGCCTCGGCGCCGGAGGGCAGCGACCGTGCGCGTCTCCTCCTCGATGTCGCGCCCGAGCGCATGCACGTTCGCGACGACGAGCACATCACCCTGGCGGAGCGTGCCGAACAGGCGCACCAGCCGCTCCTCCCAGGTCTCGAGGGTCTCGGGCGCGGGGTGGCGGAATCCCTCGATGGGAACGCCGAAGCGGGTGAGGAGCTCGCGCTGCTCCACCACCGAGGGCATGTCGTCGCGGGCGATGACGAGCCCGACCAGGCGTGCGCCCGACGGGCGCGCGGCCCACCAGTCTCGATCACGCTGGAGCTCGGTGAAGCACTTGGGACAGTCGGCGGCGTCGTGGGGGACGGGCACGGGGCTGGTCTCCATCGCCTCGCCGAATCCCGCACTCATGACATCCATTCTCACCCGGGATGACGCGTGCCGCGACCTTCTTCGCCCCTGTCAGTCCTCGCCGTCGAGGCGGAGCTCGAGGCTCAGCTCGTCGGCGTCGAGTTCGGCGAGGGCATGCCGGAGGACCGCGGTGCTGTACGCCCCGCCCGAAGACAGCTCTGTGAGCCGCTGTCGCATCGCCCGGATGAGCACGAGCCGCAGTTCGAGCGTGTCGCGCACGAGCGCGGTGGTGTCGTCATCAGGTGGGCGGGTGTACCGGTCGCCGACCCGCGCGATGAGCTCCGGCGGGAAGCTCTCCCCGTCGCGCCGTGCGAGCGTCTCCTCCGCGAGGGCCGCGGCCGCGGCATCCCGCAGCTCCTGATCCAGCCGCAGCCGCTCCTCGCGCCCGACGGTCTCGTCACCCTCGCCGTCGAGGCCGAGCATCCGCACCACCCAGGGGAGCGTCGAGCCCTGCAGCAGGAGGCTCCCGACCGCGACGAGGAAGGCGACGAAGACGAGCAGGTCGCGCGACGGGGTCTCGGCCGGGAGGGTCTGCGCCGCCGCAAGGGTCACCACCCCTCGCATGCCCGCCCACACCATGATCGTGCCGTGCCGCCACCCGAGCGGGGTCGTGCGGTGGTACTCGAGGTCTTCGATGAACCGCAGCACGCGTGGTCGCGCACGCGCGGGCACCCGGTCGGGCCAGGTGCGGACGCGGGGAAGATGCGTCGCCGCGCGCCGCGCGCGACGCGACTCACCCCACACGAGGACCGAGACGAACACCACGCGCGCGGCGAGGATGATGAGGAGGGCCGTCGCGGCGAGGAAGACGGCCCGCTCCAGGCCGCCGCTTCCGTCGGCGGACACCGAGTCCCAGAGGTCCTTCACCTCGAGCCCCATGACGAGGAACACCGCGCCCTCGAGGACGAGCTCGACGGTGCGCCAGTTCAACTCGTCCGAGAGGCGCTGCTCGGGAGTGAAGCGGCGCGCCGCGCCCTGCCCGGTGACGATCCCGGCGACGACCGCGGCAACGAGGCCCGAGCCGCCGAGAGCCTCGGTGGGAAGGTAGGCCACGAACGGCACGACGAACCCGACGGTGGTGTTGGCCGCGGGATTGCGCACGAGCGCGCGCACGCGAAGATTGACGTAGCCGATGACCGAGCCGACGACGATCGCGACGACCACTCCCCAGAGGAACGCCCCGACGATGCCGCCCTCGGGCACCGACCCCGTGACCGCGGCGGCGACCATCGTGCGAAGGATCACCAGGGATGTGGCGTCGTTGAGCAGACTCTCGCCGTCCAGCCACGTGGTGACGCGTCGGGAGATGCCGAGCCGTTTCGCGATGGAGGTCGCCACCGCGTCGGTGGGGCTCAGGATCGCGCCGAGCGCGATCGCGAGATACAGATCGAGCCCAGGGATGACGGCGTGGAAGAAGAAGCCGAGCGCGACGGCGCTGACGAGCACGAGCAGCACGGCCAGCCCCGAGATGGGTCGCACGTCGCGGCGGAACTCGATCGCGGGAAGCGACACCGCCGCCGAGTACAGCAGAGGCGGCAGCACGCCCACGAGGATGACCTCGGGGTCGAGCTCGAACGGCGGCACGAAGGGCAGCAGACTGACGCCGAGCCCGAAGAGCACGAGCAGCAGGGGCCCGGCGAGCCGGAGCCTCGGACCGAGCGCCGTCGCCCCGGCGATGACGAGCACCGTCACCGTGGCGATGACGATGACCTCGATCACGGCAGGAGGCCCAGACTCCGCACGGCGTCGCGCTCGGCGACGAGCTCGTCCACCGACGCGTCGATGAGCCGCCGTGACCGTTCGTCCACTCCCAGATCGGCGACGACCCGGTAGCCCGAGCCGTCGGAAGAGACCGGGAACGAGCAGATGAGACCCTCCGGCACCCCGTACTCGCCGTGCGAGACGACCGCCGCCGACGTGCGGAAGCCGCCGAGCACGTCGCTGCGGACGTGCTCGATCGTGGCGTGGGCGGCCGAGGCGATCGACGACGACCCGCGCACCTCGATGATCTCCGCGCCGCGGCGCGCGACCCGGGGGACGAACTGGTCATCGAGCCACGCGATCGCGTCGTCCGCACCGCCGAGCCGCTCGGCCAGCGCGTCGATGACCGGGCGACCGGCGACCGTGGCGTGGGACACGTCGGGGTACTGCGTGGCCGAGTGGTTCCCCCACACGATCACCCCGTCGATGTCGCGCGGGTTCACCTCGAGAGCGGCGGCGAGCTGGCCGACGGCGCGGTTGTGATCGAGGCGGGTCAGAGCGGTGAAGCGCTCGGGAGGGATGTCGGGGGCCCACGACTGCGCGATGAGGGCGTTGGTGTTCGCGGGGTTGCCCACCGTCACCACGCGGACGGCGTCGTCGGCGACGTCGTTCAGCGCCGCGCCCTGCGGGCCGAAGATCCCCGCGTTCGCGGCGAGGAGGTCGGCGCGCTCCATGCCGGGACCGCGGGGCCGGGCGCCGACGAGCAGGGCGATCTCGCATCCGTCGAACGCCGTGCGCGGGTCATCCGAGATCTCGACCCCGGCGAGGAGGGGGAAGGCGCAGTCCTGCAGCTCCAGGGCGGCGCCCTCGGCGGCGCGGAGTCCCGCGGGGATCTCCAGCAGTCGCAGGTTCACCGGTCGCTCCGGGCCGAGCATGTCGCCGGCGGCGATGCGGAAGAGCAGCGCGTAGCCGATCTGCCCTCCGGCGCCGGTGAGGGTGATCGTCGTCGCGCGCATGGCTCCGAGCATAAGGCCGCGCGGCGTCGTCCCGTGAGGAAGGGGCCAGGGGCGGTACCGTGAGCAGATGACGTTCAATGAGAACGCACAGGTCGGCGGGAACACGGCTCGACGGCGCGGCGGAGGACTCGCTCTCGCCGGTGGCGGCGTGGCCGGTATCGGGGCGATCGCCGTGCTGCTGCTGAACCTGTTCACGGGCGGAGACTTCTCCGGCCTTCTCGGCGGCGGCGGCGTGCCCGGGGTCTCGGGCGGCGAGGGCAGCGAGATCGCGTCGTGCGAGACCGGTGCCGACGCCAACCGCAACGACGAGTGCCGCCTGGCGGCGGGGTCGCTCGTGCTCGACCAGTACTGGGCGGAGCAGGTCGAGGGCTACCGCCAGCCGCAGCTGATCATCGTCGACCAGTCCACCTCGTCGGCGTGCGGCACGGCGTCGAATGCGACCGGGCCGTTCTACTGCCCGCCCGAGGAGACGGTGTACATCGACCCCACCTTCTTCGGGCTCCTGCGCGAGCGGTTCGATGCGAGCGCCGGTGAGCTCGCCCAGCTCTACGTGCTCGCCCACGAGTACGGCCACCATGTGCAGAACATCACCGGCATCACCCAGCAGAACCCCGACAACGGCACCGGCCCCGACAGCAACGGCGTCCGCATCGAACTGCAGGCCGACTGCTTCGCCGGCGCATGGGTGGCGGCGATGACCGACTACGTCGACGAGAACGGCGTTCCGTTCCTGCTCGAACCGACGGGCACCCAGATCACCGATGCGCTGAACGCCGCCGCCACGGTCGGCGACGATCACATCCAGCAGGAATCCGGGGCGCCGGTGAACCCCGAGAGCTGGACGCACGGGTCGAGCGAGCAGCGGCAGCGCTGGTTCGCCGCGGGCTACCAGGGGGGCGTCAGCGCCTGCGACACCTTCGCGGTGTCGGGGAGCGAGCTGTGATGAGCGGCCCGGCGCACCTCGACGGCATCCTCTATCCCCCCATCGAGCCCTACGCGACCGGCGAGCTGCTCGTCGGCGACGGCAACCGCGTCTACTGGGAGGAGAGCGGGAACCCCGACGGCAAGCCCGTGGTGTTCCTGCACGGCGGCCCGGGGGCCGGCACCTCGCCCTGGCACCGGCGGTTCTTCGACCCCGAGCGCTACCGGATCGTGCTCTTCGACCAGCGCGGCTGCGGTCGCAGCACCCCGCACGCGTCGGCGCCCGAGGCGGATCTGCGGTTCAACACCACCTGGCACCTCGTCGCCGACATCGAACTGCTGCGGCGGAACCTCGGGATCACCCGCTGGCAGGTGTTCGGCGGCTCGTGGGGGAGTGCGCTCGCCCTCGCCTACGCCGAGACGCACCCCGAGGCTGTCACCGAGGTGGTGCTGCGCGGCGTCTTCACGCTTCGCCCCCACGAGCTGGAGTGGTTCTACGAGGGGGGTGCCGCGGCGATCTTCCCCGACCTCTGGGAGGACTATCTCGCCCCGATCCCGGTCCTCGAGCGCTCCCGGATGATCGAGGCCTACTGCCGACGGCTCTCCGACCCCGACCCGGCCGTGCACGTGCCGGCGGCGAAGGCGTGGACGCGATGGGAGGCGGCGACCCTCACCCTCCGCCCCGACCCCGACCTCGTCAGCACGATGACCGACGAGGTCGCGGCGACCGCCTTCGCGCGCATCGAGAACCACTTCTTCATGCACGGCGGATGGTTCTCCGAGGAGCAGCTGATCCGTGGCGCGACGGCGCTCCGCGACATCCCGGGGGTCATCGTGCAGGGAAGGTACGACGTCTGCACGCCCGTCATGACCGCGTGGGACCTGCACCGGGCGTGGCCGGAGGCGGAGCTCGTGATCGTCGACGACGCGGGGCACTCCGCCTCCGAACCGGGGATCGCCGCGGCGCTGCGCGCGGCGACCGACCGGTTCGCGAGGGACGACATGGCCGTGTCGGCGGACGTCACCGACTGAGCATCAGGCCGTGAAGGGCACGCTCCCGGCGCTGCAGTACGACCCCGGCGAGTGCACGACGTGCGCGATGCGCAGCTCGGCGTCGACATCGTCGCCCACCCGGGGCGCGAGGTCGGGCGAGATCCGCCAGTCGAACGCTTCGGCATCGGGGTTCTGCCGCGCGTGCTCGCGCAGTCCCAGGGGCACGAGCCGTAGGCGTCGGTCGACCCACTCCGCGTCCCAGGGGCCCTCGCGGAGGATCTGCTCGGCGGCACGGAATTCGTAGTAGATCGTCCGGCGCAGGCGATTGCCGGTCACGGCCTCCGACCCGTGGACGATCATCACGTCGTGCACGAGCACGTCGCCGGGGTTCAGCTCGACCTGGATGACGCCGGGTGCGTTCCACCCGTACTCCTCCTGCAGCTGGCAGACGTCGACCGGGGCGAGGTGGGAGCCGGGCGCGACGCGAAGGGCGCCCTCGCCGGCGCGGGAGGCGTCGAGGTAGACGTCGATGTTGAAGATGCGGTGCGTGCGGGGGTGCACCGCGTCCTGGTGCCAGTCGATCGCCTGAGCGGCTTCATCGGATCGCTCCTCGCCGGCGACCTGGTGCTGGTGTCGGAGGGAGCGGGCCTCGCGCTCGCCGAGCGTGCGGAGCTGTGGGCCGGCGCCCTGGCGGACGAGCCCGGCGACGCCGAGCGGCGCGCGGCCGAGCTCGAAGTCGAGGCACTCCTGCGGCGGATCGCCGCGCGTCGCACGGAGGTCGCCCCGGGGCATCCGGGGGTCAAGGGCACCGCCGGCGAGATGGCCGTCTTCATCTCGGAACGCTCGGCCGACGACCTGCGGGTGGAGGATGTCGCCCGGCAGGTGCACCTGCATCCGCAGTACGCCATGACGCTGTTCCGGCGGGCGCTCGGCATCACGATCGGCGAGTACCTGCTGCAGTGCCGGGTCGCGCGGGCGCAGCGACTGCTGCTGACGACCGACATGCCGATCACCGAGGTCGGCTTCGCCGCCGGGTTCGGCTCGCAGAGCCAGTTCTACGCGCGATTCCGCGATCGCTGCGGCGAAGCGCCGGCCGCCTACCGGCGGCGGCTCGCCGGTGCCTGACGAGCTGCGGAGATTCGCGCCACCTTCGGAGCCGACCCCGGCACCACGTCCGACGTTCGCGCGAATCTCCGAAGCTGGAGGGGATTCGTGGTGGGGCGCGGGTGGAGAGGCGACGCTCAGGCGTCGAGGAGCCGCCACTCGGAGAAGAAGTCGCGCACCGTCTTCTCGCCGAGGTCACGGCGCACGGTCTCGAGCAGGCGGCTCGCCTCGGCGTCGGTGCCGGCGTTCACCCGCAGCACGGGGGCATCGCTGTCGGAGCGCACCACCACGAGGTCGAAGGTCGGCGCGGCGAGGTCGTCGCCCCCGCCGATGACGGCCAGTGCGAACGCACCGAGGTACTTCGCCGCGCGCTTCAGCGGCGACGGATGCCGCACCTCCAGCCGTGCCTCGAGCACGCGCGCCGCGAGGGTGTGGTCGTCGAGGTTCACGCCGACTCCCGCCACACCGTCTCGCACTCGAGCATCACCTCGGCGCCGCCCGGCGCGCCGGCGATGCGTTCGAGCACCAGCCGTGCCGCCTCGGCGCCCAGCCGCGCGGCGGGCTGGCGCACGGTCGACAGGGCGGGCAGGGTGCGTCGCGCCCACGCCGAGTCGTCGAAGCCGACCACGCCGACATCCTCGGGCACGCGGCGCCCCGCCGCGCGCAGGGCCTCCACCGCCCCGGCGGCGACGGCGTCGGATGCGGCGAAGATGCCGTCGATGTCGGGTGAGCGCGCTAACAGCGCCTGCATGCCCTCCCTCCCCGCCGAATACGAATACAGCGGCACGGGTTCGACCAGGGTCTCGTCGAACCGGTCGCCGAGCGCCTCGCGGAATCCGGCGAGGCGATCCGAGCCCGAGTCGCGGTCGAGCGCCGCGGCGATCATGCCGATGCGCCGGCGGCCCGTCTCGACCAGGCGGGAGGTGATGGCGCGCGCCGACCCACGGTTGTCGATGACCACGAACGACGCCGAGGACGCCCCCGGCGGGTGCCCGACGTACGCCGCCGGCAGCTGCAACCGCTCCACGACGCGCGTGATCGGGTCATTGGCGCGGGCGGAGACGATGATCACTCCGTCGACGAAGCCGCCGGAGAGGTACCGCGCGACGCGGTCGGTGTCCCGTCCGGTGTCAACGATGAGGACGGCCATCTGATGGTCCGCCTCCGAGAGGGCGGCGTTGGCGCCGAGCAGGATCTCGCCGATGTTCGGGTCTTCGATGAACAGCGAGTGCGGTTCGTGGACGATGAAGCCGACCGCCTGACTGCGCTGCATCACCAGGTTGCGCGCCGCGGTGTTGGGCACGTACCCCACCTTCGCGATCGCCGCCTCGATCGCCTCGCGGGCCGTGGCGGAGACGTAGCGGTCGCCGTTGACGTAACGGCTGACCGTGCCCCGAGACACCCCGGCCTCCTGCGCCACGTCATGCACGGTGGCGCGCTTCGGGCGCACGGGCGGAGTGGTCACGAGGCCACTGTAGCCCTCGACGTCGAACTTTCCGCTTGACAGCCGGCCCGCGGAAATGTCAGTGTGTGTACGTTCACAGACTCTCGACGAGGAGTTGTCGTCCGGGAAACTGTGCACGTTCACACAGCAACCGCTCGCAACACCCCGTACTTCTGGAGATCTGTGGACCACCTCGCAACGACGCTCCCCCCGCAGAGCGACGACGCGCTTCTCACCGAGATCGCCGCGTCGCCGGCTCACCCGCGCTTCGCGCACCAGGGTGTCGCCTTCGGCTGCGACTACAACCCCGAGCAGTGGACGCCCGAGGTGTGGCGCGAAGACGTCGCCCTGATGCGCGAAGCCGGGGTCGACCTCGTCGCGATCAACGTCTTCGGCTGGTCGGCGCTGCAGGGCCCCGACGGTGCCTTCCGCTTCGACGAGCTCGACGAGGTCGTCTCGCTGCTGCACGACAACGGCATCCGCGTGAACCTCGGCACCGGCACGTCCTCCCCGCCGCCCTGGCTGACCACGCGGCATCCCGAGATCCTGCCCGTGATGGACGACGGCACCACCCGCTACCCCGGGGGCCGCCAGGCCTGGTGCCCGAGCTCTCCGGTGTTCCGCCGGTATGCGCTCGCGCTCGTCGAGGCCGTCGCGGCGCGATACGGATCGCACCCCGCGGTCGCCCTGTGGCACGTCTCCAACGAGCTCGGATGCCACAACGCCGAGTGCCACTGCGCCGAGTCGACCCGCGCCTTCCGCCGGTGGCTGCGCGCGAAATACCGCACGATCGACGCTCTGAACGCGGCGTGGGGCACGAGCTTCTGGAGCCAGCGGTACAGCGATTTCGACGAGATCCTCACGCCGCTGCGCACCGTCTCGACCCGCAACCCCGGCCAGGTTCTGGACTACCGCCGCTTCTGCAGCGACGAGGTGCTCGGCCACTATCGCGCCGAGCGTGACGTGATCCGCCGCCACAGCGGCATCCCGGTCACCACCAACTTCATGGTCACCGCCCACATCGACGCCTTGGACTACTGGACCTGGGCGCCCGAGATGGACGTGATCGCCAACGACCACTACCTCGACTCGCGCCTGGCCGACCCGCTCGCCGAGCTCGCCTTCACCGCCGACCTCACCCGGGGGCTCGCCGGTGGCGACCCGTGGCTGCTCATGGAGCACTCCACCGGTGCGGTGAACTGGCAGCCGGTCAACCTCGCCAAGGCGCCCGGCCAGATGACCCGCGATTCGCTCTCGCACGTGGCGCGCGGCGCCGACGCCGTCTGCTACTTCCAGTGGCGCGCATCGCTGCAGGGGTCGGAGAAGTTCCACTCGGCGCTCCTCCCTCACGCCGGCACCGACACCGCGCTCTGGCGCGAGGTGCGCGAACTCGGCGCCCTCATCGGCCGCCTCGACGAGGTGGCGGGCACCACCGTCACCGCCGACGTCGCGATGCTCTTCAGCTGGGAATCGTGGTGGGCCGCCGACGCCGAGAACCGCCCGAACCACGCGCTCGGCTACCTGGACCAGGTGCACGCGATCTACGGCGCGCTCCGCGACCTCGGCCACACGGTCGACGTGGTCCGGCCCGGAGCCGACCTCTCGCGGTACCGTCTCGTGGTCGTCCCCGGCCTGCACCTCATCTCCGACGCCGACGCCCGCGCGCTCGACGGCGCCGCGGCCACCGGCACCCACGTGGTCGTCACCTTCTACAGCGGCATCGTCGACGAGAACGACCGGGTCCGCCCGGGCGGCCACCCCGGAGCCTGGCGCGACCTGCTCGGCATCCGCGTCGAGGAGTTCGCCCCCGTCCATCCCGGCACGACGGTCACGCTCGACACCGGCGCCACCGCGACGATGTGGACCGAGCGGATGTCGGTGACCGACGCCACAGTCGTGGCACGCTTCGCGGACGGGCCGTCGGCGGGGCTCCCGGCGATCACCCGGCGCACCGGCGGATCCGCCGGCAGCGGCGACGCGTGGTACATCGCGACGCTCCTGGACGCGCCGGCCCTGCGCGACCTGCTCGAGACCGCCGTCGCGGCGGCCGGCGCGAGCCCCGAGCCCGGCGCCGGACGCGGAGTCGAGATCATCCGTCGCCGCGGCGCCGACCGCGCCTACCGCTTCGTCATCAACACCACCGACCGACCCGTCGAGGTCGACGCGGTCGGAGACGATCTCGTGACCCAGAGCCGCGCGACGGGGACCATCGTCGTTCCCGCCGGCGGCGTCCGTGTCATCCGTGAGCAGCCGACAGAGGAGACGGCATGACCACTTCGCCATCCATCGCCGGCCTGGCCGGCACGGTCGCGGCGCCCGACGCGCCGGTGCAGAAGCGCAAGCGCCCGCGCGTGCAGAACCCGTGGGCGATCGTCGCCTTCGTGTCGCCGTTCGCGCTGGTCTTCACCCTCTTCTACGTCATCCCCATCGGCTACGCCGTGTGGCAGTCGCTGCTCGTCGTCGAGCGAGAGGGCACGTTCGGCGAGGCCCGCGAGGTCTTCGGCGGGTTCGCGCAGTACGCGCTGGTGTTCCAGAACGCCGAGTTCTGGTCATCCGTGGGCCGGGTGTTCCTCTTCGGGGTCGTCCAGGTGCCGGTGATGCTGGGGCTGGCGCTTCTGTTCGCCCTGCTGCTGGACTCGCCGCTGCTGAAGGGGAAGAAGTTCTTCCGCCTGGCGTTCTTCGTGCCCTACGCGGTGCCCGGCGTCATCGCCGCGATCATGTGGGGCTTCCTCTACTCCCCGAACCTGTCCCCCTTCGAGGCGGTGACCAGCCAGGTCGACTTCCTCTCCTCCGACCTGGTGCTGTGGTCGATCGCGAACGTCGTGACGTGGGTGTTCGTCGGCTACAACATGCTGATCATCTACTCCACGCTCCTGGCGATCCCGGGCGACATCTACGAGGCCGCGCGGCTGGACGGCGCGGGGCAGGCGAGGATCGCGTGGTCGATCAAGATCCCGCTCATCCGCCCCGCCCTCGTCCTCACCGGGGTGCTGTCGATCATCGGCACGCTGCAGCTGCTGGCCGAGCCGCAGACCTTCCGGGCGTTCAGCTCGGCGGTCACGAGCAGCTACACCCCGAACATGACGATCTACGCCACGAGCTCGATCCCGAACGTGTCGCTGGCGGCGGCGTTCTCGGTGGTCCTGGCTCTTGCGACCTTCGTCCTGTCCTTCACGTTCCTGCGCATCACCCGGCGGAAGGCGGCGGCGTCATGAGCACGACGACCACGATGACGGCCGTGAACCCCACGGCGTCGCGCCGCCGGAAGAGCGGCGGACAGGATGCCACGGGGCGCGGACCCCGCGAGGGCGTCATCCCCCGCACCGCCGCCTTCATCGTCATGGGGGTCTTCACCCTCTACTTCCTGACGCCCATCTGGTGGCTGCTCATCGCCTCGACGAAGGACCGCGGCGACCTGTTCAGCACCAACCCGCTGTGGTTCGCCGACTTCCGCTTCTTCGAGAACGTCGGTGCCCTCGTCGCCTACCGCGACGGGGTGTACCTCCGGTGGCTGCTGAACAGCCTGCTGTACGCCGGTGTCGGTGCCGTCGTGGCGACCCTCCTGGCGTCGATGTGCGGATACGCGCTGGCGAAGTACCGGTTCCCGGGCCGCGAAACGCTCTTCAACGTCGTGCTCGGCGGTGTGCTCGTGCCCGCGACCGCACTCGCGCTGCCGCTCTTCCTGCTCTTCAGCCAGGTGCAGCTGACCAACACCTTCTGGGCGGTGTTCCTCCCGAGCATCGTCAGCCCGTTCGGTGTCTATCTGAGCCGCGTCTTCGCCGAGGCATCCGTCCCCGATGAGCTGCTCGAGGCGAGTCGCCTCGACGGCGCCGGGGAGATCCGGACCTTCTTCACGGTGTCGATCCGGCTGATGTTCCCGGCGCTCGTGACGGTGTTCCTCTTCCAGTTCGTCTCCATCTGGAACAACTTCTTCCTCCCGCTGATCATGCTGCGCAGCGAAGAGCTGTTCCCGGTCACCTACGGGCTCTACGCCTGGAACTCCACGATCAACCAGTTCCCGGAGCTGCGCACCTTCGTGCTCGTCGGCTCGCTGCTGTCGATCGTCCCCCTGATCATCACGTTCCTGCTGCTTCAGCGGTATTGGCGTACGGGCCTCGGCACCGGCGCGCTGAAGTGACACCCCCCAGCCCGGGCAGCAACCCGGGCACCCACCACCGAGAGAAGGAAACAATGCGTTCAACGAAACGAGCGGCCGCCGCAGCCCTGCTCACCGTGTCCGCGCTCGCCGTCGCCGGCTGTGCGGCCGGCGGAGGCTCGAGCAGTGGAGGCGACGCCGCCTCCTGCGAGCCGGCCGGCGAGGATGTCACCCTCACGTTCACCTCGTGGATCCCGGGCATCGAGGATGCCGTCGCGATGTGGAACGAGGAGAACCCCGACATCCAGGTCGAGGTGCAGACGGGCCCGTCGGGCAACGCCGGCACATACCAGAACTTCTTCAACCAGCTCGAGGCGGGCAACGCTCCCGACCTCGGTCAGATCGAGTACGACGCGCTGCCGAACTTCCGCGTGCAGGACGGTCTTGTCGACCTCGGCGCGTGCGAGGACGTGCTCGCCGCCGAGGACCAGTTCCTCGACTGGACCTGGGGCCAGGTCACGCTCGGCACCGAGGACGAGGTGTACGGCATCCCCCAGGACCAGGGCCCGATGGCGCTGTTCTACCGCAGCGACCTGTTCGAGCAGAACGGCATCGAGGTTCCGACCACGTGGGAGGAGTACCGCGAGGCTGCGGTGAAGGTGCGCGAGGCCGGTGGCTACATCACCAACTTCTCCGACAGCGACATCAACCAGTTCGCCGGCTTCGTCTGGCAGGCCGGCGGTCAGTGGTTCGAGAACGACGGTGACGCCTGGACGGTGAACCTCACCGGCGAGGAGTCGACGACGGTCGCCGACTACTGGCAGGACCTCATCGAGAACGACCTGGTCTCGACCTACCCGGCCTGGACCGACGAGTGGAACAACGCCTACAACTCGGGCGAGGTCTGGACCTGGAACTCGGCCGTGTGGGGCGCGAACTCGATCCTTTCGGGTGCCCCCGACACCTCGGGCAACTGGTCGGTGGCCCTGGCCCCGCAGTGGAACGCCGGTGAGGAGAAGGCCGGCAACTGGGGCGGATCGTCCATCGCCGTCTTCAACGGCACCGAGCACCTGTACGAGGCGGCGAAGTTCGCGCTGTGGCTGAACACCTCGGAAGAGGCGCTCACCTCGCTCAACGAGACCGCTCAGATCTACCCCGCCACCACCGCCGGCCTCGAGCTGCCGGTGCTGAAGGAGGGCGTGGAGTTCTACGGTGGCCAGCCGATCTACGACGTCTTCGCCGAGGCCGCGACCCAGGTCGACCCCAACTTCACCTGGGGCCCGACCATGACGCAGACCTACGGTGACGTCTCCGACGGCTTCAAGGCCGCCGCGCAGGGCAACGGCACGCTGCTCGAGGCGCTCGAGGAGGGCCAGGCGGCCACGATCTCGACGCTCGAGGCGCAGTCGATCCCCGTCGCCGAGTAACCCACTGCACGACCCCGGCGCGGCCCGATCCGCGCCGGGGGCCGCGGCCCCTCTCGCCGGGGGCCGCGGCCCGACGAGCCCACCCTTTCCCGCGTGTCGCCCGTCCTCTCGCGAGGACGCCGCGGCGGGCGGGATCGGGTGGGCTCGTTTGCGTCGGCGCGTTCGTTGCGTCGAAGTGGCGCAGATGGTGACCTTGGCCGGGTGAGGGTCGCCATCTGCGTCACCTTCGTCTCGAGCTCCGCCGCGAAAGTGGCGCAGATGGTGGGCTTGGCCGGGTGAAGGTCGCCATCTGCGCCACCTTCGTCGCCTGGGTCACCTGCGTCGCTGCCGGATGCCGCGGAGCGGCGAGGTGGCGAAGATGGTCGCGCATGCGACCTGTCGGCGACCATTCGTGCCACGTCGACCCGCGCGGGTTGATCGAGGTGGCGGAATTGGTCGGGTTTGGTGGCCTCGGGCGACCATCTGTGCCACCCCGATCCGCGCCCGGTGATCGACGTGGCGGAATTGGTCGGGTCTGGCGGCGACGGGTGACCATTCGTGCCACTTCGATCCGCGCCGGTTGATCGAGGTGGTGGAAGTGGTCGGGTTTGGCGGCCTCGGGCGACCATCTGTGCCACCCCGATCCGCGCCCGGTGATCGAGGTGGCGGAATTGGTCGGGTCTGGCGGCGACGGGCGACCATTCGTGCCACCCCGATCCGCCCCGTTGATCGAGGCGGCGCTTTCGGTGGGGGTCGGCGTCGGCGGCGACGGGCGACCATCCGACCGACGAAGCCGACCACACGGCACCCGCCCGCCCGCGCAACCCCCGCACGACGGTGCCCGCGGGCGGGCAGAATGACCGCATGAGGCTCGTTCGCGCAGGACTGTACCTGGTGCAGGCGATCGTCGTCGGCGTCGTGATCACGGTGACCGCCATGCCGGCCACCGGTGAAGTCACCGCCCGCCTGGGGGGAGCGGATGTCGCGATCGCGACCGTCCACGCCGGGTGGGCCGCGGTGGTGCTCCTCGCCCTCGGCGGGCTCGTCGACGTCGCCGTCGCGCGCATCGACCCGCTCGCCACACGCGCGCGCCTGGTCACCTGGATCGGGTGGTCGCAACTGTCGGGCGTCGCGGTCTTCCTCATCGCGCAGCTGAACGGCATCACCGAACTGACCACCCTCGTCGCGCTCTACGCCCTGACCGCCGGCGCTGTCATGATGCTCGCCCTCGACGGCGCTCTCGTCGCCCCGCGCATGGCCGGTCCCGACCTCGAGCCCGCCCCCGCCCACACACCCGCCTCCACTCACACACCCGCCCCCACCCCCGCCCCTACATCCGCCCACGCCTCCGACGCCCCGACGGCGCCCCGCGGCATCCGGGGTCTTCGGCGCCCCGCGGCGCTGGCGGCCGTCATCGGCATCGTGCCCTGGGGGCTCATCGCATTCGCGCAGATCGGCGGCGGCATCGTCGGCGACCCGGTCGGAGTCTGGACGCGGGTCGTGACCCTCGTCGTGCTGGCGCTGTCGATCGCGGTGTCGTTCCGCGGCTGGTTCCGACCAGCCGACGCGGACGCCCCCGGCATCCTGCCTCTCCTCGCGACGAGCGCGCTCGCGTGGGGCGTGGTCGCCGCGCTCGGCTAGGCCCGGAACGCCCGCAGAAGCGTCACCGCGAGCGCGGGCCACCGCCGGTGCATCCGGAACCGCGTGAACCCTTCGCTCACCGTCGCCCCCGTGCGCGACGACACGAACCACGGCGGCTTCGGCAGAACCGAGAACCGGCCACCCCGCACGAGCGCGGTGAGAGACCGGGGGAAGGGCCGGAAGGGCCCCCGGGCGACCGAGCGCTCGACATCATCGAGCAGGAGCGCGTTGTGCACGATGCCGATGCCGCTTCCGACGTCCTGGAGGGTGCTGCCGGGGAACGCGCTCCAGGTGAGGGTCGGGGTGAGGAAGACGAACGCCGTCCACGCGTTGATCGCGATCGCGCCGTAGCGCAGGTCGGCGATGGCCCGTTCGAAGCCGTCGCCGAGGGCCGCCTCGGTCGCGGGATCGATGAGGATGTTGGCGCCGAGCGTTCCGGTCAGTCGCTCGTTCGCGTGGGCGACCGCGGCGTCGAGGAAGTCCTGACCGAGACCCGGGAGCGTCATCACACCGAGGACGGGTGCGAAGTACTCCGTCTCCTCGATCGGACCGGGAACCGCACCCGCCTCGGTCTCGACGAGCAGCCGGGTGCGGTCGCCGCACCACATCGCGTCGGGATAGGCCGCCGCGGCGGCATCCATCCGTTCCGAACTCCCCGGATACCAGGGCATCCGCGCGGTCGCCTCGTCGTACGCGCGGCGGAGCGCCGCGAGGAACTGCGCGCGCTGGGGCCAGTCGCGACTGAGGAGCACCACCTGACCGGCGATGCAGTTGTGTCCGGCGTTCTGCAGCCGCATGGTCGCGATGTGCTCGGCCTGATACCGGATGTCGGCAGCCGACCATTCGCCGGGCACCACGATGATCGGCGAGACCCCGCCGAGCTCGGCGGTGATGGGCTTCTTCAGCGCCGGGCGGTTCTCGCGGCGACGGCGACGGGCCTGCGGTCCGTCGCCCCAGACGATCCGCTCGAAGGTCGATGCCGACCCGGTGATGTGCACGTGGTCGATCCCGGGGTGCGCGGTGAGGGCGGCCCCCACGTCGGGGCCGCCGGCGATGACGCGCAGGAAACCCGGTTCGATCAGCGGCGCGAGCGCGCGCGTGAAGATCGGCAGCAGCGTCTCCTGCGTGGGGTTGAGCTTGAGCATCGCCACCCTGTTGTGCGCGAAGAGCTCGTACAGCACGTCGGCGACAGGGATCGAGGTGACGTTGCCGGCGCCGAGCACGAGCCCCACCCCGCCCGGGGTGCCGGGGGAGCGCTGCGCGAGGCCCGCTCCCGCCCGAGCCTCGGACTCGGTGACCCCGGGTTTCAGCCACACCTCGCCGGTGAAGCCCGACAGCAGCAGGGCGTCGATCGCGCGGAGCGGGAAGGCGGCCACCCGCACCCGATCACCGGGCGCGGGGGTGATCCGCACCCCGTCGAGCGGGTTGATCCCCCGCGCGAGCCGGCGGAGCGTCGCGGCCAGGGCGTCGACGAGCTCGATCGCGCCGTACGGGCCCGAGAGCCACTCCTCGCCGCGGAGGGGATGGCGGGCATCGAGACCCTTCGACCGCGCCGCGGCGGCGGCCCACTCGGGCGCCGCGTCGCTGATGCTCGCGTGCAGCCGATCGAGAAGGCGAGCCCGCTGCGAGAGGGTCAGCGCGACCCAAGCCCGTGATCCGTCGCGCAGGTCGTCGAGGGCGACGTCGATGTCAGGTGCCGGCACGCGCCCAGCCTAAGGCGCGGTGCGGGCGCTGGTGGCGAGCGCATCGGCGACCGCCCGCATGCCCGCCAGGGTCTCGGCGAAGCTCGTCGACAGCGGCGACAGTCCGATGCGCAGGCCTCCCGGGTCGCGGTAATCGGGGATGACGTCGTTCTCCCAGAGCCGCGCCGTCACGGCGCGCATCTGCGGATGCCGCAGCGTCACGTGCCCGCCCCGCTCGGCCGCGTCGCGCGGTGACCCGAGGGTCACGCCGAAGGGCGCGAGCAGGTCGTCGGCGAGGTCGACGGCGAAGCCGGTGAGCGCGCGCGACTTCTCGCGGATCGGCCCGATCCCCGCCTCGTCGATCATCGCGAGGGTGTCCTGCATCGCGAGCATCCCGATGATCGGCGGGGTTCCCGAGAGGAACCGGCCCATGCCCTCGGCGGGTTCGTAGCGCGGACCCATCGAGAAGACGTCGGCCGCGCCCATCCACCCCTGGATCGGCTGGGTGAGCTCGGACTGCAGCCGCGTCGTCACGTAGGCGAACGCCGGCGAACCCGGGCCGCCGTTGACGTACTTGTAGGTGCAGCCCACCGCCAGGTCGGCGCCCCACGCGTCGAGCTCGACGGGAACGGATCCGGCCGAGTGGCAGACATCC
Source organism: Microbacterium kunmingense (assembly GCF_023155745.1). GTDB lineage: Bacteria > Actinomycetota > Actinomycetes > Actinomycetales > Microbacteriaceae > Microbacterium > Microbacterium kunmingense. The sequence goes on from NZ_JAKNUS010000012.1 coordinate 40,319, forward strand.
CACAGCAGCAGCGCACCGGCGTCGTGGGCGATCGCGGTGAGCGCAGGGGCGTCGGCCAGGTGCCCCGAACGGTAGGCGACGTGCGACAGCACGACGAGCGCGGTCGCCGGGCTCACCACGGCGCGGAGCTGATCCGGGGTGACCCCGGCGGCGGTGTCGACCTCGATCCAGCGGATCGTCGCGCCCCGCTCGGCGGCGATCCCCTCGACGAGGAACCGGTCGGTGGGGAAGTTGTCGGTGTCGATGACGATCTCGACCCGGGCCGGATCCCGGCGGCGCTGGTGATCGACAGCGGCGCGCATCAGCTTGTACAGCAGCACGGTGGTCGAATCGCCCACGACCGTCTGCCCTGGCGCCGCACCGAGGGTCACCCGGCCGATCTCGTCGCCGACGGCATAGGGGAGGCGCATCCACGACTCGTCCCACCCGCGGATGAGTCGCCCGCCCCACTCCTCGGTGACGAAGCGGGCGAGCCGGTCGGCGGTCGCCCGCGGCGGCCGGCCCAGGGAGTTGCCGTCGAAGTAGACCAGCGAGGTCTCGGATCCGACGAACCGGTCGCGGAACCCGCGGAGCGGGTCGGCGGCGTCGAGAGCGGATGCCGCGGCATCCCAGTCCTTCGTGCCGGCACGCCCGTGGGGGTCAGTCATCGTCGTCCTTCCTGTCGGCGCTGTCCGTTCCGTCGTCGACCGCGGGGATCAGGTCCTCGGTCGGCACGACGCTCGCCGAGGCGAGCCAGTCGGCCAGGGCGTCGAGGTCGTCGGCGCCGCCTGGCGGCCGGCCGCGCAGGAACGTGCGCACCTCCGGCAGCGACGCGGTGCCGGGCCACGGGTCGGTGAGCGCGGCGACGAGGGCCGGCCCGTCGCACCCGGCCGAGATGAGCGCGCGGAGCTCGCGCGGGTTCACCCCGAGCGGCAGCTCGCCGTTGCCGAGGTCGGTGCCGTAGACGACGCGGCCGCCGGCCGCGCGGAACGCCCGGAGGTTCTCGCGGGCGAGACCTGCCGCGTCGGCGTCCTCGCGGTGGATGTCGAGGGTCGAGATCCACACCTGTGCGGCGGCCGCCCGGGCGACGAGGCCCTCGTCGAGCCGCTCGGTGAACGGGGTGTGGGCGAGGGCGTCGACCCCGGCGTCGAGGGCGCGCCGCGTCATCCCGTCTCCTTCGACGTGAGCGACGACGACGAGCCCGGCAGCGTGCGCCGTCTCGACGATCGTCGTCACGGCGTCGTCGGGTAGGGGGCGCTCGTGGTGCAGGACGATCTTGATGACGGATGCTCCGGCGAGCCGTTGCTCGTCCACCGCCGTCGCCGCGCCTCCGGGGCGTCCGACCTGGGGGGAGGGATCGGTGATCTGGCGAACGATGGCGGGCGGAGCCCACTCGCGACCGGCGGGGTAGCCGCCGAGGGTCGTGAGGAAGGCGCCTGCGTAGGTCACGTGCGGCAGAGCGCCCGCGGGGCGGGAAGCGAGCGTCGCGGGGTCGCCGCCGAGGTCGACCACCGCCGCGATCCCGCCGAGCGGCAGACGCTCGCCGTCGATGAGGTGCAGGTGCACGTGGTGATCGACGAACGCGGGGAGGGAGATGCCCTCCTCATCGGTGAGGGCGCGGCGGACCGGGGCGGCGTCCGGACCGAGCAGTGCGCGCAGCGCGGGCAGCGCGGGCAGCGCGTCAGGATGCGGCATCGGGCACCTCGGTGCGGACCGCCCAGAGCTCGGGAAAGAAGGTGAGGTCCAGGGCGCGGCGCAGGAACGGCACCCCGCTCGACCCGCCCGTTCCTGTCTTGCCGCCGATGATGCGCTCGACGGTCTTCAGGTGGCGGAAGCGCCAGAACTGGAAGTTCTCCTCCAGGTCGACGAGCTCTTCGCACGTCTCGTACGCGGCCCAGTGCGTCGCGGTGTCGGCGTAGATGCCCGTGAAGACCGGCACGAGCTCGGGCGTGAAGGTCCACGCCTGGGTGACGTCGCGGTCGAGGATCTCGCTCGGGATGTTGTAGCCGGTGCGCGCGAGGAGTCGGAGGAACTCGTCGTAGAGGCTCGGCTGCTCGAGTGCGGTGCGGACGAGCTCATGCGCGGTCGGGTCGGCGTCGAACACCTTCAGGACCGCCGCGTTCTTGTTGCCGAGGGTGAACTCCACCGCCCGGTACTGCGCCGATTGGAAGCCGCTCGCCTTCCCGAGGACGCCCCGGAACTGGGCGTACTCGGTGGGGGTGAGGGTCGCCAGCACCGACCATTGCTCGGTGAGGGTGCGCTGGATGTGCTTGACCCGCGCGATGCACTTCAGTGCCGGGGCGAGTTCGTCTTCGCGCAGCAGTCGGCACGCCTCGGCGAGCTCGTGCAGCACGAGCTTCAGCCACAGCTCCGTGGTCTGGTGCTGCACGATGAACAGCAGTTCGTCGTGGTGCTCGGGGTCGCTCAGCGGCAGCTGCGCCGAGAGCAGGGTGGGAAGTTGCAGATAGCCGCCGTAGCTCATCCGGTCGGAGAAGTCGGTCTCGACCGTGGGCTCCAGGGGTCGGGTGTTGCGCTCGACCGTCACTCCGTCAGCCTAGCCAGTCGCGGGGGGTCGGCCGCGGGTCGGGCGCGGGGCGGGTGAGCGCGACGCGACGCGCGGGGTGCAGGGCGGGTCGGGTCGGGCGGTCAGCGGACCGTGACCAGCACCCGCTGCCATCCGGTCGATCCGTCAGGGGCGATGGGCGCCCGCTCCTGGATCTGGGTTTCGCCGTCGCGATCGACCGCGCGGACGGCGACGTAGTGGGTGCCGGCGGTGGCGTCCCAGTCGAGGAACCACTGCACCCAGGTGTCGTCGTTGATCGGGGTCGACAGCGTCGCCTGCTGCCAGGGGCCGTCGTCGATGCTCAACTCCACCCGCTCGATGCCGACGGTCTGAGCCCACGCCATGCCGGCGATGGGCGTGCGCCCGGCGGGGATCGGAGTGCCGGTGCGCGGGGTGTCGATGCGGGAGGAAAACTTGATCGGCGCCTCGGCGCTGTACCCGCGGGGGGTCCAGTAGGCCTCGTCCTGCGCGAAGGTCGTCACGGTCAGCTGGGTGAGCCACTTCGTCGCCGAGACGTACCCGTAGAGCCCGGGCACCACCATCCGCACCGGGAAGCCGTGCTCGAACGGCAGGGGTTCGCCGTTCATCCCGACGGCGAGGATCGCGTCGATGCCGTCGTCGGTGACGGCGCTGAGCGGCGTGGACGCGGTGTACCCGTCGACGCTGCGCGAGAGCACCATGTCGGCGCCCGCCTGGGGGCCGGCCATCCGCAGCACGTCGCGGAGCGGGACGCCGAGCCAGACGGCGTTTCCGACGAGCCCGCCGCCGACCTCGTTCGACACGCACGTCAGGGTGACGGCGTACTCGTCGAGCCCCATCGCGACGAGGTCGTCGAAGCTGAGCTCGACGGGGGTGTCGACCATGCCGTCGATGCGCAGCCGCCAGGTCGCGGGGTGGATAGAGGGGACCGTCAGCGCGGTGTCGACGCGGTAGAAGTCGTCGTTCGGAGTGATGAGGGGCGACAGGCCGGGGATGTCGAAGCTCGCCCCGTCGGGGATCGTCACCGTCGTGCGGGGTGCGGGGAGGGCCAGCTCTTCGCGGACGGCGGCGAGCGAGGAGGTCGCGGCGTTGACCACCCGGGAGCCCGCGCCGACGACGACCGCCGCCGCCGCGGTGAGGACGCTCGCGCGGAGGAAGGCGCGCCGATCGACCGAGCCGGGCCGTTCGGCGACGGTGTTCTGCGGGTTCGTGGGTGCGGCGTCGGTCTGCGCGCTGGCGGGAGCGGTCGCGCGCGGCGCGCGCCACCGGCGCAGACGGTTGACGAGCAGGATGAGGGCGAGGATGCCGGCGACGGTGCCCACGAGCGGCGGCAGGACGCTGAGCGGTGTCGCGCCGGCGCGCGTGAGCGTTGCGGCGCCGGAGAGGATGCCCGCCAGCGCGAGGGCGGCGACCCCGAGCGGCGGCCGGACGTACTGCAGAATGCCCGCCGCTGCCGCGGCGACGAGCACGCCGCATCCGATCCCGATCAGCAGCACGACCTTGTCGGCGTCGCCGAAGGTGGAGATCGCGAACTCCTTGATCGGCTGCGGGACGATGTCGATGAGGAACGACCCGACCGCGAGGATCGGGCTCGCGCTGCGCGCGACGATGAGGGCGACGAGTTCGGCGGCGGCGAGGAACGCGGCGGCGGCGATGATGCCGGATGCCGCGGCCCACCCGATCGGGCGACGTGCGGTCGACGTGGTCATCCGGGCCCCTTCCGCTGTACGGCCTGACCTCACCTGTTCGTCGCGGGAGGGGGATCGGATGGTCCGCGGGTGCGCCCCGCGGCGCACGCTGCGCATCCCCGCCACGTCGCGCACGCGCCCGCGTCGCTCGGTGGGCGCGTTTGGTGCCCGGGGGCGGCCGTTTGCGTCAGGCGAGGTGTGCCGGTGGGGAGCTGCGGGGTCAGACGAGCGCGAGCTCGCGCAGCTTCGCCTCGACGTCGGCGTTGGAGGGCTCGACGTGGTGCGACGCGTCGGGGTAGACGACGACGGGGATATTCGTGCGCCCCGAGATCTCGCGCGCGACGTCGGCGGCCTCGGGCTGCGCGACGAGGTCGATGTAGGTGTAGGCGACGCCCAGCTCATCGAGTTGCTTCTTGGTGCGGATGCAGTCGCGGCACCAGTCAGCGCCGAACATCGTGATGGGGGTGGCGTTGTCGGTCATGCGTCCATCCTTTCGTGCCGACCATGGACAACGCCTGAGCGGGTCCGCCGCATTCCCCAGGCCCGCGCGCAGGCCGCGGGCGATCATGCGACGATGGTCGGCAGTGCAGCTCACGATCATCGTCCCGACGTTCAACGAAGCTCCGAACATCCCGGAGCTGGTTGCGCGCGTCTCGGCGGCGGTCGAGGGCATCGAGGCCGAGATCATCGTGGTCGACGACAGCACCGACGACACCCCCGCCGTGGTCGAGGATGTCGCGCGCAGCGCGACGCTTCCGGTGCGGCTGATCCACCGCGCGAAGCGCACGGGGGGCCTCGGGGGCGCGGTCACGGCGGGCCTGAAGGCCGCCGCCGCGGACGCGTGCCTGGTGATGGACGCCGACCTGCAGCATCCGCCGGAGAAGATCCCCGAGCTCTACCGCCGCTTCATCCAGGGCGACGTCGACGTGGTCATCGCCTCACGCTACGCCGGCGGCGGCACCTCCGGCGGCCTCGCCGACCGCACCCGCGTGCTCGTCTCGAGCGCGTCGACCGCGCTGACCAAGGCGATGTTCCCCATCCGGCTGCACGAGGTCACCGACCCGATGACGGGATTCTTCCTCATCGACCGCCGCTCCGTCGACCCGGCGACGCTGATACCGCGCGGGTTCAAGATCCTGCTCGAGATCCTCGCCCGCCGCCCGCTGCGCATCGCCGAGGTGCCGTTCGATTTCGCCGAGCGTCACGCGGGCCGGTCGAAGGCCTCGTTCCGGCAGGGCCTGCACTTCCTCGCGCAGCTAACGGCGCTGCGCTTCGGCAAGATGTCGCTGTTCGCCCTCATCGGCGGGCTCGGGGCGATGGCGAACCTCGCCATCATGTGGGTGCTGATCCAGTTCGGCGTCGGCTACATCGTCGCGGCCGTCATCGCCGCTGAAGCGACGATCATCGGCAACTTCCTGCTGCAGGAGCGCTTCGTCTTCCATGACATGAAGCACGAGGCATCCGGTGTCTGGACCCGCTTCGCGAAGTCGTTCGCTTTCAACAACGCCGAGGCGCTGATCCGCATCCCGGTGATCGCGCTGCTGGTGGAGACCTGGCACATCTCCAGCGTCATCGCCGCCGGGATGACCCTCGTCGTCGCCTTCCTCGTGCGCTTCATGTTCCACTCGCTGGTCGTCTACGCCCCTCGGCGGGCGGGAGCCCCCAGCCGCGCGCGGCAGTTCGTCGACGAGCTCGACGCGCAGGCGATGTCGCCCGGCGAGCTCTGACGCCGCGGACCTTCCGTGGTGCGGCGCGGTGGTCCGCACTGCACGCCGTGCTGTTCCCCGCTCGCGCGGCGCTGATCCGCGCTCGCGCGGAAATCCGCATTCACGCGGACGATTCGGGCCCCTTTGATCCGCGTGCGCGCGGAAATCCTCGCGAGCGCGGAAATCCTCGCGAGCGCGAAGACGGGGATGCTGTGTGTCGGGGTCCGCGCTGGGCTGCTGGCGCAGCACGAATCCTCCCTCGCGCGGAGATCCGCGTTCACGCGGACGATTCGGGGCCCTTCGATCCGCGTGAGCGCGGAAATCCTCGCGAGCGCCGAAATCCTCGCGAGCGCGAAACCAGACGTGCGCTCTGCCCCACGTTGGCGCAGAGCACGACTCAGCCGATCAGGTTCACCAGCGCGTCGAGACCCATCCCGTAGTTGATGCGGATGGTGGGGAGGGCGAGCTTGTCGGTGCCGATCGTGACGTATCCCGGCTCGATGGTGCGGGCCATCTCGAAGCCCGCCTGGCGCAGGCCCTCCTTCGCGGTGTCGTTGTAGTGCCCGAAGGGATAGGCCATCACCTCCTTGACCCCGAGAACCTGAGCGGATGCCTCCATGTCGGCCACGATCTCAGGCACGGCGTAGTTCGTGATCCGCCCATCGCCGTTCGCCCCGGCCTGGTGCATGTCGTGCGTGTGCGAGCGACGCAGCACGTACGGCGAGGGCGCGGGGTCCTGCCGATAGGCGGTGATCATGAACGAGGTCGACAGCACCTGGTACTTGTCCACCACCGGCACCGCGAGGTCGAACCAGGTCTGGTCGGCATCGTCGTCGGTGACGATCACCGAACGGTTGGGAAGCCACAGCCGCCCGTCGATGAAACCGCTCAGCTCGTCCCACGTCGGAAGGTAGAAACCCCCGGTGGCGACGTGATTCATGTGCGCGTCGAAGTCGCCGATGTACGCGTAATTGCCGCGCAGCCACCCGCTCTCACCCTCGGGGTTGGTGGTGAACTGGTGGTACATGAGGATCGGGATGCGCGCGTCTTCGGCGGCGTTCTCCTCGGGGGTCTTCCACGCCCCGTGCAGGGTCACCTGGCGGTCGGTGCAGGCGACCATCTCCGACCCGTTGATCCGGGCGGGCACCGCGAACGCCGCGGCATCCTCGGGGGTGGCGTACCACCCGGCGAAGACCGCGCCCTCGCGCCCCGGGATGGGCAGCCCGGCGTACAGCGTCCCCTGCGTCTGCAGGATCGGCGCCTGATCGACGCCGTCGCCGGCGAAGCTCACTGCGCAGGCATTCGGGTCGTCCGTGCTGGCGAGCAGTGTCTCGACGGGGGTGAGCGGGGTCGGTTCGGGCGTGGGCTCGGCCGAGATCCCGGGGTCGCGGGGAGTGCCCGCGTCGGCGACCGGCGTGCCGGCGCCACGGGTGAGGGCGGCGATCGTGACGGTCGCGACCAGGACGACCACGAGCACCGTAGCCGCGATCGTGGCCACCAGCCGTCGCCGACGCCGCACGCGGGCGCTGGCCCGACGCCTTCCCGATCGACCCACCAGCGACATCGCCCGCCCCCTTCGCAGCGCCCCCGCGCCGAAGGAATCGTAGCCCCTCCGCGCCCAGGTCACCGGCAGCGCGAGGCGCACGCACCCGCATCGTGATCCTCCCGCGACCTGCGGACGCTATATTTTTCGGTATGCCGAAAAATCGTGCGGCGCTCGTCGGTGCCCTCCTCACGGGGATGCTGGCGCTCGCCGCCGCGCTCGCGGGATGCGCCGGCGGCGCAGCCGACGGTGACGCGGACGATGACCGCCCGGTGGTGCTCACCACCTTCACGGTGCTCGCCGATATGGCGCAGAACGTCGCCGGCGAACACCTCCGGGTCGAGTCGCTGACGAAGGTCGGAGCGGAGATCCACGGGTACGAGCCGACGCCGGGGGATGTCCGCCGCGCGGCCGATGCCGACCTCATCCTCGACAACGGGCTGGGCCTCGAGGCCTGGTTCGCCCAGTTCGTCGACTCGGTCGACGTGCCGCACGTCGTCGTCTCGGACGGTGTCGAACCGATCGACATCTCCGGCGACGCCTACGCGGGCCTGCCGAACCCGCACGCATGGATGAGTCCGGTGAACGCGGCGATCTACGTCGACAACATGGTCTCGGCCTTCGGCGAGCTCGATCCCGAGAACGCCGACGACTACGCCGCGAACGGCGAGGCGTACAAGGCCGAGCTGCAGGAGGTCTTCGACGCACTGCTCGCCGAACTCGACGCCGTCCCCGAGGCCGAGCGCGCGCTCGTCACCTGCGAGGGGGCGTTCTCCTACCTCGCCCGTGACGCCGGGCTCGACGAGGTCTACATCTGGCCTGTGAACGCCGAGCAGCAGGCGACCCCGCAGCGGATCGCCGCGGTCATCGAGCGGGTCGACGACGACGGCATCCCGGCGGTGTTCTGCGAGTCCACGGTCTCGGACCGACCGATGCAGCAGGTGGTCGAAGCGACCGGCGCCGCGTTCGGTGGCACTCTCTACGTCGACTCGCTGTCCGAACCCGACGGCCCGGTGCCGACCTACCTCGATCTGCTGCGGCACGACGCCGAGCTGATCGTCGCGGGGCTTCGGGGGGAGGGCGGATGACGCATCCCATCGAGATCTCCGACGTCACCGTGCGCTACGGCGACGTCGTCGCGCTGCGGGACGTGTCGCTCGAGGTCGCCGCGGGCCGGGTCACCGGGCTCATCGGCATGAACGGGTCGGGCAAGTCGACCCTCTTCGCCGCGATCGTGGGGCGCCTCCGCCCCGACGCCGGCACCGTCCGCATCGACGGCGCCGACCCCGCGCTCGCACGGCGACAGGGCCTCGTCGGATACGTTCCGCAGTCGGAGGCGGTCGACTGGACCTTCCCGGTCTCGGTGCGCGACGTCGTGATGATGGGGCGCTACGGCCGGCTCGGCATGATGCGCCGCGCAGGGACCGCCGACCGCCGGGCGGTCGACGAGGCCCTCGCCCGCGTCGACCTCGACGGGCTCGCCGACCGGCAGATCGGGCGCCTGTCCGGCGGTCAGCGCAAGCGCGCCTTCGTCGCCCGGGCGATCGCGCAGGATGCCGGCATCCTGCTGCTGGACGAACCCTTCGCCGGCGTCGACAAGCGCTCCGAAGCCACCATCGTCGGCCTCCTCCGCGATCTCGCGGCGGCGGGCCGCACGGTCCTCGTCTCGACCCACGACCTGCACGCCCTGCCCGAGCTCGCCGACGAGGCGGTGCTGCTGATGAACCGCGTGCTCTTCCACGGCCCGGTGGCGCAGGCGCTCGAGCCCGCGACCCTGGCGCGCGCGTTCGGACTCGACGAGCCGTCGGCGTCGCCGCCGCCCGCGGACGACGGGGAGGCCGCGTGAACCCCCTCGACCTCCTCCTCGAGCCGCTGCAGTACGACTTCATGGTGCGCGCGCTCGCGACCACCGTCGTCGCGGCGATCGTGTGCGCGCTGCTGTCGTGCTGGCTGGTGCTGGTCGGCTGGTCGCTCATGGGCGACGCCGTCTCGCACGCGGTGCTCCCCGGGGTGGTCCTCGCCTACGTCTTCGGCGCGCCGTTCGCGCTCGGCGCGCTCGTCTTCGGGCTTCTCGCGGTCGCGCTCATCGGTCTCATCCGCGGCGCCAGCAGGGTGAAAGAGGATGCCGCGATCGGCATCGTCTTCACCACGCTCTTCGCGCTGGGTCTCGTCCTCATCTCGGTGACCCCCTCTCAGACCGATCTCAGCCACATCATCTTCGGCAACATCCTCGGCATCTCCGACGCGGAGTTCGTGCAGATCCTCATCCTCGCCGTCGTCGCGTTCGCCGTTCTCCTGGTCAAGCGGCGCGACCTGACGCTCTACGCCTTCGACCCGACCCACGCCTTCGCGATCGGGCTGTCGCCGCGCATGCTCGGCGCCCTGCTTCTCGGGGTGCTCGCGCTGACCGCGGTCGTCGCGTTGCAGGTGGTGGGGGTGATCCTCGTGGTGGCGATGCTGATCATCCCGGGGGCGACCGCGTACCTCCTCACCGACCGGTTCGGGCGCATGCTCGTCATCGCCCCGCTCGTCTCGGCGGCCGCCTCGATCATCGGCATCTATCTGAGCTACTGGCTCGATGCGGCATCCGGGGGTCTTGTGGTCCTCGTGCAGGGCGCGTTCTTCACGCTCGCCTACCTCTTCGCCCCGCGGCAGGGGATCATCGGTCGCCGGATCGCGGCGGGCCGGGCACGGCGTGAGGCAGGTCAGGGCGTGTCGCCGACGAGCACCCGCACATCGGAGCCCTGACGCACGAACTGCAGAGGGGTGCCCTCGGGGAAGCGCTCGAGCAGCTCCGACGGCATGCCCGGCTGCACCCGGAACTGCACCGACGCGGCGAAGGCGCCGACGCCGCAGCCGAAGAAGACCTGCCGCTGCGTCTCGCCCCCGTCGCCGACGACGAGGAGGCACTCGTCGGTTCCGCCGCCGATCCACTCCTCCCGGCTGCTGAACACGCTGAGACCGTAGAACTCGTCGAACCCGCGGAGCGACTCGGCGGGGATGCCGAGGAAGTCGGGCGGCGCGAAGTCGGAGTCGGTGGCGAGCGTGCCCACCTGCTGACCCCCGCCGGTGCGTTCGACGGTGGTCGCACCGGCGACCGCGATGACGGCGCCGATCGCCGCGGCGGCGACGATCGACGCGGCCCACGGCACCCGGCGCCGGGGGAACCACGCGCGCAGCGGGGGCCGTTCGTCGGCGGGTGGGGAACCGGATGCCGCGTCCCCTGCATCGCCGGCGGCATCGGCGTCGGCCGGGGACGGCGCGCCGGGCGCGGACGCGGCGGTGGCGGTGTGGGCAGGGTCGGTGTGCGCGGTGTCGGTGTGGGGGGTGTCGCGCGTCGCCGCGCGGGAGGACGAGGGCGAGATGCCGGACGCCTCCGCCTCGTCATCCGGCCGTGCCGAGGCATCCGTCCGCAGGGTCTCGGCGCGGGCGGCCGCCTCGAGCGCCTGCCACCGCTCGAGGGCGGCCGGATCGTCGGTGAGGTCGGCGGCAGGGCCCCAGGCGCGTTCCCGAAGGCGCCGCAGCTCGTCGAGCGTGGTCTCGGGCGTCATCCGTCGGCCCCGCTCGCCTCGACGGAGGTCTCCTGCCCCACGAACACCCCGACCCGCGACCCGTCGTAGACGAACTGGAGCGGGGTGCCCACGGGGTAGCGGGCGATGAGGTCGCCGGGCAGGCCCGGAGAGACCGTGAACTGCGCCGAGGCGGGGAACTCGCCCGCGCCGCACCCGACGAACAGTCGCCCCTGGAAGGCCTGCGACTGGTAGCTGATGTCGCCGCCGGCGGTGATGACGAGACACTGGTCGGTGCCCGGGCCGAGCCATTTCTGGTCGCTCACCATGACGACCATGCCGTGGAAGTCCTCGAAGCCCTGCACCGAGGAGGCCTCGGGGTCCATGAACATCGGCACCTGGAAGTCGTCCTCGACGTTCAGCGTCGCGACCTGGCGGATGTCGCCGCTGTCGGCGGCCGCGCCCATCACTCCGGCGGTGATTCCGGCACCGATGACCAGGGCGCCTACGAGCGACGCCGCCCAGGTGACGGCCGGCCGAGGTCGCCGGGTGCGAGGTGGTTGCGGCTGCTTCGTCGCGGCAGCGGCATCCTCATCGGCAGGGGCATCCTCATCGACGGGGATCAGGAGGATGTCGGTGGCCGCACCGGTCGCCGAGGGATGGCGAGCCGGGGCGTGCGTGAGCGGGGGTGCCGTGGCCTCGGAAGGGGCGGGGGGAGGGGCGGGAAGGGCGCGTGCCTCGAGCTCGTCGAGACGCGCGAGCGCCGCGGAGTCGAGGTGGATGTCCGCGTCGGGGCTGAACGCGCGTCGGCGCAAAGAGCGGAGTTCCTCCGCCTCGCCGTCGTCCAGCGGAGCGGTGCCCCGTCGCGGACCGTCCTCCATGTCGTCAGCCTACGGCGGCGCGAGAGGGGTGGGGCCGGCGGGACGGCGACCGGCTGTCAGCCCGCGGCTGCGAGGGTGAGCGTGGGCTGCGGTTCAGGCTCGAGCGTGAACAGGCGCGCGTCGAGGTTGAGTCCGCCCGACGAGCTGGCCTCGGCCGCAAGCCGCTGCAGCAGCGGCCCGTCGATCTTCTCCGCGTCGACGGTGCTGAAGGTGAACCGCAGGGGAATGGCGGGATGCAGCCACAGCGTCGTGCGCCCGGGAGCTTCGTCGTCGGTGTGACGCCACGTGATCGTGAACGATTCGTTCCGTCGCAGCTTCGTCGCCGCCAGAACCTTCACATGCGCGAGCATGCGGTCAGGCATCGAGATGGCCTGTGTGTCGCTGCCGTAGTACAAGTAACCCATGTCCACTCCTTCGCCGGGCGAACCCAGCGGTTGGGATCGAGGTGTCGACACTGGGAGCGAGCCAGCGGCGATACGGCCACGCTAACACAATGCTTCACCGATTTAGTTAAATTCGTGTAATACTCAGGAAGTGAACCACGCCGCACGAGCGTGGTAGCAGGATTGAGGCGATCACCATCGCACGACAGGCATCCGCTCTGCGCAGAGCGCTCTCGGGGTACGCCGATGCGCGCTCCGCGGCGTTCGCGAAGGCCCGCCGCGACCTCAACATGGGTGACGGCGATGCGCGCGCACTGATTTTCATCTGCGAGCGACCGGGCGTACGTGCGGCCGATATCGCCGCCTACCTCGGCATCACCGCGGCCGGCGCCACGGCGCTGATCGACCGGCTGGTCGAGCGCGGTGTCGCGACCCGTGATTACGACCCCGACGATCGCCGCGTGATCCGGATCAATCCCGCCATCGATCTCTCGGATGCCCCGTGGTCATCGCTCTGCCGCTTCGACGACGACTTCGACGACGCCGTCGCGCTGCGCGATGTGGCGCGGATCGAGGAACTGTCGACGCTCCTCGACGACCTGACGGCCGCAGTGACCTCGCGCTGAGTCCCCGCGCTGAGCCGCCTCAGGGCTGATCGAGCCCCAGGTACTCCGCCGACTTGCGCTCGAGAAACCGGCAGAGTCGCGCGACGTAGGTGAGATCCTCGGCGAGGGCGCTGACCTGTTCGGGAGGCATCGACACCGGAGTGTCGCGCGGCTCGAAGCTCACCAGCCATCGCGCTGAGCCCGGCTCCTCGGGTCGGATCGCCGTCGTCGTCGACAGCCGCTCGAACTGCACTCCCACGAGCCCGGTGTCAGCACCGTCGGCACCGTCCTGCGGGATCACGCGGACGGTACCCGCGAAGCCGACGTGATCGCCGGAGGCGAGGAACTCCTCCAGCCACCCCTGGAGGGTGGCGGCGTTGCGGAAGGGCATGGGGAAACCGTTCGAGTTGAGGACGCGCTACCTGGATTATGCGCCATATCGCGCCGCCGCGTCGCAGAAGTTCGTCGGCGGCGCAGCCAGACGGCCGAATCCTGCGACATCCGCGCGAGTCTGCGACCGAGCGTCCATCGGGGGAGGGGGAAAGAAGAAACCCCCGTGTGTAGAAGCCACACGGGGGTCCCAGTGGCTCCGACGGGCGTCGATCCCGTGACCTCACGATTTTCAGTCGTGCGCTCTACCAACTGAGCTACAGAGCCGCGCGGCATCCGTATCGCGAACGACGCGATGCCACGTCCTAGACGAAAGGCCCTCTCGAAAGAAGGCCCGCCGCTTGGAGCGACCCTGACGGGACTTGAACCCGCGACCTCCGCCGTGACAGGGCGGCACGCTAACCAACTGCGCTACAGGGCCATGCTTATTCAATTGTGCCTTACGGAGTGACCCCAACGGGATTCGAACCCGTGCTACCGCCGTGAAAGGGCGGCGTCCTAGGCCGCTAAACGATGGGGCCGGATGAACGAACCCGGAGGCTCACTCGCCGACGCCCAAGCATACGCAATCCCCGGCGCTTGCGCCAATCGAGCCGTCGGATGCCGGCGAGACCCGCGCGTCGCACGCGTCACGGTGGCGTTCGCGGGCGACACTGAGCCGAACGGTCGCACCGGAATCGACGAGGTCGGTTCCGGTGATCACCGTTGCGATTGTGACTGATGTTGCTAATGTGATGCACGTCTACTTCTGCCTGTGTGCGAAGGAGAGGGCCTGTGGACTCCGACGCGATGCATGACGACTGCGGCTGCGCGCCCACCGCGCGCGAGAAGGCCATGCTCTGGCCCGACCTCAGCCGTCGCGGTCTGCTCGGCCTCGGCATCGTCGGCCTCGCCGCCGCGAGCGCCCTCGCTGGCCCCGCTCTGGCGCCGGCCTTCGCCGTCGTCGACTATCCGACGTGGGACGACGTCGAGCGCGCCAAGCAGAACGAGGGCGCGAAGGCCGCCGAGATCACCCGCATCGAGGGGCTCATCGCCGGTCTCGCTGCGGATGTCGCCGCGAAGCAGGCAGAAGCGGTGCGGGCGGGCGACGAGTACTACGAGGCGCAGCAGGCCTTCTTCGAGGCCGCGTACCGCGCCGATGAGCTGCAGCGGCAGGCGGACGAGCAGGCCGAAAAGGCCACGGATGCCGCCAACAAGGCCGGACGCGTGGCTGCCGAGCTGTATCGGAACGGCGGTGACGACACCTCGCTCGAGCTGTTCTTCGCCGGGTCGGCGGCCACCGCCGACGATCTCCTGGCGCGCCTGGGCACCATGGACAAGCTTGTCGAGCGCAACCGCGGGGTCTACGCCGAAGCGATCACCGCCCGCGATTCGGCGCAGAGCCTGAGCGACCAGGCCGCCGTTCAGCGCGCCGAGCGCGACCGCCTGCAGAAGGAGGCGGAGCAGAAGATGGTTGCCGCCCAGGAGGCGGCCGCCGCGGCGGAGGCGGCCCTCGCCGCGCAGCAGACGCACCGCGTCGAGCTCGAGGCCCAGCTCGCGGCCCTTCGTGACACGACCGCTAAGACGATCGCCGACTACCAGGCCGGCGTCGAGGCCCGTCGCAAGGCCGAAGAAGAGCGCCGACGCCGCGAGGAGGAAGAAGCCCGCGCCCGCGCGGCCGAGGCCGCCCGCCTCGCTGAGGAGGAGCGCAAGCGTCGCGAAGCCCAGCAGAACAGCGGCGGTGGCGGTGGTGGTGGCGGCGGCGGCGGTGGAAGCGGTGGCGGAGTCGTCGGCACAGGGTGGGCACGTCCGGCGTCTGGGTGGCGCTCGTCGGGGTACGGCGCGCGAGCGTCGCAATGCGGCCCGCAAGGATGCTCCAGTTCCTTCCACTACGGTGTTGACCTCGCTGCTGGTTGCGGCTCGGGAATTTTTGCCGCGTCGGCAGGTCGGGTGACCTACGCGGGGTGGAACGGTGGCTACGGAAACTTCATCCGCATTGATCACGGCGGCGGGATCGCGACCGGGTATGCGCACCTGAACTCGATCTATGTGGGCTACGGCCAAGGGGTCAGCGCCGGGCAGCTCATCGGGGCCGAGGGTAACAGTGGGCGTTCGTTCGGCTGCCATTTGCATTTCGAGTGCTATGTCAACGGCGCTACCGTGAACCCGATCGACTTCATGGCCGCCCGAGGTGTCAGCGTCTGACACACCCCGGGCGCCGTTGTTGCTCGATCAATCAAGTGCCGCCCGCACCTCCTCAGCGATGCGCCGGGCGTCCCTGATGTCTGTGTCATCAGCGGCGCGCTCGTCGATCGCGCGCAGCGTGCGTGCGAACTCGGCTCGCAAAACCTCGCGCTGGCCGTCATCGACGGTGCGGCGGCCGACCTCGCCGTAGGCGCGGAGCAACCGGCCGGCGACGAGCGGGTCGCCGGAGCCGTAGTGACGGACACGGCCGAGGCTCAGTGCGACGAGCGATGCGAAAGAGGCGTGCGCGGGAATGAGGCGCGCGACACCTGTGTCATCCGTGAACGATGCCGGCAGCGGGCCCTGCGCGGCGATGTCGGCGAGGAGGTCGGCCAGGTGCCCCACTGCGTACTCGGCCGTCGTCGGGTCGTTGACGCCGGGGGAGAGGGCCTTCATCGCGATGTCGGTGATCTGCCGGATCCCGAAACTCACATCCTGCGCCGGGGTGGGTTCGTACGCCAGGCTGAACTGTGCGCGCAGGGCGCTGTCGAGACCGGCGTCTGCGCGCGTGGGTGCGCCGGAGCGGGACCACCATCGCAGCAGCGGCGCGCCGGTCACCACACTCGTGCCCGTCGGTGAAATCTCCTCGACCACGACGTCGTGTTCGCGGGCGATGTCCAAGAGCCTCGACCGGTTCACCTCGGTGAGGAACCCCGACGACTCCGCGCGCACCTCTCGTGCCTCCTGCGGCGCCCGAGGGGCGACAGGGGCCGGACGCCCCGGCGCAGCATCCCACACCATCGCGATCGTGCGAGACGCTTCGCGGTGGGCGTCGCGCATCATCGTCTCCAGGCGGAGCTGCCGCGCCAGGTGCCCGAGGAAGAAGGTCAGCATCACCACGCTGGTGAGCGTCAGGACGGATGCCACGGTGACCGCGATCCGCGGGACGAAGGCGCCCGCATCCTCGGTGGCGTCCTCCATCGTGCGCAGCACCGTCAGGGCGTAGGCGAACGTGCCGATGAAGATCGCGAGGGTCGCGTGCACCATCCGGTCGGCGGCGAACATCCGCAGCAGCCGCGGCGAGCCCTGGCTGCTTGCCAGCTGCAGGGCGACGACGGTCAACGAGAACGTCAACGACGTGACGGTGATGACCGATCCTGCGATCGCCGAGAGCACCGCCCGTGCCGCCTCGACGCCGCCTCCGAACAGCAGGGCGGCGAAGGTGGCGGGCAGGTTCTGATCGATCGCCCGGTCGACCTGGGGGAACACGACGCCGAGAATGACGGCGACCACCGTCGCGGCGAGCGGGATCGGCCACAGCCGTGAGGCGATGGCCTCGGAGAGCGCGGCGGCGCGGGGCCCGTATCCGTTCCGCGCCACCGTCGCTCCGACCTCAGTCCAGCGTGTTCGGGGCTTCGCCCTCACCCTGGGTGCGGGTTTCGCCCTCGTGCTCCTCGAAGCGGGTGAAGGCCTCGCTCACGAGTCGCTCGGCCTCGGCGGCGTCGGCCCACTGGTCGACCTTGACCCATTTGCCGGCCTCGAGGTCCTTGTAGTGCTCGAAGAAGTGGCCGATCTCGTTCTTGATGTGCTCGGGGATGTCGGCGACGTCCTGGATGTGCGACCAGCGCGGGTCCTTCGCCAGCACCGCGACCACCTTGTCGTCGCCGCCGGCCTCGTCGACCATCTTCAGCACGCCCACCGGGCGGACCTTCGCCAGGATGCCGGGCATGAGGTCCTGGTCGAGGAGCACGAGCACGTCGAGCGGGTCGCCGTCTTCGCCGAGGGTGTTCTCGAAGAACCCGTAGTTGGTCGGGTACCCCATGGGGGTGAAGAGGATGCGGTCGAGGAAGACCCGTCCGGTGCCGTGGTCGACCTCGTACTTGATGTTGCTGTTGCGCGGGATCTCGATGACGGCGTCGTATGCGCCCATGCCTGTGCTCCTTCAGAACGGTGGGTGGCCGGCGACCAGCCTAGTCGCGGCGCCCTCCGGCCTCAGGATCGTCGCAGCTGGACGACGGACACCACGGCGATCGCGAGGCCGGCGATGATCATCGCCCAGCCCAGCACCGGGCCCCCGTTGGTGAGCAGCGCCGCGACGCCCGCGGCCGCCAGGAGCAGCGACGTGACGAGGCCGATAATCATGTACAGCCGGTAGCGGGTGCGACCCATCTCGGATTCGGATTCCATGGCCACACCGTAGGGCCGGGACTGCGTGCTGTCGATGGTCGCCACGCCGGTGGTCGGTAGCGTGGGGAGCGTGACGCACCGACCCCCGCTCGACCCGGCTGTGGCCGCGGTGCGCCTGGCGGTGCGCGGGGGCCTCGGCTCGGTGCCCGACGGGGCCTCGGTCATCGTCGGGCTGTCGGGCGGCGCCGACTCGCTCGCCCTGACCGCCGCGGCGGTGTTCGAGGCCTCGCGTCGCGCGATCGAGGTGGTCGCGGTCACGGTCGATCACGGTCTCCAGGACGGTTCGGCGGATGCCGCTGACGCCGCCCGCCGTGCCGCGTCGGCCCTGGGCGCCGCGGCCCGCGTGACGCGGGTCGAGGTCGACGGTACGGGTGGCCCGGAGGCAGCGGCGCGCGATGCGCGCTACCGGGCGCTGCGCGACGCGGCGCGGGCCGAGGGGGCGGCGGCCGTCCTCACCGGGCACACCCTCGACGATCAGGCCGAGACGGTGCTGCTCGGCCTCGCCCGCGGATCGGGCGCGGCGAGCCTGCAGGGCATGGCCGCGGCATCCGATCTGGACGGGGTGCCGCTTCTCAGGCCGCTCTTGGGTGTGCGGCGCGAGACCACCCGGGCGGCGTGCCTGGCGCTGGGGTTGACGCCGTGGGACGACCCGCACAACGCCGATCCGCGCTTCACCCGGGTGCGGGTGCGCGAGCGGGTGCTGCCGGTGATGGAGGCCGAGCTCGGCCCGGGCATCGCCGAGGCGCTGGCGCGCACGGCCGAGCAGCTGCGGGAGGACGCCGCCGCGTTCGAGGAGATGATCGACGAGACGATCGAGGACATCGTCGAGCATGCCGAGGCGGGCATCGCCGTCTCGGTCGCAGCGCTCGCCGCCAACCCGCCGGCGCTTCGGCATCGGATCATCCGTCACGTGGTGGCGGCCGAGTTCGGCGAGAGCCTGACCCGCGCGCAGACGCTCGAGGTGGCGCGCCTCGTCACGGCGTGGTCGGGGCAGGGCCCGATCGACCTTCCCGCGTGCCGCGCCGCGCGCGTCGGCGGCCGCGTGGTCTTCACCGCACGCTGACCGCCAGGCGACGTTTGGCGTACCGCCGTTCGCGCCTCAGGAGATGCGATCCCTGGCCACCGAGGTCGCCGCTTTCGCGACATCGATCCCCGCGCGCCCGCGATGGGCCGAACCGGGGGAGGTTGAAGAAGCCCATCCGCATAACTCCGCAGATTCGAGCGGCGGGTCGCCGGAACCGCCCCGGGCGGAGCGCCGCGCTTGAGGTTTGAGGAGTTGTGCAGCCGCTCGGCGGGCGACACGCGGCGCCGTAAGCTGGTCGGCATGCGCGCGGCTGACATCGAAGGCGACATCACCCGGGTCCTCCTGACCGAGGAGGAGATCCACGCGAAGCTCCACGAGATCGCGGCGCAGGTCGCTGCGGACTACGAGGGCAAGGACGTCGTTCTCGTCGGCGTCCTCAAGGGCGCGATCATGGTGATGGCCGACTTCTCCCGGGCTCTACCGGTGTCCTACCCCATGGACTGGATGGCGGTGTCGTCGTACGGCACCGGAACCCGCTCGAGCGGGGTGGTGCAGATCCGCAAAGACCTCGACACCGACCTGCACGACAAGCACGTGCTCATCGTCGAGGACATCATCGATTCCGGGCTGACGCTGCGGTGGCTGCTGGACAACTTCGCCTCCCGCGGTGTCGCATCGGTCGAGGTGTTCGCGCTCCTTCGCAAGCCGGATGCCGCGAAGGTGCACGTCGACTGCAAATACGTCGGCTTCGACATCCCGAACGACTTCGTCATCGGATACGGCCTCGACTACGCCGAGAAGTACCGCAACCTCCGCGACGTCGCGGTGCTCGCGCCGCACGTCTACGCCTGACGCGGCGGGCTGACCGGCGTCGATTCCGCCCACGACGAACGCACAGGCCGGGCATAGAGAGCCCGCGATACCCTGAATCCACCGTTGCCGCGGCTCCCGCTACGCCCACGGCTCGTCGAGGAAGGGATCGGGCCCCGCCCGCACCATGAACCTGAAGAAGATCACCAGGAACCCGCTGTTCTACATCGTGCTGATCGGGATCTTCCTGATCGTGGGCTTCTCCCTGATCTCGAGCCTGGGCGGTGCGAAGCAGATCTCCACCCAGGAGGGGCTGGAACTCCTCGACGGCGGCACGGTGACCGAGGTCCTCAACACCGACGGCGACCAGCGCGTCGACCTCACCCTCGCCGAGCCGTACGAGGGCGCCACCGAGGTGCAGTTCTACTACGTGCAGGCGCGCGCCGAAGAGGTCGTGAACGCCATCAACGCCGCAAACCCCGAGGACGGCTTCAACGACTCGGTGCCGCAGCCGTCCTGGTTCGACGGGTTCCTGTCGCTGATGATCCCGCTCCTGCTGCTGGGGCTGCTCTTCTGGTTCCTGCTCTCCAGCGCCCAGGGCGGCGGCAGCAAGGTGATGCAGTTCGGCAAGTCGCGCGCAAAGCTCGTGACCAAGGAGATGCCGCAGGTCACCTTCGTCGACGTCGCCGGCGCCGATGAGGCCATCGAGGAGATGCAGGAGATCAAGGACTTCCTGAAGGACCCGGCGAAGTTCCAGGCCGTCGGCGCCCGCATCCCCAAGGGTGTGCTGCTCTACGGCCCTCCCGGCACCGGAAAGACGCTCCTTGCGCGCGCGGTCGCGGGTGAGGCCGGCGTCCCCTTTTACTCGATCTCCGGTTCGGACTTCGTCGAGATGTTCGTCGGTGTCGGCGCGAGTCGTGTGCGCGACCTGTTCAACCAGGCCAAGGAGAACGCCCCCGCCATCATCTTCATCGACGAGATCGACGCCGTCGGCCGTCACCGCGGCGCCGGCATGGGCGGCGGCCACGACGAGCGCGAGCAGACCCTGAACCAGATGCTCGTGGAGATGGACGGCTTCGACCCGAAGGCGAACGTCATCGTCATCGCCGCGACGAACCGACCCGACATCCTCGACCCCGCTCTTCTTCGCCCCGGCCGCTTCGACCGCCAGATCGGCGTCGACGCGCCCGACCTGAAGGGTCGCCAGAAGATCCTCCAGGTGCACGGCCGCGGCAAGCCGCTGGCCGACAGCGTCGACCTCGAGGTCGTCGCCCGCAAGACCCCCGGGTTCACCGGCGCCGACCTCGCGAACGTCCTGAACGAGGCGGCGCTCCTGACCGCCCGCTCCAACGCGCAGCTGATCGACAACCGGGCGCTCGACGAGGCGATCGACCGCGTCATCGCCGGTCCACAGCGTCGCACCCGCGTCATGCGCGACAAGGAGAAGCTGATCACCGCCTATCACGAGGGCGGCCACGCTCTCGCGGCAGCGGCGATGAACCACACCGACCCGGTGACGAAGGTCACGATCCTCCCGCGCGGCAAGGCCCTCGGCTACACGATGGTGCTGCCGCTGGATGACAAGTACTCCGTCACCCGCAACGAGCTGCAGGATCAGCTGACCTACGCCATGGGCGGCCGGGTCGCCGAGGAGATCGTGTTCCACGACCCCACCACGGGCGCCTCCAACGACATCGAGAAGGCCACGAGCATCGCCCGCAAGATGGTGACCGAGTACGGGATGACCACGCAGGTGGGTCCGGTCAAGCTCGGCCAGTCCTCGGGCGAGGTGTTCATGGGCCGCGACATGGGTCATGGCCGCGACTTCTCCGAGCGCATCGCCGAGCGGGTCGACGCCGAGGTGCGCGCCCTCATCGAGCAGGCGCACAACGAGGCGTACGAGGTCATCAACGCCAATCGCGACGTGCTCGACAAGCTCGCCCTGGCGCTGCTCGAGAAGGAGACGCTCGATCACATCGAGCTCGCCGAGATCTTCGCCGACGTCACCAAGCTCCCGCCACGTCCGCAGTGGCTCTCCAGCAGCGACCGCCCGGTCTCGACCCTTCCCCCGGTCGAGGTCCCGCGTCGCGCGGAACCCGCGGGCGTGGCGGCTTCGGCCGCGGCCGAGGAACCGGCCGCCGAGAAGGCGGCGGTGCGTCGGCCGAGCGGACAGGCGCGACCGGCGACCGCGTAGGCTCGGCCTGTGGCCGTTGATCGAGAGCGCGTCGCCGCGCTCGTGACCGAGATCCTCTCCGCGATCGGAGAGGATCCCGATCGTCCGGGGCTGAAACTCACGCCGCAGCGCGTCGCCGACGCCTACGCCGAGTTCTTCTCCGGCGTCGGGGAAGACCCCGCCGAGCCGCTGTCGCACACCATCTCGGTCAGCCGCGGCCCCGCACCCGACACGCTTCCCTCCGGCGCGGTCATGCTCCGCGACATCCACTTCCGCTCCGTCTGCGAGCACCACCTCCTGCTCTTCCGCGGCAAGGCCCACATCGCCTACCTGCCGGGTGAGCAGGTGGTCGGCCTCGGCGCCCTGCCGAAGGTCGTCGACATCCTCGCCTCGCGGCCTCAGGTGCAGGAGCGCCTGGGCGAGCAGATCGCCGACACGATCTGGGATGCCCTGGACACCCGAGGCGTGCTGGTCGTGCTCGAGGCCACCCACGGCTGCGTCACCTTCCGCGGTGAGCGTCAGCGGGACGCCTCGACGGTGACGATCGCCGCTCGCGGCGACTTCACCGACCCCGCCTCGCGCACCGAGCTCATGCTCCTCATGGGGGCACCTCGTGGATCGGAGGCACGGGGCGAATGACCGTCGTGATGGGCATCGTCAACGTCACACCGGACTCCTTCAGCGACGGCGGGAGGTTCTTCGCGCAGGACGCCGCGATCGCGCACGGCCTCGCCCTCCGTGCCGCCGGCGCCGACCTCCTCGACATCGGGGGCGAGTCGACCCGCCCCGGCGCCGAACGGGTCGCTCCCTCGGTGGAGCAGGAGCGTGTGCTCCCCGTCATCCGCGCGCTCGCCGCCGAAGGCGCGGCGGTGAGCATCGACACCATGAACGCCGCCACCGCCGCCGCGGCCGTGGCGGCCGGGGCCACGATCGTCAACGACGTCTCGGGGGGCCTCGCCGACCCCGGCATGCTCACGGCCGTCGCCGGTACGGGAGCGGAATTCGTCGTGGGCCATTGGCGCGGGCCGTCGAGCGACATGTACGCCCGCGCGGAGTACGGCGACGTGATCCGCGAGGTGGTCACCGAGCTCTCGGGGCGCCTGGAAGCGGCCGCGGTCGCCGGCATCGCGCCGTCCCGCGTCATCCTCGATCCGGGGATCGGGTTCGGGAAGCGCGGCGATCAGAACTGGTCGGTGCTTCGCGGACTCCCGCGCATCCTCGGCATCGGCCCGCGGGTGCTCGTTGGCACCAGCCGCAAGCGGTTCCTCGCCGAGACGCTTCTTCCCACCGTCCTCGGCGCCCAGAGGGGGACGCAGCCGCCGACGCTCGACGACGTGTCGGAAGAGCGCCGTGATCTCGCAACCGCCGTCACGAGTGCGCTCGCAGCACGCGAGGGCGTCTGGGGCGTGCGCGTGCACGACGTCGGTGCCACCCGCGATGCCCTGCGGATCGCTCAGGCCTGGGAGGGAGACCGCCGGTGGACGGCGACACCATCACGCTGACGGGCCTGAAGGTCTTCGGGTACCACGGCGTCTACGACGACGAACGGCGCGAGGGGCAGGACTTCGTCGTCGACCTGGTCCTGACCCTCGACACCCGTCCCGCCGCGAGGAGCGACGACGTCGCCGACACCGTCCACTACGGCGAGCTCGCCGAGGAGGTCGCGGCGATCGTCGCGGGTGATCCGGTGAACCTCCTCGAAACGCTCGCCGATCGCATCGCGCGCGCGGTGCTGCGTCGCGCGCTCGTCTCCGACGTGCGCGTCACCGTCCACAAACCGCACGCCCCGATCCCGCTGACCTTCGCCGACGTGTCGGTGACGATCAGCCGCGCACGCACCGACACCGAAGGGCAGGCCGATGAGTCGTCGACTGGCTGAGGAACTGCAGACGGATGCCACGCCGAACCGTCGCGACGAGGCGATCGCCGTCGTCGCGCTGGGGTCGAATCTCGGCGACCGGAAGGCCATCCTCGAGGCGGCGCTGACCGATCTCGCACGGCTGCCCCTCGTCACGCACGTGAAGACCGCGACGCCGATCGAATCGGTCGCACTGACGCCGGAGGGTCGCGACGCCGACGCCCCCGCCTACCTCAACTCGGTGGCGCTTCTCACCACGCGCCTCGCGCCGACGGTGCTCCTCGGCTACCTGCACGCGATCGAAGCGCGCCACGGCCGCGAGCGAGGGGCCCGCTGGGCCGATCGCACGCTCGATCTCGACCTCATCGCCTACGGCGAGCTCACCAGCGACGGGCCGGTGCTGATCCTCCCGCACCCTCGGGCGGCGGAGCGCGACTTCGTGCTCGAGCCCTGGCTGCAGGTCGATCCCGACGCCGTGCTCCCCGGAGTCGGCCGGGTCGCAGACATCCTCTCCCGCCTGCGGGAACCCTCGTGACGCGCACGCGCCCGCTCGTCCTTCTCGTCGTCGCCGTCCTGGGCGTCGGTGTCGGATTCCTCATCGACCAGGCACTCACCTCGGCGGGGCGCGCGACCTTCACCCCGGCCGTCTCGCTGCCCATCCTCCTCGTGCTGCTCGCGGTGGTGATCGTCGCCCTCGCGGTGCCCATCCGCCGCGCCACCCGGGGAACGGCCGCCCCGGTCGATCCGTTCCGGGCGCTGCGCATCGCGGTGCTCGCGAAGGCGTCGAGCCTCGTCGGGGCGATCGTGACGGGGATCGCGGGGGGCCTTGCGCTGTTCCTCCTCACCCGGCCTGTTCCGCCCTCGCTAGGCTCGTTGGGGGCCGTCATCGCGACGGCCCTGTGCGCGGTGCTGCTGGTGATCGCGGGCCTGGTCGCAGAGCAGTTCTGCACGATCCGGAAGGACGATGATGACGAACAGCCCGGAGGCTCCGACCCCGGACTCCAGCCCGACGGGCACTGAGCGGGTGCCCGCTTCGCCGCCGGCGCCGCCCGCCCCGTCGGCGCCGCCCGCCCCGTCCGCGCCTCCGGTGCAGCGGGAGACGGGGGTCGTGCCGCTGGCCGCGGACGACGTCCGGCAGGACGATTACGACCCCGCCGTGTTCACCGCCGGGTCGTTCGACCGTGTCGTCGAGCCGCGCTCGGAGAACCGGCTCCCGCTCGGCGACGGCACCTGGTACCAGCTCGCCACCGGCTACGTGCGGGTGCAGCTGATCACCACCGGGTTCTTCTTCCTGCTCGTGCTCGCCGCCGGCCTCGTCGCGGTGTTCGTGTTCGACTTCCGCTGGCTCATGATCCCGGCGGGGATCGTGCTCGTCATCCTCGCCGCCGTGCTCGCCGTGACACCCCGCCAGGCCCGGTCGTACGGCTATCAGCTGCGTCGAGACGATCTGGTGTTCCGCCGCGGCATCCTGTGGCAGCGGATCGTCGCCGTGCCCTACGGGCGCATGCAGCTCGTCGACATCACCCACGGCCCGCTCGACCGCGGGTTCGGCATCGCCCAGCTGAAGATCGTCACCGCGGCGGCGGTGACGGGCGTGACCCTTCCGGGGCTCACGCAGGAGGCTGCCGAGCAACTCCGCGACACCCTCATCGACGTCGCCGAGACCCGTCGGACAGGACTGTGACCAGCGCTCCCGCGCCGACCCGTTCGCCGCTCAGCGACGGAGACTGGCACCGCCTGCACCCGCTCACCCCGCTCCTTCGGGGTGGGCTGACGCTCGTCGTCATCGCCGGCATCCTCATCGCCAACTTCCGCGACCGCCTGATCCAGGGGGTCGTGCCGATCTTCGTCCCCGAGGTAGACCCCGGCGACTTCGAGACCGGCGATCCGCTCGACTTCATCTTCGAACGCGGTCTGCTCCTCGTCGCCCTCGGCGCCGTGATCATCGTGGTCCTCGTGCTCGTCGGGACCTTCTACCTGTCGTGGCGGTTCCACACCTTCCGCATCACCGGCGACGACGTCGAGGTGCGAAGCGGCGTGCTGTTCCGCACCCAGCGGCGCGCGCCACTGGACCGCGTGCAGGGGGTCAACCTCACACGGCCGATGATCGCCCGGCTGATGGGCATGGCCAAGCTCGAGGTCGTCGGGGCCGGCACCGACGGCAACGTCAAGCTCGAGTACCTCTCGACCGCCAACGCCGAAGAGGTGCGCGCCGACATCCTGCGGCTCGCGTCGGGCAGGCGCCTGGCCGAGGCTCGTCAGGCGGCAGCCGCGGCGGCGGGCGGACGCGGGGTGGCAGGCGCGGCGTCGACCTTCGCCGCGGGTCTGAACGAGATGATCGAGGGCGCCGAAGACCCCGTCGACGAGCCGGATTCCGTCGTGAACATCCCGGTCGGACGCCTCATCGCCTCCCACCTCCTCGACGGATCGCTGCTGTTCTTCCTCGTCCTCGTTGGCGCGATCATCGTCGCCTCGGTGCTGGGAACCCCGTGGCTGCTTCTTTCGGCCATCCCCGCGCTCCTCGGTTTCGGCGCGTACTGGGTCCGCACGATCACGCGATCGCTGCGCTACTCGATAGCGCCGACCTCGAGCGGGGTGCGCATCACCTTCGGCCTGTTCACCACCGTGACCGAGACGCTGCCCCCGGGGCGCATCCACGCGCTGGAGATCAGCCAGCCGATCCTGTGGCGACCCGCCGGGTGGTGGGCGATCACCGTCAACCGGCTGTCGGGGCGCGGGCTGGAGGCCGCGGGGTCGGACCAGTTCGCCACCGTCCTGCCCGTGGGGACCCGCGCCGACGTCGAGCGCGTGCTCCAGCTGATGCTGCCCCACCTTCCCCGCGAGGAGTGGCCGCTCGTTTTCCAGCACGGCGTCCTCGGCCCCGAGGGGGATGACCCGTACGTGACCACCCCGCGCCGGGCGGCGTGGCTGCGACCCACCAGCTGGCGGCGCAACGGCGCCTTCGTCACCCCGGACGCGCTGTTCGTGCGCCGAGGCTTCATCTGGCGCAAGCTCGCGCTCTTCCCGCTTGCGCGCATGCAGAGCCTCGCGATCGCGCAGGGGCCGGTCGATCGCGCGCTGCGCGTGGCGAACCTCCAGGTGCACACCGTGATCGGGCGCGTGAGCGGCTCGCTCGGCATCATCGATCGGGATGACGCGGTGTCGCTGTTCGACCGCACGGAGGCCGCCGCCATCGTCGCGGCCGCGAGTGATCGCAGTCACCGCTGGGCCGGGGAGGAGCCCCTCGGTGTCGCCGCGCCGGGGACTGTCGCCGTGCCGGGGACGGATGCCGCGCCGACGTCGGACGCGTCCGCGCCCGCGGGGCCGAGCGAGGAGGCGCGTCGCACGGAGGTGTCACCGTGAGGCGCGACGGCCGGCTCGGTGTCGGGATCATCGGCGCAGGCCGGGTGGGTCCGGTGATGGGCGCGGCGCTCCGCGGCGCGGGGCACGCGATCGTCGGGATCACCGCCGGCTCCGACCGCGACCGCCTCGACGCGGTGCTCCCCGACGTGCCGGTGCTCGACCCCGTCGACGTCGTCGCGGGGAGTGATCTCGTCGTGATCGCCGTCCCCCGCGCCGAGCTCCCTGGGCTCGTCGCGGGTCTCGCCACGGTCGAGGCCTGGCGGCCCGGTCAGCTGGTGCTGCACACCGACGCCTCCCACGGCATCGATGTACTCCAGCCGGCGACGGCGCGAGGCGCCATCCCGCTGGCCATCCACCCCGCGATCGCCTTCACGGGGTCATCCATCGATCTGCGGCAGCTGACGCACGCCTACGCGGCCGTGACCGCGCCCGCGCCGGTGCTGCCGATCGCGCAGGCGCTCGCGGTCGAGCTCGGCTGCGAGCCGGTCGAGGTGGCCGAGGAGCAGCGGCCGATCTACGCCGAGGCGATCTCCACCGCGACGGAGTTCTCGCGCTCGATCATCGCCCAGGCGGCCGACCTGCTCACCCGCGCCGGGGTCGAGGATCCCGGCCGATACCTGTCGAGCCTCGTGCACACCACGATCGACCACGCCCTGACCCGCGCCGACGCCTGATCCCTCCGCGCGAGGGTGCACTCCCTCGGCGCGAAGGTGCACCCCTGCGCGTGTCAGCCGCGGAGGGCGGAGAGCTCGGCGAACTCCTCGTCGGTCAGTTCGATGACGCCACCCTGCATGTTGTCCTCCAGATGGGCGACGCTCGAGGTCCCCGGGATGGGGAGCATGACCGGCGAGCGCTTGAGCAGCCAGGCGAGGGCGATCTGCGCGGGCGTCGCCTCCTTGCGCGCGGCGATGTCGGTCAGCGGCGAGTCGGCGCCGGTCAGGCCGCCGGTCGCGAGCGGGAACCACGGGATGAAGCCGATTCCCTGCTCCTCCGACCAGTCGAGCAGGTCCTCGGCGTCTCGGGTCTGCAGGTTGTAGAGGTTCTGCACGGTGACGATCTCGGCGATCTCCTGCGCCTGCTTCACCTCGTCGATCGTGACTTCCGACAGACCGATGTGGCGGATCTTGCCCTCGTCCTGCAGCGCCTTCAGCTCGCCGACCTGGTCTTCGAGGGGCACCTTCGGGTCGATGCGGTGCAGCTGGAAGAGATCGATGCGCTCGAGCCCGAGCCGGCGGAGGCTCATCTCGGCGCCCTGGCGCAGGAACTCCGGGCGTCCGAGCGGCGGCCAGACGTTCGGGGCCGTGCGCGTCAGGCCCGACTTCGTCGCGATGACCACGTCGTCGGCGTACGGATGCAGCGCCTCCTTGAGGAGCTCCTCGGCGACGTAGGGACCGTACGACTCGGCGGTGTCGAAGAAGTTCACGCCGAGTTCGACCGCTCGGCGGAGGACTCGGATCGCCTCGTCATGGTCCTTCGGCGGGCCCCAGACGCCCGGCCCGGTGAGCTGCATGGTTCCGTAGCCCAGGCGATTGACCTCGAGGTCGCCGCCGATGCGGAAGGTTCCGGACGACTGTGCAGGCTGCGTGATGTTCGTCATGAAGGAGTGAAGCGCGTCGCGGCGCCCGAGCATTCCCGGGCGCCGCGACGCGGGATCAGTCCTCGTCCCAGGGGAGCTTCACCAGCGGCAGCACGTACACCCGTCCCGCGATCGCGGTCGGATGCTGTGTCATGAGGGCGGCGACGTCGTCGATCGACTCGGCCGAGATGATGTCGTACCCGGCGAACCACTCGGTGAACTCGGGGAACGGGCCGTCGGTGATGAGGGCTCGACCCTCGCGCACCACCACGGATTTCGCCTGATCGGCCGGTGCGGTCGGGGCGCCGCTCTGCAGCATCCCCTTCTTCTCGCCCTCGGCGAGCCAGCCCTCCAGCATGCGCTGGTCCTCGTCCCTCGGGATGTCGGTACCGGTGGGGTCGGTCATGTGGATGACCAGGTATCTGTTGCTCATCTGCTCCTCTTCCGTATGGTCACGCGGGGCCCAAACAGGCCTCTTCGAACAAGCGACGATCGGAGACCGCCCGATCCGACATCTCGTCGCACATTCAGTGCGACGAATTGTGCGCGAGGTTCCTCCGTCGCGCCGCGAGCAGTTCGGCCATCTCGGGAGACGGGGCGAGCGAGATCGCGCGGTCGTACGCCCGCAGCGCCTCGGCGGTCTCCCCTCCCGCAGCGCGCAGGTGGGCGCGGACGGCGTGGAACGCGTAGTGCTCCGCCAGGGTGTCGTCGTGTCTTTCCAGGACCGCGAGGCCCGCTTCGGGTGAATCCGCCTCGGCGACGGCGATGGCGTGGTTCACGCCCACGATCGGGCTCGGGTCGACCCGCTCGAGCATCTCGTAGAGCGTCACGATCTGCGACCAGTCGGTGCTCCCGGCGTCGGGGGCGCGTGCGTGCACGAGGTGGACGGCGGCGAGAAGCTCGAAGCGTCCGAGACGGATGCCGGTGGCCCGGGCGATCCGCTGCCGCTCGGCGATGAGCGCGTCGGCCTCGGAGATCATCGCCCGATCCCATGCGTCGCGGTTCTGCTCGGAGAGGGTGACGAGCGCGCCGTCCGGGGCGAGGCGGGCGGGGATCCGCGCGGCCGAGGCGAGAAGGAGGGCGAGGAGTCCCGTGACGTCGCCGTCGTCGGGAAGGAGGACGTGCAGCTCGCGTGCGAGCCGGACCGCCTCGGTGAGGAGGTCGATCCGCAGTCGGTCGGGGGCTTCTCCAGTCGCGGCGTAGCCGTGCGTGTACATCAGCGAGAGCACGGTGACTACCGCGGCGGCGCGTTCGGGGAGATCGCCCGCCTCGGGCACGCGGAACGGGATGCGCGCCGCGCCGATCTTCGCCTTCCCCCGGGTGATGCGCTGCGCGATCGTCGTGGGCGGCACGAGGAAGAGGTGCGCGATCTCTGCGACGGTGAGGCCGACGACGACCCGGAGGGTCAGGGCGACCCGGGTCTCCACCCCCAGAAGCGGATGACAGCACGCGAAGAGCAGCCGCAGCCGATCATCAGCGACCGCGCCCACCTCTTCGGCGGGTGAGTCGTCGGCGATGAGCAGGGCCTCGCGGTGCTTGTCGTCTCGGCGTGCCTCGCGCCGCAGGCGGTCGATCGCCTTCCGACGCGCGGTCGTGGTGATCCACGCCCCCGGATTGGGCGGCACGCCGTCGGCGGCCCAGCGCTCGACGGCGACGGCGAAGGCGTCCGCCGCGACCTCCTCGGCGAGGTCGAGGTCGCCGAAGCGGCGGGCGAGGCCCCCGACGATCCGTCCCCACTCGGCGCGGTGGATCTCGGCGAGCGCGTCGGCGGCGTCGCGTGGCTCGGGCATGGTGTCCATTGGACACGACGATGCGGCCGCTGTCACGGACCGTGCGGGCGGGGATCGCGCCGCCGATACGATCATCGGATGATCCGCACCCCCGAGGCGCTGCGCAGCCGCCTGGCCGAGGTCCGACGCGACGGCCCGGATGCGAGGGTCGCGCTGGTGTCGACGATCGGCTCGCTGCACGACGGTCACATCGACCTCATCGACACCGCCCGCGAGCGCGCCGACATCGTGGTGGTGTCGACCTTCGTCAATCCGCTGCGGTTCGCCACGACCGCCGACTTCGAGGCCTACCCGCGCACCCCCGACGCTGACCGTCTGCTGCTGGAGTCGCTGGGTGTCGATGTCGTGTTCGCCCCCGGCACCGCGGACCTCCTCCCGAACGGGAGCGTGACGACGAAGATCAGCGCCGGCGACCTGGGCCTCCGGTACGAGGGCCGGTTCCGCCCGTACTACTTCGACGGTCTCCTCACCGTCGAGGCGAAGCTGTTCCACCTGGTGCAGCCCGACGTCGCCGTCTACGGGCTCCGCGACCGGCAGCGGATCTTCCTGGTCGAGCGGATGATCCGCGACCTCTTCTTCGACATCGACGTCGCCACGGTCGAGACGGTACGCGGCGACGACGGCCTGCCGGTGTCCACCCGCGCATCGCTGCTCGAGGACCGCGACCGCCAGGCGGCCGGCAAACTGACGATGGCCCTGGATGCTGCGGCCTCGAACGCCGACCGCGGGGTCGACGCGTGCATCGCGGCGGCCCAGTCGGCGCTCATGGGCGAGCCGCGGATCAACCTCGAGTACCTCACCGTGGTCGACCCCGCGACCTTCCTCCCCGTGGACGAGGGCCATCGCGGGCGGGCGCTCGCACTCATCGCCGCGACCGTCGCGGGGCACCGCTTCATCGACAACACCGAGATCTCGCTGCAGTGACGGCCGCTCCCGCGCCCGCGAGCGCGGACCGCCGACGAGGTGACCTCCCGGCGACCGCCGGCGGATCCCGCCGCTGAGCGCTCGGGCACCCGTCGATACACTTGACGGCGACCCCCGAGGAGCCTTTTCATGACCGATTCGCCCGCGCCCGCTGACCCCGCCGAGCCCAGCGACGAAGAGGTCTTCGAGCAGAAGGCCGTACGCCTGGCCAAGCGCGAGCGTCTCATCGCCGAGCGGACGGATGCCGCGGGCGGCGCCTATCCCGTGGCGGTGCCGGTCACCGACACGATCCCCGCCCTCCGGGCGCGCTTCGGCGACCTCGAGGCGGGGGCGGAGACCGGGGTGACCGCGGGCGTCGCGGGACGGGTGGTCTTCAGCCGGAACACCGGGAAGCTGTGCTTCGCCACTCTGCAGTCGGGCGACGGCAGTCGCATCCAGGCCATGATCTCCCTCGCCTCGGTCGGGGAGGAGTCTCTGCAGCGCTGGAAGGAGCTCGTCGACCTCGGCGACCACGTCTTCGTCTCGGGCGAGGTGATCTCGAGCCGCCGCGGCGAACTGTCGATCATGGCCACGTCGTGGGAGATCGCCGCGAAGGCCGTGCTCCCCCTTCCGAACGTCTACGGCGAGCTGAGCGAGGAGGGTCGGGTGCGCAGCCGCTTCCTCGACCTCATCGTGCGCGACCAGGCGCGCGCGACCGTGCGTGCGCGGGCCGCGGTGAACGCGAGCCTGCGTCAGACGTTCACCGCCCACGACTTCATCGAGGTCGAAACGCCGATGCTGCAGGTGCAGCACGGCGGCGCATCGGCTCGCCCGTTCGTCACGCACTCCAACGCCTTCGACACCGAGCTGTACCTCCGCATCGCGCCCGAGCTGTTCCTCAAGCGCGCGGTGGTCGGCGGGCTCGATCGGGTGTTCGAGATCAACCGCAACTTCCGCAACGAGGGCGCCGACTCCACCCACAGCCCCGAGTTCGCGATGCTCGAGGCCTACCAGGCCTACACCGACTACCACGGCATCGCCGACCTCACCCAGGAGCTCATCCAGAACGCCGCCGTCGCGGTCGCCGGATCGACGACCGTCACGTGGGCCGACGGCACGGTGTACGACCTGGGCGGGCAGTGGGAGCGGCTGTCGATGTACGACTCCCTTTCGGATGCCGCGGGTCGGGCCATCACTCCTGAGACCTCGCTCGACGACCTTCTGGCCTTCGCCGCCGAGGTCGGCGTCGAGGCACCCCCGCACGCGACCCACGGCAAGCTCGTTGAGGAGCTGTGGGAGCACTTCGTCAAGCCCGGCCTCACGCGCCCCACCTTCGTGATGGACTTCCCCGTCGACACCAGCCCGCTGGTGCGCGAGCACCGATCGATTCCGGGCCTGGTGGAGAAGTGGGACCTGTACGTCCGCGGATTCGAGCTGGCCACCGGGTACTCCGAGCTCGTGGACCCGGTCATCCAGCGCGAGCGGTTCGTCGAGCAGGCGAAGCTCGCCGCGCGCGGCGACGTCGAGGCCATGCGGATCGACGAGGAGTTCCTGCGCGCCCTCGAGCACGGCATGCCCCCCACCGGGGGCATGGGCATGGGGATCGACCGGCTCCTCATGGCGATCACCGGGCTCGGCATCCGCGAGACCATCCTCTTCCCGCTCGTCAAGTAAGAGGACCGTTCGCGTCCAGCGGGCGCCACGTGGCGGTCGGCGGGAACGCCCAGGCAGGCAGGTGCCCGCCGCGCACCATCCCCTGGACGATGCCCGTGAGTCCGTGGGCGGGGTCGATCTCGGCCGCCCGATCGGCGAACCACTCGGCGTGCGTCGACCGGCCGAGCGCCCACGACAGCCAACCGCAGACCGCGAGCGGACCGGGTCGGACGGCGCGGGGCGCCGCCGCCGCGATGCGGCGGGCGATCTCCAGTGCCCCCTGCAGCCGCTCAGCCGACGGTTGCGGCCCCTCGCCCCACATGCGTTCGGCGATGTCCGCCGGGTAGGGCTCGCCCGCTTCCCAGCGCAGCTGCGCCGCCATCGCCTCGTCGCCGCGGTCGATGTCGCCGCACCACTGCACGAGCGCGACGTCCCGCGTCGCCGGACGGTCGAGGCACCACAGCAGCAGCGCGGCGTCGAAGGGGTCGAGCATCTCGGGATTCCACTGCAGCGCCTCCTCGAACAGCGCCGGCAGGTCATCGAGCAGGCACACCGCCTCCAGTGCCCGCGGATCCACGCGCGCGCGGGGGCCGGTCGCGTGCGAGCCGAAGCCCTCGATCGCGACGCGGATCGCCTTCAGCGCCGTCCCGACCCTCTCCTTCTCGGCGAAGTCGACAGCGGGCAGTGTCGCGCCCGACCACTGGTCACCCGCTGCGAGGGGGATGTCGGCGAGCGCGGGCGTCGCCACGTCCGCTTCGAGGAGCTCGGGGAGGGGCCGTCCCCCGGGCGGAGTGTCGGAATCGAGGTACGACGCCCACCCGTCGGGCGCATGGCAGAGCATGTCCACCACGCGCAGGCCGCTGGCGTCGGCTCTGTCGCGGATGCCCTGGGCGAGCGCGGTCCACGGCGCCGCGCCGCCGCCGAACAGCTCGTCGGTGAACACCACCACGGCGAGGGCGTCGGCCGCCTCGATGCGGCACACCAGCCCGACATGCGTGGCAGCAGCGGCGTCGAGGTCGGCGACCGCGGGCAGATCGATGCGCATCGCGCCCCGCGTGCGCGTGCCCTCGAACGGCACGAGCACGACGCTGTTCGAGGGCACGTAGCCGAGCATCCGAGGGACGAGGGAGAGGAACTGGGCCGCGGTACCGGCCTTCACGATCGTGGTCATGCCCCGACCCTGGCCGCCCTCGGACGTCCGTGGCGGCCGCGTGCTGCACTCTGTGGTCAACTCGCGGATCCGGCCGGCTGTGCAGGAGAGGTCGCGCCGTCGCATCCGCTCTCTCCCGGGCCGTGCCCAGGGTGGGCCCGCGTATCCTTGGAGGCATGGACGGCTTCTGGATCGCAGCGGCGTGGACTCTTCTTCCCACCGTGGTGGTCAGCGCCCTGTTCTTCTGGATCCTCCGCAGCATCCTGCACGCCGACCGCAATGAGCGGCGCGCCTACACCCGTATCGAGGCGCAGGAGCGCGCAAAGCGCGGCCTTCCCCCCGCGTCGTCGGCTCCCGACGCGCCCCCGGCGCCCGCCGCCGGGCGCTGACGGCGCCGGCCGCTACGCTGGCAGTGGGCGGGCGGGGCGAACGGGGGAGATGTGATCGAGATCACACTGGATGCGTCGTGGTGGCTCATCCTGGTGTTCGTCTTCGACATCATCGTGCGCATCCTCGCCGTCATCTACGTGCCGCGGAACCGTCGCCCGACCGCCGCCATGGCGTGGCTGCTCGCCATCTACTTCATCCCCCTGATCGGGGTGTTCCTCTTCCTGCTGATCGGCAACCCGCGGCTGCCGCGCAAGCGCCGGCGCCAGCAGGACGCCATCAATCAGTACATCCGCGACACCAGCGCCGGGCTCGACTTCGGAACCCTCCGCCCGCACGCCCCGCAGTGGTTCCAGTCGCTGGTGACGATGAACCGCGCCCTCGGCGCGATGCCCCTCGCCGGCGACAACGACGCGCACCTCATCTCCGACTACCAGGAGAGCCTCGACGAGATGGCCGAGGCCATCCGCACCGCCGAGCGGTACGTGCACGTGGAGTTCTACATCCTCCAGACCGACGCATCGACCGAGAAGTTCTTCGCCGCGCTGGAAGAGGTCGCCGCGCGCGGCGTGGTCGTGCGGGTGCTCCTGGATCACTGGGCCAACCGCGGCAAGCCGTTCTACAAGCAGACGCTCCGCCGGCTCGACGCGATGGGGGCGCGCTGGAAGCTCATGCTCCCGGTGCAGCCGCTGAAGGGGAAGTATCAGCGGCCCGACCTCCGCAACCACCGCAAGCTCCTCGTCGTGGACGGCAAGGTCGGCTACATGGGGTCGCAGAACGTCACCGACTCCACGTACAACCTCCGCAAGAACATCAAGCGGGGGCTCCACTGGGTCGACCTGATGGTGCGGCTGCACGGCCCCGTCGTGGCATCCATCAATGCGGTGTTCCTCAGCGACTGGTACAGCGAGACCGACGAGATCCTCACCGATGAGATCGACCTTTTCAAGGTCGAGTCCAGCCACGGCGACCTCGACTGCCAGATCGTGCCGTCGGGCCCGGGGTTCGACTCCGAGAACAACCTGAGGCTCTTCGCGGCGCTGCTGTACTACGCGCAGCGCCGCATCATCATCGTCAGCCCGTACTTCGTGCCCGACGAGGCGCTGCTCCTGGCGATCACGACCGCGTGCCAGCGGGGCCTCGAGGTGGAGCTGTTCGTCTCGGAAGAGGGCGACCAGGCGATGGTGTACCACGCTCAGCGCAGCTACTACGAGGCGCTGCTGCGTGCCGGCGTGAAGATCTGGATGTACCGGAAGCCGTACATCCTGCACTCCAAGTGCATGACGATCGACGATGAGATCGCCGTCATCGGATCGAGCAACATGGACATGCGCTCCTTCGGTCTGAACATGGAGATCTCAATGCTCGTGCGCGGCGAGGAGTTCGTGCGCGAGATGCGCGGCGTCGAGGACAAGTACCGCTCGCTGTCGCGCGAGCTGACGCTCGAGGAGTGGCTGAAGCAGCCGCTGCGCTCGACCGTGATCGACAACATCGCCCGGCTCACGTCGGCGCTGCAGTAGGGCGTTTCAGAAGACGGATGACGCGGGCCGCCGTTCGCGGGATGATGTGGGCATGACCCGACCTCGCCTGCTTCTCGCTTTCGTCGTTCTCGGAGCGGGGGCGGCGGTGCTCTCCGGGTGCGCGACACCCGCGGGCAGTGGGGGCGCGGCGTCGACGGCGCCCTCGGCGTCGGGCTCGGCGTCGGAGTCGGCGTCGCCCGGGGCGTCAGGCGGCGCGGCGGGGACGGACGACGTCGAAGCGGCGTGGCTCGACGGCGGACGCGGCGTGGGACTGGTCACGTACGGGTCGTCGTCGTGTCTGCCGGTGATCGGTGAGCCGACCTACGCCGACGGCGTGCTCACCGTCGACATCAGCGACCCCGAGGGCGAGGCGTGCACGCGCGACCTCGTGCCGCGCGGGTCGTACGTGGGCCTGCCCGAGGGCGTCGACCCGACCCGCGAGCTCGAGATCGTCGTCACCGGCACCTACGCCGACGACACCGACCTCGACGGACTCGAGGGCGAGATCGCCGTGCCCGAGGAGTTCGCGCCGAGCGCGGGGTGGGCCGATGACGACATGATGCTGATCCTCAGCTGGGGGTCCTCGACCTGCCCGCCGGTGCTGGAGTCCGCCGAGGCGGCCGGCGCCGAGGTGCAGGTGCGCTTCGCCGAGCCCGTCGCCGACCAGGTGTGCACCGCCGACATGGCGCCGCGCGTCACCGTCGTCGCGGTCACCGGAGCCGTCGACGACGACGCGGCGGTCACGGCTGTGCTGTCGGGCGGCGAGTTCGCCGACATCCGGCTGCCGGTTCTCGGCACCCCCTGAGGCGCGCGCGCTCGCGCGCGGTCCCGCGCCCTCTCGCGCTCCCGCTCGCCCGCTCGCTCGCGCACGTCGTGCTCTGTCCTCGCCTGTCACACCTTGCGCGCGGCCGCCGCACATTCAGTCAGGCGAATGCGCACTGCGCCCAGCGACCCGCGTTCGCCTGGCTCGAAGTGCGATTGACACGCGCCATTCGCGACCAGCGAGACGGCGAGGCGCATTCATGATCGGCTCCTGCACAGGCGAGGCGGGGGCACAGTTGCCCACAGATGAGGCCTGAGAACGTCGGTGGCGCCGCGCCTTTCGGCAGGGTTTCCGCATGTCACGACCCTTCCTCCCCGCCGAACTCGGACCGCACTTCCGGGTGGGCGACGCGCTCCGTGCCGGCTTGACCCGTGCTCGCCTCCGCCACCCGTCATTCCGGCGGCCATTCCACGGCGTTCGCTCCCTCGACCCCGACGTCAGCTCGTCGTGGTCCACCCCGATCCTCGGTGCGCGAGGCGCCAACGAAGAAGCTCACATCTACCGCGCCCTCGCCTACTCCGCGGTCGCTGCCACAGGCGTCTTCTTCAGTCACGTCACCGCCGCGGTGCTGTGGGGATTGCCGCTTCCGGCGAGCCTCGTGCGGACGGAATCGATCGACGTCTCCGTCTGGGCGCCGGGTCGCGCCCCGCGCGGACGAGGCGTGCGAGGACACCAGGCTCACGAGAAGCTGACGCACGTTCGACGGCACCCGGCGACCGGCCTGCTCGTGACAAGCCCAGCGACCACGTGGGCTGCGTTGGCAGCGGTGCTCCCGGACGTTCGCGATGTCGTCGCCGTCGGCGACGCCGCGGTTCGAAGTTGGAGGGTGACCGCACCCCTCGCTGAACTGCACGAGCTTGCTGCCGCCGCCGAAGCGGGACGGCGAGTCGGAGTGGTGCGTCTGCGGAAGGCCCTTCCGCAGATCAGAACCAGGTCGGCGTCACGCCCCGAGACCCACCTGCGACTCGTCGTGGTCGACGACGGCCTTCCGGAGCCGGAGCTCAACTTCGAGGTCGTCGAAGCCGGGATGTACCTCGCCGCACTCGATCTGGCATACCCCGAGCTCAAGATCGGCCTGGAGTACGAGGGAGAGCACCACCTTCTCGACCCGGAGCAATGGGCCCTCGACATCGCGCGGTACGAGCGGCTCGCCGCGGCCGGCTGGATCATCATTCGCGTGACCAAGAAGCAACTGTTCACCGACCCGGCAGAAGTTGTCGCCCGCGTGCGAAGGGCCTTCGCCACTCGCCTTCCGCGATGAGGCCCCTCGCCTGTCGCAAAGGGTTGGGGCGGGTGCTCATTTGCGTCCGGTGAATCGGAAACACCCGGTTCACCTGTCGCGGATTGTCGCCGGTGGGAGCCGAATGCGACAGGCGAAGCGAGCCGGGCGCGAGACGGGTCGCAGCCGGACCAGAGGGCGCAGCCGCGCTCGTGAACCGCGTGCGCGGCGCGCTCGCGTGATGATCGCGCGGCGCACGCCGGGCGCGACGCTCAGTCGGCGCGCACGAGAAGGTCGCCGATCTCGCAGTCCAGCACGCGGCAGATCGCCGACAGTGTCGAGTACCGGATGGCGCGAGCTCGGTCGTTCTTCAGGACCGACAGGTTCACCACCGAGACCCCCACCAGTTCCGACAGGCGGGTCAGCGTCATCCCGCGCTCCTCGAGCAGTTCGTCGAGGCGGCAGTGGACCCCCGTGGGGCCCTCGTCCTCCGCCGGAGTCATACGAGGCCCTCGGTGTCGCGCTGCAGGCGCGCGCCGACCGAGAACGCGGTCGTGACGATCGACCCTACGAACGCCACGCCGAACCACAGCACCGGATCGACCGAGAGGAGGACGTTGTCGAAGGTGCGATCCGAGATCCACGCGAACGCGCCGTTGGCCCCCATGTTCGCGAAGAAGGGTGCGCCGGCGAAGCCGACGAGCGCGGCGCCGGTCGCGGTGGCCACGAGGGCGGTGTTCCGGCGGCTGAACAGCCGCCCGTGCAGGATGCTCCAGGTAAGCACCAGCAGGCAGCCGACGGCGAGCGTCACCGACAGCGCGATGACCACCTGCTCCAGCACCAGGGCGACGGTCGACGCGATCGGGAGCTCGGTCGGAAGCAGCACAGCGCGGTCGAGCTCGACGGTCACCGCCGCGCCGTCCGGTCCGATGGGCGCCTCGGCGGGGGTGCCGGCGAACTCCCCGAGTACCGGAACCGTGCCGCCCGCCCCGCCTGCGGCGCCTCCGACGACCTCGATGATGCGTCTTGTCGCCCCCACGAGGGTCCACACCACGAAAGCCACGCCGAGGAGGCCGTAGAACCACATCGCCGCAGCATCCCATCGTGACCAGACCTGCGGTTCGGTCGCCTGTGCCGTCGTCATCTTCATCCCGCCTTCATATCGATAAACGTTGTTATCGAAAAACGATAAGTCAGCGGATGCCGCGACGCAAGTCCGCCGCGCGCCACGGCGCGCCGGCACATCGCGGGTGACGCTATGCCCACGGCGAACACGGGCATCGGGCCGAGGCCTGCTGGCTACCCTCGATGTAAGACGCAGGGGGAGAGCCGACCCGAAGCGTCCTGGAGGAGAGTGAACGATGTTCGAGAGATTCACCGACCGAGCCCGTCGTGTGGTTGTGCTCGCCCAAGAAGAGGCGAAGATGCTCAACCACAACTACATCGGCACCGAGCACATCCTGCTCGGGCTGATCCACGAGGGTGAGGGCGTTGCCGCGAAGGCGCTCGAGTCCCTCGGCATCTCGCTCGACGCCGTGCGCGAGCAGGTGCAGGACATCATCGGCCAGGGGCAGCAGCAGCCCACCGGCCACATCCCCTTCACGCCGCGCGCGAAGAAGGTGCTCGAGCTGTCGCTGCGCGAAGCGCTGCAGCTCGGCCACAACTACATCGGCACCGAGCACATCCTGCTCGGCCTCATCCGCGAGGGCGAGGGCGTCGCCGCCCAGGTGCTGGTCAAGCTCGGCGCCGACTTGAACAAGGTGCGCCAGCAGGTCATCCAGCTGCTCTCGGGCTACCAGGGCAAGGAGCCCGCGGGCGTCTCCACCGGCGCCGGCGAGCAGCAGACCTCCGGCCCGCAGGGCGGCTCGCAGGTGCTCGACCAGTTCGGCCGCAACCTCACGCAGGCCGCGCGCGACAACAAGCTCGACCCGGTGATCGGCCGCGAGAAGGAGATCGAGCGGGTCATGCAGATCCTCTCGCGCCGCTCCAAGAACAACCCCGTCCTCATCGGTGAGCCCGGTGTCGGCAAGACCGCCGTCGTCGAGGGCCTCGCCCAGGCGATCGTCAAGGGTGACGTGCCCGAGACGCTCAAGGACAAGCAGCTGTACTCCCTCGACCTGGGGTCGCTCATCGCGGGGTCCCGTTACCGCGGTGACTTCGAGGAGCGCCTGAAGAAGGTCACCAAGGAGATCCGCACCCGCGGCGACATCATCGTGTTCATCGACGAGATCCACACGCTCGTCGGCGCCGGTGCGGCCGAGGGCGCCATCGACGCGGCATCCATCCTCAAGCCCCTCCTCGCCCGGGGCGAACTGCAGACGATCGGTGCCACGACCCTGGATGAGTACCGCAAGCATTTCGAGAAGGATGCTGCGCTCGAGCGTCGCTTCCAGCCGATCCAGGTCGCCGAGCCGAGCCTGCCCCACGCGATCAACATTCTGAAGGGGCTTCGCGACCGGTACGAGGCGCACCACAAGGTGCAGATCACGGATGGCGCGATCGTCGCCGCCGCGAACCTCGCCGACCGCTACATCTCCGACCGGTTCCTGCCCGACAAGGCGATCGACCTGATCGACGAGGCAGGCGCCCGTCTGCGGCTGTCGATCCTGTCGAGCCCGCCGGAGCTCCGCGAGTTCGACGACAAGATCGCCAAGGTGCGCGAGGACAAGGAGCGCGCGAGCGAGGAGCAGGACTTCGAGAAGGCGGCGTCGCTGCGCGACGAGGAGAAGTCGCTCCTGGCTGAGCGCCTGCGCCTGGAGAAGCAGTGGCGCTCAGGCGACGTCGCCTCGCACGCGGTGGTCGACGAGGGTCTGATCGCCGAGGTGCTCGCCCAGGCGACCGGCATCCCGGTGTTCAAGCTCACCGAGGAGGAGTCCAGCCGCCTCGTCTTCATGGAGAAGGCCCTGCACCAGCGGGTCATCGGTCAGGAAGAGGCGATCGCCGCGCTGTCGAAGACGATCCGTCGTCAGCGCGCGGGCCTGAAGGACCCCAAGCGCCCGTCGGGCTCGTTCATCTTCGCCGGCCCCACCGGTGTCGGAAAGACCGAGCTCGCCAAGGCGCTCGCCGAGTTCCTCTTCGACGACGAGTCGGCGCTGATCTCCCTCGACATGTCGGAGTTCGGCGAGAAGCACACCGTCTCGCGACTGTTCGGCGCCCCTCCCGGGTTCGTCGGCTTCGAAGAGGGCGGTCAGCTGACCGAGAAGGTGCGGCGCAAGCCCTTCAGCGTGGTGCTCTTCGACGAGATCGAGAAGGCCCACCCCGACATCTTCAACTCGCTCCTGCAGATCCTCGAAGAGGGTCGCCTGACCGACGGTCAGGGTCGCGTGATCGACTTCAAGAACACCGTCATCATCATGACGACGAACCTTGGTTCGTCGGCGATCGCGGGCGGTCCCGTCGGCTTCCAGGTGGAGGGCGACCAGGGGACAACCTACGACCGGATGAAGGGCAAGGTCAACGAGGAGCTCAAGCGCAACTTCAAGCCCGAGTTCCTCAACCGCGTCGACGACATCATCGTCTTCCCGCAGCTGAACAAGGACGAGCTGCGTCAGATCGTGGGGTTGTTCACCAAGCGCCTCGGCGAGCGTCTGCTCGACCGCGACATGACGGTGGAGCTGACCGATGCCGCGAAGGACAAGCTGATCGAGATCGGCTTCGACCCGGCGCTCGGCGCCCGGCCGCTCCGCCGTGCCATGCAGCGCGAGGTGGAGGACCGCCTGTCGGAGAAGATCCTCCACGGCGAGCTGGAGCCCGGTGACCACGTGAAGGTCGATGCCGAGAACGGCGAGTTCGTCTTCGAGCACGGTCCGCGCGGCGACAAGGTCGCCGTCGGGGTCGGCGCCGCCGGTGAGATCAGCGCGACGCCGGACATCGTCGCCGGAGGCTGAGCGAGCGAGGAACGAAAGGGGCGGGTGCCGGATGCCGGTGCCCGCCCCTTCGTCTGTCGTCGCCGAGAACGGGGCGTATCGTGGAGCCGATGTCCGACTACACCGTCCGCCCCGCGCGCACCGCCGACATCCGCGGCATCCAGACTCTTCTGGAGCCCTATGTGCAAAAGCGCATCCTGCTCGGAAAAGACCTCGTGGTGCTGTACGAGTCCACCCAGCAGTTCGTCGTCGCCGAGACCGCCGACGGGATTCTGATCGGATGCGGCGCACTGCACGTGATGTGGGAAGACCTCGGTGAGGTGCGGACCCTCATCGTCGCGGACGAGTGGCTGCACCACGGCGTCGGCCGGGCTCTCGTGGACCGCCTCGAAGAGAACGCGCGCACCCTCGGGCTCACCAGGCTGTTCTGCCTCACGTTCGAGGTGGACTTCTTCCGCAGCCGCGGGTTCGACGAGATCGGCGAGCAGATCGTCGACTCGGATGTGTACTCGCAGCTGGTGCGCAGCCCCGACGAGGGCATCGCCGAGTTCCTCGATCTCGCGCACGTGAAGCCCAACACCCTCGGCAACACGCGGATGCTCAAGACACTCTGACCTCTCGGCGCTTACACCCGATTTCTCTGCCGCGCAAGGCTTGGAGCGATTCGTCCAGCGTCTGCTCAGATAGACGCAGCGTTTCACCCGGAGCGCGGACCCGGCCCCATGGCCTGACCCACAAGGAGAGATCATGCTCTGGACCATCCTCGGCCTCATCGTCATCGGCCTCATCGCCGGTCTCATCGCCC
The DNA here is from genome assembly GCF_023155745.1 of Microbacterium kunmingense. Classification (GTDB taxonomy): domain Bacteria; phylum Actinomycetota; class Actinomycetes; order Actinomycetales; family Microbacteriaceae; genus Microbacterium; species Microbacterium kunmingense. The sequence goes on from NZ_JAKNUS010000012.1 coordinate 82,815, forward strand.
GCGCCGTCATCCCCGGCAAGCAGAGCATGGGCATCCTGCTGACCATCGTGCTCGGCATCGTCGGCTCGTTCGTGGGAGGGTTCCTCGGATTCCTCATCTTCGGCGCCGACCCCATGGGCGGCTTCCTGCAGCCGGCCGGCATCATCGGCTCGATCATCGGCGCGATCATCGTGCTCGGGATCTACGTGCTCGTCACGCGCAACCGCAGCGTCACCCGCTGACCGACGTCTCCGCGCCGACGCGCCCGCCTCACGGCGGCGCGTCGGCGCTGTCGTTTCCCGGGCCTTCGGGCGCGCCGTCCAGGACCGGTGAGAACCGCGACCTAGCCTTGTCGCATGACCGGAACCGTCACACGCCGGCGCCACTCACCGGCGGTCTACCGTCGGCGGCGCCTGGTGGTGCTCCTCGGTCTGCTCGCCGTGATCGGCCTCGTGGTGTGGCTGGTCGTCGCGCCCCCCTGGCGTGGATCCGCCGCCGACGGGCCCGCGCCCGTCGCCTCCTCGACGCCGACCGGTGATCCGGTGGCCACCGACCTGCCGGCGTTGGAGTCCGACGGCTCGGCGGCGACGCCCACTCCGGGGCCGAGTGATGCGACCGCCGCGCCAGACGCCGACGCCGCGGCCGGCGAGGGCGACGCCCCGGCCGCTCCATCGGCTGAACCGTGCGTCCCTGGAGACCTCCTCGTCGAGGCGGTGACCGACAAGACCGAGTATGCCGCGGGGGAGAACCCGCAGCTGTCGATCCGGCTCACGAATAACGGCGACGCCTGCACGCTCAACGTCGGGACGACGGGTCAGGTCTTCACTGTGATGAGCGGCAACGACACGTGGTGGAAGTCCACCGATTGCCAGGCCGAGCCGAGCGACCTGATGGTCCTCCTCGAGGCCGGGCAGGTCGTCACCAGTGCGGCCCCGATCACCTGGGATCGGACCCGTTCGTCGGTGGAGAGCTGTGGCGGGACGGAGCGTCAGGCCGCGCCCGCCGCGGGCACGTCATACCACCTGTACGTCTCGATCGGCGGCGTGAACTCCACGAACACCGCGCAGTTCCTGCTGCTGTGAGCGCCGTCGCCCCGGAGTACCCGACCGTGAACCGATATATCGTCTGACCAGGCGGTATACCGGCCCGGCCGCGGCGTGTGGGCGCCGCGGCCGGGTTAGAGTGGGCTGGTCCCTGGACTCAGAAGCACGCAGGTGTCCCCAGCACCGGGCCGGCGTCCCCCAAGCAGCCGGCCCGTCCGAATCCCCAATCGGTATCGTGCTTCAGACGGGATTGCGATCCCCTCGCATCGAAGCAATCGATGCGAGGGGATTCGCATGCTGTGAACGATCAGTCGGCCCCCATGCCCCCTCGGCTCCCAGCTTCCCCAGTTGGATCGAGCGGCTTGTAGCCCCAGCCCCGCTCGATCGCCGTGATCACACTAGCCGCCGTCGAGCGGCCTTGTCCACCGTTTGGGGGACAAGATTTTCTTCTTTTCCGCGGCTGCGGAAATTCGAGTCCGAAGGGCCCGGATGACACGGGCGTGTCCCCCAATTGGGGGACAGCGAAACGCCGATGCGTGGACGTATCCTGGACACGTCCATCGGACGAGCGGTCGTCGTTGTCCCCAGCAGCGAGTTCGTCCCCAGCGAGCGTCCAGACATGCCCCGATGGGCATGGCCCTTCCGCCGATCCTCTCCTCGCAGAGGGTCTCCGGGAGGGCCATTGACGTTCCCCTAGGCTGGAGGGATGGCGGGGAAGAAGCGCGCACGACGAGTGCCCGAGCTGGAGTTCCGCAACACCGCGCTCAGCGATGCGCTCCAGACCCAGGACATGGCCGCCGTCGCGTTCGCCCTTCGACACGGACCGACGGTCGTGCCGCTGCTGCGCGCCGGGGCGCGCGATGACCCGCGCGATGCGGGCGAGGTGTGGACATACCGCGACCCCGAGTCGGGCGACCTGGCACTCCTGCTGTTCAGTGATGCCGCGCACAAGCCCGAGAGCCTGCCGCCCACGGTGGCGCTGCAGTCACCCGCGTGGCTGCGCGCGTTCCTCGGCCGTCACCGCGACGCCGTGAAGACGGTCTTCTTCGACATCGCCGGCCCGCACCCCATGCAGGCGTCACCCGACGACCTCATCGCCGCGCTGGACGCCTGACGCGCCGCGCGATGTGTGGCCGCGTGGTGGGGGTTGGGTGTCGGCGGCGCACGGGAGGAGATCGACGCACGGGAGGTTGGAGGGCGGCGGCGGCGCCTCCCTTGTGCGGATCTCCTCCGGTGTGCCGCTGGGATGGGTCTCAAGGTGACCGGGCTCGGCGACGCGCACGCCCGGGCGCCGCGCGCCGGGTTCACCGCGGTGTGGCTCCGTGCCGGCGGCGCACGGGAGGAGATCGACGCACGGGAGGTTGAGGGGGTGGTGGCGGCGCCTCCCTTCTGCGGATCTCCTCCGGCGTGCCGCTGGGATGGGCGGCAGGGTGATCGCGCGCGGGCAGCGCGGGCGCCGCGCGGGCGCGCGCGCGGCTCAGAACTCGGGGATGTCGCGCAAGCGACCCGACGCGTGCGGCACGAGGTCGCGGAGCGCGGCCGCGAGGTGACCGGATGACGCGTCGACGACGGTCGCGTAGCCGAGGCGCGCCGCCTCGGTCCGCCGCTGCGCGGCCTGGGTGACCGGCCGCACTTCACCGGCCAGGGTGAGCTCGCCGATCGCGGCGACACCGCGCGCGAGAGCTCGGTCGCGCATCGAGTTGACGACGGCGACCGCGATGGCGAGGTCAGCCGCAGGCTCGAGCAGTCGCACCCCACCGACGGTGGAGACGTAGACGTCGCACGCCGAGACCGTGAGGTTGAGGCGCTTCTCGATCACGGCGAGGATCATCGCCACGCGTGCTCCGTCTACGCCGCTGACGACGCGGCGCGCGTTCGGGGAAGCCGTCGGAATGGTGAGCGCCTGGATCTCGACGGGCATCGCCCGCCGGCCCTCGAGCGCGATCGTCACGCAGGTGCCGGGCACCGGCTCACCGTGCCCGAGGAACAGCGCGCTCGGGTCGGGCACCTCCGCGATCCCCTCCCCGGTCATGTCGAAGCATCCGACCTCATCGGTGGGACCGAACCGGTTCTTCAGAGCCCGCACGAAGCGGAGCGACGTCTGCCGGTCACCCTCGAACTGGCACACCACGTCGACGAGGTGCTCGAGGATGCGCGGGCCCGCGATCGTGCCGTCTTTCGTGACGTGTCCGACGAGGATCGTCGGCAGCGCGCGCTCCTTGGCCACGCGGATGAGGGTGGAGGCGACCTCGCGGACCTGGCTCGGCTGCCCGGCCGCGCCGTCGGACAGCGCGGAGGACACCGTCTGCACCGAATCGACGATCAGCAGGTCGGGAGCGACCTCGTCGATGTGACCGAGGATGGTGGCCAGGTCGGTCTCGCTGGCCAGATACAGCTCGTCGTGCAGGGCGCCCGTGCGCTCGGCGCGGAGGCGCACCTGGGCGAGCGATTCCTCGGCGCTGGCGTACAGCACGCGTTGGCCGCTGCGAGCGGTGTGCACGGCGACCTCGAGCAGCAGCGTCGACTTGCCGACGCCCGGCTCGCCGGAGAGGAGAATGGCGGCGCCGGGAACGAGGCCGCCGCCGAGGACGCGATCGAACTCGCCCACCCCCGTCGTCCGGCGCGGGGCATCCCGCGTATCGACGGCGGTGATCGGTCGAGCTGCGCGCTGGGCGCCCGGCGCGACCGGCGTGATCTGCGTCACGATCCCGGTCTGCTCGGCAGCCTCGACGACCGTTCCCCACTGCTGGCACTCGCCGCACCGACCGACCCAGCGCGCCGTCGTCCATCCGCACTCGGTGCACCGGTAGGGAGCGGTGGTGGCGGCGCGACGGGGCATGGTGCGACCTTAGCCGCGACCCCCGACATCCGATCTGCTCACCGTCGGCGAGGCGCCGCAACCCCCCAGCTGCAGCGCCTCGCCCCGGTGAGAAAGGTCAGGCGTCCTTGCCGAAGACCGGAGACTCCATGGCGTCGTATCCCTCTGCCTGGGGGTCGCCGTGACGCCCCCCGGACAAAGCGTATTCCTCCTCGGGCGAAAGCACGAGACGGTGACGGAAGAACAGTCCGAATCCGAGCAGGATGATGACGTACACCACCACGATCGCGATGATCGCCGGAAGGAAGGTCGGGTTCAGGAGGAACCCGACGAAGACGATCGCCGCGATCACCGCTGCCATCACCGCACCGGGAACACCCCAGGGGCTCTTGTACGGACGAGCGACGTTTGGGAACTTCCGGCGCAGCAGCACGAACGACACCATCTGGAGGAAGTAGGCCAGCACCGCGCCCCACACTGCGATGTTCAGCACGATCGCCCCGGCGACAGCCCCGGCGCCCTCGTTCACCGCGGAGAGGGTGTCGAGAATCGCCAGCGCCACGAAGCCGATCGCCGCACCGACGGTCAGTGCCACCCACGGGGTCTTGCGCTTTCCGGTGAGGGAGAGGAAGCGCGGGTAGTACCCGGCGCGGGAAAGGGAGTACATGTTGCGGCCGTAGGCGAACATGATCCCCTGCAGCGACGCGAGGAGCCCGACGAGGGCGAGGAGCGCGAGAACCGCGGCCGCCTCGTCACCCACGATCGCACGGAACCCGTCGAGCAGCGGCTCGCCCGCGACCCCGGTCGCCTCGGCGCCGATGACACCGGTGTTGAGGAAGAGAACGAGGAGCCCGGTGACGATGAGGGTGCCGCGGGCCCAGAACCCCGCCTTCGGGATGTCGCGCACCGGGTTGTGCGACTCCTCCGCCGCGAGCGGCAGCTCCTCGATGCCGAGGAAGAACCACATCGCGAAGGGAAGGGCGAACAGGATCGGGAAGACGCCGTGCGGGAGGAACGCCGTCTGGCCCGGGTCGGGGGCGATGTCCCAGAGGTTCGCCCACTGGAACGCGCCCGAGAAGACCGCCATGAGGGAGAAGACGACGATGATGCCGATCGAGATGATCGACACGACGATCGCGAAGCGGAACGAGATCGCCGCGCCCGCCGAGTTCAGGGCGATGAAGACCACGTAGAGCACCAGCCACCACACCCACGGCGGGAGCGAGAGGTTCAGCAGCTCGCTCGTGATCGCGTCGGCGTACGACGCCGAGAAGTACACGATCACCGCGGTGGTGGCGACGTACTCGATCGTCTCCGCCGCGCCGGTGACGAGCCCTCCCCAGGGGCCCATCGCCGAGCGCGCGAACGAGTACGCCCCACCGGTGTGCGGCATGGCCGCCGCCATCTCGCCGATCGAGAAGATCAATCCGTAGTACATGAGCACCAGTACGGCGAAGGCGATCAGCATGCCGCCGAATCCGGCGAAGTCGATGCCGAAGTTCCAGCCCGAGAAGTCGCCCGAGATCACCGCCGCGACGGCGAGGCCCCAGAGGCCCCAGATCCCCGCGGCGCGTTTGAGTCCACGCTTCTCGAAATACTCCTGGCCGGCTCGCGTATAGGTCGCTCCGGCGACCTTCTGCGACTCGCTTCTCGACTGTGACATCGGTCCTCCGTGCGCTCGGGTGCGGCGAGGGTACGCGCCTTGCGGATGATTGTGGCCCCATTGGTCGGCTGTGTCTACCTTTATCTCGCCCCGGCCGGTTACAGTGGTCGCGACCGGAGCCCTCCGGTCGGCGGCCCATCGGTCGAGCGGCACCGGGTGGAAGGCACCGACGCCGACGACGGTACGGGAGCGCTGCGCGACAGTGAGGAGCATGGGATGCCGGGAAACCTGACCCCGCCCGAATTGACCGCCGCCATCGCGGCCGGCGAGATCGACACCGTGATCGTCGGATTCGCCGATGCCCAGGGGCGCCTGGTCGGAAAGCGCGTCTCGGCGCGCCTCTTCCAGGAGGAGGTGCTGCACCACGGCGCGGAGGCCTGCAACTACCTCCTCTCGGTCGACGTCGACATGAACACCGTCGACGGCTACACGATGGCCAGCTGGGAGACCGGCTACGGCGACATGATGCTGCTCCCGGACGTCGAGACCCTCCGCCGTATCCCCTGGCAGCCGGGCACGGCGCTGGTCATGGCCGACCTCGGCTGGGAGAGCGGCGACCCCGTCGCGCAGTCGCCTCGCGCGATCCTGCAGGCCCAGCGCGCGCGCCTGGCCGAGCGCGGGCTCGTCGGCTACAGCGGCACCGAGCTGGAGTTCATGGTCTTCGACGAGAGCTACCGCTCGGCGTGGGCCAAGGGGTACCGCGACCTCGCGCCCTCCACCGACTACAACGTCGACTACGACATCCTCGCCTCCACCCGACTCGAGCCGCTGCTGCGCGACATCCGGGTCGGAATGGACGGGGCGGGCATGTACTGCGAGGGCGTCAAGGGCGAGTGCAACCTCGGCCAGCAGGAGATCGCGTTCCGCTTCGCCGAGGTGCTCGAGACCGCCGACCAGCACACCATCTACAAGACCGGGGCCAAGCAGATCGCCGACCAGCACGGCAAGGCGATCACGTTCATGGCGAAGTTCAACGAGCGCGAGGGCAACAGCTGCCACATCCACCTCTCGGTGCGCTCGGAGGCGGGGGAGCCGGTGATGGCCGGCGACGGCCCCCACGGCTTCAGCCCGCTCATGCAGTCGTGGATCGCCGGCATCCTCGCCACGCTCCGCGAGTTCACCCTGCTCTACGCCCCGACGATCAACTCCTACAAGCGCTTCGCGAAGGGGAGCTTCGCCCCCACGGGCATCGCGTGGGGGATCGACAACCGCACCTGCGCGCTGCGCGTGGTCGGACACGGCTCGTCGCTGCGCGTGGAGAACCGGGTGCCCGGCGGTGACGTCAACCCCTACATGGCCATCTCGGCGATCATCGCCGGCGGCCTCCACGGCCTCGAGCACGAGCTGCCGCTCCCCGACCCGCTCCGGGGGAACGCCTATGCGGCCGGAGTCGACCACCTGCCGACGACCCTCCGCGAGGCGGCGCGGCTCTTCGACGAGTCGGCGATCGCCCGGGCCGCCTTCGGCGACGAGGTCGTCGAGCACTACCTCAACCAGGCGCGCATCGAGGTCGAGGCCTACGACGCCGCCGTGACCGACTGGGAGCGGGTGCGTGGCTTCGAACGGCTCTGATCAGGGCGGCCTCGCCGTCGCGCAGACCCGACGGCCGGTCATCGGCCTGACCACCTATCTCGAGCAGGCGGCCCAGGGCGTGTGGAACGTGCGCGCCGCCTTCCTCCCCGAGGTGTACTTCGACGCCGTGACGGCCTCGGGCGGCATCGCGGTGCTCCTCCCGCCGCAGCCCGCGCCCGATGACGCCGCGCCGGCGGTCCTCGACGGGCTCGACGGACTCATCCTCACCGGCGGGGTCGACGTCCAGCCCGAGCTGTACGGCGCCCCGCGGCATCCGCTCACCGACCCCGCCCGCGCGGATCGCGACGCGTGGGAGATGGCGCTGTTCTCGGGCGCGGAGGAGAGACGGATGCCGGTGCTGGCGATCTGTCGCGGGATGCAGGTGGTCAACGTCGCCCGCGGCGGCACCCTGCACCAGCACCTGCCCGACGTGCTCGGCACCGAGAAGTACCGGCTCGGGAACGGGGTCTTCGCGACGAACCCGACCGAGGTGGAGGCGGGCACGCGCCTCGCCGAACTCGTCGGGGCGGGCACGCAGGAGGTGCACAGTTACCACCACCAGGGCATCGACCGCCTCGGCGAGGGCCTCACCGTGACCGCGCGCACCGACGACGGACTCGTCTACGCCGTGGAGGGAACCGGTGACGGATACCTGCTCGGTGTGCAGTGGCATCCCGAACAGAATCTCGATGACCGTCGGCTGTTCGCCGGGCTCGTGCGCGAGGCCGCCGACTACCGCGCACGCTCGCGCGCGCCGCATTCGGAGCAGGAGGTGTCGGCATGAGCGACACGATCACCCTCGTCAACCCCGCGACCGGACGGGCGTTCCGTGAGATCCCGCGCGCGGGTCTCGCCGAGGTCGATGCCGCAATCGCGGGCGCCGTCGCCGCGCAGCGGACCTGGGCGGCCCTCGCGCCCGTGGCGCGCGCCGACGCGCTGCGCTCCTTCGCACGCGTGGTCGAGGCGCACGTCGACGAGCTCGCCGCCCTGGAGGTGGAGAATTCCGGGCACCCCATCGGGTCGGCGCGGTGGGAGGCATCGCACGTCGCCCAGGTGCTGAACTACTACGCCGCGGCGCCGGAGCGCCTCATCGGGCAGCAGATCCCGGTCGCCGGGGGCCTCGACGTCACCTTCCATGAGCCGTACGGCGTCGTCGGCATCATCGTGCCGTGGAACTTCCCGATGACGATCGCCTCGTGGGGGTTCGCGCCCGCGCTCGCCGCCGGAAACGCGGTGGTGCTCAAGCCCGCCGAGCTGACACCGCTCACCGCCGTTCGGCTCGGCGAGCTCGCCCTCGAGGCGGGGCTTCCCGACGGGCTCTTCCAGGTCGTCACGGGGTCGGGCTCGGTCGTCGGGCAGCGCTTCGTCAGCCACCCCGATGTGCGGAAGGTCGTCTTCACGGGGTCGACCGAGGTGGGGACGGATGTCGCGGCAGGCTGCGCCCGCATGCTGAAGCCCGTGACGCTGGAGCTCGGCGGCAAGTCGGCGAACATCGTCTTCGCCGACGCCGACCTCGAGCGCGCCGCCGCGAGCGCTCCCGGCTCGGTGTTCGACAACGCCGGGCAGGACTGCTGCGCCCGCAGCCGCCTCCTCGTGGAGCGCTCGGTCTACGACCGGTTCCTCGAGCTGCTCGAGCCGGCCGTCCAGGCGTGGCGGGTCGGCGACCCCGCGTCGCCCGACACCGACATGGGTCCGCTCATCTCCGCCTCCCACCGCGACACCGTCGCCGGCTTCCTCGACGGCGCCGACGTCGCCTTCCGCGGAGCGGCGCCCACCGGTGACGGGTTCTGGTTCGCGCCCACCGTGGTGCTGGCATCCCCCGGTGACCGGCTCGCGCAGGACGAGGTCTTCGGACCCGTCGTCGCGGTGCTGCCCTTCGACGACGAGGCCGACGCGATCCGCCTCGCCAACGACACCATCTACGGCCTCGCCGGGTCGCTGTGGACAGAGAATCTCGGCCGCGCCGTGCGGGTCGCCCGAGGGGTGAAGAGCGGCGTGCTGTCGGTCAACTCCCACTCCTCGGTGCGCTACGCCACTCCGTTCGGCGGTATGAAGGCCTCCGGCCTCGGGCGCGAGCTCGGACCCGACGCCGCCGAGCATTTCACCGAGACCAAGAACGTCTTCTTCGCCACCGACTGACCCGCACGACCCGAACAGGAAACACCCATGGACCTCACGCAACGCCTCGCCGACCGGGTCGCCATCGTCACCGGCGGCGCGAGCGGCATCGGCCTCGCCACCGCCCGTCGCTTCGCCGCCGAGGGCGCCCGCGTCGTGATCGCCGACGTCGACCCGGCGTCGGGCGAACGGGCGGCCGCTGAGGTGGACGGCCTCTTCCGTCCGGTCGACGTCGCCGACGAGGCATCCGTCAATCAGCTCTTCGACTCGGTCGCCGGCGATCTCGGGCGCCTCGACATCGCCTTCAACAACGCCGGCATCTCGCCCGCCGACGACGACTCGATCGAGACGACCGAGCTGCCGGCGTGGGATCGGGTGCAGGACGTCAACCTCAAGAGCGTGTACCTCTGCTCGCGCGCGGCGCTGCGCCACATGCTGCCCGCCGGGCGCGGATCGATCATCAACACCGCGTCGTTCGTGGCCCTCCTCGGATCGGCGACCTCGCAGATCTCGTACACCGCGTCAAAGGGCGGGGTGCTGGCGATGACCCGGGAGCTCGGGGTGCAGTTCGCCCGGCAGGGGATCCGCGTGAACGCGCTCTGCCCGGGGCCGGTGAACACCCCGCTGCTGCAGGAGCTCTTCGCGAAAGACCCCGAGCGCGCGCAGCGCCGCCTCGTCCACGTGCCCATGGGGCGGTTCGCCGAGCCCGAGGAGATGGCCGCCGCGGTCGCCTTCCTCGCCTCCGACGACGCCTCGTTCATCACCGCCACGGCGTTCGTCGTCGACGGCGGCATCACCAACGCGTACGTCACGCCCCTGTAGGTGAGCGCGGTGTCGGTCGAGGTGCCCCTTCCCGCCGTGCGGCGCGCGGTCTACCGCCCGGTGCGCGGGGGGAACGCCCTCGAAGACACGGTGGCCCGGCTCATCCAGACGGTGCGGCTGGGGGTCGTCGCGCCGGGGCAGTCGCTCCCGCCCGAGCGTGAGCTCGCGGGGCTCTACGGGGTGAGCCGCGACACGGTGCGCGAGGCGATCCGCGAGCTCGCCGACACCGGCTATCTCGTCAGGCGCCGCGGACGGTACGGCGGCACGTTCGTCGCCGATCCGCTGCCGCAGCCGGCGGCGGTCGCGGTGAGCGCGGCCGAGCTCGAAGACGTGCTGGGTCTTCGCCGGGTGCTCGAGACGGGGGCCGCGCGGGCCGCCGCGGGACGCACCCTCGATCCCGACGCGCGGGCGGAGCTGTGGGCCCGCCACGAGGAGGCCGCGCTCGCCGGCACCGACGACTACCGGCGGCTCGACACTCTGCTGCACCTCACGATCGCCGAGCTCGCCGCCGTTCCCTCGCTCGTGGCCCTCATCGCCGAGAACCGGGCGCAGGTCAACGAGTGGCTCGACGCGTTCCCGCTCCTGCCCCGCAACATCGAGCACTCCAACGCTCAGCACGAGGCGATCGTCACCGCGATCCTGGCCGGGAGAGCGGATGCCGCCGAGGCGGCCATCATCGAGCACCTCGCCGGATCGGAGGCCCTGCTTCGAGGGTTCCTCGGCTGAAGGGTTAAAGCGGGGTCGGTCGCGGTCACGGTCGCGGTCGCGGGTCAGCGCTGAGGTCGCGGCTGAGCGGGCCGGGCGGTCAGCGCAGGGAGCGCGCGACGTCGTGGATCGCGGCGGCAGAGCGCTGGAACAGCTCGAGCTCGTGGTCGGAGAATCCGGTCTCACGCACCGGCGTCGCGCCCGACGCGCTGACGATCGAGGGCACCGAGAGGGCGACCCCGTCGACGCCGTGGAAGTCGCGGAGGACCGTCGAAACCGGCATCACCGCGTGCTCGTCGCCGAGGATCGCCTCGATGATGCGAGCACTGGAGAGGCCGATGGCGTAGTTCGTCGCGCCCTTCCCCTGGATGACTTTGTACGCGGCATCCCGCACATCCACCGCGATGTCGTCGAGTTCGGTCTGGGTCATCGGCGGATGACCCTCGGCCTGCCACTCGCGGATCGGCACCGTGCCGATCGTCGCGCGCGACCACAGCGGGAACTCGGTGTCGCCGTGCTCGCCGACGATGTAGGCGTGCACGCTCGAGGTCGACACCCCCGCGCGCTGCGCGAGCTTCCAGCGCAGGCGCGAGGTGTCGAGCACCGTGCCCGAGGCGAAGATGCGCTCGGGCGGGAGCCCGGTCTCCTGCTGCGCGCGCACGGTCAGCACGTCGCAGGGGTTGGTGACGATGACGTAGATCGCGTGGGGGGCCACCTCGAGGAGCTCGGGGAGCATGCGCTGGAGGATGCCGGCGTTCACGGCGGCGAGGTCGATGCGCGTCTGCCCGGGATCCTGCTTCGCGCCCGCGGTGATGACGACGACGTGCGAGCCCTCGGCGACCGAGATGTCGCTGCCGCCGGTGATGTCGCTCCGCCCGGTGAACTGGGTGCCGTGGGCGAGGTCGAGCACTTCGGCGTCGACCTTCGCGGTGGCGATGTCGTAAAGGGCGACGTGGCGGGCCGAGCCGCGGATCAGCGACGCATACGCGGTGCTCGCACCCACGCTTCCAGCGCCGACGATGGTGACCTTGGAGTTCTCGATGACCGCCATGCGCTCAGTCTCCCAGGCGCGGGTGCGCGGATGTGGGCGGATGTCTCGGCGCCGAGCGAGTGGTGTTGTTCGCCGGCTGGGTGGGGCGGGGTGGCGCGCCGGCCCGCGGCATCCGGTCTCGGGTTCGCGCCTGGCGCCGGGCCGTTTGTTCGCCGGGGTGATTCGCCTGTCACGACGTGTCGCTTGCCGTCACCCAACGTGACAGGCGAAGGCGGGCCGGCGTGGTTCGCCTGTCACGATGTGCGGCGCGCGGTCGTCATTGTCGACAGGCGAAGGGAGACGGGATGCCGCGATTCGCGACCGACCGCGGCGTGTCGTAGACTCTTCGGCGGTGACGTGTCCGAGCGGCCGAAGGTGCAACTCTCGAAAAGTTGTGTAGGGTAACCCCCTACCGTGGGTTCAAATCCCACCGTCACCGCCAGCCTGAAAGGCCCCGACTTCCGCGTAATTTCGCGGAAGTCGGGGGCTTTCTTCATGCCCGAAACGGCCCGTGGGAACAGAAAGAGTAAAACCGTTCGAAGTCGCCCTTTCAGGGGACTCGCCGGCGAGCAAGCATGCAGCCGTGAGCACGACCTCGCGCGGATGATCCGGAATCGGGTCTACTCGAGCTCGCGACGCTTCTCCGGCACCACGACGACGCGACCTTCGCGGGCGCGACTGAGCGCGCCGGCTACGTAGTCGAGATCGTCGTCGAAGAGATCCGCGTAGGTGTCGAGTGTCATGGCGGCCGACGCGTGTCCGAGCATGCGCTGAACAGCCTTGACGTTTGCGCCGGCGCTGATCGCGAGGCTTGCTGCCGTGTGACGGAGGTCGTGTGGAGTGAGGTGCTGGATCGTGGGGTCGATCTTGCGCGCACGCCGTACCGCTCCCGCGAACCAGCCGTCCGGGGAGTTCGGCAGCCGAAGATGTTCCTGGCCATTGCCGAACAGCAGCAACCTGGCCGGCCCGGTCTTGTTTCGGGCTGGGGTGCGGTCGATGATCACGTTCACGTACTCGTCACCGAACCTCGTGTGACGCCAGACATGCTCGTCGACACCGATCGTAGTCACCCGTCGAACCGGCACGGGTCGTCGATCAGCCGCCGCTTGCCTTCGGCGAGGATCGCGGTGTTCGCGGTGTGCCACGACACCCCGAGGCCGGCTGCGGCGCGGGAGACGGTGAGGTGGTCGACCACGATCGCGGTGAGCGCCCAGCAGATCCCCCCCCGGCGGGAGATCTTCGCCCGCGGCGCCGCCGCTTTGCTGGTGTCCTGCCGCCAGGTGCGCCGGCAGTGGCCGCACCGGTACCGGCGCACTCGCACCAGCAGTGTCGTCGGCCGGTGCCCGAACGGCTCATGCGCGAGTGGACGGGTCACCGTGTCGCGCGGCACGCCCTCCGCGCCGCACTTCCGGCACCACGGGTCATCGTCGACGACGCGGCACTCCCGCACCGCCCGATCGGACTCGAGCAGCTGCCCGACGGCTTCGAGGCCGAGCTCGTCGAGACGGTAGAACGTGGTTAGGAACTTCCATCCTGGAAGACCTCGACGCCTATCCGCGAACCAGCGGCGGGCTCTCGACTACACGCTCAACGGCGAAGAGCCGGGAAACGAGTCACGCCGTCGACTCTGCTTCGCTGGGACTCTAGCCGGCGCCCGCCTCGTGTGACCTGGCTCGAGAAGTGCCCACCATCACCGGCCCACCGGTGCGCCCATCAGGCTCCGATCTGCAGCCCGAGGGGAAGCATCGTGGAGTCGGCCGGACGGGTGAGGTACTGGATGCCGCGGGGCGAGAGCACCTGTTCGATGCCCGAGACCATCCCGCCGATCAGGCCGGCCTCGTTTCCCAGCGAGCTGTGCGTGACGGAGAGGTTGCGGGTCGCCAGCGGTTGCGCCTGCTGGTAGACCACGCTCCGGATCTGCGAGAGCACGTCTTCCGTGCACTCGGTGACATCTCCGCCGATCACGATCCGGGCCGGATTGCAGAAGTTCACCAGGTCGGCGATCGCGCGACCGAGCGTCGCGGCGGTCTCCCGCACGACGCTGACGGTCGTGGCGTCTCCGAGCACGAGTCGGCTGATGAGGTCCTTCGACGTGACGGGAGTGCCGAGCGCCTTCGACACGCGACCTGCCATGGCGCCCACTGACGCGATCGCCTCGAGGCACCCGCGGTTCCCGCAGCTGCAGAGCACGTCGCTCATGTCGCGCATCTGGATGTGCCCGATGTCTGCGGCCGCACCATCCGCCCCGTGCAGCAGCAGGCCGCTCTCGCTGACGAAGCCGGCGCCGACACCCGTACTGATGTTGATCATCAACAGGGGGAGGTGGGCGCCGCCGTAGGCGCGTGCCTCGCCCAGCGCCATGAGATTGACGTCGTTGTCGACGATGACGTCGCACACGAAGCGTTCCGCCATGAACTTGCAGACGCTGAAGCCGTCCCACCCCGGCATCAGCGGGGGGCGAACGGCGAAGCCGAGATGCGAGTCCACCGGCCCGGGGAGCCCGACGGATATCGCCAGGGCATCGTCCGCGGCGAGCGAGTTCGCATGGAGCATCTCGGTGAAGGCGTCGCAGATGGCGCCGAGCAGCACCGTGGGGCCCACCTCGACGTGCATGTCGATGTCGCGCCGCTCGACCACCACCTTGTCCAGGGTGGTCAGCGCCAGGCGGGTCACCTCGATCGAGACGTCGGCCACCAGTACGACGCCCCTGGCCGCACTGACCTTGAAGACCTGCGCGGGCCGGCCCCGGAGATTGCTCCCGCCGAGACCGCCGTCCTCGATGAGGCCGTTCTCGAGCAGAACGCCGAGGTGGCCGTCGATCGTCGACCGCGCGAGTCCGGTCACCTTCACGATCTCCCGCCGGCTCACAAGTCCGCCGTCGGCGATCATCCGAGCGATGACGCTGCGGGCGGCATGGGCATCGGGTGCGAGGTTGCGGTCCGGCTTCAGAAGCTGTACTTCTGTCCACAGTGTTCCCATTGGCGTCGAATCGACCCTTCGCTGGTCTCTATTTATGCAGAAAACGAAATAATTCGGGCGTCTTTTTTCTGTCTGTGACCTTATCTACGGTAGGTCAAAGTCAGCAACTAGACAGCCACAGACGACTGCCGAACGAAAGAGGTCGACGATGACGCTCAGACTCGAGGTGAAGGGGCTCTCGAAGCACTTCCTGGGGGTCCAGGCACTGGACGACGTAAGCTTCGGGATCGAGCCCGGACAGGTGGTCGCTCTGATCGGTGAGAACGGAGCCGGCAAATCGACGCTGATCCGCATCCTCTCGGGGGCCCACGATCCGGACGCCGGCGAGATCTTCGTCAACGGACGCCGCGCGACGATAAACGGCCCCGCAGCCGCCGAGGACCTCGGCATCGCGACCGTGTACCAGGAGCTCAGTCTCTTCCCCGATCTCTCGGTCGCCGAGAATCTCCTCTTCGGCGCGTACCCCGGAAAGGGGATCATCAACTGGCGGGCGGCCAACAAGGAGGCTGCCGCGTTCCTGAGCGATCTCGGACTGGCCGTCGACGTCACCATGAAGGTGCGTCAGCTCGGCATCGCGGAGAAGCAGATGCTCGAGATCGCGAAGGCGCTGCACAGGCGGGCGCAGATCGTGATCCTCGACGAGCCCACGGCGGTTCTCGGCGGCGAGGACGTCGACCATCTTCTCGCGCTCGTCCACGGCCTGAAGGAGCGCGGGGTGAGCGTGATCTTCGTCTCGCACCGCCTCGAGGAGGTCTTCGGCCTCGCCGACCGCTACGTCGTGCTGAAGGACGGCAAGCTGACCGGCGCCGGAAAGATCTCCGAGACCGACCATGACGACCTCGTCTCGAAGATGGTCGGCCGGGACTTCACCCGGGCGCCTCGTGCGGTCAACCAGTCCTTCGGGGACGTGGCGCTGGAGGTGAAGAACCTTTCGCGCGCGGGCGTGCTCGATGACATCTCGTTCTCCGTCCGTTCGGGGGAGGTGCTGGGCATCGCGGGCCTGCGCGGCGCGGGACGCACCGAACTCGCGCGCGCTATCTACGGCGCGGATGCCATCACGAGCGGCACGGTCACCGTTGCCGGCACCAAGACCACGATCAACAATCCACTGCGGGCGATCCGTGCCGGAATCGGGCTGGTCCCGGAGGAGCGGAAGAGCCAGGGCCTGTTCATCGCGCTCTCCACAGCGGCGAACATCCCGATCGTGCGGATGCTCAAGCGCGGAGCCGTGCGGTCTCAGCCCGCGGCCGATCGCCGCACCGCGGCCGAGTACGTAACGAAGCTGCGCATCAAGGCCGGCGACGTCGGCGCGCCCGTCGGCACCCTGTCCGGGGGCAATCAGCAGAAGGTCGTGCTTGCGAAGTGGCTGGAGGCGGGGGCCGACGTGCTCATCCTCGATGAGCCGACACGCGGCATCGACATCGGTGCGAAGCAGGAGATATACGAGCTCATCCAGACGCTCTGCGAGCAGGGTCGTGCGGTGATCGTCATCTCCTCGGAGCTGCCCGAGGTGCTTGCGCTGAGTCACCGGATCCTCGTGATGTATCACGGCGGGATCGCGGCCGAGCTCGACGGCGCGACCGCAACCGAAGAAGAGATCATGTTCCACGCAGTGGGAGGAAACCGATGAACACGACTACCGCAGGCAACGGCGCCTTGAATTCTTTATCGATGAAGGTACGCGGAAACTGGCTCCCCATCGTGATCTTCATCGGGATCGTCGTGCTCGTCGCGGTCTTCGTCCCGGCCTTCTTCCAGCCCAGCAACCTCCTGAACGTCGGCCGTCAGTCGGCCATCATCGGGGTGATCGCGATCGGGATGACGTTCGTCATCCTGACCGGCGGGATCGATCTGAGCGTCGGATCGATCCTGGCGCTCTCGGGTGTCACGACCGCCATGCTGATCAACAACGGAATGGTCGTCCCCCTCGCCATGATCGTCGCGTTGCTCGTCGGCGTCGGCGTCGGCATCCTGAACGGGATCGGCGTCGCGGTTCTGGGCATCCAACCCTTCATCATGACGTTGGCGACGATGGTCGCCATCCAGGGATTGTCGCTGCGGCTGACCAACGGAGGACCCCAGCAGTTCAACAATGCGGCCGAGATCTTCCGGGTGATCGGCAGCGGAAACGTGCTCGGCATCCCTGGGCCCTTTCTCGTGTTCGTCATCGTCGCGATCGTCGGCATCCTGGCGCTCCGCTATCTCTCCTTCGGTCGCTACATCTACGCGATCGGCGGAAGCCTCGAGGCCGCACGCCTCTCGGGCGTACGCACCAAGCGCACGCTGGTCATGGCGTACGCGATCAGCGGCCTCTGCGCGGGGCTGGCCGGAGTGATGACGGCGTCACGACTCGGCGTCGGCGACCCCACCGCGGGCAGCCTTGCGAACCTCGACGCCATCACCGCGGTCGTCATCGGCGGGACGAGCCTGATGGGCGGCACCGGCGGCGCTGTCGGGACGGTGTTCGGCGCGCTCCTGCTCGCGGTGCTTTCGAACGTCATGAACCTGATCGGCATCTCGCCCTTCGACCAGCAGATCGTCAAGGGCGTCGTCATCGTCATCGCCGTGCTGGTCGCGGTGCAGGCGACGAGGCGACGACTGAGCGAGAGGAAGCAGTCCGCGCCGAAATCGGGAGCGAAGCCGACCTCGCCCCAGTCCGGTTCAGACGACACGCGCGGCGCCATGGCAGGTACGTAGCGAAGCACTTCCCCGAGCCCCGGGCTCACGAGAAGATCCCCCCACCACCACCAAGAAGAAAGGTGCAACGATGCACGCCCTGAGAAACACCAGAGGAAGTCGGCTCGTCCTGGCGGCGGCCATCGGTTCCATCGCCCTGATGACCGCGGGTTGCACGTCGAGCGGGTCTGCAGGATCCACATCGGAGAACGAGGCGGTCGGTGACGAACTCGCTCCGAGCATCTATTGCGGCGAGGAGTGCCAGGAGCAGCTCGCGCTCGAGGCGGACCCCGCGTCGATCGACTGCTCCGTCGGCGTCTCGTGGAGCAGCGCCTCCTTCCCGTACGGCGCGAAGTCGACGCAGCAGATCCCCGAGTTCGCGGAAGCGTTCTTCCCGGGCATGGACGTCACCGTGAGCGACGGCCAGGGGGATTCCACGGTCCAGTCCGGTCAGGTCGACGACATGATCGCGCAGGGCATCGACGTGCTGATCATCTCCCCGCAGGACGCCGCGGCACTGGCCGGGGCCGTTGACCGAGCGACCGCCGCCGGCATCCAGGTGATCGCGGCCGATCGCGCCGTCGACGCCGAGGTGTCGACCTACATCGGGTCCGACAACGTCGAGGCCGGAATCGTGAGCGGCGAGGCCATCGTCGCCGACTTCCCCGACGGCGCGAACGTCGTCGAACTCGCGGGCAGCCTGGGCGCATCGCCGACGATCGATCGCGGCGACGGGTTCCGCCAGGCCCTCGAGGGCTCGAACGTCGAGATCATCGCCACCCAGACGGCGAACTACGATCGCGCCGAAGGTCTGCAGGTGATGGAGGACTTCCTCCAGCGATTCGGCTCCGGCGAGATCGACGCCGTCTTCACGCACAACGACCAGATGTCCTTCGGCGCCATCCAGGCCATCAAGGAGGCCGGTCGCGAGGGCGAGATCAAGGTCTACGGGATCGACGGAGAGTCGGGCGCCCTCGACCTCGTTCAGGCGGGGGAGTACGCGGCGACAGTCGGATACCCGCTCGTCGTGAAGGAGTCGGTCATCGCCGCCGCGAAGCTGTGCGCCGGCGAGCCCATCGACGAGCGCATCGTGCTCGATTCGACCCTCATCAACGCCGACAACGTCGAAGAGTACACGGGGCGCGCTCCCCAGTGATCGCGCCGGGGCCGGATGCGTCGGTGAGCGTCCGGCCCCACACTTCTCCCTGAAAGGACACACGCAATGAAGATCTCCTACAACACCTGGGCCTACTCCAGCTTCTTCGTCTGGGTTCCGGCCTACACCCTCGATGAGACGATCAAGCGCATCGCGGGACTCGGCTACGACGGAATCGAGATCGGCGCCGCTGCGCCGCACGCCTACCCTCCGCACCTCGGCGCAGACCGGCGCAAGCAGGTGCGGGAACTCCTCGACGAGCACGGCCTCCAGCTCTCCAGCATGCTACCCGCTCCGTCCGGGGGGCCCGGGAACAACCCCGCCTCGCCGTACATCGAAGAGCGCCGCGCGACGGTGGAGCACTATAAGGAGCTCGCCGAGATCACCGCGCAGTGGGGCGGCAAGACCCTCATCTACCTGCCCGGCTGGATCATCTTCGGCACCACGCGTCGTCAGGCCTGGAAGTGGAGCCGCGAGGTTCTCACCGAGGTCGCCGACGCGATCGCGCACACCGGGGTGACGCTCGTGATCGAGCCGACCTCGCACGACACCAACCTGTGCATGAGCGCCGACGACGCGATCGAGTTGATGGAAGACGTCGACCGCCCCAACGTGAAGCTCATGTTCGACACCTTCCACATCATGTACAACAAAGAGGTCTTGAGCGACTACGCCTACAAGATGGGCGAGAACCTCAAGCACATCCACATCTCCGACAACGACCGGCTTCCGCCGGGGTCGGGAGTCGGCGACTTCCCCGCGCTCATCGACGCGCTGATCGATGTGAAGTTCGACGGGTTCCTGACGATGGAGACTGGTTTCCACCGCCGTGGCATCGAGCCCGACGAGGACGCGCGCACCTCCATCGAGTACTTGCGTCCCCTCGTCGAGCAGAAGATGGCAGCTCGCGCCAACCCCAGCGCGTAGTCCTACACACGAAAGGCAGTGACGATGACCGGGTCGGCGTTCCACCCTGACTTCGCCCTTCTCTTCCTGAATCCGCGGGAAGCCGCGACCATCGACGCGATCGTCGGCCAAATCATCCCCTCCGAGGAGGGGTCGCCGGGGGCGAGGGAAGCCGGCGTCACGGAGTACATCGACCGTGCGTTGTCGGGATTCATGCGCGACCTTCAGCCGATCTACCGGGAGGGGCTCGCCGAGTTCGAGGCGTTCGCCGTGGAGACCGCGGGAGCCGCGTATCTCGACCTCGACGGCGAGCAGCAGCTCGCGGTCATCGCAGAGCTCGACGAGCTCAGCGGCGCTCGACCAGACGCCTTCCTGGGGCAGTTCTACCGCATCGTCCGCGAACACACCGTGCAGGGGTTCTTCGGCGATCCGGCCTACGGCGGCAATCGTGACGTCGTCGGTTGGAAGCTGGTGGGCTTCCCCGGCGCGCAATGGGGGTATACGCCGGAGCAGATGCACCCCGGGGTGGACTCTACGAGCATCCCCATCCTCACCGTCAAGGATCTGTACTCCCGGATAGGAAG
Source organism: Microbacterium kunmingense (assembly GCF_023155745.1). Taxonomy (GTDB): domain Bacteria; phylum Actinomycetota; class Actinomycetes; order Actinomycetales; family Microbacteriaceae; genus Microbacterium; species Microbacterium kunmingense. The sequence goes on from NZ_JAKNUS010000012.1 coordinate 102,866, forward strand.
CATGAAATGAGAGCGGAATACGACGCGATCATCGTCGGAATGGGTTCGGCCGGAGGAATCATCGCCGAGCAGCTGACCAAGGCCGGTGCACACGTGCTGGCACTCGAGAAGGGTCCTGACTACACGCAGGAGGACTTCATGGTCAAGCAGGACGAACTCCGCTACTACCAGCGCGGGGCGATCGTGGCCGGCGTGAACGTCGATCCTGTCACGTGGCGTCCGAACGAATCGTCGACCGCGCGTGTGCTGCCCTGGTCGGCGGGCACGCTCGGCACCGACGAGCCGCTCTACGGCCTGCCCTCGATCGGCACGGGGGGCGGGACCCTGCACTGGGGATGCGCCGCGTACCGGTTCCGCGAGGCGGATTTCCGGATGCGATCGGCCATCGCGGAGAGGTTTGGGGAGGCCGCGCTGCCGGAGGGGTCGTCGCTCGCGGACTGGCCGATCAGCTATGCCGACCTCGAGCCCTACTACGAGCGGGTCGAGCAGGAGCAGGGCCTCTCCGGGCGGGCAGGGAACGTCGGGGGCGTGCTCCAGGAGGGCGGAAACCCCTTCGACCCGCCCCGTGAGCGCGATTATCCGATGCCGCCTGTCGCACAGGGGCCGGGAGACGTGCCGTGGGTGGCGGCGACGGAGCGCCTCGGCCTGCATCCGTTCCGTCAGCCCCTCGCCATCAACTCCGAGGAGTATCGGGGTCGTCCTGCCTGTGTGAACTGCGGGTTCTGCCATGGCTTCCCGTGCCATGTGAAGGCGAAGTCCACGACACAGGTGACGTCGGTGCCCGCAGCCAAGGCCACGGGCAACCTCGAGCTCCGCGCGCGCAGCCGGGTGCTGCGCATCAACCGCTCTCCCGACGGGCGTGAAGTGCGCGGGGTGACCTACGTCGACGCGCTCGGCGAGACGCACGACGTGTTCTCGAACACCGTCGTGCTGACGGCGTACGCGCTCGAGAACGTTCGGCTGATGCTCATCTCCGGCATCAATTCGAACGGTCAGGTCGGTCAGCACTTCATGACGCACAATTTCGGCTGGTTCACCTCGGTGCTGCCGGAGGTCACCAACCCGTTCATGGGGACGTTCAACGCGTCCAGCGCGATCGACGACTACACGTCCGAGCTCGTTCCCGACAACGACCTCGGTGTGCTGTGGGGATCGCCGATCATCAGCGTCACCGGTGACCTTCAGCCGATCGAGGCGTACCACAACATGAACCCGGGCGTCGCGAAGTTCGGCCTCGAGTTCAAGCACTGGATGCGCGACAAGTACCGTCACATGCACCGCATGTACTCGCAGACCACCAACTTCCCCTACGCGCGTCACTACGCGGACCTGGACCCGGTGGTCAAGGACCGCTGGGGTCAGCCGGCTCTGCGCATCACGCACGATTGGGAGGACCACGACGCGAACTCCGTGACTCTGATGGGTCGGTACAAGGAGCGCATCGCGAAGGAGATGGGCGCGACGGAGTACTGGATGGACTCGCCGCGGCCGCCGTACCACCTGTCGACCCACGACGTGGGTGTGCACCGCATGGGCCTCGACCCGGCGACATCGGTGACGAACGTGTACGGCGAGGTCCACGAGTGCCGCGGCCTGTTCGCCGTCGGCGGGGGCCAGTTCGTCAGCTACGGCGGATACAACCCGAACCAGACCGTGCAGGCACTCGCGTATCTGAGCGCCGAGGGTCTGCTGGCCTCCAACGGCCTCCGGCTCGCCAGCTCGACGCCGATGGTCGCATAGTGGGCGACCGCTTCAGCGGCCGGGTCGCGTTCGTGACGGGCGCGGGTCGTGGGCAGGGTCGCAGCCACGCGCTTCGGCTCGCCCGCGAAGGAGCGGATGTCGCGCTCGTCGACCTCGGAGGCGCCGGGGCGATCGATCACCCGCCCTATCCGACCGCGACGAGAGCCGACCTCGCCGCCGTGGCCGCGGAGGTGCGCGCGATCGGTCGCTCCGCCGAGGTCTTCGAGGTCGACGTGCGCGATCCCGCCGGGCTCCAAGCGGCCGCCGATGCCGCCGCCGAGAGGCTCGGCGGGATCGACCACCTCGTGGTGAACGCGGGCATCACGGACCGTTTCCACAACACGTGGGAGCTCCCCGTCGAGAACTGGCGCACGATGATCGACGTCACGCTGTCGGGGGCCTTCTACACCTGTCGTGCGGTCGTGCCCCATCTGCTGCGGAGGGCGGAGAACGCATCCGTCGTCCTCATCGGCTCAGGGGTCGCGATCAAAGCAGTGCCCGGACTCAGCCACTATGTGGCGGCCAAAGCCGGTCTTGTGGGGCTGGCGGAAGCGCTCGCCGCGGAGCTCGGACCCTACGGCATCCGGTGCAACTCCGTTCACCCCGCCGGGGTCGACACGGACATGACGACCGCGATGGTCGAGCTGAACGGGATTCCGCGCGAGGAACTGCTGAGCGGGTTCCGCGAGCGACAGCTGATCGCGCGGAACGTCGAGATTGACGACGTCACGGCAGCGGTCACCTGGTTGCTGTCGGACGAGGCGCGCCGCGTCACCGGGCTCGCGATGACCGTCGACGCGGGAGAAACGAAGAAGTGAGCAGCTCCGTCGGAGCAGGAAAGGACGAGAACATGGCCATCAAGGACGTGTACCGAGTGGGCATCGTGGGACTGGAATTCGGTGCGGAGTTCATCCCCATCTACCAGCGGCACCCGAATGCCGAGATGTATGCCATCTGCCAGCGCACGCAATCGAAGCTCGACGAGGTCGGGGACCGGTACGGAGTGGAAGTCCGCTACACCGACTACGACCGGATGCTGGCCGACGCATCCATCGACATCATCCACATCAACACCCCGCTGCAGTTCCACGCCGACCATGTCGTCGCCGCTCTGGAGGCGGGCAAGCACGTCGGCTGCACCATTCCGATGGCGATCTCCGTCGAGGACTGCAAGCGCATCGTCGACGCCCAGCGTCGCACGGGCCTGACGTACATGATGATGGAGACGACGGTGTACAGCCGTGAGTTCCTCTTCGTCCAGGACCTCTATCGCTCGGGCGCGCTCGGCAAGCTCCAGTTCCTGCGCGCCTCGCACCACCAGGACATGACCGGGTGGCCGTCGTACTGGGACGGCATGCCGCCGATGTACAACGCGACGCACGCGATCAGCCCCACGCTCGCGCTTGGCCGCCACCAGGCCGAGTACGTCCAGGCGCTCGGATCGGGCTCGGTCTTCGAGCGGATGAAGTCCGCCTACGGCTCGCCGTTCGCGGTCGAGTCGACCCACATCAAGTTCCTCGACGCCGATCTGGGCGCGGAGGTCACCCGGCATCTCTGGGCCGTCGCCCGGGAGTACCGGGAGAGCTTCGACGCGTACGGTGCGATCCGTTCCTTCGAGTGGTCGCAGAGGGAGGACGGTTCGCACGTCGTCTACCTCGGCGAGCGTGCCGAGCGGATCGAGGTGCCCGACTTCGCGAGCCGGCTGCCCGCCGAGATCCAGTCGTTCACGACCGCGGGCGTCTACACCGATGAGGGCGAGTCGGAGCACCGGTCGTTCGTGCAGGGCGGCGGCCACGGGGGATCGCACCCGCATCTCGCCCACGCGTTGCTCATGGCGGTCGCCGGCGAGGGGGAGACGTTCCCCAACGCGGTGCAGGCGGCGAACATCACGTGTGCGGGCATCCTGTCGCACGAGTCGGCCGTCAACGGTGGCCAGAAGACCTACCTGCCGGAGTGGACGCTGAGCGATCAGAAGCCGTTCGACGTGGCTCTCGACGAGGGACGCGAGCCGGCCTGGGCGGGCGAGACCGAGGTCGTGCCCTCCTAGCCGTGGCCCGGCCGTCGTGACGCCCCCGGGCGGGATCCGTCCCGCCCGGGGGGCGTTCGCGTTCAGTCGGACTTGGCCGATATCCGGCTCTTCGCCGTTGAGCGTGTAGTCGAGAGCCGGCCGCTGGTTCGCGGATAGGCGTCGAGGTCTTCCAGGATGGAAGTTCCTACACTCACCGTTCGCCGGAACGACCTCGACTTGCACCACCCTACGTTCGCGACCCCTGACCTCACCACGTTCTGCCGTCTCGACGAGCTCGACCTCGAAGCCGTCGGGCAGCTGCTCGAGTCCGATCGGGCGGTGCGGGAGTGCCGCGGCGATTCGCTCGGTGATCACCCGGTTGTGCATGTGAGCTGGAACGATGCTCAGGCGTACTGCGCCTGGGCGGGTCGCCGGCTGCCGACCGAGGCCGAGTGGGAGTATGCGGCGCGCGGTGTTCTCACGGGGGCGAAGTACCCGTGGGGTGGCGACGAGGTCGACGACGGCGGCTGGCGCGCGAACATCTGGCAGGGAGATTTCCCGCGGGCGAACACCCGCCAGGACGGCTATCTGACAACCGCACCGGTGCGTAGCTTCGAACCCAACGGCTTCGGCCCGTGGCAGAGCGTCGGCAACGTGTGGGAGTGGTGCCAGGACTGGTTCGACCCCGCGTATTACCGCCGATCGCCCGTGGACTCGCCGGCGGGACCCGACCGGGGAGTCGCGCGGGTGCTGCGCGGCGGCAGCTACCTCTGCCAGATCTCCTACTGCAACCGCTATCGGAATTCCGCGCGGTCGCAGAACACTCCGGATTCGTCGATGGGAAACGCCGGCTTCCGGACGGTTGCCCTGTGAGCGGGGATCGTCGCTTCCCAGCATCCGTCTTTCGGCACGGTATCGAGCCCGACGCGCGCTTCACCCTCGCCAACGAGCGAACGTTCCTCGCGTGGATCCGCACCGCGCTCGCCCTCATCGCTGGCGGTGTCGCCCTAGATGTACCGGGTCAGGACGTTGGTTGCAGGCGGCTGATCGGGGGCTTGCCTCCGAGTGCTGAGTGGCGACGTCCAGTGTTGTAGTGCTCCAGCCAGGGGTCAAGGGCCGCGGTGCGAGCGT
>NZ_JAKNUS010000013.1 GCF_023155745.1 Microbacterium kunmingense
CGTCCAGAAGAATCGTGGGCGAGCCCGCGAAACCAGAGCTCACCGCCTCAGCCTCGGTGCGGATCAACACGAACTCCACCGGAACATCGCCCCGTCCGATCGAGTCGAGCACCAGCCGTACTCGATCCCCCGCCTCCTGCCAATTCGGGCAATCCTCGATATGCAGCACCTGGATCTTCACACGCCCATTCTCCCGCGCAACTCGCGGCGGCTGGCCACCCCGCACCTTCTTGATCAACACGCCCTAGCGGCGCGTGCGCGCCTTCACCCACAGGCCGATGTCGTGGACGGCGCGGGCGGCGCTGTCGGGGCTCTCCGCGGCATCCAACTCGTCGAACGAGTCGCGGAAGCCTCGGGGAAGCGCCCGCTGCGGTGTGGCGACCGGGCGGAACTCCATCGTCCAGTCGCCGAACTGGCGCTCGTCGATCGGTTCGTCGAGCACGATGCGGATGTCGTCATGACGAGGGTCGGCGGTGATCGTGGCGACCAGGCTCTGCACCGAGTCACGCGGACCCTCGAGCACCTGCACGAACTGGCCGTCCCGATAGAGCAGCACGCCCGTCACGCCCGACTCAGCGTTGTTCGCGCGGCTTTCGGTGAGGATGTCGCGGAGCGCGTCGTCACCGACATCCGCCCTGGCCCTGCTGACGTAGACGACCGACACGAGCTCGTCGCCGCTGGTGATGCTCATTCCGTCGCCTCCTCGTCGTGGTGCGCGAGGAGGGCGGCCATCGCCTGTCGGCGGTCGGGCGCTTCACCGACCTGGCGGGAGCGGCCGTTGAAGACGCGGTACGTGCCGTCGGCCTCGCGGTCGAGGTAGCCGAGGAAGACGCCGTCGCGGTTCGCGACGTAGAAGCCGTCTTCGACGCGCGACCAGAGGACGCCGTAGGAGAAGGGTGGTGCGGCGTCGGTGCCGCTGAGTGGATCGGGGGCCAGTGAGGAAGCCATTGCTTCATTCTGCGTGGCAGGTCGCGCCGGGGGCAGGCGGTTGCGGATGAGCGGGGAGTGTGTCAGGGGCGGGCTGCTTGTACTGGGGGGATAACTGTTGTTCCCCCTTGCGTTACATGTAACACTGGGTGGATGGCGGTGAGAGAGCGAGTGAGCGAGTACCGGCGCCGTATGCGCGAGCGCGGGTTCCGTCCTGTTCAGGTGTGGGTGCCCGATGTTCGTACGCCCGCCTTCGCGGCGGAGGCTGCACGGCAGGCGGCTCTCGTCGCTCAGGTCGACCGCTCCTCTGACGACCAGGCATTCGTGGAAGCGGTCGCGGCGCCTTGGGATGAGGAGTGATTCGTGGTGAGCTCTGGACGGTCGCCGGTGGTGTGTACGCGTCCAAGCCGCGACCCGCGCTGATCCTCCAGGACGACGCGTTCGCGGGGACGGATTCCGTCACCGTTCTCCCGCTGACGAGTCACCTGGTGGAGGCTCCCCTCTTACGGATTCGCATCTCTGCGGGCGGGTTGTCGGGTCTTGACCGGGACAGCGACGTGATGGTGGACAAGCCGACGACGGTCCGGCGCTCGAACGTCGCGACGCGCGTCGGGCGCCTGACGTCGGAGCAGCTCGGCGAGGTGGAGCGGAGCGCGATGGCCTTTCTTGGGCTCGCGCGCTAGAGGCCCGCTGATACGCGGAGGGGGTATGCTCGAACACAAGGGATACCCCCTAGACGTATCGAGGAGAACTTCATGAGCACCACCACCGAGTACGCCGTTACCGGAATGACCTGCGGACACTGCGAGATGTCGGTCCGCGAAGAGGTCAGCGAGATCGCCGGTCTCACCGTCGTCGACGTGTCGGCCCAGACCGGCAAGCTCGTCGTCTCGGCCGAGGACGCCATCGACGACGCCGCCGTCATCGCCGCGGTCGAAGAGGCCGGCTACCAGGCGTCCCGCGTCTGACGTGAACGCCCCGGTTCGGCTCGGTCTCTACGCGGGAGCGCTCGCGCTGGTGTTCGGCGTGGCGTCGCTCGTCGCGCCCGATGCGCCGTCGTCGGCGGCGTCGGGGCAGGTGGCCGAGTCGAACGCGGGACACGACGATTCCCACGGCGGCGCGGCGGAGGACGGCGGCGCGGCGGAGGGTGGCGCGGCGGCGCAGAGCGCCGGCGCCGTCACCGGCGTCACCGGCAGCGACCGGGGCTACACCCTGACCGACATCCAGGCGCCGACGGCCGCCCGCGACGCCGGCACCCTCTCGGCGCCGCCGGTGTAGCGGGGACCGTCGGAAGCATCGCCACCGACCTCCGGCCCGATGGTGAACTCGCCGCTGTGGCGGAGGGGCGGGGGTATACCGTGACACCTGCCGACATGGCGGGCCTCGACCCGTTCCTCGGCCGGGTGGGCTACTTCGCCGGGCTCGCGGCGATCATCGCCCTCCTGATCTTCGTCGCGTCCTGGCGGCGGCACATCGACGCGATGGTGCCGCGTTCCACCGGCGCGCGGCTGGTCAGCGGCGGACTCATCGCCGCAGCCGGTGCACTCACGCTCGGGTACGGGTGGCGCGGCGCGCTGGCGAACTACCTCGGGCCCGAGTCCGGCATGTATGGGGAGGATGGTCTCTTCGTCTACTACATGCTCACCGACTTCGGTGCCTACATCTCGTGGACCGCCGCCATCGCCGCGGCCCTCGGCGTCGCGTGGATGGCCTTCTTCGAGAGAAAAGTGTCGCGGGTGCTCGGCGGGTTCAGTGCGCTCTTCGGCGTCGGCACGCTGGGCGCGATCCTCGTCACCGGCGTTCCCGGTCTCCCGGGGGTGTGCATGCCGTTCTGGCTCACCGTCACCGGCGTGTGGCTCGCTGTGGGGCGCAGCCGCGCCGTTACTGCCTCGTCGCGATCCTCTGCCGCTGCGGCGATGGCTCAGTGAGGCGCAGCGCCTCTTGAGAACGGCCCGGATGGGGGGATCCGGGCAGCGAGCGCCGATCCGGATGATGACGTCTCCGGGTCGGCGCTCTCACCTCGCCGATGAGCGGCGAGGGAGGAGAGCAGGCGCCGGGACCGAGGGCGGGGGGCATCGCAGTCCCGGCGCCTGCGCTAAACGGCCGGCAGCGGGGGAAGGCTGCGACGACCGGGCCTGCCGGAGGGCATCGCGGCGCCATCGATCCACCTGACGGTGAGCGTGGCGATCGTCGACACGGATTCCTCTCGGATTCATCGGCGGGTTGCCCGACGGGGCGGACGGGCGGCGGCGACACATGTTCTGGGGGCGCGTCGCACGCGAGAGGCGGGAACCTCCTGGCATGACTGTAGAGCCGGCGACCGCGCAAGAGTCGGAACCTTCGGGTTTGGGCGCTCGACGTTTCGGGCATAGGGGTTCGGCCGGCCCGCGTCATCCGGGATTCTGATATACCGCCTCGCCCCGGCCCGCCCGCCGCAGCCGCAGCCACGGGCACATGGCGGAAGGGTTGACGGCCGGAGTACCGCCGTGCATAATCTGATAAATCGATTTATCACGCACGATGGAGTGACATGAGCCGGCCCCGCATCTCCGACGTCGCCGCCGCGGCGGGCGTGTCGGTGACGACGGTGTCGCTCGTACTGAACGACGTCGAGTCCCGCATCTCCGAGACGACCCGCCGCCGGGTGCGGGAGGCCGCGGATGCCGTCGGCTACGCGCCGAGCTCAGTGGCGCGGAGTCTCCGCACCCGCCAGACCCGCACGGTCGGCCTCATCTCCGACCAGATCGCCACCACGCCGTTCGCCGGCCGCATGCTTGCCGGCGCGCAGGACGCGGCACGCGAGAACGACCACCTCGTGATCTTCGTCGACACCGGCGGTGACCAGGACGTCGAGCGCGACGCGATCTCGGCGCTTCGCGCCCAGCAGGTCGACGCGATGATCTACGCGTGCATGTGGCACCGCGTCGTCGAGGTGCCCGAGTCGCTGCCGGCCGGCTCGGTCTTCCTCGACTGCCGCCCCGAGCACGGCGGGTTCCCGAGCGTCGTTCCCGCCGACCGGGAGGGCGGCTACGCCGCCGCCCGCGTGCTGATCGAGGCTGGGCACCGCCGCATCGCCTACCTCGACACTGTCGACCCGCCCATCGCCTCGGGCCTTCGCGAGGAGGGGTACGTCCAGGCCCTCACCGAGGCCGGCATCGCCATCGACCCCGCCCTGCATGTGCGCGGCGAGACCACCGCCTTCGGCGGCCGCGAAGCGGCCGACCGCCTCCTCGACCTGCCTGACGACCAGCGCCCCACGGGAATCTTCTGCTTCAACGACCGCATGGCGGTCGGGGTGTACCTGGCCGCTCACGCCCGAGGCCTCCGCATCCCCGACGACCTCTCGGTCGTGGGCTACGACGACCAGCTGCTGGTCGCCGCGGAACAAGACCCACCCCTCACCACCGTCGCTCTGCCCCACTACGAAATGGGTCGCTGGGCGATGGAGGTCGCGCTCGGCGTCCGCGCGGATGGGGACAGCGACGCCACGCACCGCATGGAATGTCCCGTCATAAGGCGAGACTCCGTGGGCCCGCCGCCGGCGCACGTCGCCAAACAGAGCCGACGGCGGACCACTTGAGATACCGAACGACCGCCGAAGCGGTCCCCGATCGGTGATCGACGTAGCGGTCGATCACCAGAACAGGAAATCACAGATGCGCAGAACAGTCCCGGTATTTGTTGCCGCCGGCGCCATCGGAGCCCTCGCCCTCACCGGCTGCGGGCAGGCCGGCCAGGGCAGCACCACCACCGAAGACGGTCGCACCCAGATCACGATGTGGACCCACTCCGCGGGAAACCCCGCGGAGCTCGAGGTCTACGAACGGATCATCTCCGACTTCAACGCCTCGCAGGACCAGTACGAGGTCGTGGAAGAGTCCTTCCCGCAGGGCGCCTACAACGACGCGATCGTCGCCGCCGCGGCATCCGGAGATCTTCCCTGCCTGCTCGATCTCGACGGCCCGATCATGCCCAACTGGGCGTGGGCGGAGTACATCCAGCCGCTCGGGATCTCCACCGAGATCACCGACTCGCTCCTGCCGACCGCGGTGGGTGTCTGGAACGACGAGATCTACTCCGCGGGCTACTGGGATGCTGCGCTGTCGATCTTCGCGCGGGAGTCGGTGCTCACCGAGAACGGCATCCGCATCCCCACGATCGAGGAGCCCTGGACGGCGGAGGAGTTCACCAGCGCCCTCCAGACCCTGAAGGATGCCGGCTACGAGACGCCCATCGACATCGGCGCCGAGGACACCGGCGAGTGGTGGCCCTACGCCTACTCGCCGTTCCTGCAGAGCTTCGGCGGCGACCTCATCGACCGCGACACGATGCTGAGCGCCGACGGCGCCCTCAACGGACCCGAGGCGATCGCTTGGGGCGAGTGGTTCCAGGGACTCTTCGCCGACGGCCTCGCCAGCAACAGCGGCACGGTCGGCAACCAGGAGTTCGTCGACGACGAGGTCGCCCTCAGCTACACCGGCGTCTGGAACGCCCTCGCCTCGGTCGAGGCCATCGGCGACGACCTCGTGATCCTGCCCCCGCCCGACCTCGGCAACGGCCCGAAGATCGGCGGCGGTTCGTGGCAGTGGGCCATCTCGTCCACCTGCGAGGAGGTCGAGGGTGCCCGCGAGTACCTGGAGTTCAGCTTCCAGGACGAGTACATCACCGAGTTCGCCGACAAGCAGATCGTGATCCCCGCCACCGAGAGCGCGGCCGAGGCGTCGGAGTACTTCGGCACCGACGGGATGCTCCGCCCCTTCGTCGAGCTCTCGCAGGAGTACGCGGTGCTCCGACCCGAGACCCCGGCGTACGCGGTGATCTCCACCACGTTCGAGACCGCGGCGAAGGACATCATGAACGGCGCGCCCGTTCAGGAGACCCTCGACCGGGCCGTGCAGGAGATCGACGCCAACATCGAATCCAACGACGGCTACGGCTTCTGATCACTCGTTGACCGTGCGGGCGGGGAGCCGCCGCTTCCCGCCCGCACGCCTCGGGAAAGACTTCTCATGACTGTCACGCCTCCGACGGTCGCGGCCGAGACACCTCAGCGCGCGACCCGCCGCTTCCGCACCACGAAGGGTCGAGAGACCTGGGCGGGCCTGGCGATGATGGCACCCGCCGGCATCCTGCTGGTGCTGTTCCTCATCATCCCGGTGATCCTCGCCTTCACCCTGTCGTTCACCAACGCCCGCCTCATCTCACCCAACCCGCCGCGCTTCGTCGGGCTCGACAACTTCGTCCGCGCGTTCACCGCCGACGGCGTGTTCGTGCAGTCGGTGTGGAACACGTTCCTCTTCGCCCTCGTCGTGGTTCCCGTGCAGGCGGGCCTCGGCCTGCTGCTCGCGATCCTCGTCAACAGACGGATGCGAGGGGTCACCGCCTTCCGGGTGATCTTCTTCATCCCGGTCGTCACCTCGATCGTCGTGGTGTCGATCCTGTGGCGCTTCCTCTACCAGCCCAATGGCCTCATCAACTCCATGATCGACACGATCACCTTCGGGGCGTGGTCGGGCATGGACTGGCTCAACAACCCGCAGACCGCGCTCGGCGCGATCATCGTGCTGTCGATCTGGCAGGCCGTCGGGTTCCACATGATCATCTGGCTCGCGGGGCTGCAGACCATCCCCGAAGAGCTCTACGAGGCGGCGAAGATGGACGGCGCCGGGCCCTGGCGCCAGTTCGTCAGCGTCACCTGGCCGGGCCTTCGCCCCACCATGGTGTTCGTCCTCGTCACCATCACCATCGCGGCGCTCGGCCTGTTCGTGCAGATCGACGTCATGACCCAGGGCGGGCCGGTGAACAGCACGTCCACGATCGTCTACTACGCCGTGCGCAAGGGCTACGAGCAGCAGGAGATCGGCTACGCCGCCGCCATCTCGCTGATCTTCTTCGTCGCGGTGCTCATCATCGCCCTCATCCAGCGGCGCCTGACGAGGGAGAAGGACTGACATGACCGACACCCGTAGCCGCCCCGACACCGGGGTGCAGGGCCGCGCCGCGGCATCCGCTCGGTATCGAACCGACGCCAGCGAGAAGCGGCGCCGGCGCACCGGGAAGATCTTCCTCTACGCCGCCATGTCGGTGTTCGCGGTGATCTTCCTCTTCCCGCTCGTGTTCATGTTCGTCTCGAGCCTGAAGCCCGACGCGCAGATCCTGCAGGACATCGATTCGCCGATGGCGTTCCTCCCCGTCGGCGACATCAGCCTCGACAACTACTTCGGGGTGTTCGACCGGGTGCCGGTCGCGCAGTTCCTGTTCAACTCGGTGCTCGTCACCGTGCTGACGGTGGGGCTCGGGCTGATCGTCAACTCCATGGCGGGCTTCGCGCTGTCGCGCCTGGCGTGGCGGGGCCGGTTCGTCGTGCTCGCGATCATCATCGCGACCCTGATCGTGCCCTTCGAGACGATCGCGGTGCCGATGGTCTACTGGGTCGCCCAGCTGCCGACGCTGGTGATCGAGGGCGGGGTGCTGAAGTACGACTTCGGATGGCTCAACACCTACGAAGTGCAGATCGTGCCGTTCATCGCCAACGCCTTCTCGATCTTCCTCTTCACGCAGTACTTCTCCACCATCCCGAAGTCGCTCGATGAGGCGGCCCGCATCGACGGGGCGGGCTGGTTCACCATCTACCGGCGGATCATCGTGCCCCTCTCGGGCCCGGCGTTCGCGACGGTGGCGATCCTGACGTTCCTGCCGGCGTGGAACCAGTACCTCTGGCCCCTCATGGTGGTGCAGAAGGAGGAGTTGCGACCGGTGATGGTCGGCATGCAGTACTTCTTCCAGCTCAACACCGCCTGGGGCGAGGTCATGGCGTACACCTCCCTCATCACCCTGCCGGTACTCATCGTGTTCCTGGTGTTCCAGCGCGCGTTCGTGTCGTCGATCGCCGCGAGCGGGGTGAAGGGATGACGCGCGCCGCCGTCTCGGGTCTGCTCGACGTTTCTCCCGATGCTTCTGAAAGGTCTGCTGTGTTCGATCTGCCCGGTTCATGGGTGTGGGATTTCTGGTTCGCCGACGACGGGGAGCAGTACCACCTGTTCTTCCTCTACGCGTCGCGGGCGCTCGGCGACCCCGACGCGCGGCACTACCGGGCGGCGATCGGGCACGCGGTCTCGACCGACCTGCAGTCCTGGACGCAGGTGGCCGACGCGCTCGTGCACTCCGACCCGCCGGCGTTCGATGACCTGGCGACGTGGACCGGCTCGGTGGTGCGTCACCCGGACGGCACCTGGTACCTCTTCTACACGGGGTCGTCGCTGGATGCCGGGGGGAAGAACGTCCAGCGGATCGGGTACGCGACCTCGCGCGATCTGTTGACGTGGACCAAGGCGGCCGGCCCGGTGGCCTCGGCCGCGGCGCCCTGGTACGAGACGCTCGAGACGGGCGATTGGCACGACGAGGCGTTCCGCGACCCGTGGGTGTTCCCCGACCCGGAGGGGAACGGGTGGCACATGTATGTCACGGCGCGGGCGACCGAGGGCCCGGCGTTCGGGCGCGGGGTGATCGGGCACGCCTGGTCGCCGGACCTCCGCTCGTGGGAGCTGCGGCCTCCGCTCAGCGCGCCGAGCGAGCACGGGTTCGGACAGCTCGAGGTGACGCAGGTCGAGGTCATCGACGGGCGGCCGGTGCTCATCTTCTCGTGCGGCCGCGAGCACGCGATGCCGTCACGGGCGGGGGAGCCGGGCGGCGGAGGCACGTGGGCGATCAACGCCGACAGCGTGCTCGGACCGTTCGACGTGGATGCGGCCTACCCGGTGACCGACGAGCGGCTGTATGTCGGGAGGTTGCTGCGTCGGCGCTCGGACGGGCAGTGGCTGCTCTTCGCGTTCCGCAACGCCGACGACGAGGGGCGCTTCGTCGGGGGAGTGATCGACGGGTTGCCGGTGGCGTGGGTCGGCGACCGGCTGGTGGCCGGCGCGCCTCGCGCGTAGCGCGCACCCCCGCGGCCCGCTTCCTGGGCCCGTCGGCGCGCGGAGATTCGGCCGAGACGCGTACGTTTCGCGTCGAATCGTCCTCGTCTGGGCCGATCGTACGCGCGCCCCGGCGCCGCGCTGCCGCGGGGTGTGCACCCCCCGCCGCCTGGCGCTGCCGCGTCGCGCGCCACCTTCTCCGTCCGCCGGGGCGCGGAGATTCGGTCGAGACGCGTACGTTTCGCGTCGGATCGTCCTCGTCTGGGCCGATCGTACGCGGGCCAGGCCGCCGCGCTGCCGCTGGGAGTGCACCCCGCGGGTGGGGAGTGCACCCTCGCGGGTGGGGTGTGCACCCTCGCGGGCGGACGGGGCGACCGGGCCGGGCACCGATTGTCGGGCGTGACGCCACCCGCCCTTCCTACGCTCGACACGTCGGCCACCCGGTCGGCAGGATGACACGGGAAGGGCGGGCGGCAATGCTCGAGCGCTGGAACACCGCGATCGACCTCATCGAGAAGAACCTCGACGGCGAGATCGACGTCGCCGCGCTCGCACGCGCCGCCCTCACATCGGAGTACCACTTCCGTCGGATGTTCTCGTCGCTCGCGGGGATGCCGCTGTCGGAATACGTCCGGCGGCGCCGGATGAGCGTCGCCGCCGCGGCCGTCGTCGCGGGTGAGCCGCTCATCGACGTCGCCGTACGCTACGGCTACGGCTCGACGGATGCCTTCCGTCGCGCGTTCGTTTCGGTGCACGGCATGACCCCTGACGAGGCACGCCGACCCGGTGCCATCCTTTCCTCCAGGCGCGCCTGCGGCTGCGCCTCACGATCGAAGGGAGCGCCCCCATGCGCCACCGCATCATCGACCTCGACCCGTTCCGCATCGTCGGCCCGGGCGCCCGCATTCCACTGGTCTACCGGGGACCGAACCCCGACATGATCGCCTTCCACCGGTCGTTGCCGGCCTCCACCGCCGACGAGCTGGCCGCGCTTCGCGACGGGACCAAGCCGGCGGGGCCCTTCTCGGCGTCGACCGACTTCGCCCCCGATCGCGCCGACGGCAGCGAGTTCCACTACGTCTACGGCGTCGCGACCCGGCGGCCGGCAGGCGGCATCCCGGATTCCTTCGACGTCGTCGAGGTGCCCGCCCACACCTGGGTGGTCTTCGAGGTCGTCGCCGAGACCGGGTTCTTCGACGCGCTGCAGCAGGTGTGGGCAGACGCGTACGGCGAGTGGTTCCCCTCGCACCCGTATCGCACGGTCGCGGCGCCCGAGATCCTCGCAGTGCACGAGCGTTCGGACGATGGCGAGTCGGGTCGTGCCGAGCTCTGGCTCGCGGTCGAGCGCGAGTCGTAGGCCTCCCTCCGGCGCGCCCTTTCTCCCGGCCCAGCCCCGCCCCGAGCCCACCTCCCCGCCGAGCCCACCCTTTCCTACCGAGCCCACCCTTTAGCGGCGGGCGGAAGGGGTGGGCTCGCGCGGAAGGGGTGGGCTCGCGGCTCGAGGTCGGGGCGCGCGGAGGACGCCTGAAGTGGGGGGCCCTCGCCGGAGTACCCGCACGGGCGCGGCCGGGCCACGCTTGAACTGGGCGCGAGTCTTGCGCACCCCCCCGGGGGAGCCCACCTCTCACCCGGACCGCCCCCGCCCCGAGCCCACCTCCCCGCCGAGCCCGCCCTTTCCTCCCGAGCCCACCCTTTAACGGCGGGCGGAAGGGGTGGGCTCGCGTGGAAGGGGTGGGCGCGCGGGCGCGAGCGCGAGGTCGGGGCGAGGGCCGCGCCCGAGGAGGGGGGCGGGGCGTGGGGGGAGAATACCCGTCCCCGGGGAATCGGGCAGGCCGTTGAGCGAGCCCTCGCGCTCACCTACAGTCGCGAGCAGCACGGCCCCACCGTCCCGGCCCCGGAGGGAGACACCCATGGCTGAGCGCGTCACCCAGGTCTCGGCCCGATGGTGGAGCGAGATGACCTCGTCCGCGCGGCTTCTCATGGCCGCAAAGACGGCCGTCGCGTGCGCTCTGGCCTGGGTGCTCGCGCCGCTGCTGCCGACCCAGGATCAGTATTCGTACTACGCGCCGCTCGGCGTGCTGGTGAGCATGTACCCGACCGTGGCCGCGTCGGCGCGGTCGGGTGCACAGGCGATGCTCGGCCTCGCCGTCGGTGTCGGTCTCGGCCTGCTCGGGATCGCCGCCCTGTTCGCGGGGCTCCCCGCCGTGCTGACACTCGCGCTCATCATCGCGATCGGGGTGATCATCGGCGGCATCCGCGCACTGGGGGTCGGCCGCGAGTGGGTGGCGATCGCCGCGCTGTTCGTGCTGCTTCTCAGCGGCTCGCAGGCCGACGACTTCTCGGTGTCGTACCTCGTCACGGTGGCGTTCGGCGTGCTGATCGGCGTGGTCGTCAACTACGCGATCCTGCCGCCGGTCTACCTCGACACTGCGGGGGCGAGACTGTCGGAGCTGCGTGACGATATCGCCGACCTGCTGCGGGTGCTTGCCGACCGGGCGGCGGAGGGGAACATCGACGCCGCGGAGGTGTCTCAGCCAGACGCGGGCCTCGACGCCGTGATCGCCGACGTCCACGACGAGGTGCACGAGGCCGACGAGAGCCTGCGCGGCAATCCGCGGGGGCGACGCCGCCGCGCCGAGAAAGTGGAGAACCTCCAGCGGCTGCGCGCGCTCGAGCGCACCGCGTTCTACAGCCGCGACCTCGCCGACGTCCTCTACGCCCTCGACCGGGAGGGCGACGCGGCGGTCGGGCTCGAGGCGCGCGGCGCGCTCGCCGAAGCGATCCGCCGGTGCGCCGATCTGGTCGCAACCCCCGTCGGCGACACGGCGTCCTCAAACCGGGTCGCCGACGCCGACCGAGCGGTCGAGGCCTACGCCGACGACCTCACCGCGGTTGTGGGGAACGAGGGCGTCGCGCGCCGGTCGACCCCGGTCGCGCTGCTGCAGCGCATCATCGACGCGTCCCTGCCGTTCGTGCCGGACGGGCGTCACCCCGCCCCCTGATGTCGGGATTTCGCAGGTCGCGCGCCTGTCCAGCCTGCACGACCCCAACGCGGGGACACCGCGTATAAAACGCAATTACGTAAGAACGTACAATAGTCGCCATGGACAGTCCCCTCGACAGCCTCCGCCAGGAGGTCGCCGCGCTCGCCGGCCGGCTCGCCGCCCTCGAATCGCGCGGTGCGGAGACCCCGACCACCCCACACGGTCGCACCCCCGTCGACGCGCTCGACCCCGAGACCTTCTGGGCGCTCCACGGACTGCAGTCGCGCCTCGCCGCCCACCCCGAGACGGCCGAGGGCGCGGTGATGCTCGTCGGCGCGGTCCGCCTCCCCGGCGGAGGCGACGTCGTCTGGCAGCAGGCGGTCGGCACCGACGGGCTCATCGATACGGAGTGGACCGCTCAGGCTGCCACCCTCGCCGCCCTGGGGCATCCGGTTCGCATCGAGCTGCTGAGGCACATCCTCGCCGGCACCCACACGACCGCCGAACTCGCCGCGCTCGACGACCTCGGCACCACCGGTCAACTGCATCATCATCTCCGCCAACTCGTCGCGGCGGGCTGGGTGCGCCAGAGCGGTCGGGGCAGCTACGAGGTTCCAGCCGCCCGTGTGGTCCCGCTCCTCGTCGTCATCGCGGGGGCGGAGCGGTGACCCGCGTCATCCTCGCCCTGTACCGCGTGCGGGGCGTGCTGTACTACCCGGCCGCGGCGGTGCTCATCCTGCTCGGGATCTCCTCCCTCCTGCTCCGGGACGTCGACGCCCCCATCGTGCGCGGCGCCCTCTCGGTGCTCGCCGCCCTCGCGCTCCCGGCCGTGGTCGTCGCGGTGCTGTGCATCCTGCTCTCGGTGCTCGCGCCGCGGCTGCTGCCCGAGAGAGAGCGGATGACGGTGAGCCCGCCGGTGCGCGGACGATGGCTGGCGGTCAACAGCCCCGCCACCAAGGTGCCGAGCCACGGCGTCCGCGCGTGGGGGCAGGCCTACGCGATCGACCTCGTGAGCGAACCCGCCGACGGCGCCCGCCCCGCCTTCGGTGAGGGTCCGGCCATGCGGCCGCCCGCCGACTACCCCGCCTTCGGCGCGCCGGTCTTCGCGATGATCGACGGCACCGTGGTGCGCCGCGTCGACGGACAGCGCGATCACCGATCCCGTTCGAGCATGCCCGCCTTCGTCTACATGATGATCGAGGGGATGCTGCGAGAGCTCGGCGGTGCGCGCTTCATCCTCGGCAATCACGTGGTCATCCGCGGCGACGACGGTGTGTGCGCGGTGGTCGCCCATCTGCAGCGCGGGTCGGTCGCGGTCGGCGTGGGCGATCGGGTGCGCGCGGGCGACGTCATCGCGCGGTGCGGGAACTCGGGCAACACGAGCGAGCCGCACGTGCATGCTCAGCTGATGGACCGCCCGTCGGTCTGGACGGGGCAGGGTGTGCCGATGGCGTTCGCCGTCGCCGGGTCGCCGACGCTGCCCGCCGACGGCGAGCACCTGGTCGTCGCCGGGTGAGGGCTGGGGAGTCGCAGTCGTCCTCCCGCACACGGATGCCGCATGACCCCACCCCCCGCGATTCGCGACCCCTGCGCCGGCCTCGTTAGCCTGGACGGATGGCTGACACCCGAAAGGCCATGACGGCCGACCCCGCCCGGCACTCGACCATCAAGCGATGGGTCTTCTGGCCCGCCGCGACGATCGCCCTGGCGTTCAGCGCCTTCGCGCTGCTCGCTCCCGACCTCGCGGAGGCGTCGTTCGGCACCATCCAGACGACCATCGTCAACGCCTTCAACTGGTACTACGTGCTCATCGCGGCGTTCTTCGTCGCGTTCGCGCTGTTCCTCGGCTTCAGCCGGTTCGGCGACATCCGGCTCGGCCGCGACGACGACAAGCCCGAGTTCTCGCTCGGCGCGTGGTTCTCGCTGCTCTTCGCCGCGGGCATGGGCATCGGGCTGGTGTTCTACGGCGTGAGCGAGCCGCTCAGCCACTTCGTCTCGCCCCGCCCCGGCGTCGCGGGCACCCCCGAGCAGCTCGCGCAGGCGGCCCTCAGCCAGACCTACCTGCACTGGGGCGTGCAGGCGTGGTCGATCTACGTCATCGTCGGATTGAGCCTCGCGTACGCGATCCACCGCCGGAAGCGCCCGATCTCGATCCGCTGGGCCCTCGAGCCGCTCCTCGGCGATCGCGTCCGCGGTGGGTGGGGCAACGCGATCGACGCCATCGCCCTCGTCGGCACCCTCTTCGGGGTCGCCACCTCGCTCGGACTCGGCGTGCTGCAGATCTCCGCCGGCCTCGACTTCGCCGGCCTGATCGAGCCGAGCGAACCGATCCAGCTCGCCATCATCGGCGTCATCTCGGTGCTCGTGCTCATCTCCGTGCTCTCGGGCGTCACCCGCGGAATGAAGTGGCTGTCATCGTTCAACCTCATCCTCGCCGGCATCCTCGTCCTCTATCTGCTCGTCTTCGGGCAGACCGAGTTCCTGCTGCGCGAATGGGTGCAGTCGATCGGCAACTACATCCAGAACTTCGTCGGGCTCTCCTTCAACGTGACCGCCTTCCAGGGCGAGGCGGGGGAGTCGTGGCAGGCCAGCTGGACCTCCTTCTACTGGGGGTGGTGGATCGCCTGGGCACCCTTCGTCGGCATCTTCATCGCCCGCATCTCGCGGGGCCGCACCGTGCGTCAGTTCGTGATGGGCGTCATCATCGTGCCGACGCTCGTGACGCTGCTGTGGTTCGCGGTGCTGGGCGGGTCGGCGATCTACCTCGAGCTGACGCAGCCCGGCGCCCTGACCGGACCCGACGGCTCGGTCAACGTCGACACCGCGCTGTTCCAGCTGCTGCAGTTCCTCCCCGGCACCCCGGTGCTCACCGCCGGCGTGCTGCTGCTCATCACGATCTTCTTCGTGACCTCGGCCGACTCGGGGGCCCTCGTCATGGGCATGATCGCCACGGGCGGTGACATCACGCCGCGCCGCTGGGTGCGCGTCTTCTTCACCCTCACCACCGCGGTGCTCGCCGGCGCGCTCCTCCTGACTGGGGGACTCCAGGCCCTCCAGACCGCCGCGATCATCATCGCGCTGCCCTTCAGCGTCGTCATGCTCCTGATGTGCTGGTCGACCGTCGTCGCTTTCACCCGCGAGCGGCGGGCGTACGAGCGGGCGGCGCGCGCGCAGTTCGTCGACCAGATCGGCGAGTACCACGGGCTCGAGGTGGAAGAACCTTCCGCGGGTGTCGTCCACGAGCCGTCGTGGCTCCGGCGCGTCTCGTCGCGTCTCACCGGCCGTCCCGTCGCGGCCGGCGAGGTCTCTGAGAACGGGGTACAGAAATCGGATGCCGCGGAGCCGGCCGACGACGACGAGGTCCACCTCGCGCGCAGCGAGAACTAGGAGTGCCCTCGCGGGTGGGGAGTGCACCCTCGCGGGTGGGGCGGGCGGTTTGGCCGTGGCATCCGGATGACGTAAGCTGTCTCTTTGGTGCGTCGTCTGCTGGCAGCGCACCGCGAACGTGAGCCCTCCACCGGCCTGTTCCCCGGCATCCTTCCGGGTGAACGACCACCGGAGCGGGATTCACGAACCACTCCGTTCGATCAAGAAAGCAGCACTACTGTGACGCGTACTTTCACTCCCAAGGCTGGCGAGATCCAGCGTGACTGGCTGGTCATCGACGCCACCGACGTCGTTCTCGGCCGCCTCGCCTCGCACGCCGCCGCGCTCCTGCGCGGCAAGCACAAGGCGAGCTTCGCCAACCACCTCGACTCCGGCGACTTCGTCATCATCGTCAACGCCGACAAGGTCGCCCTCACCGGCAACAAGCGCGAGCAGAAGATGGCCTACCGTCACTCGGGTTACCCGGGCGGCCTGAAGGCCGTTCCCTACACCGAGCTTCTCGAGAAGAACCCGGTGCGCGCGGTGGAGAAGGCCGTCCGCGGCATGCTCCCCAAGAACAGCCTCGGCCGTGCCCAGCTGTCCAAGCTCAAGGTGTACACCGGTGCCGAGCACCCGCACGCCGCGCAGCAGCCCAAGACGTACACCTTCGACCAGGTCGCCCAGTAAGCGCCGCACACATTAAGGACAGACTCGTGGCGAAGATCTCCGACTCCATCGATCCCATCAACACCGACTCCAACTTCTCGACCGAGACCCCGGTCGACACCACCGCTGCCGCCGTCGAGCGCCCCGTGCTCTCGGTCCCCGGCTCGGCCGTGGGCCGCCGCAAGCAGGCCATCGCCCGCGTGCGCCTCGTCCCGGGCTCGGGCACCATCACGGTCAACGGCCGCACGTTCGAGGACTACTTCCCGAACAAGCTCCACCAGCAGCTGATCACCGACCCCTTCACGGTGCTGAACCTCACCGGCGCGTACGACGTCATCGTCCGCATCTCGGGTGGTGGCCCCTCGGGTCAGGCCGGCGCGCTGCGCCTCGGCATCGCTCGTGCGCTGAACGAGATCGACGCCGAGAACAACCGCCCGACCCTGAAGAAGGCCGGCTTCCTCTCGCGCGACGCCCGCGTCATCGAGCGCAAGAAGGCCGGTCTGAAGAAGGCCCGCAAGGCTCCGCAGTACTCCAAGCGCTGATCGCGGAAAGCTCCACCCGTATGCCGCTCTTTGGCACGGATGGGGTGCGGGGGCTGGCTAACGGCCCCCTCACCGCCGATCTCGCGCTCACCCTGGCCCAGGCGACCGCGGTCGTCCTGGGCCAGGGCCGTACCGCCGAGGCGCGTCGCGCCGCGGGCAAGCGGCTCACGGCCGTCGTCGCGCGCGACCCGCGGGTCTCGGGGGAGTTCCTCTCCGCAGCCGTGCAGGCCGGGCTCGCGTCATCCGGGGTCGACGTCTTCGATGCCGGCGTGCTGCCCACGCCTGCCGCGGCGTTCCTCATCGCCGACATCGACGCCGACTTCGGCGTGATGGTCTCGGCGTCGCACAACCCCGCGCCCGACAACGGCATCAAGATCTTCGCCCGCGGCGGCGTGAAGCTGCCCGACGTCGTCGAGCAGCGCATCGAGTCGGCGATGGAGTGGGACAAGCTCCAGCCCACCGGCGCCGGGGTCGGCCGCATCCGCCGGTTCGCCGACGCCGAAGACCGCTACGTCGTGCACCTGCTCGGCTCGCTCGAACACCGGCTCGACGGCATCCACGTCGTGCTCGACTGCGCGCACGGCGCGGCCTCGGGGGTCTCGCCCGAGACGTTCCGCGACGCCGGCGCGCGCGTGACCGTCATCGGCGCCGACCCCGACGGACTGAACATCAACGACGGCGTGGGCTCGACGCACCTGTCGCAGCTGGCCGCGGCCGTCCGTGACGCCGGGGCCGACCTCGGCATCGCCCACGACGGCGACGCCGACCGCTGCCTCGCCGTCGACGCCGACGGCAACGTCATCGACGGCGACCAGATCATGGCCATCCTCGCGGTGGCGATGAAGCAGCGCGGCGCGCTCGCGCGCAACACCCTCGTCGCGACGGTGATGAGCAACCTGGGCCTGCACCGCGCGATGGCCGACCACGGCATCCGCGTGCTCCAGACCGCCGTCGGCGACCGCTACGTGCTCGAGGCGATGAACGAGGGCGGCTACTCTCTCGGCGGAGAGCAGTCGGGCCACGTCATCATGAGCCGCTACGCCACGACCGGCGACGGCCTCCTCACCGGCCTTCAGCTGGTGTCGGAGATGGCCCGGACCGGCAAGTCGCTCGCCGAGCTCGCGTCGATCATGACGGTCTACCCGCAGATCCTCGTGAACGTGAAGGATGTCGACCGCTCGCGTGCCGCGGACGACGAGGGCGTCCAGGCGGCCGTCGCGGCGGCGGCCGCCGAGCTCGGCGACTCGGGCCGGGTGCTCCTTCGCCCGAGCGGAACCGAGCAGCTCGTGCGCGTGATGGTCGAGGCCGCCGACGAGGCGACTGCGCGCCGTCACGCCGAGCAGCTCGCCGACGTCGTGCGGGACCGCCTGGCGCTGTAGCGCGCGCGTCGGCTTACCCGTGTCGCGCGCCGCGCACGCGCGCCGCTTCCCCGCGCCGCGCGCCGCGCGCCGGAGGAGATCGGCACACGTGAGGTCGTGATGCGGCGTGGGGACCTCCGCTGTGCGGATCTCCTCCCGTACGCGCGCAGTCACCCCGTACGCGCGCAGTCAGGAGGTGCAGGGCGCGCGCCGCGCCGGCCGGAACCTGAACGAACGGGCCACTTGTCAAGGGGCGGGCGCGCGGCATCCGCTCTTGCATACGGTGTCCGGATGCCTCAGGACCTCCCCGCCTCGCCCGCTGCCACGACCGAGCCCGCCCCCGACGCCACGAAGCTGCGCCGCGCCATCACCGGCCCCTTGCTGTTCCTCTTCGTGCTCGGCGACGTGCTGGGCGCGGGGATCTACGCGCTCATGGGCGTGCTGGCCGCTGAAGTGGGCGGCGCCACGTGGATTCCCTTGGCCGTCGCGCTCGGACTCGCCCTCCTGACCGCGGGATCGTACGCCGAACTCGTCACCAAGTATCCGCGGGCAGGCGGTTCGGCCTACTTCGCCGAGAAGGCGTACAAGAAGCCGGTGGTGTCGTTCCTCGTCGGATTCAGCATGCTCGCCGCGGGTGTCGTCAGCGTCGCGGGCCTGTCGCTCGCCTTCGCCGGCGACTACCTCTCGGCGTTCGTGCCGATCGCGCCGCCCGTCGCGGCGATCGGGCTCATCGCGGTGCTGGCGCTGGTGAACATGTGGGGCATCCGCGAATCGATGACCGGGAACATCGTCATGACGATCATCGAGGTGTCGGGACTCGCGCTCATCGTCGTCGCCGTCGGCCTCATGCTCGGCGGCGGGGGCGGCGACCTCTCGCGGGTCGGCGAGTTCCCCGCAGGCGTGAACCCAGCGCTCGCGACCCTCGCGGCGGCCATCATCGCGTACTACTCCTTCGTCGGATTCGAGACCTCGGCGAACGTCGCCGAGGAGCTGAAGAACCCCTCCCGGTCGTACCCGATCGCCCTGCTCGGCTCGCTCGCCGTCGCCGGAATCGTGTACGTGCTCGTGGCGATGGCGAGTGCCGCCGCGCTTCCCGCGGACGAGCTCGCCGCGTCATCCGGTCCGCTTCTCGCGGTGTTCGAGGCCACCGGGGTGCCGCTTCCCGCCGTGATCTTCAGCATCATCGCGCTGATCGCCATCGCCAACGGAGCGCTGCTGACCTCGATCATGTCGAGCCGGCTCGCGTACGGTATGGCCGATCGCGGACTCCTGCCCCGCGCGCTCGCCCGTGTGCTGCCCGGCCGGAAGACCCCGTGGGTCGCGATCGTCGCGACGGCGGCGATCGCCGCCGCACTCACGCTCCTCGGCGACCTCGCCACCCTCGCCGAGACCGTGGTGCTGCTGCTGCTCGTCGTGTTCATCTCGACCAACGTGGCCGTGCTGGTGCTGCGGCGCGACCGGGTCGAGCACCGTCACTTCCGGGTCTGGACGTGGGTTCCCGTCGCCGCGGTGCTCTCGTGCATCCTGCTGCTCACGCAGCAGAGCCCGCGGGTGTGGCTGTTCGGCGCCATCGCACTTGCGGTCGGGCTCGTGCTGTACGCGGTGATGCGGGCGATCGGGGCGCGCGCTACGGTCAAGGAGTGACCCGACACACCCCGCATCGGCGCGGAGCACACGCCCTCGCGTTCGCGTGCCTCGCCGCCCTCACCCTCGCCCTGGGCGGCTGCGCCGCCGACGGCATGACCGCAAGCACCACCGGCTCCACCATGGCCGACACGCCGAGCATGTCGGTGGAGGCTTCACCCGAGGCATCCGTCGTCCCCTCGGTCTCGGCGGTCGACATCGCCGCCGGAGACATCGACGAGCCCGTCGAGGTCGCCGTCGCCCCGGGCGCCGACGGGGTTGGGGTGACCTTCCGCGAGATCACCCTGCAGCCCGGTGCCGGCACCGGCGAGCACTGCCACGCCGGCCAGCTGATCGCCGTGGTGAAGGAGGGCGCGCTCACCCACTACGCCCCGACCCACCCCGACGGTGTGCGCGTGTACGAGGCGGGCGAGGCGATCATCGAGGGCGCCGAGTACGTCCACCAGGGCGTCAACGAGGGGGACGTTCCGGTCGTGCTGTGGGTGACCTACGTCATCCCCGAGGGCGAGCCGCTCGCCGAGACCGACCTCGCCAACTGCGGCTGAGCGTCAGGCACCGGCGTCCGCGGGCGTGGCGCTCCACGACAGCGACTCGATGTAGCGCAGCAGCACGCCCTCGCGAAGCGCCCACGGCGAGATCTCGAGCTCGTCGATCTTCAGCATCGACATGGCCGTGTCGAGCACGACAGCGGCGGCGACGATCTGGAACGTGCGGTCGGCGGTGATGCCGGGAAGCTCCTGACGCGCGCTCGCGGGAATGCGGGCGAGCCGCGGGATCCACGACGCCAGTGCGGCGCGGGGGAGCAGCATCCGTTCGCTCCCCGTCCAGCCGGGGGCGGGGTATCCGGCGAGCTTCGCCAGCGACCGGATCGCCTTCGACGACCCCACCACGTGGTCGGGCTTGTCGAGGGCGCGGAAGCGGCCGATCACCGGCTCGAGGGTGTCGCGAGCGTGGGCGCGGAGGCGCTCGACGGCGGCCTCGCCGGGCGGGTCGTCGGGCATGAACTGCACCGTCATGCGCCCGGCGCCCAGGGGGACGGATGCCGCGGCTTCGGGCAGTTCGTCGGACCCGGCCGCGATCTCGAGCGAACCGCCGCCGATGTCGAACAGCAGGATCTGCCCGGCCGACCAGCCGAACCAGCGGCGGACCGCGAGGAAGGTGTAGCGCGCCTCGGCTTCGCCGCCGAGCACCTGCAGGGGTTCGCCGAGCGCGGCCTCGAGGCGTGCGATGACCTCGGAGCCGTTCGTCGCCTCGCGGACGGCGGAGGTCGCGGTGGCCAGGAGCTCCTCGACCTTCTCGTCGGCGGCGACCCGGCGTGCCTCGGCGACGGCGTCGACGAGGGCGGTCACGCCCTCCTCGGTGATCGAGCCGTCGGGGGCGAGGTAGCGCGTGAGGCGCAGCACGGTGCGGCGACTGGTCGTGCCCAGGGGGCGACCCCCGGGTTGGACGTCGGCGACGAGCAGGTGAACGGTGTTCGAGCCGATGTCGAGGACTCCGAGGCGCACGGGTTCAGGCTAGCGGGCGGGTGACCGGCGGGTCGCCGTCCGCAACTCCTGCAGAATCGGCGCGCAGGCGTCGGAGAGTGCCGTTTTCGGCGGTGCCGGGACGGTTCTGCAGGAGTTCGGGACGGGCGGCGCGGCGCAACTCCTCAGAATCGGGGCCGCAGCGCCCCGGATCGCCGCTTTCGCGGGGGTCGGGGCCGAGATCGGAGGAGTTGTGACGGCGCGGGGCGGCTGCCGCGGGGTCGCGCGGCCCGGGGTGGTTACGATGAGCGCCATGTCCGTCGACGAAGCGACCACCGACCTGGCCCTCTCGCTGTACCAGGAGATCGCGCGCGACGACTGGGCGCGCATGGCCTCGGGCATCCCGCAGCCGCTCACCGAGACCGAGGTCGTGCAGCTGCGCGGGCTCGGCGACCGGCTCGACATGGCCGAAGTCGCCGAGGTCTACCTGCCGCTGTCGCGGCTGCTGTCGCTGTACGCCCAGGCCACGAAGCGTCTCGGCGCCGAGACGAGCGCGTTCCTCGGCGAGGCCGACACCACCACGCCCTTCGTCATCGGTGTCGCGGGGTCGGTCGCGGTCGGCAAGTCGACGATCGCGCGCCTTTTGCGCGAGCTCGTCAGCCGGTGGCCCGGCACACCGCGCGTGGAGCTCGTCACCACCGACGGGTTCCTCTACCCCAACGCCGAACTGGAGCGGCGGGGGCTGATGGCCCGGAAGGGCTTCCCCGAGTCCTACGACCGCCGCGCGCTCGTGAAGTTCCTCACCGAGGTCAAGAGCGGGGCGGTCGAGGCGCGCGCGCCGTTCTACTCGCACGTCAAGTACGACATCGTCCCCGACGCGCACGTGACGGTCCGCCGCCCCGACGTGGTGATCGTCGAGGGACTGAACGTGCTGCAACCACCGCCGGCCCCGAATGACGTGGCCGTCAGCGACCTGTTCGACTTCTCCATCTACGTCGACGCCGACACCGCCGACATCGAGTCGTGGTTCGTCGGGCGCTTCCTCGCCCTCCGGCATGCCGCCTTCAGCGACCCGAACTCGTTCTTCCGCGTCTTCGCCGAGCTGAGCGACGACGAGGCCGTGACCACGGCGCTCGGCTACTGGAACGACATCAACCTGCCGAACCTCGAGGCCAACGTGCTGCCCACCCGGCACCGCGCGACGCTCGTCCTTCGCAAGTCCGCCTCCCACGCCGTGGAGAGCGTGCTGCTGCGCAAGCTCTGATCAGCGCTTCCGCGCGCCGAGGCGCGGGTTCGCGCCGAAGAAGCGCGCGAGCAGCAGCCCCATGCCGACGGCGCCGACCGCGAATGCGATGCGCTCCGACCTCCACCGCGTGCCTCGGTGCAGCCACGCGCCGAGCGCGAGGTTCGACATGCCCCAGGCGACGTTCACCACGGGCGACGACAGCCCCTGCCCCGGCGGGTCGGCGAACGGGGTCGGGAAGCGCTGCCCGCGCAGCCCGCTCACGGTATGCGGGACGCCGTTGACCAGCGCCGCTCCGCTCAGGGCCAGTCGCATCATTCCACCGAGACTCATCGTCGCTCCCCACGTCGCCCGTCGTGCGGCCGAGCCTAGGAAGGGCGCCCGCGTCGCGGAAGGGGTTGCGCAGGGGAGGGAATCGGCGCACGGGAGGACCGGCCGGGCCGTGGCATCCTCTCCTGTGTCGATCTCCTCCCGTGTGCCGCTGAGGTGGCGGGTGCCGCTGGAGAGACAAGCGAATGGATGCCGCGGGCCGGCCCGCCACGCGCGCGACGCCCGCCCGCCCGACCCACCGCGCCACGCGCGCGGCGCCGGCGCGGGGCAGGCGCTCAGCCGCGCACACTTACGATGTAACCCATGTGTGGAATCGTCGGATACGTGGGCCCTCGCCAGAGCCAGGCCATCCTTCTTTCGGGCCTGGCCCGTCTCGAGTACCGCGGATACGACTCCGCCGGCATCGCCGTCATCGACGGCGAGGGCGATCTGGGGATGCGCAAGCGCGCGGGCAAGCTCGGCATCCTCCGCGACGACCTGAAGAGCCACCCCCTCGCCGACGGCACCACCGGCATCGGGCACACCCGCTGGGCGACCCACGGCGGACCCACCGACGACAACGCCCACCCGCACCTGGCCGATGACGACCGGCTCGCCCTCATCCACAACGGCATCATCGAGAACTACGCCGAGCTGAAGTCCGAGCTCCTCGCCGAGGGCTTCACCTTCCGGAGCGAAACCGACACCGAGGTCGCCGCTGTGCTCCTCGGCCGCGCGTACCGCGCCCGCGGGGGCGACCTGGTCGCCGCGTTCCGCGACGTCGCCGCACGGCTGGAGGGCGCCTTCACCCTCCTCGCGATGCACCGCGACCAGCCGGGCCTCGTCGTGGGCGCGCGCCGCAACTCCCCGCTCGTCATCGGACTCGGCGAGGGCGAGAACTTCCTCGCCTCCGATGTCGCCGCGTTCGTGGAGCACACCCGCGACGCCCTCGCGATCGGTCAGGACGAGATCGTCGCCATCACCCCCGAGGGCGTCGAGGTCACCGACTTCGACGGCAACGCGGTCGAGGTCGAGCGGTTCGCAGTGACCTGGGACGCTTCGGCCGCCGACAAGGGCGGCTGGTCGTCGTTCATGGCCAAGGAGGTCTCCGAGGAGCCCGAGGCTGTCGCGAACACGCTGCGTGGTCGCATCCGTGACGGTGTCGTCAGCATCCCCGAACTCGACGGACTCGACGACCTCTTCAGCGGCATCTCGCGCATCATCGTCATCGCCTGCGGCACCGCCGCGTATGCCGGGATGACGGGGAAGTACGCCCTCGAGCAGTGGGCGCGGGTGCCGGTCGACGTCGAGCTTGCGCACGAGTTCCGCTACCGCGACCCGGTGCTCAGCCCCGACACCCTGGTCGTCTCGATCAGCCAGTCGGGGGAGACCATGGACACCCTGATGGCGGTGAAGTACGCCCGCGAGCAGGGTGCGAAGACCGTGTCGATCTGCAACACGCAGGGCGCGACGATCCCGCGCGAGTCGGACGCGATCGTCTACACCCACGCCGGCCCCGAGGTCGCCGTCGCGTCGACGAAGGCGTTCGTCGCGCAGATCACCGCGCTCTACCTGCTGGCGCTGCACATCGCCGGGCTCCGCGGCACGCTCAGCGCCGACGAGATCGCGGTGCAGGCGCGCGAGCTCGAGGCCGTGCCGGAGAAGATCGCGCACATCCTCGCCACCGAGCAGGAGCGCATCGAGCAGCTCGCGCACTGGATGGGCGACACCCGGTCGGTGCTCTTCCTCGGCCGGCACGTGGGCTACCCCATCGCCCTCGAGGGTGCCCTGAAGCTCAAGGAGATCTCGTACATCCACGCCGAGGGCTTCGCCGCCGGTGAGCTCAAGCACGGCCCGATCGCGCTCATCGAGCCGGGGCAGCCGGTGTTCGTCATCGTGCCCTCGCCGCGCGGATCGGCGGTGCTGCACCCCAAGGTCGTCTCGAACATCGAGGAGATCAAGGCGCGCGGCGCGCGCGTGATCGCGATCGCCGAGGAGGGGGATGTCGCGGTGCTGCCCTCCGCTGACGAGGTGCTGCGCATCCCGCTCGCGGGGCCGCTCTTCGAGCCGCTCCTCGCCGTCGTGCCGCTGCACATCTTCGCGATGGGCCTCGCCACGGCGAAGGGCCTCGACGTCGACCAGCCGCGCAACCTCGCCAAGTCGGTCACCGTGGAGTAGCGGGCAGCGCCGCTCGGCGCCCGCCGCTTTCCCCAACTCCTGCAGAATCGGCCGCGCGGGCGTGATTCCGCCGCCTGGAGCCGCCCGGCCGCGATTCTGCAGGAGTTGAGGACACGAGCGCAGGGCCCCGCCCCCGCGCTCACCGCGGCGCCGCCGCGATAGGGTGACAGCCGCGGGAGAGGAGGTGCGCATGATCGCCGGCATCGGCGTCGACCTGGTCGACATCTCCCGCTTCGAAGTCACCCTCGACCGCACCCCGCGGCTGCTCGAGCGCCTCTTCTCGCCGGCCGAGCGGGCGCTGAAGCCCCGCTCGCTCGCCGCGCGGTACGCCGCGAAGGAAGCCCTCATCAAAGCGCTCGGGGGCTCGGACGGCGTCTACTGGACCGACATCGAGGTGTGGAACGAATCGTCCGGCCGCCCCCAGTTCACCCTCTCGGGCAGCACCGCCGACGTCATCGTCGACCGCGGGATCACCGCGGTGCACCTGTCAATGTCGCACGACGCAGGTTTCGCAGTGGCATACGTGATCCTCGAGATGAACCAAGGAGATGCCGGATGACACGACTCCCCGCCGGCACGATGCGTGAGGCCGTCATCGACGTCGGCGCGATCGCCGACAACGTCCGCCACTTCCGCCGCCTCACCGGCTCCGAGGTCATCGCCGTCGTCAAGGCCGACGGGTACGGGCACGGGGCGGTCCGCGCCGCGACCGCCGCCCTCGAGGGCGGCGCGACCCGACTCGGCGTCGCCGACATCACCGAGGCGCTCGCCCTCCGCCGCGCGGGCATCCGCTCCCCGATCATGGCGTGGCTGCACGCGCCGGGCGCGTCGTTCGCCGAGGCCGCGGCCCAGGGCATCGAGCTCGGCATCTCCACCCTCGACCAGCTGCAGGCCGCCGCCGCGGCGGCGTCGGGCGAGCGCTCGGTCGCGGTGCACCTGAAGGTCGAGACGGGCCTGTCGCGCAACGGCCTCACCCCCGCCGACGCCCGCGTCGCCTTCGCTGAGGCCGCCCGCCTGGAGCGGATCGGCAAGCTGCGAGTCATCGGCATCTTCAGCCACCTGTCCAACGCGTCCCCCGATGACGACCGGGCCGCGCTCGGTCGGTTCGAAGAGGCACTCCGTGCCGCGGCATCCGTCGGTCTCGCCCCGCCCCTTCGGCACCTGGCGGCGACCCACGCGGCCCTCGCCCTGCCCGAAACCCGCCTCGGGTGCGTGCGCATCGGGATCGGCATCTACGGACTGTCGCCCTTCGCCGACCGCGGCTCGGCCGAGCTCGGCCTCCGCCCCGCGATGACCCTCCGTGCGGCCGTCGCGAACGTGCGGCGCGTGCCCGCCGGCACGGGGGTGTCGTACGGCTACGACTACCGCACACCGCGCGAGACGACGCTCGCCCTGGTGCCGCTCGGCTACGCCGACGGCGTGCCGCGGCAGGCATCGGGGAAGGGGCCCGTGTCCATCGCGGGCCGCCGGTTCACCGTCGCCGGACGCATCGCGATGGACCAGTTCGTCGTCGATGTCGGCGATGCCCCCGTCGCGATCGGCGACGAGGTCGTGCTCTTCGGCGATCCGACCCTCGGCGCCCCCGCCGCCGACGAGTGGGCCGCGGCCGCCGACACCATCAACTACGAGATCGTCACGCGCATCGGTGCGCGCGTGCCACGCCGGCAGGTGGACGGATGACCGGGCTCGACCCCCTCCTCGGTCGCCGCGAGGTCGCCTCGTCGGCCGAGATGGAAGCGCTCGGCGAGGAGATGGGACGGATGCTGCGGCCCGGCGACCTGGTCGTCCTCACCGGTGCGCTGGGGGCGGGCAAGACCACGCTCACACGGGGGATCGGCCGAGGGCTCGGGGTGCGCGGGCCCGTGCAGAGTCCGACGTTCGTGCTGGCACGCACGCATCCCTCGCTCGTCGGCGGTGCTCCACTCGTACACGTCGACGCGTACCGGCTCGGCTCGGCGCTGGAGCTCGACGACCTCGACCTCGACGTCGAGCGGTCGGTCGTCGTCGTGGAGTGGGGGCGGGGGATGGTCGAGGGCCTCCGCGACAGCTGGTGGGAGGTCGAGCTCGAGCGCGAGCTCGGCGGACGCGGCGCCGACACGATGTGCGGCGGGCCTTCGCGCGCCGTGGAAGAGCTCGACGCCGACGCCCCGCGCGTCGTGACGGTCACACGGCGACCCTGAGGTCGCGCGCGGCGGCGCGCCCAGTTGGCGCAGGAGCACCCCCACGCTCTGTTGCGCGTTCGCGCGGCAGCATCCGTCCTTCTTCGCGCGGAGATCTGCGCAACATCGGTCGGATGCCGCTTATGCGACCGTGGCACGGAGGATCGCCGTGGTGGGAGCGGGGCGCGGCGCGGCGCACGGAGGGGTAGTCCGGGGATCGCATGGCGGGTTTCGTCGCCCGTGTCGCGGAGATCTGCGCAACATCGGTCGGATGTCGCTGAGGCGACCGTGGCGCGGAGGATCGCCGTGGTGGGAGCGGGGCGCGTGGGTACCCGGCGGAAGGGGAGCCGTCGTGGAGGCCGAGCCCCGGCGGCGCAGCCGCTCAGCGCGCGCCCGCGACTCAGTCCCCGAAGAACGCGTTCGCGCGGCGGGTGTAGAGCAGGATCAGGCCGATGATCGCGGGGAGGGCGGAGAAGAAGCCCGTCCAGAACGTCTCGGCGCCGCCGATGATGAGCAGCACGGCGCTGACGATGTTCAGCACGAACACGATGGTGACGACGAGGCGTGCGCCGGGGCTGCCGCGCAGCAGCCCGATGCTCACCGCGATGACGATGACGCCCAGCAGGATCGTGAGGATCGCGATCAGCACGAGGTTCAGCAGCGGTCCCTGACCGAGCGCGCCGCTGATCAGGATCAGCGCGCCGCCGAGGATGTTGAAGAATCCCGAGATCCACGCGAGCACCGCGACGATCGTGACGCCGAGGGGACGAGACGCGGCCATGGCCTTCTCCTTCGCAGTTGCACACCGCTGCTGCCCACACCGTAGCGCCCCGCCCCGACCGGCGCCACGGCCCGCCGCGACTACCCTGGAGACGTGATTCTCGGCATCGACACCTCCCTCGGCACCGCCGTCGCGGTGATCGAACCCGACGGTGTCGTCGCGGCTACCGCCGACAGCCCGAACCCGCTCGGGCACGCCGAGGCGATCGGGGATCTTCTCGCCCAGGTGCTCGACCCGGCCGTCGCGATCACGCACGTCGCCGTGGGCATGGGCCCGGGTCCTTTCACGGGGCTCCGCGTCGGCATCGCCGCCGCCCGCGCGTTCGCGCTCGGCCGCGGCATCCCGGTCCTCCCGGTACCGAGCCACGACGCCGCCGCGCTCGGACTGCTCCTGGCCGACACCGTCGCCGGAGCCGATGACACCGCACCCTTCGCCGTGGTCACCGACGCGCGCCGGCGGGAGTTCGCGTACTCCGTTTTCGAGGGGACGGATGACGACGGCCTGCCGATCCGCACGACCGGCCCCGCCCTCGCCCCCCGCGACGAGCTCGACGACCGTCTCGCCGCGCTCGGCGCGGCCCGCCGCGATGTGAGCGCGGTGCCGGCGGCGATGGTCGCGCTCGCGGCATCCCGGGCCCTGGCGGCGGGGCGCACGCTCGCGACATCCGAGCCCCTCTATCTGCGCTCGCCCGACGTGACCCTCCCCGGGGCGCCGAAGAAGGTGACCGCGTGAGCCTCCGCCCCGCGAGCGTCGACGACCTCGGCGCGATCATGGTGCTCGAGCGCGCCGCCTTCGGCGGCGACGCCTGGTCGGACGACGTCATGCGCGCAGAGCTCGCCTCGCCTCACACCTGGTACGTCGCCGCCGAGGACGAGGGTCTCCTGGTCGGGTACGCGGGCCTGCGGGCACCGGCGGGATCGAGGGATGCCGACGTGCAGACCATCGCCCTCGACGAGTCGGTGCGCGGGCGTGGCCTCGGGCGCGAGATCTTCCGGGCGCTGCTCGACGAGGCCCGCCGGCGCGGAGTGAGCGAGGTCTTCCTCGACGTGCGCGCCGACAACGAGCCCGCGCAGCGGCTGTACACCTCGGAGGGGTTCGAGCCGATCGGGCGTCGGCCCAACTACTACCCGGGCGAGGGAGTCGACGCGATCGTGATGCGGCTGCGGCTCGCCGCGGCGCGGGAAGGAGGCGCCGCGTGAACCGGCACGAGCCCCTCGTCCTCGGCATCGAGACGAGCTGCGACGAGACGGGGATCGGCATCGTCCGCGGGCGCACCCTGCTGTCGAACACCATCGCGAGCAGCATGGACGAGCACGCCCGCTATGGCGGGGTCGTCCCCGAGGTCGCAGCCCGCGCCCACCTCGAGGCGCTTCAGCCGGCGATCGAGGCGGCGCTCGCCGAGGCCGGCGTGAGCCTCGGCGAGCTCGACGCGGTCGCGGTGACATCCGGTCCGGGGCTCGCCGGGGCGCTCATGGTCGGGATCGGCGCGGCGAAGGGTCTCGCCGTCTCGCTCGGCAAGCCGCTCTACGCCGTCAATCACCTCGTGGGGCACATCGCCGCCGACATCCTCGACTCGGGAGCGGCGCAGGACGCCGGTCCCCTCGAATACCCGACCGTCGCGCTGCTCGTCAGCGGCGGGCACACCTCTCTTCTGCTGGTGCGCGACCTCACGAGCGACGTCGAACTGCTCGGCGAGACCGTCGACGACGCCGCCGGCGAGGCTTTCGACAAGGTCGCACGGGTGCTCGGGCTGCCCTACCCCGGGGGTCCGGAGATCGATCACGCCGCGGCATCCGGAAATCCCGCGGCGATCCCGTTCCCGCGCGGGCTCTCGCGGGCCTCCGACATGGCGGCGCACCGCTATGACTTCTCCTTCTCGGGGCTCAAGACCGCCGTCGCCCGATTCGTCGAGGCGAATCCCGAGATGCTGGCGGATGACGCCGGACGCGCCGACATCGCCGCATCGTTCCGTGAAGCGGTCGTCGACGTGCTGGTGACGAAGGCCCTCAACGCCTGCCGCGATCACGGGGTGCCGCGCCTGCTCCTCGGCGGCGGAGTGATCGCCAACCGGCGTCTGCGCGAGGTCGCGCTCGAGCGCGCGGCCGCGGCGGGGGTGGCGGTGCGCATTCCGCCCTTCTCGCTCTGCACCGACAACGGGGCGATGATCGCCGCGCTCGCCGCCGAGCTGATCGCCTCGGGCGCGGAGCCGTCGACCCTCGCGTTCGGGGCGGACTCGACGCTGCCGGTGACGGAGATCCAGGTGGCGGTGCCGGAAGCAGGCCCCGAAAGCGCGCGGTCATGACCACCCCCGAGCCCTCCGCGCCGGGCACCCCCCGCATCGAGCCGCCGACCGACGACGTCGCCCCGGTCGGCGAGGAGTCGGTGCTCCCCGGACACCACCGCGGCGGCTTCCACCGACCGCCGACCGCGCCGGTCGACGTCGCGGTGACAGCCACCGGCCCGAGCCCCGACCCCGAACCCCTCGTCCTGTGGGCGCCCCGGGAGGACCCGCCGCCGCGCGCCGCTCTTGCCGCGTGGGGGCTTTTCTTCTCGGTGGTCGGGCTTGTGGTGTCGCTCTTCGTCGGCTGGGGGTTCCTCCTCGGGCTCGTCGGCGTGGTGACCGGCATCGTGGCGCTCTTCCGCCCCCTCGAGAGCCGCCGCATGGCCGGATGGGCGATCGCCCTCGGCATCCTCTCCCTCGTCTACAGCGCCGGGTGGCTGTGGTTCGCGGCGACGCAGGCGGAGATCTTCGCCTGACTCGGGGTGCCGACTTAGGCGGAGGCGGCCGGCAGCCGGTCGGCGAGGATCGCCATCCGCGCGCCGGCGACCCGCGTCAGGATCAGCGTCGCCTCGCCGTCACCCCGGAGCTTGAGCTTCGTGCGGAGCGCCGCGGGGTCGACATCCACGCCCCGCTTCTTGATCTCCAGGCGTCCGATCCCGCGCTCGCGCAGGGCCGCACCGAGCTTCCGGATGTCGGTGGGCAGCGTCTCACGCACCCGGAACGTCGCGACGAACGGGCTCGTGAGCTCGGTGTCGGAGGTGAGGTAGGCGACGCGGTCGGCAAGCATGCCGGCGCCGAGCGCCCGGGCGACTTCGCCGATGAGGCGGGCGCGAATGACAGCGCCATCGGGCTCGTGGATGTACGCGCCGAGCGGCCGCACCGGCTCGTCGGGGCAGTCATCGGGCGCCGTGAGCTCCACCGCCGAGGTGCCCCGGAGCACGAGCGCCGCCCGCCGCACCCCCTCCCGCGCGAGCGCGCCCGACCACAGCACCAGTTCGATCGTCGACCCGTCAGCGCTCACCCACTGCGCCTCGACGTCGTCAGGAATGAGGTCGCGGTCCATGCCCGGCCCGAGCTTCACGCCGGCGGGGTGGCGAGAGGCGAGGTCGAACACCCAGTCGAGCGGCGGCGACCACTCGGAGGAGGCTGTGCGGGTCGTGTCGCCGTGCCCGGCCGTGCGGCGGGCGGGGTCGAGCCAGAAGGCATCCGGGTTTCCCAGGGCCGGGAGATCGGATGCCGCGGCCTCCGCCGTCGCATGACGCACCGTCACCAGGTCGCCGAACGGTGCGAGGTTGTAGGCGGCGATCGCGGCGGTGACCTCGTCGGCGTCGACGGCGGCCACCCGGAGGCCGAGGGCGGCGAAGCCCATCGCATCGCCGCCGATCCCGCAGCCGAGGTCGGCGACCGAGGTCATGCCCGCGGCGCGGAAGCGGTGTGCGTGATGCGCGGCGACCGACAGGCGCGTGGCCTGCTCCAGGCCCGCGCGGGTGAAGAGCATGCCCGTGGCGAAGTCGCCGAATTTCGCCTCCGCCTTCTGCCGGAGCCGCGCCTGACCGACGACGGCCGACACGAGGTCGGGGGAGTGACCGGCCTTCCGGAGCCGGGTGACCGCGGCCGCGACATCCGCCGTCGTCTCGACCGGATCCGTGGCGTCGAGAAGCCGCAGTCCCTCGGGGGTGAGAAGGGCGGTCAGCTCGGCCGTGTCCACTCCGCAAGCCTAGGCGGGGCCCCGCACCGAACCCCCTATTCCCCAATCGGACCCCTAGGGGGATCCCGAAAGGCTCCGGGGTGATCCCGGATGCCGGAGTCTTGACCTCGGGCGGACACTGAGGGGGCAAGGCCGCAGAGGTTTTACGAAAGGGACGGACTCATGGCAGTCGACAACAACGGCAATAGCGGGTTCATCATCAACGACAGCTTGCTTGTCGACGACTCGGTGAACGACTCGGGCAACGGCAACAGCCTCGCCTCGGGGAACTCCGCATTCTCGGGCAACACCGCGTTCTCCGACAACACCTACACCGACAACTCGGTCGTCGACGGCTCGACGAACAACTCGGACAACACCGACGTGGCCGTCGATGTCGCGATCGGCTCCGGCAACACGTCGACCGTGGATGACTCGGACAACTCGTGGAACGACTACTCGGACAACAACTCGCACAACGACTACGAGGACTCGAACAACGACTACACGGACTCGTTCAACGACTACACGCTGATCGACCGCTCGGTCGCCGTCGGCGTCCGTCAGTACAACACGAACGTCAACAACAACTACGACTTCGGCGGCGCAGCGGCCGGTGGCGCGGCGGCGGCAGCCGGCGGCGGGCACTTCTCGCTGGACAACCGCACGACGGTCGTGGACCAGTCGGTGAACCAGAACATCGAGGCCGACGGCCCCGTGTTCCAGGCGTTCGGGCAGTCGGCGAACGTCGCCTCGGGTGACGGCTCGGTCGCCGCCGGTGACGACGCCATCGTCGACAACTCGCAGACCGCCATCAGCATCGGCGACATCTCGGCGTTCAACACCACGTACGACGTCGCGATCACCGACTCCTTCAACGAGGAGTGGAACTTCGAGTCGAACAACTACAGCATCGACATCGACGACTCCGGCAACTCGTGGACCGAGACCAACGAGCTCAACGTGGGCATCGACGGCTCCTTCAACGACTACGCCAGCTGGACGGAGACGAACGACGTCAGCTTCGAGAACAGCGGCAACATCGGTTC
Source organism: Microbacterium kunmingense (assembly GCF_023155745.1). GTDB lineage: Bacteria > Actinomycetota > Actinomycetes > Actinomycetales > Microbacteriaceae > Microbacterium > Microbacterium kunmingense. The sequence goes on from NZ_JAKNUS010000013.1 coordinate 32,551, forward strand.
GCCGTTCGGCATCGCCGGCAACGAGCTCGACTTCTGAGTCGAACCGTCTCGCCGAGACAGCCACCCGTGCCCGGTCACCCCTTCGGGGGTGACCGGGCACGGTGCATTTTCGGGCGTCGCGCAGGAGCTGCGGCACCCGAAATCGGCCGGAGGGGGCTCACCACGGGCCCAGCCCCCGAAACCCCCTTCGGACCCCTAGGGGGATCCCGAAACGCTCCGGGGTGATCCCGGATGCCGGGGAGGGGCCGGCCGACCACACTGAGATAAGCAAGGCCGCAGAGGTTTCATGAAAGGGACGGGCACATGGCTTTCGACAACAACCTGAACGAGGGCGTCATCGTCAATGACAGCGCCCTTCTGGACGACTCGGTGAACGACTCGTTCAACGACAACAAGGCGTTCTCCGACAACAAGCTCGCGTCGGACAACACCATCGGGTCGGGCAACTCCTACACCGACGAGTCCTTCACCGACGAGTCCACCAACGACTCGAACAACACCGCCGTCGACGTCGACGTCGACTTCTTGTCGAACAACACGAGCACCGTCGACAGCTCCGACAACTCGACGAACGACTACTCGGACAACGACTCGTTTAACGACTACGACGAGTCGTTCAACAACTACGACAACTCGTTCAACGACATCACGGTCGTCGACCGCTCCGTGAACGTGGGCATGCGCCAGTACAACACCAACGTCGGCAACGACTACAACTTCGCCGGTGCTGCCGGCGGCGGTGGCCTGGCGGCGGCGAAGCTCGCCGGTGGCGGCGCGGGCGGACACTTCTCGGTGGACAACCGCACCACGGTCGTCGACCAGTCGGTGAACCAGAACATCGAGTCCGAGGGCGGGGTCGCTCAGATCTTCGGTCAGAGCGCCAACGTCGCCTCCGGTGACAGCTCGGTCGCCGCCGGTGGCGACGCCTGGGTCGACAACTCGCAGACGGCCATCAGCGTCGGCGACGTGTCGATCGGGAACGAGTGGTACAGCTTCTCGGCCGACAACTCGTTCAACACGGACGTCAGCTACACCGAGAACAACTACAGCATCGACATCGACGACTCGTTCAACTCCTTCGAGCAGAACAACTCGATCGACGTGGACGTCTTCGACTCGTTCAACGACGACTTCAGCTACACGGAGAACAACAGCGTCGACTGGGAGAACAGCGGCAACTTCTTCTCCCCGGGCGGCATCGCCGGCAACGACGTCGATCTGTGATCTGAGGCGTTCGCACTGAGATACCATCCTTGCCCGGCCACCCCCTCGGGGGCGGCCGGGCAAGGTGCATTTGCCGGGTGCCCTCGCGGGTTCTCGGGTGAGCGGGTTTGGCGTAGCGTGTGTCGAGGGGACGCACGACCGAGGGGGAGAGTACGTGGCGGATAACGCAGCCGGGCAGCAGGGACGCGCAGTCGAGGCCTCAGGGCCGTCGCCGACGGAAGCCGGACAGAAGCTGGTTCCACTGGTCGACAGCGTCGGGGGCCTCGCCGTCGCATCGGGACGCGTCGACCTCGCCGATCGCCTCAACCACACCCGGGAGCGGCTCCTCGACCCGAACGTCCGCGTCATCGTCGTGGGCGAGTTCAAGAAGGGCAAGAGCAAGCTCATCAACGCCCTCGTGAACGCGCCCATCTGCCCGGTGGACGACGACGTCGCCACCAGCGTCCCGACGGCGGTCGGCTACTCCGAGACGCCGCAGGCGTGGGTCGTGCAGGCGAAGAAGGGCGACCAGCCCGGCGAGATCGAGAAGATCCCGATTCCCCTCGAGGGCCTCGCGGAGTACGTCTCCGAGAAGGGCAATCCGCAGAACGAGCGGCAGATCCTCAGCGCCGAGGTGATGCTGCCCCGCGAGCTCCTCAAGGGCGGCCTCCGCCTCGTCGACTCCCCGGGCGTCGGCGGGCTCGACTCCACCAACGCCCTGACGACTCTGGCAGCCCTCTCGACCGCCCACGCGGTGCTGCTCGTGTCGGACGCCTCGCAGGAGTACACCGAGCCGGAGGTCCAGTTCCTCAAGCATGCGATGCGCGTGTCGCCGAACGTCGCCGCGGTGATCTCCAAGACCGACCTCTACCCCCAGTGGCGCGACATCGAGCAGATCGATCGCGGCCACCTCGGCGACGTCGGGGATGTGCCGGTCTTCTCCGTCTCGAGCGACCTCCGCCTCCTCGCCGCCGAGCTGCAGGACCGGGAGCTCAATGACGAGTCCGGCTTCCCGAAGCTGGTGTCGCACCTGCGCCGCGATGTCCTCGGCCGGGCCGAGGACATCCATGCCCGCTCCGCTGTCCACGACCTCATCTCCGTCGTCGACCAGATGCAGATGTCGCTCAGCACGGAGCTGAACGCGATCCTCCACCCGGAGGATACCCCGCGCATGATCGCGCAGCTCGAGGACGCCAAGGCCCGCGCGGAGGAGTTCCGCGGCCGGTCGTCCCGCTGGCAGACGGCGCTCAGCGACGGCGTCGCCGACCTCATCTCCGACATGGAGCACGACCTCCGCGACCGCCTCCGGCGCGTGCAGCGCGAGGCGGAGAGCGCCATCGACGAGGGCGACCCCGGGCCGATCTGGGACCAGTTCACCGAATGGCTCGACCAGCGCGTCTCCGCTGCCGTGTCGGAGACGTTCGTCTGGACCGATGAGCGCTCCCGCTGGCTCTGCGAGGAGGTCGCCGATCTCTTCATGGAGGGCGAGACCGAGATCCCCATGGTCTACGTCGCCGACACCAACGGCCTTCTCGACCCCATCGATTCGATCGCCGGCCTCGACTCCGGGCAGATGGGCGCCGCCGAGAAGATCTTCATCGGGGTGCGCGGCTCCTACGGCGGTGTGCTCATGGTGGGGCTGGCGACGGGACTCATCGGCCTGTCGCTCATCAACCCCCTCTCGCTCCTCGCGGGCGTGCTCGTGGGCCGCCGCGCCTACCGCGAGGACATGGGGAACCGCCTCTCGCGTCGCCGCTTCGAGGCCAAGAACATCGTCCGCCGGCACATCGACGAGGTCACCTTCCAGGTCGGCAAGCAGCTTCGCGACCGCCTGCGGCTCGTCCAGCGCGCCGCGCGCGACCACTTCGGCGCCATCGCGGACGAGCTCCACCGCTCCCTCTCCGAGGCGGTCCTCGCCGCGAAGCAGGCCGCCGGGTCGTTCTCGGCGAACCAGGACGACCGTGTGAAGCAGCTGCAGCAGCAGATCGCCCAGATCGAGGCGCTGCGCGCCAAGATCCCCGTCCTGCCGGCGGTCAAGCAGATGGAGGCCGCGCGACGGTGAAGGGCACGGTGCGCGATCAGGCCGCAGATCTGGTGCAGGCGGCGCTGGACGCCTATGAGGGGGACGACGAGGCGCGGGTGGCGCTGGAGGACCTCGATCGGCGCCTGCGGGAGCCGCTGCGGCTCGCCATCGCCGGAATGGTGAAGGCGGGGAAGTCGACGCTTCTGAACGCCATGCTCGGCGAGAGGCTGGCGCCCACCGACGCCGGTGAGTGCACGCGCGTCGTCACCTGGTACCGGTACTCGACGACGCCCACCATCACCCTGCACCCGCACGAGGGACCGCCCCGGCGGATGCCGATCCGCCGGGAGGGCGGGCGTCTCATCCTCGAGCTCGACGGGATCGCGCCCGAAGAGGTGGCATGGATCGACGTGGGGTGGCCCTCGAGCGGGCTCCGCTCGATGATCCTGATCGACACCCCGGGCATCGCCTCGCTCTCCGTGGACGTCTCCGCGCGGTCGACGGCGTTCCTGGTGCCGGAGGCGAAGCCTTCGTCCGCCGACGCGATCATCTACCTCATGCGTCACCTGCACGCGTCGGACCTGAAGTTCCTGGAGTCCTTCCGCGACACGGCGGTCGGGATGTCGGAGACCGTCAACGCGGTGTCGGTCCTCTCCCGTGCGGACGAGATCGGGTCGGGCCGCATCGACTCCATGCTCTCGGCCAACAAGGTGGCCAAGCGCTACGAGCTCGACGGCGAGCTGGCCTCCCTCTCCCTCGGTGTCGTCCCCGTCGCGGGCCTCCTGGCCGAGAGCGCCCGCACCCTCCGGGAGGACGAGTACGCCGCCTTCCGCGAGCTCGCCGCGCTCCCGCGGAACGACCGGGAGAAGCTCATGATCTCGGCCGACCGCTTCGCGCGGCCGAGCGACGCGACGACCCTCAGCGAGAAGCAGCGGAAGGACCTCCTCGGCCGCTTCGGCATCTTCGGCGTGCGGCTCGCGACGGCCCTCATCCGCGGCGGGGCCGCGACATCCACCGAGCTCTCCGAGCAGCTCGTGCAGCAGAGCGGAATGAACGAGCTCCAGCAGTTCGTGCGCGAGCAGTTCCGCACGCGCGGGGCCGACCTGAAGGTCCGCGGCGTCCTCGACGGCCTGGAGCAGGTCCTGCGGGAGCATCCGCGCGAGGGCACGCGCGAGATCCTCGGCGGCATCGAGCGGATCCGTGCGACTGCCCACACGCTCCGGGAGCTGTCGCTGCTGTCGCAGGCGCGCGCCTCCGGGCTCCCGCTGCGGTCGACCGACGCCACGCTCGCCGAGCGGATCATCGGCGGGGAGGGCACGGCTCCCACGGCCCGCCTGGGGCTCGAGGAGGACGCCGACGAGGCGCTCATCCAGGAGGAGGCGGACTCGCAGCTGGCCTACTGGCGGTCGCTGAGTCAGTCGCCGCTCACCGAGCGCGCCGCGGTGGAGGTCTGCCGCGTCGTCATCCGCAGCCTCGAGCAGATCGCCTCAGAGGATGTCGGGAGCGCTGCCGGCCGGGCGGACGTCGACCTTGCGGGCGGTCCAGCGGAGGGCGTTGGGGAAGGTGCTGAAGAGCAGTCCGAGGATGGCGAGGCCGCCCTGGGCGATGAAGAGCTGCTCGAGCATGGCGCCGTAGTCGCCGGTCCCGACAAACTCTAGGCCGAGCAGGTACGTCACGACGAGCAAGATGAGCGTGCCGAGCTGCCACCAGCGGATGTTGCGCTTGCGTCCCGAGAACGACACCAGCAGTGTGATCTGGACGAGCAGGATTCCCACCATGAGGCCGAACAGCGACCAGTAGAGGATGTCGGCACCGGCATCGTACGTCTCGTCGCTGCGGTCGGCGACGACGCCACGGATGACGTCGGCGATCAGGGGCAGCTGGTCCTCGCGGATGACGAAGTAGAAGACGATCGCCACGGCTCCGACGGCGAAGCTCAGCACCCAGAGGAACTGGCTCATCCGCACTGTGAACGGGGGCGGCGCCTTGGCGACGACGGGCGCCACATGGGCGCTGGCGAGACCGGGACGTTCGGGCGCCTCCCGCCGTGGCCCGGTGGCCGGCGGAGGCATGGTGCCGCGACGGGGGCCGGTCGGCGGCGGGGCCGATGTCGGCGACGCGGGCGGCCGGGGCGGCATCGCGGCCGGGCCGTTGCCCATCGGGCGGCTGGGCTGAGCGGAGCGCACGTGGTCGGCAGGGATCCGCGCCGGCTCGATCCGACCCAGTGTCGCGCGTCCCTCGGGCTCACCGCGCCGAGCGGCGGGATTCGGCTGCGGGGTGGACGGAGGCCGCTGGGCCTGCCGACGCTGCTCGGCGGCCGCGTGCTGCGCGAGAAGATCGTTTACGAAAGAATCCTCAGCCGCGTGCCGGCTTGGGGCATCGGCACGCGGCTGAGGAGGTCTCTGTTCGTCGGTCACAGAAGAACCTTACGGCGGGGAAGGATCAGTACTGCTCTTCCTCGTTGTAGACGACCGCCTCGTCGGAGGCGATGTTCCCGCTGTTGTCGTACTCGTAGGAGGTGTCCTCCTCGACGATCGCGACGTCGTTGAAGGAGTCGTCGACCACGACGTCCGTGTTCGTCTCCGTCGTGGTGTCGTTGAACGACCCCTCGGCGTCGACGTCGACGTTGGTCTCCGTCTCGGTGGTCTCCTCGTTGAACGAGCCGTCGATGTCGACGTTCGTCTCCTCGTTGCCGATGGCGATGTCGCCGGTCTCGACGTCGGTCGTGGAGTTGTCGACCGTCGCGTCGTCGCCCGCCGCGACCGAGCCGTCACCGCTGGCGATGTTGGCTTCCTGGTCGAAGATCTGGTTGACGTCGCCGTTCGCCCAGATGTTCTGGTTGACCGACTGGTCGACGACCGTCGCCCGGTTGTCGATGTTCCAGCTCTGGGTGATGTTCCAGATCTCCTTCTCCACCGGAGGCTTCGGAGGTCCGGGAGGGCCCGGGTGCGGCGGTGCGGGCTTCGGGTGGACGTCGGGACGGTCCACGATGATCGGAGCCACGGCGCGGACATCCTCCGCGGTGCATCCGCTCAGGCCGGCGCTGGCGAGCGCGCCCTCGGGATCGGCGTCGTACTCCGCGGCGGCCGCGGGGTCATTCAGCAGGCTGAGAATGAATTCGATCAATGCGTCGGCGATTGTCGCCAGCGGTGTAGTCATCAGTTGGCTCCTGTCTCTTCGAGACTCATCTCAAAAGGTACGGGTCGGTGGTCGGCGGTGAATCGGGGATTCCCCCGAAAGGTGCGGGGGGTAGTACGGGGTTCGCCCCGTCCGCGGCGTGTCATGCCGGCACCGTCCCCTCGATGGGGGCGGATCCGGTGAGCGTGACGCGGAGTTTCGCGATGAGATCGGACCGCGACGTGGCCCCCAGCCGGCGGCGGATCTGCGCGATGTGGTGCTCCGCGGTGCGAGGGGAGATGAAGATCTCCTTGCCGATCTCGGCGTATGTCTTCCCCTGCAGAACCAGTTCGGCGACTTCGCGTTCGCGCTCGCTGAGGACGCTCTGCACGGCGGTTCGGGTCGGCGCGGTCTGCGCCTCCCCATCGGCGCCGCGGGGGGCCTCGCGCGGGTGCAGCTCGCGGGCGCAGGCGAGGAGGCGCGAGCTGATCTTCCGGTCCTCGGAGCGCCGGGAGCCGTGCCCGGCGAGGCGGGCGCCGTCCCAGGCGAGACCCACCGTTCCGAGGCCGCGAGCGGCCGCCTCGACGGCGTCGGCGTCGACCTTGCCGGCGAGGACGGCCGTCCACGCCCGTCCCGCCTGCGACATCCGTCCGGCCAACGGGTTGTGCGGTTCGGCGAGGACGAGTGCCCGCGCGTGGGGGGCGAGGTCGTCGGGACGGTTCATGATGATGCCGCGCTGGATGCCCGCCCAGTGCAGCGGAGCGGACCAGGTCGACGGCTCGCCGAGGTCGGCGACGAGGGCCAATGCGCGGTCGAATGCGGGCTGCATCCACGCGGCGTCTTCCAGCCGTGCCCCGACGATGACGAGTTCGCCGAGCGGCAGGAGGGAGTAGAGGTCGATTTCCGCCCGCGTCGCGCGCGAGCGGACCGAATCCCAGGCGGCGGACAGGCTTGCCGCGTCCTCGTAGCGTCGTGCGAGACCGACGGTGACCGCCGCGGCGAGCAGCTCGTCGCGGGCGGACAGCGGGGCTGTCCCATGCGTGGCTGCGGAGAGGAAGGCGCGCGCCTCGGCCGGGTGCTCCTGCTGCAGCGCGATCCATGCGCTCCACAGCTGCAGGCGCGGAAGCCAGCGGCCACCACCCTGGCGGTGGCGGCGCGCGTCGTCGACGGCGGCCTGCGCGGCGTCGATGTCGCCCATGCCGATGGCGACGATCGCCGTCACGACGGCCGGGAGCTCGGTCGTGGGTCCGGCATCATGACTTGCGGAGTGTAGCTCCGATGCGCGTCGGAGGTCGTCGAGCGCCCGCCGCGGAGCGGTGGACCGGAGCGACTCGGTGAGCCCCTGCTGCCAGAGCTGCAGCGCGACGCTGAGTGCTGACGGCGCCGAGCCGATCGCGACGGGCATCCCTTGGGCGGGGATCCCGTTCTCCGCGATCTGCCCGGCGCCCGCCGCTGCCACCACTGCGCGCGTGACGCCGGCGGGGGAGACCGGCGGGACGGCGAGATAGGTCTGGTGGGCGAGCGACATCAGTCCGCGATCGGCCCACGTGGCGGCGATCGCGTCGACGACGAGGTCGTGGTCGGGGTGCGCGGCCTCGACGAGGATGCCGTCGAGGAGGGCCCCGGCGGCGTCGGTGTCGCCGGCAGCCCAGTGGGCGTGCGCATGCGCCGGCGTGAGCGCGGCCGCGTCGGCGCCGCACCGCAGCGCCTGTTCGAAGAGGGTGACCGCGAGCCGCGGATCGCGCGCGATCTCGCGGCGCGCTCGCGCGGCCAGGCGGTCTCCGAGGACCGGGTCGACGATGCCGTCGAGGCTCGCCGCGACATCCGTCCCCGGCACGAGCTCCACCCCGCCGGAGGCAACGAGGTCCACGAGGCGGTCGACCGGGAGGCCCGTGCGTGCGGCCGCGGCGACGATGGGCGCCGGCCGGCCGTTCTGCTGCAGGAGTCCCTCCGCGTGCCCTTCGGCGATGAGCTCGGCCCAGTCCGCGTGCGCGCCCTGGGCGTCGGTGATCCCGAGGCTGAGCGCCTCGATGCGGCGACGGAGGGCGGGCGAGATCGTCTCGAGGCGGTGGGTGATCCGCCGGTGCACCGCCCGGGAGAGCTCGAGGTGCTCGGCCTCCGCGGCGCAATCGCGCGGGTTATGGGTCCGGACGCACTCGTGGACGAGCCAGGCGAGACCGCCGGTCACGCGCAGGACGTGCTCGGCGCAGGCATCGCCGGCGTCGGGCAGGAGCTCGCGGATCTCGGCGAGGGTGACCTCGCCGAGGAGAATCGCCGGCGCGTTGCGCTCGACAGCCCGGGTGAGTTCGAGGAGCTCCGGTGGAGCCGGCCAGGTGCGGTACGCGATCACCACCGCCGCGTCGGGGCGGTGGGCGCGATCGATCAGCTCGGACAGACGTGCCGGGTCGAGCGTGTGGGCGTCATCGACCAGAAGGGCAACGTCGTCGGGGACCGTCGAGATGCGATCGCGTGCGGACAGCAGCCTGACCGGCCGGTCATCGGCCTCGAGCTGAGCGTGGAGGAAGCGGAGGGCGTCGGTCTTTCCGGAGCCGTGTCCCCCCACGATGGCGGCGCGGACCGCTCGATCCGTCGCGACGATGGCGTGCAGCGCGGTCAGCGCGTGCAGGGCACGGGGCATCATCGAGGCGGTCCGGGTGTCCGACGAACTGTTCAGCAGAGTCGTCATCGGAGTGCTCACCGGGTCAGGCCGGGGTGTCGGGGCTCGGCGTGGACTCGGCCGGCGGTGTCTCCGCAGGCGGCTCGGGCTGCGGCGCGGGCTCCTGTGTCTGCGTGACCTCGGGAGCGGGCGTCGTCTCCGTCGGCGTCGGGTCAGGCGTGCCGGTGTCCGTCGGCGTCGGGTCAGGAGTGCCGGTGTCCGTCGGCGTCGGGTCAGGAGTGCCGGTGTCCGTCGGCGTCGGGGTCCCGGTTCCCGGGTCGGTCGGCGTCGGGGTTCCGGTTCCCGGGTCGGTCGGCGTCGGAGTTCCGGTTCCCGGGTCGGTCGGCGTCGTCGTCGGGTTGCTCGTCGTCGGGTTCGACGTCGGCGACGTGGTGCTTCCCCCACCGCTGGACTGCGACGGCTTCGGCGAGGAGGGCTTCCCCGAGGTCGGCGACTGCGTCGACGTCGGCTTCGGCTCGGGCGGACGCACCGCCGCGTTCCGCTCGGCAGCCTGCTTGCGGGCGTTCGTGGCCTTCGGCTTCGCTTTGCTCGAGCCGCGGTCCTGCGAAGCCTGGGGCGCCTGGGGCGCCTGGCCCACGGCAACCGGGTCGGAGGTCGGGAGATCCCCGACAGCCGCAGGCGAAGGCGTGAGCTCTACGTCCACCCACTCGCGCAGGTTCTCCGTTGACGCGGTGGTGTTAAACGTCCCGGCGCCGAGACCACCGGCGCTGGCGAAGACCAGGCCCGTGGCGATGACGAGGGCACCGGCGCCGGCCGCGGCGACGGCGGGCACGCGCTGATACCAGCGGCGCGCAGCCTTCTGCTCGGCGGGGCCGGCGGGGTCGAACACGGCCAGATCGGTCGTGGCGGCAGCCGCGGCATCCGTCGTGGCCAAGGCGCCCGCGGCAGCACCGGCGCCGACGGGAACGAGCGCGAGAGACGCGATCGACTCGTCAACGTTGGCCGGGACGAGCGCGCGGGCCGCGCCCAGGGCGATGGATGACTTCGGGTCGGCGTCGATCGCGATCGGCCGATCGAGGCGCTCGGAGAGCCGCTCGGCGACGAGCGGGATCCGGGACGATCCGCCGATGAGGAGAATGCTCTCGAGGGCCTCGGGCTCGAGTCCGGCCGAGTCGAGCCCGTCCTCGAGGGTGTCGATCGTGCGCTCGATGGAGCCGTCGATCATCTCCTCGAACTCCTGGCGCGTCAGTCGAACACTGGTCGCTCCCGAGGGGAGCAGCACCGGCACGGTGACGTCGGAGTCGAACGAGAGGGCTTCCTTGGCCTCGACGCACTCGCGACGCAGCTGTGCCAGCGCGAGGCGGATGTCGGGGTCGACGTCATTGAGGTCTGCCTCGGCGACGCCCGACGAGCGCAGCACGTGACGGAACACGGCATCGTCGAAGTCGGCCCCGCCGAGGTTGTCGATGCCGACCGGGATGCCCACGGGAGCGAAGGAGCCGTCGGCGCTCTTGCGCAGGATGACGGAGTCGAAGGTGCCGCCGCCGAGGTCGTAGACGGCGAGAGCCTGCCCGGCCTCCATGACGCGGCCCGACTCGTAGTGACGGGCGGCGGCCTCGGGCTCGGTGATCAGGTGAACGTCCTTGACGCCCAGCTTGTCGAGCGCCGAGAGGATCAGGCCGATACGGTGCGGACCCCACGCGGTGGGGTGGGTGAGCATCACCGCTTCGGGACGGGAGCCCTCACGCTCGACGACAGCGTCGACCACGGCCGACACGGTGTGCGCCCACAGCTTCTCGGCCGGGATCGACCGTCCGCCGGCGACCACCGGCACATCGTCGCCGATGCTGCGCTTGAACTCGCGCACGAGCCGCTCGGGCTGCGTGATGCCGCGACGCTCGGCGGCGTCTCCGATCAGCAGCTCGCCGTCATCGGCGACGAACACCACCGTGGCGGCGCTGTCGTTGCGTCGTCCCAGCGGGAACGGTGCCGCGACGATGCTGCCGTCGGGCGCGGTGCGCGCCGTTGCCGCAGCGATCCGCGTCGTTCCGACGTCGATCCCCAAGAAATACGTAGCCCCAGTAGCCAAGTTCTCATCTCCCCCAAGAGAGTCGATTCCGGAACCTCCCCAGGTTCCGCCCCAATTCGACTCTGTCTGCCGCGTTGCTCGTCACTGAGTGGTCTCAGCAATGAGAGCGGCGTCCCACCTCGGATGATACACACGTCTTCCGACGTCCGATAGGTCGTCCGGTGACCGTTTGCCCGTGTGTCGCGAACTGGTACTGTGCGCGCTTCGAATCTGGCACTCACGTTGCGGGAGTGCCAGCGGTTTGCCTACACTGGATTAGCACTCTCAAGGTGTGGGTGCTAACCAGTCTTCATCTCAAGAAAGAAGAGGTAGACCGTGACGGTTTCCACTCAGGTTTCCATCAAGCCGCTCGAGGACCGCATTGTCATCAAGCAGGTCGAGGCCGAGCAGACCACCTCGAGCGGTCTGGTCATTCCCGACACCGCCAAGGAGAAGCCCCAGGAGGGCGAGGTCGTCGCGGTGGGCCCCGGCCGCATCGACGACAACGGCAACCGGATCCCGCTCGACGTCGCTGTCGGCGACCGCGTGATCTACTCCAAGTACGGCGGCACCGAGGTCAAGTTCGGTGCGGACGAGTTCCTCGTCCTCTCCGCTCGCGACGTGCTGGCGGTCGTCGTCCGCTGAGACGCTCAGCGACACGCTCCACGGGGGTCGGATGCTCAGGCATCCGGCCCCCGTTTCGCATGTCAGGCGAGCCACCCATGACCGATCGGCCCGGTATCGGCTGCGCCCCGCCCGCGTAGGCTGAGCCGGTGACGCGTGAGACGACCCAGGCGACGGCAAGAGCCACGTCACCCGCGGACGCGGGACGCGAGCGCACCCTCGGCGCGGTGTACGCCCTGGCGGCCTACCTCATCTGGGGTTTTCTGCCGCTGTACTTCCTGCTGCTCGAACCCACGGGCGCGTTCGAGGTCGTCGCCTGGCGCATCCTGCTGTCCCTGCTCTTCTGCGCGCTGCTCCTCGCGGTCACGCGCGGGTGGGGGAAGTTCCTGGTCATCCTGCGGACCCGCCGGCTGCTGCTGTGGACGGCGGTCGCCGGCATCCTCATCTACATCAACTGGCAGGTCTTCCTCATCGCCGCCCTCACGGGGCACGTGATCGAGACGAGCCTGGGGTACTTCATCAATCCCATCGTCACGGTGCTGCTGGGCGTCGTGGTGCTGCGCGAGCGCCTGCGGATCACCCAGTGGATCGCCCTCGCGATCGCCGCCGTCGCCTGCATCGTCATCGCCGTGGGATACGGCGCTTTTCCCTGGATCGCGCTGTCGCTGGCGTTCTCCTTCGGCCTCTACGGCCTGGTGAAGAAGCAGATCGGCCCGTCCGTCGACGCCGTCAGCGGACTGACCCTCGAGACCCTCTGGCTCACGCCCGTCGCGATCGTCGTCCTCACGACCGTCGGCGTCACCTCGGGCATCACGATGGGCACGGCGGGTGTCTGGCACGCCGTCCTGCTCTCACTCGCAGGAGTGGTCACCGCGACGCCCCTCCTCTTCTTCGCGGCCGGTGCGCGGCGCGTGCCGCTGAGCCTCATCGGCCTGCTGCAGTTCGTGGCACCGATCCTGCAGTTCCTCACCGGCGCGTTCCTCCTCGGCGAGCCCATGCCACTCGAGCGCTGGATCGGCTTCAGCCTGGTGTGGATCGCCCTCGTCGTCCTCACGGTCGACTCGATCCGTCACGCCCGCCGCGGGGTGTCGGATGTCGGCGCCGTGACCTGAGGGTCACGCGCGCGATACTTCGAGCCAGTCGCTCAAGCGTGTCGGCGCGATCCAGGCCCCGCTGCCGGGGAGCAGCTCCCGGCGATCGATGCGCGCACCGAAGTAGGGGGTGCGCGGGTCGGCGATGACGGCGCGGCCGTCGCCGGTCGCCGCGAGACAGCGCCCGACGAAATCGGCGAGCGGCATCACGTCGGGCCCGGCGATCTCGGTGGCGGCGCCCGACGGCGCCTCGTCCACGAGACCCGCGAGCACAGCGGCGACGTCGTCGCCCGCGATCGGCTGCACCTGGGTGTCGGCCACGCGCGTGGCATCCGTCGCGTCTCTCCCGGCCTGCGCGCCGATCTGCGCCCCGAATTCGAAGAACTGGGTCGCGCGCACGATCGAGAAGGGCACGCCCGAGCTGCGGAGGATCACCTCGCCGTGCGCCTTGGCTCGGTAGAACGGGACCGGCTGCAGGACGCGCTCGGTGCCGACGGCAGACAGGGCGACATGATGGATGACGCGGGCCCGCGCCTCGGCGCCGGCGAGCGTCCGGGCGGCGAGGTCGAAGTGCCGCCAGACCGCGTCGGGATTGTAGGTGCGGGGCTTGGACACATCGATGACGACGGATGACCTGGCGAGGGCGTCGTCCAGACCCGCGCCCGTGAGGAGGTCGACTCCCGTCGAGGGGGAGGCGGCGCGAACCTCGTGGCCGGCCTCGCGGAGCCGCGCCGCGACCTTCCGCCCGATGAGACCGGTGCCGCCGATCACCGTGATGCGTGCCACGGGTGTCATCCTGCACCCTGATGCGCGTTCCGCGCCCGCTTCTTGCACAGTGCGGACAGCAGCCCTTCCAAGCGTTACAGATCGTTAACGAACGGCAACATTGTCGAGACGCCCGCGATATTAGGTTGGTCACACTGGAAGCGGCTTTCCCGAGCCGTTTCGCACCCTTACACAGCAAGGAGCAACATGAGCGTCTTCACTCGCTCGCGCAAGCGCACCGTCCTCGGTGCCGTCGCGCTCGCAGGCGCCAGCGCCCTCGTCCTCGCCGGATGTTCCGGCGGCGGCGGAGACACCGGCGGCGACAGCAGCGCCGAGCCCTCGGCCGCAGCCCCCGGCGAGGAGCTCGCCCTCAAGATCGGTACGGCGCTGCCGCAGACCGGCAACCTCGCCTTCCTCGGCCCGCCGGAAGAAGCCGGTGTCGGCTACGCCGCGTCGCAGATCAACGAGGTCTCCGACGAGACCGGTCTGTCGATCGACGTCGTCTACGGCGACTCGGGCGACACCGACAACAAGGCCTACGAGACCGAGATCCCCCGCCTCCTCGGTGAGGACGTCTCGGCCATCATCGGCGCCGCCTCGTCGGGCACCTCGCTGCAGTTCATCGACCAGGTCGTGGGCTCGGGCGTGATTCAGTTCTCGCCCGCCAACACCTCCGACGCGTTCACCACGTACGACGACAACGGGCTGTACTTCCGCACTGCGCCGTCGGACGTGCTGCAGGGCGAGGTGCTCGGCAACCTCATCGCCGAGGACGGCAACCAGACGCTCGGCATGATCGTCCTGAACGACTCGTACGGCACCGGCCTCGCCGGGTACGTGACCGAGGCGTTCGAGGCGGCCGGCGGCGAGGTCGTGGCCCAGCCGACGTACAACACCGGGGACACGAACTTCGACGCGCAGATCTCCGAGGTGCTCGCCGCCGACCCCGACGCGATCGCCCTGATCACGTTCGAAGAGGTCACGACGATCCTCCCGGGTCTGCTCGGCTCGTTCCCCGCCGACAAGCTGTACTTCGTCGACGGCAACCTGTCGGACTTCAGCGAGGAGCTCGAGCCCGGTGCCCTCACCGGCGCGAAGGGCACGCTGCCCGGTCTCTCGATCGACTCGATCGGTGACTTCACCGCGTCGCTCGACGAGTGGGTCTCGGCCGAGGGCCTGCCCGAGCTCACCGAGTACAGCTACGCCGCCGAGTCGTTCGACGCGGTCGTGCTGCTGGCGCTCGCGTCGCTCGCCGCGGGTTCGACCGACCCGGCTGACATCGCTGAGAACCTCATCACCGTGTCCGGTGGCGAGGGCGAGGGTGAGAAGTGCACCAGCTACGCGGAGTGCGCCGACATCATCCTCGGCGGCGGAACGGCCGACTACGACGGCATCTCCGGTCCGATCACCTTCGACGAGGTCGGCGACCCGACCGAGGCGTCGATCGGCATCTACCAGTACGGCGAGGACAACACCTACTCGGCGTACGAGGGCTGAACCCCTTCACGCGGACGGGCCTCGGAGTCTTCGGACTCCGGGGCCCGTCCTCGTGCGGCGCGGGCAACGCGCGAGGGTGCGCGGGAGGTGGCGCAGATGGTCGCGCGTTTCGTCTCGTCGCTGCGCTCCGCGCTCAACGGCCGGGCGCGTCCGCCGTCCCGACGCCTTTCGTCTCGTCGCTGCGCTCCGCGCTCAACGAACGGACGCTCGCTGTCCTGGTCGTTGAGCGAGCGCAGCGAGACGAAACGCCCGACCGGATGCGCCACTTCGACCGGCGCGACGCGCCGCGCGCCGCGGAGCCCGCGTCAGGCGCCGAGCGTGCCGAGGTAGAGCTCGGTGACCTTGGGGTCGTTCAGCAGCTCGCGACCGGTCCCGGTGTAGGCGTCGCGTCCCTGGTCGAGGACGTATCCGCGGTCGCAGATCTGCAGGCAGCGACGGGCGTTCTGCTCGACCATGATGCAGGTGACCCCGGCCTTGTTGATCTCGGAGACCCGGATGAACGCCTCGTCCTGCCGCACGGGGGAGAGGCCCGCCGACGGCTCGTCGAGCAGCAGCACCTTGGGGTTCATCATCAGCGCACGGCTCATCGCCACCATCTGGCGCTCACCGCCCGAGAGCGACCCTGCGCGCTGCTTGAGGCGCTTGCCGAGCTCGGAGAAGATGCCGGTGACGAACTCCAGACGCTCCTTGTAAGCGCTCGGGCGCTGGTAGAGCCCCATCTGGAGGTTCTCCTCGATGGTGAGGCTGGGGAAGACGTTGTTGGTCTGGGGGATGAACCCCACGCCACGCGCGACGAGCTTGTTGGCCTTCAGGCCCGTGATGTCGTCGCCCTCGAGGGTCACCGTCCCCTGCCGGATGTTCACCTGGCCGAAGATCGCCTTCAGCAGCGTCGACTTTCCCGCGCCGTTCGGCCCGATGATGCCGATCAGCTCACCCTGATGGGCGACCAGGGAGCATCCGTTCAGGATGTTCACGCCCGGCAGGTAGCCGGCGTGGACATCGTCGACGAAGACGACAGGGGTGCCGGTGGACGTCGCCGCGCCGGTCTCGGTCGGGGTGCTCACTTGTGCTCCTCCTGCTGCTCTTCCTCGGCCAGGCCCTCGTCGACGAGCGTCTGCGCGCTGTACGACGCCGAGGCGGCGGCATCCGTTCCGGCATCAGCCTCGACGACCGGAATGCGGCCGGTGACGACACCGAGATCGAGCTCCTGGTGCGCGCCGAGGTAGGCGTCGATCACGGCGGGGTTCTTCATCACGGATGCCGGGTCGCCTTCGGCGACGATACGTCCCTCGGCCATGACGACCACCCAGTCGGCGATGTGCCGGACCATGTGCATGTCGTGCTCGACGAAGAGCACCGTCATCCCCTCGTCCTTCAGGTCGAGGATGTGGTCGAGGAGCGACTGGGTCAGGGCCGGGTTGACGCCGGCCATCGGCTCGTCGAGCATGACCAGCGTCGGCTCGGTCATGAGGGCGCGCGCC
The DNA here is from genome assembly GCF_023155745.1 of Microbacterium kunmingense. GTDB lineage: Bacteria > Actinomycetota > Actinomycetes > Actinomycetales > Microbacteriaceae > Microbacterium > Microbacterium kunmingense. Next base: position 49,037 of record NZ_JAKNUS010000013.1, read on the forward strand.
ATCTCGAGGAGCTTGCGCTGGCCGCCCGAGAGGCTGGCGGCGAAGTCCTTCGACTTGGCGTCGAGCTTGAACTTCTTCAGCAGACCCTCGGCGCGCTGCTCGATCTCGGCGTCCTGCTTTCGCCACAGCGGCGGGAAGAGGGAGGCCCAGAACTTCTCGCCCCGCTGCCCGGTCGCGCCGAGCTTCATGTTCTCCATGACGGTGAGGAGGCCGAGCGCCTTGGTCAGCTGGAAGGTGCGGACCAGGCCCATCCGCGACACCCGGTAGGCGGGAATGCCGGAGAGATTCTTCCCCTCGAAGCTCCACGTTCCGGTGTTGGGTTTGTCGAACCCGGTCAGCAGGTTGAACAGGGTCGTCTTGCCGGCCCCGTTCGGGCCGATGAGTGCGGTGATGGCGCCCCGCGGGATCTCGAGGTGCTCGACATCGACCGCGTTCACGCCGCCGAACGAGCGCTGCACGCCGTCGGCGACGAGGATCGGATCGACCTTGGGCACCCCGGGCCGCACCTCCCCGACGTGGAGGCCGGTGGTCTTCGCGCGCGGAGTGGGGGCGGCGGTGGGGTCGGGAGTGTTCCCGGACAGCGGCTGGTTATCGGACAAAGGTCAGCTCCTTCTTGTTGCCGAGGATGCCCTGCGGCATGAAGATCACGAGGAGCATGAGCGCGACGCCCACGATGATGAAGCGCAGCGTTCCCGCCTGGATCTGGGTCATGAAGGGAAGGATGCCCGCCGACACCAGCGCCGGAAGGACGTTGGAGAGGAACGTCTGGAGCACCCAGAAAATCAGCGATCCCAGGAGCGGCCCGAACACGGTCGCCGCGCCGCCCAACAGGAGCGCCGTCCACACGAAGAAGGTCAGCGAGGTCACGTACACACCGGGGCTGACCGCCGAGGGGAGGGCGTACACGATGCCGCCCGCCGCGGCGAGCACACCACCGAGCACGAGGGACTGCATCTTGTAGGCGTAGACGTTCTTGCCGAGCGCGCGCACGGCGTCTTCGTCTTCGCGGATGCCCTTGATCGTCCGGCCCCACGGGCTTCGGGTCAGCATCCACACCACCAACACCGCGAACGCGAGGGTGAGAAGCCCCATGATCCGCACCCACCACTGGGTCTCGTTGTAGGTGAAGGGGCCGAAGCCGTACGTGCCGTCGGGGATCGGGTTCGCCGCGCGGAAGCTCGCGTGATAGCCGCTGAGCCCGTCGGCCGAACCCGTGACCTCGTCGAACGCGGTCGTGAGGAACAGCAGTCGCACCACCTCAGCGGCCGCGATGGTCACGATCGCGAGGTAGTCACCGCGCAGTCGCAGGGTCGGAATACCCAGGATGACGGCGAAGACCGCCGACGCGACAAGACCGAGGAGCGCGGCGAGCCACCACTCCAGGCCGAAGGTGAGCACGCCGATCGCGTAGCCGTATGCCCCGATCGCCATGAACCCGGCGATGCCCATGTTGATGAGGCCGGTGTAGCCGAAGTGCACGGCGAGGCCGAGCGCCGCGAGGGCGTAGCCGATGGTCGCCGGACTCAGAATCGAGGAGGCGGTGTTGGAGAGGATCTGCAGCCAGTCCATTGCCGGGCCCTAACCTATTCTCTCTCGCCGGCCCAGGATTCCCTGTGGTCGGAACAGCAGGATCACGATGAGGATGAACAGCGCGCTGGCGTACTTGAGGTCCGACGGGATCCACAGGCTCGAGACCTCGACGACGATGCCCACGATGATCGCGCCGACGAGGGCGCCGTAGGCGGTGCCGAGGCCACCGAGGATCACGGCGGCGAACATCAGCAGCAGGATCTGCGCTCCCATGTCCCAGCGGATGCCCGGACGGTAATACGCGTACAGGATGCCGGCGAGGCCGGCGAGGGCGCCGGCGAGGATCCAGACGATGCGGACCACGAAGTCCACATCGATTCCGGATGCCGCTGCCAGCGACGGATTGTCGGAGATCGCCCGGGTCGCCTTGCCGATCCGCGAGCGGGTCAGCCACAGCGCGAAGGCGACGATGACGATGATCGAGATCGCCAGCGACGCGATGTCGATGACGCTGAGCTCCACCGTGCCGAACAGCGGAATGCGCGGGGCGTTGGAGCCGGGCAGCTGGATCGTGCCACCGCCGATGAAGAACTGGAAGGTGTACCGCATCGCCAGCGACAGACCGATCGAGACGATCATGAGCTGCACGATGCCCACGCGCCTGCGGCGGAGGGGCCGCCAGAGCGCCATGTCCATGACGAGTCCGAGGAGCGCGCTCAACACCACGGCGACCGGGAACCCGAGCCACCAGGGGAGGGCGAGGCTCGCGGGCCCGACGAGGGCCGCGGCCATCACCGCGCCGAAGGTCACCATCTCGCCGTGGGCGAAGTTCGAGATGCCGGTCGTGCCGTAGACGAGGGAGAGGCCGATGGCCGCGAGGGCCAGCATGAGTCCGAAGCTCAGTCCCTGGATGATGCGCTGGACGAACTGGTCGAAGAAGCCGGTGACGTTGCGCTCACCCTCGCCGATGAAGAAGTTGACCGTCGCGCGGCCACCCTGCCCCATCTCCACTTCCTTGATGTTGGGGGAGTCGTCTTCGGGGTCGACCACGGCGATGCCCTCGGGAAGGGTCTCCTCGTCGAGGGTGACGGTGTAGGTCTCGCCCCGTTCGGGGACGCCGACGCGCCACTGACCGTTCGCGTCGGTCTCGACCTCCTGCTCGCCACCGGGTCCGTCGATGACCAGGCGCACGCCCTCGAGGGGTTCGCCGTCGAGCTGGACGTTGCCGCTGATGCGGTACGGGTTCTCGGAATCGGTGGCGAACGCGGGCACGGATGACACGAAGATGCCCATGAGCATCAGGAACAGGGCGATGATCGCGGGGATCGCCCTGCGTCTCGTCCGCTGAGCCGCAGCGATGGTGGGACTCACAGATCCTCCAGTCCGGCGCCAATGCCGACATCGGGGTGCATCGGCATTGATGAACGGTATGAGCGTAATGTGTCGGGCGTGTTTCGCCTACGAACCGACTTGGCAATTGAAAACAGTGCTGGTCGAGCATAAGTGACCGACCGGTCGGAATAGGCCACGGCCTCCCGCGTTTAGAATCAGCACACCCCTCTTCGCGCGCAGGAGCCCCCATGGAAAACGATCCCTTCGGCTTCGTCGGTCTCACGTATGACGACGTGCTGCTGCTTCCCGGCCACACCGATGTCATCCCGAGCGAGGCCGACACCTCCTCCCGGGTGACCCGTCGCATCACGGTCGCCACCCCGCTCCTCTCGAGCGCGATGGACACGGTGACCGAAGCCCGCATGGCGATCGCCATCGCGCGGGAGGGCGGGCTCGGCATCATCCATCGCAATCTCTCCATCGAGGAGCAGGCGGCGATGGTCGACCGGGTCAAGCGCAGCGAGTCGGGGATGATCTCCGACCCGATCACCACGACGCCCGAGGCCACGATCGAAGAGGTCGACGCGCTGTGCGCGAAGTACCGCATCTCGGGCCTGCCGGTCGTCGACACCGAGGGGCACCTCGTCGGCATCGTCACCAACCGCGACATGCGCTTCGTCTCGGGCTTCGAGCGTCAGACGACGCTGGTGAAGGACGTCATGACGACCGAGGGGCTCGTCACCGGCAAGGTCGGGATCGGCGCGAACGAGGTCATCGCCCTCTTCGCCAAGCACCGTGTGGAGAAGCTGCCGCTCATCGACGAGGACGGCACCCTGGCCGGCCTCATCACCATCAAGGACTTCGACAAGAGCGAGAAGTACCCCCTCGCCACGAAGGACGAGCAGGGGCGCCTGCGCGTCGGCGCGGCCATCGGGTTCTTCGGCGACGCGTGGCAGCGCGCCGAGGCGCTGCGCGACAAGGGCGTGGACGTGCTCGTGGTCGACACCGCCAACGGCCAGTCGGCCGGGGTCATCGACATCGTCCGGCGCCTGAAGGCCGACCCGTCGTTCGCGGGCGTCGACGTCATCGGCGGCAACGTCGCGACGCGCGAGGGCGCGCAGGCGCTCATCGACGCCGGCGTGGACGCGGTCAAGGTCGGGGTGGGGCCGGGCTCGATCTGCACGACCCGCGTGGTCGCGGGGGTTGGCGTTCCCCAGGTGACGGCGATCTACGAGGCATCCCTCGCCGCCCGCGCCGCGGGCGTGCCGATCATCGCCGACGGCGGCCTGCAGTACTCGGGCGACATCGCCAAGGCGCTCGTCGCCGGGGCCGACACGGTGATGCTCGGGTCGCTCCTCGCCGGCACCGACGAGTCGCCGGGCGAGATCGTCTTCCAGAGCGGCAAGCAGTTCAAGCAGTACCGCGGCATGGGGTCGCTCGGTGCGCTGCAGACGCGCGGCAAGAAGACGTCGTACTCGAAGGACCGCTACTTCCAGGCCGATGTGCCCAACGACGACAAGCTCATCCCCGAGGGGATCGAGGGGCAGGTGCCCTACCGCGGCCCGGTGTCGGCGGTCGCGTACCAGCTCGTCGGGGGCCTGCGTCAGTCGATGTTCTACGTCGGCGCGCGCACCATCGACGAGCTGAAGGCCAAGGGCAAGTTCGTACGGATCACCTCCGCGGGACTCAAGGAGTCGCACCCCCACGACGTGCAGATCGTCGTGGAGGCGCCGAACTACAAGCGCTGAGCCGCGGGCGCGGCGGCGGGCTGCCTCGCGCTTCGGCGCGGCATCCCGGTCCGTCCGCCACAGAATTGCGCCTTCTCCGCAAAATCTCGCCAGGATTTTGTGGAGAAGGCGTCATTTTGTGAGCCGCGAGAGAGGGATGCCACGGCGTGCCTCCTGCACAGGTCCACGTCGCCCGCACTTACTCACAGTTCCGCGTGAACGGGGCCGGGGCCGCGGCTCCGATCGCCAGGCTCGCAGGCATGAATCTTGCCCATTGGCTGGAGGCGCGAGACGGGATAGCCCACCGCACCGACGCCTTGCGTGCGGGCTTCACCGTCGCGGCACTGCGGAGCTTGGTGCGGACGGGCGGCGCGGTCCTCATCCGTCGCGCGTGGCTCGCGCTTCCCTCCAGTGATCCGCTGCTCGTCGCGGCGGCCAGAGCCGGAAGCAGGCTGACCTGCGTCGCACTCGCGCGTCGCCGGGGTTGGTGGATGCTCGACGAGCCGGATCGCCTCCACCTCCATCGGCTGCCCGGGTCGGGGGCAGGGACCGGTGGCTTGGATGCGGTGTTCCACTGGACTCGACCGATGCTCCCAGGTGGCCCTGCACTCGTCGCCCACGTCGAGGATGCGCTGCTTCATATCGCGCAGTGCCTGTCGATCGAATCAGCGCTTGCCGTCTGGGAGTCGGCCGTGCGGGTCGAGAAGCTCGCCTCGGAGTACCTGCGCTCCATCGCGTGGACCTCGACCGCGGCGCGAGAGCTGGCGGCGGCGGTCACAGGACTCGCTGACTCCGGCCTCGAGACCCTGGTGGTCACACCGCTCCGTCGCTGGGGTGTGCACGTGCGTCAGCAGGTGTGGCTCGCCGGTCGCCCGGTCGACGTCCTGGTGGGGGAGCGACTGGTGATCCAGATCGACGGCTGGCAGTTCCACTCCTCGGCCGCGCAGCGCGCGAAGGACATCGCGCACGACGCCGAGCTGCGACTGCGCGGCTACACCGTACTGCGGTTCGGGTACGCCCAGGTCGTCCACGACCGTGAAGCGGTGCTCCGCGTCATCCGGCGGTCCATCGCCGCTCGCCTCCACCTGGCCGCATGAGGAGGCGGGGAGCCCCTGCCGGCGTCGCAGGATCGCATCACCGTCGCAGAATTCAGCGCACATCCTGCGACGGTGGTGAAATCCTGCGACTGAGGCGCACCCGAGGCGCACCCGAGGCGCACCCGAGGTGCATCCGAAGCGCACCCGAGGTGCATCCGAGGCGCACCCGAGGCGCACCCGACGCGCAGCCGAGGCCGGACCGACACGCGGCCGAAGACCCGCCCCGCGCGCAGCGCTCGCCGGCTCCCACCCCCACCGCTACCCTGGCGGGGTGACCAGGGAGAAGGTCCATCCCGAGGCGACGGTCGGCGCGACCCGCCTCGCCGCGTTCACCGATGGCGTGTTCGCGATCGCGGCGACCCTCCTCGTGCTCGACCTGACCACCCACACGTTCGGCACGATCCAGAGCAACGAGGAGATGTGGGGCGCCCTCGCGGCGATGGGTCCGCAGTTCTTCAACTTCGCCCTCAGTTTCCTGCTGCTGTGCCTGCTGTGGATGACCCACGTCGAGCAATTCGAATGGATCGTGCGGGTCGACGGCGTCTTGATCTGGCTGAACAACATCCGCCTGCTCTTCATCGTCGTCGTGCCCTTCGCCACCGGCCTGACGACCGAGTACTCGACCTACACAGCCGGGCGCGTCCTCATGCCGATCACCTTCTTCCTGGCGATTCTCACCAGCTGGCTGCAGTGGTCCTGGGCCGTGCGCCGCCGTGCCGACCTCATGCCCGACCTCCCTGAGGGCGACGCCCGCGCCTACGGCAGGGGCGCGCTCAGCGCGGTGATCATCTCGGTCATCGTTGTGGTCGTCTCGCCGTGGATCGGCTCGGCGGCCTTCCTGCTGTTCGTCTTCGACGGACTGCTCACCCGACTGCTGCGGGGACGCTGACCTCCCGGTCGACGCCGTCGACCGCGTCGACGCCGTCGACCGCGTCCATGCTCGCCGAGCTCTCGCTCCGCCCGGCGGGAAGGAGCAGCGCGGCGAGGGTCGCGACCCCCAGCACGGCTGCGCCGAGGAGGACGGCCGGTCGCGCGGCGGCCACATACTCGCCCGGAACGAGCGCGCCGCCCGCCCCGACGAACACCGCGGTCATCACCGCCGTGCCGAGTGCGACGCCGAGCTCGCGCACACCGACCCGCGCATCACGGAGTTGATGCAGACGTGCTTCCCCTCCAAGCTCCCGCAGATCCTCGACATCGCTCCGCGCGCCGACGAACCCTGGTGACGGGCGACGGCCGGGCGTATCCTCGCTCGCATGTGTCGGAACATCCACACCCTCCACAACTTCGAGCCCGCCGCCTCGTCGGACGAGGTGCACGCCGCCGCGCTGCAGTACGTGCGGAAGATCGCCGGGACGACCAAGCCGTCGAAGGCCAACCAGGAGGCCTTCGACCGCGCCGTCGCCGAGATCGCCCACGTCACCCAGCACCTGCTCGACGACCTCGTCACCACCGCGCCGCCGAAGAACCGCGAGGAGGAGGCGGCCAAGGCCCGCGCCCGCGCGGTGGCGTCCGGTCGGTATCAGGTCGCCTAGGCGCACCCGCGGCCGCGTCGGACCCGGCGGGTAGGCTGGGACGGTGACCATGGAGATGGAGATCGGCCGCGCCAAGCGCGCTCGCCGCGCCTACACGTTCGACGACATCGCCGTCGTGCCCTCCAGGCGCACGAGGAACCCCGAGGATGTCTCGACGGCGTGGTCGATCGACGCGTACCAGTTCGACATCCCGGTGCTCGGTGCCCCGATGGATTCCGTCGTCAGCCCGCGCACGGCCATCATGCTCGGCCAGCTCGGCGGACTCGGCGTGCTCGACCTCGAGGGCCTGTGGACCCGGTACGACGACCCCGAGCCGCTCCTCGCCGAGATCGCGAGCCTCCCCGACGCGGCGGCCACTCGGCGCATGCAGGAGCTCTACTCCGAGCCGATCAAGCCCGAGCTCGTGCGCGATCGGCTCGCCGAGATCCGCGCCGGCGGCGTGACCGTCGCAGGCTCCCTCACCCCGCAGCGCACGGCCGAGCTCTACGAGACCGTCGTCGCGGCGGGGGTCGACCTCTTCGTCATCCGCGGCACCACCGTCTCGGCCGAGCACGTCTCGAGCGTCGCCGAGCCGCTGAACCTCAAGAAGTTCATCTACGACCTCGACGTCCCCGTGATCGTGGGCGGCGCGGCGACCTACACCGCCGCCCTCCACCTCATGCGCACGGGAGCGGCCGGTGTGCTCGTCGGCTTCGGCGGGGGCGCCGCCTCGACCACGCGGGTGACGCTCGGCATCCACGCGCCGATGGCGACCGCGGTCGCCGACGTCGCCGGCGCGCGGCGCGACTACCTCGACGAATCGGGCGGGCGCTACGTGCACGTCATCGCCGACGGCGGTGTCGGCACCTCCGGCGACATCGTCAAGGCGCTCGCGATGGGCGCCGACGCGGTCATGCTCGGCGTCGCGCTCGCGCGCGCGACCGACGCGCCCGGCGGCGGGTTCCACTGGGGCCCCGAGGCCCACCACGCCAAGCTCCCGCGCGGTCGCCGCGTGAAGGTCGACCAGGTCACGACGCTCGAGTCGATCCTGTACGGTCCGGCGCCCGTCGCCGACGGCACCGCGAACCTCATCGGGGCGCTGAAGAAATCCATGGCCACCACCGGCTACTCCGACCTGAAGGAGTTCCAGCGCGTGGAGGTCGTCGTCGCGCCCTATCCGCAGTGATGACCCAGCGCGCCGCACGACCCGATCCCGCTCCGGTGCAGGAGTTCCCGCCGACCCTCCGCGAGGTGATGGTCCGGCCGCAGTGGATCGCCCTGCTGGCGCTGTCCCTCGTCGTGGCGGGTCTTTTCGCGTGGCTCGGCCAGTGGCAGCTCGGTCGCGCCATCGACACCGCCCCGCTCCCGCCCGGCGCGACCGAAGAAGTGCGACCCCTCGACGAGGTGAGCCAGCCCGGAGAGTACCTCCCCGAGCCCTTCGTGGGGCAGCGGGTGAGCGTGACCGGTTCGTGGGTGCCCGGCGACTTCATCGTCGTCTCGTCGCGGTTCAACGAGGGCGTCGAAGGGTTCTGGGTGACCGGCCAGCTGCGCGTCGCCGACACCGCCTCTCCCACTTCGATCGCCGTCGCCGTGGGGTGGGCGCCGACACGGGATGCCGCGGACGCGGCCGCGGAGCGATTGAACGCCGACGCTTCGGCGGACGATGCGCCGATGGCGATCGAGGGGCGGCTCATCTCCGACGAGGGTGCCGTGCCGCCCCCGTCCGGCGCGGATCCGCAGACCCTGATCCGGATGTCGCCGGCCGCCCTCCTCTCGCGGTGGAGCGACACGGCGGGCCTGGAGGTCTACCGCTCGTTCATCGTGGCGGCCGTGCCCCAGGGCGGGCTCGACGAGATCGTCTCCGCGCCGCCGGAGGCGGGGTCGGCGGTGAACTGGCTGAACATCTTCTACGCCGCCGAGTGGGTCATCTTCGCGGGCTTCGCGTTCTACCTCTGGTATCGCCTCGCCAAGGACGCGTGGGAGAAAGAGGTCGAGGACCTCGAGGACGCTCGCGCCGCCTCATCCGAGTGACTCCCGCTGCGCGTGGTCCGACACCGCACCTGGCTCGGCGCCGAGACATCCGAATCGGGTCGGGGGTGCCGGCCGGTAGACTCGGGGCCATGCCGCGTGCCCCGAAACTCGCCTCGTTTCCGGCGATCCGCGGAGCGTTGACCTTCTACCAGATCTGCTCGATCATCACCGGTGTCGGCCTGCTCCTGCTCGTCGCGGAGATGATCCTGAAGTACACCCCGCTGCACATCGAACTGTTCGCGGGGGGCTCGGGCGGGTTCCTCTGGTTCGCGCCCGTGATCGCCGGGCCCGACTGCCAGTGGTGGTCGCTGTTCCTCCCGGCGACCAACGATTGCGACATGATCTCCACGGGCGACGGGTTCAACATCTCGCTGTTCATCCTCGTCGCGCACGGCTGGTTCTACGTCGTGTACCTCTTCGCGTGCTTCCGCATCTGGAGCCTCATGCGCTGGCCGTTCCTGCGCTTCATCACCCTCGCCCTCGGCGGCGTCGTGCCGCTGCTGTCGTTCTTCATGGAGGCGCGGGTCGCCCGTGAGGTGCGCCGTTACCTCGCCGAGCGTGAGGCACAGGCCGCGGCCGCGGCATCCGAATCTCCCACCGTCCCCGCTTCGGAAGGCACCCGGTGACCGAACAGACCGAGACGTCGCAGCGTCCCGTCCTCGTCGTCGATTTCGGCGCACAGTACGCGCAGCTGATCGCCCGCCGCGTCCGTGAGGCGGGGGTGTACAGCGAGATCGTGCCTCACACCGCCACTCCCGAGGAGATCGCCGCGCGCGAGCCGGTCGGCATCATCCTCTCGGGCGGGCCCTCGTCGGTGTACGAGGAGGGCGCCCCCGCGCTCGACCCGGGCGTGCTCGAGCTCGGCGTCCCGACCCTCGGCATCTGCTACGGCTTCCAGGCGATGGCCAAGGCCCTCGGCGGCGAGGTCGCGCACACCGGGCTTCGCGAGTACGGCGCCACCGACGCCACGATCGTTACCGAGGGGACGCTGCTTCAGGGGCAGCCTGTCGAGCAGAACGTCTGGATGAGTCACGGCGACCAGGTCGCCAAGGCCCCCGAGGGCTTCGACGTGCTCGCCCGCACCGCGGCGACCCCGGTGGCCGCGTTCGCGAATGATGCCCGGCGCCTCTACGGCGTGCAGTGGCATCCCGAGGTCAAGCACACCGATCACGGCCAGGCGGTGCTGGAGAACTTCCTGCACAGGGCTGCGGGACTCCCGGCCGATTGGAACAGCGGGAACGTCATCGCCGAGCAGGTCGAGAAGATCCGCGCCCAGGTCGGCGGCGCCCGCGTCATCTCGGCGCTGTCGGGCGGGGTCGACTCGGCGGTCTCGACGGCTCTCGTGCACCGCGCGGTCGGCGACCAGCTGACGGCGATCTTCGTCGATCACGGGCTGCTGCGGAAGGGCGAGCGCGAGCAGGTCGAGAACGACTACGTCGCCTCGACCGGTGTGCGCCTGGTCACCGTCGATGCGCGCGAGCAGTTCCTCGCCGCGCTCGAAGGTGTCTCCGACCCCGAGCAGAAGCGCAAGATCATCGGGCGCGAGTTCATCCGCGCGTTCGAGGCCGCCGAGCGCGACCTCGTCGCCGAGGCCGCCGCTGACGGGGAGCCCATCCGGTTCCTCGTGCAGGGGACCCTCTACCCCGACGTCGTCGAGTCGGGCGGCGGTACGGGGGCGGCCAACATCAAGTCGCACCACAACGTGGGCGGGCTTCCCGAAGACCTGCAGTTCGAGCTCGTCGAGCCGCTGCGCACCCTGTTCAAGGACGAGGTCCGCGCGATCGGCCGCGAGCTCGGTCTTCCCGAGGCGATCGTGGCGCGCCAGCCGTTTCCGGGCCCCGGCCTCGGAATCCGGATCGTGGGTGAGGTCACCGCTGACCGTCTCGAGATTCTGCGTGATGCCGACGCCATCGCGCGGGCCGAGCTGACCAAAGCGGGCCTGGACGGTGAGATCTGGCAGTGCCCCGTGGTGCTCCTGGCCGATGTGCGCTCGGTCGGTGTGCAGGGGGATGGCCGCACCTACGGTCATCCGATCGTCCTTCGCCCCGTGTCGTCGGAAGACGCGATGACGGCGGACTGGACGCGCCTGCCCTACGACGTGCTGTCGAAGATCTCCAACCGCATCACCAACGAGGTCCGCGAGGTGAACCGGGTGGTGCTCGACGTCACGTCCAAGCCGCCAGGCACCATCGAGTGGGAGTGAGGCTCCGCCGACGCCGGTTGTCGGCGGCGCGCGGGGTGTCGACGACACACGGGAGGTGATCGACACACCGGAGGATCGACCATGTGCGAGCGGCCTCCCGTGAGCGGATATCCTCCCGTGCACCCGGCCCGTCCCGAGGGGAAGATGGGAGGGTGACCGTGTTCCCCGACGCCGAGTACGTCATCCTCTCCAGCCGCCTGATCCCCGACCAGGACGGCGGCTACACCCTTGCGACCCTCGCGCGGGCGCGGCAGATGGCTGCCGCCGGTGTGCACGGCGGGCGAGGGCCGCTCCTCCTCACCGTCGATCCCGGCACCCCCGACGAGCACGCGCACCATCGCGCCGTCTTCGAGGGCCGCGATCTCATCGTCGGCGTCGACCGCATGCGGAACCTCTTCGACGAGGCGACGGAAGCGGATGGCGGTGCCGCCGCGTGGCTGCTCAATGCCGCGCGCCCCGGCGACGCCGATCCGGCTCTGCAGTACCGGCCGGTGCCCGCCGAGCGCCCGGCGGTCTCGCTGCCGGTGATCCCCGATGACCCCGACTGGCACATCACGACCGCCCCGATCGCCGTGCACGGTGCGGACGGGCGCGTGCGCGGCATCCTCTCCGGGTTCGGGGCGCTGTACCGCGCGTGGCTCGATCACGTGGTGGCGGGGCTGAGGGCGGATGACCCGGCGCGGCCGGTCATCGTCGTCTGCGAGTCGCGGCAGCTCGGCGAGCTGCTCGCCGGGTGGGACGACCCCGATGTGCGGCTGCTGCACTCGATCCACACGGTGCACATGGAGCCGCCGTACACGCTCGACGCCGAGACGAACGCGCTGTGGGAGCGCTGGTTCAGCGTCGCGGAGCGGTTCGACGCGGTGCTCTGGCCCACCGCCGCGCAGCGCGACGCCATCCAGGAGCGGTTCGGTGCGTCGGATGTGCACATCGTCGTGCCGAACGCGGTTCCCGCCGCCTCGGCGGTCGCGCCGCTCGCCGGGCGCGACCCGAACCAGGTGGTGATGCTCAACCGGCTGGCGTTCCAGAAACGCGTCGATCATGCCGTGCGGGCGTTCGCGGGCGTCATCCGTGTTCTTCCCGAGGCGCGGCTCGACATCTACGGTGACGGGCCGCTGCGGGGTGAGGTGCAGGCGCTCATCGACGAGCTCGGAGTGGGGTCGCACGTGGTGCTGCGCGGTGCGACGGATGACCCGGGGCGCGTGCTCGATCATGCCGCCGTGTTCCTCTCCACGTCGCGGCACGAGGGCCAGGGGCTTTCGCTGGCGGAGGCGCTGGTGCGCGGGTGCCCGGTCGTCGCCTATGACGCGCCCTTCGGACCGGCTGAGGCGCTCGCCGGCGGCGGGGGACTGCTCGTGCCGAACGGCGACATCGAGGCGATGACCCAGGCGCTGGTGCGCGTGCTCACCGACCTCGACCTGCGTCACCGCCTGTCGGTCGAGGCTGTCGAGGCGGCCCGGCGCATCGAGCCCGAGCACGTGATGTCGGCGCTTGCCGGCGCGGTGCGCGACGTGCTGGCGAGGCCGTCCCGGCGGGTGTGAGCACGGCGCGCGTCGCCGTGTGTCTCGTGGCCCCGCGCTTCGCGCGCCTGCTCTTCGTCCTACGTGAGGATTTTCGGTCTTCCCGCGGACCGGAGAGCACCTTCCGGTCCGCGTGAACGCGGATTTCCGCATGAGCGTGGATCTCCGTGGGAGCGTGCGGGAGCGCGGGCGCGCGCGGGAGAGCGAGGGCAGGGCGAGCGTGGCGGAGCACGGTTCGGCGCGGGCAGCTGCGGGGAGGTGGCGCTACGCGCCACTCTGCGCTCAGCCGATCTGCCCAGGGCCGCGTGGGCGGCCGGGCCCGCGGCATCCGTCGCACGATGAGTGCATGTCAGGCACTCCCCGCCCTCCGGCGTTCGGTCCCGAGACCCGACGCGAACTGTTCCACCACCGGGTGCTCGTGCTCGACGGCGCGCTCGATGACGACAACGGCACCCTGCTCACCACGCAGCTGCTCACGCTCGCGGCCGAGGATGAGGCCGCCGACATCGCCCTGTGGATCCACTCGCCGGGTGGATCGGTGCCGGCGATGCTCGCCATCCGCGACGTGATGCGGCTGATCCCGAACGACGTCGCCACCCTCGCCCTCGGCATGGCGGCCAGCGCCGGGCAGTTCCTGCTCTCGGCCGGGACGAAGGGCAAGCGCCGCGCCCTTCCGCATGCCCGGGTGCTGATGCACCAGGGGTCGGCAGGGATCGGCGGGTCGGCGGTCGAGGTGGAGATGCAGGCCGACGACCTCCGCCACACGCGCGACACCGTCCTCGCCCTCATCGCCGACGACACCGGTCAGCCCGTGGCCCGGATCTTCGACGATTCCCTCCACGACCGCTGGTACACCGCCGCCGAGGCGCAGGCCTACGGCTTCATCGACGGGATCGTCGACGGCTTCGACCAGGTCGTGCCGCGCCGGCGGCGGCCGGCCGGTCTCAGCGTCGGTGCGACGGAGGTGGCGGCGTGAGCGGGTACACGATCCCGAACGTGGTGGCGCAGCATCCCCGGGGCGACCGCATCATGGATGTCTACTCGCACCTTCTCGCCGAACGCGTGGTCTACCTCGGCACCGCCATCGACGCGGGCGTCGCGAACGCCCTCATCGCTCAGCTGCTGCACCTGGACGCCGACAGTCCTGAGCGTGACATCCAGCTATACATCAACTGCGAAGGCGGCGACCCGGCGGCGATGCTCGCGATCTACGACACGATGCAGCACGTGCGGCCCGATGTCGCGACGACCGTCGTCGGACAGGCGATCGGCGTCGGGGCGGTGCTGCTGGCCACCGGCGCTGCCGGGAAGCGGGCCGTGCTCCCGCACGCGCGCGTCGTGCTGCATCAGCCGGCGGGGCAGGGTCGCGGGGCGATCCCCGACCTCATCCTCCAGGCCGATGAGCTGGTACGGGTGCGCGGTGAGGTCGAGGAGATTCTCGCGCGGCACACCGGTGTCGATGCCGCGAAACTCCGCGTCGACACCGACCGCGACCGGGTGTTCACCGCCGCCGCGGCCGTGGAGTACGGCCTCGCCGACACGGTCCTGGAGCGGGAGCGCGCGTCAGGTCGTCCCTAACTCCTGCATTCCGGGCCGTCGGGTGCCGGATTCCGGTCGCTGAGCCGCGCCCGGCGCCGAAATGCAGGAGTTGGGGACCAGCATGTGCCCGCACCCACCCGCGCAACTCCTCAGATCCGCCTCGCGAAGCCCCGTTTTGGGGCTGATCGGCGCCTTCGCCCCGCGAATCTGAGGAGTTACGCAGACGCCGCCGCCCGCACCGCCGCCACCGCGTCGGCAGGGCGGCCGCGCCACGGCGCGCCGTGGCCGGGGAGGATCCATTCCACGTCCAGCGCGGCGAGCCGGTCGAGCGAGGCGAGCGCCTCGGCGGGCTCGTCGGTGAAGGGCGCCGGCTGCGGCCCGACCTCGCCGGTGAGCACCGACCGGGTGGTCAGCGCATCGCCGACGAACGCGGCCCGCACCTCGGGCACGTACACCGCGACGCTCCCGGGGGAGTGGCCCGGCAGTGCGACGATCCGCGGGTCGCCGGGAAGAGGCAGCACCTGGCCGTCGGCGATCTCGACGACCTCGGTCAGGTGCCGGGTGCGCGCGCCGCCCTTGCGGGCGGCGTAGAGGAAGAACCCGGCGAGGGCGCCGAGGCGCTTCCGCCCCATCGGGGTCGGCGGCTTCGGCCCGCCCTTCGCCCGCTCGGCGTCAGCGGAATGCACAAAGACGGGCACGCCATACTCGCGCCGCAGGCGCTCGGCGAAGCCGAGATGATCGCTGTCACCGTGGGTGAGGATGACCCCGCGGATGTCGCTGAGCCCACGTCCCATCGCGCGGAGCTCACGCAGCAGGTCGCGCCAGTGCCCGGGCAGTCCGGCGTCGATCAGGGTAATGCCCTCGGGGGTGTCGACGAGGTAGGCCGCGACGATGTCATTGCCGAGGCGGTGGAGCTGGGGGGCGATGCGCATTACCGTCTTCTCTCTGCGTGGATTACGATGGCTACGGTACATAGCCTTCATGGCTAACGTCAATAGCCGCACGATATTCCCCGGAGTCCCGATGCCCACACCCGAGCGCACCACGCTCCCCGCGATCGTCACCTCGGCCCGCGAGCTGCTCGAGGAGCGCGGCGCCGCGGGGGTGACGATGCAGGCGGTGGCCGAGCGGGTCGGCGTGCGCGCTCCGTCCCTCTACAAGAGGGTTCGCGATCGAGACGAGCTTCTGCGCCTCGTGGCCGAGGACGCGGCATCCGATCTCTCACGGCGCTTCGCCGCGACCGATGGAACCATCACCGAGCTCGCCCACGCCTACCGCGCGTTCGCCCGAGCCCACCCGATGAGCTTCCGCCTGGTGCTCGACTCCGACGCGGCGGCAGGGGCGTTCCGCGACGTCGCCGACCCCATCATCGCGGCGACGAAGAGCCTCGAGGCCGCCCGTCTCGTCACGGCGTGGGCGACGGGCTTCCTCACGATGGAGCTCGCCGGCGCGTTTCGCCTCGGCGGCGACCTCGATGAGGCCTACGCGTTCGGGCTCGAGACCATCGTCGCCGGGCTCGACCGTTCGCGCTGACTCAGCGCTCGGCCTTCGGCCAGACCTTCCCCGCCCACGGGTCGTAGTCGGCGACGAGGTCCTCCTGCGGGGGCCGCTCGGCTTCGGGGACGTGCTGCAGGTTCACACGGACGCGGTACCAGAGGGAGGATGACCCGCGCATGCCGTCGATCATGACGTCGGCGGGATGCAGCTGCGCCGCCACCGCGGAGTGGTGCGCCTTCCAGGTCTCGAACGCCTCGAGCGCCTCGGGCTTGGTCTTCGTGCGGGCGACCTCGATGAGCGGCATGGTCGACTGCCGTCGCCCCGAGCCGTCACGGTTGCTGTGAGAGCCGCCGCGCGGCGGCTTCTCGGCCGGTCCGAGTTCGTCGGCGAGCCGCAGCAGAGCATCGAGCGACCCGACGGCGTCGTCGATGCCGGCATGCGGATCGCCGATCTCGGCGTACCGGGTGAGCATCGTGGGCACCGTGAAGGCCTCGGGGCGGGCGGTGCGCACCTCGCCCCACGACAGCGGTGCCGACACGCGGGCATCGGGCCGGGGCCTCACCGAGTACGCCGAGGCGACGGTGCGGTCCTTGGCGTTCTGGTTGAAGTCGACGAAGACGCTCTCGCCGCGCTCCTCCTTCCACCACCGCGCCGTGGCGAGGCCGGGTGCGCGGTTCTCGACCTCACGGGCGAGCGTCTCGGCGGCGAGGCGCACCTGCTTGTAGTCCCATTCGGGAGCGATGCGGATGAGGATGTGCAGGCCCCGCGACCCGCTCGTCTTCGGCCAGCCGACGAGCCCGACGTCGTCGAGCACCTCGCGGGCGACGAGGGCGACGTCGACGATCTGCGACCACTCGACACCGGGCATCGGGTCGAGGTCGATCCGCAGCTCGTCCGGGTGGTCGAGGTCTTCGGCGCGCACCGGGTGCGGGTTCAGGTCGAGGCATCCGAGGTTCACGATCCACGCCAGCCCGGCCGCGTCGCGGATGACGGCCTCCTCGGCCGACGTGCCGGA
This sequence comes from Microbacterium kunmingense, assembly GCF_023155745.1. GTDB lineage: Bacteria > Actinomycetota > Actinomycetes > Actinomycetales > Microbacteriaceae > Microbacterium > Microbacterium kunmingense. The sequence continues at coordinate 66,042 of NZ_JAKNUS010000013.1, forward strand.
CGCATAGCGCAGCGTGGCGGTGTCGATGAAGGCCGGGTGGTTCTCGGGCACACGCTTCTGGAAGAACGGTTCGGCGTCGATGCCGCGGGGGAAGCGCTTGAGCACCATCGGGCGGCCGCCCGCGCCGCGGAGCGCGCCGTCGGCGACGGCGAGGTAGTACTCGACGAGGTCGAGCTTGGTGATTCCGGGCTCGGGGAAGACCACCTTGTCGGGGCTCGAGATCCGCACCTCCTCGCCGTCGACGTCGAGGATCGCGGGCGGTGTCTTCGCGGCCATGCGGCCCACCGTACCCGCGCGCAGGTCAGGCGGCGAGGGCGAACGCGCCGCGGATGCTCGTGGTACGCACCCTCTGCACGCTCCGCAGATCGTCGGCGACGCCGAGCGTGAGGTCGATCAGGGTGGTGTCGAGGGCGCCGGCGATCGCGGCGATCATCTCGCTCGAGGGCTCTTTGCGGCCGCGCTCGACCTCGGAGAGATACTGCGGCGACACCCCGGCGCGGTCAGCGGTGTCGGTGAGGCGCTCGCCGCGCTCGTGCCGCAGGCGCCGCAGGCGCTCGCCGAGGGCATCGCGCCACAGGGGTTCGGGCGGGAGATGGTCGCTCATGAAGCGAGGGTAGAGAGCGGATGCCGCGCTGCGCCACGCGTTCTGCTCACAGCAGAACGTCGCCGGCGGCGAGCCCGGCCGCTGCAGGAGGCGGCGGCCGACCGCAGCGTCCCCGACTCCTGCAGCTGCGGGTGCCACGCCGGTCGCAGGATCGCACGTCGGTCGCAGAATCTCGGCGTTTCACTGCAACGCCGGTGCAATTCTGCGACGCCGGGGAGGGGTAGGGGACGAGGGTGGGGGGAGGGAGAGGGGTAGGGGGAGAGCGGCGGAGGGTGCGAGAGCGGCGTGGAGGGGGGAGCGGGGAACGCAGAACGGCCGGCCCGGAAAACCGGGCCGGCCGTTCGTAAAGCGGGTGAGATCTCGGTACGCGGGTCGCGCTACTCGATCCGCGTCGCCCTCGGATCAAGGTCGCTGCGCGACGATGATCCGAGTCGACTCACTCGCTGCCGCGAAGGATCGCGAGGATGCGGAGGATCTCGATGTAGAGCCACACGACGGTGACCATGATGCCGAAGGCGCTCAGCCATCCGTACTGACGCGGGGCGCCGTTGCGGACACCCTGCTGCACCTGGTCGAAGTCGAGTACCAGCGAGTAGGCCGCCATGATGACGACCAGGACGCCGATGATGAGGCCGAGCGGGATGCCGAAGACCTCGACGCTCCGGAGACCGAAGGCGCCACCGGCGAGCGGGACGTTGAACAGCATGAGGCCGACGTTGATCAGCGAGAACACCAGGTAGCCGACCATCGCGATGAGGAAGATCTTCGTCGCGCGCGCCGACGCACGGATCTTGCCGCTGGCGAAGAGGGCGAGCGTCACGCCGACCACGACGAGGGTCGCAAGCGTCGCCTGGAAGACGATGCCGGGGTAGAGCATCTCGAAGAACGCCGAGATGCCACCGACGAAGAGTCCTTCAGCGGCCGCGTACGCGAAGATCAGCGCGGGGCGCACCTTCTTGCGCGAGGTGAAGATGATCACCAGCGCCAGGACGAAGCCGGCGAGACCACCGACGATCATCGGCAGCACCGAAACGTTCTCGGTCGTCGGCACGAGGCCACCGAGCGTCCAGACCCAGCCGACGGCGGCGGTGACGAGGAGGATCGCGAAGAGCGACACCGTCTTGACGACGGTGTCCTCGATCGTCATCCGTCCGGTCTCGACCGAACCGGCGGGCGGACCGGCGAAGGCGCCCTCCATCTGCGCCTGCGCGGCGAGGTCGACGCCACCGCGCGAGGCGGAGCCTGCGGCGGCGGCGGGCGGCGGAGTCAGGCTTGCTGCACGCGCACCGCCCGGGTATGACTGCACGGCGCGGGGATCCTGAAACGCCGGGTTGTTGAATGCGGGGTTGTTGAGGGCCACTGCTCTCACACTCCAAAGTATTCGGGCCACAGCGGTGTGCTGTGAATCAACGATATCGGACCCTTTCCGATTCCCGGCAGGTGGGGTGCTGTGAAGCGACTATGAGCGCTTAGCCTGAAGTCGTGCGCCGCCCCCTCGTCATCGGCCACCGGGGTGCCCCGGGCTACCGCCCCGAGCACTCGCGCTCCTCGTACGCCCTCGCCCTCGAGATGGGCGTCGACGCCGTCGAACCCGACGTGGTGCTCTCGAGGGACGGCGTGCTGGTCGTCCGTCACGAGAATGAGATCTCGGGAACCACGGATGTCGCAGCGCGACCGGAATTCGCCGATCGCCGCACCACGAAAGAGGTCGACGGCATCGCCCTGACCGGGTGGTTCACCGAGGACTTCACCTGGGACGAGCTCGCCACGCTCCGGTGCCGCGAGCGCCTCCCCGAGGTGCGCCCCACGAGCGCGACCTTCGACGACCGGCAGCCCGTGCTGCGCCTCACCGATGTGCTCGACCTCGTGCGCGACGCGTCGCTCGCGCAGGGGCGCGAGATCGGCGTCGTGCTCGAGATCAAGCACGCCACCTTCATGGCCTCGCTGGGCTTCGACCTCGCCGCCATCGTCCACGACGACCTGCGTGCCGCCGGGTGGGCGGCAGGGGAGTGGCCGCTCGTCGTGGAGTCGTTCGAGTCCAGCATCCTGTTCGCCCTGCAGGATCGGGGGCTTCCCGCCCGCTATGTCTACCTCCTCGAGGCGGCGGGGAAGCCCTTCGACCTCATCGCGGCCCACGGTGACGACGCGCCGACCTACGCGTCGATCGCCGCGCCGGCGGGCCTGGACGCCCTGGCGGGGAGAGTCGACGGCATCAGCGTGGACAAGCGGATGCTGCTCGCCCCCGACCGCTTCGGGCGGGCCACCGACCGCTCGCGGATCGTCGCCGACGCCCACGAGCGTGGCCTGCAGGTCTTCACCTGGACCTGCCGGCCCGAGAACCCCTTCCTCCTGAAGCAGTTCCGGGGGCCGGGCGGCAAGGCGGCGTTCGGCGACTACGAGTCCGAGTGGGCCCTCATCGCCGACGCCGGCGTGGACGGCGTCTTCGTCGACCACGCCGACCTCGGCGTCCGGTTCTTCCGCGACGGCCTCACTTCTTCGGGTCGTGCCCCCAGTTCATGAGCGAGTAGCGCCACGGTGTGTCGGTCACATCCCCGCTCGGGCGCTGCGACGAATGCCGTGAGACGTACCCGGTGACCTTCTTCATGTGCGCGTAGTCGCTGTCGGTGAGGTCGGCCTTCTTCTTCTGCAGGATCTTCACGATCCGTCGCCCCGAGGCGTGCCCGGTCGATTCGCCGCCGCCGTCCTTCTGTCCGACGTCCTTCGACTCGTCGGTGTCGAGCCAGTTCTCCAGCTCGCGCGCCGTCATGTTCACGGCCTCGGCGAAGTCATCCGCGATCTTCTTCTGCTCGTCGTGGTCCATGCCGTGATTGTGAGCCCGCGGACGAACGGGAATGAACCCCTTGCATCCCGCCGTTGCACATGCAAGCCCGGGTCGATTCCTGAGAACCGCATGCCAGGGTGCGTATACGCCCCGCGTAGACTTTTGGTTTCACCGATGGGCGTGCTCGAGCCCGTCGAACGGAGGTTTCGTGGCCGGAAATGCGACCACCCGCTTCAGCAACGTCTCGTTGCTGTCGGTGGCGAGCGTGCTGCCGAGCCGGGTGACGACGTCCGACGACATCGAAGACCGCCTCACCGATGCGCTCGCCCGTCTGCGCCTGAAGCCGGGCCTGCTGCGCCGCGTGGCCGGCGTCAACGAGCGACGCAACTGGGCGCCGGGCGAATCGTCGGACGAAGCCACGGTCACCGCCGGCACGAAGGCGCTTGCCGAGGCCGGGGTCGCAGCCGGCGAGGTCGGCCTCCTCATCAACACCTCGGTGACCCGCAAGCACCTCGAGCCGTCGGTCGCGGTGCGGCTGCACCATGGCCTCGGCCTTCCCACCTCGGCGATCAACTTCGACGTCGCCAACGCCTGCCTCGGCTTCGTCAACGGCATGAGCCTGGCCGCCGGGATGATCGAGTCGGGGCAGATCCGCTACGCGATCGTCGTCAACGGCGAGGACGCCGACGAGATCCAGGTCAACACGATCAACCGCCTCGTGAACTCCAACGCCGACCGCGACGGGTTCATGAGCGAGTTCGCCTCCCTCACTCTCGGGTCGGGCTCGGCGGCGGCGGTGCTGGGCCGCACGGACGAGCATCCCGAGGGTCACCGGCTCCTCGGCGGGGTCACCCGGGCCGCCACCCAGTTCCACGAGCTGTGCGTCGGGAGCGTCGACGGCATGTTCACCGACGCCAAGGCCCTGCTCAAGGGCGGCCTCAACCTCGTGGTCTCGGCGTGGAAAGAGGCAGCTCCCGAGTGGAAGTGGTCGGGCATGGACCGCTACATCACCCACCAGGTCTCGTCGGTGCACACCACCTCCATCGTGAAGGCCGCCAAGCTCGACCCCGAACGGGTGCCGGTGACGTACGACCGCTACGGCAACGTCGGGCCCGCGTCGATCCCCATCACGCTCGCCGAGCAGCAGTCGTCGCTGAAGCGCGGCGACCGGGTGCTCCTCATGGGCGTCGGCTCGGGGCTCAATACCGCGATGATGGAACTGGCCTGGTGACGGGCCGGTGAGTTCGCCGGCCGCACTGCCCTCCGAAGGCCTTCCCGGACTCGACCCCCGATTCTCGCGCCTCGTCGCCGTTCCCGGCCGAGGGGCGGACGAGGGGATGACGCGCACCTGGCACATCCTCGACACCGGCCCCGAACTCGCACGACTCGGCGTCTCCCCGCGGGGGACGGTCCTTGCGGTGCACGGCAACCCGACGTGGTCGTACCTGTGGCGGAGCATCGTCGCGCGCTCGTTCGCGGCCGCCGAGGCGGGCGAGCCCGCGTGGCGGGTCGTCGCCGTCGACCAGCTCGACATGGGCTTCTCCGAGCGCACCGACGTCGCGCGCCCGCTCGCGCAGCGCGTCGCCGACCTCGCCGCCCTCACCGACACCCTCGGGCTCACGGGGCCGGTCGTGACCCTCGGGCACGACTGGGGCGGCGTGATCTCGCTCGGGTGGGCGATCGACCACCCCGAGCTTCTCGCCGGCGTCACGCTCCTGAACACCGCCGTGCACCACCCCGAGGGGGTGCCGATCCCCGCACCGCTCCGCCTCGCCGGGGCGCGGGGCGTGCTCGCCGTCTCGACGGTGCAGACCACGGCCTTCCTCGACACCACCCTCGCGCTGGCATCCCCGGCGCTGACCCCCGAGGTGAAGGCGGCGTTCCGCGCGCCGTACGGCACCGCCGAGCGCCGCCGCGCCATAGGCGGGTTCGTCGCCGACATCCCCGTCGACGCCCGCCATGAGAGCTTCGCCGAGCTGCAGCGGATCGCCGACGGCGTCAGCCGACTGACGGTTCCCGCCCTGATGCTCTGGGGCCCCCGCGACCCGATCTTCAGCGACCGGTACCTCGACGACCTCGTCGAGCGGATGCCGCAGGCCGACGTCCACCGCTTCGAAGGCGCCGGGCACCTCATCGCCGAAGACCGCGACTACGCCACCGCCGTGCTGACCTGGCTCGCCGAGCCCCAAGACGAAGAGCCGCCCGCTGAGGGCACGGAGGCCGCGTGGACCCCGCTGTGGGAACGCCTCGACGCCCGCCGGACCGACGACGCGACCGCCGTCATCGAGATGGGCGCCGCGGGCGTCGTCCGCCGGGTGAGCTGGCGGCAGCTGGATGACCGCGTGCGCACCCTCGCCGCAGGGCTCACCGCCCTCGGCGTGCGCCGGGGCGACCGCGTCTCCCTCCTCGTGCCGCCGGGCCCGACCCTGACGGCCATCATCTACGCGTGCCTGCGCATCGGGGCGGTCGTCGTCGTCGCCGACGCCGGGCTCGGCCTGAAGGGCCTCACCCGCGCCGTGCGCGGCGCCTGGCCCGACGTCGTCATCGGGGAACTCCCCGGCCTCACCGCCGCGCGGGTGCTCGGTTGGCCGGGCCTGCGCATCTCGGTGCCGACGCTCCCCGCCGTGACGGCCCGCGCCCTCGGCATCCGGCACAGCCTCGCCGACGTCACGCGCGTCGGCGCCGCCGCCGACCTTCCGTCCGGCCCCGGTCCGGACGATCCCGCCGCCATCCTCTTCACCTCCGGGTCGACCGGCCCGGCGAAGGGCGTCGCGTACACGCACCGGCAGCTGTCGGCGCTCCGCGACATCCTCGCCGCGCATTTCGACGTCTCGCCGGGCACCGGCCTCGTCACCGGCTTCGCCCCCTTCGCCCTCCTCGGCCCGGCGCTCGGCACGCTCTCGGTGACCCCCGACATGGACGTCTCGGCGCCCCGCACCCTCACCGCGTCCGCGGTCGCCACGGCGGTCCGCGCCTCACAGGCGCGCATCGTCTTCCTCTCGCCGGCGGCGATCCTGAACGTCGTCGCCACCGCCGACGCCCTCACCGCCGACGACCGCGCGGCGCTCGCCGGCGTGGAGACGTTCCTCTCCACCGGGGCACCGATCAGCGAGGCGCTCCTCACCGCGGCCGCGCGGGTGATGCCGAACGCCACCGCGCACACCCCGTACGGGATGACCGAGTGCCTGCTCGTCACCGACATCACCCTCGACGGCATCCGCGCGGCGACCGAGGCACCCGATGCCGGCGTCTGCGTCGGCACCCCGATCGGCGCGAACCGCATCCGCATCAGCGCCCTCGACACCGACGGCCGCGCCACCGGCGACCCCGCCGAGACCCCGGGCGTCCTCGGCGAGATCCTCGTCTCGGCCTCGCACCTGAAGGACCACTACGACCGCCTCTGGCTCACCGACCGCGAGGCCTCCCGCCAGACACCCGATGACGACGCTCGCTGGCACCGCACCGGCGACGTCGGACACCTCGACGACGGCGGGCGCCTCTGGGTCGAGGGACGCGTGCCGCACGTGCTCGTCACCGCCGACGGACCGCTTGCCCCGGTCGGCCCGGAGCAGCAGGTCGAGCGCGTCCACGGCGTCCGCCGCGCGGCGGTGGTCGGTGTGGGTCCGCACGGCCTCCGCCAGGCCGTCGCGGTGATCGAGACGACGCCTGCCGCGGCGGGCCCGGGCCTCGCCGCCCCCGAGCTCGCCGCCCGCATCCGGGCCGCGACCGACACCCCGCTCGTCGCCGTGCTCGCCGTGCCGGCGCTTCCCACCGACATCCGCCACAACTCCAAGATCGACCGCACCCGCCTGTCAGGCTGGGCGGAGCGGGTGCTCTCCGGCGAGAGGCCGACGGCGCCGTGAAGGTTCTCGTCACCGGGGCATCCGGTTTCCTCGGCGGAGCCGTCGCGGCCGACCTCGTCGCCGCGGGTCACCAGGTGCGCACCCTCCAGCGCCGCCCCTCCGGTGTCTCGGGCGCCGACGACATCCTGGGGTCGGTGACGGATCCGGATGCCGCGGCGCAGGCGCTCGACGGCGTCGACGGCGTCATCCACCTCGCCGCGAAGGTGTCCCTCGCGGGCGACCCGCGGGACTTCGAGGCGGTGAACATCGGCGGCACCCGCACGGTCCTCGATGCCGCCGAGCGCGCAGGGGTCTCGCGCTTCGCCTTCGTCTCGTCGCCGTCCGTCGCCCACGCCGGAGCGGCGCTCGCCGGGGTGGGGGCGGAGCCCGCCTCACCCGAGCACGCGCGCGGCGATTACGCCCGCACCAAAGCCGCCGCCGAGCTGCTCGCGCTCTCACGCGACAGCGCCGAGATGGCGGTCGTGGCGATCCGGCCTCACCTGGTGTGGGGGCCGGGAGACCCGCAGCTCGTCGAGCGCATCGTCGCGCGAGCGCGCGCCGGACGGCTGCCGCTGCTCAACGGCGGGACCGCGCTCATCGACTCCACATACATCGACAACGCCGCGACCGGTATCACCGCCGCGCTGGCCCGGGCCGAGCATGCGCACGGGCGCGCGTTCGTGCTGACGAACGGCGAGCCGCGCGCGGTCGGGGAGCTTCTCGCCGGCATCTGCCTCGCCGCCGGCGTCGCGCCGCCGCGATGGAGCGTTCCCGCGGGCGTCGCGCGCGCCGCGGGCTCGGTCGTCGAACGGATCTGGGCGGTGCGTCCCGGTGAAGACGAGCCCCCGATGACCCGGTTCCTCGCCGAACAGCTCTCCACGGCCCACTGGTTCGAACAGCGCGAGACCCGGGACGCGCTCGCGTGGGCGCCGGCGGTGTCGATCGACGAGGGCCTCGCCCGCCTCGCCGATCACTACCGCTCCGCGCCGCGCTGACCCCCGCTGCGCGACAGACCTACGCGGCGAGCGGCACCCGCACCGCGAGGCCCTCGATCGCGAGCCGGTACTCCTCGATCATCCGCTCGCGCGACAGGCGCGGCCGCGACGCGAGCGCCAGGCGCCGGAAGGCCGGCCGTGCGGCGAGCACCCTGTCCCAGGCCCCGGCGATCTCGGCCGGATCGTGCGCGGTCACGACCCCGAACCCGGCGACGACACGGGCGGCGTCACCGACCGAGGTCGTGACGGGGGTCGCGCCCGACGCCGCGCCCTCGATGAGGCAGAGCGGCGACGCCTCGCCGAAGGCGCTCGTGAGCGCCACGATGTCGGCGATCCGGTGGAGGTCCGGCATGTCGCCGCGGATTCCCAGCAGGTGAACCCGAGCGGATGCCGCGACACCCGCCTCCGAGAACGCGGCACGCAGCGCGGGGTTGGCCTCCGACATCCCCGCTCCGCACATCAGGTAATGGGTCTCGGGCCGACGCTCCGCGTGCGCGGCGACCGCGCGGAGGAACAGCCCGGGATTCTTCATCGCGTCGAACCGCGCCGCGAAGAGCACCACGGGCGCGTCGGCGGGAATGCCGAGCGATCGTCGGGTCGCGGCGCGCTCCTGCGTCGTCCCCGGCCGGAATCGCGCGGTGTCGATGCCGTTCGCCACGACGTGCGTGGGAACCCCGTCCCCCAGCACCTCGCGGTACGCGTCGCGGGTCGACTCCGCGCAGGCGATCGCCGTGGTGACGAGCCCGGTCCGGGCCGCGTCGGCGAGCCAGTCGCGAGCGGGGCCGGCGTGCGCCGGATCGGAGCGGTGGAGGCTCACGGCGACGGGCACCGCGGGCATCATGCCCCGCTCGCGGAGGGCGAGGAGGAGCCCGAGCGGCTGCTCCTTCAGCGACACCACCACATCGGCCTGCCCGATCACCGCCGCCGCCCGACGCAGCTGGCGGGGCGAGAAGGTCTCGGGTCCGAGCGGCGCGTCGCCGGCGGTGCGGCCGAGGTGTCGCACCTCGACGCCCGCGGCGACGAGGCGGAGGAAGCGCGGGTCGTCCGCCATCCTCTGCACGGTCGCCTCGCGTCGCGCACGCGCGGCGATCGACAGCACACGGTGACGCTGCCCGCCGGCGTGGAGCCCCTGCAGCCCCGCGACGACATCGGTGTGCAGCACCCGGGCGCCGCCGGCGAAGAACCCTTCGTAGAGCGACAGAACGCGCAGGGGTGCGGTCATCGTGGCGCCTCTCATCGATCCGAGCCGTCAGACGACGGTTGGTCAATGCTCGGGTTTCGGCGCCTCGATGTCGATGAACGCAGAGCGTGGGGTGGGTGAACGACGGGTGACGGATTCGAGCACTCCGCGGGCGACGCGCGCCGTGTCGAGCCACGACGGCAGGCGTGCGCCCGCGGCGCGCGCCGCGCGCGTCATCCGGTCGCGGCGTTCGTGATCGGTGAGCACGGTGCGGAGCGCTCCCGCGAAGGCCCGGGGGTCGCCGGGCGCCACGAGCGTCCCCGCCTCGGCGGGCACCGTCTCGGGCACCGCACCGGTCGAACACGACACGATCGGCACGCCCCACGCGAGGGCCTCATCGAAGACCAGGCCGTACCCCTCGTAGCGGGTGGCGAGGGCGAACACCGAGGCCTCCGCCCACAACTCGGCGAGCTCGTCGTTCCCGATCCGGCCCGCGATCCTGACCCGCTCCCCGAGCCCGAGCTCGTCACGGAGCCTCGGCAGCGCCGCGGCGAACGGCTCATCCCACGGGGTCCCCACGATCTCGGCGCGCCAGTCGAGGTCGGTCAGCTGCGCCAGGGCGCGCAGCAGCACGTCGTGCCCCTTCCGGGGATGCTGGATCCCCACCGACAGCACGAGCGGCGGCGCGGCAGCCCGCCTGACCCCCCGGGCCGGGTCGGTGCCCGGCCGGGCGACGGTGATCATCGCGGGGTCGGCGCCGTACCCGTCGACGAGCAGGCGCGCGGTGTGGGGGCTCGGCACGAGCACCGCGGCAGCCAGACGCAGGTTGTCGCGCTCGTTCGTGAAGAGCCACTCGCGCCGCTCCGGCGACAGCCCCTCCTCGTGGGCGAGGGGGTGGTGGACCATCCCGACGATCGGCGCGCGCACGCGCGCGAGCGCCGCGGTCGGCGTGGCGCCGAACACGAAGCCGTCGAGGATGAGCGGATGCCGCGGGTCGACCTCCTGCAGGGTCGCCACCGTGGCATCCACGTCCTCCTCCGACGGGTCGGGGAACGAGCCGGTGACCGGCAGGTACGCCGTGTCGACGCCGACCTCGCGGAGACCCTCGAGGAGGCGCTTCTCGTACAGGTAGCCGCCGGTGACGGTGTCGAGGTCGCCGGGGATGGCGAACGCCGCGCGGATGCTCACGTCTGCTGCTCCGGCGCGTAGACGCGGAGCACCGGCGACTCGATGACCCCGACCAGGGCGTACCCGAGCGCGGAGAGCGCGGTCACGGCGACGACGGCGACGGCAAGGAGGTCGTAGCCCGACTGCGAGGCGGCGAGGGCCATCGCCGCCCCCACGCCCGTACCGATCGCGAGCCATTCCACGACGGTGACGGCGAGCACCGCCGCCGGCACGCTCATACGGGCGGCGGCGAAGAAGGCGGGGAGCATGGCGGGGATCCGCACCCGCACGAGCTGCACCCGCGCGGGCGCGCCGTAGCCGCGGAGCACATCGAGCGCCTGGCCCGGCGCTTGCCGAAGGCCCTCGAGGCACGCGATGAGGGTGGGGAAGAACACCATGAGCGCCACGAGCGAGATCGCGCCGACGGGTCCGCGCCCGAGGAGCAGGATGACGAGCGGGGCCGTCGTGACGATCGGGACGGCGCGCAGCGCAATGGCGATCGGCATCGACACGGTCGCCGCGCGCGGGGCGAGGGTGAGCGCGATCGCCCCGCCGGCGCCGACGGCGAGCCCGGCGAGGTACCCGGCGATCGCGAGCACCGCGGTCTCGCCGAGCGCGGCGAAGAGGATGCCGCGCACCTCACCGCCGTCGTCGACCCCGGCGAAGATGCGGATGACGTCGACCGGCGTTCGGGCGAAGAACGGGCTGATCCCGGTGACCGCGATCCCGCCCCACCAGAGCGCGACGATGACGACGAGGAAGGCCACCGTGGTGACGACGGCGCTGCGCACCCGCTCGCGCCGCGGCAGGCGAGGGCGGACGGGCGCGAGGATGAGCGGCGGTCGCTCGGTGACGAACCGGCGCCCGATCGCGCCGATCACGACATAGGCGACGACCGAGACGACCGTGGCGACGGTGGCGAGCGCCCAGGTGAGCTGGATGTCGAGGTCGCGCGACGCGCGGATCGTCAGCACGCCGAGCCCGCTCTGCGCGCCGGTGAACTCGCCGACCATTGCGCCGAGGAACGCCGCGGGTGCGGCGATCTGCAGCCCGGCGATGAGGTACGGCAGGCTCGCCCGCGCGCGCACGTGGACGAGGGCCGCGCCCGCGCCCCGCCCGTACGACCGGACGAGGTCGAACCAGGTCGCCGGTGCCGCGCGGAGTCCCACGAGGAGCGGGATCATCGTGGTGTAGTACACCGCGAGGGCGGCGAGGACGACCTGCGGGCCGTCACCCGGGCCCAGGATGACGCGGAGCACCGGGCCGGTCGCGACGAGCGGCAGGCAGAAGACCACGAGCGCCACGGCGGTGACGACCCGCTCGGTCGCCGGCAGCAGCACCGCCAGGGCGGCCAGGGCGATGGCGGCGAGATTACCGATGACGAATCCGGCGAGCGCGGCCTGCCCGGTGACGAGGAGGGCCCGCCAGAGCAGCCCCGCCTGGGTGACGAGGGCGACGGCGATCTCGGTGGGCGCGGCCAGCACGAAGGCGGAGGTGAGAAGGCGCGCGGCGACCTCCCACACCACGAGCAGCAGCACGACGGCGATCGCCGTGTCGCGCCGGACGTGCGTCCGGGTCGCGGTGGCGGTGGTCATGCCGCCCGTGACCGGGAGAGCGCCTCGGTCACCGCGGCGACGACCCGGTCGAACGCCGCCTCGTCCTCGCGCGGGACGGCGATGTCGGCCACCACCCGCGCCGGGCGCGGGCTCAGCACGACGATGCGGTCGGCGATGCGCGCGGCCTCCGAGATCGAGTGGGTGACGAGCAGCGCCGTGGTGCCGCGCTCGCGCCACAGCGGCGGGAGTTCGGCGATGAGGTCCTGCCGGGTGAGTTCGTCCACCGCGCCGAAGGGTTCGTCCAGGAGCAGCAGGCGGGGCTCGGTGATGAGCGCCCGCGCGATCGCGGCGCGCTGCCGCATCCCTCCCGACAGCGCCGCCGGCCGGGCGTCGCCGAATCCGTCCAGGCCCACGCGCCCGATCATCCGGTCGATCGCCGCGTCATCGACATCTCGCCGGGTGAGGGTGAGTGCGAGCGCGGCGTTCTGACGGACGCTCCGCCAGGGCAGGAGCGAGGGGTCTTGGAACGCCACGGCGAGTTCGCCGCGCTCGGCGACGGCGTGCGGTGAATCGCCGTCGATCGTGATCGACCCGGAGGTGGGGTCTTCGAGTCCGGCGATCATCCGCAGAAGCGTCGACTTGCCGCATCCGGACGGACCCACGAGCGCTGTCGTCGACCCGCCGGTGAACTCCAGATTCAGCGGAGCGACCGCCTCGAGCCCGTCGGGGTAGACCTTGCCGGCCCCCGAGACGAGAACCCGGGGCTCAGCTGCCATGGACTTCTTCCAGCACCGACCGATCCCAGAGGTCGGCCGGAACATCCTGACCGAGCAGGGCGAGGGTCTCGCGGTTCTGCGCCACGGACTCGTCCGTCCACCAGCCGAAGCCGTTCTCGTCGGTGACCTCCGAGAACATCAGCGGCACCTGCCGCTCGGCCTGCAGCTGCTGGGTGGGAAGGTCGAGCCCGGCGTCGGGGAACTTCTCCACCGTGAGGGCGGCTGCCGCGTCGGTGTCGGCGCGGTACTCGTCCCACCCGCGCACTTCACCGCGCATGAGCGCGACGAGGTCGGCGCGCCGGTTCGCGAGGGAGTCCTCGGTGGCGATGTAGGTCTGCGAGTGGAGGGCGTAGCCGTAGTCGGCCATGAGCATCGTGACGCTCTCGACCCCCTGCACGGTCATCGCGACGGGCAGGTCGGTCTCCCAGCACAGGAGGCAATCCACTTCGCCGGCGAGGAGGGGCTGCGCGGAGTACTGCGTGGGCACGACCTCGATACCGTCCACGTCGACGTCGTTCAGGGTGCAGAGCGTCTCGAGCACAGGGGTGTTCGCGAGGGCCATGCCGATGCGCTTGCCGACGAGGTCGGCGGGGGTGTTCACCGGGTTCTCGGGGAGCGAGGCGACGACGAAGGGGTTCTTCTGCATGGCGACGCCGATGATCTTGAACGGCGCCCCCTCGGCGACCGCGGCGGCGGTGTAGTCGGCGGCCGAGATGCCGATGAGCGCCGACCCCGACACGACCGGCGGTTCGACGGGGGCGTTCGGCCCTCCCTGCAGAAGGGTGACGTCCAGGCCCTCGTACCAGCCGCGGTCCAGCGCGATGTAGCTCCCGCCGAACTGCACGGAGTGCAGCCACGACAGTTGGAGGGATGCCGCGGTGGCGGCGTCTCCGCTGCCGAACAGCCCCCCGGGGCGGGTGCTCAGGCCGATACCGGCCGCCGCGATACCGGCGACGCCGACGATGCCGGCGCCGAGCAGAGTGCGGCGGGTGAGGGTCTTGCGGTCTGTCATGTGGTGGTCTCCAGGGTTCGGCGGCGAGTCCAGACGAGGGCGAGGCCGGGGAGAGAGGCGAGGAGGGCCATGAGGCCGAACGCAGCGCTCGCGGCGAAGGCTTGGGCGGTGGTGAGCGCCGCGATGGGCAGCAGGGCGACGGCGGCACCCTCGCGCACGCCCCACCCGCCGACCGAGATCGGGAGCACCATGGCGAAGAGCACGAGCGGAACCACCGCGAAGACCGCGCCGAGGGGGAGCGGGGCCCCGACGGCGGCGGCGCAGCAGGCGAACGCCGCGAGGATGCACACCGTCGCCCCGGCGCTGAGCACGAGCTGGGCCGGGAGCACGCCCGGGGCGGCGAGGCTCCGGCGGGTGCCGTCGACGAGGCGGCCGAGTCGCGAATCGGGCGCGGGCGGGGCGAAACGCAGGCGCAGGGCGAAGACGAGCGCCGCGCCGGTGAGCGTGAGGAGGGTCGCCGCGATGCCCGCGGCGAGAGCGGGTGGCCACACGATGCCGCCGGGGGCGAGGAGTGTGACGCTGAAGGCGAGGGCGAAGACGGTGAGGAGGGCGACCTGACCGACACCGCGTTCGACGATGACGGCCCCGATCGACCGGCCCAGTCTCGACGTGCCGGGCGTCGCCTGGTGCCTGGTGCGCGCCGCGCGGGCGGCGTCGCCGACGACCCCGCCGGGCAGGGTGGTGTTCACCAGCTGCGCGAGGAAGTACTCGCGGATCGCGTGTCCACCGCTGAGGTCGATGCCAAGCGGCGCCGCCGTGACCCGCCAGCGGAGCGCCGAGAGCACGGTGTGGGTGAGAAGGAGCACGACCGCGGCGAGCAGCCACAGCGGGTTGGCGGTGAGGAGGATGTCCAGGGCCTCCGCCCCTCCCGCGACCTGCCAGACGATCGCGAGGATCGCCACGGTGAGAAGGGCCTGGCCGAGTCTGATGAGAGCGGGCCGGGCCGAGGCATCCGCATTCTTCCGCAGCTCTCGGATGTCGACACCGAACGACCAGGCGAGCAGCCCCGCGGTGACGACGACGATCGCGATCGCGACCGGTGCGGCGAGGAAGGGCAGCTGCAGCGCGATGAGGGCGATGAGCTGGAGGACGCAGATGACCTTGCGGCTGTAGCGGGGGCTGATGGGCCCGTTCAGCCACGGGTAGGCGAACGCGGCAGCCCCGAAGAGGTAGCGGGGGAGGCCGAGGATGATCGCGATCGGGCCCGCCGGCCCGAGGGAGGCGAGGAGGGCGAGCACGAGCGCGAAGGCCGAGTCGACCTCCATGTCGAAGCTCGCGCCGAAGCGCGATGACAGACCCTGGCGGCGGGCGAGGTACCCGTCGACGCCGTCGAGGCTCAGGGCGACGATGCTGACCGCGATGACCACGACGGGGTGCCCCCCGCCGGCGAAGAGCACGGCCAGGAGGAACGCCACGACCGTGAGCCGGATGAGGGTGACCACGTTCGCGCCGCCGAGGCGGGCGAAGGGGTGGTGGCGGGCGAGCGCCACGGCCGCGCCGACGAGGGCGAGGATCAGTGCGGATGCCGCGGCGAGCACGGCGGCGATGGGGAGGCCGAGCGCCAGTCCACCCGCGAGGGCGACGCCGACGCAGATGAAGGTGAGGGGGGTGAATCGGGTGACGGCGGGCCGGTTTTCGGCCGCGACCGGCTGACCGGCCGTGGTGTGCGGTGCTCCCGTGGCCGCGCTCTCCCGGGCGACGGTCATGAGTGGGACGCTATCAGCGGCGCGAGGGTGCGGGGCCCGATTGCGACAGGTTCCGCGGGACTGGGTCCGTCGTCCTGTCCTTCCGACGTCGATGTCATCCCCGGGCGAGGATCGCTCCGGCCTGCTGAAGCCAACGCCGCGGGTCGCCGAGTCCTTCCCGCGTCGAGCCGGCGAGATCTGTCAAGGACAGGGCCCTGACGAACGACAGGGCCGGTGCATCGTCGGCGATGCGCCCCGCGACGAGGGTGACCGGGACGCCGGCGGCCGACGCGAGGCCCTGCACGTGGGTGGTCGCCTTCCCCGCCGCCGAGGACCCGTCGTAGGGCGTGTTGATCAAGAGGTTCCGCTCCTCGGTGGGTGAGTCTTGAACGGTGACGCGACAGGAGATCTCTGACGAGGTGTGGGCCGTGATGGAGCCGTTGATGCCGACGGTGACCGGTCGGTCGCGGC
>NZ_JAKNUS010000014.1 GCF_023155745.1 Microbacterium kunmingense
TGCCGGTGAGGATGAGGAACGCGGCGAAGACGTAGAGGATCCACGAGAAGTTCTCGATGAGCGCGGCGCCGGCGGCGATGAAGATCCCGCGGAAGACGAGGGCGCCGAGGACACCGAGGAAGAGCACCCGGTGCTGGTACTCGCGCGGGACGGCGAAGGCGGCGAAGATGATCGCCCAGACGAAGACGTTGTCGACGGCGAGGGATTTCTCGATCACATATCCGGCGAAGTACTGCTGACCGAACTCCGCACCCCACGAGTTCCAGACGACGATGCCGAAGGTGATGCCGGACAGCACCCAGACGACCGACCAGGCCGCGGCCTCGCGGACGCCGATCACGTGGGCTTTGCGGTGGGCGACGAGATCGACCACGAGCATCGCGACGATCACGCCGAGGACGACGAACCACGCCCAGAGCGGGACGGACATGAGAAAACCTCCACGAATGTCGTGAAGGTCTCATCGGCGTCCGTTGCCCGCGCACCGGGTCACGTCGGGTGACCGTACTGTCGATGCGTCGCGAGGATTACTCCCCCTCGCACGACATGAAACACCAGAAGCACGCTTCAGGTCATGTGATACCCGGCACCGACACCTGGAAGGCGAGGTCCCGGGGTACGCTCACGCCATCAGAGACCTACCCGCGAGGTGCACCGTGACCCAAAAACTAGATGGTGTCGACGCAGCGCTGCGTCGATGGCCGTGGGTGTCCCGCGCCATCAACGCCGAGGCAGTCTACGGAACCGTCCTCACCGCAGGAGTCATCTCGGCGTTTTCGTTGTACAACGAAGGGATCCTTGCGCTCATCCTGCGCACCTCCGGCACCGTGCTGGTGTTCTGGATCGCCCACGTGTATGCCGAGATCGTCGGCAACCGTGACAGTGGATGGCGCCTCGCGGTGCGGGAAGCGCTGCAGCGATCGGCGGGGTTGTTGTGGGCGCTGATCGTCCCCCTTGTCACTCTCGCAACGGCGGCGGTCCTCCGCACCACCGAGAACACCGCTGTCGACATGGCGCTGTGGGCGTGTGTCGGGACCCTTGCGCTTTTGGGCTGGTGGGCCGCCCGGCAACGCCACGCCCGCCTCCCCGGCAAGATCCTCACCGCCGCGGGCACCGCCACGCTCGGCCTTGCCCTGATCACCCTTAAAGCCTTCGTGCATTGACGCACCCTCGGAGGTTTCGAGCTCTCAACGCGGTCTCATCCAAATCCAGAACGAAAGCAGAATCGTTCCCATCAGACCCGTCGACGGTTTGTGTTGCCCGTGACACCATTGGACGACGTCCCGAAGGCGCGGGTTTGTGACGTCGCGACGCGCGCGGTGGTCAGACGGGGTTTCCCTTCCGGGGAGGGTCAGAGTGCGGTACGTGTTGGGTGACCTCGACGTCAACGACTACGTCCAAGCGTGGCTGCGTCACCTTGCCACCGGAGATGTGGCCCGGCGGGATCTTCTCCTTGCCGCGGCGGAGGATTCACCGTCCGGCGGGTACTTCCTGATCAGTAACGTCGGCCTCAAACCGGGATTCGCTTTCGCGGCAACAGAGCAACTGGTCCTATACGCCGTGCTGACCGTGTATCAGGACATGGACCTGCGATGGGTGGAACGACCCTGGCAAGGCATCGATCATCATCTCCAACACGCATTCGCCTACGCCAACGACCTGGGCCGCACCGGGGTGGCCAGGGTCCTGCTGGAGCGGATCGCCGAACGCAGCGCCGCCCCCCAGTTACCGTCACACAATCCGCTGCTTCCCGCGCCCTCCCCCGCTGACCCCGCAAAGCTTGCCGCCCATGATCGTGCGGTCGCCGAAGCGATCGACCGTGACATCCAAGCCGCGGCACGCCTTTACCCCAGCCTCTCCTTGGACACCATCCTTCTTAGCAACGAGCCGATCGACGAATAGTCTCCGCAATACCGGATCCGCGACCCTGGCGCCGAGTTTCGGGTGGTGGACCTTCCCGAGCCCCGCTCTCGTGGGCGATGTCACGGACGCGGACCACCCCTAGACTTACGCCGTACGCAGGGTTTAGCTCGCATGCTTGTCAGCCTGCGTCCGCTGGTTCATTGGCTTGGTTTGACGGAGGGTAGGACGTGGGTCATCTCATTTACGGGGTCGCACCAGCGATCCGCATCAACGATCGTGCGCTGCGGCATCTGCAGGCGGTGGTGATGAGCAAACTGCGCCGCAATGAGAGCTTCAGTTACGAGTGGCACTCCGAGCCGGATGTTGATGGCGACGACGCGATCAACAAGGGTGGTGAGTTCGGGTCGATATGGATCTCCCAATCCACATCACTGTATTTCAGCTACGACAAAGCCCCCGACGACGCCTTCAACATGGCGTGGTTGAAACTTCTCAGCGAGACCGTCGCCAGCACGGGTCGACTCCGCCTGCTCCCCGAGCCCGGCAAAACCGAACCCCCTCAACAGCCAACCCGACGTCACCTCCGATCTGCCCCCGGCATGTGACGCAAAGCCCGGGTAATCTGATCCGCCTTACCCCTGGTGGATGTCGGGGGCGGTGAGGAGGCGGTGGAGGGTGGTTTCACCGAGGGCGGCCATGGCGGGGTTGGTGGTGCGGTAGTACCAGACCAGCCCGATGGCCTGGATGAATGCCCAGGCGGCGCCGCGGGCCCATTCCACCGGGCTGGACTGTAACGCTCCCCGGAACACGGTGCGGGCGGGGTGATCAAAAAGATGCCACCCGCAGACGAGGTCTAAGGCGGGGTCGGCCGGTCCGAACCAGCCAGCATCGAGCACACCCGCCAACCGGTCGCGGTCGACGATGAGGTTGAAGGGGGTGAGGTCGCTGTGGGTCATCAGGTGCGGCCGGCTGGGCGGGAGGTCACGGAAGTACTCCCACAGCTGTCGCATTTCTCCGGTGTCCATCAGGGGGTCGGTTTGGGTGAGGCAGTGGGCAACCCAGGTGTCGTGGTCGCCGAGGTTTCCACCCCTCCCCCGGCCACGGAATGTGCGGCCCTTCACCGGGGTTCGGCGCAGGGTCTGGATGAGGTCGGCGAGATCGAAGGCGATACCGGCTGAGTCCGCGACACTGGTGGGCGTGGCGACATCGCCGGGCACCCAGGTCTGCACCATCCACGGCATCGGATACCCCGCGGCAGGGTGCCCGATCGCCACGGGGCGGGGCGCCGCGACCGGACACACCCCTTCGAACTCCACCAGCGCCGCCGCCTCCAACCGAACTGCTCTCCGCGCTGTGGCGAGGTCAGTGCGTTGGCGCGGGAATCGGGCGGTGAGGGTGTCCCCAATGCGGTAAATCGTATTCACCGTCCCGGTACCACCCACCGGGGTGACCTCCAGGTGCGCCCACCGGGGAAACTGTTCCGTGATCAAAACCTTCGCGGTGGCAAGGTCGACGGTCACTTCATCAGCGTGCATCCTCGTCTCTCCTCCGACAATGATGGTGACGGTCCCAGACACCGATCATCCCGTCAAGCCTCCTTTCCTGTCGCCCGCTCGCGGTCCCGGGTCCTCGACGCGCCGCTCCAGCAGGTGTCGGCCCTGACCCCTTCTTTGGGGCGCCGGCACCCGGAACGCTCAACCCGGGAGCGGTGCGCCGCAGATGGGCGCCGCTCCCAGGTTGACCCACGGGGATGGGCTAGGGGCGAGGGGAACGCGGGGGCTGCTGCGGCTGCTCGCGGGTGGCGTACTGCACCCGGTTGGTGAGCTGCTGTGCCTGCTCCCCTACGGTGGGGGCGTTTTGTGCTTCCTGCTTGATCTTGGGGGCTTCCTGCTCAGCTTTGGTGAGCATTGCTTCCCACCGCTGCTGCATGGGCTTGATCAGTCCGCCGCCGGCGCCGACGATGATGACGCCGGCGATGATCGCGAGCACGGCGATCAGGATCGGGGTGGTAACAGTGGTGGCGACCTCGATCTGGTTCAACGCTGCGGTGACACCGAGGAACAGGATGAACACCGCCACGATGTTGGCGAGGATCTTGCCGTAGGACAGCCCGCTGAGGGTGTTCTGAATCAGGGTCTTCGCGCCGGCCGCGATCGCTGCGGCGATCACGATGATGACGATGGCGACAATGATCTTGGGCAGGAAGGCGATGATCCCTTCCAGCAGGTCGCTGACCGGGTTGGGGCCGAACACCCCGAACGCGAACTGCAGCACGAACAGCACCAGGGTGTAGTAGACGATCTTCGCCACGATGTCCGACGCGTCCAGCTTCGACTTCGCCAGCGCACGCTTGATCCCGCCGCGTTCCACCGCCCGGTCAAACCCGACCTTTTCCAGTAGCTTCTCCAACCCCTTTGACAAGAGCTTGGCGACAATCAGACCCACGATCAGGATGATCAGGAACAACAACAACTGCGGAACGAACCGGGCCACCGCGGCCAGTCCATCCTGCAACGGCTCAACAACATTCATTGTCAGACTCTCTCTTCACACACCACCGCTGAGGGCCGTTCGCGGCCTCTCGCGGTGTCACCGCCGGGTGCGGCTTACACCGTAAGCATGTCGGACCGGGTCGGATCGGCCCCCTGGATTGACACGTGCAGGCATGCTCCGCTAGCAAACGCGCCAACCGGTCCCCTCTCGTTCGGTGTTCCGGGCGCCCCGCGCAAGGGGAGCCACGTTGTTTCGGGATAGGAGAGAGTGGAGGTATGGCACGGTCAGGGAAAGCAGCAACGCCGAAGACGGCCGGAAAGGGTTTGAGTCGGGAGCTGATTGTCACCACGGCGCTGGAGCAGATCGATCGGTCTGGCGCGCAAGGGCTCTCGATGCGGTCGCTCGCGCGGGAGCTTGGGGTGGAGGCGATGTCGCTGTACCGGCACGTCCACGGCCGGGAAGATCTCCTCGAAGGTGTCGTCGGTCTGCTGATGGCAGATCTCACCGCCGACCTCGATGACGAGCTCACCGAGCACTGGCAAGGGTTCTTGCAATTGGTCGCCCATCGCGTCCGGCAGATCGCCGTGGATCACCCCCGCGCGTTTCCCCTGGTCGCCACCCGACACCCCGCGGCGCCGTGGCTGCGGCCGCCGCTTCGGAGTGTCGACGTAGTTAACACCTTCCTCACCGAGCTGCTGCGTCACGGTTTCACCGACACCCAGGCCGTGGACGCGTACCGGTCCTTCAGCAGCTTCCTCCTCGGACACCTGCTCCTAGAAGCTGCCGTCCGCGGCGCCGAGACCGCGCCCGTAGAAGAACCTCTCGACGAGGGCGACGCTGACCTGCCCGAACGCGACGGGCAGACAGACCTCAGCGACGCGCCGGAGGTAGTGCGCCTTCGCCCACTCCTCAGCGAGGACCGCGCCGCCGACGAATTCGAAGTGTCGTTAGAGGCCCTGCTGGACCGCCTCAACCACGAACTCACTCAGTAACCGCTCCTGCGGTGATCGCAGTGCTTACGGTGTAAGCGGGACGGAACTGTACGCGGTCGCGGTGGGGTTGGCAACCGCCCTGCGCGTTCCGGTCAAGGGCTGTTTTCCTCGACGCATGAGCAGCAACGACACCCCCGACCGGCGCCCGCCCGGCACACCCGTCTATGACGCCACCTCCGATAGCGCCGCCGTCCCCGTCGACACCACCCACACCGCACGCAGCGACGTTCTTGAGCGGGAAAAAGCCGAGTTCGGCGGCTTCAAGTTCGGGTCGGCGTTTTTCGGGTGGCTCACCGCGATGGGCACCACCGTGCTCCTGACCGCCCTCGTCGCCGCGATCGGCGGAGCCATCGGCCTGAGCACCGAGACCACCCCCACCGAAGCCGCGGACGCCGCAGCGCAGAACACCGGCACCGTGACCGTGGTAAGCGCGATCGTGATCGGGCTGGTGCTGTTGATCGGCTACTTCGCCGGCGGGTATGTCGCCGGCCGGATGGCACGCTTCAGCGGCGCCAAACAGGGCATCGCGGTGTGGTTGTGGGCGATCATCATCGCCATCGTCGTGGCCATCATCACCGCCATCGCTGGAGCCCAGTGGGACATCCTCTCCACCCTGCAAGGATTCCCCCGCATCCCCGTCACCCCCGAAACAGCCACCACCACCGGGATCCTCACCGCCCTCGGCGCCGCGATCATCACCCTCGTCGGCGCGGTCCTCGGTGGCCTTGCCGGGATGCGCTACCACCGCAAGGTCGACCGGGTCGGACTCGGCCGCTAACCCACCTCCCGCCTACCCCCGCCACCCTTCTCCTCACGAAAGGCACGCATCAGCATGATCAGCGAACAGAACATTTCCCGCCTCATCGGCGGAAACGTCACCGACACCGACGGACACAAGATCGGCACGATCGGCCAGATCTACGTCGACCCCGACACCGGACGCCCCAACTGGGCCACCGTCGTCACCGGTCTGTTCGGCACCTCGGAGTCCTTCGTTCCCCTCCGCGACGCCGAAACAACCCCGGACGGGGACCTGCAGGTCCCCTACTCCAAGGACCAGGTCAAAGACGCCCCCCGCGTCGACTCCGACGCCGAGCTCAGCGACGCAGAAGAAGACCGACTGTACGAGTACTACGGTCTCATGGGCGCTTCCTCACACGACCACTCCCCGACCGAAGTCACCGGCCCGGCCGCGGCGACCGAAACCGGCAACGTCGACGACGTCGCGGAGGGGTATGACACGTCAGGGCCGACCACCGATGACGCGATGACCCGGTCCGAGGAGCAGCTTCGGGTCGGTACAGAACGTGTCGAGACTGGTCGCGCCCGGCTCCGGAAATACGTCGTCACCGAGCACGAGACCGTCACCGTCCCCGTCACCCGGGAAGAAGTACGGCTCGAGCGGGAACCGATCACCGACGCCAACGCCTCCGACGCCCTGTCCGGGCCGGACATCAGTGAGGAAGAACACGAAATCGTCCTCACCGAAGAACGCCCCGTGATCGCCAAAGAAACCGTCCCGGTGGAGCGGGTGCGGCTAGACACCGAAACCGTCACCGACACGGAAACGGTCGACGTCGACATCCGCAAAGAGCAGATCGAACTCGACAGCGACACCCGCACCACCGACCGCTGACCAACTCGTGGCCCGACCGCGACAGGGGCGGACGGGCCACCACCCTCCTTCCGGAGCGGGCACCGGGTGAGCCCGCTCCGGAACCCCCCTCATTGCGCGCCGCCTCCAAATGCGTAACCTCCCTCACGCGGCAGGAGGTGGTTCGGCACCGGGTGAGCCCGCTCCGGAACCCCCCTTATTGCGCGCCGCCTCCAAATGCGTAACCTCCCTCACGCGGCAGGAGGTGGTTGTCGTTGTAGGACTCCTGCGACGTCACGATCGCAGGATGCTGAGTAAAGGCAGGCCCACTCAGGGTCAGCGAACTCGCGCTGAGTCAAAATCACCCAGACCACCCCGGCCGTCCGAAGTCCTTTCAGCGAATGTCCAGGAAAAATTTTCCAAAAGGTCGATTCGCAGGCCCGTGACTTGGCGATTTGGCCCGTCAGTTGGCTAGAAAAGCCCGGTCGGAGGTGCGGTGTACGGCAGCTCCGCACCCTTTGCGTCGTCGTTGGTGTTCATGCGGTCCTTTCCCAGTCCGGCTGCGGCGAAGGGGCCGTGTGGGTCGAGGAGGACGCTCATGTGGTGGTCGGCGTGGTCGCGGAGCCAGACGCTCGCTCCGGTGGCGGGGTCAAGGCGTAGGTGTTCCCATGCGCGCCAGAGCGCGTCGAGGCGGATGGTGGCTTCGGGGTAGTTCCACCAGTCGGCGGCCCATACGGCACGTTCCCCGTCGACGCGGCGGCGGTAGTTTTTTACGAGGTACTCGCGCACGAACTCATCGAGGGAGCCGTAGTACAGCGTCGGCTCCTCGTCAGCCGGCTCCTCGTCGAGCGCGTTCATCGCCGCGGTGACAGCGCGCCGCGCGGCCGTGGCCGCCCGCGCGTGCAGCTCCTCGACCACCGAGGGGTCCAGGGCCTCGTCGACTTCGGCCTGCACAGCGTCCTTGACCGCGCCCGTGATGGCCTTCTGCACTACGGCGCGAATGGCCGGGCCGGCGAGAGCGTTGGCGACATCGGCGATGTCGATGCCGAACAGCCGGCCGGACTCCCGTTCGGGAAGCTCCCCACCGGGTTCGTCGCGCTCGTCGAGCTCGTATGGCTGCGCCTCGATGCCGGGCTCCTCGTCGCCCCAATCGTTGCTCATCAGGCTGCGCCCTTCTCACTGTTTGCGATCGCAACCTTATGCATCGACTCTTGCGCCTGGATGATCGTTCGAGACGCCTGCGGGTCGTGAGCTGCGATCGACGCCTTGACCTTCTCGGCGTGCGGGCCGGTCATCCACGGCTGTGTGCGGATCAGCGTCGGCCGGTTCCCGGAGGAGAGCACCACGGCGCGACCCTTCGGCATCGCGGCGAGGTCGGCCACGTCCAGGATGCGCTCACGGTGAAGCTGCTGATTCACGCTGCGCCCACCCCGGCCGGAGGACACTGACGACGCCTGACGGTCGTAGTCACCGATCAGCTTCGACAGGCTTTCCAGGAACGCATCTTCGGAGACGCCGCCGCCGTAGACCTTGACGTTCGAGGCGCTCCATAGCTTTCGCATCCCCGACTCTCCCCACACGTCGACCCCTTGGGACCATGACTGCAGGATGGTCATCAGCACGATTCCGCGCGAACCGTAGTGGCTGTAGAGGTTCGGCAGCTCACGCCACCGGCACACGTTCGCGGCCTCGTCAAGAACGCCCAGGAGAGGCACCGACAGGCGTCCACCGGCGGAGCCGGCGGCCAGCTCCTCCGCGGCCTCCACCACGGCGACCGTGAGCGCCGTGACGAGCGGGCCGGCGGTCCCGCGACCCTCCTTGGAGAGTGAGTACAGGGTGCCGCCGTCGCGGACGAATGCGGCGGGGTCGAACTGGGGGCGAAGGTCAGACGGCCCTTGCGGGTTCACCCAGGCGGCCACCTGGCGGTTGGTGAGGCACGACGCCATCTGCTGCGCGGTGCCGTAGATGCCGCCGCGCTGCTTTTCCGGGGCGGTGATGACACCGCGTACCTGGTCGGCGGTGAGGGTGTGGCCGTGCCGGCGGAGGATGCTGATCGGTTCCTCCTCCGTGGGGCGGGTGAGCCAGGTGTAGACGTCGGTGATCGGGCGTGCGTCGAGCGCGGCTGCGAGGAGGAGCCCTGCGAGGAGATCCTGCCCGGCGGGGTCGAAGTAGGCATCCGTCTTAGCGCCGGGGTCGCGGGAGCCGGAGGCGAAGTGGTCGGCCAGCTTGGCTGCGCGAACCTCGTCGGTGACGTAGCTGAGCGGGTTCCACCACCACGTAGGGTTCTCGAGCGCGATTCCCTGCGGGTCGAACACCCAGACCGGGCCGGCCTCCGCGCGCACGTCGCGGGTCGCGTCGACGACGTCGCGCTTGTTTGAGGTCACGAGAACACCCCCGGGGGCGTCCAGGATCGCCGGGACGGCTCGAGAGGTCGTCTTACCGGTGCGGGGCCCCCAGATGTCGATGTGCATGTCCTCCCACGTGCCGTAGAGCGGCATCTGACCGAGGGTCTTGCCGATCGGCACGCCGAGAGAGCCGGTGACGCCGAGCCGGGTCGCTTGGGCCTGCGCGTTGCGCTTGCTCAGGCCTTCGACGTCTTTCCCCCGGCCCATGTAGCTGCTGGCGCGGTCGACGCGGGTACGGCCCTTCCGGTAGCGCACGACGCCGACGATCGCCAGCACCACGAGGGCGAGGACGATCGCCAGGAGCACCGCGACGATCCAGGTCGCGGATGCCGGCCACGGCACCCGACCGAGGATCACGCCGAGGGTGAACGCGAACGGGTCGCTGGGCAGCAGGGCGCCGGTTCCGTCGAGCTGGTGCCCGAGGCGCACCGCCACGTTCAGAACGACGACCGCGGCCACGACGCCACCGATCCCCACGATGAGCATCAGCGTCTCCGCGCCGAAGCCGCCGGGGTCGCGGCGGCGGTTGTTCGGAGTGCTCATGACACCCTCTCCTCGTGCTCCTCGACCAGCTCCTCCACCGCACGCAGCGCGCGGCGTCCGGTGCGGGACTGTTCGTACCACCGCTGATTGGTGTCGCGGATCGAGCGCTCAGCCTCCGTCAGGCGAACCTCGACCGGGATACCCGGCCGAGTGCCGACTTTGACGAGGAACTTCCCGCGGCCCGGAGGGTCGACCTCGCGACCCGACGCGGCATCCCACGCGGGCGGGTCCTGCCAGCCCGTCAGTAGCTCTTGCTCGGCCTCCGAGAACGGGATGACCGTCGTCAGCTCCGGCATTTCGGTGTACGGCAAACCGCCGCACATCACCATGCCGGCGCGCTCCACGAAGCCCTTCGCCTTCAAACGGTCCTCCTCCGGGAGGGCGCTCAGGTCGGCCATCGTGTGCGAAATCATCGCCGTGCCGACGCCTACCTGACGGTTCAGGCGAGTGAGGAAGTCGACGCGATCGACGATGCCGTTCCCGGCGCGCAGCGCGCGCCACAGCTCGTCCATGATGACGAAGTAGTGCCGGCGCGGTTCCAGGCCGGCATCCGCGAGAACGTTCGCGATGTTCACCGTGGCGAAGCCGTTCGACCAGCAGGCGAGCAGAGTCGCCGCACGCAGATCGCCCTCAGCCTCACCGATGGCCGAAATGTCGTACACCACCGGGCGATCGAGCCGCATGGGGTTGGTGGTGTGCTTGGAGAACATTTCGCCCAAGCGCCCACCGCGGGAGAGGCTGATGAGCGACGCTTCCAGCCCGCGCGTGGTCCGCTGATACTCGCCCCAGTCGCCACGGTCGACGGCCACCTGGCGCAGCTCCTCCGGCCCCTTCTGCACGACGGCGAGGAGGTCGGCCAGCACGGGGATGCCGTCGAACTCACGATCGAGGTAGCGCAGCGCCTGGTCGATGATCGATTCCTCGACGTCGGTCGGAGCGGACTTTCGGAGGATCGTCAGCAGGGACGACACCATCGCGAGCCGGCGGCCGTGAGCGTCCTCCAGGACCTCGCCGGCCTCCTTCTCGAATCCGGCCTCGACGAGCCGCTGAGCGGCCTCCTTCGCCTCGCCGGGGTCGAGCACGTTCAGATACCCGCGGCCGCGACCGAGGGTGATGACCTGACCGCCGAGCGCGCGAATGACCTCCACATAGTCGGGGCGCAGATCACCCAACACGAGAGGCTGCACGCCATAACCGGCGAGGCCGATCGCCATACGGGCGACGGCCGTCGACTTCCCGAGGCCCGGCTTGCCGAGCACGAACAGCGACGGGTTGCTGATGAGCTTCGCGCGCTGGAACCACGAAATCGGGTCGCAGCACAACGTCGCCCCAGTGTGAATGTGCCGCCCCAGCGGGACACCGACCATCGGAGTGCCGGCACCGATCGAGTACGGCCACAGGCCGCACACCTGAACGGTCGTGCCGCGCCACTCGGCGGGCGGCTGGATGAAGTTCGACATGCCGCCGCCGGGGCCGCTCCACCCGCGAGAGGTCAGCGCCCCGGCCGACGTCGACGAGCCCGCATCCGTGTCCTTCCGGCCAGTGCGCACGAACAGCAGAGCACCGACGATCACGAGCACGACGAGCCCGCCGAGGACGGAGAGAGCAATCTGATCAGGGGTCATGATGCAAACTTCCGACGGGTGTCGACGGGCCGCCGGGCGAATGTCGGCGGCGGTTGAATCATGAGTCGCTTGACAGACGCGCCGCGGCCGCGCCCAGGGCGACCGAGCGCGAACATCGGTACGGCGGGAATGGGATTGGTCATCACACACGCTCCCTCAGCGCCGCAGGGACGGCAACGTGCTTGGTCAGCACGAGGCCCAGCGGTAGCGCGGCGGCGAAAGCACTGTCCTGCGATCCGTAGACGGGCCGCAGGCGAAGCCGCGCGGTCGCGCCGAGGTTGTCGACCGCGGCGCGGGCGTCAGCCTCCTTGGCCGGGTCGAGCACGGTCGCGGTGACGAGGATGCCGAAGTTCACCAGGCCCGCGCCCGATGCCTCCTCCGCTTCCGTTGCCTGAGCCGACCGCAGCGCGAGGGTGTCGCGTGCCGCGGGCTTGCGGGTCGACGTGGCCTTGAACTCGGCAGCGCGCACGTCCGACTGCACGAGTGTTGCCGCCCGCGCCGGGTCAATCGGCTTGTAGAGCAGCGTGACGCGCTTGCGGGCAATGTCGCGGTGCGGAGCCAGCAGCCGGGCGAGGACGCCCGACTGCACGAGCCCGCGGGGAGCCTGAGTCATCGCCCATGTGACCGACGTGGCCGAGTCGTGGCGGTAGCCGTCCCATCCGGCCTGCGCGGCCGTCGGGCCGACGTCGCTCCACCGCAGATCGGGCACTTCCCCGTTCGCGTGCGCGTCGTCGATGAGCGTCGCGGCGGCCGGGTCGTAGGCGACCCGGATCGTCTCGCACAGCTCTTGCGCCGACAGGGGACGCGCTGCGCCGGCGCCTGTCGCTTGCAAGCTCGCCGTCAAACCGGGCAGGCGAGCGGCGAGCTCGCGAGCCATTTCGTCGGGCTTGCGCGGTTTGGCACCCTTCCGGGGCGCGGCCGCGAACGTAAGTGCGACATACGCCTTCACCGTCGACGAGCCGGCGGGGTAACTCAGCACAACCTCGCCCAGCATCGCCTTGGCGAAGTCCGGGCCGTCGGGGTCGGTGTTCGTCTCAACCTCGCGGCGCAGCCGACGACCCGAGTCAGGGGCCGTCTCGACCGTGACCGCGGCCGCTTCCATATTCGGCTCATCACCGAGGTTCCGCAGCCAGTGGCCCCAGTCGGCCACCCACAGGTCGACTTGCTCCTGGTCGACGAGCGCCGCGCCGTCGGGCTCGGTGCCGATGACGATGGAGTACGTCTTAGCGTGCGGTGAGTAGATCATCGCAAACAGGCGAGCGTACGAGTCCTCGTGCTCGGAAAGCCGGGTCTGGGCACCGAGGCCCGGAAGCTGGTTCGTTCCCCAGTCGGAACGACCAAGCGGGCCGGAGCGGTAAACATTCGCGCGTCGACGCGTCGTTGACATCCACGCGACCCGATTCGCGGTGCGTGAGAGCACGCTGCGCCCGTCGCCGTCGCGAATGGTCAGCAGGAGGATCAGACCGCCGAACACCGCGGCAGTCACGGATGCCTCGATGATGCCTGTCGTCATCAGCACGACGATGACGATTAGCAATGCAACGAACATCAGGCCCGTGCCGACCGTCCCGAGCCCGAGAAGGCCGGGCGAGGTCGGCTGGCGCCAGTTCCCGTAAGTGCGTACGCCCCTACGGCTTGTCTCTACGGTCGCCATCAGCTCCCGCTCCCTTCACCTGTCGCTTGGTCACCGATGTTCCGAGCGGCCCCCGTGGCCGCCTGCCCTGCCTGCTTGGCCGCACCAAGCGCGACCCCCGCAGCCATACCGATCGGCCCGCCAGCGGCGCCGGCCGCGGCTCCCGCGGCAGCTCCACCACCGGCCGCAGCGCCGCCCGCAGCCGCGCCTCCACCAGCAGATGCCGCAGCAGCGCCCGTGCCGCCACCGGCCGCACCGAACGATGCCGCCGCGCCTTTCGTGCCGCCACCCGCAGCGCTAGACGCCTGCGCAGCTTGCGGCGCGGACTGACCGCCGCCGTTCGCGCCAGACGGGCCGGTGGAGCCCGTCGAACCGGTGGAGCCCGCGGAGCCGGAACCGCCCGACGATCCACCGCCGGAGCCGGTCGCCAGGCGACCCATCGACGCAGCACCCGTGGGGAGCGCAGCGAGGGCAGCCACGCCAAGAGCCCCGCCAGCACCGGCCGACATGGCCCCCACAAGCGGGGTCACGAACCGCATCAAAGCCGGCATCGCAAACAGCGCGAGCACCATCAGGATCAGCCCCGTCAGCACGGCGATGAAGCCTGTCCCGTCGTCTTGGAACACGTTCGTGCCGGCGAGCTGGAACGCCGCGGCGTAGACGATTGCCGCCGCCGGCTTATAGAGGATGAACGCGACCAGCCACCCGACGTTCTTCTTAAACCAGTTCTTGCCCATTTCGGTGTTGGTGGCCGCCGCGGACAGCGGAAGGATGCCCGTCAGGATGACGAGCATCCCGCCGCGCGCGATCATCAGCACGATTTGGAAGGCCGTCGCAAGGATCGCGATCAGCCCCAGAATGATGATGAGCAACGCGCCGAGCCCGCCCGTCGCCGGATTCGTCGTCAGCGCGAGCAGGGTCGCGATGTTGTTCCCGAAACACGCCGTATCGGTGCCCACGTCGCAGTTCAGCGCGCCGTTGAGAATCCACACGGAGAACGAGTCGAACGCCGATACGAGCAGCCCGACGATGGTCACGCCGGCACCCGCCACGACAATCAGAGTCAGCAGACTCTTGACCGTCTCCTTGCCCGGCTCCGCGCGCTGTTCCCACGCCATCCGAACGCCGCCGACGATGACGGACACGACCGCGGCGGCACCCATGTACCACCACAGCGACGACTGCAGAAACAGCACCGTGCCGCCCGCGCCCTGCGGCCCGTTCGGTAGCAAGCCTGTCACCAACGCCGTTGCGCCACTGATGAGGAAGATCGCGCCGAGCACGATCCCGAGTCGGCCCGCGGCCTGGAAGCCCTCACCGTTACGCATGCGCGTAGCGATGAGAGCCCCGAGAAGGATGATCGAGATAGCCGCGAACACGATCGCAATCCAGGTCACCCAGCCGAGCACCTGAATGATGCCGTCAGAGTTTGGAGCGGTTGTGCCAGCGGCGATCGACGAACCGCCCCCGGTGCCAGTGAGGTTCGGCGTGCCAACGTTGACCCACAGGGTGCCGAGGGATGCGACCGCCTTCCCGAAGGCTTCAAGTACTGCGTTCGCCATGTTCTCGATGGCGTCACCCACGGCATTGTTGACGGCATCGCCTACACAGGCGAGTGGGTCGGTGATACCGCAAGCCATGTCATGCCCCCCAGGGGATGTATCCCGACGTGTCGGGGATGGTCGCGAAGTCGAACGGGTTGGCGACGTTGGCGTTGATCTTCCAGTCGCCGTCCTCCCATATCAGCTCGTAGACCGTGGATGCAGTGATGGTCGTTCCCTCCGACGATCCGCGAACCGCCAGATCGACGCGGGCCGTCTCTCCGTCGTAGGAGAGCACGCGGAAGCCGACCACTTGCAGCCGAACGCCTGACGAGTCCGCGCCGCCGCCTACCTCAGAGAGGAGCGCGTCCCGGTAGGTTCCCTCGCTCAGCGCGTAGTCGATCCATGGCTGAACGAGGGCGCTGTCAGCCGGGACAGCAAGAGCCGTCGCGGCCGCAAAGAGGGCCCCGTGCGGTGAGTGCTGGAAGCATATTGGGTAGCCTTCCGAGCCGGTGTCGGCGGGACCGAACTCAGTAGACGTCGGGTACGCCACCGTGCGAACGAACGCCCACTCGGCGGCGGGAGCCGTTGTGACGTTGCCCGACAGGTCGACACCTTCGAGGCCACAAATGCTCGCGCCGCCCGCAGCCCCGGAAGGCTCCAGGGAAGGGGCGGCGCTGCTTGTGGCGCTGGATGACGGATCGGGAGTTGGCGGCGCGGCATCGTCCTCCCGATTCAGGTTGAGCACCGTCAGGACGATGGCCGTCACGATGAGCGCGGCGACCACCACCGCCCCGACGATGAAGCCGGGGCGGGTGAGTGGGTTCTGTTTGGCATCGTCGTTCTCAGCCATCACGGCTTTCCTTTCAGACTCCGGCGAGGATGCCGATCAGAGCGGCACCACCGCCGATCACGATGGCGCCGGCCATCGGCCAAAGGATTTTGGGTAGGGCGTCGTGTCCCTCGCCTCGGCGGAAGCTCACGGCGATGAGGATTCCGCCGACGATGATGGCGCCGCCGACGACGACGTAGCCGATCCACTTCAGCCACGCGAGGATTGTTGTGACGCCTTCGGTGCCCGGGGGCTGTTGAGGGTCCGGGTCGGGGATGACGCCGGCGAGGTTCACGGCGGTGTCGGACGCTGTCTGGATCACGTCGAGAACGGACATGTCGCTGCCTTTCAGTTGGAGGTACCAGCGGCACCGGTTTGGAGGATGGCGTGCAGTTCGTCGACGAGTCGCTGGACTGCGCGTGGTGCGTGTGAGTAAGCCGGCGGCTCCCCCACACGCCAGGCATCGACCCACGGCACCGACCAGGTGCGCGGGACTCCCCCGCTGACAACCTGCAACAGGTCGCGCAGGGGCCGAGGTGTGCGGCCCGGGGTGTCAGCCATGACAACCAAGCCGAGAACGTCCACCCACGGCACGAGGCCCGCAGCCCACTGTCGGACGGCGTTCTGAGCAGCACACAGCCCACGAGCGTCTGAGCGTGCAACCAAGACCGTTCTGGTGGGGGTGACTCCGGTGTGTGGCCAGGTGTGAGCTGCTGATCGCCATCCGGGTACGAGAGATGCAAGCGTCGATTCGCCCGCGCCACCGTGCGCGCCGATTATCCACAGGGGCGCCGAGGTCGTGTGTTCGCTTATGGGAAGCTGGTCGGCGCGATCCGGAGCCGGAACGCCGCGCTGCGGGGCAACCGGACCAAACGTGTCGGGTACGGCCGCGATGAGTGGAACGTCCACCGGAGCAGGCGTCGCGGGACGGGATAGCCACGGATTGAGCGGGTCGCTCATGTTGCCCCCTATGTACTGTGAGGTTCACCGAATACGGCAAGCCTAAGCCCCTATTGCCAAAACATAGAAGGGTTAACCCGAATGACCCCAAATCTATACAAATCAGCCGGAATGGGTATTCTGGAGGCGTGGAGTCAGCTGGAGGGCCCACGATGAGCGATCGTCCGGATGCGGTCGACCGCTTATTCGAGCAGTGCCCTCCGACGCTGGGAACCACAGAGGTAGCAGAACGGCTTGGAGTGTCCGCGAAAAGTGTCTACGGGTGGCTGAGAGACGGCCTGATCCCCGGATACAAGATCGGCACAACCTGGTTTGTCATCACCGACGAGTTGAAAGACACGCTCCGCAAGGGCGCGAACACTCGCCGTGACACCGGCCCCGTGGTCGTGATCCAACAGGAGTAGCCCCAAGGAGACCAACGTGCGGAAGATCGGGTCGGCGCTTCTGGTTGCCGCAATCGCTGCAACCCTTGTCGCTTGCAGCGGCGTGAGCACTCTCGGCCCTGGACCCAGCGCCACCCGTAGCAGCGCCGGCCCGAGCTTCCCTGACCTTGACCAGTTCACTCCCGCACCCGAAGGCCTCATCGACGAGGACAGCGGCGAAACGCATGATCCTCGACCCGTACCCACGTGGGACGGCGAATCGCGTCAAAGCGCTGTGAGTGCTGCGGAGACGGTGATGGCCGCATACGCGCGACCCGATCTGTCCTTCGAGCAGTGGTGGGCCGGATTGCAGCCGCTCCTTGACCAGAAGGCGACCCAGGACTACGCCTTCATCGACCCAGCGCGGATCGCCGCAACCGGTGTCACCGGTCCCGCCGTGATCACGAACGACGACAGCGCATATGTCGCCACCGTTGCCGTGCCGACTACCGCTGGAACGTACAGCGTCGTCATGAGTCGCGCCGACGCGACATCCCCGTGGCTTACCAGCCGGTTCATCCTCCCGGAGGGTGTGAACTAGATGGTCGCGCTCAAGGGCAGCGGCGTCTACGCCATCGCCGCGGTACCGCTGCTCATCATCGGAACCATGCTGGGCCTCGTCGTCATAGGCGATGACAACTCCTGCGGTGCCTCCGTTGCGGCGGACGGCTCGAGCGTGTCCATTGACCCCGAGTCGGTTTCTCACACAGAAATCGCCGGGTATGGACACGAGCAGCTCGTCAACGCCGCGTACGTCATGCAAGCCGGGAAAGATCTCGGATTGACTCCGCGGGACCAAACGATCGGTGTCATGACCGCGATGGGCGAATCCAGCCTCCGCAACATCGACTACGGCGACTGGGAAACCGGCGGGGTCACTAACCCCGACGGCACCCGCACGACCTCCATCGGTCTCTTTCAGCAGCAGGACGGCTGGGGTAGCCGGGAAGAACGCCTGGACCCCTACATCTCGTCGACGAAGTTCTTCCAGGCGATGACAGCGAAAGTTCCCGACCGCGCATCACTGGAACCGACGATCGTCGCCCACCGCACGCAGGTCAACGCCGACCCGTACCACTACACCAGGTACTGGGAAGGCGCCGTGCAGATCGTTGAGGGCCTGACAGGCATCCGCACAGGCCTCAACCCCGCGGACGGCAGCCCCAGCGGTGGCGCCTGCGAAACCCTCGTGCCCGGCACCGTCAGCGCACAGGGCTGGGCTGCTCCTGCCTCTCCCCCAGTCAGCAGTCCCTACGGGATCCGCATCCACCCGATCTATGGCACCGCTCGCCTCCACGCCGGCACAGACCTCGCACCCGTGTGCGATGCGCCGATCTGGGCGGCACAAAACGGGGTCGTCGCGGGCCGCGGTTTCGATCGCAGCGGCAACGGTTACATCACCATCGACCACGGCGGCGGGATCGCCACCCGCTACCTGCACATGTACGACTCCGGAATGCTCGTACAAACCGGCGACCAAGTGACCGCCGGCCAACAAATCGCCCGGGTGGGCAGCAGCGGCGAGTCAACCGGCTGCCACCTGCACTTCGAGGTGCAAATCAACGGCGAAAACGTCGACCCCCAGCCGTTCATGGCAGCAGTCGGCGTCCCCCTCGGACAGTAGATCAGGAGACGTACCCATGAACGCCACAGAGCCGCTCACAGGGCTGCACCGCATCCCGGAGTGGCCCCGGCTTGCCGCCACCGTCGCCCGTGACGGCACAGGCACCCTCACACTCAACGGCGTCAGCCGCGCGTGCGCGGCCGAATCCGTCGCGGCGCTCCGCACCGGCATCATCGCGCGCGCCGTAGCGATCAGCACCCAGCTGCGACGCCCGATCCGTCTCGATGTGACCGAGGAAGGTCGCACACACGCCCTCGCAGTGCGCCCCGAAGGCTACGTACAGCTCATCGGCACCGACGGCACCATTCCCGCACCCGACGGCCTCAGCATCGACGAGGGCCGCTGCCGCATCTGCCGCCGACTACAGCCGGTGACCTCCGCAACCTGCGTCCAATGCAAAATCGACGAACCGCTGCGCCCCGAGGTCGCTCCCCCGGCCGAACCAAAGACCGTCGCGCCCCCCGCCACCGTGCCGGTCACCCAAACTCGGCTGGGTGAGCTCGAGGAGCTACACAACATCGAGCACACGCGCATCAGCCACCGCACAGCGGCATCCCCAACACCTCACGCCGCCGTGCTGCACCTGAGGTTCAGCACCCAGCGCAGCGTCGACACTGGCCCGCACGTCGTCATCGGGCGCAACCCGGAGCCCGTGGATGGACGCGAACCGCTCGCCGTCGTCACCCCTGGACGGATGCTGTCGCGCACCCACGTAACGATCGACGTCGATGACGCCGGCCGCATCATCGTGACCGACCTTCATTCCGTAAACGGCATCGAACTGCAGTCCGTGTCGCCGCAGCGACTCACCCCCGGTGAACCGACCGTGATACCCGACGGCGCAACAATCCTTCTCGGCGATGTCTACTGCACGGTTACAGAGGCGCCGTGAACTACACACGCACCCGTCGGCGCGTCGCCGCAATGTTTATGCATAATCCCGGCACGATGACCTGTATGAGCGACTACGGCCGACGCGCGCGACGTCCCAACGACGCGCCGACGGTCCTGCTACAGGGCCGTGTATCCCCCACCGCACGCGACGACGTGCGCGAAGCAGCCGAGGCATCCGGCGTCACCATGTCCTACTACCTTGACGCGCTCATTACGAAGCTCGTCAACGAGAACGGCGGAATGCCGCTCGTTGACCCCCCCGCGCGAGACCGCGCGAACCAGCTCGATATCCCTGGGGAGGCCGCGACGAGAGCCGCATAACAAGCAAGCCCCCGTCTCTAGGAGACGGGGGCCAGAGCTAAGTGCCTGATCTTCTTGAGTTTGGCGACCTGGTAGATCGAGGCAGTTCCGACAAGAACCGGTAGGGAACCGGGGCTTTGTCGTACCCATCGACCGGGGTCGAAAGGTGGTGTCATCATAACCCCTACTACGAGCAATCCGCAGTATTCGCGCGCAGATTCATGGACAGTAACGCTCGCAATCAGCCCGCGCCCCCGCGTACGCGTCGCCGTCGTCGACGCGTACGGTGCGATCGCGAACGAGTACCGCGATCGCGCGATCGGCGCGGCTGCTCCTGAGCGACCGTGGGCGGTCTACCTTGCTGCACCGGATCAGCGGTTCCGGCTTCTCGCGTTCGACCTCGACGCCCACGGCGACCCCGCAGCCGCAGCTCGCGACGCCGACGTGCTCTCCGGCCTTCTCTCCGACGTCGGCCTGTCGCACGTCCTTTGCGAGTCCGGGCCGACCGGCGGCCGCCACCTATGGGTCAGCCTGGCCGAGTCCGTCGAGGCCGAAACTGTCGCCACCCTCGCGCGTCTCGCGCGGCACCTGTGCCCCACCCTCGACCTCTCCCCCCTCACGAACCCCGTGACGGGCTGTGTGCGGCCCCCAGGAGCGCCGCACCGTGCCGGCGGGCACTCCACGGTCCTCCGAGGCGACCTGGACGTGCTCAGCACGCCCACGGCCACCGCTGCCCAGGTGCGCGCGCTTGTGAGCGTCCTCGCCGGCCTCGTCGATGACACCGAGCCCGCTCGCACCATCGACCCGCACGCGCCGCTGCCGCTGGACGCCCACGGCCGTTTGCACCTGGCGGGCCCCCGCCGCCAGCTCCCCGCCGTCAGCGCCGCAGCGCTGCATGAGACGCCCGCCGACGCCTCAGCGACGCTGTGGCGCGTCCTGGTCGGCGCAGCGGCCGCTAGGTGGCGGCACGCTGACGTTGCCGCCCTCGTCGATACCGAGCCCGGCCTGGAGCACGTCCGTAGCCGCGTCACCCCCCGCGGTCGCGTGAACCGCTCCCGCGTCGAGCAGCGCCGCGTGCTCGCCCGTCAGTGGGACAAGGCCGTGCGGTACGTCGCGGCCAGTGATCGCCAGATCGGGGACGATCCCACGTTCGACCGGCGCGCCGACGCGATCGCCGCGCACGTGCGCGGCGTCCAGCGACGCGCCGACGCCGCAGCCGGCCGCTGGGCGCGCGGAGGAGGCCCCGCCGATCGCCGCATCCTCGACGTGCTGTGCGTACTCGCCCTGCACGCACTCCGCGGCTCTCTGGAAGCCGATACCCGTCGCCTGGCCCTACTGGCCGGCGTCGGCCGCGAGACGGCCAGGACGGCGCTGCTGCGCCTGGCCGAGGACGGATGGATCGCACAGACCGCGGCCGCGGACGGACCCCGCGCCGCTCACTGGACGATCGACCCTCAGAGCGCTCTCCACAGCAACTCGGATCATGCCCGGTCACAAGCGGACCCGCGCCCCCCTGGGGCCGGGGCCGCTGAGAGAACCGCGATCCTCGCAACGCTCCGCGCACGAACAACGGATGCCGCACACGACCTGTTCACCGCTACCCGCCCCGCGCTCGGGCACCTGGCCGGGAACCTCTACGCACGAATCGACACCACAGCTCGCCCCCTCGACGAACTCTCCCCCCTGATCGGCGCCGACCCGCTACGCACCCGTCGACTGCTGCACCGCCTCACCTACGCCGGCATCGTCGAGCGCGCCCGTGACGGCTGGCACCGCGTCGACGCGCTCCCCCTCGACGTGGCCGCCGAGCGCGCCGGAGTCGCCGGGCGACTCGACGCCCGCGCTACCCGCTACCGCGTCGAGCGCGAGGCGTGGGCGTGGTGGAAGGCCGAGGAGGCGTGGATGCACGCACCCCGTCGACCCGACGCGAAACGTCGACCGAGCCGGGGGCAGCTCTCCCTCGTCCCCGACGACGGCACCCACGCCTACGGCCCACACCCGCGCCGACCCGATGGCCGGCTCGACTACGCCGCAGCTCGTCGCATCATCGTCGAGGAGCGCGAGGGAACGGCCGTGCGGCCGTACGACCGCAACGCCGACGGAGATCTCCGCTCGAGAACCCTCGTCGACGCCGCCGACGTCGAAGCCGTCGACGAGGAATGGATCGATCCGGGCTACTGCGCACACGGCATGACGATCGGCGTCAGGTGCCGCTACTGCGACGGCCCCGCAACGAAGCCGATCGAGACACCACGACGGCGAGTCGCCTAGCGACGATCCGCTGCGCGGAGGCGAGCCCAAGGGCTCGCTGGTCGAGCCGGCGTTGCCGGCACTGTCAGGGCCTTCGGCCCGTTCTTTTGCCGTGAAGCCTTCGGCAGCATACGGTCGGCCAACCTCCGTTCAAGCGGCTGCGCCGCCGGCTCCTCCGAGACTTTCGGCACGCGGTCGCTTCGCTCCCTCACATCGCGCCGAAACTCTCTCCCCCACCGCCCTCCGGGTTGCACTCCGGCCGTCCTCCCTAGCGGCGGTAAACCGCCTTCACGGCAAAAGACGTGGGGGTGAGACAGACACAAATAGTACTAATCCCGTTAGGTGGAGGTTCCGAACATGGCACGCACAGTCAAGAACACCAAGAGCCCCGAGGAGCGCCGCGCCGAGGCCGAGGCCCTGCACGCGACGATCGCGGAACAGGTCGAGGCGCTGCGCGAGTCCGAGACGTGGGCGCGGTTCCTGACCTTCGCGCAGTCGTTCCACCGCTACAGCCTGGGGAACCTGCTGCTGATCTTCTCCCAGTGCCCCGAGGCGTCCCACGTCGCCGGTTACCGGACGTGGCAGAAGCTCAACCGCCAGGTGCGCAAGGGTGAGCGCGGAATCCGCATCTTCGGCGGCCGCGACGTGCGCGAGACGGTCGAGAACGAGCAGACCGGCGAGGAGGAGGAACAGCGCCGGGTGCGATTCTTCCCGGTGTCCGTGTTCGACATGGGACAAACCGACCTCATCGACGAGGAAGCGGGCGACCCGGCCGACATCGCGCGCCCGCTCACCGGAGACGACCCCGCGGGCATCTTCGACGCCGTGGCCGACTACCTCACCGGCAAGGGCTGGACCGTCGAGCGCGAGCAGATCGCCGGAGGCGCGAACGGGTACACCACCACCGACGGCACGCAGCGCGTCGTGATCGACGCGGACCTCTCCCCCGCTCAGGCAGCCAAGACCGCCCTTCACGAGGCCGCCCACGTCATCCTGCACGCCGAGGAAGATCACGCCGAGTACGTCGAGCACCGCGGGATCAAGGAAACCGAAGCCGAGAGCGTCGCCTACATCGTCGCCGGGATCCTCGGACTCGACACCAGCGCCTACAGCGTCGGCTACGTCGCCGGGTGGAGCAAGTGCGAGGCCGAAACGATCAAGGCCACCGCCGCGAACGTGCTGCGCACCGCGCACACCCTGGCCGACGCGATCACCGAGCCCGCCCCCGAGCCGGTCGCCGCGTAACCCGAATAGTACTAATCCCGTTAGGAGAACGTCATGCACGGAGAGCCGACCCTGTTCGATATGGCCGAGTTCGAGCGCGAGGCCGTCGCCGCCATGCCGTGGGAGGGCGTGCCGCTGCGGTACGTCACCGAATATCACCACCCCGACGACCTCGTGGCCGCGTTCGAGCGGTGGAAGGGCGAGAACGGCAGTTTTGGATGCCTGATGCGCTCGCACATGTGGCACCGCGCGTACTTCGGTCGGCAGGACGTCGCCGCGAGCGACGAGGCCCACGAGCTGCACATGCTCAACGCCGACACTCGGTGCGACATCCCAGAGCACGACCACACCGTCGACCCGCTCCCCGGCGGGCTGATGTACCAGGCGAACTGCCCGCCATGCCACTGGCACGTCATCACCGAGCACGAGAACGAGGCCGTAGAAACCTGGCACGACCACGCGATGCCCGGATGGCGAGCCCTGCCGATCCTGCCGACCAAGCTCAGCACCGCCGACGAAAAGAAGGCCCGCGCCGTTGCGGCGAAGTGGTGCGCGGAGAACTACCCCGCCGAGTGGCAGCGCCCCGGCGCACCCGTCATCACTCGACGCGACCCCCACGGCGGCCGCCACGTCGGCGGCCGCTCCCCCTTCGGCGGCTACGACCTCGCCGCCCCCAACGACTGACCCGAACAGTACTAATCCCGTTAGGAGAACCACATGCACACCCTGACCCCGAGCGACGTCGCCGCGCTGCTTGACGACCTCGCGCAGCTCCTCCCCTTCCCGACGATGATCTACACCGACATGGGCGCGGATAGCTGGACTCCTCAGCTCTACTTCGGCCCGGTCGACCCGTCGTCAGACCTCCCCGAGCACCGCGCCGGGATCGACGCCGACACCGTGCGCCCTGTGTGGTGGATCGACCTCAACGGCGGAACCCGAACGATCCTCCTCAACGAAGTGACCCCTTACGACGTGTGCAACGTCGCCGCCCGGATCGCCGCCACTCAGCAATGCGAGTGACCCTATTAGTACTGTTCCCGTCGCCGCGACGTGTGGCGGGAACAGTACTGTTCCCCGATCACGTGCCGCAGCTCACGACCGCGGCGGCCGACACCGGACGGAGCCGGCGCCGGCTAACGGACGGCCGGACGGAGCCGGCCGACTGTCAGGGCCTATCGGCCCGTTCTTTTGCCGTGAAGCCTTCGGCAGCATACGGTCGGCCAACCTGCGCGCCAGTGCTTTCGCGGCATATCCTCCCTCGCTTCGCTCAGTCCGGTATTCCACGGTCACTGGCACTACGGCCGGCTCTCCCTAGCGGCGACAAGTCGCCTTCACGGCAAAAAACGAGTGGGGTGGGAGGATCACGAAATGGAAGTGCTAACCGTCTACACGACCGGTCCCCAGTGTGGGAAGTGCCGGATGACGAAGATGATGCTGGACAGCAAGGGCATCCCCTACGTCGAGGTCAACATCACCGAGCACCCCGAAGCACGCGAGTACGTGACCGAGGAACTGGGCTACACCGTGGCCCCTGTCGTCGTGGTCGACGATGACGATCACTGGTGCGACCTCCGACCCGATCAGATCGAGCGCGTCGCCGCTCACTTCGCTGCCTGACCCCGCTACCCCAAATAGTACTAATCCCGTTACAAGGAGGAACCATGACCGACCGCAACCTGACCCCGTATGACCGTGGCACCCGCTTGGAGCCGCAGCTCTGGCCGCTCGGGGACGACCCCGACAGCTACGGGCGCGTGGACTTCGACGACGAGGAGTCGCGAACGATCCTGACGGCCTACGTCGAGCGCGAGGGCGACGGCTACGCCATGCACGTGCACGGGATGGCCGAACCGCTGAGCCTCGTCGTCGACGGCGGCGGGCGGGTCGTTCCGGTCGACCGCGAGCTGTGCGAGGGAATCGACATGCTGCTGAGCATGGCCCGGCGCGGCCGCGAGGACTTCGAGCACCAGGCCGCCTATGGCGACTACACCGCCGAAGAACGCGCGACAGCCGATCGCCTGTGGCTGCTGGCCGAAACGGTTGGAAAGCTGCTGGCCGAAGAAGCTAAGAAGGCTTGACCCTCAGTAACCCTAATAGTACTATTAGAGTTACACGGAACTAGAGACGATACGGAACCAGGACACGACATGCAGAACCTCATCATCACCAAGCTGGCCGACCTTCACGCGGGCGACCGCATCCTGAGCTGGGACGGGCGGCCCTACCGCCCGGCGCGGATCGTCGCGCAGCGCCTCGGCTACATCGGGGCGGGGAGTGTCCAGGGCGTGCGCCTCGTGAACCCCCACCCGACCAGCGACATCGAGCACGTGCTGTACCCGTCGCAGATGGATGGCCGGCGATTGGAGGTCGAGCGCCCTTAGCTATCCCCTTGTAACCCCATTCCCGCTAATAGTACTGTTCCCACTACCGGGACGAAACCAAAGGAGCACACCATGAGCTACATCACCCGCACCGGCAACCTCGCCGCAACGCCCACCCTCCGCGAGGGGGACAACGGCCCGTACACCTACGCCCGCGTCCTCGTCAGCGATCGCATCCGCCAGGAGAACGGCAGCTACACCGACGGCCCCACCGTCGCCTACGACGTCGCCGTGAGCGGAAACCAGGCGCAGAACCTCGTCGAGGCGGCGGAGGAGTCGGGGAACATCCGCGTCACGTTCTCTGGCCGCTACTGCGTCACCGAGTACAAGGGCGACCAGGGGAGCCGCTTGCAGCACGAGGTCCGAGCCGACGAGATCGCGGTGAGCCTGCGCGGGCAGAGCGTCCGCGTGGTCGGCAAGCCCTCGACCGCCGACCAGGGCGACGACACCCCGTTCTGATCCCGCACTTAGGGGTGCGCCTCCACCGCGGGGCGCACCCCTAACAGTACTATTGCCGTTACACATGAAAGGTGACACCGTGACCGCTCGAATCCTCGCCCTCTGCAATCAGAAGGGCGGCGTCGGCAAGAGCACGACGACATTCCACCTGGCCCGCGCCGCGGTGCTGGCTGGCCGTCGCGTGCTCGCCGTCGACCTCGACCCGCAGGGGAACCTCACGACGTCGATCGCAGCCGAAACCGTCGAGGAAGATCAGCCCGGCCTAGCCGATGCGCTGAGCAGGCACGCCGACGAGACGCTGCGCGACGTCATCGTGCCGGGGCTGTGGCCCGGCCTCGACCTCGTGCCGACGTCGGGCGTCGAGCTCGGCAGCGTGCGGGATGAACTCGTGATCGCCGGAGCGGGCCGGGAGAGCCGCCTACGCGCTGCGCTGCGCGAGGTCGCAGACGACTATGACCTGATCCTCATCGACTGCGCGCCGAGCCTTGACCAGCTCACCAGCAACGGCCTGACGGCCGCCGACGGGGTAGTGGTCGTGACGCACTCGAAGCTGTGGAGCGCCAACGGCCTGACGCAGCTCCTCGACACGATCGCGCTCGTGCGCGAGCACTACAACGCGCAGCTCGACGTCGCCGGCATCCTCATCAACCAGCACGAGGAGAACACCGTCAGC
Source organism: Microbacterium kunmingense (assembly GCF_023155745.1). Classification (GTDB taxonomy): domain Bacteria; phylum Actinomycetota; class Actinomycetes; order Actinomycetales; family Microbacteriaceae; genus Microbacterium; species Microbacterium kunmingense. Next base: position 26,712 of record NZ_JAKNUS010000014.1, read on the forward strand.
GGCCGTGCCTGGCTCGACGACCTCACCGAGGCGGCCGAGGCACGCGGCCTGCGCGTGCTTACCCCGCCGGTTCCCAAGCGCGTCGTGATCGCGGATGCCGTCGAAGCGTCCAAGGGCCTCGACGAGTGGGGGAGTACCGAAGCAACCGCACTCAGCGGCCTCTACAGCGGCCACCTGACCACCCTCGAAGGAGTACGCGCATGAGCGCCCGACCCGAACGCAAACGCTCCACCCTCAGCGGGCGGAACCCCATCGCGCCGGCCGCTGAGACGCCGCAGGAGCCTCCCGCAGCCGCTCCCACGCCTGCTGCACCGGCCCCGCCCGCAGAGAGCGTCACAGAGCCGCAGGCGGCCGCCCCGAAGAAGCGCAGCAAGTACCCGCCCAAGGTGTCGTTCTACCAGGAGCAGGAGGACACCGACCGCATCCGCGGCGCGATCATGCACACGATCCCCTACGAGGGCGTGCGCAGCCTCTCGCAGTTCCTCAGCGGTGCCGCGATGAAGGAAGTCGAGCGGCTAGAGCGCCAGTACAACGACGGCAAGCCGTTCCCGCCGGTCGGGGCTCGAGAACTGCCCCAGGGCCGACCGATGGGGGAGTGACGTTGGACACGCAGCCGTCACCGTCATTCGAGCCCGTCTTGCTGGACCTGACTGACCCGAAGGACTACGCCCTGTTGGTAGGCGCGCTGGAAGAGTACGCGGGCGAGATGGCGCACCGCGCCGAGACGGAGGATCAGCGGATCGCGTACAACCATCTCCCCGAGAGCGCCAGCGAGGCCGACCACTGGCGCGCCCAATCCGAGCGAGCCCAGCGCATCATCGACGACATAGAGCGCCAGCTCGACGCGAACGGCGTAGCTCGCCGCAGGGTGAAGGACGAACAGACCGAGGATGGAGAAGGCCATGACTGATGCCGAAATCAAGGCGATCGTTCGCTCGATTCGACCCGCGCTACAGCGCGCGAATCTCGACGAGGAGCAGCGTGCGCAGCTCGTCTATGACCTCGTGCGCGAGGTCTACGAACACGTGAAGTTCGACGTCTACGGCCCCACAGTCGACGCTCCCGAGCGCGGCCGGATCGGTGAAGTGCTGAACGTCGCACTGCCGACTGCAGGTGTCGGTATTGGGGCGGGATGACACTAGATGTCACGCGAAACCGGCGGGTTTCCGGACGGCCAAGGCCGTCTTGTCATGACATATTCCTGGCGCAAGTGCGGGGTCTCGGGGATGGAAGCCCTCAACGGGTGTTGATCACTGGGGATTCCAGTGCGATCAGCCCTGAGTGCTGAAGGTCAGATCCGTATCGTTTCGGCGGTCAAGGCCCGGCGAGTATTTGCGGAACTAATAGGTCGCCCAGGGTTTCCTGGTTTACAGCGTAAGGTTAATGGATGCGGCCGAGCGACTCGATCCTGAGCGTCTGATGTTCAATGCGCCCAGTACGGGGCGCTGGCGTCGATGCTGAGGGGGAACGCTGCGGGTGGAGAATGTACCTGATGGTAAGGGAGTCACCGATCAGAGCGCTCCGGCTAGCGAAGACCTGAGTCGGCTCATCGAAGAGGTTACTGACGCGCATGAGGGTGAGGGTGCCGCGGCGATGGCAGATCAACTGCGTGACCAACTCCCGGAAACGCAACGTGTAGAGGAATCTCCGGGAGACCTCGAAGAGTAACGCCACCATTGGGTAGTTCCATGGGGTGTCCCCGGCGATTCACGGCGCTCGTCTTCAGGCCTCGACGCGCAGATCGATGAATGCTTTACCGACGCGCAAGCGGTAGGTGCTTAGGGGTCTTTGGGTAGCTTCCTCCTCGGACATCTTCTCCTGGAGCGTCGCGGACGCGATACTTTCCTCCGCTGACGCTCCCAGCTGATTACCCTGTCGATGTGGACCGACGAACGCGTTCACTCCTTTGCCGGCTGGGTGAGCACTACTGAGTCGATTTGAATCGGCCTGACTTTCGTTCCTATCGGGAGCCTTGTCTGACAGGTGCCGGATTGGCTGATTCGAGGTCAGCGTAGTACGCGTCTTCGACCTCTGAGGGTGTGCGCATGTCGAGTTCTCCGTGGAGCCGGGAGTTGTTCCACCACCACACGTATTCGAGGGTTGCGAGCTCGACCTGCTCGACCGTTCGCCAGGGTCCTTGCTGACGGATCAGTTCGGTCTTGTAGAGGTTGTTGATCGCCTCTGCGAGGGCATTGTCGTAGCTGTCGCCGACGGTCCCGGTGGATGGGATGGCGCCGAGTTCGGCGATCCGGTCGGTGTAGACCATCGCAGTGTAGTTCGACCCGTGATCTGCATGATGGATCAGCCCGTCGAGGCGGCCTCCGGCGTGCCAGGCGGCCATGTCGAGTGCCTGCATCGGCAGGATCTCCGACCGCAGCGTGGAGGCGACGTTCCACCCGACGATGCGCCTGGAGTAGACGTCGGTGACGAACGCGACGTAAGCGAACCCGGACCACGTCGCCACGTAGGTCACGTCGCAGATCCAGAGGCGGCGAGGTGCCGGCGCGGTGAAGCGCCTGTTCACCAGATCGGCAGGCAGCGTCGTCGTCTTGTCCGACCGCGTGGTGAACATCCGCTTCGACTTCTTCACACCCCGGACCCCGGCCAGACGCATGAGCCGTTCGGTCTGATCACGGCCGATCTCCCAGCCTTGTCGACGCATCAGCGCATGCATCTTCCGTCGCCCGTAGACGCCGTAGTTCTCCGCATGCAGCCTGGCGACCTCCGGGACGAGCAACTCGTCCCGGAGGCGTCTGGCCGATGGCAGACGTCGTTTCGCGGCACGATATCCGCGAGAGGTAATGAACCCACGAACTGCCGCGCGCAGCACACGGCAGATGGCCTCGACCCCGAACTGATCCCGATGCTCGTCGATGAAGCGGATCATCTCATCGTGGGGCGGTCGAGTTCCTTGGCGAAAAACACACTCGCAGCCCTGAGGATCTCGTTGCGCGCCGCAACTCGGCGACCTCGCGACGCAGCCGCGCGTTCTCCTCGGCGACATCGCTCGACACTCCGGGCCGCTGGCCAGCATCGACCTCGCGCCGGCGATGCCACACCCGCAACGTCTCCGCGCTCATGCCCAGCAGTCCAGCGACATGTCGGACGGCGGTCATGAGGTTCGGATGATCCGGCTTGGCCTCATCGAGCATCCGCAGCGCACGCTCACGCATCTCGGGCGAGTACTTCTGATTCATCGTGTTCCATCCTTGCTTGAAGAACGGAACGAAAGTCAGGCCGATTCAATTGGGTTGCTGCGCGAATCGTGTCAAGGGCGGCGCTTACCACGGTGTCGGGGGTAACCCCCAACTCCCGAAAGAGGGTCTCGTAGTCTGCGGACGCCCCGAACTGTTCGATGGACACGGCGCGGCCGTTGTCGCCGATGATGTCCCGCCAGGGCAACGCGAGCCCTGCCTCCACCCAAAACCCGGGCGGCTACCGAAGCGGGAAGCACCGATTCGCGGTAGCTGGTGTCTTGTTCGACGAACCATTCCAGGCACGGAGCGGACACCACCCGGGCGCCGATGCCCTCCGCGGCGAGCCGGCCGCGGGCCTGGAGGGCGAGTTGCACTTCGGAGCCGGTGGCGATCAGGATCACGTCTGGGTGCTCGCAGGGTGCGTCGGCGAGGATGTACGCGCCGCGCACTGCGCCGGCGGCGGAGGCAAGGGTGTCACCGGACGCGTCCCCGATCCCGCGGGAAAACACCGGAAGGTTCTGCCGGCTCAGCGCGAGCCCGGCGGGCGCTGGGCGCGGCCAATTGGGCAAGACCCGGACCTGCTGGCCCGCACCCGTGCGCGCCTGGTACCGGTGAAGCAATGCTGCCGTCAGAATTGTCGCCGCTGCCGGACACGACACCCATGTGTCCTGTGCTGCACGTCGACCTCATCGACGGTTGAAGGAACTTATGACAGGTTGTAGTGATCCGCTATAACCTGGTAGATGTTCCTACATTCGGAGTGTGAGCATGGACGCAGTCCGCAACCCTTACTCGCCCGGCGCCGGGCGGAAACCTGCCGCGCTGGTCGGCCGCGATGACGCCTTGAAGGGGTGGGGGACGTCGCTGCGGCGTGCGGAGGCGGGCCGGACGGATCAACCGTTCGTGCTGTACGGGCTACGCGGGGTGGGAAAGACCGTGCTGCTGTCGGAGTTTCGTCGGAACGCGGCCAAGCGCGGGTGGGTGGTCGCGCAGATCGAAGGCGGGTCCGGCAAGAACTTGCGGCAGTTGCTGGGGGAGGCCTTGTACGAGCCGCTCACCGATCTCGCCCGCCCCTCCGCAGGGACGCGCATCTTGAAGGCGTTGAAGACCGCGTTGAGTTTCAAAGCGTCCTACGACACCGCCGGGACGTGGACATTCGGGGTGGACCTGTCTGGCGCCAGTGGGGGAGGAGCCGACACAGGGATCCTCGACACGGATCTGCGGAAACTGATCCATGACCTCGCCGACGCTGCCGAAGACGACGGCGTCGGGGTGGCGATCCTGATCGATGAAGCCCAGGATCTGTCCGCTGAGGAGCTCACGACATTGTGCATGATCGCACACGCCGCAGCACAGGACAGTTGGCCGGTGCTGTTCGGGTTCGCCGGGCTGCCGAGCCTGCCGAGGATCCTTGCGGAAGCGAAGTCCTACGCGGAGCGGTTCCAGTACGCCAAGGTCGAGCAACTTACCCTCGACGCCGCCGGCGCTGCCCTCACCATTGCCGCGGCGACGGAGGACGCCACCTGGGATGAGGACGCGGTTGACGTGGTGGTGGCCGCATCAGGCCGCTACCCGTACTTCCTGCAACAGTTCGGGCAAGACACCTGGGCCGCCGCGACCGGCCCCCAAATCACTGAGGCCGATGCGCAGCTCGGTGTCGCGCGGGGGACGGCGCAGCTGGATAACGGGTTCTTCCGTGCCCGGTGGGACCGCGCCACCCCAGGGGAGCAGCAGTACCTGCGTGCGATGGCTGCGGACGGAGACGATGGGAGCGGGTCCGGGCAGGTCGCCGCCCGGCTCGGGAAGAACATCACCACCCTGGGACCCACCCGCGCGAACCTGATCGCGAAAGGCCTCATCTACGCCCCCGAATACGGGGTCGTCGCGTTCACCGTCCCCGGCATGGCATCCTTCATCGACCGGCAGATCACCCCGTAGCGCGGGGTTCGCGTGCGAGGGGGATCTGTCCTGTCAGGAGGGCGGGGTTATCGCGGCCATCAAGGTGGCTTTGTTCATCCGGTAGTACCCGGTGATCTTCTGTTCTTTCGCGCGGGCTCGTAGTTCGACGAGTGTGGGTGAGGAGTGCGCGGACGTGCGTCCGGTTCGCCCGTTTCGTGGCGATGTGTCCGCGTGGGACGCGTCGACGGTCACAGGTGATGGTGTCTGGGGAGCGCGGAGAGAGGGGGATGCGTCCGCGCGGCGGGTGGCGGCGGCGTGTGCGGCGGAAAGTTCTTCGGATTCTTTGGCGAGCTTGTCAGCTCGCTTTCGCAGTTTCTTGGATGAATGAGCGACCGCGCTGCGCGCCTCGCGTACCGCCCTTTTCGCGCGGGAGAGGGCCTTCTTCGCGGCCTTCTCGGAACTCTTCTTCGTGTCCTTTTTCTTGGCAGTCTTTTTCTTGGTTGTCTTGGTCTGCGCCACGATGCGCACCTCCAGGTGTGAAGTTGGCCTGGCCGGCCTGAGCCCACCATAGACGCGACCGAGATGGCGCGGCGGGCGGATCCTCTCGAGTGATCTCTGAGTTATTCAGTGGACTCGACGTACCCAAAGCAGGGGCACTTGGTCCATGTGCGTCCAGCGAACAGGTCGGATCCGCAGGCGCCTTGATGCTCCTCTCGGTCATGCCCGCAGCGCATGCACAACTCCGAGTCGGTGCGAACCATTTCCCGGTTGCCTCTCAGCCAATGCGGGAGATCTGGACGGTGATGATCGCGTCGGATAGGTCCCCCACGCTTTCGAGGAGAGTGTCGGCGACGCGGCGAGCGGTCTCGGTGGCGGGGACGTTGTTGCTGACACCAATGCGCGCGGTGACTGTCGTGGTGCCGTTGCGGGTGGAGACGTCAACACGGTTGAAGCGTTCGTCCTGCCCGGTGGCCAGCGCGCTGATAAGGTGCGGGACTTGGTTGATGGTCGGTGCGGGCGCGAAGAGGTCTTTCACCCCGCTGACGTCGCGGATGGCCCCGGTGAGGGTATCCGGGTCAAGCGCTGCCGCTGGTGGGTGCTCGGGGGCAGGGGATTCGGCGGTCATTGCTGTTCCTTCGGCGCGGTGTCGTGCCCGTGAATGTCTTCGATCGTGACGTTGACGGCGGTGACGTTGAGGTGGGTGTGTTCGGAGAGCGCGTTGTAAATGCGTTGCCGGACGTCGTGTGCGGTGGGGGTCATCGGTGTACCCCAGGCGATGCTGAGGGTGACGCTGACGATGACCGGCGCGTCTAGCTGTTCGGCGTCCCCGTCGAGCTGGCACTTTCCGATCACGGTTCCCGGGATCTGATCCGTGATGGAGCGGAGCAGCGCCCGGACCGCGCCCTCGGTGACGCTCATCCTCACCCGCGGGTCGGGATGGTGCAGCGGCAGAGCCCGACCCGCACGTACGTCGTTGTGGATATTGGTCATGATCGTGTCCAGCCATCCCGCCGGGGGTGGGGGCAGGTGGGCGGCGTCATCCTCGAGGAGGTCGCGGGACAGTTGCGAGACTTGGGCGAGGGCGTGGAGGGCGTTGAGGCATTCGGGGCAGGTCTCGATGGTGGGGTCGAACGGGATCCGGTCGGCGGCGAGGTAGGCGCTGAGCTCTTGGATGGTCTTGCCGCAGTCCAGGGCGCGGGTGGTGCTGGTGTCGGTCACCGCCATCCCTCCATCTGCGCGTAGATACTTGCGCGGGCTCTGGCTAGTTTGCCTCGAACGGTCGATCGAGGGATACCAAGTTCCTTTGCAATGTCGTCGTAGCTGAGCTCTCCGACCTCCCGCAACAGCCAGCATCGCCTTTCTTGCTCGGGCAGGGCCTCGAGCGCATCGGCCAGGGCCGTCAGTTGCGCGTTGCGAACAGCGACGTTCTCCGGCTCCATGGTGGAGGGGTAGGCGGCGTCCAGGATCGGGAGAGCCTCGGTGGGGGGCGGGTGGCGGAGGTGCGCGAACGCGTGCCTGCTGGCGACCCGCATCAGCCAGGGTTTCACCGCCGCCGGGTCACGCAGCTCGGGAAGCCGTCGCCACGCGGTGTACAAGGCTTCTTGGGTGACATCGTCTGCGTCGGTGAGAGATCCGACGATGCGAGAGACGTACGCGCGAATCAACGCACCATGCCGGGCAATGAGGGCTTCGAATGCGGCCGCGTCGCCGCTGATAGCCCGTTCGGCGAGGATCTCGTCGGAGATCTCATCCAGGTCGGGGGAGGGAGTGTCGCGCCGTGAACTCATGTCGCAAGAAAATTCTTTCAACGAATTTGTGACGAATGTGCCCGCAGGCGACTCTTACATTGTAAGCGCGAGTATATCGCGCGACGCAGCGACCGACCAGGCCGCGCGTACCCCGTCACAACCGTTAGAGGAATCCCATGGCTGAAGACCTGAACCCCACCGCCCCCACGACCGCTCCCGCCACGCCCAAGCCGGCCACCGGCTCCCGCGTGGACCGCTCCTTCGCCCCGCGCCCCGCCGGTGACGAGTCCGCAGCCGGCACCACCACCATCGCCGACGGTGTCGTGGCCAAGGTCGCTGGCATCGCCGCGCGTGAGGTTCCCGGCGTGTACGCACTCGGCGGCGGCGGCGCCCGCGCACTCGGCGCGATCCGCAACGTCATCAACGCGGACGACAAGTCCCAGGGCGTCAAGGTCGAGGTCGGCGAGACGCAGGCTGCCGCCGACATCACCATCGTCGTCGAGTACCCGATGCCCGTCCAGGACGTCGCCTCCAACGTCCGCGCCGCCGTTGCCGGTGCGATCAGCTCGCTGGTCGGACTCGAGGTCGTCGAGGTCAACGTCGAGGTCAACGACGTGCACCTGCCCTCGGACGACAAGAATGAGGAAGAGTCGCGCGTCTCATGAGCCCGACCATCACCGGCGCTCTCCTGGGCGCCATCCTGGCCGTCTCGATCATCCTGTTCGGGTTCTGGGGATTCCTCCTGGTCGCCCTGTTCATGGGGATCGGGGCGCTGCTCGGCCGGGTCGCATCGGGCAAGCTCGACGTGCGCGGCTTGGCCAACGCGTTCTCCGGCCGGCGCACCTCGTAATGGGTGCACCTGGAGCCGGCCGGGACGGCGGCGACCCCCAGCGGGTCGCCGCCGGGGCGCCGAACGCGATCCCCGCCCACCCCGGCCGCATCACAGTCAAGGACCGCGTCCTAATCAAAATCAGCGAAGAGGCCACTGCAACCATCCTGAAGGTGGACCGCGGAGAGGTGAAGGTCGACGTTGCCGAAGCGCGCGGCGGGATGACGGTCACCATCCGCACCCCGCTTCCCATCCCCAATCTGGACGACACTGCCGCGATCACCGCCGGCGCCCCGGTGCTGGAAAGGGTTGCTCGCATCCAAGAGCTGCTGCGGGACCGGATCGGGCAGATCACCGGACATGAGGTGACCCGGGTGAACATCACCATCACCGGTGCTGTGATCGCTGACCAGAAACGAGTGAGATGAGCACCCCCGCCTTCAAACGCGTCCTGCGCCGGGAATCCCATTCCCCCCGCACCGTCGCCATGATCGTCGCCGTCGTACTGATGATCGTCGTTCTCGCTTACCTCGGTACCGAAATCGTCCTGTACCTTCTCGCCCAGCCCGCATTGCTGCTCGGCCCGGCCGCGCAGGCCGGATTCTTGATCGGGCTTCCCACCGAACGCCCGGGCTGGCTTGTCGTGCTGGCCGGTGTGGTCCTCGCGATCGTCGGATTCGTGTTCCTGTTCCTCGCTCTGGCCCCCGGTAAGCTGCCTAAGCACCGTATGCGGTTCGGAGAGCGGGCAGTGCTCGTAGATAACGGGGTGATTGCCTCCGCTCTCGCGCAGCACCTCAGCGAGGAGACCGGGCTCTCCCGCGACGACATCACCGTCGGCGTTTCGCACCGCACCGCCGACGTCACCCTCCGCCCGGGCCTGGGTATCCCGCTGGATGAAGCACCGCTGAAAAACATCGTGCAGACCGAGCTGGACAGCTACGAGCTCACCCCATCGATCAAGTCACGGGTGCGGGTCGTGCGCCCGAAACAGAACGAGGACGAGCAATGAACCGCACCAACCGTGCCTTGAACAGGATCGTCCTGTTCCTCGTCGGGCTCCTTTTCCTCGCTATCGGTGCTGTGCTGGTCACCATCATCGTGTGGCCGGCCGCGACCGATTACTGGACCGGAGCCACCGAAGCCGGACAGTCTTGGCTGGAGACCGCGGTCGACCAGACCCTGATCGGGGCGACCGCGATCAGCTGGATCGCGATCGCCGCGCTGGCACTGATCGCGCTCCTCGTGATCCTGCTGATCGTCGCGCTCACCCGCATCGGCGGCGGCCGCACCCACACCGTGCTGCGCTCCACCGGATCCCAGTCCTCCCTGGGGCGAGTCACCGTGCAGGAAGCGTTCGTCTCCGACGCGCTCAAGCATTCCCTCGCGCAGCGGGACGAGATCCTGTTCTCCTCAGTGACGGCGAACGACATCCGCAAACATCCGGTCATGCACGTGAGCGTCACCCCCCGGCAGAACACCTCGCCAAGGCAGGTCGTGGAAGACGTCGACCAACTGGTCAGCAACCTCGCCACCCTGACCGGGAAGAACACCCCCACCTACATCTCGGTGCACTCCGGGCTGCGCGCGAAACTCGCCCACGATCAACGACGCCTGACCTGACCGGCCCGGCGTGAAAGAGAACACCATGACCTATCTGAGGATCCTGCTCCTCGCGGCAATCGCATTCGGCGCGTACACCCTCGGCGCCCGTGCCGGACGGGGTCGCTACCGCACCATCAAGAAGAACGCGAAGAAGGCGTGGAACACACCTGGGGTGCGCTCCGCGCGCCGCACAGCCCGCGCGACGAGTAAACGGGGCAGCCGGAAGCTGACTCGCGCACTCACAAGGTAGGCAGGAACTCATGCGTGCGCACCACGAAAACGACCCCGATTACAACAGTGGGGAACGGGCGTCCGGCGTGGACGAGCCCTCGACCGTGGACATGGCCGCCACCATGTCCGCAGCCCTCACGGCGGCGCGGGCGGCTGTAGATACAGGGATCGACCGGCTGCGGGACGCATACGCCCGCAACCCCACCCGCACCGTCACCCTCGGCTTGCTGTCCCTCGCTGGACTTCTCGCTGTGATCACTACCCTTACTCGCCGCAACTGACCCCTCACGAAAAGGACACATCTCATGGGATTTCTCGGCTTCTTGCTTCTCGGCCTCATCGCCGGCGCTCTCGCAAAACTGATCCTCCCCGGGAAACAGGGCGGTGGCTGGTTGATCACCCTTCTACTAGGCGTGATCGGAGCCCTCCTCGGAGGCTGGTTGGGTGGGCTGCTCTTCAACGCCCCACTGCAGGACTTCTTCTCCCTGCAGACCTGGCTGCTGGCCATCGGCGGATCGATCCTTGTCCTGCTCATCTACGGCTTCATCGTTGGACGCAAGTCCAAAGCGTGACCTCCACCCGCCCCTCAATCTCCCTCAGATAGGACACCCCTCATGGCTGCACGGAATACGCTCGTACGCTCGCTGCACGACCTCGGACTTGCTGCCTGGTTCGGGGGAACCCTGATGGGGGCGGTGGGGCTGAACGGTGCGACAGCAAAAGCGAAGGACCCCGCCGAGCGGCTCCGCCTGTCCTCGCTTGGGTGGGCACGATGGGCGCCCGTCCAGCTGGCCGCGATCCTGGTGCACGGCACCGGCGGGGCAGGGCTGATCCTGGGAAACAAGAGCAGGCTGGCAACCCAACCCGAGGCGCGAACCAACACCAAAGTAAAGCTGGCTCTCGCTGTTGCCGCAGCTGCGGCAACCCTGTACGCCGGGATCCTCGGGGCGAAGATCAGCAAGCACGCCGACGAGGGCAGCAACGGAGTCACCGAACCGACCCCTGACGCCTCCGACGAACTTGCTGCGGTGCAGCGCCAGCAGCAAGTGGTGCAGTGGGTGCTCCCCGCACTCACCGGTGCGCTCATCGTGCTCGGCGCTCAACAGGGAGAGCAGCAGCGACCCGTCGCCGGGCTACTGCGACGCATCACCCACCGGTAACGGCGACACCGCACGTGGACGCGGGTCGCAACCGATTAGTCAGGAGAGAGCATGCAGGAACAGCCGCACGATAAGAAAAGCTCGAAGGCACGCGAAGATCACGACGCCGGGGAGAACGACGGCGCTGCTCACGCGGGTTCTGAGTCGCCGGAAGAGGGCGCTGCGGCGATGGACGCCGCCGAAGACGCCGTCATCGACGACGACCACCAGTGACCACTCACGCCGCGCCCGCGGCGTGAGCCTGTTAGAGGAAGGGAGACCCGTTCATGGGACTCGACGACAAGATCAAGAACACCGCACAGGACCTCACTGGCAAGGCCAAGGAAAAGATCGGCAACGCCACCGACAACGACAAGCTCGCTGCCGAAGGCGTCGCAGACCAGGCCGACGCGAAGGTGAAGAAGGGCGTGGAGAACGTCAAGGACGAACTGAAGTGATCCCTGCGGGTGGGAGGAAAGATTCCTACCTTCCTCCCACCCGCTCACCGATGAAGGAGCAGTCATGACCGAGCACGACAAGCCACTCTCAGAGGACAACGCTCTCGAGGGTCCGGATATCGAGGTCCCCACCCATGACCCGGAGGGCACCACCAAGCCCGATGGCCTCGGTGAGGATGGCACCATCCCCAACCACCCCGGCGGAGTCGCCGCAGGACACACCGGCACGGCGTCAACGTTCGAGCCCGAAGAAGACGAACACTCCGAATAGACACCCGACGCACGCGAGGGTCGAGACGAACGTTCGAGCCCGACCCTCGCGCGGCATCCCGGACAGAGGAGAACGCGATGACACGGCGCCTGGCGATCGTATGGAACCCATCGAAAACCGACCGTGACGCCCTCGCCGAGGGTCTCCGGGCCGCACTCTCGGACACTGCGGCCCCCGAGGTGTCCTGGTGGGAAACCACAGAGGACGACCCTGGACGGGACGCCACCGCCCAAGCCATCGCGTGGAACCCTGATCTCGTCGTGGTCGCCGGAGGGGATGGCACCGTGCGCGCCGTCGCCGAACACCTCGCCGGAATCGACTCGTCTGTGGAACTGGCAATCGTGCCCCTGGGCACGGGGAACCTTCTGGCCCGCAACCTCGACATTCCCCTCAACGACCTGCCGGCCGCGTTCACGCGCGCACTCACCGGGCAACCGCGTTCCGTGGACATGGGGTGGGTAGACGTCGAGCTTGCGGATGGCCATGAGCGCCACGGTTTCGTGGTGATGGTCGGGTTCGGGATCGACGCGCACATGATTGCCGAGACCAACGACGATCTCAAAGACAAAGCAGGCTGGCTCGCCTACGTCGAATCCCTCGGCCGGGCTTTGTCCGCCAGCGACATCGTGCCGTTCCATATCACCGCCGATGACCAGCCCGCCCGCGACGAAGAAGGCCACACCCTGCTGATCGCCAACTGCGGCACCCTGCAGGGCGGGTTCACGCTTCTGCCTGACGCGGACCCCTCGGACGGGGAACTGGACTATCTGCTGCTCAGCGCTGAGGGTATCGGCCAGTGGGCGGGAACGCTGAAGACGATGCTGTGGGACAACGGTCTGAAGCGCCTTATCGGAAACAGCGACGAGACCACCAGCACCGACGCGGTCACCCACGCCCGCGCCCGCAAACTAGAAGTGACCCTCCCCGAACCCCACCCGTTCGAAGTCGATGGCGAACAGATCGGCGACACCCACGCGTTCACCGTGACCGTGCAACCGGCCGCACTGCACATCCGCTGACCACCGCGCAAGGCCGGTCACGGCCCCACCCCTCAGCGTCCGCCCGGTCCCTCCTCACGGAAGATAAGGAGGGGGGAGCTTCACCACGTCGATGCGGTCGTGGCGGAGCTCTTCGCTGAAATGATGATCGGTGCTATCCACGCGGACGTCCACGGTCACCTTTTCTACGGGAACCACCTCGAGAGCGATGACCGGCTGCTCTTGCCTCAGGATCATCACGATCGGCAGGGGCGTGGGCGGTGCCACTGCGGGAGAGGGGGAGCCGTCTGCAGGGATGGGCGTGCGGGTGATCCGTAACTCCTCACGCCGCACATCGATGGTGATGGTGCGCCGATCAGTCACGATCACTTTCTCAATTCGCACCGTCTCCCTCGGGAAGGTCTCGATCCGGACGTGCAGGTGCTCTTCGAACCGGAGGACGCCCGGATCGTCCGCAGCACGCTCGTTCATCGTGGGCTGCGGCGGGTCTGGTCCCCGGACGAGCGTCCGCCGCGGCGCGAGCGGACGAACTTCATCGCGAGGGGAAGAAGGATCGGAAGGAAGCGGAAGAGCGAGCGCATTGGGGTGAGTCCTGTCAGTTGAGGGTGAGGCTGGCCCCACACCAGTTGGTGGGGCCAGCCTCAGTGACCGTGCAGAGTTGTCAGGCCCGCGGCGGCAGCGGGGGCCGCTGCGGCGACTGCTGCGACCGGGTGGCGCTCGGCGCCTGGTCGTGATCTGGGTCGCGACGTCGACCGGTCGCACCTGGATGCCTCCTACGGGCTCGCGACCCTGCCTGCCTGCCTGCCTGGTGCTGATGCTCCCGCTGGGGAAGCGCAGCGAGCGCAGCCGCATCGGCGTTTCGCTGCATCCAGTGCAACGACAAACGGGACTAATGCAACGAAACGACCCCAAGTGCAACGAGAACGCATTCCCGACAGCAGGCGGGCAGTAGCTACCGCCGGTTGCTCGTCGGCGGCCCGGTGTGCTTGATGTACTCCCACCAGGTGAACTCCACCGCGAGGCGCATCGCATCCTCCGGGAAGTACCCGATGAGCTGCCGCTCGGCAGGGTCACGATCGAACGTCACAGAGCGCAGCAGCCGGCGGCCGCGGACCTCGACGTAGCGAATGATCGCGATGCGCCGGCTCTTGTCGTACACGTACCAGACCCCCGGCTCGGGGGAGCGCTGCAACTGCGACATAGGCGACCAGTGCTGCACCACGACGGTGACCGTAAGGCCATCCCCCGACACCAGCGGGACGGGATGGGATAGGTAGCAACTCGGCGTCCAGACAGGTCGGGCGACTCCCGTCCGCAACCGGGGGCTCCCTGCCGTCCCCGGTAACGTGTCTGACTGAGACGTAGGGGAGTATCGGGTGGCAGACAATGGCAAGCGTGCGAGCCTGCAAGCTGCGAAGGGCGCGCGCAACGATGAGTTTTACACGCTGTGGGCGGACATCGAACGCGAGATGAACGCGTACCTCGAGTACAACCCTGATGTGTTCCGGGGCAAGACAGTACTGCTGCCGTGTGACGACCCGGAGTGGAGCAACTTCACTAAGTACTTCGCCGAGCAGTTCGAGTTCCTGGGGCTCAAGAAGCTCATCTCCACCTCGTACGCCCCCAACAGCAATCCCTTTGCTACCTCGTACACTCCGGCGCTGTTCGAGATGGAGGACCCCCGTTTCGACGAGACGAAGACTCGCGAGAACGGGAAGAAGTACGTGCTCGAAGCGAAAGACCTGAATGGGGATGGGCGGGTTGATCTCGACGACATGACGTGGGAATACCTCGAGGGGGACTGCGCGACGAGGCTGACCTCATCGTCACAAACCCGCCGTTCAGCCTGTTCCGTGAGTTCGTCGCGTGGCTGATGGCCGGCGATGTCCGGTTTTCGGTCATCGGTAACAGCAACGCGATCACGTACAAGGAGGTCTACCCACTGATCCAGGACAACGATCTGTGGCTGGGTGTGACCCGCGACGGTAACGGCTCGATGTGGTTCCGGATCCCCGACGACGCACCGATCAAAGCCACCGGCCAGAAGGTCGAAGACGGGGTTCGCTATCAGACGGTCGGAAACTCGGCCTGGTTCACCAACATCGACCACGGTCGACGTCACCAGCCGCTGCAGCTGATGTCCGAAGCGAAGAACATCCGGTACAGCAAGCACGCTCACGTCAAGGGCATCGGCTACGAGCGTTACGAGAATGAAGACGCGATTGAGGTTCCGCGGCTGGACGCCATCCCGAGCGACTACCCCGGGCTGATGGGTGTCCCGATCACCTTTCTGGGCAAGTACAACCCCGAGCAGTTTGAGATCGTGCGCTTCCGTTATGGCAGAGACGGCAAAGATCTACGCCTGCCCGGGGGAAAGTCCCCCTACTTCCGCGTTCTCGTTCGCCACCGCGCACCCCAGATCAGAGAGACAGCATGAAGACCGAGCTGAAGTTCATCAAGATCAGCGACCTCGTCACAGGTTTTCAGTACAGCGAGCTCGATGCGAAGGGTCTCTACGGCCTGTCGGGCACGCTGACGATTCAGCCGGAGTATCAGCGACACTTCGTGTACGGGAACACCCCGCGCGAGGGCGCCGTCATCGACTCGCTGCTAAAGGAGTACCCGATCGGACTGATCTACTTCACCGATGTGACCGCGGGCTTCAACGACGGCAAGCAGCATCTCGAGGTGCTCGACGGCCAGCAGCGCATCACCTCGATCGGTCGCTTCGTGACGAACAAGTTCGCGGTAAAGGTCGGTGGCCGCGAGCGGTACTTCTCGTCGCTGTCGGACACCGAGAAGGAACTGATCATGGACCGCGAGCTGCTGGTCTACGTGTGCGAGGGCACCGAGCCCGAGATAAAGGCCTGGTTCCAGACAATCAACACCGCAGGCGTCGAGCTGACCCGGCAGGAGCTGCGCAACGCCGCATACTCCGGTCCGTTCGTTACGCTCGCCAAGGCCGAGTTCTCGAACGCGCGGAACGCGCTGCAGCAGAAGTGGGCGAGCTTCGTCAAGGGCGACCCGCTCCGCCAGGAGGTCCTCGAGGTCGCGCTCAAGTGGGTCGCCGCATCCAAGGCCCAGGAGATCGACGACTATATGTCGCTGCATCGGCACGACACGACGATCGACGAGCTGCAGGCCTACTTCACAACGGTCATCGAGTGGGTCGAGACGACGTTCGGGGGGCGCACCGACTCAGAGATGAGAGGGCTGGCGTGGGCTGATTTGTACGAGCGCTTCGGCAACAACCCCTACAACGGTCGCGTCGTGAGCGCGCGCGTGGGCGAGCTGCTCAGCAGCGGTGCCGTGCATGACCGAAAGGGGGTGTACGAGTACGTCCTCGGCGGCGAGACGCAGCCGCGCTTGCTCAACATCCGCCTGTTCGAAGATAAGGACAAGAAGGTCAAGTACGCACAGCAGACGGCGGCGGCGGAGGCGGCCGGCACCTCGAACTGCCCGGCGTGCGTGTTCGCGGGCGACGCCAACGCGACGAAGATCTGGTCGCTGAAGGAGATGGACGCTGACCACGTCACGGCCTGGTCGAAGGGCGGCGCGACGGACATCAGCAATCTGACGATGCTGTGCACGACGCACAATCGTCAGAAGGGCAACCGCTAGAACGGCACGCTGAGGCATCCAGCGGTTTCGCCATCACTGCCGGCGCCGGCCAACGCGCTCCTTCGACAGATCGAGCGACCTAAGCTCTGAGCATGTTCGACGGCAACGATGATGTGTCCCACGCTCGTCGTCGACGATTTGAGAGGGAACACCTCTCGCTGGACGTGCCGAACTGTCCTGGGTGCCTCCACCCCATGATCCCCGCCACTGACGGCAGCGAGTGGGTGTGTGAGCGCTCGGTTTGTGTGGGCCGATAACGATCGATTCCGGCACGAGCGCCGAGCGCACCGCGGCGACGTCGACACGCCGTGCCGAAACCCTGTGCCGAAACCCTCTTGTGCCGAAACCTCCTATAGACCGTTTTCGGGATAAACGGTAGACTGTAGGGAGACGAAGGGAGCCCATCGTGGCTGAGACGTTCACCGTCGAGGAGCAGTGGCCGGAGCTGTTCGCGCAGCTCGACGAGACGCAGCGCGACAGCGTGCGCCAGGCCCTCGCCGCGGGATGGCACGAGGGGTTCACTCCGACCCGTGAGGACGTCGAGAACGTGACCGATTACGCCCGCGGGGCGATCGACCTCGCGGAGTACCGTCGACGTGGCCACGCTGCCGCTCGCCGCGCTGCCGGCGTCGTCGGCGCCGGCCGCTGACGTGGCGTCCCGGTTCGATAGCTGGGAGTCGTACTTTTACCCCGACACGATCGACCCGCTGACGGGGATCGGGACGCTCCGCAACCTCTACGACGAGCGCGACGCTCAGGTGCTGGCTCGGATGGAGTACACCGACACGACCGTGCGGGCCGTGCAGCTCGGCAACGGCGAGGCCGACGTGCCGCGAACGTACGACGGGGCGCACCTACGCGCGATCCACGGGCACCTGTTTCAAGACGTCTACGAGTGGGCGGGGGAGTACCGCACCGTGAACATGTCGAAGGGTCCGGGGCGAGGCTTTGGTGACGTCAAGACGGGCGAGGTCGACCGGTATCTGTCGGACGTGCAGCAGCTCGTCACGTCAGCGGACTGGGGCAAGCTCAGCCGGAACGATTTCATCGCGACCGCCTCGACCGTGTTCGCGTACGTCAACCAGGCTCACCCGTTCCGGGAGGGCAACGGACGCACGTCGAAGGTGTTCATGGCGCACGTGGCCGAGCAGTCGCCGTACCGGTTCGACTTCGCCCGCGTGAGCCCGGAGCGGTGGAACGCGGGATCGGCGCTGAGCCGCCCTGACCTGTACGCGTACGCGCCCGACCCGACGTCGCTCGTGCCGGTGTTCGCCGCGGTGACCGTCGAGCGCAGCGCACCGCAGGTAAGCTCCGATCGGGCCGCTCAGGTGCGTTCCGCGCTGAGCGCGTCGTACCCGCGTTCCGCGGCCGACGCGACGAGGCAGACCCCGCAGCAGGGCACCCAGGCCCGCCGGGGCACCGCCGGCTATCGCTCCGACCGGGGGAGCGGTCGGGAGTGAAGATGACTGAGCCCGAGCGCGCGCAGACAGCATCCGACGTGAAGCGATCGCGCACGCGCGGGGAGGGCACCCCGGTCTATGACCAGCTCGCCGCCGAGCAGGAGCGGCGGGCACGAGAGCAGCAGGAGGTTGAGGGATGACGAACGTCGTCGGCTACGCCCGTGTGTCTAAGCGGGAGCAGAACCCCGCCGCCCAGGAGGCCGAGTTGCGCGCGGCTGGCGCTTCTCGTGTGTTCGTCGACCAAGGCGAGTCCAGCCGCATCGCAGACCGTCCCCAGTGGCGCGCGTGCCTTGACTACCTCCGGAAGGGCGACACCCTTCTGGTGCGCCGCCTCGACCGGCTGGGAGGCACGGAGCGGATCATCATCGAGACGCTGCACGACCTCGACCGACGAGGAGTGAACATCAAGAGCCTGACGGAGCCGATGATCGACACTACGACCCCGATGGGCCGTGCGCTGTTCGGGATGGTCGCCGTGTTCGCGCAGCTGCGCGTCGACACGATCCGGGAGAACACGATGCGCGGCCTCGCCCACGCCAAGGCGCAGGGGCGGGTCGGTGGACGGCCGTCGAAGATGACGCCGGAGAAGATCGCACAGGCGCAGCGGATGCGTGCCGAGAATCGCAGCCTCGACCACATCGCCGCGGTGCTCAGCGTCGGCAAGTCGACTGTTGCCCGAGCGCTGAGCAGGGCGGATCAGGAACTCACTCAGACGCAGCGGTAGCGTCGCTCTGGTCATCGCGGAGCAGGACGCCCGGGGCGACGTCGAGGGCGGCGGCTATCGCGTTCAGCTCGTCGACGGTGAGGCCCGCCGGCTTGGTCAGGTGTAGCCGCCGGGTGAGCGTGCGCAGCTTGATCCCGGTCGCGTCCGACAACCACTCGACCGTCAGGCCGCGAGTGTCGAGCGCGCGCCGGATGCGCTGTGCGACCTCCACGGCGATAGAGCGCGTCATCGTCCGTCGCCCCCCGTCTCGTCCTCGCGAGTGAGTGTGTCGATCACCGTCACGACGTCGCTCCCTGGCACCGTCACGGATGCCGCGAGCCGGTAGCCGGAGCGCCCGCAATCGTAGAGCTGTTGGTCACGCTCGCTCACGTTCCGCAGGAGCCGGCCGCGCTCATCGTCCGACGTCGGCAGTGTCGTTGTGAGCGTTGCGAAACTCACGGGTCCACTCATCGCTCGATACCGTTCTCCTTGTTGTGTGTCCGGTGAAAGTTGGAAGTTCGGCGGTACGCCGAGCTGCCGGCTTTCTCGGAACACTTGCCGCCTTGCACGCAGCGGAGAGCCGGTCAAGGGGAGCCCGCAGGGCTCTCCCGAAGGGACGCGAAGCGCCCTTGACGGGCTCGGGAGCGGAGTGCAACCCCGCAACGCGGGGACACACGAAAGCCCCCACGCCGCACAGCGGGACGTGGGGCCGGAACCGTGCGCGCGATCACCCCTCCGTAGAAGCCTCCGACTGCGATTCGTCAGCCGCCGCGGGTGCCGAGCTAGCCGCCGGCTTGCGCGTCGACCGACGCCGCGTGCGCGCCTTCTTATCGGGCTCAGAGAACCCGATCTTGCGCAGCTCGTCCGCAGACCATCCGGCACTGAGAGCGGCCGAATAGGCGCGCACGTCCTCGCGCTCGGCGGTCGCGATCCGCTCAGCGATCCGCGCCTGTAGATCAGCCAGCTCGCGCGCCGTCTCGTCGCGCACATCGGTCAGCTCTTGCCGCGCCTCCGCGACGGTACGAACCGCTGTCAGGCGGTCATCCTGTAGACGCCGTGCGCGCTCGATTGCTTCCTCTGGTGTCAGTTGCGTAGCCATGCACTCATCGTACGAAGCGCAGCGCCGCACGTCGACGCCTGTCGACACATCAAAAGCACGCCGAGGCGAAGCCCCGACCACTCCCGTCTGTCGACGTGAGCGAAGCCGAATGGAGTCTGAGACGGAGCAAGCTATACATTTAGCTGGGCTAACTGGGCCTTTCCTCTCGACAGTCTTCGACGGGTGCGGCACACTGGACGTGTGGTCCCCGCACGGGGCGGGGTCGCTGCGCTGGGCGGGGAGGAGGGGATCGCATGTCAGACGAGACGGCAACCGAGCCCCGAACAGAGCGGCGTCGGCGTGCGAATGCCCCCGGAGGACGGCAGCACAAGCACGAAGTGAAGGTGACGGCCGAGGAGGAGGGCCGGCTGCTGCGCCTCGCGCTCGCTCAGCGGGTGACCATCCCGCGTCTGCTGGTCGAGACGACGCTCGCATCCGAGACGGGGGAGACGGTCACAGAGCGGCGCAACGCGATCGGGAAGCTGTTCGAGCTACACCGGCTGTTGGCCGCCGTGTCGAACAACGTCAACCAGATCGCGAAGGCCACGAATGCGACCGGTCAACGGCAGGCAGAGACGGACGCCACACTCGCCGCGGTGCGACGTGTCGCGGAGCGCATCGACGCGGCCGTGGACGAGCTGAGCCTGTCATGATGCCGAACGTCACACGCGGGGATCGGATGGCCGGCCTGGTGTCCTACCTCGTCGGTGGCGGTCGCCACAATGAGCACACGGAGCCGCACCTGGTGGCCGGCGATCACGCGCTGATGGCGTGGTACGACGATGCCGAGTTGAGCGGCGAGAATGCGAAGGCGATCGCGCGGCACCTGGACCGGCCGCGCACCGCTATGGGCGTCGACGTGAAGGGCGGGCACGTGTGGCACGCCTCGCTGTCGCTGCGCGCCGAGGAGGGCATCCGTACCGATCAGGAGTGGGCCGCGATCGCGCAGGACTTTGTGTCCGCGATGGGGTTCGACGACAACGACGGAACCAAGTCCCCGTGCCGTTGGGTCGCGATCCGCCACGGCCTCTCGCAGGCCGGGAACGACCACGTGCACATCGCCGTGAACCTCGTCCGCGAGGACGGCACCAAAGCATCGACACACCTGGACTACCAGCGCGCGCAGAACGCCGCACGAGCCCTCGAAGTGAAGTACGGCCTGGAGCAGTTGGAGTCGACGAAGGGTGAGCGCGCGACGCGCGGCTACAGCCCCGCGGAGCAGGCGCGCGTCGAGGAGCGATCGGCGCTCATGGCGCAGCGCAAGTACGAACAGCACGCGGCGCGCATCGGGGGAGAGCAGCCCGAATGGCACCGTCTCGACCCGAGAGAGCGACAGGCGCGCATCACGGCTGAGGTGCGACTGAACGCACCCCGCAACGACCTCGCGCGCAGCGTGCGAGCAGCGGCCGGCGCGAGCGAGAACGAAGCCGAGTTTGTGCGCCGGTTACGCCGCTCGGGCGTCCTCGTGCGGCCGCGGTTTGCCGAAGGCACCACGGACGTCATCACCGGCTACTCGGTGGCAAGCCGGCCCTCCAACGGCGAACGTCCGATCTGGTACGGCGGCGGCCAGATGGGCCGCGACCTCACCCTGCCGAGGCTCCGCGAAGGATGGCCCGACACCGCGGCGGGAGCGACCGACGCGGCCGCCGAGTGGCAGGCAGCGAAGCGCGGCCGCCGGCCCGTTGCGCCGGGTCGCGAGATGCGCGAACCAGACCCCGAGCTGTGGCATCGGCACACCGAGGAAGTCGCGGAGCTCCGCGAGCAATTGCGCGCCGTCCCGCTCGACGACCGCGACACCTGGTCGACCGTCGCACGGCAGACCGCAGGCGCGTTCGCGGCATGGTCGAACGCCGTCGAGGAGACGCCGGGCGACCTGGCCGAAGCATCCGACGCACTGGCGAAGTCGGCGCAGACCTACCGTCGACCGGTGAAGCCGCAACGCGCCGGCCGGGTCGCCATGTCGGGCGCGACGATGCTCCTCGCCAGCGTCGCGCGAGGCGGCCAAGGGACGGCGGCGCAGCTGGCACTCCTGCGCCAGCTCATGAACCTCTCCCAGGCCGTCTACGACGCCGCCAAAGCAGCGGGAGAAGCGCGCCAGGCGGCGAACGTCGCCACCGCCGTGCGCGAGCGCGTGATGAACGTCCGCCGCCAGCTCGAAGCGGCCCCCGTGGCCGCGCCGACGTCGACCACCACGTCGCCCACCACGTCGCCCACCACGTCGACCGCCACGGCGACCGCCACGGCGACCGCCACGGCGACCGCACCGAAGGTTGACCGCGCCGCGATCGTCGACGCATCGGTGCAGGAAGCGCTCGAGCGGATGCAGCGCGCGGAAGAGAACCGCAGCAAGACCACCGGCTCGCCGGTCCCGCCCCAGGTGGAGCCCGCGCGGCCGCGCACCACGACGAAGCCGGGCGCGGATCGCGGCCCGGAGCGATAAGGAAGGACCCTGTTCATGGCCGAGGAAAGCGACGGCATCCAGGAGGCATTCGACGGGCAGCTCCGCATCGCCGTCACCGCGGCGGGGCGGATCGGTGAAGCTCTCGCACGCGCCCGCGAGGACGCAGCACGACGAGCACAGGCGCACAGCGAGCAGGAAGCCCGCGAGCTGTCGTCACGGTTCGAGGCAGAGAAGCGCGCAGCTCGCGTTGAGCTGGGAGGTGTCTACCGCTCCGACTGGTGGGACCGAGCCACACCGGAGCAGATCGGCGGCGCGCTCACCACGGCGCGTGCGTGGGGATCGGAAGACCCCGAAGCCGTGCGCGCGGAAGGCCGCATCCGCGACGAGCTCCGCACCCGGTACGGCGTCGACGTGAACAACACCGGCGCCGACCCGGCGGCCGTGCAGGCCGCGGTCGAGGCGGAGCAGCAGCGCCGGCAGTCGGACACCGAGCGGCAGCGCAGCGCCACCGAGCAGGCCGAGGCGGTCGCCCTCTCGCGCCAGGCCGACGCGGCCGACCGCGCAGCCGAGGCGGCGCGCACGAGCGCCGACGTCGCCCCCGGCGAAGGTGAGCGGGAGCAGGCACAGGTGCAGGCCGAGCGGGAGCAGAACCGCGCCGACGCGACCCGCGAGAAGGCCGAGCCGCTGTACGACTCCGCGGAACGTCGAGAAAGGGACGCCAGCGACCTCCAGCGCCGTGGTGTGGGGGAGGACGCTATCAGCGCGAAGATGGCGGCCGATGTCAGCCAGGGCAAGCCCGCCACCGCGGCGGTGCAGGCGCAGCAGCGTCAGAGCGTAAAGGCTCGGCCGAACCGGTCGCGATCGCCCCGGATGGAACGCACCGAGCTCGGTCGCTGATCCAGGAAGGCTTCCCGCATACGGTTGAACTCGTGACGACAGACCTCGTGCCCGACGATTACGCCGCCACGCTCGAAAACCTCAAGAAGCAGTGACACGGCGCGCGCCTGCGTGTGCAGCGAAAGGCAACAATGAGCTGTTACAGCTGTGGTGGCGCATCGGTCAGGTCATCCGCATCCGACGCACCCAGGAAGCGTGGGGTACCAGTGTGATTGCGCGGCTCGCGCGAGATTTGCGCGATGAGTTCCCCACCATGAAGGGCTTCTCGCTTTTTTGAACCAAGTCGGGTTGGCTGTCGACGACGGTTGAAGAACCGGCCAAAACGACGGGCGAAAACTAGGCCACCTGGTTGTCGTTTGCTCAGTCTGCCGGATCCTGCGTCTTGATGCTCGGGAGGCTGTCGATCCCGCGTCCGCGGAGCCGATAGCTGGCGCCCTTGAGGGTGAGCACGTCGGCGTGGTGGACGATGCGGTCGATCATCGCGGCAGCGACGGCTTGGTCCCCGAAGACCCCGCCCCAGCCAGAGAACGGCAGGTTGCTGGTGAGGATCAGTGATGCGTGTTCGTAGCGAGACGACACGAGCTGGAAGAAGAGGTTCGCGGCGTCTTGCTCGAACGGGAGGTAGCCGACCTCGTCGACGATGATCAGTCCGTAGCGGCGGAGCCGTGCGAGCTCACGAGGCAGGTTGCCTTGCCGGTGCGCGTCGGTGAGGCGAGTGACCCAGTCCGTGGCGGTGGCGAACAGCACCCGGTGCCCGTGCCTCGCGGCGACGATCCCGAGCGCGGTGGCCAGATGCGTTTTGCCGGTTCCGGGTGGGCCGAGCAGCACGACGTTCTGCGCTTCGAGGAGGAACCCGCCGGAGGCGAGGCCTGCGATCTGTTGGCGGGCGGTGGGTTGCGCGTCCCAGTCGAAGTCCTCGAGCGTCTTGCGGGCGGGGAACCCGGCGGCTTTGATCCGCAGCTCCGCGCCCGAGGCGTTCCGCGCGGAGACTTCGCGTTCGAGCACGGCGGCGAGGTAGTCCTCGAATGACCAGCCGGCGTCGCGGGCTTGGTCGGCCATCCGGGCGGCGGCTTCGGTGATCCGCGGCGCTTTGAGCGCGCCGGCGAGATAGGTGATCTGTTTGATCGACTCGGTCGTCTTCAAGGTGCCCATCAGGCGACTCCTTCGATCCCGAATGCCCGGTCGTAGTCGGCGAGATCCCTCGTCAGGCCCGTGTCGACGGCCGCTGGTCGCGGTTGTTGGAACTGTTGCCGCAGGAGCTTCGCGGTCTCGCGGTGGGCAGGATCGGTGACGACAGCGCCGCGCGCCCAGATGCGGCGATGGTCGGCAACGATCCGACCATCCAGTCGCACCCGGACCCGGTCAAGGTCCGCGGTCACGTCGACCATCCGGCCGATCGCTTGAGGGTCGACGGAGTAGTCGCTGGCGTCGAGCCGCACGTAGTAATCCCGTCCGAGACGCACTCGTTCCCGCCAGCCCAGCTGCAGCGGGACCGGTGGCAACGGCAGCATCCGGGACCGGTCGTGCTCGATCAGATCGATCGTCCGGGCCTTGATCGTCCGCACCACCCGGGCGTTCGCTCGCTCCAGCCAGTCCGCCAGCTGCATGTTGAAGTCAGTGGGTGAGGTGAAGGTGCGGCCGGGCATGAAGGAGGCCTCCATCCACCCGTTGCGACGCTCCACGATGCCCTTCGATTCCGGATCGTAGGGCCGCAGCTGCACCACCTTCGTCGCGAGGGTCCCGGCGAACGCGGACACGCCCTGCGCGAGCCGACCCTTCTGACCGATGCCCGGTTCGTTGTCCCAGATCAGCCGCCGCGGCACCGCCCGGAGTTGCTGGATTAGCTCCCACGACCCCAGCAGCAGGTCCTCGGTCTTCCGAGTCGGGATCATCCTCGCCGTCACGAACCGGGAGTGCGCCGCGACGATCACCAGCACCGGCAGCAGCACGCTGTTGCCGTCCTCGAGCGGGATCTTCCGCGGCGGGAACCAC
The DNA here is from genome assembly GCF_023155745.1 of Microbacterium kunmingense. GTDB lineage: Bacteria > Actinomycetota > Actinomycetes > Actinomycetales > Microbacteriaceae > Microbacterium > Microbacterium kunmingense. Next base: position 51,758 of record NZ_JAKNUS010000014.1, read on the forward strand.
AGATCGCACTGCGCTGCGTCACCCGCTGCCCACGTCAACCGGTCGGCCGGGTCCACCGGGCGATGCTCCGGCCGCAACCGCCGCACGTTCTCCCGGAACCAGGTGATCGACCCCGACCACTCCACGCGCTCGGCGATCACCGTCGCCGGCATCGACGGGTGCTCGGCCAGCAGCGCCCGCACCCGCGCCTCAATACGGCGAGAACGACGTCTCCTGCGGCCTTCGCTGGTACTTCGGCGGCCGATCCGACCGCACCGCCGCAGCCACCGTGTCCCTCGCGATACCGAGGTCCCTCGCGACCTGGCGCTGCGGAACCCCGTCCGCGACCAGCCGCCTGATCAACGCCCAATCTTCCAAGGAGATCACCCACCCAATCTGGTCTGGGTGGCCTAGTTTTCAAGCGTTGTTTTGGCCGGGTTCTCGAACGTCGCCGACATTGGCGCAGGCTTCGCGGCGCAAGTCATAGCTGAGAGTGATCTGGCGCGAAGCCCGCGGCCGTGCGCCGTTGGCTGGAAGACATGTGCGAAGCATCTGAATCAGGCGGGTATCTCGCCGATGGGGGTGGCGGTAAGGCGTTCAAAGAGCCGACTGGGGAGAACGTCGAATCCCGCCATCGTGTCTCCGACGAGCTCTCGAAGCTGGTCCCGGTTGAGTCCGGCTTGTCGGGCCAGCATGGTGGACCATGCGGATGCAGCATCGTGCGCGATCTGACGCAGCAAGTCCGGATGAGCAAGATGCACGTCTGCGTGTGCGATGGAGATGCCGTCGTCGTGGACGTCGTCACGTGGCGAGATGATGACACTGGCGCTGATTGCCGGTTGAGGAACCGAACGGTCTCCGGCGAGCAGCCCCAGTTGCGCGTTAGCTTGGCGAACGTCGTCGAGTCCGACGACGCCGTGGGGTTGATGCTCACTCTTTGCTTCGAGCGCGAGCCACTGGTTGTTATCGAAGCACCACGCCGAGTCGCAGTTGCCGTGTGCGGTCGGCTTGTAGGCGTCTGCCCCAAGAAGCTTTCCAAGCTCAGTCAACGCCGCCTCGTATGGTCCGGCCGAGGTCTGGGCGAGGCCTGCATGAATCTCGCCGAACTGCCGATTAATGGTCGCGTCCCTGACGCCTGAGAGGAGGCGAGCGGTCAGAGCTTGGACGGCGACGGAGTCAGCCGGTGTGAGTGGGAGACGCGGCACGGCGGGCAACGGCGCCATCTCGCGAACCCACGACCCCATTCCCATGATGGCTTCCGCCTCGCGGATCAGCGCCTGCGCGGCCGCTCGTGCAGTCGCATCACCCGCGTCCTGCCCTGCCTGATCGGTCCAGGTGGCTTGCAGGTAGGTCCAGAACGATCTGTAGCCGTCCGTGACGTTTCCTGCTCGGCTGAGCAGCTCGGCGATCTCGTGAGCGAGACGAGCGGCCTCTGGCCAGTTTCCGGTATGTGCTTCGCTCCACGCTTCGATCTCGAGGTCGACGATGGCGGCCAGCGAGCTCGCGGCAGGAGGTGACTGCCGGGTCATCTCCCGCCTGTAGCTCACCAGAGAGGGCTCGGCCTCCGTGCGCCAGAGATCATTGGTGTCTTGGCCGAGGAACAGGTCGATGTTGCCGAGAACGTTTTGTTGGGGCTGATCCTGTGAGTTCTCTCGCCCGAACTTCAGTTCGGCCTGCAGCTCAGGGTCGAGCGCGCGTGTGATCTCCGGACGGCCGAGGTATCGCGACAGTTCCGCATCGAGGATAAGAACGATCGCCGTGTCTTGCGGGCTCCGCGTGCAGCGACCAGCGCCTTGGACGATGCGTGTGCGAACCCGCTCTGCGAATACCGCGTCCGCGTGGGCGCGCGACGCGAGAAACCGTTCCTGCAGGTTGTTCTGATTGGGCAGGCCGTTCAACGCGATCAGCTGACACGCCTTGCCCGGGAGATCGAGACCGTCATAGCGAGAGGCCAAACCGCAGGTGGCGTGGGGCAGGTCGGCGAATGGCTTCATGCCGTCACGAACCTCGTTGATGGTCAGCACCGGCCAGCCCGGCTGCGCAAGTGCTTCAGCGGTCTGCTGCGCGCGATCGTGTTGCGGGGCCAACACCAGGGCCTTTCCGGCCTTGGCGACGATCTGCCGAGCGAGGCCTTCGGGATCGCTTCCTTGCGCAGCACGCGGGAACACGAAGAACCTGCGTCCGTAGCGGGGCGGCGTGCTGCCCTCTTCCAGCGCGAGCCGAGCGATCGATGGCCGACCGAACGCGCGTTCCAGCTCGCCCGCCTCTCCGAGAGTCGCGGAAAGGTAGAGGCGCTGACGGGCGCCGCTGAACAGCGGATTCTGGTGCGTGGGCGGGAGATAGGGGCGAATGAGAATCGTGGAATACGAAACGTAAACGAGGCATGACGCGAGACCTTCTCGAATCATTGCGAAGTTGAACCGTTGCGACCCGTCGATGCCGTTCAGCGCCGTCTTCACCTGCGACACCATGTCGCCTTGACGAAGCGGAACCACCAAGCGGACCGAGTCTGAGAAGCCGGGATCGGCGGTTGCTGCTCGTAGGCGTTCAACAAACACACCATCAAGCGCCGGTGCGACCGCCGCCAGCATCGCGTCGTAGGCGCTACGGTCCTGCCATCGCGACAGTGTGACCGCGTATGCATCGCCCACGTATTGCTCGCCGGCGTGAGCGTCATCGAACACAATCAGGTCGGCGTCGACTAGCGCAGGATGAGAGTTGAAGATAGAGCTGTAGGACGTGACGGCGATCGCCTCAGCGGCTTCATATGCGTGGTGAGCTGGCTCTGGCCACGAGTGATGGGAGCCGATCAGCAGCGCCGTGTCGATGCCTTCCGGATAAGCGGACGCCGCGACCTGTCGTGCGAGCTGCTTGGTCGGGCAGGCATAGACGACACGGGCGGTGCGGGTACGCCGGGTCCATTCCGCGATGAGCAGACCAGTCAGGGTCTTGCCCGTGCCCGTCGGCAGCTCCAGAGCGACGTCAGCAGACTTGCGGTGCTTCTTGGTGTATTCACGCAGGATGTCCGCTTGATGCGACCAAAGTCCAGAGACCGCTCCCGTGCGTCGCGGCAGATCCCTGTAAAGGTCCTCGGGTGTGGCGTAGCTAGTCGATTGCACCGGGTTGTGGACGAATGGCAAGGTCTCTCCTGCTCGATGGGGGTCTGTTGCGCGACTCGTCCGGAACGTTCTTCAACGCAGGCGGCCGTACATCTCCGGGGTCAGCGACTCACTTCCCGAAACGGTGAGAAACGCGCTCGCACGGGTCTCGAACGCGGCAAGCACATATCCGTTTCCGGTCGCCGATGGTGCAAGCACGCCCGCGTGTCCGAGGAACCAGGCGGCGTTGCCAACGCTTTGGCAAGCCGTCCAATCAGGGTCTTCGATGTCTGCGCGAGTGAGCCCGACGTGCGCAAGTGCTTCGTCGGTGCGGAGGTCGATGATGGGGATGTCAGCAACGTCGATCGTGTGCAGGAGATAGGCGGCCCGCAGCATGACTTCGGGTGTGGTGCCTTGACTGTGCGCCATCCGCTCCACCTCACCCATGCACGCGGAGAGGGGGGTGGCCAGGTAGACAGTGGCAAAGATGTCTTTCGGATTCCAACGCCCGCCAAACAGTCGGGCACCAGCACCGGACAATGGATCTCGATTAGCGGTGGTATATCGATGAGTCACCCCTGTCCAGCGGGCGTGACCGAGCTGGTCGACCCGCTGGACGAGATCCTCATCGAGCCCAGTCAAACGACCACACCTTCAGCGATCGCCTCAATGAGATTCAGCACATCGCGGTAGCCGCCGGCATGGATACGGTCGGCGGGTGTGTCGTGATCCAGCAATCGATTGGGCGCGAACATCCACACGTTCGCATGATCAGTCGGCATGATCTCGGTCACGGCCTGCGCGACATACGCAAGCTCCAGGAGGCGCTGCTTGTTCAGCTTCTGCGGAACTACATCACCGCTGGACCAGCGGGCAACGGAACGCGCCGACGCGTCCACAATGCCGCCTACCTCCTCCTGGGTAAGCCCCAGTTGGTCAATGATGGTCGTCACCTTCAGAGCTAGCGCCCCGCGTTCAGCGGTTGCACTCATGGCGTGTCCTCACTCTGTCGTCTACTGTGTCTCATAGTATGTCACCGAGTTTGGCGTCGGAAGGGGCATCGCGGTGAGTGTCGAGTTTCAGCTAGATCACCAGGACCATTACAAGGTCGAGGACTTCCTGTCCCGCGCGCATGCGGGGGTTGGGGCGATCACGCTGCACGCTAAGAGGGCGAAGTATCAGCAGGGGGCAGCTGACGCCGCAGTGGCTGCTGGCCTCGAGGTCCTGTACGACCCGCGCACGGAACGCCTTGACTCGCCGGGTCTCACCACTTTGGACGGGCTGCCCGGGTACCACGGCGAGCCGTATGACCTCGGCCGCTTGGCCGCCGACCTATCCAGTCGGCAGCGCCTCGTCGCCGAGGTTATCGAAGCCCACCCTGACTTCGTCACCGTAGTCACACCGCCACACTTCATGGTCCGTGATGACCGCACCGCGCAGCTCAATCTCGCCCTTGCCGAGGCCGCCGCCCTCACCACCGACAAGCCGGTACGGCCAGTGCTGACGCTAAGAGCTCGGATCAACCCTGAGATGGCTGCAGGCCTGGCACGCGACTACGCCGCGGCAGGGTTCGGGGCCGTCGACCTACGGTTCACCCCGCTGGGTAGCGAGAACGACAGCATCCTGAAGATCCGGTCGGTATTTCGCATCGCCGACATGTTCCGGGACGCTGGCATGCGAGTGATCCTCGGACGCTCTGGCAACGTCGGCCGGGCAGGTTTTGCGCTGGGCCACGTCGACGGGTTCTCGGTCGGTGTGGGGCAGATGGAGCACGTCAACCACGCGGTGGACGTCTCCCGACAGAACCGGCCGCCGAAGCTCGATGAGAACGGAAACCGTGTCGGGGGAGGGGTGTGGCAGGGGGTGTATCTGCCCGGAATCGCCGCAACACTTAGCATGGCTCGAGCGAAGGCCCTCCTCGAGCACAGCGACATCCGCACCCGTCTGGGCTGCCGCATCGACGCGTGTGGCCGCTCGCTGCTTGGCCCCGTCGACGACTACCGCAGCCACTACATGCACGCCCGGGCATCAGAGGTGGCCGCACTCATATCCACCCCCGAACCGTGGCGGGCCAAGCGTGAGACCGATCGACTGCGTCGCGCCATCGAACTTAGAGAACTTGTCAACAGCGGCTACAGGTCCCACGGGGATCCCGAACTGAAAACGCGCACGCTGCGAAGCCTCGTGGACGGCATCGAGGAGGAACGAGCCGTCGCCTGACAGTCGGCAGCATTGAGCCGACGGATTCCCCCTACAGTTTCACCTTGGCGAGTTCGGCGCCCGATCCATCAAGCAGCGCCTCTGTGATCTGACGCTGCATCTCGACGAGTCGGTCAACTGCGCCTACCAGGTCGAATAGTGCCTCGTACACATCGTTCTCGCGGTCTGCTGCGGCGGTGTGCTTCGGCTGATCAAGCAGTGTGTCAAGGCGTTGCGTCGTCTCGCTGGCGTCGTCCATGAGCTTGGTGTTGATCACGCGGGCATCTTTTCGGGCCACAGCTCATTGTTTCAGCAGTCGTCGGTGCCAACAGGAGTGGGCGGCATCAGGGCGCCCACTTTTCGTCCGCCCCGACTAGAGGGCTCCTGATCGGCGCTTTTGACATGAGAGACACCATCGGTTGCGTATCCAGGTGCCCGAGCCAAATTAGTGTGTCCGTCAACTCCGTCCACGAACTCACTATGACCGAGTTTGGCTACAGCTGGGGGCAAGCCTGAATGAGCACGTTCCATTCATCTTCCGAGACGCTCGTCTCGATAAAGGCGTAGGCGCTCCAAGGGTTCCCTTGCCTATACCCGTCGGCGAATGTTTGAAGAGACGGTAGTTGCGGTATCTCGTGGCCACGTGCTCGGAGACAATCTGCGGTCTCTTCCTCATGGCTATAGAACTCAGCCAGCCGTTCATCCGTCAGGGTCGGCGGCTCAATTTGGTCGGCACCCGTCTCTCGCATGCATTCCTCGTTGTCGGCTTGGTATTGCTCCACCTGAGCCGAGGGCAAGTTGTCCACGCCGTAGCCCTGTTCATCGGCAGTCACGTCCCACCCTTTGCCGAGTAGACAGTCCACCAGGCTGCCACGAACGTCCGTCTCCAGCTGCTGTATCTCACGAAGAGACATATCGTCGGTGTCAGCCGGCGGCGCCGACGAGCATCCCGACAACGCTGGTAGCAGGGCGAAAGCGAATCCGAAAGCGATCGCCCTTTGGAGCCTCATTGTTAGTAGTCGCACGAGTGCCGAGGCGATCCAATTACATAGTTGGTCCAGTCCGGGACTGTGTAGACGTATGCGCTGCTTGTTCTCCGGATGCTTGACCAGTTGTTGTGCGTCTGGACAGCCCCCGAGTAGTTCGGACCGAACTGGTAAGTATCACTCTGTGAGCTGTTGTAGTAGTTGGTTTGAGCGTGGTAGTCCCATGTCGCCGACGTGCGAGCCGTGGTGTACGCGTATCCTCCGCAATTCACGCCGGGGAACCCGCGATACTCCGCGGCGGCGGGGGATATGCCCACCAACAGGACCATCACACTTGCACCGAGCGCCGCCGCAGCGGCCATGCTTCGCTTCTTCACCATTCCCCCTATCAGTAGTCGCAGCTGAGGCTGGCGGAGGATACATTCGCGCCTCCGAACCACACTCCGGAAAGGGTTACGAAGGAGTAGCCGTTCCGGTTAACGGTGCCCTGCAGGCCTGTGTAGTAGCGGTCTGTGCGGTAAGCGCCGGTGGTGTTTACGAAGTTGCGTATCGCAACGTTGCCGTTGGTAAGGACCAGCTTGTGAACCGTTGAGAAGTTTGCGACTCCCGTCGAGTACAGATAGCTGCTTCCCGTGCAGGACCTCGGCCCGAGGGTGATGGAGGTTGCCGCTTGGGCAGCTACGGGTGGCGTGAGCGACAGAGCCAGGGCTATCGCCGGGGCCAGGGCGAGTAGGCGAAATCGGCGCTTTCGAGGCTTCGCCTCAAGAGGTGACGTGAGGGGCGCTACGGTCGTCTTTGGCATTAGAACCTCCTTGCGCACACAAAACTCCCGAAGTTCGGTAACCGCAATCCCTCCCGGGGGATCTTCTCCCGCTGTTCACCGCGCGTTCATCTTCGATGTGTGGCGGTGCGAGAGCGTTCCGTGCGCGAGCGATCGTCCTAGGGGAGAAGTTCGCTGAAGGAGCTCTGCGCAGTTGGCCGGTCAGATGCCGGTGGTGTCAGACATGCGCACCCAGGCTTCTTTCCCGAGCGCGCCACGGGCGGCGTCGGTTGCTCCAGGAGTCGGATCTTCGCCGGCTCTACGAAGCTCATCTTTCGCCTCGTACGAGGAGCGGCGGTCTCTGCGGATCTTGTCGGCGATTGCGAAGACGACGAATGCAGCCAGAACGGTGATCGGGATCAAAACGCTCATATTCAACGATACGTCTCTCGCGTTGAGGACGGTTCTAGTGTTCACGGAAAGTTAACGAGAAGCCTCAAGCCGAAGTCGACCCCGCCGATAGATCGCTGACGATTTGATCCGCGATGTGGCAGTCGCGGAAATTTAGCAGCCGCCGCGGCGCGCTCGCTACAGCCCACGTTCGACCAACCTGGGACGTCAGGATGTTGCTGTCACGTATGCTCCTCGCGAGATGAGTGAAGATTCGACGCAGAAGATGCCGCGAGGGCGACGGTGGATCATCGCTGGCGTCGCGACAATGGCGCTATTGATGGTCGGGGCGGGAGTTGGATGGGCTGGCGCTACGGTTCTCCGGCCGGCCGAGGATCCCTTGGAATCCACACCTTTCACGTTCTTCGCGGTGGAGCAGGGTGAGGTTGGGTCGAGTCTTTCGCTAAACACGGTCGCGGAATGGTCCTCGGTGCCCGCTGGGGCGAATCTACGTCAAGGCGTCGTCACCGGGGTTGCTGTTGCACCGGGCGATGAGGTGTCGCAGGGAAGCGTGCTCTACTCGATCGATCTTCGGCCGGTGGTGGTGGCGGCTGGGGAGGTGCCGGCGTTTCGAGCGTTGCAGGAGGGTACGCAGGGACCGGATGTCGCGCAGCTTCAGGGGATGCTAACGGCGGTCGGGCAGTATGCCGGGCCGGCCGATGGCCGCGCCGGGCCTGGCACAGTGGCGGCGATCAAAAGGTGGCAGCGCACCCTCGGGGTGCCGCAGACCGGGGTGGTGGAGCTGGGGGATGTGATCTTTGTGCCGCAGCTGCCGACCAGGGTGACGCTCGATGCGGAGACGATCGCGCGCGGGAATTCGGTGTCGCCCGGCACGGAAGTTGTACAGACCCTGGCAGCGGCTCCCCGGTTCACTATCCCGGTGACAGAGTCCCAGGCGGCGCTAATTCCTGCGGGGACACGAGTTGAAATTACCTCCCCTGAGGGTGGCATGTGGGAGGCCGTTGCTGCTGATCAGCAAGGTGATGACACCAACGGGACGGTAACAGTGACTCTCATCGGCCCAGATGACAGACCCATTTGCGGTGCTGAGTGCGGGCAGGTGCCGGTCTCCGGAGATGTGTTACTCAGCTCACGGATTGTGACTGTAGAAACCGTGGCAGGCCTGGTAGTGCCCTCTGCTGCGCTGACCTCGGACGCGTCGGGGGCCACGGCGGTGATCGTGGGTGACGAGGGTGAGCGGGTTGCGGTGACCGTCGAGGCTTCTGCGCGGGGCATGTCGGTAGTCACCGGCGTTCCGGAGGGTACTCGCGTGCGGGTGCCCGCGGATGAAAGCACCAGCCCGTGACAATACCGGACCCGCTCGCTTCCGTGCCGGCGTTAGAGGCGCGGGACGTGGTATTCGAGTACCTGCCAGGTGTTGCAGTTCTCGACGGCTGGTCGGCAGCCTTTGAGCGGGGCATGATGACCGCGTTGACCGGGCCCTCTGGGCGGGGAAAGTCGACGCTGCTGTACCTGCTGGGGTTAATGCTGAAACCCACCCGTGGCGGCATCTACGTCGACGGGGTGGCGACGAGCAGTCTCCCCGATGCGGAGCGTGCCCGGTTACGGGCTCACGATTTCGGCTTCGTATTTCAAGACGCCGCCCTGGACGCCACCCGCACAGTGTTGGACAACGTCACCGAGACCGCGCTGTATCGGCGACAGCCGGTGGCAGCGGCCCGGTCCCGTGCGCGCGAGCTTTTGCAGCGCCTAAGCGTGGACGTGCCCGCATATCGCCGGCCCGGCCAGGTGTCCGGGGGACAGGCGCAACGGATCGCATTGTGCCGCGCCCTACTGTCAGAGCCAAGCATTCTGCTTGCCGACGAACCAACCGGAAATCTCGATCCAGCAACGAGCGACGTTGTCGTCGAGACGTTACGGCAGCACGCGTCCCAGGGTGCCGCTGTAATCGTGGTCACTCACTCCCCGCAGGTCGCCGCGGCGTGTGACGTGGAGATCCGACTGTGATCGCCATCATCCGAGAAGCGGCAGCTTCCGCTCGATCCCAGCCCGTCGCGTCGGTCCTAACCGTGCTGATGGTCGCCGGGATGATCGTCGCGGTGATGCTCACCACAGGACGAACCGTTGGAGCCGAACAACGGGTGCTGGGCTCAATCGACTCCGCCGGAACCCGGTCGATAGTCGTTCGCGCCGAAACCGACGCCGGAATCACCACAGACGTCCTGAAGCGGGTCAACGGCATCGAAGGAATCGAATGGGCAGCTGCGTTGTCATCTGCAACCGACGCGACAAATATCGCCATACCCGATGGCCCTCGAACCCCGCTGCGATACGCCTATGGCGACCAGCTGTCATACCTCCGTATCCCTGCGACACCAGTCCTTCCCGGCGAGCTTGCATACGGTTCCCCCGCCGCCATGGACCGCCTCGGGCTCACCGACCGCGCGGGCGGCATAGTCCTCACCACAGGCGAGGACTATGGTGTCGGGGGTCAGCTGCAAACGCCCGATTTTCTGCTCCAGTTCGAGCCGCTTCTGATCGTTCCCGAGACACAACCCACCGGTGCGGAACCGGTCAATATCCTCGTTGTCATCGCCGAGACACCCGACCTCGTCGCCCCGGTCTCTGACGCCGTCCTCTCGGTCCTCGCTGCAACCGATCCAACGAAAGTCACGGTCGAGACATCCGAAGCCCTCGCGCAACTCCGCGCGATTGTGCAAAGCCAACTTGGGTCGTTCTCCCGCGGCCTCGTCATCGCTCTCCTCGCCCTCACCAGTGCCCTGGTGGCGATCCTCCTGTACGGCCTTGTCATGCTCCGACGGAAGGACTACGGGAGACGCCGCGCGCTCGGCGCTACTCGCGGGCTCATCATCGCTCTCCTCGTTACGCAGACTGCGATCCTGGCAGTAGCAGGAGTGGGACTCGGGCTCGCCGTCGCTACGGTGACATTGATGATCGGCGGCGAACCGCTTCCCAGCTTGGCGTTCGACACATCCCTCGCCATCCTTGCGATCGCTACCGCCTGCGTGGCCGCACTGCTCCCCGCAGTTCTCGCCAGCCGGAGAGAACCCATCAAAGAACTCCGCGTCCCTTAGCCTGCATCGGTCGGCTCGATCGACCCTCGACCTTGGGGGAGGAGGTCCATCGTCCGCGTAAACAAGAGTGCTCACCCGGCGGATTCGCAACCGGCCAGTGTTTGGCGAGGGTGGCTGGTTCAGGGGAGTTTGGCGCGGTCGAATTCTTGTTGCAGGCGTGGCCGTCGGCGGTGGGTGTCGCGTAGTTCGGCGATGAGCTCGTCGACTTCGATTGCGTGATCGGTGCCGGCTGTGAGTCGCCGCATGCGGGCGAGCCGTTTGGCGGCATCTCGATAGTTCGCGGCGCCGGCTTCCGTGAGGGTGTTCTCGACGAGTCGGCGGTGCGTGGGGAGGACGGCGATCGGGTCGATCTTCTCGTAGGCGGTGGTGAGCTGATCCCAGGTGTGGTCGCTGGTCAGGTCGAGTTGATGTGCGAGCTGCCAGGCTCGCTGCGGGTTTTTCAGGGTGGTGAGGGTGAAGGTGACCGCGTCGGCGGGGTTGGCGGCGAGAGCGTCGGTGACGGCGACTTCGTAGTCGGGCCAGTTGGGGCCGGCGGTGGCGTGGAGCCGGGAGGCGTTGAGCGCGTTCGGCCATCTCCGGAATACATAGTCGCGGGCGGCGAGCAGTTGGTCGGGGTGGTGGGTGCTGAGGAGTGTGCACCAGTATTCTGCTGCGCGCTGGGATTGGTGGCCGTGACCGAAGTCGGTGGCCTGTCGTGCCCAGTCGATCGCGAGTTCGGTTTCTCCGATCTCGTCGAATGCTTTGGCGGTGTCGTGGAACCAGGCGGCGACTTTGCGGTCTCGGGCGTGAGTGCGGATGATCGCGTCGATGTCGCGGTCGAGCACGGCCAGGCGACGCTCGTTCCATTCCAGCACCCAGCGTTCATGACGACTCGGGTCCTGCCAGGAGTCGGCGTCGGGTTTCGGAGCGAGGCGGCCCCGGATCTCGTCCAGACGGGCCCGGTAGGTGCGCAGGCCCTTGTCGCCGAGCGCGGGGGCGTAGGCGACGGGGTCGAGTTCGAAGTAGTCGACGTCGCCGTCGAACTGGAAGGTGATCATCCAGGGGACGAGTTTGCTGGGCGGGGTGCGTGCGGTGTCGGCGAGTTGAGGGTGGAGGGTGAGCAGGCGACGGCAGGCGTCACCGATGATGCCGCTGGAGTCGTCGGCGCGGGCGATCACCTTGATCGCGCTGGCCAGCGCCTTGTGGGTGACGGTATATGCCTCTGCCGGGTCGGTGGTGGGGATCGCGGCTTCGAGGACGTCGATCGCTTCGTGCATCTGCCCGCCGTGCTGGTTCGCGGCGCTCCATCGGTGCAGGTCGCTGCGAGATCGCACCAGCGGGAGCACGGCGTCGGCGAGAGCGGTCATTGGTTTCTTCTTCATCAAGAGCTGTGGGGGCGGGGCGGCCTATTCGGAGAGGGGCGGGTAGCCGCCGTCCAGGTGGGGGAGGGTTTCCATCCAGGTCATTGCGTTGAGGGCGTGGTCGAGGGAGCCGATCGCGGCGTCGAGTGCTGTGGTCGCGTCGGGCCAGTCGGTGTTGTAGCTGTCCTGTGTCATGACGACGCGGCCCTGCTCTTGCAGTCGGATCAGCTGCTGCAGGCTCTCTTTGACGTTCTCGCGGATGTCGGCGGCGGAGACAGGCTGGGTGCTCATGCGGTGGGGATTCCGATCGTGTGGGTGGTGCGGAGTGTGGCGTAGTCGAGGAAGGTGGCGCCGGCGTTGCGGCGGTGTTTGTCGGTGATGGTGTAGCTGTAGTTCAGCGAGTCGGCGACCACGGGTGCGGGGAGGTCGATCACGAGGGCTCGGAGGGCGGCGTTGCGGGCGCCGCGGAGGTCGATGCCCGCGTCGCGGAGCTTGTTCATGATCGTGTTCTGGTGCAGGTGCTGACCGGGGCGACGGCCGGGGAACAACCGGGGGCTGTCGCGGTGAGCGGCGGTGTTCTGATTCGGCGGTGCCGCCAGATGGTCCCGGACAATCGCAGCGAACGGGGCGGGGATGGTGAGCGCGTCGCCGGTGAAGGTGACGGTGAGCAGGCCGTGTTCGTCGCGGATCTGGTGGCGCCGCATCCCGGCGATCCGGGCCAGCGGTTGCGCGTAGAGGAGCAGCAGCAGTGCGGCGACGCGTTCATCGGTTGCGAGCTGGTCGTTGGGGACGAGGAGGCGGGCGATGTGCCCGAGGCGTTGCTGCTGGGTGATGACCGGCTCAGTCCGCGCCACTCGGTAGGGGAAGACGACGGGCGGGAGGTGCCGGTGCGCGCTCGCCCAGCGCACGAAGCCGCGGGCCAGGCTCCGTGTCGTGGGGCCGGTTGCGAGCCAGTCGTCGACGCAAGCCTGCGTGCAGGTCGCCGGCGTGAGGCCGCTGGCGCGGATGTGCTGAACGAACTCCAGGGCGACGGTGGTGGATTGCTTCGCGGCGAGGAAGGTGCCCTTCTTCAATGCGCCGGTGCCGGCGAGGTGCTGCATCCGGTTCAGGTGAACCCAGCGGGCATACTGCCGGATCAGCCGGGCGTCGGCGGGGTCCGCGGTGCGGAGTTTGCCATCGAGCCAGGTCTGAAATCGTTCGATGTCGAGGGAGACCGGTTCGAGCAGCCCGTGTTCGATGCAAAGCTCGCGGAGGAACGCAACCTTGCTGGGATGGGCGTGCTCGGTGAATGTGGCGTGCTGGAGCGGGACGGTCCCGCGGGCAAGGTCTTGCAGCAGCTTCGTGGCGTGCGGGTTGACGGTCAGCCAGGTGCGGGCGCTGCGGGCATGCGTCTGCTGCGTCAACGCGGTGAACAACGGCAGCAGTGTCGGGCTGACCTGTCCGGTGGTGTCGGTAAGCAGCGCGGTGAGGTCATCGGACAGGCAGCAGTGCGCGCAGAGCCCGACGCGGACGGGTTCATCTTCGCGGCCGCAGCGGGTGCAGTGGAAGTCTTTCGGGATTCCCGCGCAGACGGTGCAGGACGGGCGCCCGTCGACCAGCCCAGGGAGGAGGCGTTGCTCGCCGCAGCCGGTGCAGGTGCCGTGGGTGCGGGTGGCGCGCTGGTAGCAGCAGCGACAGACCGATCCTTCCGGCCAGGTGACCGCGAACCGTACCCCGGTGCGCGTGCAACGCGCGCACTCACGAGGCGGACGAGTCGTGACGGTCATTGGGGTTTCCGGATCCGGGCGCGGACGGGACGAAACGCGCCGGCCGCCGGAGCTGTGCCGCTGGTGCCGGTGGCGCGGTCGGGTGTGGCCTGGACGGTGATGGGGCAGAGCTCCTCGAAACTGCAGTCTAGGGTGTCGAGGATCGCGCCGAGCAGGTTCAGGTTCATCCGTTCCGGGGTGCCGCCGACGAGCCGGTAGATCTGCGAGTCGGAGAGGTGGATGCCGCGGTCGCTGAGGTGCGGGATGAGGTCGGAGATGGTGTTCATGCCGCGAGCGGCCATCAGTTCCCGCAACCGCCACCCGTGCTCGATCCGTCGCTGCATCTCAGTTCTCCTTCGCGATCGCTTGAGCGGCCATCCGTGCGATCGCGTCGTCGACGACGCGGGCGCGGTAATCGGGGGAGAGGCCGGTGTAGATCGAGGTGGTGGAGGCGTGCTCGTGTCCCACCTGCTGCTGGACGAAGAACGCGTCGTAGCCGTCCTCGATGAGGTGGGTGACGTAGGAACGACGCAGCGAATGGAAGTCCAGATCGTCATCGAGCCCTGCTTCGCGTTTGACCTCGTTGAACGCCCGGGACAGCGAATCCGCCGCGATGACATTGCTGCGCTCGCTCGGCCAGAGCGCCGTGGACCTGGGCGGGGCGACCAGCGGCCGGACCTGCTCGCGCCATTCGCTGAGGCACTCGACGATCCAGTCGAACTCGGGGAGGGTGAGCACGGTGCGCCGTTTCGGGGGAGCGCCGCGCATCGCCTTCCCGTGTCGGACGTAGACGATCCCGACATCCCCGAACTGACGCGCCCGTGGGTTGGCGGCCAGATCGACCAGATCGAGCTGGCGGACCTCGTTGCGACGCAGCCCCCAGGCATAGGCGGTCTTCATGATCGTCGCGATCCGGAACGCCGCCACCCAGCCCTTCGCGCCGGCGCGGCGGATCCGCATCACCCGATCGTCGGCGCAGTCGAACAGGTCCTGGATCTCGTCCCGGGTGTAGGGGCGTTTGCCGGGTTCGGCCATCGCGGCCTGGGAATGGCGGGCGGAGTTCCACTCGTGCAGCAGCTGCGTCGGATGGTCCCCGAACCGATCCCAGCACTGCTGCACCCAGCCGTAGGCAGGATCGGTCAGATACTCCAGAAACATGCGCAACGCGTTCTGATAGCCCAGCACCGTGGAATGCGATGCGCCGTGGAGCGCCCGCAGCTCGAGGAAGAACTCGTCCACCACAGGCGTCGACCACGACCACGGATAGCAGTCCGCGAATGCCCGGAACCGGGTCACGATCGAGCGCCGCTTCTCGACCGTCGAGGCCGCCAGGTTCCGCGCGATCTGCTGCGCGGTCCAGCCGTCCAGCATCGCGACCCACACGCTCTCCTCAGCGTTCAGGACCGCGATCGACGCCCGCAGATGCGCGGGAACTGCACCCGGAGCGACGAGAGAAGGAATTCGCATATCACGCGAAAGATTCGCAGAAAACGCGAACTGCTGTCAAGCCCGCACAGTAAACCCCAGATCATCATGAGCGTTCGCACATCCAACCGCGGGCGGTCCGACCGTCTCAGACACACGGAAGCGTGCACAGCGCAGCGACGACTTCCGCGCGCCGAAGGGGAGGTCGAGCCAACCGGCCAATTCGCGGCAGATGCGAAGATGCCGTACTATTATTGACATAATAGATATTATCGGTGCGCGCTCAGCATTGTGGTCGGCTGCAGCTCAGCTTCCAAGCGTGAGCTTCCCAAGTAGCTTCATCAGGTCAAGAAGCTCATCGTCCGTCAACGCGGAAACGAGTTGGTCGTCGACGGCGAGGACACGATCAACCGCCCGCTCAATCTCGGCATGACCGGCTGCAGTGAGTTCGACAAACACAATGCGCGCGACTCCCGGGGTCCGGCGCACAAGACCCTCACGCTCAGCGCGTGCTACGCGCTGGGAGATCGCGCCGGCACTAACGAGCGTTAGCGCCGTGATATCGCGGGTAGTGAGTCGGTACGGCGGGCCAGACCTACGCAAGGTGCTCAACAGGTCGAGAGTGGCCTCGTCGATCCCGAGCTCATGGAGCACCCGGGCCCTCTCGCGACGAAGCAGGGTCGCCGTCCGCTTCAACGCGGTAACAACGGGAATCGAACGCGTCGGAGTCGCTGGTCGCTCGCGACGCCACGCCGCGGCGATGTCGGCCGGATTCACATCGAGTCCTCTATGTATAAGTTACGTTTAGATCTAAATGTACAGTTCTGACGGGCTAGAGAGGAAGAGAGTGGTGAGGAAAGCGGTCTTGATCACCGGCGGGAGTCGGGGCATCGGCTACGCGATTGCACGTGGCTTCGCTGCGCAAGGAGATGCAGTCACAATCACAGGGCGAGACGCCACTACGCTCGCGAAGGCAGCAGAAGCCATCGGTGCCCGAGCACTAGTCGCAGATGCGGACGACGCAACCGCACTCCAGGCGCTCGGTGCGTTCCCGCACGGACTCGATGTACTCGTCAATAACGCGGGCGGATTCGCAACACCACCGCCTCCGGTTGATGCGGGCCTGAGTGAGCTCGGAGAGTACTGGATGGCCGGTCTGCGTCGGAACCTTCTCGGAGCGGTCCTAACGACCGCTGCCGTCGAGCCGATCATCATCGCCGGAGGGAGCATCATCAGCGTTGGGTCGATAGGAGGCGAGTACGCCTCGAATCCATACTCTGTCGCGAAGGCCGCCATCTCAGCATGGAACGTGGGGTTGTCAGAACGCGTCGGCCCGAGAGGCATCACTGCAAACGTGATCGCTCCGGGTTACGTCGAGGGGACATCACTTTTCGGAGGCCCTCTTCCCAAGGAGCGCCTCGCGGACCTCATCGGACGAACGCACGTAAAGCGTGCCGCAACGACGGCCGATATCGCCGCCACGGCGCTGTTCCTTGCCTCTGACGGTGCGCGGCACCTCACAGGTCAGGTCATTCACGTCAACGGCGGCGCCCACACTACGCGCTGACTCACTCCCCTACCGTGAGGTCTCCTCGAGCTGCTTGATCCGAGCCGCATCACTTGTCGTCGTGTCGGTCAGTGGTCGCCGATGTTGCCGCTGCCCCCGATCTTGTGCAGCTCGGTTGGCGAGAGCGAGTGAGGCTGGTTACGACGGCCTTGACGCCTCGGACTCCTCCTCGACCCGACCGCGATCGGCCGGCTCATTGACGTCACCGCGGATCTCGACAGGGTTCTAGTCGGCTCGACTGGCGGATCGTCGCTGACCATGCCCGGGTCTGGGCGCGTGGGAGCACGATCACCGACCCGACGCATGTCGAGACCGCAAGGCGGTTGCGGCAGCAGTTCCAGACGCCCCGATCTACCGTCGGATGACCTCACAAGGGATCTCGCCGACTACGATCGGGCGCCGCAACTATCTCGCCTTTACTTTGCAGAAACGCACAGGGTGGCTGTGACCGGGCTCCAGCTATTTTCCGATGAAACGATCTCCTCCGATACGCTGTTGGCGCTCTCCAAGCAGCCGCGGTGGGTGATCGCCTCCCGGTGCCGCTTGCAGACTTTGGGTGATACGCCAGGATCTTCGCTCGGCTTGTAGCGCGTGATCAATCACAGCCTGTGTTCGCTCATGGATTCAAGTGTTAGTTGTGTCGCATAGCGGGCACGTTCGGGGTCGCCTGCAGCGGTAACTGCGTGAAGGCCGTCAAGGACTGCAAGGTGCGCGAAACGGCTGGCCATCGCCTCGATCTGGAAGGCCGTCTCGGCGGAACCCGCCACGATGGCGATGTCGACGAGAGCGGTGAGGGGTGAGCGCAGGTAGCTGGTCACTGCGATCGTGGTTGCTCCCGACGCTTTCGCAGCAGACACTACAGATAGCGTTTCTCGGGTCTGACCCGTGTGGCTGATGGACACGCACACGTCTTCGGGGCGCAAGAGTCTTGCCGCGACGTGTTGCAGAAGTGCGTCCCCGGGGCCTTCGGCGTGTCTTCCGATTGTTTTGAATCGGTAGGCCATGTCCTGAGCAAGTGGGGCTGACGTCCCGACGCCGACGAAGAGTACGTGGCGGGCAGCGTTCAAGGATTCCGCCGCACGCTCGAACGCCGTGTAGTCGAGGTTAGCGCTTGCATCCGTGATCGCCTCAGCGCAGGCACGAAGGACCGCTACACAGGTCGCGCTCGGTGAGCCCGCGTGATGCTGGTGGGGAGTGCTGAGGGAGGAAGTCTCTGCCGCTAGCCGTAGTTTCAGGTCTTGAAAGCCCCGCAGGCCGAGATCTTGAGCGAATCGTACGACGCTGCCCACGGATGTACCTGTCAGCGAGGCAAGATCGCTGACCGTCATCCGGATCACCCTTGACGGATCTTCAAGGAGCACACCAGCGATTGACCTGGCCGTTCTCGACAGCGATGGAGCCAAGGCTCTGATCTTGGGGAGGAGCAGCTCCCGCTCTTCCGGTAACCCCGCGGGTATAGCCATGCATCGATCAAACCATGATCAGAATTCCACTCCGAACGAAACCTTGGTTGGAATATTCATCAGTCGTTAAGGAATCTTGCTGAACGTAGTTCCAATCTGGGCGTTACCGTTTCCATATGGAATCCAGCCGGATACTTGCGGTCGGAGATGTTGTGGGGCCTGAAGCGGCCAAATGGCTCGCCGGCCGACTTCCACAACTGCGGCAACAGCACGACGCTAACTGGGTGGTAGTCAACGCGGAGAACAGCGCAGTCACGGGTCCTTCCCCGATGAATGGGTTTGGGATGACAGCCGACATCGTCGACATGCTCATCGACGCTGGAGTAGACGTCGTCACCGGCGGAAACCATTCCTGGGACGGACCCGACGTTGATCAGGTATTTGCTCACCCTCGCGTGCTACGACCGTGGAATCTCAACGAGACACGCGGCCAGGGACTGATCACCGTCGAGCGGGCTGGGTCCGTCCTGACCGTAGTGAATCTCCTCAGTCCTACCGCCGCTCTCCCCGGGATGCTTTCACCTGTTCCCGAACCGCTCTGGCCGGCCTGGCAAGCGCTAGAGCGCAGTGGGAACCTTCGAGGCGCGGTCCTCATCGACTTGCACGGTGAATCACCGTGGGAGAAGGCATCGTTTGCGACAGCCGTTGACGGAAAAATCACTGCTCTGGTCGGAACTCATACCCACGACCCCACTCTTCGCGGTCACATCCTCCCCAAAGGAACCGGTTACGTCACTGAACTGGGCATGACGGGTCGGCTCGGCTTCACGGGTGGAGGCTTCGACCCGGTTCATTTTGCCCATGAGTTCCGCAACGAAGGCACCAGTGAACTTCCGCCATACGAACTCGCTACCGGTCGGCTAACCCTGGGAGCAGTCGTTCTCAGCGTGTCTGCCGCCGGCAAGACCACACACATCGAACGCCTCAGTTGATAGGGACACCATGCGCACTAGCACTAACCGTATCCTCACCACCCACACTGGAAGCCTGCCACGCCCTCCGTTCCTGGCGAACGCAATGGTCGAAAAGGAGACCGAGAAGGAAATCGAGCTCTCTGAAGACCAACTACGAGAACTTGTAACTGAGGCGGTCGACGACGTTGTGGGACGCCAGGTTGACCTTGGGTTAGACATCGTCAGCGACGGCGAAATGAGCAAGATCGGCTACTCCACCTATGTAAAGGAGCGCCTCACCGGCTTCGATGGCGAGGCCGGGGCGCTTGAACTCGCCGACCTCGCGGAC
The DNA here is from genome assembly GCF_023155745.1 of Microbacterium kunmingense. Classification (GTDB taxonomy): domain Bacteria; phylum Actinomycetota; class Actinomycetes; order Actinomycetales; family Microbacteriaceae; genus Microbacterium; species Microbacterium kunmingense. Next base: position 71,068 of record NZ_JAKNUS010000014.1, read on the forward strand.
TACCCCGAGCTCCTCGCTCGTTCTCTGAATGGGCTGGTTACAACTACGCCGGCTTGCACGGGCCCCATCAGCTACAACGGGCAGGTCCAGCTGCAACACGACCTCGACGCCTTCACAGCCGCGCTGCAAGCGCACCACGTACCGGACGCGTTCATACCAGCCGCCTCGCCGGGGGTAATCGCCATCTTCCTGGCGAATCAGTACTACGAGAGCCAGCAGGATTACCTTGCCGCTCTCGCTGACGCAATGGCAGTCGAGTACCGGGCAATCGTGGACGCGGGGTTCATCTTGCAGATCGATTGCCCAGATCTGGCCATGGGGCGGCACATCGGCGTCGCGCCGAAGCGCGTTGACGACTTCATTGCCGAGATCGAGCTGAACGTAGTGATGCTCAACCGTGCCCTGGAAGGCATCGATCCTACCCGCGTAAGAGTCCATCTCTGCTGGGGAAACTACGAAGCGCCCCACCACCACGATATCGACCTCGTTGACATCCTGCCGACCGTCCTGAAGATCCAAGCCCAGGGGATCGTGCTCGAAGCATCCAACCCACGGCATTCCCATGAGTGGCGCGTATTCGAGAAGATTCGCCTCCCCGAAGACAAAGTTCTGATCGTCGGAGTGATCGACACCTCCAGCAATTACATCGAGCACCCTGCCGTGGTTGCCGAGCGGATCACTCGTTACGCGAGCGTAGTCGGCCGCGAAAGGGTGATTGCAGCCACCGACTGTGGGTTCGCTACCTTCGCCAGCTTCCTGCCCGTAGAACCCCGCATCGCGTGGGCCAAGCTCGCTTCTCTCACTGAAGGAGCTCGCCTGGCCAGCCATCAGCTCTGGTAAGACCCTCCCTCATCTCCTATCCGACAGGACGCCCGAAATGACAACCCAAGACACACTGAACCTGCCCCTCCTACACCTCGCCGACTTCAGCGAAGACGAAACGTCCCCCGCTGCCGAACGCTTCGTTGAGCAACTTCGGACCACCTGCCACGAGGTTGGCTTTTTTTACCTCGTCGGTCACGGCGTCCCCACACAGCTGAACGATGATCTGCAGCGCGTTTCAAAAGAGTTCTTCTCCCAGCCTGTTGAAGAGCGGATGGCAATCGCCATGGACAACTCGCCGCACTTCCGGGGGTATACCCCATTCAAAGGTGAGCAAACCAACGGGCAATCGGACCTCCGCGACGAGATCGACTTCGGTCCCGAGCGGGCCGCCGTCCCTAACAGCACAGTGCCCTATGAGCGCCTCATAGGTCCCAACCAGTTCCCCGACTCCGTCCCTGAACTGCGATCTGTTGTACTGGCGTGGCAGAGGGAGATGGACAGGCTCGGCCGGACGGTCCTGCGCGCTGTGGCCCGCGCGCTCGGCCAAGATCCCGCGATCCTCGAAGACTGGGTATCGCCGCACGCGGAGGACACCATCAAACTCGTCCGGTACGCGGCGCCTACAGAAGAGGACAACAGCAATCAAGGCGTCGGCCGACACCGGGATTTCGGCATCCTTACATTCGTCCTTCAAGACGAGGTCGGTGGGCTCGAAGTGGAAAGGGAGGGGGATCTCGTTTCCGCGGTCCCAGTACCCGGCGCCTTTGTCGTCAACTTAGGCGAGATGCTGCAACTTCTCACGCACGGCTACTTCAAAGCCACGGTGCATCGGGTCGTCAGCCCGCCCACGGGCATCGAGCGGTATTCCTGTATCTACTTCTTCAATCCCCGCCTGGATGCGACCCTCTCACCGCTTAATCTCCCCACGGCCTTGCAACGAAACGCGCCCGGAGGAGAGAGCGACGATGCCAGCAACCCGATCCTCGCCACCTACGGCGAGAACATCCTCAAAGTGCGACTGCGCGCCCACCCCACGACCGCCCGGGCACACCACGCCGACCTACTCCAGGAGTCACCCGCATGAGTACCCTGAGCCACACCGAGATCACAGACGGTGAGATCGACCCGTTTACCACCCGGAACCTGCCGGTCGCGGCGACTCCTACGCCCACCGGCAACCCTGGGCTCGTAGGTATCCCACTGACCATCGCCGGGGCGGTAGGCCTCGGCCTCGCAAACATCGGATTCTTCCCGGCCGCCGCCGCGGGCTCAATCCTGCCGACGATACTGACCGCGACCGCAATCGGCCTGCTGATCACAACCATCTGGGCGGCGGCGCTGGGTCAAAACCTTTCTGCCAGCCTCTTCGGGGTGTTCTTCGGCTTCTATGCAAGCTACGCCGCGCTGGCGTTGGGGCTCATCAACGGCTGGTTTGGCATCGCTCCGGCGGATGTTCAGACCGCGCAAGTTACATGGTTCCTGAGCTGGATCATCACACTCGTGCTTTTGACGATCACAACGCTCAGCTTTCCTTGGACCTACACCCTTCTGCTCGTTCTGGTGGATATGGCTTTGATCGTGCTCCTGTGGGGTCTCGTGGGCTCCAACACGACCGTGACCTACACGGGCGGCGTACTGGTCTTTCTCTTTATTGCTCTCGCGTCTTATTTGTACGTCGATGCCATGGAACGGGAAGCGGGCAAGCCGGGCCTGCCGGTTGGCGCCCCGCTCAGAAAAGTGTGAAGCCACATCTCATGACACTCCGCGCTGACTGACCAACAGCCGAGCGCTCCTCGTGCGCACAATGCGTGTGTGCGAGGTTGCGCGGCGAATGATTGAAAAATTGCGCGTACTCACCCAATTCAGACTGCATGTCCGTAGCGGCAATCCAAGGATGCGCGCGGCCAAATGGTGGGTGCTCCGCACGAATGTCGGCTCAATCCGGTTCTGCCAGTGCCACCAGTGAAGGGTTTGCTGCACCGCGCAGCACGATAGCGCCCGGGAGGAATCGTCTGGGCGTTTCCCGCTCGGCGTGATGCTGCGTCAGCTCTCGAGCGGCCTCGCGACAAATTCCCCGCCGATCTCGACGAGATCCGTACCGAACCGCCGCCGTGACTCTGACCGCACGTTCCGAGCGACGGCCGCGGCATCGGCGGCGTCGAGCAGCGCCGGACGCCCATCCGGTTCGGTCTCGATCGGGACGACCTGCAGCGAAACCGATCCGTTGTCGGCGACGTCAACGACCGATACGTAGGCGTCCCGGACGAACGCGTCATAGATGGCGAGGATCTCCGGCGTCGCGTGGTCGGGATCTCGCGGCTGCTGCGCGATGAAGTTGCCCGGCGAGTAGACGATCGGAGCTCCCCGGTAGAGCTCTACGCCCTGTGGGGCGTGGGCGTGGTGCCCGAGCACGGCGCCCGCTCCCGCGTCGACAAGGGCATGCGCGAGCGGGCGCTGATACTCCGCCATGTCCGTGCCAAAGCCCCAGCCCCAGTGGACAGACACGATGACGAGGTCCACGTCCGCGGCGAGCTCACGGACGTCCGTGAGCAGACGCTCGCGGTCCTCGGCGCGGGGCGTTGTGCGGATGCGCGGCGGCACGCCCGGCTCTTCAAGTTGGTACTCGCCGTTCACCTCCCAGGCGGTGTCGATGTGCACCGAGGCGACGCCGGGGCGCTGGGGACCAGCGGCAGCTCCGAGCGGGATGAGGCACGTGCGCGGGATGATCCCGATACGCTTCCCGCCTGCCTCGAGTACGGCCGGGCGCTCGGCCTCGTCGCGGTTCTCTCCCGCGCCGATGGCGCGAATGCCAAGGCTTTCGATCCGCTGGCGTGTGTCATCAAGCGCTTCCCAGCCGTAGTCCGACGAGTGGTTGTTAGCGAGCGTGGCGACCGTCAGGCCGTAGGGAACTAGCTCGGTGACGAGCTCGGGGCGAGCGCGGAAGTTGAGCACGCGGTCGGACGGATGTCCGACGTCCGAGAACGGTAGCTCGACGCTCGATACCACGACGTCGGCGCTCGACAGAAACTGCTTCAAGGCTTGGACTCTGGGGTCCGGACGGCAGTCCGCGTCGGCCCTAGTGAGGACAATGTCGCCGGTTGCGATGATGCGGACGCTCATACGACGGATCCGGTGGTCCGGCGCGCGTTCCACGCCGCGAAGGGTTCTCGAGCGAGTGTCGGCGGGATGTCGCCGCGCACGACATAGGTCGGGGCGGCCTTCCTCCACTGACCCTGCATGCCCGTAGCACGGGACGAGGCGGGGAAGCCCATCTCGGCGGCCTCCGCGCTGGAGGCCGCGAACACCATACGCTCGACATTGGTGACGACACCGGTTGCCTGGCACATCACGCAGGGCTCGCAGCTCGTGTACACAACGGCGCCGGAAAGGTCCTCCGTGCTGAGGGTCGCGCAGGCGGCGCGGATGGCCTGCACCTCGGCATGCTCGGTCGGATCACCACTCGCGAGCGCGGTGTTGACGCCTTCGGCGATGATCCGTCCGTGCAGCACAATGATCGCCCCGAACGGGCGCTGGCCCGTCGCCGCGTTTGTCTCGGCCAGCTGCACAGCGGTCTCAAGGAGCTGACGCTCCGTCATGTCCTCCATGCCTGTCGCCTCTATCGCCCGGCGAACGGACTCGGCCGATCCGACGTGCGAATCTGCATCGTGCGGTACTCGGTGAACTCGCGGTAGCCTTCAAACCCCGCGTCGCGACCGTAGCCAGACGCTTTGACGCCTCCGAAAGCGAGCTGCGGGGAACCGTCCGTGCACGTATTCACCCAGATTGTCCCCGCCTCGAGCCGTCGGCCAAGATTCACGCCCCGATCAAGGTCGGTGGTCCACAGCGAGTGCGCGAGGCCGTACGGCGTCGCGTTCACGAGCCCCACCGCCTCGTCGTCCTCGTCGAACACCGTTACCGCGAGCACCGGGCCAAAGACCTCTTCGCGGAAGAGAGGGGAGGACGGGTCGACGCCCGAGATGATCGTGGGTGGATAGAACGCGCCGTCCGCGAGGTCGCCGCCGGGAACTTGTCCACCGATCTCGAGCACTCCGCCGGCGGCGACGGCCGCGTCGACCACGGCGGCTACCGCATCGCGGTGGGCGGGGTGGATGAGCGCGCCGAGGTCGGTCGCTGCCGGTTCTGGCCTCGAGGGTGCGCTGGAGTACCTCGTTCAGGATCCTGACGGTTACCTCATCCGGCTGATTCAGATCCTGGAAAGCCCGCCACCACGCGCCGCGGCACACAACCCGGGCGGATCACCTCGCGAAGCGCGACGCCACGGCGCATACTGAAGTCACCACTCAGCGATGAGAGGTGAACCGCCGGTACCCGACTGGCTCCCGACGAAGACCTTGCTGCGTGCCGTGGACGCCGAGGCTTGTTCCCACAGACAAGTCTCGGCGTCTCCGCGTTCGCCCCGTTCAGTGGCCGGAAACTCCGACCTCCACGTCGAGCGGGTGACCGTAGTGGAGAAGGAGCAGCCCGTCCCCCGGTCGCGGATGATCAGCGACGTCAAGGCGCCGCAGGGCTCTCCTTGTCAGCGGCCGGAGCTGAGCCGGGGTGAGGGGAAGACCCACATCGTGGGCCGTGGCGAGGGCGACAGCTGCTGCATCTTCGTGACGGTGACGATACGCCCGGGCGAGGATGACCGGGTTGAGACGAAGACGGATCGGGGTCGGGGAACCCAGGACGTCCAGGGTCGCGGTGTCACTGCCCAGAAGGCGCGCAATCTCGAATAGTTGGCGTGCGGGGATGTCGTCGGCGGGCGAGATGACGACAATGCGATGGATTTCGTCGGCATCGGCGATTCGCAGCCCGAAACGGGGGGCGTCACCTGTGCGTGGGCGAAGCTCGGCCAGGAGCCATTCTGCGTCCGAGGCGGTGAGGATCAGCCGTTCCGGGGTGTCATGATGCTCCGCCAACCTCAGGGCACCTCCGCCCGGCACGGCCCCTGGGTGAGGTGCACGCGGGCGCCCCAGTCGTCGACAGGAACCCACACCGTCTGAAGGGGGTCGCTCTGAACGCTCCTCGTGGCTGTCCAGAAGGGCCCCCCGTCGACGGTGAGGCAGTGGCCGGGATCGATGGCGACGGTGTTGGTGAGCCCGGTGAGCAGGGCCCTCTCCCCCGGCGGGACGGTGAGAGTTGCTTGGCCGCCGTCGGCGTTGGTGGTCTGGACGGTGACGGGGAGGTCTCCGGCGTTGCGGAGACTTCCGCACCCCGGGATCGGGCCGCCGCAGTCTCCCCGGCCGGGCACGATGAACGCTGCTCCTAGGAGAAGGATGGCGATTCCGATCGGGATCCCGAAAAGGGCGAGGGGGTGGCCTCGACCGCCCCGCCGCGGCGTGGGGGTTTCCTCCGGGGTCGGGGGCGGCGCCGGGGTCGGGACGGTCGAGGGGTTACGGTCAGCCACGGGAGGATTCCTTCCGCGTGGTGCGACGGGTACGGAAGACCGGCTCGAGTTCGGCGATTTCTTCCTCGGTCGCAATTCGGAACGCACCCGCTGGGTCGACGTGGATTGCGCGGCGTCCCTGACCGCGGGTCGCGATGAGCGAGGCGGTGATGGCGATCGCGATGATCGCGGCGACGACCGCGAGCGACACGAGGGTCGGGATCTTCACGACGTCGAGCAGGGCCATCTTCACGCCGACCCAGACGAGCACGAACGCGAGCCCGATCTTGAGGTAGCGGAAGCGGTGGATGAGGTCGGCGAGGAGGAAGTACATCGCCCGAAGCCCCAGGATCGCGAACGCGTTGGCGGTGAAGACGAGGAACGGCTCACTGG
>NZ_JAKNUS010000015.1 GCF_023155745.1 Microbacterium kunmingense
CGTCCAGAAGAATCGTGGGCGAGCCCGCGAAACCAGAGCTCACCGCCTCAGCCTCGGTGCGGATCAACACGAACTCCACCGGAACATCGCCCCGTCCGATCGAGTCGAGCACCAGCCGTACTCGATCGCCCGCCTCCTGCCAATTCGGGCAATCCTCGATATGCAGCACCTGGATCTTCACACGCCCATTCTCCCGCGCAACTCGCGGCGGCTGGCCACCCCGCACCTTCTTGATCAACACGCCCTAATCGCACGCGCCCAGCCCTGCACTCGAGGAACCACACACGCGCGGGGCCCGCCCAACGACCGGCTTGCGAACGCAAGCGGACCTCACAGGGGGTCTCGGCACTCCCCACGATGCGTGATCTCCGTTGACCGCGCTTGCCGTTCTCGGGCTCCGTGAGTCTGCAGGCGGGCGGGGGTCCCTCCGGATATCGTGAGGGTGTGCTCGGACTCGCGGATGAATACACCGTGCCGTTGTACTCCCAGGCGGAGGCGGCGCGGATCATCGGCGAGCCGGAAAACACGGTCCGAAATTGGGCGCACGGATACGCCTACCGGACAACCGAGGGCCCGAAGACTTCACTCAGCCTCATCACAGTCACTCCACAACCCTTCAGCCGGATGTCGGTCCCGTTCGTCGGGCTCGCGGAGGCCTACGTGATCGCCTCCTTGAAGAAGGCGGGAGTACCGATGCAACGCATCCGCCCCGCCGTCGAAGCGATCCGAAACGAGCTGGGCACCGCCGAAGCGCTCCTCAGTGAGCGCCTCAAGACCGACGGCTCGGAAGTGCTCTTCGACTATGTCGAGAACGACGGGCTAACCCGTTCCGGGCTCGCCGTCGTCCGCAACAAGCAAGGCGTCATTCCCGAAGTCGTCGCCGACTACCTCCAGACGATCTCCTACGCGAACGGGCTCGTCGAGTCGTTCCGGCCGATCCGCTACGGCGGGACCGTCTTCGTCGACCCGCGCATCAACGCCGGTCGCCCCTCGTTCGTCGAGACCGGGGTCCGGATCATCGACGTCGAGAACCGGATCGCCGCCGGGGAGCCGCTCGCGGAGGTGGCCGACGACTACGACCTCGACCCAGACGAGATCCTCCGAGTTATCGCCGCCGACCGAGCCGCCTGAGGCCGGATGACCGACCCGCGATTCTTCGTCGATCGGAGCCTCGGCGGGAAGGTCATCGCCCGGCTCCTCCGCGCCGACGGCTGGGACATCGTCACGATGCGCGAGTTCTACGGCCGTCCCGGGGACAGGATGAATGACGTCCCCTGGATCACCGAGCAAGCCCGACTCGGTCACGCAATCCTGTCCTGCGACGGGATGATCCTCAGCAACCCTCTGGAGCGGGCGGCGATCACCGACCACGCCGCCCGCGCGTTCGTCCTGCCGACATCTCGGATGACCGGGCCTGAGCAGGCCGCCCGATTCATCCGACACCGCGCCGCCATTTTCGATCGAGCGACCGCCGCCGCCCCCGCCGGATTCGTCGTCTACGAGAGCCGACTCTCCCGCGTCCTGCCCTGACAGCGCGGTGGCTTGTCCGCTCGACGATCGTTCGCCGATCCGGTACCGGGTCGGCCTTCGTTGCTACATCAAGAACTTAGCGACCAGTCCCGCTTGCCCTCCGATGCAGGTCCGGTCGCGGCTTGGAGCTGTTGGGCCACCTGCGCTGCGAAGGTCGAATCGGCGAGGATACGCCGCACGACATCGTCCGCAATTCGGTGGACATCGATGGCGCCGTGGTAGACGACCGCGGTGTCACGTGGGCCGGTGAAGTCGACCTTCGTCGTGTAGGCGCTCTCGCCGTCGTCACCATAGGCCGAGAGCACGTGGTCGTAGACGAGCTGCACTCCATGTCCGCTGTTTCGGGCATGTGGACATCGTCTCGCGAGCAGGACGTTGCTGGCCACGGCACGGCGACCGGGAATCACCGGGGGCTCACCATCGCCAGCGCAACACCGCTCTCGAACGGTGCCGTCCAGCCCGCCGTGTGCAAGTCGGAACCGGGGAGTTGAGTCGCGACCGCCGCATGAGTAGCTCCGGGCGCCGCCACCCGAGTCCCTATCCTCCGCGTGTGGCTGGAAACTGCTCCCGAATGAACGTTCGCAGAGCAGATTGGGCTCGCAGAAGCGACTGGTACGAGGACGTCAACGACTCCTTGCGGAGTGCGGCCGACGCATCCCTCCTCTTCTCGGCGACAGTGCGGGCATCCGCTTGCTCACCGGATCCGCGCGCGGGATTAATACATCAGTGGGAAGTCGGCGAGGACGGCTTGAAGGTGCATGACCTGACGGGGGATGTACTCGGCGATGGTGAGTCCGACGACCTCGCCGGCACCGCTTGCGTCCGCGACGACTCTGCGCACTTGCTCCATGGTGAGGCCGCCGCGGTCGGCGCCGAGCCCGAACCGGACCTCGTCGGCGTCCACTGTGTCGACGTCGAAGTGGATTGCGAGCTTCGATGCCCCGGTCGCATGAACCCAGTCCAGCAACGCCGTGCTGTCGTGTCGTAGTGCGTCCGGCGGGATCACGGCCAACCGCCACTGCTCCGCAGCGGCCGCGAGCGCAGGGTCGGACCAGTCATGCGTGCCCACCAGCGCCACCCGGTCGGTGGCGATCGTCGACGGCAGGGCGGCCAGCAGATTGGGGTCGCCGCGCCCGGTGAGCCCGGAAACCACCATCGCGTGGTACCCCTCGTATGCTGTCTGGCCGGTGTCGATGTCCGGGTGCGTGTCGATCCAGAGGATCGCAAGGTCGGCTCCGTACTTCGCTGAGAGCCACGCGAACGGCGCCATGCTGACCGAGCAGTCCCCGCCGATCGTTGTGATCCGAGACGGGTCGTGACGGTCCAGCAGGGTGAGCGCGGAACGGAGCTGCTCGAGCACGACAGTCTTGGCTTCGATACCGTCACGCAGCTCGAGCCCGTCGTCTCCCGTCGCGACCGGGACAACCGCTGTGGGGCCGACGTGCGGGGGAAGGATCGCTTCGAGCACCGCGGTGCCCACCGCATACCCACGGCGAGCGACGTCGAACGGGAACTCAGAGGCCAGCGCTCTCACACTGGACGAGCCGGCACCTTGCCATTGCGGCCACACCAGTCGAAGGTGGACCCCGTCTCCTGCCTCACGCCCGGTCACACGACCAGGGTAGCGACGCCTACCGCGCGGGGATCGCCGTTTGCGCCGATCTAGAGGCTGGGTCGATGCTTGGTAGGAGTTCAGAATCCGAGACGCTTCCAAATTGACCGCTTCTCCGCGACCGCGTCCTGTTCGGCGAGTTTCGCGACCTCGTGCTCCCGGGCAGTCGCGGCGGCCCGCTCAGCGGCCGCGAGTCGATCGCGATTGTCAGCGTCACGCTCAGCGCGGAAGTCAGCGTAATCACGGGAGTCCTCTGAGGTTGGTGGGGGCGAAAGCCAGACTCCAATATTCGGCCGTTCGGATGTACCGCCGTACAAGGATGCCTGCCGGAATACGAGGAGGCCGTCGTCGGCCGCCTGGACGACCAGCGGCTGGAGTCGGTAAGCCTGCTCACGCGGAAGATAGCCGCAAGTCTCTCGCTCGTAGCCCCACACAAGGTCGACGCGCACAGCGTGGCGATCGAACTCATTCAAAGGCTCGGCGATTAGCTGAGCAAAGAGGGTTCCGCCTTCCTCATCTGCCTCCATCAAGGCCTTGATGCGTAGTATTCGGTCGAGGTACCTGGACTCGCCCACGACCTCCCACTCTTCTCCGTCGGTGAATCCCATCGCTTGCACCGGGACCACAGGCGCATAGGCCTTCTCGCCAAGCGGCGGAAACTCTCCGTCTTGGAACGGAAAGCGGTCGAACCGAGCATCCATGCGCCCAGTATGTACTGACCGTGCCGCGGTAGCCTTCCGCTGTGGAACACGGCGAAGTGAAGACCTTCGAGGTCCAAGGCCGTTGGAAGGAAGAGGTCCTGTATTGGGAGGGTTCCCGCGGCTACCTTTTTGACGCCGGATGGGGAGTGAGTCCTCCCGTGCTTTACGTCCCGTCGGACGAAGAATGGGACTGCGTCACCGCCGAATGGATGAGCGGGCGTCGTGAAGAGATCGTCTCGCGGCTGGTCGAGCACTCCGGCCATGTCGTCCGCGAAGGTCCTTACTCCGGCCCCGGCGGACGAACGCTGAGTCGGTAGCGATCCTAAGAGCGGATCGCCACGGTAGGTGGCATGAATGGAATACAGATTGGCTATGCCAGGGTCTCCACGGCGGACCAAGATCTCACTTCGCAACGCGATGCGCTGTTGCGGCTCGGGGTCCTCGACTCGAACATTTACGTTGATCACGGGCTGACCGGCACGAACCGAGCGAGACCCGGACTGCGAGAGGCACTCGCAGCAGTCCGAGGGGGCGACACTTTCGTGGTCACCAAGCTCGACCGGCTCGCCCGATCGGTGAAAGACGCCCGCGAGATCGCTGACGAACTGACAACGAAGGGCGTCGCGCTCAACCTCGGCGGCAGCAGATACGACCCCACCGATCCGGCGGGACGCCTGCTGTTCAACGTGCTCGCGATGGTCGCCGAGTTCGAGCGCGACCTGATCAGCATGCGCACCAAGGAAGGAATGGCTGTCGCCCGCGCCAAGGGCCACCTCAAGGGCAAGCAACCAAAACTGTCGAAGACACAACGCAAGCTCCTGTTCGAGGTGCAAGACGGGGGTGAGTACACCCAGACCGAGATCGCTGAGCTCTTCAACGTGTCCCGGGCAACGGTCTACCGCGAACTGCAGCGCCGCCGCGTGGCGTTCCTCGCCACGTGCGAAGCGCACATCTTCTGAAAACAGGCACCCGGGCTGACACCGCCGACGTCGATCTCGGCATCCGGGCGCGGGCCGCGGCGGTGAGCGCCCGTGCGGTTACCCTGATCCGGTGACAGAGGCCTGCGAGACCTGCGAACCGGTCGTTGTGCGGAACAACGGCCGTCCGCCGCACGACGTCGACGTCGCCCGGACGACGGATGCGCTGATTCGTCGCGTCGACAGTGGACGGATGCGCTATCTCGGAGGCGACGTGCCGCTCGAAGACATGGTGGCGCTGGCCAAGTCCGACCTGAAGTTCACGATCGTGAGCTACCTCGCGTGTGAGGAGTGCCGCCGAACATGGTTCTGGGGGCTCTGCATCCGCGGTGCGCCGATCTACAAGCCTGTTGCGCCGGACGCGCCGGCGCTCCATCCGTGGAGCGCCGTTCCGCCTCGAGAGCTGTGGGCGGGAGAACCGCGCGGTGAGTAGGACGCCGAACGCACCGGCATCCTGGGAATCGCAGGGGTGCGCGGTCTGCCGCCGCCAGTGGGAGACGGCAGAGCGGCCGCACTTCGTCGCCGAGAACGTCGCGGATCGCGGCGAGCTTTACCGCTGCACGGTGTGCGGGGCCCTGTGGCTCATGACCGAACGCGCGGCGTCGGTCGTGCACCCCGAGGCGATCGAGTCCAGCTACCCCGGAGTTGTGGAGTCAGCAGGAAGGCGCCCGTCTGGGTCCGAGGCGCCGGCGAGCGACGACGAAGTTCAGTACTGGCGGCACTCCGTGGCATCCACCGATCACTACTTCGGACTGGTGGATGGTCGGGACTTCATCCTTCGGGGCGATCAGTGGGTGCCGTACGACGTCTACAAATCCGGACCGAGCTGGTGGCGACTGACGGGCGAGCCCGGCGCCGACGTCATCACCCAGGACGACCTGCCACCCGGCCGACGGTTGTCCTGGGTGCGCCGCATACCTCGAACTGGGACTTCGTGCTCATGCTGGGGATCGCGTGGCGCCTGAAGATGCGCTTCCGCTGGTTGGGGAAGGAGAGTCTCTTTCGCGGATGGCGCGGTCCGATCATGGGGGCGATCGGCGGCATCCCGGTCGACCGATCGAACCCCGCCGGGGTGGTCGACGCGCTCGTCAGCCGCATCCGGAACGGCGATGTGTTCGGGCTCCTCGTGACGCCGGAGGGGACCCGCGCCGGCGCCGCCTACTGGAAATCGGGCTTCTATCGCATCGCCCGTGAGGCGGGCCTTCCCGTCACGCTCGGCTACGTCGATCGCACCACGATGACCACGGGACTCGGGCCCACGCTCCCGCTCACCGGCGACATCCGCGCGGACATGGACGCCATCCGCGCGTTCTACGCGGACAAGTCGGGGATGCGTCCGGATCTACGCGTCGAGCCTCGGCTGCGCGAGGAGGACGATCCCCGCTCGGATGCGTCCGGCTGACCTACCGTCGGTCGCTACGGCCGATTCACATGCCCCGCGGAAGCAGTTGCTTTCGGTCGAGCGGGTTGGACTCAGAAACGGCGCCGGACTCATCCACGATCGTGATTCGGTCACGTGCGCCGTAGGTTCCCGATTCGACCACGGCGTCGGCGTCGACGATCGCGTTGATGACGTGCGCGCCGGACTTGATTCGGGCGCCATCGAGGATGACGCTGTTGCGGACCGTCGCTCCTTCGTCGACGCCGGCTCCGATGCCGACGACGGAGTGCAGCACCGTTCCCGAGACGGTCGCGCCTTCCGCGATCAACGAGTCGGCTACCTCCGCCGACCCGATGACAGCCGCCGGGAGCAGATGGGGTTGCGCAGAGAGGATCGGCCAGGTGTCGTCGTTCAGCGGGGCGCCGTCACCGTCGAGGAGCTGCATATGCGCGGTCCAGTACGACTGCGGGGTACCCAGATCCATCCAGTACCCCCGCAGGCGATGCTCGACCACGGTGCGATGCGCAAGGAACCAGGGCACAAGGTCATCGCCATAGTCCGCGAGTTCCTCCTGCTCATCGGCGAGGGCGTCCAGCGCATCGAGGAGTGCTCGTGCGTCGAAGAGGAAGATCTCCGCCGCCACCAGTCGACCGTTGGGGTTGTCGGGCTTGTAGTCGAAGTCGACGACGCGTCCATCACCATCGACCTGCACCACTCCATACCGTGAGGCGTCCTCGTCGATCTCGGTAGTGACCATGGTCAGGTCGGCGTGACTGGACCGGTGCGTTTCGAGGACGTCGAGGAAGTTCAGCGTGTAGAGATGATCGGCGCTGAGGACGAGCACCAGATCGGGCTCGAACTCCCGGATCAGCTCCCGCTGTCGATGAAGAGCGTCCGTATTGCCGCGCGCGAATCCCTCGCCTGACCCGCCTTCGAACGGAGGCAACACCCGCATCCCGCCGTGCGAGCGATCCAAATCCCACGGCCGACCGTTGGCGAGGTACTCGTTGAGCGTGTGGGGCAGGTACTGCTGGATCACCCAGACGTCGCTGATATGCGAATGGACGAGGTTCGACATCGACACGTCGATGAGGCGGTAGGTGCCGGCGACGGGCATAACGGGCTTGGCCTTGTTCTCGGTGAGACTTCCGAGGCGGCTACCGGCGCCTCCGGCAAGGACCAGCGCGACAACACGGGGCAGTTTCACGTCGTCCTCCCGGAGCGTTCACGCCATCCTATTTGCGCGAAGAATTCGCCGATACGGGGGATTGCCAGGTCGTTTCGAGGCTAAACCCGCCCAGGCACCTTCGCCTGCACGATCGGGATCGGCCACTGCGTGACATCCAGTTCGACGAATGCCTCCTGGTAGTCGGTGATCTCGGCCGTAGGCACGCGCCCGACCACCCGACCGAGCCAGGGGTTGTTCGTGAGACCGGGGAGCGCGGCGACCCGGGCGTCTGACTCCGGCGGCCCGGCGTAGGTGAGATCGGCCTTGCCGGAGTCAACGGGGCGAGGTTCGCGAATCCGGTCTCGATCCGCGTCGGAGAACTCGACGCTGAACGGCCCCTCACCCGCATACCAGCCGTAGGCGTCCACCCGCCGCAGGCGGGTGATCGACGCATGCTCGACCGTGATGCGGCGGTTCTCGTCGAGGAGCTCGGCGACCCAGGGCAGTTCGGCGATGTGCGCGTCGCTCGGGAGAAGGAGGACGGGTTCGCGTTCCCACATCGGGTGAGAGCGCTGCGACACCGCGAACTCCGTGTCGCGGACCGTGGCGAGGAGGTGCGACCCCCAGATGCCTGCGCGCGTGTCCATGCGGTCAACCCTGACACAGGCGCCGGCCCGCTCATGCGCGCTTCGTCGCGGGGGTGCCGCCTCATAGGAAGCGCAAAGGTATGTCCAATGTCGCAGCAACCTCTGCCCTCGAGGGTTGCTGCAACACACCGACAGAGGAGGACGCCGTGAGCAACACCCCCGAACCCGACTTCACCCCGCAGGGCCCGACCTACGAGGGGCGTGTTCTGCCGCGCCCGGAGGACGAGGTCGTCGACCAGGGCGCCGGCTTCGACGTCACGACCATGGTCAGCCGTCGACGCGTGCTGACCCTGGTGGGACTCGGCGTCGGCGCGGCCACGCTTGCCGCGTGCGCGGCGACCACCGATTCACCCAGCAGTGCGACCTCGACCGCTACGACGGACTCGAGCCCGACGACCGACGCGACCGACTCGACGACCACCACGACCACGACGACGGCGGCGGGCGAGATCCCCGAGGAGACCAACGGCCCCTACCCTGCGGACGGCACGAACGGCGTGAACGTGCTCGAGGAGTCGGGCATCGTCCGCAGCGACATCCGCTCCAGCCTCGACGGCGGCACGACCGCCGACGGCGTGCCCCTCACCTTCACCTTCTCGGTGACCGACATCGCCGGCGGCGACGTGCCGTTCGAGGGTGCCGCGGTCTACGTGTGGCACTGCGACGCGCAGGGGCTGTACTCGATGTACTCGGAGGGGGTTGAGGACGAGACGTTCCTCCGCGGCATCCAGGTCGTCGACGCCCACGGTGAGGCGACGTTCCAGACGATCGTGCCGGGGTGCTACACCGGCCGCTGGACGCACATCCACTTCGAGGTGTACCCCGACGTCGCATCCGCCACCGATGTCTCGAACGTCATCGCGACCTCGCAGGTCGCCTTCCCCGAAGACATGCTCAACGCCGTCTACGAACTCGGCGCCTACTCCGGCTCGGCACAGAACCTGGCGCAGATCGGCGGCCTCGCAAACGACAACGTCTTCAGCGACGGGACCGAGCTGCAGATGGGAACGTTCAGCGGCGACACCTCGTCCGGCTACGTCGGCACCCTCGCCGTCGGAGTGGACACCGCCACTGCGCCCGGCGTCAGCGCCGGCGCAGGGGGAGCCGGCGGCGCCGGTGGCGGGCAGCCGCCGTCCGGCGGAGGCCCCGGCAACTGACCCTGACCCCTCGACGAACACACGAAAGGACACTCCCATGCTGCAGAACCTCACGGGCTGGCACGCCCTCATCATCCTCGCCGTCATCGTGCTGATCTTCGGAGCCGCGAAACTCCCCGCGCTCGCACGAAGCGTCGGTCAGTCGATGCGGATCCTGAAAGACGAGGTGCGCGAAAGCCCGGAGGGCACCTCCCCTCCACTGACGGATGCCGCGGGGGCGGCCTCTCTCCCGCGTGACTCGTCGCACGCGCCAGGGCACGCCGTACCCACGACGGTGGGCACGGGAGGAGTGGGCACGTCATGACCGCCGCGACCGTCGCTCGAGGCGACATGCCCCTCGGATCGCATGTGCGCGAAGCCCGTCGGCGTGCCGTCCGGGCGGCGGTGGCGCTCAAGATCGGCATGATCGCCGGATTCATCTTCTCCGACCAGGTGATCGACGTGCTCCGCGCCCCGATCGAGGTGCTCGCCGCGTCCCGCGACGCGAGTCTCAACTACGACTCCGTCACCGGAGCGTTCGAGCTCAAACTGAAGATCGCCCTGTTCGCGGGGATCGTGCTGTCGAGCCCGGTCTGGATCTTCGAGCTGTTCGGATTCGTCTCGCCGGGTCTCACGCGCCGTGAACGTCGGCTCACCTTCGCGTTCTCCCTCGCCGCGTTCGCGCTCTTCGCCGCCGGAAGCGTGACGGGGTTCCTCCTCTTCCCGCACATGGTCGAACTGCTCGCGAGCTTCGCGTCGACCGAGGACAGCACCATCCTCAGCGCCGCGTACTACGTCGACTTCGTGATGAAGATCGTCGTCGCCACCGGCATCGCCTTCACCCTGCCGGTGTTCATGGTGCTGCTCAATGCGCTCGGACTCGTGTCAGCCCGCACGCTCCTGCGGAGCTGGCGGCTCATCGTGGTCGCGATCGTCGCCTTCAGCGCCCTGGTCACCCCCTCGGCGGATGTGCTGTCGATGTTCCTCATCGCCGTGCCGATGGCGGCGCTCTTCGCCGGCGCACTCCTCATCACCCATCTTCACGACGCGCGCGCTGCCCGCCGGGCCAGTGCCGCAGCCTTTCCCGACGCCGTCGCCACGCCCGCGGGCGTCTGACGCACCCCGATCCAAGGAGACACCGTGTTCGGCTTGACCTTCGAGAAGCTGTTCGTCGTCGCCGTTCTCGCTGCGCTGATCATCGGACCGCACCGGTTGCCGCAGATGGCCCGCCGCGCGGGCGAGCTGCTGAGAGGACTGCGCGCCTTCGTCGAGAGCACGCGCGCCCAGGCGGAGAGCGACCTGGGTGTTCCTCTTGACCGTGCGCGCTGGGAGACCGTGGATCTCCGCCAGTACGACCCCCGCCGGATCGTGCGCGACGCCCTGGCGGGCGCCCCAGCACCCGGGGCCGGTGGGGGACTGCCGGTGCAGACCGCTGGCGAGGCCCCCGGAGTCGGCCCCGAGCCGGACGCGGACCCGGGTGTCGACGCCGCGCCCCCTGCCACCCCGCGGCTGGCCCGCCCGAGCACGACCGGGCGCGGGCAGAAGTACGTCGTCTCCGGTTCAGCGGCGCACCCCCGCCGCATCCTGGTTCCGATATCAGAAGAGGATGCCGCGCCTGCGCCGGCCATCGGGATGCCCGGAGCCGAGGAGGATGCCGGGGTCGAGGCCGTGGGCGCGGTCCGCTGAACGACATTGCCGGCCCCCTTCGGTCGTACGCGGCGGCGTAGGTTGAGGGGATGCGCGGCATTCCGTCGGACGAACGTGACTCGACGTGGGAGCGCGACGATGCCCGGTACCGGCTCTACGTCTTCACAGGCCCCGACAACGCCGTGACGACGACCGACATCGTGGAGGCCACGATCGAGGAAGCTTTGGACTGTGCTGAGGCGCTTTCGGAGGGCGACGCGCACCTGTGGTCGCTGGCCCTGGTCGAGAACGACGCGCGAGGCATGCGCGGACTGATCTGGCTTTCGGGCATGGACTACAACGACCCGCCCGACTCGCCGCGCGAGTGGCAACGACGCAGGCGGATGCAGGACCGCTACCTCCGCGCTCGCCACCGACGCGGTGAACCCGTCGTGCTTCCGAACGGGCTGCGCCTGATCCGGGTGTTCCCCGAGTGGGTGAGCGGGTGGCCGCTGTGGGAGAACTACACCGAGGGCTACCGGCTCACGGGACCGGGCCTCGGGCTCACCCGACTCGCTCAGCGAGGCGCTGTTCGAGTGGAATGAGGCCTGGCTGTCGCGCGATGAGAACGACCCCCTTCCTGCCGGTTGGGAAGCCGAGGGTCACCGCCTGGTCGGCCGACTCCGCGACGAATTGCGCGGTGTCGCGGAGGTGCGGCCCGAGTTCCTGCGCTGACCCGGCGGCGGGGGTGGGCACTCCGCTGCATAGAGCTTCCTCCGGACCGTCCGTTGATGATCCCGCCCTGCCGTCGATGTCACCCCACGCCGCGATGTCGACGCCGTGGTTGTCCGGCGACGCGAGTGTCCACCAGTCGGGCGCGTGCGAGCTATCGGCCAGCCGTCCGCCGGCTTCGAGCGCTGCTGCGACACGCGCCTCCGCGCGTCCGTGGGGCAGGGCCACGTCTATATGGGTGCGGCCACGCCCGGGTGCCGCGATCTCGTCGAACCACATCCGCGGTCCTCGGCGCAGCGGGTCGATGAGAAGTCCGTCGAGCGACTGGTACCCGAGCGCCGCGACCCAGAAATCGCGCGTGCTCACTCCCGCCGCCTCCGCGACGGCGATCTGGATGGTGTGCAGCTGAGAAGGGTCGGGCGCGAGCCCGAGCTCCGCGGCGATGGAGGAGACGCGGCGGACCAATTCGACGTCAGCGGTATCCAATCTCCCGCGCGGCGTCGAGGCGGTGCGAACGACCACCGCCTCCGGTCGAAGGTCGATATCGGGCTCACGACCCACCGCATCAGTCACGAGCGCGATGCGCCGGATGAACTCGACGCCGGTCGCGAATGAGGACGTAGGAAATACGGTTTGCGCGCCGCCGTAAAGGACATGCCACCCGGCAGTTCCCTCTTCGTCGTGGAACTGCCTCGCGCTGATCGGTTCGCCCATACTGTCTCTCCTCCACCCTCGTCGGCAGCGCGACCAACGCTACGCGGCGGCTGCGACATTCCGGCTCCAGCAAGCCCTCACGTCCCTCTTTCGATGACCCGGCCGGGGCCGGCGGGAGGTTCATCGGGATCGTAAGGAGGTCGCGACGTCGTCGCACTCCGATCGCTTCCCGGCGAGCGCGGCGAGGGCTCGTTCGAACTCCTCGATGTGCGGACCGAGTTCGTCGTCCTGCTTCCGATGTCTCGTGAGAAGGTCGAGATTGGCTTCAGCGGTGAGGTGAGCGCCCTCCAGCGCCGCGCGCAGCGTCTCCGTAGCGACACGCAAGTCGGCGTCGACGTGAGGATTGCCGATGTCGGCCAGCAAGTGGACATCGTCGAGAAGGGATGCTCCGAGTCGACCGATCGCCAGTGATGACTCGATCGCCTCCACCGTCGCCTGTCGAACGGCCTGCTCTCGCTCTGGCCCTTCGCTCATCGCGAGAGCGGCGCCGAAAGCGGCGGAGCGGACACCATCCTCCTCGGCGGCCCGCGTCGCCTCATGACGCGTCCTCTGCAGCCGCCGGACAGCCTGTTCCGCTGCGATGTCGTCGGGGGTGTAAGCAGCGACCATTCCGAGCAGCGCCGCGGAGATCGCCGTCATGACAGCGCACGCCGCGCCGCCGCCCGGCGCCCCCCGCGCCTCGGCGAGACGGCCCAACCAATCTTCGAGCGGCGTCCGTGCAGGGACGATATCGTCGCGACTCATGTCGCCGACGCTACCCCGACGCCCGGTGAACCGACTCGCGGGCTCAGTTGCCTCCGGTGACGCGGAGATCGGCGCCGGAAGTGAATGCGGCGCCCGGGCCGAAAAAGTAGGCGACGGCGTCGGCGATCTCGTGGGGATGCGCCGCGCGGCGCAACGGGATGCCGGGCGCACGCTCTTCGGGCGCGTTCGGGCGCCCGCCGTCGGCGTGGATGGTCGTGTAGGTGGTGCCGGGGGAGACGGTGTTCACGCGCACACCCTGGGGGCCGAACTCCTTGGCCAAGCCGATGGTCATCGCGTTGATCGCGGCCTTGCTCATCGCATACGGCACGTACGTGTTCGGTGCGCCGCTCGTCGCAGCACCCGAAGAGATGTTGACGATCGTGCCGCCCTCGCCGCCCCTCTGGGTCGACATCACCTCCAGCGCCGCGCGTGTGAGGGAGATGGGAGCGAGGACGTTGATGCGGAGCATCCGATCCACCTCTGCGAGGTCGATGTCGATGTAATCGCCGATCCGCATGGTGACACCGGCATTGTTGACCAGCCCGGTCAGCCGGCCGAACTCAGCCAGTGTCGCCGGGACCAGCGCGGCGGTGTCATCGAGATCCGTGAGATCCGCCCGGATGACCAAGACCCGGGCGCCCAGGGTACGGCAGGCCGCAGCGACGGCCTCAGCCTCGTCGCGGGCGACCCTGTAGGTGAGCGCAAGGTCATGCCCGTCCGTGGCGAGCCGTTCGGCGACGGCGGCGCCGATCCCTCGGCTTCCGCCGGTGACGATCGTGACGGGCCGTGGTCTGGTCGAAGGCGCCATTCCGCCAGCCTATGTTTCGCGACCGCCGTCAGCCGGGCCGCTTTCACCGAACCCCACCTTCGCCGTCGAAACCCTGCGCGAGGCGATGGGTTTCGACGGCGGAGGTCTGTCTCGACGGAGCGACGCTCGGCGCGCGTCACCGCGACCCGGTCGGCATCCCCATCCGGGCGAGGACGACGTTCTCGATCACCTGCACCACGTTGTAGAGCACGAGCGTGATGACGGTGATGAGCGCCACCGAGGCCCAGAGCTCGTCGAAGCGGGCCGAGGCGCTGAACTTCTGGATCATCCCGCCGATGCCTTGACCCGTCGAGAGCCACTCCGCGAGCAGCGCTCCGGTCACCGCGCCCGGCACCGATACCCGCGCCGCCGCGAACAGCGACGGCAGGGCGCCCGGCACATTGACCTTGCGCAGCTGCGTCGCCCGCCCGCCGCCGTAGACGTGCACGAGGTCGAGGCTCTCCTTCGACGCGCGGCTGAGTCCGAAGAGCACCGACGCGAGCGCGGGGAAGAGCACGACGATCGACCCGATGACCGCGACCGACGCCGGTGTTCCGCGGCCGGTGATGAGGATGATGACCGGCGCGATCGCGACGAGCGGCACGCTCCGCAGCAGCAGCGCCAGCGGCATCACCCCCATCTCGACCGAGCGCGACAGCGAGAACGCGATGGCGAGCACGACGGCTACGAGCATGCCGACGACGAATCCCAGTGCCGCGTCGGAGAGGGTCTGGGCGAGCAACGGCGCCATGTCGGCACGGTGCAGCGCGGCATCCTCATCGGTGAAGAGGAACTGCCACACCTCCACCGGGCCCTTGGCGACGTAGGGCGAGATGCCGGTGAGGTTCACCACCGCCCACCAGAGCGCCACGACGATGACGAGGGTGAGGAGGGCGTTGAGGAGCGAGCGGCCGACAGCCCGCGCGGCGCCGGTCATGCCGCCACCGCCTTGCCCGAAACCCACGGGGTGACCGCGCGGGCGAGCAGCCCGACGACGGCGTAGCCGACGAGCGCCACGATCGCCGACAGCAGGAACACCGCCCACACGCGCGCGGAGTCGAGGTCGCCCTGCAGTCGGATGAGGGTGATGCCGACGCCCCGGTCGGTCGCCCCCATGTACTCGCCGAGGATCGCGCCGAGGAAGGCGGACGGCACCGCGATTTGAAGGGCGTTGAGGATAGCGGGGAGGGCGGCGATGAGTCGGACCTTGCGCAGCTGCATCCATCTCGATCCGCCGTAGACGCGTACGACGTCGAGGCTCGAGCGGTCGGACGAGCGGAACCCGAGGAGCGCGCCGACGACGGTGGTGAAGAACACCGCGAGCGCGGCGAGGAAGATCGCTGTCGCGCTCGGTTCGCCCGCGCGGCGCGCGCCGCCGAGGACGACGATCGCGATGCCGCCGACGGCGACGACCGGCAGGCAGTAGCTGACGACCGCGATCTGCACGACCACGGTCTCGATCTGGGGGAGGAGCAGCACGGTCGAGGCGACGAGGAGCGCCAGGCCGTTGCCCCACGCGTAGCCGATGAGCGCCTCGGTGATCGTGACCTCGAACACGCCGATGTAGGGGGCGAGGCCGTCGCTCCAGATGGTCTGCAACACCACGAACGGCGAGGGCACGGGGGTGAAGGTGGTGCCGGCCGGCGGCTGGAAGACCGTGGCCGAGAAGATCCACCACGCGGCGAGGAGCCCCGCGGCACCGATGACGCCGGCGAGCCAGCCGGGGATGCGACGGACGCGCATCAGGCTTCCGCCGCGGCGCGCCCGTCGGCTCCGAAGAGCAGTTCCGACGCGCGGTCGACGAGGGCGTGGAACTCGGGGGTGCGCTGCAGATCGGGGGTGCGCGGATGCGGCAGGTCGACGTCGAGGATCTCCTTGATCCGTCCGGGACGCGGCGACATCACCGCGACGCGATCGGAGAGGAAGATCGCCTCGGAGATGCCGTGGGTGACCAGCAGCGTCGTCGCGGGCTTCTCGGTCCAGATGCGCAGGAGCTCAAGGTTGAGGTTCTGCCGGGTCATGTCGTCGAGTGCGCCGAAGGGCTCGTCGAGGAGCAGCACTGAGGGTTTCAGCGCGAGCGCGCGGGCGATCGACACGCGCTGGCGCATGCCGCCCGAGAGCTGGGCGGGCTTGGCCTTCTCGAAGCCGGTGAGCCCTACGAGGGAGATCAGCTCGTCGATGTAGGCCTTGTCGGTGCGGCGGCCGGCGACTTCGAAGACGAGTCGGATGTTGGCGTACACGCTCCGCCACGGCAGGAGCGCGTGGTCCTGGAAGGCGATGCCGAGCTCGCTGTCGCGGCGCAGCTGCGCGGGGGTCTTGCCGTCGACCCGCACGTCGCCCGTCGTCGGCGTCTCGAGATCGGCGAGGATGCGCAGGATCGTCGACTTTCCGCATCCGGAGGGCCCGAGAAGCGCGAGGAACGAGCCCTTCTCGGTGTGCAGGTGCGTGTCCTGCAAGGCGGTGACGGTGCGGCCGCGGCCGGTGTGGAAGGTCTTGGTGAGACCGTCGATGCTGATGCCGGAACCGCCGGCCGGCGCCGCCGACGGGGTGACCCCCGCCGACGGCGCCGCCGCGGCATCCGATGTTGTTGTATCGGTCATGATGGTGCGTCGCTCGGGCTACGGGAGGTAGTCGATGAGCTCCGGGTTCTCCTCGTAGATCTCGTCGATGATGGTGGTGTCGAACAGGTCGTCGACCGACACCTCCCAGCCGGCCGCGGCGAGCGAGGCCACGGTCTGCTCCTTCAGGGCGTCGGAGATGGTGAACAGGCCGTTCGCCTCGGTCTCCTCGGTGGAGATGAGGAGGTTCTGCGCCTCGAGGCCGAGCGCGGTCTTCTCGGGGTCGAGGGCTCCGAAGACGGCCTCGAGTCCCTCCGACGACTCCGCGGCGGCCTCGTTGTAGTACTTCTCCACGAGGGTGACGGTGTCGTCGACCGGCTGCTGGAAGACCTCGGTCCAGCCCTTGATCTCGGCGATCAGGAACGCCTTCAGCAGGTCGGCGTTCTCGGCGAGGTACTGGTCGGTGACCGTGAAGGTCTCGGCGACGTAGGGCACGCCGTTCTCGGCGTAGGCGAGATTGGTCACCTCGTACCCCGCGAGCTCGACCGTGAGGGCCTCGTTGGTGAGGTACGCCATGAAGCCGTCGACGTCGCCGTTCATCAGCGGCGTCGGGTCGAAGTCGACCGGCACGACGTTGACGTCGGCCGGGTCGATGTCGTTGGCGTTGAGGAGCGCCGCGAAGACCGAGGCGTTGGAGTCCTGCACGCCGATCGTCTTGCCGATGAGGTCTTCGGGGGTGGTGATGTTGCCGCCGTCGGCGAGCGACAGGATCGTGAACGGGTTCTTCTGGAAGGTCGCGCCGATGATCTTCAGCGGCGCCTCCTCCTCGGCGATCGCGGCGCCGACCGACGCGGCGTCGCTGAGGGCGACCTGCACCGTGCCGGAGAGGAGCTTTGCGACACCAGTGTCAGGGCCGGAGATGCCGATGACCTCGTCGAAGCCGGCCTCGTCGTAGTAGCCGTTCTCGTAGGCGTAGAACTCGCCGGCGAACTCCTCGTTCTTGATCCAGGAGTACTGGACGCTGATCTCGCCGTACGACGCCTCTTCGGCGCTGTCGCCGCCGGCGGCGGCGGTGGTCGTGCCGCCGGAGGCGCAGCCGGCGAGGACGAGGGCGGATGCGAGGAACGCGGCCGCGCCGGCGGCGAGGCGACCGCGGCGGCTCAGGGTGCTGTGTGTTGCCATCGGGTGTTGGCTCTTTCTCGTGCGGGTGGAGCGCAGGGACGTGATCAGGCGACGCTATGGCGCCGACGTTTCGCGGGGGGCCGCGCGGTGTTTCGGGGGTGTGACGGATGGTGCGCGGGGCGGTGGGGCGCGCGAGGGCCGCTCGCCTCGAGCGGCCCGTACAATCGCGAAGATGGAGCGCGCTCGTGGCTGAAGACCGTCTGGATGCTGAACCGGTCGCCGAGGTGACTGTCGACGAAGTCACCGTCAACGGTGCGCTCCGCTCGCTCGAGGGCGTGCCTGTGCACACCAACGCCCTCGACTGGCTGCGCTCGTGCGGCCTGACCGGAAGCAAAGAGGGGTGCGCCGAGGGCGAGTGCGGCGCGTGCGCGATGCTCATCGCCACGCCGAGCACGGATGCCGCGGGCGCGGCGTGGACCGCAGTGAACTCGTGCCTCGTTCCCGCCCAGGCGCTCCGCGGACAGGAGATCGTCACCGCCGAAGGCCTCGGTACCCCCGAAGCGCTGCACCCGGTGCAGGAGGTCATGGCGTCGGGCGGCGGGTCGCAGTGCGGCTACTGCACGCCCGGCTTCGTCTGCAGCATGGCGGGGGAGTACTACCGGCGCGACCGGGTGTCCGGGCCGGACGGCGACCCGCTCCCCGGCGAGCCGCACACCCACGTCGGGGCGAACGGGTTCGACCTGCATGCGCTGAGCGGCAACTTGTGCCGCTGCACCGGGTACCGGCCTATTCGCGATGCGGCATATGAGCTCGGGATGCCGGACGGCGACGATCCGCTGGCGGCGCGCCTGCGGCATCCGGCCCCTGCGCCCGTCCCGACCGACGTGACCGTCGACGGCGCCCGCTTCGTGCGGCCGGCGACGCTCGACGAGGCGATCGCCCTCCTCGCGAGCGAGCCCGATGCGCGCCTGGTCGCCGGGGCGACCGACTGGGGCGTCGACGTGAACCTCCGCGGTGTGCGGGCGCCGCTCGTCGTCGCGATCGACCGGCTGCCCGAGCTGCGGGCGGTCCGCGTCACGGACGACGAGATCGAGCTGGGCGCCGCCCTCACCCTCACCGAGATCGCCGCCGCGCTCGGCGATCGCGTGCCGCTCCTCTCCGAACTGCTGCCGCAGTTCGCCTCGCCGCTCATCCGCAACCGCGCGACGCTCGGCGGGAACCTCGGAACGGGGTCGCCCATCGGCGATTCGCTGCCCGCACTCCTCGCCCTCGGCGCGAGCGTCGCGCTCGCTTCGCGCGACGGCGAGCGAGACGTGCCTCTCGAGGAATACTTCACCGGCTACCGGCAGTCGTTGCGGCGCGACGACGAGATCATCCGCGCGCTGCGCTTCCCCGCCCCGCGCGGCGAGCTCGCCGCGTTCCACAAGATCGCCAAGCGCCGCTTCGACGACATCTCCAGCGTCGCCGTCGCGTTCGTGCTCGAGCTGCGGGACGGCGTCGTCGTCGATGCGCGCATCGGCCTCGGCGGCGTCGCCGCCACCCCCGTTCGTGCGCGCGCCACCGAGCAGGCGCTCATCGGCCGCGAATGGAGCCTCGCCACCGTACGCGAGGTCGCCCCGGTGCTCGGCGCCGAGGGCACCCCGATGTCCGACCACCGCGCGAGCGCGGCCTACCGTGCGGCGATGCTCGAGAACGCTCTGCGGAAGCTCTTCGCGCGGCATCCGGGGCCCACGGCGGAGGCGGTGGCCCGATGAGCGATCTCGCCCGCCGCCCCGCCGACCCGGTCGTCGGCCGCTCCGTCGCGCACGAGAGCGCGGCCCTTCACGTCACCGGCCGTGCGATGTACACCGACGACCTCGCCGTCGAGACCATGGGGGTCCTCACCGCCTGGCCGGTGCAGTCGACCCACACCCACGCGCGCGCGAGCCTCGACGTCCTCCCGGCGTACAGCGTTCCCGGGGTCATCCGAGTGCTCACGGCGGAAGACGTTCCGGGCGTCAATGACGCCGGCGTCAAGCACGACGAGCCGCTCTTCCCCACCGAGGCGATGTACCACGGGCACGCCCTCGCCTGGGTGCTCGGCGAGAGCCCCGAGGCGGCCCGGCTCGGCGCGGCCGCCGTCGAAGTGACCTACGAGCCGCTTCCGAGCATCGTCACCCTCGAGGAGGCGATCGCCGCCGAGTCGTTCCAGGGCGCGCAGCGCACCCTCGCCCGCGGCGACGCCACCGCAGCGCTCGCCGAGGCGGCGCACGTGTTCGAGGGCGTCACCGCGTTCTCGGGCCAGGAGCACTTCTACCTCGAGACCCACGCGGCGCTCGCGCGCATCGACTCGGAGGGGCAGATCTTCGTCGAGTCATCGACCCAGCACCCGAGCGAGACGCAGGAGATCATCGCGCACGTGCTCGACCTGCCGTCGCACCAGGTCACCGTGCAGTCTCTTCGGATGGGCGGCGCCTTCGGCGGCAAGGAGATGCAGCCGCACGGGCTGGCGGCCATCGCCGCGCTCGGGGCGAGCATCACGCGGCGCCCGGTGCGGCTGCGCCTGAACCGCACGCAGGATCTGACGATGACCGGCAAGCGGCACCCCTTCCACATCTCCTGGCGGGTCGCCTTCGACGACGACGGGCTCCTGCAGGCGCTGGAGGCGACGCTCACCTCCGACGGCGGCTGGGCGCTCGACCTGTCGGAGCCGGTGATGAGCCGCGCGCTCTGCCACGTCGACAACGCCTACTGGATCCCGAACGTCCACGTCGTCGGCCGTGTCGCCCAGACCCACAAGACCTCGCAGACCGCGTTCCGGGGGTTCGGTGGCCCGCAGGGGGTGTTCCTCATCGAAGACATCCTGGGGCGCACCGCCCCCGCGCTCGGCCTCGATCCGGCGGAGCTGCGCAGCCGCAACTTCTACGCCCCGGGGCAGGACACCCCCTACGGGCAGGTGGTGAAGGACGCCGAGCGGATGCCCGCGATCTGGCGGACCCTCCACGCCGAGGCACGGGTCGACGATCGGCGGGCCGCGATCGCGGCCTTCAACGCCGAGCACGACGACGTCAAGCGCGCGATCGCGCTGACGCCGGTGAAGTTCGGCATCTCGTTCAACTTCACCGCCTACAACCAGGCGGGCGCGCTCGTGCACGTCTACAAAGACGGCTCGGTGCTGATCAACCACGGCGGCACCGAGATGGGGCAGGGCCTTCACACCAAGATGCGGCAGGTCGCCGCGACCGCGCTGGGAGTGCCGCTCAGCCAGGTGCGGCTCGCGCCGACGCGCACCGACAAGGTGCCGAACACCTCCGCGACGGCGGCGTCGTCGGGCGCCGACCTCAACGGCGCGGCGATCAAGAACGCCTGCGAGCAGATCAGAGAGCGGATGACGGGGGTCGCCGCCGGGCTCTTGGGCACCGATCCGGAACACCTCGTCTTCAGCGGCGGTCACGTCGCCGCCCCGCACCTGCAGCGTTCGGTGCCCTTCGCCGAGGTGGCCTCTGCCGCGTACTTCTCGCGGGTGCCGCTCTTCGCCGCGGGGTACTACCGCACCGAGGGGCTCTCCTGGGATCAGGAGCGCATGACGGGTTCACCCTTCAAGTACTTCGCCTACGGTGCCGCGGCCGCCGAGGTCGAGGTCGACGGGTACACCGGAGCCTACCGACTGCGGCGCGTGGACATCGTCCACGACGTGGGCGATTCGCTCTCGCCCCAGATCGACCGGGGTCAGGTCGAGGGCGGGTTCGTGCAGGGGGCGGGATGGCTCACCCTCGAGGATCTGCGGTGGGACACCTCCGAGGGCCCCGGCCGGGGGCGGCTGCTGACGACGTCGGCGAGCACCTACAAGCTGCCGAGCTTCTCGGAGATGCCGGAGGAGTTCCACGTGCACCTCTTCGCCGACGCCCGCGAGGACGGCGCGGTGTACGGGTCGAAGGCCGTGGGGGAGCCGCCGCTCATGCTCGCGTTCGCGGTGCGCGAGGCGCTGCGTGAGGCTGTCGCGGCTTTCGGGGAGCCGGGGCGCAGCGTCGAGCTCGCCTCACCGGCCACCCCCGAGGCGGTCTTCTGGGCGATCGAGGCCGCACGCTCCGCGGCGCCCGTCGCGCGCTGAACGGAGGCCGCGGTGGACTGGGTCGACGAGCTCCGGCGGCTGCGGGATGCCCGCGTGCCGGCGGTGCTCGTCACCCTCGCCGCGGTGCGGGGCCATGCCCCGCGCAACGGCGGCGCGAAACTCGTGGTCTCGCCCGAGCGGCTCTTCGGCACGGTCGGCGGCGGCAATCTGGAGGAGACCGCCATCGCCACCGCCCGGGAGATGATCGACGCGGGCGAGAACGAACCGCGGCTGCTGACGCTCACCCTCAGCGACAAGGCTGCGACCGAGTACGGTGTGCAGTGCTGCGGGGGAGAGGTGACGATGCTGCTGGAACCCGTGCGCGTGGTGCCGACGGTCGCGATCTTCGGCGTGGGCCATGTCGGGCTGGAGCTCGCCCGTGTGCTCGCCCGTCACGAGATCGAGCTGTGGCTCATCGACGGGCGCGCCGAGATGGTCGAGGGTGCGCGGCTCGGCGTGCCGGGTCGGAGCGGACTGTTCGCCGATGCGGTCGCGACGGTGCGGGTGCGTCATGCGCCGGTGCCCGAGGCGGTGATCGCCGAGCTGCCGCCCGGCGCGCACGTCGTCGTGATGACGCACGATCACGTCGAGGATCTCGCCCTCGTCGATCAGGCCCTCCGCCGCGGCGACCTCGCATCGATCGGCCTGATCGGCTCGCGGTCGAAGTGGACGCGGTTCACCTCCCAACTCCGAGAGCTCGGCCACACCGACCAAGATCTGGCGCGGGTGACGACGCCCATCGGCGTGCCGGAGGTGTCGGGCAAGGCCCCGGCCGTCATCGCGGTGAGCGTCGCCGCGCGCCTGCTGCAGCTGATCGAGGAGGCGGCGCGCGCGCCGCGCGCCTGAGGAGACGGCGGCGTCAGCCGCCGAGGACGACGTTCAGCGGGGCCTCGCCCCGCGACATCCGCTCGATCTGGCGGCGGACGAGTCGTGCGATCCGCGGGCGCATCGCGCTCGAGGCCCCGCCGACGTGCGGCACGATGAGGACGCCCTCGGTCGACCAGAGCGGATGACCCGGGGGCAGCGGCTCGGGATCGGTGACGTCGAGGGCTGCGCGGATGCGTCCGCGGCGGGCGTGATCGACGAGCGCGTCGGTGTCGACGAGGGGTCCGCGCCCGACGTTGACGATGAGCGCGCCGTCTGGGAGGGCGGCGAGGAACGCGTCGTCGACAAGGTGGCGCGTCGCGTCGCCGCCGGGCAGCGACGCCATCACGATCTCGGCATACGGCAGGAGGTCGGGGAGCTCGTCGACGCCGTGAACGATGACCCCGTCTTCCTCGCGGTGCCGGGATGCCACCCGCGTGAGCTCGACCTCGAAGCCCGAAAGTCGCGCTTCGATCGCCTTGCCGATGCCGCCGTAGCCGAGGAGCAGGACGCGGCGGTCGGCGAGACTCGCTGCCCGCTCCGGGGCCCAGCGGCCTTCGGCCTGGGCGTGTACGAAGTCGGGGATCTGCCGCTGCGCGGCCAGCGCGAGGGCCACCGCGAGCTCGGCGGTCGATGTCTCGTGCACGCTGGAGGCGTTGGCGAAGGTGTATGTCGGCGGGAGAATATCCTCGATGCCGTCGTACCCGATCGACTGGCTCTGCACCAGGCGGGTCTCGACCTGGTCGAGGAGCGGCACCGCGTCGGCGAGCGACATGTAGGGCGGCACGACGATGTCGATGCGGGGCCTCGGCGGCGGACCGTCCATGGCCCACTGGATCACCTCGACCCCGCCGGGCAGGGGCTCGAGATCGGCGGCGAGCTGGGCGGTCGGAACGGACACGACGAGATTCGCACTCACCACTCCCACGCTACCCGCCGCGGCGGGAGTAGGTTCAGCGGCAGGAGGCGGCCGAGCGTGCCGGGATGAATATGGTTCCCGAGATCAACTACTGGGCGGTGCTGATCGCCACGGCCTCGACGCTGGGCGTCGGATCGGTCTTCTACGCACCCAAGGTGTTCGGCACCCGCTGGGCCCGGCTGGCGAACGTCGACATGAACCGACCCGGCGCCACCGCGGTCATCCCGATCCTGGTCACGGTCCTCGTGAGCTTCGTCACCGCGTGGGTCCTCGCCGGGGCCATCAACATCGCGTGGCATTTCTACGGGGGCGGGTACCTCCTCGCAGCGCTCGGTACCGCGATCATCCTGTGGGCGGGGTTCACGGCCGCCCGGATCATCACGCACGACGCCTTCGAGGGTCGGCCGTCGTCGCTCACCGTGCTCACGATCGGTCACGAGCTCGCGACCTTCGTTGTCATGGCGCTGATCATCGGCGTCTGGCCCCCCGCCGGCACGGTCTGACCCGCCCGCCGGGCCGCGTTGCGCGCCCGCGCTCGGCCGCGCACGGGAGGAGATCGGCACACCGGAGGTCGACGTCGCGCTGCGCGCCCTCCGATGTGCGGATCTCCTCCCGACGGCCGCCGGGCGCGACGCCGCGCGCGGCTCAGGCGGCGGCGACCAGCGAAGCGATGGCGGAGGTGAAGAACCGGCGGCCGTCGACACCCGAACGCATGGCGAGCCGGGTGTCGGGGCCGAAGCCCTCTTCGACCGCGTGCTCGGGGTGCGGCATGAGGCCGACGACGTTGCCGCGCTCGTTGCGCAGGCCCGCGATGTCGTTGAGCGAGCCGTTGGGGTTCACGCCCAGGTAGCGGAACGCCACGAGACCCTCGCCCTCAATGCGGGCGAGGGTGTCGGCGTCGGCGATGTAGCCGCCGTCGGCGTTCTTCAGGGGGATGGTGATCTCCTCGCCGTCGGCGAAGTCGGCCGTCCACGCCGTCGACGTGCTCTCCACGCGCAGACGCTGGTCGCGGCGGATGAACTGCTGATGGGCGTTGCGGATCAGGCCGCCGGGCAGCAGGTGAGCCTCGACGAGCATCTGGAACCCGTTGCAGATCCCGAGCACGGGCATGCCGCCCCGGGCGGCGTCGGTGACCTCCGACATGATGGGCGCCAGAGCGGCGATCGCCCCGGCCCGCAGGTAGTCGCCGTAGCTGAAGCCACCGGGAAGGATGAGCGCGTCGACCCCCTCGAGGTCGTGCGAGCCGTGCCACAGCGCGACCGGTTCGCCGCCGGCCAGCCGGACGGCGCGGCGCGCGTCGACGTCGTCGAGACTTCCGGGGAAGGTGATGACGCCGACGCGGGCGGTCACTCGACGACCTCGATGCCGACGACGTCCTCGATCACGTCGTTCGACAGCACCTCGGCCGCGATGCGACGGGCCGTCGCAAGCACCTCGTCGTCTACCTCGCCGTCCACGGTCAGCTCGAAACGCTTGCCGATCCTGACGCCCGAGAAGCGGTCGACACCGAGCCGCGTGAGGGCTCCGGCGACGGCCTTCCCCTGCGGGTCGAGCAGCTCGGCCTTGGGCATGACGTCGACGACGATGGTGGGCACGTCCCCATCTTACGACCCACCACTCCGCAAACTGTCGTGATCTGATCGTTACCAAACTTCTTGGGAGCGCTCCCTTGACTTCCGTGAGAGCGATCCCATAACGTCATCCGAAATCCGTGGGAGCGATTCCACGGACACGTCAAACTCGCACCGTGTCGCCGACACAGCATCGTGCTCATCCACCCACAAAGGAGTGATCGTGACGTCATCCACCATGCGCAACGCGGCCGTCGCGG
Organism: Microbacterium kunmingense; assembly: GCF_023155745.1. GTDB lineage: Bacteria > Actinomycetota > Actinomycetes > Actinomycetales > Microbacteriaceae > Microbacterium > Microbacterium kunmingense. The sequence continues at coordinate 25,161 of NZ_JAKNUS010000015.1, forward strand.
CTGCGATCGCATCATCCACTGCCCTCGTTCTTGCGGGCTGCAGCTCCTCCGGCGGTGACGCCGCGGGCGGCAATGCCGGCGAGGACATCACCCTCACCATCACCACATTCGGCACCTTCGGTTACGACGACCTCTACGCCGAGTACGAAGAGGCCAACCCCGGCATCACGATCGAGGCCACCAACATCGACACCGGCGGCAACGCCCGCACCGACGCCTTCACCAAGCTCGCCGCCGGCTCGGGACTCTCCGACATCGTCGCGGTCGAGGAGGGGTGGCTCGGCGAGATCATGGGCGTCGCCGACCGGTTCACCGACCTGCGCGACTACGGCATCGAGGACCGCAAGGGCGACTGGCTCGAGTGGAAGTACGACCAGGCCACCGACGCCGAGGGCCGTGTCATCGGTTACGGCACCGACATCGGCCCCCAGGGCATCTGCTACAACCGTCCGGCTTTCGAGGCGGCCGGCCTCCCGACCGATCGTGAAGAGGTCGCGGCACTTCTCGGGGGCGACTGGGAGAACTACTTCGACGTGGGCCGTCAGTACAACGAGGCCACCGGCAAGGCCTGGTACGACCACTCCGGCTTCGTCTGGAACGCCATGGTCAACCAGCTTCCCGAGGGGTACTACACCGCCGACGGCGAGCTGAACGTCGAGGGCAACAGCGACCTCGAGGAGCGCTTCCAGCTGCTGGGCGCCGCGACCGAGGATGGCCTGTCGGCCGCCCAGAGCGCCTGGGACTGGAACGGCGGCAAGTCGTTCGTCGACGGCACCTTCGCGACCTTCGTCTGCCCGGGCTGGATGCTCGGTGTGGTGCAGGGCCAGGTCGAGGCCGGCGGCGGCGACGCCGCCAGCGGGTGGGACTTCGCAGACGTCTTCCCCGGCGGCGCGGCGAACTGGGGCGGCGCCTTCCTGACCGTTCCCACCACGTCGGAGCACCCGGAGGAGGCGGCCAAGCTCGCCGACTGGCTGACGCAGCCCGAGCAGCAGATCAAGCAGTTCGAGGCGGCCGGCACCTTCCCGTCCACCATCGAGGCCCAGGAGACCCTGGCCGCCGACGCGACGCCGAACGAGTTCTTCAACGACGCCCCCGTCGGTGCCATCCTCGCCGAGCGCGCTCAGGGTGTGCAGGCGCAGTTCAAGGGTCCGGACGACTCGGTCATCCAGGAGAACGTCTTCGGCCCGGCGCTGACGTCGCTCGACCAGGGTGACACCGACACGCAGGGCGCCTGGCAGGAAGCGCTGCAGCTGCTCCAGGAAGTGGTCGGCTGAGCCGACCGTGAGACACGGGGCCTCCGGGCGTGCCCGGAGGCCCCGACCATCTCCACCGAGAGGATTCCCACATGACTGCGACCCTGTCGCCGACGACGTCGGCACCGGCCCGCGATCCGCAGGCGAAGGACCGGATGCCGCGGCCCACCCGGTCGCCGTTCCGTCAGCGACTGTCGAAGGCCGACCAGAAGGTTTCGCCCTATCTCTACGTCGCCCCGTTCTTCCTCCTCTTCGGCGTCGTCGGCCTCTTCCCGCTGCTCTACACCCTCAACGTCTCCCTCTACGACTGGGACCTGCTGCTGGGCCAGAGCGGGTTCGTCGGTCTCGGCAACTTCGTCGAGATCCTGAACGACCGGATGTTCTGGAACGCGCTGTTCAACACCATCAGCATCTTCCTGCTCTCGGCCATTCCGCAGCTGACGATCGCCCTTATCGTCGCCTACCTCCTCGACCGGGGCCTGCGCGCCCCCACCTTCTGGCGGATGAGCGTTCTGCTGCCGTTCGTGGTCACCCCGGTCGCGGTCGCCCTGATCTTCTCCAGCATCTTCAGCGACGTCGACGGCCTGGCCAACAACCTTTTGAACCTGTTCGGCATCGCCGACCAGCAGTGGAAGCAGGACCGGTTCCTCAGCCACCTCGCGATCGCGATCATGGTCAACTTCCGGTGGACCGGCTACAACGCCCTCATCCTCCTTGCCGCCATGCAGGCGGTGCCGCGCGACCTGTACGAGTCCGCCGCCATCGACGGCGCCGGTCCGGTGCGCCGCTTCTTCTCCATCACGATCCCGACGATCCGCCCGACGCTGATCTTCGTCATCATCACCGCCACCATCGGCGGACTGCAGATCTTCGCAGAACCGCGCCTGTTCGACGTCTCGGCGGCCGGGGGGATCGGCGGCAGCGACCGTCAGTTCCAGACCCTGGTGCTCTTCCTCTGGGATCTCGCCTTCTTCCGCAAGAACCTCGGTGAGGCATCCGCCGTCGCCTGGCTGCTGTTCCTCCTGATCGTGCTGTTCGGCATCCTCAACTTCCTGATCGCACGTCGCATCGCGACATCCGACTCCCGATCCGACCGCAAGGCACGTCGAATCGCCCAGCGTCAGACCCGAGCCCTTGGAGGGGTCAAGTGAGCATCACCATCCCCGATCCGCTTCCGGCGGTACAGGTCGAGACCCTCGACACCGACCCGCCCGAACGGCCCGCGAAGCGCCGCCGCGGCGGCGAGACCGGCAACGCCGGCATCGGCAGTCGCCCGGGCTTCCTCACCTATGGACTGCTCGCCGCGTTCATCATCGGCAGCGTCTATCCGCTGTGGTGGTCGTTCGTCGTGGCCAGCGGCGAGAACTCCACGCGCGGCGAGACCCTGCCCCTCATTCCGGGCGGCAACTTCCTCGCCAACGCCGCTCGCGTCCTCGACGCCATCCCGTTCTGGCTGGCCCTGGGCAACTCGATCGTCATCTCGGGCATCATCACGATCTCGGTCGTGACGTTCTCGACGATCGCCGGCTACGCCTTCGCGAAGCTGAAGTTCCGCGGCCGGAACGGCCTGATGCTCTTCGTCATCGCCACCATGGCGATCCCGACGCAGCTGGGCATCATCCCGCTCTTCATGGTCATGCGCGAGCTCGGCTGGACCGGCACGATCGGCGCGGTCATCGTGCCCACCCTCGTGACCGCCTTCGGCGTGTTCTTCATGCGGCAGTACCTCGTCGACGTCATCCCCGACGAGCTCATCGAGGCTGCGCGCGTCGACGGGGCCGGCCAGTTCCGCACGTTCCTGACCGTCGGCGTCCCGGCCGCCCGCCCCGCCATGGCGATCCTCGGGCTCTTCACCTTCATGACGGCGTGGACCGACTACCTGTGGCCGCTGATCGTCCTGAGTCCCCAGAACCCCACCCTGCAGACGGCGCTCAGCCAGCTGCAGTCGGGCTACTACATCGACTACTCCATCGTGCTCGCCGGCGCCGTCATGGCGACGATCCCCCTGCTCATCCTGTTCATCATCGCGGGCAAGCAGCTGATCAGCGGCATCATGGCAGGAGCAGTGAAAGGCTGACATGACCATCGACCTCACCGAGGACCCCCGCCTCGACGTCACGGGCGCCCGCGCCTTCCCACCCGGTTTCCTCTTCGGCGCGGCCACCGCCGCCTACCAGATCGAGGGTGCCGCGCACGAGGACGGACGACGCGATTCCATCTGGGACGCCTTCAGCCGTGTGCCCGGCGCCGTCATCAACGGCGACAACGGCGACGTGGCGTGCGACCACTATCACCGCTATCGCGACGACGTGGCGCTGATGAAGGACATGGGCCTGCAGACCTACCGCTTCTCGACGTCGTGGTCGCGGGTGCGCCCCGACGGCGGGGCGCTCAACCAGGCGGGCGTCGACTTCTACCGACGCCTCGTCGACGAGCTGCTGGACGCCGGCATCCTCCCCTGGCTGACGCTCTACCACTGGGACCTCCCGCAGGCCCTGCAGGAGAGGGGCGGCTGGGCGAACCGCGACATCGCAGACCTGTTCACCGAGTACGCCCTCGACATGCACGACGCGCTCGGCGATCGGGTCGACGTGTGGACGACGCTGAACGAGCCGTGGTGCGCATCGTTCCTCAGCTACACGGCTGGGATCCACGCGCCCGGGCGGTTCAGCATGGCCGAGGGCATGCTCGCCTCCCACCACCTGCTCCTCGGCCACGGGCAGACAGTGCGCGAGCTCCGCGCCCGCGACGCGTCGCTGACGCTCGGCATCACCCTGAACCTCACGGTGGCCGATCCCGCAGACCCCACCGACCCGGCCGACGTCGACGCGGCACGACGCATCGACGGACAGTTCAACCGCTGGTTCCTCGACCCGGTCTTCCGCGGCGCGTATCCGGCCGACATCCTGTCGGATTTCGAGAAGAAGGATGCCGCTGCCGTCGCCGTGTTCACCGACGCGGTGCGCCCCGGCGACCTCGCCGCGATCAGCGCGCCGCTCGACACGCTCGGGGTGAACTACTACCACGGCGAGCTCGTCGGAGGCACGCCGCCGGTCGTGCCCCCGCCCCGCGGCGATGCGCCGACCGACCGCGCCACGGCGTCGCCGTTCCCGGCATCCGACGCGATCTTCTGGCATGACCGCGGACTCGCGCGCACCGCGATGAACTGGGAGGTGCAGCCCGAGGGGCTGACGCGTCTGCTGCGGCGCACGTGGGACGAGTACGCCCAGCCGGCCGGTGTCGCCCTCTACGTCACCGAGAACGGTGCGGCATACGACGACGAGGTGATCGTCGACGGCAGCGAGCTGCGGGTGCCGGATGCGGAGCGGACGCAGTTCCTCCGGGCGCACCTCGGTGCGGTTCTGGATGCCGCCGAATCCGGCGTCGATGTGCGCGGCTACTTCTACTGGTCGCTGTTGGACAACTACGAGTGGGCGTGGGGATACGAGAAGCGATTCGGCATCGTCAGGGTCGACTACGACACCCAGGTGCGCACGGTCAAGGACTCCGGCCGCGAGTACCGCCGTATCATCGCAACACGAGAGCTCGACGACGTCCACCCGGAGGCCCTGTCGTAGCGTCGACCGCGAGGCGGGTGCCCCGCGGGCAAGGAGGCATCCCATGAGCACGCACACCGGCGATGAGCGCCGGCACCGCGATGAGCACTGATACCAGGGCCGCCGCGACCATCGAGGAGGTCGCGGCAGCCGCCGGTGTCTCCCGCTCCACGGTGTCGCGCGTGGTCAACGGGTCGACGGCGGTGAGCCCGGCCGCGTTGGAGTCGGTGCGGCGTGCCATCGCCGAGCTGAACTACGTGCCCAACCGCGCCGCGCGCTCGCTCGCCAGCCGGCAGACCCACGCGGTCGCCCTCATCGTGCCCGAGGACACCACGCGATTCTTCGGCGACCCGTTCTTCGCGGCGATCGTGTCGGGCATCAACCGTCGCCTGAGCCGCTCGGACTACGTCCTGAACCTCTTCATCGCCAGCGACGACCCCGGCGACAAGACGACGAGCTACCTGCGCAGCGGCTCGGTCGACGGCGCCGTGGTGGTGTCGCACCACACCAGCGACACCTTCCTCGACCGGATCGCCAGCGCTCTCCCGGTCGTCTACGGCGGTCGCCCGCACCGGCTCGGCCCGCAGGACTACTACGTCGACGTCGACAACCTGCAGGGCGGGAAGGATGCCGCGGCGCACCTGATCGCGAAGGGCCGGCGCCGGATCGCGACCATCACGGGATCGCTGACGATGGCGGCCGGTGTCGACCGATTGGCGGGGTTCCGCGAGGCGCTGGCGGCCGAGGGTCTCGAAGAGGTGGCCGTCGAGGACGGCGACTTCACCACCGACGGGGGGATGCGCGCGATGGAGCGCATCATCGACAGCGGGGTGGAGTTCGACGGGCTGTTCATCGCGAGCGACCTCATGGCCCAGGGGGCCGTCGAGGTGCTGCGTCGCACCGGGCGCCGCGTTCCCGAAGACGTCGCCGTCGTCGGGTTCGACGACTCGCCCATCGCGGTGGCGGTGCAGCCGGCGCTGACGACGATGCGTCAGCCCTCCCTGCAGCAGGGCGAGCAGATGGCGGGGGTGCTGCTGGACCTGCTCGCGGGAGGAAAGCCGCCGCACGCGACGATCCTCGGCACAGAGCTGGTCGTACGCGACTCGACCTGACCCGTCACCGGTCCACCGGGTCGCCGCCGAGCGGTCCCACCGCCGGAAGCGGGCCGCCGTCGTCGGCGCCGGTGCGACGCCAGCGCGCGATGGCGTTGCCGAGGTGGTAGATCACCAGCGCCGCGGCCGTGCCCAGCACGATCGCCCCGAGCTGCACGTCGCCCCACTCGAGGGTGAATCCGGCGATCGCCACGACGAGGGCGACGGCGGCGGTGTACTGGTTGACGGGCCGGGAGAAGTCCACCCGGTTGTCGACCCAGATCTTGATGCCGATGATGCCGATCAGTCCGTACAGCGCGGTGGTGACCCCGCCGAGCACCCCCGCGGGGATGGAGTTGAACACCGCGCCCACCTTCGGTGAGAGGCTCAGCAGGATCGCGGTCGACCCGGCGACCCAATACGCCGCGGTCGAGTACACCCGCGTGGCCGCCATCACGCCGATGTTCTCGCCGTAGGTCGTCGTTCCCGAGCCGCCGAAGAATCCTGCCAGGGTCGTCGCCGCGCCGTCGGCGATGAGGGCGCGGCCGGTCGAGCGGTTCACGGAGGCATCCGTCATCGTCGCCACCCCGCGGACGTGGCCCACGTTCTCTGCGATGAGCACCAGCACGACGGGAAGGAACATCGCGATGACGCTCCACGTGCCGGGTGAGGTGAAGTCGGCGATCTGGAACTGGGGAAGGCCTACCCATGCCGCCTCGCCGACGGCGGTGAAGTCGACGGCGCCCACGAGGAGCGCCACGACGTAGCCCACGACGACGCCGAGGAAGATCGAGATGCGTCCGAGGAACCCGCGGAAGAGCACGCTGAAGAGGATGACGGCGGTCAGCGTCACGGTCGCGATCACCGGCTGCTGCTGGTAGCTGTCCCACGCCACCGGGGCGAGGTTGAAGCCGATGAGGGCGACGATGGCCCCCGCCACGACCGGCGGCATGAGCCTTTCGATCCACCCGAGGCCGGCCAGCTGCACCACGACGCCGACGGCGGCCAGGAGCACCCCGACCGCGACGATCCCGGCCAGCGCCGACCCCATGCCCTGCGAGGCGGTCGCCGCGGTGACGGGCGCGATGAAGGCGAACGACGACCCCAGGTAGCTGGGGAGGCGGTTGCGGGTGATGAGGAGGAAGAGCAGCGTGCCGACGCCGGAAAAGAGCAGCGTGGTCGACACCGGGAAGCCCGTGAGCACCGGCACGAGGAAGGTCGCGCCGAACATCGCCACCACATGCTGGATGCCGAGGGCCACCGTCGCGCCCCAGTTCAGGCGTTCGCGCGGGCCGACGACGCTTCCGGGTGCGACGGTGCGGCCGTCTCCGTGCAGCTTCCAGATGGGCATGGGGGAGGTTCCTTCCGAGAATGGCGGGACTCACCCTATCGGGACCCTCGTGCCCGGCCCGAGTTGCCGCGGCGAGCGGTTTCCGGAATGCTGTACGGGCGCTGGTGTATCGGCGCGTCGACGGATGGAGCGATGTGAACGAATTCCGCACCACCGCACCGCCTTCGGCGGCGATGCAGCTCACCGGTCTGCACAAGCGCTTCGGTGAGAAGGTCGCCGTCGAGGGACTCACCCTCACGGTTCCGACCGGATCGTTCTACGGCCTGGTGGGACCCAACGGAGCCGGCAAGACCACCACACTGTCGATGGCCACGGGGCTCCTTCAGCCCGACGCCGGACAGGCCTTCATCCACGGGGTCGACGTGTGGCGGCATCCGGTCGAGGCCAAGCGCATGCTCGGAAACCTCGCCGACGGGGTGAAGCTGTTCGACCGCCTCACCGGCGAGCAGCTCGTGACCTACACCGGCATGCTCTTCGGGCTGCCGCACGACGAGATCGCCCGGCGCACGGCCGACCTGCTGCAGCTGTTGGACATGACCGAGGCCGGCGGGGTGCTCGTGGTGGACTACTCCGCGGGCATGACGAAGAAGATCGCGCTGGCCTGCGCGCTCGTCCACGCCCCGCGCGTGCTCGTGCTCGACGAGCCCTTCGAGTCGGTCGATCCGGTGTCGGCGGCGAACATCCAGGACATCCTCACCGGCTACGTCGCCACCGGCGGCACCGTCATCGTCTCGAGCCACTCCATGGACCTCGTCCAGCGCATGTGCGACCACGTCGCCGTCGTCGCGGGCGGGCGCCTCCTCGTCGCCGGAACGGTCGACGACGTGCGCGCGGGGCAGTCGCTGCAGGACCGCTTCGTCGACCTCGTCGGCGGGCGCCGCCACGGGGAGGGGCCGGAATGGTTGCGACACTCCTGAGGCTGCGGTTCCGAGTCCTCGGCAACCAGCTGGCGCGAAGCCCCTGGCAGCTCGTGGGGTTTCTGTTCGGCTGCGTCTACGGAGTCGGGATGCTGGGGGGCGCCGTCCTCGGGCTGGTGCTGCTCGGTTCGGCTCCGCTCGATCTCGCGTCGGCGATCGTCGTGGGGGTCGGCGCCCTCGTGACGCTCGGATGGGTGCTCGGTCCGGTTCTCGTCGCGGGGGTCGACACGACGCTCGAGCCCGACCGGCTGGTCACCTTCCCCATGACGATCGACCGGATGATGGTCGCGCTGACCCTCGCGGGGGTGTGCGGCATCCCGGGGATCGTGACCTCGGTGGCCGCCCTCGCCACCGTCGCCACCTGGGCGCGCACGCCGGCGTCGCTCGTCGCGTGGGTGGTCGCCGCGCCGCTGGCGATCCTCACCGCGGTCATCGCGTCGCGCACGATGGCGGCGCTCTCGGCGGGCCTCGGCGGCGGCCGGCGATTCCGCGAGATCGCCGGGGTGCTGATCTTCATCCCGCTCGTGCTCGCGGGCCCGATCATCATCGCCCTCACCACCGGACTCGCGCTGAACATCGACACCGTCGCCGTCGCGGTCGAGGTCGTCTCGTGGACGCCCCTCGGCGCGGCCTGGGCGATCCCCGCTGCCGCGGCCGCGGGCGAGTACCTTCCGGCCCTGGTGAAGTTCCTCATCGCCGTGGGGACCCTTGTGATCCTGTGGGTGCTCTGGCGCCGCGCGCTCGGCGACGCCCTCGTGCGGCCGCGGAGCAGCGGGGGTGCCGCCGCGAAGCCCGGCGCTCTCGGATGGTTCGGGCGGGTGCCGACAGGCGGCTTCGGGGCCATCTACGCACGGTCGCTGACCTACTGGCTGCGCGACCCGCGCTACCTGCGCCAGCTCATCGTCGTGCCGCTCGTTCCCGTCATCCTGTGGTTCTACGCCCGCGGCGGCGACGCGCTGACCGCGGTCAGCTGGAGCGGTCTTCTCATCGCGCTGGTGATCGGCATCGTCATCTACGCCGACATCTCGTACGACGGCACCGCCTTCGGCACCCAGCTGGCGACCGGGGTCTCGGGGCGCGCCGACCGCTACGGCCGCACCCTCGCCGCGGCGACGCTCGCGCTGCCGCTGACCCTGGCCGGCACGCTCCTGCCGTTCGTGTTCTCGGGCGACTGGACGCAGGCGCCGGCGGTGCTGGGGGCCAGTCTCGGCGTGCTCGGGATCTCGTACGGCGTGTGCGCCATCACTTCCGCGCAGTTCGTCGTGCCCGTCGCGGCCCCGGGCGACAACCCGTTCAAGCGGGTGCCGGGCGTGACCTTCGTGCAGGGCCTGGCCTTCCTGGGCATCTGGCTCGTCGCCATCGTGCTGTCGGCGCCGTCGGTGGTGACGGCGCTCATCGCGTTCTTCACCGGCAACGCGGTGCTGGGTCTCATCGCGGGACTCATCGGCCTGGTGATGGGAGCCGTCGTCTTCGCGGTGGGAATGATCGTCGGCGGACGGACACTCGACCGCACCGGGCCGGTCCTGCTGTCGCGACTGAAGGCGATGCGCAACGCCTGATGCGGGCGTGGCGCTCCGCCGGTGCTGAGGCGGTGAGGCGGTCGATCAGACGGTGAGGCGGTCGATCAGCTCGCGGTAGCGGGCCGCGGTGCGCTCGACGATCTCGGCGGGGAGTTCGGGCGGGGTGCCCGTGCGGTCCCAGTGGGCGGCGAGCCAGTCGCGCACGATCTGCTTGTCGAAGCTCGCCATGCGCTCCTCGGGGGTGGTGCCCCGCTCCCACGCGGCGCGGTCCCAGTAGCGCGACGAGTCGCTCGTCAGCACCTCGTCGGCCAGGCGCAGGACGCCGCCGTCGTCGACGCCGAACTCGAACTTGGTGTCGGCGAGGATGAGACCCTTCTCCTCGGCGATCGCCGCGGCCCGGCGGTAGATGTCGAGCGAGGCGTCGCGCAGCTGCTCGGCGCGGTCACGGCCGACGAGCTCGACGGTGCGGTCGAAGGAGATGTTCTCGTCGTGCTCGCCGAGCGGTGCCTTGTAGGCGGGGGTGAAGAGCGGTTCGGGCAGGCGGTCGCCGTTCTCGAGGCCCGCGGGAAGAGGGATGTCGCAGACCGTGCCGTGCTGCTGATACTCCGCCCAGCCCGACCCGGTGAGGTAACCCCGTACGACGCACTCGACGGGGAGCATCTCCAGGCGCCGCGTGAGCATCGTGCGTCCGCGCACCGCCTCGGGGATCTCGCCGGATCGCAGGTGATTCGGCACACCGAGACGGTCGAACCACCACAGGCTCAGGCGCGTGAGCAGCTCGCCCTTTCCGGGGATCCCGGGGGAGAGCACGTGATCGAATGCGCTCACGCGGTCGCTCGCGACCACCAGCATCCGATCCTCCGGTCCCTCGGTCGGGAGGTACAGGTCGCGCACCTTGCCGGAGTAGACGTGCCGCCAGCCGGGAATCTCAGTGGGGTGGGTCACCCGCCCATTATCCCGAGCCGCCGCGCGTGGCGTGGCCCGGTCGCCCCCGGTCGTCCCGCTCGTTGAGCGAGGAGCGCAGCGACGAGACGAAACGGGCGTGGGGAGTCGCGTTTCGTCTCGCTCCGCTCGCTCAACGGGCGCTGCGGCCCCGAGACCTCCCTCCGCACCCCCGTGCATCGGAGATTCGCACCGTCGTCGGATCGCTGAGGCGCTTCGCTCCGCCGATGCGGCGTTTCTCCGACGAACGGAGGGGGAGGAGCGACGCGAGGGGGGCCGGGGCGGGCGCCGGGGGCGGCAGCGGATGTCAGGGGGTGATGCGGTCGACGTACGCGAACGCCTCGTCGACCGCGGCCGGCCACAGCGCGGCATCCGTCTGCTCGAAGAAGAGCCACTCCTTCATCTCGCGCTCCCGCATCACCATGCGGCGTGCGGGGGTCGTCTCCACCAGCTCGTTCGCCCGCTCGGCGGGGACCTTCACGATGAGCTGGCCGTCGAAGCTCAGGAACGCGAAGATCTTGCCGCGGATGCGCAGCCCCTCGGATCCGAAGATCGGTCCGATGTCGACGCCGTCGTGTGCGACGTACCGCTCCGCGATCGGGTCGAACAGGTCGTGGCCGCGGCGCTTCGCTGCCGCGCGCTCGGTCTCAGCCATAGCGGCACCGTAGCGACGTGCGGCGGCGGCGTCGAGGGTGGGTGCGGGCGTTTCGACTCGCTGCGCTCGCTCAACGACCGGGGGGCGTTTCGACTCGCTGCGCTCGCTCAACGACCGGGCGAGGACCGGGGCGGGTCAGGCCTGCGCCGCGATGTCGGTGCGGAACTGCCCGCCCTCGAGCGCGATGCGGCCCATCGCGTCGTACGCGCGATCGCGCGCCTCGGCGAACGTCGGCGCGACGGCGACCACATTCAGCACTCGGCCGCCCGTGGCGATCAGGTCGTCGCCGTCGACCCGGGTCGCGGCGTGGGCGAGGTGCACTCCGGCGACGCTCTCCGCGGCATCCGTCCCCTCGATCACGCGACCGGTCAGCGGACGCCCGGGGTACCCCTCGCTGGCGAGCACCACGGTCACCGCTTTGTCGTCGGTGAACCGGGGGCGGGCGCGGCCCTCGAGGCGGCCCGACGCGGCGGCGAGCAGCAGCTCGGACAGCGGCTCGTCCAGCCGCGGCAGCACGACCTGCGTCTCGGGGTCGCCGAATCGGGCGTTGAACTCGATGACCTTCACACCCGCGTCGGTGACGATGAGGCCGGCGTACAGCAGCCCGATGAAGGGGCTTCCCTCGACGTCGAGCTGACGGATGACGGGCTCGGCGACCTCCTTCGTCACGAGGTCGACGAACGCCGCCTCGCTGCCGAAGCGCTCAGCGAGCCAGGGAAGCGGCGAGTACGCCCCCATGCCGCCGGTGTTCGGGCCGGCGTCGCCGTCGGCGAGGCGCTTGAAGTCCTGGGCGGGGCTGAGCGGGAGCACCCGGTCGCCGTCGCTGAGGAAGAACAGCGACACCTCGGGGCCGGCGAGGAACTCCTCGATCAGCACGGGGCCGGTCGGGAGGTACGTCTCGGCGTGGGCGAGAGCGGCATCGCGGTCGTCGGTGACGATGACGCCCTTCCCCGCGGCGAGACCGTCGGCCTTCACCACGTGCGGAGCGCCGAAGGCGTCGAGGGCGGCGGCCACCTCGTCGAGCGTGCGGGCGCGGGTCGCGCGCCCGGTGGGCACCCCCGCGGCCTCCATGATCCGCTTCGCGAACGCCTTCGACCCCTCCAGCCGCGCGGCGGCGCGGCTGGGACCGAAGGCAGGGATGCCGCGCTCGCGCACGGCGTCGGCGACCCCGGCGACCAGGGGCGCCTCAGGTCCGATCACCACGAGGTCGATGTCGTTCGCGAGGGCGAACCCGGTGACGGCCGCGGGGCTGTCGGGGTCGAGCTCGACGATCGTGGCGTCGCGGGCGATGCCGGCGTTGCCGGGAGCCGCGAAGATCTCGTGACGCACCTCCTCACCGCGGAGGGCAAGGACGATCGCGTGCTCGCGGGCTCCCGCGCCGAGGACCAGGATTCTCACCCGGCCAGCCTAGCGAGGGGTGCCGAGCCTTCGCGGGGGACTCGGGCCCCGGCGCCGCCCCGGCGTACGGTGGAGGGATGCCGCGGAAGATCACCACCGACGAGGGACGCGCCGCCCTCGACGCCGCGCGCCTGCCCGACGCACCGCGTCCGGCGCGGGCAACCGCGGTGCGCTACCTGCTGCAGCTGCTCGCCGAGAAGGCGCCGGGTCACTCGGTGGAGGTGCGCGTGCCGCCCTTCGGCGCGGTGCAGGTCATCGAGGGCCCGCGGCACACGCGCGGAACCCCGCCGAACGTGGTGGAGATGGACGCCGCGACCTGGCTCGCCCTCGCCACCGGCGCCGAGCAGTGGGGCGAGGCCGCCGCGGCCGGCCGGATCCACGCATCCGGAGTGCGCGCCGACATCAGCGACCTCCTGCCCCTGCGCCCCTGATCCCGCACGGCCCTACGCCCCCTGGCCCCCGCACGGCCCCGACCCGCACGGCCCCGACCCCCCACCGCCGGTGCCACAATGAGGGCATGGCGCGCGGCCGCGCCGGCCGCGACGGCTGGCAGGGAAACCCCGACGACGAACACGTCGTCGATGAGGAGCGGATTCCCGCCGTCGTCCACCGCTCGCCCCGGTACGGTCGGTTCCTCGTGATCGGCGTGCTCTCCGGCGTCGCGCTGGCCCTCCTCTACGTCTTCGTCGGCAACCCCGGCGGCCCCGCCTCCGACAGCCTCGGGGGCGCCTTCCGCGTCGCCGGGGTGCTGAGCGTCGTCTTCGCCGGGCTCGGCCTGCTCGTCTCGGCACTCGTGGTGCTCGTCGTCGACGCCGTCATCAGCAGACGCAGACGGATGCTGCAGGCGCAGCGCGACACGACACTTGTCGACGATCTCCGCCGCCCCGTCTCCGACGATCCGCCGCCGTGGCGGCCGCCCACCGATCCCGACCCCACCACGCGGCCCCGCTGACGCCGACCACCCTCTCCCCGACCCCGCGACGCCGCCCGAGGCGCGGGGTGGGAGAATGGGGTCATGGCAGATGAGGCGCCGCGTCCCGGCATCCATCCCCCCGCACGGGATGAGATCGAGACCGTCAGCGTGCGCCGATCGCCGAAGTACTCCGCCTTCCTGCTGGTGGGCGCCGCGCTCGGCATCCTCACCGCCCTCATCCTCACCTTCGGCTTCAACGGCTCCGCGCAGGTGAGTGAGAACACCGGGCTGGAGTACTCCAGCGGCCAGGTGTTCGGGTTCCTGCTGCTGATCTTCATCCCCGTCGGCCTCGCGGTGATGGGCGCCGTCGCGCTGATCCTCGACCGCACCTCGGGGCGTCGCACGCGTCAGGTGCGCGTGGACCACACCCTCACCCGCGAGGACTGACCCTCACGCGAGCTCGGCGATGATCGGGTGGATCGCGGTGTCGAACGCCGCAATGTCACCGCGCAGCCCGTCGGTCACCGCGATGGTGAGCGACCCGATCCACCACACCCCCCGCTGGGCGAGCGGCAGCACCTGCACGTTCAGCTCGAACGAGTGCGCGCGCCGGCCGACCTGCCTCTCGTGCTCGGCTATCGCGCTGGCGTAGGCGCGATAGGCGCTGTGCGAGCCCGCGTCGCGGCTGTAGCGGCCATGCGCGTCCTCGGCGAACTCGATCGCGTCGGCCGCATGCGGCTCGATCGCCGCGCGCAGCTCGTCCATCCCCTCGGTGGGCACGGCGACGTACACGCCGAACCCGTCGACGAGGTCGAGCGGAACGGGCGACGGATGCGCCTGCGGCTCGACGGTGAGCGCCCAGAACTCCCGCCACTGCCGCTCCAGCAGAGCCTGGGCGTGCTCGCTGCGGGCGCTGACGCGAGACGGGATGCCGCGCAGCGGCGGCAGCTCATCAGGCGAGCGGATCCCCAGGGCCTGCCGGAGGTAGAGGGCGATCAGCACCGGCCGACCCGCGTCCTCGCGGATCAGCCACTCCGGACCGCCGGCACCGCCCATGCCGCCAGTGTAAGGGCCGCTGTTTCGGCGCGGGTAGGCTGAGCGGGTGGACCGCATTCCTGGCGACACTTCCCCCTCCTCTCCCGAGAATCCCTACGCGGCCGCGGGCGTCGACACCGCGGCGGGCGACCTGGCCGTGGAGCTGATGAAGGACGCTGTCGCGCGCACCCATGGCCCCGAGGTGCTCGGCGGGGTCGGCGGTTTCGCGGGTCTCTTCGACGCCTCGGCGCTCCGCGGGTACGAGCGGCCGCTGCTGGCCACGAGCACCGACGGCGTCGGCACGAAGGTCGCGATCGCGCAGGCGATCGACAAGCACGACACCATCGGCCTCGACCTCGTGGGCATGGTCATCGACGACATCGCCGTCGTCGGCGCCCGACCGCTGTTCATGACCGACTACATCGCCTGCGGCAAGGTTGTGCCGGCCCGCATCGCCGACATCGTCGCCGGCATCGCCCGCGGCTGCAGCGAGACCGGAGCGGCGCTCGTCGGCGGCGAGACCGCGGAGCACCCGGGACTGCTCGGCCCGAACGATTACGACGTCGCCGGGGCGGCGACCGGTGTCGTCGAGGCATCCGCTGTTCTCGGCCCGGAGCGCGTGCGCCCGGGTGATGCGGTCCTCGCCCTCGCCTCGAGCGGTCCGCATTCGAACGGGTACTCCCTCATCCGGCACATCATCGCCGGGGCCGGGATCGGCTACGGCGACCACGCCGCCGACTTCGGGACGACCTGGGGCGAGGCCCTGCTCGAACCGACCCGCCTCTACACCCGGCCGCTGCTCGACCTCGTCGACGAGGTCGGCGACGGCGTGCACGCCCTCAGCCACGTCACCGGCGGCGGCCTCGCCGCGAACCTCGCCCGCGTGCTGCCGCGCGGCAGCTGGGTCGAGGTCGATCGCTCGACGTGGGAGCCGCCCTCGGTGTTCCAGGTGCTCGCCGACCTCGGCGACCTCTCGCTGACCGCCACCGAGGGCACGTGGAACCTCGGCGTCGGATTCTTCGCCGTCGTCGCCGCCGACAGAGCGGATGCCGCGACCGCGGCCCTCCAGCGCGCGGGAATCACGACGTGGCAGGTCGGCGTCGTCGGCGACGGCACCCTGCCGGACGGCGAGTTCGAGCAGGGCGCGAAGGGCGTCGACGGGGGCGCTGTGCGCCTGGTCGGCGCGTATCGCGGCATCCCCCGGATCGGAGCGAAGTAACACCACATGTGCGGAATCGTCGGGATGGTCGGGCGCGGGAGCGTCAACCAGGAGATCTACGACTCGCTCCTCCTCCTCCAGCACCGGGGGCAGGACTCCACCGGCATCGCCACGGCGGAGCCGGGCGGCGCGGTCCACATGCACAAGGCGCGCGGGATGGTGCGCGAGGCGTTCCGCACCCGCGACATGCGGGCGCTGCTCGGCACGATCGGTCTCGGCCACGTCCGCTACGCCACCAAGGGCACGGCCTCCAGCGAGGAGGAGGCGCAGCCGTTCTACGTCAACGCCCCCTACGGCATCGTGCTCATCCACAACGGCAACCTCACAAACACCCGGGAGCTCACCGAGGAGCTCTTCCACAAGGACCGCCGGCACCTGAACACCTCCAGCGACACCGAGCTGCTCGTGAACGTCCTCGGCGGTGAGCTGCAGTCGACGATCTCGGGCCCCGAGCTCGACCCCGACCAGGTGTTCGACGCGGTCACCCGCGTGCACGAGCGCGTGGAGGGGTCGTACGCGGCCATCGCTCTCATCGCCGGACATGGGCTGCTCGCCTTCCGCGACCCGTTCGGCATCCGCCCGCTCATCCTCGGCACGCGTCGCCACGACGACGGGCACTACGAGTGGGTCGTCACCAGTGAGAGCCTCGTGCTCGAGAACGGCGAGTTCGAAGTGGTGCGCGACGTCGACCCCGGCGAGGCGGTCTTCATCGACCTCGACGGGCACCTGCACACGCGTCAGTGCGCGAAGGACCCCAAGCTCATCCCGTGCTCGTTCGAATACGTCTACCTCGCCCGACCCGACTCGATCATGAACGGCATCTCGGTCTACGAGGCGCGGCTGCGCATGGGCGAGCGCCTGGCCGACACCATCGCGAAGTACACCCCGCCCGGAGCGATCGACGTCGTGATGCCGATCCCCGACTCGTCGCGCCCCGCGGCGATGCAGGTCGCGCGCAAACTCGGCATCGAATACCGCGAGGGCTTCTACAAGAACCGCTACATCGGGCGGACGTTCATCATGCCGGGGCAGGCGGTGCGCAAGAAGAGCGTGCGTCAGAAGCTCAACGCGATGTCGAGTGAGTTCAAGGGCAAGAACGTGCTCCTCATCGACGATTCGATCGTGCGCGGCACGACGTCGAAGGAGATCATCCAGATGGCCCGGGATGCCGGGGCGAAGAGCGTCACGTTCGCCTCGGCCGCACCGCCGGTGCGCTACCCCCACGTCTACGGCATCAACATGCCCTCGCGGCTGGAGCTCGTCGCCCACGGGCGGACGATCCCCGAGATCGCCGCCGAGCTCGGCGCGGACTACATGGTCTACCAGGAGGTCGAGGACCTGAAGGCCGCGATCCTCGAGGGCTCCGACGTCGAGGATCTCGACATGAGCTGCTTCGACGGCCGCTACGTCACCGGCACGGTGACCGAGGAGTACCTCGCCTGGGTGGAGGGCTCGCAGGAGAGCTGATCGCCCGCCCGCGGCGGCGTTGCGCGGCGCCCGCGTCACGCGCCGCGCCACCCGCCGTGCCTGCGTCACTCGCATGCACTCCGGTCCTCCGCCCACGTGGGTCCCCACTGCTCTCGGCGTCGCAGGATTTCATCGGCGTCGCAGCGAAACGGCCGAATTCTGCGACGGAGGTGACTTTCTGCGACCGCGGGGACGGCAGACGGGGGCGCGCGTGAGGCCCCGGGCCGGGCCGCGCGGCGTGGGGCGACTGCCCACCCGCCTCCCAGCCCATTCGCGAGCGGCGTTGTTACCGTCGAAGGGTGTCCGCACCCGCGAACCCCGACCCCCGCAAAGCCGAGGCCGAAGGCCTCGAACGCGAGATCCGCGACGAGATCGCCGAGGCCGAGCGGCCCGACCGGCCGATCCGCGCGACGCTTCGTCGCATGCGATCGTGGGTGGCGGGGCATCCGTTCCTCGAGCGGTTCTACCGCATCGGGGTCGCGATCTTCGGCGGGGTCCTCGCCGTCGGGGGACTGATCCTCGTCCCGCTTCCCGGGCCCGGCTGGCTGGTGGTGTTCCTCGGGCTCGCCGTCCTCGGCACCGAATTCCACTGGGCGCGGCGCATCGCCGCCTGGCTCAAGCGTCAGCTCGACCGCTTCTGGACGTGGTGGCGTCAGTATCGCGCGCAGCGCGCCGCCCGCCGAGCGTGACCGGCGTCAGGGCGCGCAGAAGAAGCAGACGTCGACGTACGGCGGAGACTCGGGGCTGTCAGGCCTTCTCGTCCTCGTACTCGTCCGCCCACTTGTCGACGTACTCGTCTTCACGAGTCGGGGAGCCGAGCTCACGTTCGAGCGCAGAGTAGTTGATGCTCTGCATGTCGTACTTGAGCTCACGGGCGATCTTGGTGTTCTTCGCCTTCTGTCGGCCACGCCCCATGCGAGACCCCCTCATGTCTGAGCCGCGGGCTGTTGTGCGCGGGCTTTCCGCGACGGTTACCCGGGCAATCACGAATCCGGCAACGAACCGGCAAGAGTAGCATTCAGAATATCACGGCGCCCCGCCCGACCGGCGGCCCCACGACTGGTGAAACGAGGATATATGAGCGAGGCGGAATCCCAGACCGCGGGCATCGATCTCGAAGCCCTTCACGGCGCGGTGATCGCCGGGGTGATCCCGGGTCAGTCGCCCCGCGTCCTCACCGAAGGCGGCCGCTACGCCAAGCTGCTGGGCGTGCCGCTCGTCGTCGTGCACGTCGACGTCACCCGCTTCGTGACCTACGAAGACCCCGACGGATACGTGCACTCCGCACCCATCGACATCAACATCGCCTCGGGCGAGGCCGATCTGAAGCTGATCGAGCAGGCCGCTGCGGCCGCTCTCGACGGGCACGGGGTCACCTGGCAGGTGCATCAGCTCGTCGGCGACCCGGCCCTCGCGATCAAGCACTTCGCCGACAAGATCGACGCGAAGCTGCTCGTCGTCGGCACCCGCAAGCGGGGGATCGGCGAGTCGATCCGCGAGTTCTTCACCGGCTCGGTCGCCGCCCGGCTGGCCCACCGTCAGCGCCGACCGATCCTCGTCGTCCCCCTGGGCGAGCCGGTGCCCGAGGGCGAGGAGATCTGGCCGGCGTGACGGCCGGGCGGGTCAGCCGCGCAGCGCGCGGGTGATCTCCCGCGAGATCCGATCGAGATCGTCGGTGAGCTGGTCGACGACGGATGCCGCGAGCTCGCCGCCCCGCGCGACATGCGTCCTCAGGTCGCCCCGCACGCGGGCGCGGAACTCGGTGAGGGCCGCGTCGGCACGGTGAAGCTGCTCGCGACTGCGCGACCGCGGGTCATCCGTCGCCGTCCGTGTCGATTCGCTGCCGGCGCGCTCGTCGACCCGCGCGGCGGCGAGGTCGGCTCGGAGGCTCTTCATCGCCTCGCGCACGCTGCCGCGGACGCCTTCGGCGATCATCCGCACGGAGTCGCTCAGGCCCGCCTCGATCCCCTCGAGGTCGCTTGCACGCGCGCGGACCTCTGCCCGGCCGGCCTCGGTGATCTCGTAGACGGTCTTCCGCCCGTCGACGGTCTTGGTGACGAGCCCCTCCTCCTCGAGCTTCGCCAGCCGCGGGTAGATGGTGCCGGCGCTCGGCGTGTACGTGCCCCCCGTGCGGTCCGCGAGTGCCTGCATCACGTCGTAGCCGTGACGCGGCCCCTCGTCGAGCAGGTTCAGCAGATACAGGCGCAAGTCGCCGTGCGAGAACACCGGCGTCATGACCATTCCTCCTCGCGGCGCTCGTCGGCGCCCTCGACCTGCGCGGCCGGCGCCTCGGCGGGAGCGACGCGGGCGGCCCGTCGCAGCACCGTCAGGTCTCCCGAGACGGAGTTGGCCCGCACGTCGACGAACGAGCCGCTGAGCTCGCCGGTCGACCCGCTGTAGCCGGTCGGTCCGCGGCCCGAACGCACGACGCCGTCGATCTGGATCCGCCCGCTGACGCTCCGCACCACGTAGTTGGCCGGCAGCGCCTCGTCGAGGCGCACCGTCGCGTCGCCGCTGACGGTGTTGAGGTTCACGCTCTGCAGGTTGCCGGTCGAGTCGACGAGCATGGCGCCCGAGGCGGTGTCGATCGTGGCCTTGCGCAGTTCGCCGGTGGCCGTGACATCGCCCGAGACGCTGTTGGCCACGAGCCCGCCGACGAGTTCGCGCACCTGCACGTCGCCCGAGACGGCATTGGCGGTGAGGTTGCCGGTGTGACCGTCGACGATGATGTCGCCCGAGACGGTGTTGAGCTTGGCGTCGCTGCGCAGGCCGGTCACCAGCGCGCTGGCGCTCACGACCCCGAGGTTCAGGGCAACGGAGCGGGGGACGGCGACGCTGATCTCGGCGCGCGGACCGCTCGCGCCGAAGTTGCGGAACACCTCGAGGAAGTTGTCCCACCGCAGCTGCGGGTGATCGATCTCGACGGTGCTCCCCTCGGCGCCGTCGCCGGTGACCTCGATGCGAAGATCCTTGACGGTCACCGAATGCACTTCGATGCGCGCTCCCGGCTCATCGTGGGCGACGACGTCGATCTGACCGCCGACGAGTCCGATCTTCAACGCACGCACGTGCTCCAGATCGATGACACGGGTTTCGCCCGGGTGGATGATCCACTTCTCCAGACTCATGACTCCTCCAAGTGAGACGCGATATATCTCGATACCGCCGAGGCTAACACGATATATCGCGTTCCGCCATACCCGAGGGTGATCCCGTCTTGACCTTGACGCAACGTCAACCTCTAGCGTCGATGACGAAGGGAGGGATGCCACATGGACTGGCCGATCCAGCACATTGCGCGTCTGGCGGGGACAACCAGCCGGACGCTCCGGCACTACGACGACGTCGGGCTGCTGCGCCCGACCCGCGTGGGTGGGAACGGGTATCGCTACTACGACCGCTCGGCGCTGGTGCGCCTCCAGCGGATCCTGCTCCTTCGCGAGCTGGGTCTGGGGCTCCCGCAGATCCGGGGTCTCCTCGATCGGGAGACGAGCGAGGCGGAGGCGCTCGAAACGCACCTCGCCTGGCTCCAGGAGGAGCAGAGCCGGCTGGCGCGCCAGATCGCGTCGGTGCAGGCGACCATCCACGCACTGAGAGGAGGTGAAGAACTGATGGCAGAGAACATGTTCGACGGCTTCGACCACACCCGCTACCGGGAGGAGGTCGAACAGCGCTGGGGGTCCGATGCCTACGCGCGAAGCGACCGCTGGTGGCGTGGGATGAGTGACACCGAGCGCAGCGAATGGATGTCGCGGGCCGCCGACCTCGGGCGCGACTGGATCGCCGCCGCGGAGCGCGGCATCGATCCGGAGGGCGACGAGGCGCAGGCGCTCGCCGCCCGCCATGTTGCATGGCTTCGCGGTATTCCGGGCACGCCCGGCCAGGGATCTCCCGACGAGTTCGCGCAGTACGTGCGCGGTCTCGCCGACATGTACGTCGACGATCCCCGCTTCGCGGCCAACTACGGCGGCACGGCAGGTGCGGAGTTCGTCCGCGCGGCGCTTCGACAGCACGTGGACGCAACCCGGTGAGCACACGAGCACACCGCAGAACGAACGAAAGGATGCCGCAGGCCAAGCGCCTGCGGCATCCTTTCGTTGATCCCGCGCTCTGTCCGTCGCGCGCGGGTGCGGGACGTCAGGTCCGGCGGCTGCCGGTGATGACGCGGAAGAGGAAGGCGATCAGTGCGATGACGCCGACGATGAGCGCCACCCACAGCAGCCACTGCAGGGCGGAGTTCAGGCCACCGACGATGGCAAGCACGATCGCAACCACGATGATGATGATCAGGGCGAGGTTCATGGGGCTCTCCTTGTCCGTAATCGGCGACCAGGTCGGGTGCGCCGCGTGCCACTCGGCACTTTCCCAGGTTGACACTCGGCGCTCTCGGTCAGCAGGGGCTTGACGAGGCCTCTCACGCGGTGTAATCGCCGGTCATCCGGCTATCCCCGGGGAAGGGGGTTGTCAAGCCGCTGTGCCTGAGCGGCGGTCGTCCTAACGTCGGCGGTGTGACCGCGATGCCGGTCGCATGGAGGGAGGCATCATGCCCCAGGGACGAGGCTCGTCGAGCCTGAAGGACCCCGAGCTCTACGAGGAGCTCCGCAAGGACGGTGCGTCGAAGGAGAAGGCCGCGCGCATCTCCAACGCCGCCGCCCGAGACGGTCGGAAGACCGTCGGCCGCCGCGGCGGCGAGTCGGGCAACTACGAGGACTGGACCGTCGCAGAGCTGCGCGGCCGGGCCAAAGAGCTCGGTCTGTCGGGATACTCGAACAAGAAGAAGGCGGAGCTCATCTCGATGCTCCGCGACCACTGAGCGCGGGCGTTGAGCACGACGGAGGAGCGGCGGGTGGCGCGACTGGTGCGGGTGCGCCCGGGCGATGACCCCGGATATCGGCGTGTGCGCTCCGGGTCGAGCTTCCGGTACGTCGACATCCACGGGTCATCCGTTCCCGAGGAGGATCGCGAGCGCATCCACCAGCTGGTGATCCCGCCGGCCTGGCAGGACGTCTGGATCTCCAGCGAGCCGATGGGCCACATCCAGGCGGTCGGGGTCGACGAGGCGGGGCGGCGCCAGTACCTGTACCACCCGAAGTGGCGCGAGCGCCGCGATCGCGGCAAATTCGCCCGCGCCCTGACCCTCGCCGAGGCGCTCCCGCGCGCCAGGGCGAAAGCGACCACCGCCCTTCGCCGGGACGAGCTCAGCCGCGAGAAGGTGCTGGCCGTGTCGTTCCGCCTGCTCGATGAGGGCGCGCCGCGGATCGGGTCGGCCCGCTACCTCGAGCGCCACGGCAGTCGGGGCCTGACGACGCTCCAGCGTCGCGACGCGTCGGTGGACGGCGCGGTCATCACGCTGTCCTTTCCCGCCAAGAGCGGGCAGCGCGCGCTCATCCGCATCGAAGACGAGGAGCTCGCCGCCGTCATCGACGAGCTCAGCGCCGGGCGCCCGCGCTCGGCGTTGCTGTCGTATCAGCGCGGCCGGCGACGCGTGCCGCTCACCCCCGCCGACGTCAACAACCACGTCCGCGCCCTCACCGGCGGGCGCTTCACCGCGAAGGACTTCCGCACCCTGCGCGGAACGATCATGGCCGCTGAGGCGCTGGCCCGCATCGGCACCGTCGACACCGCGCGCGACCGCAAGCGCGCGGAGAAGCTCGCCGTGCGCGCCACGGCGGAAGCGCTCGGCAACACCCCTGCCGTGGCGCGCAGCAGCTACATCGACCCGAAGGTCTTCGCCCGCTACGACCGCGGACGCCTCCTCGACCTCACCATCTCGCCCGAGTCGGCCATCCGCCAGCTGCTCACCGGCCGCTGAGTCCCTCGCCGCGACCGTCGCGGCGAGTACTGTGGCCGGGTGCCCGCCCGACCGCGCATCCGCGCCGATGTGCTCCTCGCCGTCATGGCCGGCGGGGCGATCGGGGCGGGCCTTCGGGCCCTGCTGCTCCTCCCCGTCGCCGGCGGCGGCCGCACCGAGGTCATCGCCGTCACCCTCGTCGAGAACGTCGTCGGGTCGCTGGTCCTCGGCATCGTCGTCGCGCTGCTCGGAGACCGCCGCCCGCGACTGCGCGCGTTCGCCGGTACGGGTGTCCTCGGCGGCTTCACCACCTACAGCACGTTCGCCGTCCAGACGGTGCAGCTGACAGCGGATGCCGCGGCCGCGGCCGTGCTGCTCGCGCTCGCCTCGCTGCTCCTCGGCCTCCTCGCCGCGCTCGGGGGGCTCGTGATCGGCCGGCGGCTCACGGGCGGGCGGCCGGGCTCCGACGCCCCGCGGGAGGCCGAGTGAACGCCGTCGACCCCTTGGCCTTCCTGCTGCTCCTGGCGGCCGGCGCCCTCGGCGCGGGCAGTCGCTATGTCGTCGACACCCTCGTGCAGCGCGTCTGGATGCGCACGTTCCCGCTCGGCATCCTGCTGGTGAACGTGACGGGATCGTTCCTGCTCGGTCTTCTCACCGGAGCGGCACTCGCCCTCGACGACTCCCTTGTCGCGATCGTCGGGGTCGGCTTCCTCGGGGCGTACACGACCTTCAGCACCGTGTCGGTGGAGACGATGCTCTTCGCCGAGCGCGGGCGGTGGCGCCTCGCGCTGGGGAACGTGGTCGGAACCCTCCTCGCCGCCGTCGCCGCCGCCGGTGCCGGGCTCCTCCTCGGCATGCTCCTCACAGCCTGACGCTCCCTCGCGGATGAGATACTGAGGCGGCCGATACACTCCCGTATCGACGCGCCGGCCACTCCGCCACAGCAGCAGAACCACCCCCATCGCGGAGCGCCGGATCGCGGCATCCGGTGTCTCCTGCAAGAAAGCAGCTCATGTCGAACCTCGCCGTCCTGAGCCTGAAGAACCGCGCGCTCATCGCCCTCATCACGATCGTGGCGGCGCTGTTCGGCGGCATCGCGTTGAACAGCCTCAAGCAGGAGCTGATCCCCTCGATCGAGTTCCCCACGCTCATCGTGGTCTCGACCTACCCCGGCGCCTCGCCGGAGGTGGTGAACACCGACGTCTCCACGCCGATCGAGACGGCGATCCAGGCCGTTCCGGGCCTGGAGTCCACCACCGCGACGAGCACGACGAACGCGTCGGTCGTGCAGGCCTCGTTCACCTACGGCACCGACCTCGCCACCGCGGAGCAGAAGATCACGCAGGCGATCAACCGCATCGAGAGCCAGCTGCCCGACGGCCTCGACCCGAACGTGCTGAGCGCCAGCATCGACGACTTCCCCGTCATCCAGCTCGCCGTCACCGGCTACGACGACGAGGAGACGATCCAGTCGCAGCTCGAGACAAGCGTCGTTCCCGAGCTCGAAGACATCGACGGCGTCAACACCGCGCAGATCGTCGGCGGCACGGGCCAGCGCATCAGCATCACGCCCGACCAGGCGGCGCTCGCCGCCGCCGGGTTCGGTCAGCAGGCGATCCGCGACGCCCTCGATCAGAACGGCGTGCTCTTCCCCGGCGGTGAGATCACCGAGAACGACGAGACGCTCACCGTGCAGACGGGTGTGAAGCTCGGCTCGGTCGACGACATCGCCGCGCTCCCGCTCGTGCCGACCGACGCTGCGCAGTTCGGTGCCGGGACGGTCACGATCGGCGACGTCGCGACCGTGGAGCAGGCCGAGGATCCCGTGACGAGCATCTCGCGCGTGGATGGCGAGCCTGCCCTGACGATCGCGGTAACGAAGCTCCCCGCCGCGAACACGGTGGAGGTGTCGCAGGGCGTGCTCGCCGCGCTCCCCGACCTCGAGGACGCCCTCGGCGGGGCGGAGTTCACCGTCGTCTTCGACCAGGCGCCCTACATCCAGAAGTCCATCGAGACCCTCGCCGTGGAGGGCACGCTCGGACTCGTCTTCGCCGTTCTCGTCATCCTCGTCTTCCTGCTGTCGATCCGCTCGACGCTCGTGACGGCGATCTCGATCCCCACGAGCGTCCTCATCACCTTCATCGGGCTGCAGGCGTTCGGCTACTCGCTGAACATCCTCACCCTCGGCGCGCTCACGATCGCGATCGGACGCGTCGTCGACGACTCGATCGTCGTGATCGAGAACATCAAGCGCCACTACGTGGGCGATGCCGACAAGAAGGCCGCCATCCTCCTCGGCGTCCGCGAGGTGTCGACGGCCATCACCGCGTCGACGATCACGACGGTGGCCGTCTTCCTCCCGATCGCCTTCGTCGGAGACGTCACCGGCGAGCTGTTCCGCCCCTTCGCGCTGACGACCACCATCGCGCTCCTCGCCTCGCTGTTCGTGGCGCTCACGATCGTGCCGGTGCTGGCCTACTGGTTCCTGCGGCCGGGTAAGCCCATCCTCGACGAGGCCGGGCGCGCGATCGACCCCGAAGACCCGGCGGCCCCGCCGAGCCGGCTCCAGAAGGGCTACCTCCCGATCCTGCGCTGGACGCTCCGGCACTCCTGGGCGACGCTTCTCATCGCCGTCCTGGTCCTCGGCGGCACGATCGCGGCCATCCCGTTCATGAAGACGAACTTCCTGGGGGACTCCGGGCAGAACACCTTCACGATGCGGCAGGACATCGGACCCGCCCCGAGCCTCGACGCCGAGAGCGCCGCGGCCGAGGAGGTCGAGGCGATCCTCACCGACATCGACGGCATCGAGACGGTGCAGGTCTCGATCGGCTCCAGCGGCTCGCCGCTGCAGGACGCCTTCGCCGGCGGCGGCACCGGCATCACCTACTCGATCACCACGGCCGACGACGTCGACCAGGTCGCCCTCCGCGAAGAGGTGCAGGATCGCGTCTCGGAGCTGGAGGACGCCGGCGAGATCACCGTCTCGGCCGCCCAGGGCGGCTTCGGCTCGACCGACATCGAGATCGACGTCACCGCGCCCGACTCGGCCACGCTCCAGGAGGCGACCGACGCCGTCGTCGCAGGCCTCGACGGACGCGAGGGCATCGGTCAGATCTCGAACAACCTCTCCTCGTCGCTGCCGTACATCGCCGTGACGGTCGACCGTGACGCCGCCGCGGGTCTCGGGCTCTCCGAGGTCGCGGTCGGCGGCATCGTCTCGGCCGCCATGCAGCCGCAGTCGGTGGGATCCGTCGAGATCGACGGCACGGCCCTCACGGTCTACCTCACCGCCGCCGACACCCCGCTCACCATCGACGAGCTCCGCCAGCTGCAGGTCCCGAGCGCCACGGGCCCGATCGCGCTCGAGCAGATCGCGACCGTCGAACCCTCGACCGGCCCGGCGTCGATCACGACCGAGCGCGGACAGCGCACCGCGACCGTCACCGTGACGCCGTCCACCGACGACCTGAACGTCGCGTCGGCCACGGTGACCGAGGCGCTCGCCGACATCGACCTGCCCACGGGCGCCGACGCCGAGCTCGGCGGTGTCGTCTCCGAGCAGCAGGACGCCTTCACGCAGCTGGGTCTGGCGCTCCTCGCCGCCATCCTCATCGTCTACATCGTGATGGTCGCGACGTTCAAATCGCTGCGCCAGCCGCTCGAGCTGCTGATCTCGGTGCCCTTCGCCGCCACCGGTGCCATCCTGCTGCTGGTCGTCACCGGCATCCCGCTCGGCGTGCCCTCGCTCATCGGCGTGCTCATGCTCATCGGCATCGTCGTGACGAACGCCATCGTCCTCATCGACCTCGTCAACCAGTACCGCGAGAAGGGGCTCTCGGCGCACGATGCCACCATCGCGGGCGGCTCGCGCAGGCTCCGGCCGATCCTCATGACGGCGCTCGCGACGATCTTCGCTCTCACGCCGATGGCGCTGGGCATCACGGGCAGCGGCGGGTTCATTTCGCAGCCGCTCGCCGTGGTCGTGATCGGCGGTCTCATCTCGTCGACCGTGCTGACGCTCCTCGTCCTCCCGACCCTGTACAACCTCATCGAGGGGGCGAAGGAGCGCCGCGAGGCGCGCCGCGCCGGCGCCCGCGAGGGTGCGCTCGCTCCCGCCGAGGGTGCAATCCTTCCCGCCGAGGGCGCACTCGCTCCCGGCGACGGTGCACTCGACGCGGGGGCGGCGACCGGCCTCACCCGGCGCCAGCTGCGGCAGCAGGCGGGTGTCGCAACCGGCGCCATCGCCGTGGCCGTGCCGCTCATCGAGGAGGCTCCCGATGTCGAGACGCCGACGTCCGCAGACGAGGATGCCGCGGAAAGCGACGTCATCGGTGAGACGACCGTGCCCGACGACCTGCCGATGATCGAGCAGGACCCCGACATCGAGACGCCGATGCCCCCGGAGGAAGCGGCGGAGGAGTCGCCGACTACGGACGCGTCAGTCGACGGCGGCCCAGGCGCCGA
The DNA here is from genome assembly GCF_023155745.1 of Microbacterium kunmingense. GTDB lineage: Bacteria > Actinomycetota > Actinomycetes > Actinomycetales > Microbacteriaceae > Microbacterium > Microbacterium kunmingense. The sequence goes on from NZ_JAKNUS010000015.1 coordinate 52,737, forward strand.
CCGGGCTGAGTCACACGAACCCGAACCGACCGCTGCGGACGGGCCGAAGGGGCCGTCACCGGCCGCGACGTCGGAAGGTGCATCGCCCGACGGGGCATCGTCGGACGAAGGGGCTGACGGCGGGGAGCACGGTCCGCGCTGATCAGAGCGGGCTCGGCGAACCGGCGGGTCGTGACGGGCGACGCCACGCAGTGTGGTGCCACGGCGATGTCGGCGGGAGGCGCGGTCGCGGCATCCGTCTGGGAGGTGACATCCACCTTCTTCCCGCGGTCGAGAGTGGCCTGCGCGCGGTAGGCGAGTGCCCGGGGGAGCACGCCGAGCCACACGAGCATCAGCGAGAAGGCCACGATCTCGAACAGGGCGAGCGTGATGAAGCCGGCCGTGAGGATCACCATGCCGCTGGCGAGCACCACGACGCAGAAGACGGTGAACCGGCGGAACGCCGCGTGGCGACCGCGGATGCCGAGGCTCGACGCCACCATCGTCAGGAATGACAGCCCGAGGCCCGAGGCCGCGAGGTCGTGAAGGACCACGCTGACGGGGATCGGGATCATGCCCACGACGGTGAGGTGCAGCCCCGCCGAGACGATCGACCCCCGGAAGATCCGGCCGGTGCGACGACCGACCCCCTGCGGCAGCGCGACGGCCAGGAGCACGCCGTACGCGGCGAGGAAGAATCCCGAGAAGAGCACGGTCGAGTTGAACAGCTTGCTCGACACGGTGGCGAAGGTACCGAGCTGCGAGAAGTGCAGGTGCCACCAGTCGGGATCGGTGGTGGTGAGGATCGCCAGCAGCACGCCGATCGGCAGGGACGAGATGGCGATGGTGCCGAGGCGGTGGACCCGGGGGAGAGCGACGGGGGCGACCGGGGCCGCGACGGTGAGGGCAGGAAGAGAGGGAGCCGTGGCCGGGAGGGTCGCGGTGGTCATGCTGCTCACGATCGGTCAGGCGCCGACGGATCCGGGTGGTCGGTTGTGCCCAACCGCTCCTCCGGGAGGTCGTCGCGAGTAAGAGTAGATAAGATCCCCCGGGCCAAGCGGTTCCAGCCCGTTGGTGTGATCGTACCGCGTACACATGACAAGCGGACACGCCGACGATCGGTCGTCTCTCAGGCCCGGCCGGTACGCTAGGGGACGTCGGGCTGAGGACACCGCTACGTTGTGACGGCTTCTGTGAGTTCTCACGGCCGATTCCGCGCCCTCTGCCATCGCGAGCCGGCGCTTCACATCACAGGAATGGCCCCCCGGCCGGCGAATGCCCGGGTTGCTCGAGCATGTCCTCGAGAGCTGTTCTCGTGCGAGCACGAAAGACCTCACATGAGCCCCAAGAACAAGAAGCCCGCCGGCGGACGCCCGGCACGCAACTACGATCCGCGCTACGCCGCGGGATCCAGCTATCAGGACCGCAAGCGCCGTCCCGCCGACGGCGGCGGCGCTGCCGGCGCCGTCGGCGCCAAGGGTGCGAAGGCGGGGAGCCGCAGCCCTGGGCACCGCGGCTACCGCGCGAACGACGGCGCGACCGGTGCGCGGCAGGGCGGCTCCCGCGAGTGGGTGGCGCGCGAAGCGAGCGAGCCCAAGCGGCGCTGGAGCGCGCAGGAGAAGGCAGGCCGCGACGAGGCCCGCGCGATCCGCTCTCAGGCGCGCGGCGACCGGGGAACGTTCGGCCGGCAGGGGGACGAGCGTCCCGCGCGGCGGTTCGAGGGCGGCGATCGGCCGGCACGTCGATACGAGGATGACCGCCCGCAGCGCCGCTTCGAGGATCGGCCGGCTCGCCGGTACGAGGATGACCGCTCTGCTCGTCGTTCCGAGGGTGGAGACCGGCCGCAGCGTCGGTACGAGGATCGAGCGCCCCGTCGGGATGATGACCGTCCCGCCCGTCACTTCGAGGATCGTGCGCCCCGTCGGGACGACGACCGTCCCGCCCGGCGTTTCGAGGATCGTGCGCCCCGTCGCAACGAGGACCGTCCTTACCGCTCCGGCGACGACCGCCCGGCCCGTCGATACGACGATCGTCCGCAGCGCCGCACCGACGATCGTCCCCAGCGCCGTCACGAGGACCGCCCGGTCCGTCGCTACGAGGACGATCGCCCCCGCCGCTACGACGACGACCGCTCCGCCCGCCGCTTCGACGACCGCCCGGCGCGTCGCACCGATGACCGTCCTGCTCGCTCGGCGCACGCCGAGGCGCAGCTCGACGTCGTCCACGAGCGCCTGCAGGCGGAGGCCGTCGAGGCGCACGAGGTCGAGAACATCGGATTCGGCGACCTCGGTCTCGGTCAGAACCTCGTGACCCGCCTCGAGGAGCTCGGCGCCTCGTCGCCGTTCCCGATCCAGGCGGCGACCATTCCGCCGATCATCGAGGGTCGCGACGTGCTCGCGCGCGGTCGAACCGGTTCGGGCAAGACCATCGCCTTCGGCGCCCCCCTCGTCGAGGCGATCCTGCGCGCACAGGCGGGCCAGCGGCGCCAGCAGGGCCGCGCGCCCCAGGCGCTGATCCTCGCGCCGACCCGCGAGCTCGCTCTGCAGATCGACCGCACGGTGCAGGCGCTGGCGCGCAGCGTCGGTCTCTTCACCACCCAGATCTACGGCGGCGTGCCGCAGGCGCGACAGGTCGGAGCGCTCCGCAAGGGCGTCGACATCATCGTCGGGACCCCCGGCCGCATCGAAGACCTCGTGGAGCAGGGCAAGCTCGACCTCTCGCAGGTGAAGATCGCCGTCCTCGACGAGGCCGATCACATGTGCGAGCTCGGCTTCCTCGAGCCGGTGCAGCGCATCCTCCGTCTGACCGCCGAGGGGTCGCAGAAGCTCCTCTTCTCGGCGACCCTCGACCGCGAGGTGGCCGCCCTCGTCGAGGAGTTCCTCGTCGAGCCCGCCGTCTACGAAGTCGCCGGCGAAGACCAGGACTCCAGCACCATCGAGCACCGCGTGCTCGTGATCGATCACCGCGACAAGGGCGAGATCGTCACCTCCCTCGCCGACCGCGACGGCAAGACGCTCATCTTCGCCCGCACGCGCGCCTACGCCGAGATGCTCGCCGAGCAGCTGGACGACGCCGGGATCCCCGCGCTGGCGCTGCACGGCGATCTGAACCAGGGCAAGCGCACCCGGAACCTCGAGCGCCTCACCTCGGGGCGAGTGCGGGTCCTCGTCGCCACGGATGTCGCCGCACGCGGCATCCACGTCGACGACATCGACCTCGTCGTCCAAGCCGACGCACCCGACGAGTACAAGACGTACCTGCACCGCTCAGGCCGCACGGGTCGCGCGGGTCGTGCCGGCACCGTCGTCACCCTCGTGACGCGTCAGCGTCGTCGCCGCATGACGGAACTGCTCAGCCGCGCCGAGATCGACGCGCCGTTCGACGATGCTCGTCCCGGTGACGAGGTCATCGAGGCCCTCGCGGGCCGCCCGACGGTGGCCGACCTCACCTCCTGACGTGTCGGCGTGCTCGTCATCGGTTCGCAGAGCGATCCGACGACGAGCACGCCGGTTCCTCAGAAGAGCGGCGGCTGTGCCGCCAGAGGCGTGGCGGCTCGCCGACCGCGCGAGGTCGTCATGACCGTGGCGGCCAGCCGCGCGCGGTCCGCCGCCTCATGGGAGAGCGGCGTGCCTCCCGCACCCGGGCCGCCTGCCAGCCCGGCGTACCGCGCGGCGCGCGGGTGCGCGTCATCCTCCGCTCCGCCTTCCAATCCGTACGCGCGCAGCAGCGGGCGCACCCGACGTGCGAGCCAGGTGCGGTAGGCCTTGGGGGCCGTCGCCGAGACGCCCGGGTAGAGCCCGCGATACGACGACACGAGTTCGGGGTGCTCGCGTGAGAGCCACTGCAGGAACCACTCCTTCGCTCCCGGGCGCAGGTGCAGCGCGCCGTAGACGACTCGCGTCGCGCCGGCGTCGCGGATGCGACCGAGCGCCTCGTCGATCGCTGCGATCGAGTCGGTCAGGTGCGGCAGGATCGGCATGAGGAAGACCGTCACCGCGAACCCCGCGTCCACCGCCGCCCGCACGGTGTCCAGCCGCGCCGCGGCGTTCGGCGTCCCCGGCTCGAGGGCCGCCTGGAGAGCATCGTCGAAGACGGCGATCGACATCGCGAGCGTGACGGGAACGGATGCCGCGGCCTCGGCCAGCAGCGGCAGATCGCGTCGCAGCAGCGTGCCCTTCGTGAGGATCGAAAAGGGCGTTCCCGACGCGGTGAGGGCATCGACGATGCCCGGCATGAGCCGGTAGCGGCCCTCGGCCCGCTGGTAGGGATCGGTGTTCGTGCCGAGCTGCACCGGGTCGCGCAGCCACGTCGGCTTGGCGAGCTCGCGGCGCAGCACCTCCACCGCGTTGATCTTGACGACGATCTGCGAGTCGAAGTCCTTGCCCGCATCGAGCTCGAGGTACTCGTGCGTGCCCCGCGCGAAACAATATGCGCATGCATGAATACATCCGCGGTACGGGTTGATCGTCCAATCGAAAGGCATCGCCGAGGAACCCGGCACGCGGTTCAGCGCCGACTTCGCCATCACCTCGTGGAAGGTGATCCCGGCGAATTCCGGCGTGGTCACCGACCGCACGAGACCGTTGAGATATTCGAGGCCGGGCAGCGCCGCGGCATCCGCCACACCCAACTGCTGTCCCTGCCATCGCATGCCTCCAGGGGAACACAGTTTCGAAGGTGTGTCAAGATAGACGTCCATCTTCATCGAAGACACCCCGGGCGGACTGGCCTCCGGGAGCGGAGCCGGGAAGAATGAGGGGGTGCAGGCGCCCGTCCCTGACAGTCCTCCCCTCACCCGTCGCGAAGCCAGAGCGCGCGCGCGGGTGCACGACGCTGCGCCTGTGGCCGGGTCTATGAGCGGCGAGCGCGCGGTCGCCGCGCGCCGCGCATCATCCCTCGGCGGTCCCGGTGTTCCGCTCGCCCGCCATGCGCGCACCCGCCGCCGCCGGTGGCCCTCGATTCCCGTGGCCGCGGCCCTCGTCGCGGTGTTCGTGCTCGGCTCGAGCGCCAGCGTCACCGCTGCCGTCACGGGCCTCGCCCCGGAGGTGCCGCCCCCCGTCGTCGCCGGACCCGAGGCATCCGAGCCCCCCGCTCCGCTGAGCGCCCTCATCGCCCCGGCGACCGCGGCTCCCACCCCGCCGCCGCTCGCGCCGGTGCCGGCCACCGACCTTCCGGTGGTGGAGCAGCAGGTCGCGGGCCAGGATCTCTGCGCCGACCCGGCGGTGGCGGCGGCCCTCGCCGCGCAGGACGAAGCGACCGTCATCGCCGCTTTCGGCGGCGTGGCACCGTTCCGCGAAGCGATCGTCGCGGGTACCGCGCCCTGCCTTCGCCTCGACGACCCCACCCTCAGCTGGGTGGTGGTCAACAAGGCCCGCCCCTTCGCGCCCATCGACTGGGCGCCCGGCTCAGTAATCTTCCCCGAGGGCGTCCGCAATCTCGGCGAGGGTGCTCTCGCCCCCGACGCCGCTGCGGCCTTGACGGCGATGGTGTCGGCCGCCGCCGCGGCGGGCGTCGGCGAGATCGGGCTGCAGAGCGCGTACCGGTCGTACACCACGCAGCAGACGTCGTACGGCGTTCAGGTCGCAGACCGGGGAGTGGAAGGCGCCGACCTCGTCAGCGCGAGGCCGGGTCACAGCGAACACCAGTCGGGCCTCGCCGCCGATGTCGTCCCCTGCGCGAACGGGTCGTGCGGCACCCTCGACGACCTCGCCGCCACGCCGCAGGGCGCGTGGGTGGCCGAGCACGCATGGGAGTTCGGCTGGATCGTCCGATACCAGGAGGGGCGGACGGATGTCACGGGCTACGCGCCCGAGCCCTGGCACCTCCGGTACGTCGGCCCCGAGATCGCCGCCGCGATGCGGGAGGGCGGGTACACCACGCTCGAGGAGTTCTTCGGCCTCCCGGCCGCGCCGACCTACGCGCCCGTGGGCTGACGCCGCGTCGTCCGTGGCGGGCCGTGCCGCGGCATCCGCTCTGTCTTGAAACTGAGTACCCTTGCTCGTGACACTGAGGGTCGGCGTGACCCGCACTCGAAGACGAGAGAGGGAGGCCGCTCATGGAGCGCGACATCTACGACGAGGATCACGAGGCGTTCCGCGACGTCGTCAAGGAGTTCTGCAAGCGCTATGTCACCAACGCCGCGCGCGAGAAGTGGGATGCCGACGGGCAGATCGATCGCGAGACGCTCCGGGCCGCGGGTGACGCCGGTGTCATGGGTCTGTCGGTGCCCGAGGAGTACGGCGGCGCCGGGATGCTGCAGGACTACCGTTTCCGCGCCATCGTCAACGAAGAGGTCATCGCCGCCGGTGCCGGGTCGCTCGCCGGGGCGCTGGGCATCCAGGACGACCTCGCCGTGCCCTACCTCGTGCACATGGGCACCGACGCGCAGAAGCAGAAGTGGCTGCCGGGCATGGCCACCGGCGAGATCATCGGCGCCCTCGCCATGAGCGAGCCCGGCGCCGGCAGCGACCTGCGCGGCATCTCGACCACGGCGAAGAAGGTCGACGGCGGCTACGTCGTCAACGGTGCGAAGACGTTCATCTCCAGCGGCGCGAGCGCCGACGTCGTGGTCACCTTCGTCAAGACCGGGGAAGGGAACCGCCCTGAGGCGTTCAGCCTGCTGCTGATCGAGACCTCGTCGGAGGGCTTCGACCACGGCAAGAAGCTGCAGAAGATGGGCTTCCACGGCCATGACACCGCAGAGCTGTCGTTCACCGACGTGTTCGTACCCGAGGAGAACCTCATCAGCGGCAAAGAGGGTCAGGGCTTCATCCAGCTCATGATGAACCTGCCGCTCGAGCGCCTGTCGATCGGCGTCGCGGGCGCGGCGGCCGCGCAGGCGGCCCTGGACTGGACGCTCGACTACACCCGCAGCCGTGAGGCGTTCGGGCAGCGGATCATCGACTTCCAGAACTCCCGCTTCCAGATGGCGGATGTCGCCACGACCGTCGACGCCCTGTGGGCCTACATCGACCGCGCGCTGCTGGCGTACCGCGACGGAAAGCTCAGCGCCGAAGAGGCCGCCAAGGTGAAGTTCTGGGCGACCGAGCGCGAGTGGGACGTGCTCGACGCCTGCGTGCAGCTGCACGGCGGGTACGGCTACATCACCGAGTACCCGATCGCCCGGGCGTTCCTCGACGCGCGCGTGCACCGCATCTACGGCGGGACGAACGAGATCATGCGCGAGATCGTGGGGCGTCAGCTCGCCGGGAAGCGCTGAGCCGCGGCATCCACTCCCCGCCGCCCCCGCGCGCGCCCCGCTTGCGCCGGGCCCGCCCGCCTGCCCAGCCGTACCCGGTCCGTGTGGCGGCGCCGCATCGCTAGCGCGGCGCGGGCATTGACGCTGCGTCGCAGGATCGCACCAGCGTCGCAGGATTTCCGCGGATGACTGCGACGCACGCGCGATTCTGCGACGCGGATGAAGCCCGGGGCGCGGCGCGGCGGCGGGCGCGCGTCAGCGCGGGAGGAACACCGCGAAGAGCGCCACGCTGACCATCCAGAACGCCAGCGTGAACACCGTGTCGCGTGCGCGCCACGGCACCAGGTGTCGCTCGGTGCGGTCGGGGTAGGCGCCGAAGGCGCGGGAGTCCATCGCCAGCGCCATCCGCTCGGCGTGCCGGATCGCGCCGGCCAGGAGCGGCACGACATATCCGATCCACCGGCGGACTGCGGCGATCGGCCCTCGCCCGCCGTGCGCGCCGCGCACCCGGTGCGCCTGGCGTATCACCTCCAGCTCGTAGCCGAACCGCGGCACGAAGCGGAACGCCGCGAGCGCGGTGTACCCGATGCGGTACGGCACGCGCAGCTGCTGCACCATCGCCCGGACGAGATCGGGGCCGGTGACCGAGAGCCCGGCGATGAGCGCGAGCGACACGATCGCCGTGATCCGCAGGCCCGTGGCCGCCCCGACCTCGAGGGCGCCGCCGTAGAGGGTCCAGTCGCCGACCCGCCAGACCGTGACGCTCTGATCGACGCGCTCGGGGTCGGTCCAGAGGGCGAAGCTCAGCGCCAGCACCGCGCCGAAGGCCGGGATGGCGAGGAGGAAGCCGACCAGCCGCGGCGTGAAGCGCACCCCCACGAGCAGCACGGCATACGCGAGCGCAAGGAAGGCGGCCGGGGTCGCGGCATCCCGGACGAACACCAGTCCGAGCATCGCGGGCGCGGGCGCGACGAGCGCGGCGAGGGGGTTGATCCGATACAGGAAGCGCAGCGGCGACGCGGAGACCCGCTCGGCGTATGGGTCGAACCCTCCGCGGGTCGCCTGGGCCGCGGTGACCGGGCCGGTGACCGTCACGGCGCACCGCCGGGAAGGTCGGCCAGGCGGGTGACCCGCTGGAGGGACGGATGCCGCTGAAGCGCCGTCATCGCCCGGGCGAGCGGGGGAGCGGCGAGGCCTGTCTGTTCGAGCAGGGCGAGGTCGGAGAGGACGTCGGCCGGCGCGCCTGCGGCGCGCATGCGCCCGTCGTCGACCACGACGACCTGGTCGGCGTGCTCGACCACGAGCTGCATGTCGTGCGAGACGACGAGGACCGTGGTGCCGGCGGCGTTGAGGTCTGCGAGCAGGGCGAGGAGCTCGTCGGCGCGGGCGCGGTCCTGCCCGAACGTCGGCTCGTCGAGGGCGAGGACCGGTGCGCCGGTCACGAGCGCCGTGCCGACAGAGAGGCGGCGCTTCTGCCCGCCCGAGAGGAGGAAGGGGTGGGTGGCGGCTTTGTCGGTGAGGCCGAAGCGGGCGAGGATCTCGGTCGTCCGCGCGCGGATCTCGTCGTCCGGAAGACGCTGGAGGCGGAGCCCGTGCGCGACCTCGTCGAACACGGTGTGGGTGATGAACTGGTGCTCGGGGTTCTGGAAGACGAAGCCCACCCGCCGGGCGAGGGTGCGGATGTCGGCGCGGGCGACATCGGTGCCGCCGACGGTGACGCTGCCCTTCGGGGGACGGATGACGCCCGCGATCGCCTGCAGCAGCGTCGTCTTGCCGGCGCCGTTGGCGCCGACGATCGCGACGAACTCGCCCGCCGCGATCTCGAGGTCGACGCCGTGAAGGATCTCGGTGCCGCCGCGGCGGATGGTCAGGCCGCGCACGGTGACGGCCGGGGTGGGGGCCTTGCCCGCCGCAGCGCGAGCGTCGGCTCCGCCGAGCGGGCTGTCGACGCGCGGAGAATCGGTCGAGACGCGGACGTTTCGCGCGGGATCGTCCGCGTCTGGGCCGATTGTCCGCGCGTGGAAGGGGGAGGGGGGCGCGGCGAGGGGGGAGGAGGGGTGTGGGGAGGGCGCGGCGAGCGGGGAGTCCCCCGGCCTCTTCGACGCGGGCGGCGACC
>NZ_JAKNUS010000016.1 GCF_023155745.1 Microbacterium kunmingense
CAACCACGTCCGACCACACGAAGCGATCGCTTGGAACCGGCCCGCCGACGTCTACGCCGGCACCGCCGACCCCACCACCCCCAACTTCGAAATCGAAGAAACCCTGCCAACTACTTGACGCGGGACACATTCGTCGTCCCACGTCACCTTCTCGTCCGGGTCATCGATGATGAGCGCACCGTAGAGGCCGTGGTCCAGTTGCGGGCCGACGTGGGGGTGGAACCAGTAGGTGCCCGGATGCGGGGTGACGAACTCGTATGCGAACTGTCCGCCCGGGGCGATGGGGGCTTGGGTTACCGGAGGGACCCCATCCATGTCGTTGCGGAGGGCGAGTCCGTGCCAGTGTACGGAGGTGTCCGCGTCGAGCTGGTTGCGGACGGTCGCTTTCAGCGTGTCGCCTGCGGTGAGCCGGATTACCGGGGCGGGGATACCTCCGAACGCCCAGGTGGCGGCGGAGGTACCGGCCAGGTCGAGCGTGGTGGGGGCGGCGGTGAGGTCGACGGTGGTGACTCGGCCGGTGCCGCCGCGGTTCTTCTCCGTGCCGGACACCGCTGCGCCGGTGGGTGTCACCCATTGCGGCGCGGGGGTGCAGGAGGCGAGCACGGCTGCCGCGACGGCGCCCAGTCCGAGTCCGAGCACACCTCGTCGGGTCAGCAGCATCGGGGAGGACGGTGTGGGAGAGAGCGGACGGTCAGGCATGTTCGGGCTTCTTCTGCATGGTCGTCGCAGCGGGCGCCTGGGCGGGCAGGCGGAGCCGCTTGAGGAGGAGGGCGTTGACGGCGACGATCACGGAGGAACCGGACATCGACAGGGCGGCGATCTCCGGGGACAGCATGATCCCGAACGCCGGGTAGAACACGCCAGCGGCGATGGGGAGGGCGGCGGCGTTGTATCCGATGGCCCAGCCCAGGTTCTGCCGCATCTTTCGCAGTGTGCCCTTGCCGATCTTGAGTGCGATCGCAACATCGAGCGGGTCCGAGCGCATCAGGACCACGTCGGCGGTCTCGATGGCGACGTCGGTGCCGGCGCCGATCGCGATGCCGAGGTCGGCCTGGGCGAGGGCGGGGGCGTCGTTGACGCCGTCGCCGACCATCGCGACCTTCTTGCCCGTCTTCTGCAGCTCGGCGACCTTCGCGGACTTGTCCTCGGGGAGCACATCCGCGATCACGGTGTCGATGCCGAGGAGAGCGGCGATCCGGTCGGCGGTGGGCTTGTTGTCCCCGGTGAGCATTGCGACCTCGACGCCCTGCTCGTGGAGAGCGTCGATCGCGGTCTTTGCGGTGTCCCGGGGTGCGTCGGCGAGACCGATGATCCCGGCGACTTGCCCGTCCACGGCGAACAGGATCGCGGTGCGGCCGGACCCAGCCAGGTCCTGCTGAGCGGCCTGCACCCCGCTGATGTCGATCCCCTCCCCGGTGAGAAGGCGCGGGTTGCCGAGGACGACCTGTCGACCGTCGACGGTGGCGATCGCGCCCTGCCCGGTGACGTTTCGGAACGCGGTCGCGGTGCGACGGGGGATGTCGCGGGCGTCGGCGTAATTCACGATCGCTTTCGCCAGAGGATGCTCGGATTCCCGCTCCAACGCGACCGCGAGGGAGAGAGTCTCGAGGTCGTCGCCGCCGACGGGGATGTAGTCGGTGACCTCCGGCTCCCCCTTGGTGAGGGTGCCGGTCTTGTCGAACACGACCGTGTCGATGTGGGCGGCGGTTTCGATCCCGGAGGCGTTCTTGAACAACACGCCCCGTTTCGCGCCGAGCCCGGTGCCGACCATGATCGCCGTCGGGGTGGCGAGGCCGAGCGCGTCGGGGCAGGTGATGACGACGACGGTGATAGCGAACAGGATCGCCATCGGCAGTTCGGCCCCGGCAAGAAACCACACCAGGAAGGTGAGGGTGCCGCCGATCAGGGCGACCAGGACGAGCCAGAACGCTGCCCGGTCGGCGAGGCGCTGCCCGGGGGCTTTCGAGTTCTGCGCCTCCTGCACGAGCTTCACGATCTGCGCCAACGCCGTGTCCGAGCCGACTTTGGTGGCTGTGACGCGGAGGGTGCCGACGGTGTTCACGGTCGCTCCGATCACCTCCGACCCGGGCGCTTTGTCCACCGGCATGGACTCGCCGGTAACCATCGACTCGTCCACCTCGGACTCTCCGGATTCCACGACACCGTCGGTGGGGATCTTCGCCCCCGGCCGCACCAGCATCAGATCCCCCGGGACGACCTCGCTGGTGGGGATCTCGACCTCCTGCCCGTCACGGATCACGACCGCCTGCGAGGGTGCGAGCTCCAGGAGGGTGCGGATGGCGTCGTTCGCGCCGCCGCGGGCGCGCATCTCCACCCAATGCCCCAGCAGCACGAAGGTGGCAAGCACCGTGGCGGCTTCGTAGAACACTTCACCGCCGCCGGTGAGGGTGACCGCGAGGGAGTACAGCCAGCCGGCGCCGACACCGACCGCGACGAGCACCATCATGTCGAGGGTCTTCGCGCGCAGCGCCCGGTAGGCGCCGTCGAAGAAGATCCACGCCGAGTAGAAGATCACCGGCAGCGACAGGATCAGCATGAACACGTCATCGCGCAGCCCGAACGGTGCCGGCACCTCGAATCCGATCACCTCCCGCCCGATCGGAGACCACAGGGTGATCGGGATCGACAGGATCAGCGCGACCAGGAACCGGTTGCGCATGTCGCGGATCATCGCGTCCATCGACATCCCGCCGTGATGCCCACCGTGGCCCATCATCTCCTGCGCACTGTGACCCGACGCTGCACCATGATCGTGCCCACCCGCGGCCGCGGTGTGACCGGCGTGCTCGACGTGGTGACCGGCATGCTCACCGTCATCCGCCGTCGCCGACGGGGCGTGCGTGTGGTCGTGGCCAGCGGCGTGATCGTGGACGGGGTCGTCGTGATAGCCCGCAGGACCCTTATGGCCCGCGTGGCTGGCGTGACCCGTGGCATCCGTGTGGCCCTCGTGCGCGTCGTGACTCGCGTGCGGTTCTTGTGCGCCCTCAGCTGCGGGGCCGTGGTGGGCGCTGTGGTCGTGCGCACCCTCGTCGTGCGGGTCGTGCGCGGGGTCGCAGATATGGTCGGGGACGGACTGGCCGGCGCAGTGATACCCGCAGTCGATGACCCACTGCTGCAGGTGCGCGACCGAGGTGGTCTCGGGGTCGTAGGTGACGGTCGCGGTCTGCGAGACCGGGTTCGCGTCCACGGCGATCACCCCGGGTTGGCGGCTCAGGTGGGCTTCGGTGACGTTCTTGGAGGTCGCGCGGATCATGCCGCTGACCTGCAGGGTCACGGTTCTGGTGTCACTCATTTCGGTTCCTTCCCGATGGTGGGGTCGGTGGTGTCGGGGTGGGGCCAGTGCCAGTCGGCGACGGCGGGGATGTCGGTGCCGTGCTCACGGGTGTGGGCGCGGGCATGCAGGCGGGCGTCCTGCAGCTCCTGCCGCAGCTCCGCGTGGCGGGCGGCGAGGCCCGGGACGTGGTCGAGGACGTCGATCGCCAGCCGGTACCGGTCGAGGTCGTTGAGCATGACCATGTCGAACGGGGTCGTGGTGGTGCCGCGCTCCTGGAAGCCGTGCACGTGCAGGTTCTGGTGCCCGGCGCGCTTGTAGGTGAGTCGGTGGATCAGCCACGGGTAGCCGTGGTAGGCGAAGATCACCGGCTTGTCGGGAGTGAAGATCGCATCGAACTCCCGGTCCGGGAGACCGTGCGGGTGCTGGTCCTCGGATTGCAGCCGGGTCAGGTCGACCACGTTCACCACCCGCACTCTCAGGTCGGGGATGTGCTCGCGCAGCAGCGCCGCCGCGGCGAGGGTCTCGAGGGTGGGGACGTCGCCGGCGGCGGCGAGCACCACATCCGGCTCGGTGCCTGCGGTTTCGGTGCCCGCCCACGGCAGGATCCCGAGCCCGCGGGTGCAGTGCTCGATCGCCTCGTCCATCGTCAGCCACTGCGGGGCGGGCTGCTTCCCGGCGACGACGACGTTGATGTACCCGGCCGAGCGCAGGCAGTGGTCGTAGGTGGACAGCAGCGTGTTCGCGTCGAACGGCAGGTAGACGCGGACGATGTCGGGGCTCTTGTTCAGGGCGAGGTCGATGAACCCGGGGTCCTGGTGAGAGAACCCGTTGTGGTCCTGCCGCCAGACGTGGCTGGAGAGCAGGTAGTTGAAGCTCGGGATCGGGTCCCGCCACGACACCTCCCGGGCCGCTTCGAGCCATTTGGCGTGCTGGTTGAACATCGAGTCGACGATGTGGGTGAACGCCTCGTAGCAGTTGAACAGCCCATGCCGGCCGGTAAGGACGTAGCCCTCGAGCCAGCCCTGGCACTGGTGCTCGCTGAGCACCTCCATCACCCGCCCAGTCGGGGCCAGGTGCTCGTCGACGGGCTCCACGGCCGCGTTCCACTGCTTGCCGGTGGCCTGGTAGACGGGTGGGGCGAGTCGGTTGGAGGCGGTCTCGTCCGGGCCGAAGATGCGGAAGTTGTCCGGGTTGTCCCGGATCACCCCCGCCAGCCACTCGCCCAGCACGCGGGTCGCTTCGCCGGTCGACGCCCCGCGCGCGGCGGGGTCGACCGGGTGGGCGTGCTTGTGGAAGTCCGGGAGCCGCAGCGGGACGGTGAGTTGTCCGCCGTTGCCGGCCGGGTTCGCGCTCATCCGCCGATCCCCGTCCGGGGCGATCGCGACCGTGGCCGGGCGGGGGGCGCCGGTCACGTCGAACAGCTCGTGCGGGCGGTAGGACGCCAGCCAGTCCTCGAGGATCCGCAGGTGCTCGGGATTGTCGCGGACCTCGGCGAGCGGCACCTGGTGTGCCCGCCAGGTGCCCTCCACCGGCAGACCGTCGATGATCTTCGGGCAGGTCCACCCCTTCGGGCTGCGCAGCACGATCGCCGGCCACGCCGGCCGCCCCTCCAGCGTCCCGGCCGCCGCGGCGGCCTTGATGTCCGCGATCTCATCCAGCACCGCATCCAGCACCGCCGCGAACGTCGCGTGGGACTCACGCGGGGTTTCGCCATCGAAGCCGACAGTGACGACGTGGGGGTGATGACCGTAGCCGCGCAGCAGCGCGACAAGCTCCTCCTCGGGGATGCGCGACAGCACGGTCGGGTTGGCGATCTTGTACCCGTTCAGATGCAGGATCGGCAGCACCACCCCGTCATGGGCGGGGTTGAGGAACTTGTTGCCGTGCCACGCGGTCGCCAGCGGCCCGGTCTCTGCCTCCCCGTCACCGATCACGCAGGCGACCAGCAGGTCGGGGTTGTCGAACGCGGCCCCGTAGGCGTGCACCAGGGAGTAGCCCAGCTCCCCGCCCTCGTTGATCGACCCCGGCGTCTCGGGGGACGCGTGCGAGGGGATCCCGCCCGGGAAGGAGAACTGCCGGAACAACGCCCGCAGCCCCTCTTCGGTGCGGTCGATGCCCGGGTAGCGTTCAGTGTAGGTGCCGTCCAGGTAGGCGTTGGCGACCATGCCGGGTCCGCCGTGCCCGGGCCCGGTCACGTACAGGGTGTTCAGGTCGCGGTCGCGGATGGCGCGGTTCAGGTGGGCGTAGAGGAAGTTCAGGCCCGGGGTGGTGCCCCAATGCCCCAGCAGCCGCGGCTTGATGTCGTCCCGGATCAGGCGGTGGCGCAGCAGCGGGTTACCCTGCAGGTAGATCTGCCCGATGCTCAGATAGTTCGCCGCCCGCCACCACGCATCCACCGCCGCCAACTGCTCGGCGGTGGCATCAGTGGTGCGGTGCGCCCACGCGGGGGGTGCCGGTGTGGGGGTCATGGTCGGTCTCCCTCCGATCCGCGGCCGCTCGGGTCGCGCCAGGTGCGAATGACGGTGGTCATGGTGTTGCCGCCGGGATGAGAACGGTGGCGGTGGTGTCGCGGATCCAGACCACGCCGCGGTCATCGACCAGGACGATCGCACCGTCCCCGGTGACCCCGAGGGCTTGGACGGTTCCCGTGGTGGTGCCGACGTCCTCCCAACCGGTGCCGACCAGACGTCGCAACATCCCGTCGGTGTCCACTCCGACCACCCCACCGGTTGGGTCGGTCTCCACCAGGTACAGCACTGGCGCGTCCGGCGCCGGGGTGAAGGTGGCGCCACCGTCAGTGCTGTGCTGCAGCCCGTCCTGGGTGGCGGCGTACAGGGTGCCGTCGGTCGCGGCGGCCAGGTCGACGGCGGGCAGCTCGGCACCGTCCGCCCAACTCTGCCCGCCGTCGCTGCTGGTGCGCAGCAGCGGGCGGGAGGATCCGATCCCGTACAGGGTGCCGTCGCCGGTGACGGTGAGGACGTGGAAGTCCTCTTCCCCGGTGAACGCGACCGGTTCCCACGAGGCGCCAGCGTCGAGGCTGCGGATGATGCCGAGGTTGGGGGCGCCAAGTTCCGCCGGGGTGGACGGGCCGGGGTGCCCGGACGCGTAGAGGGTGTCACCGGTAGCGGTCAGTCCCATCGCGTCCAGGTCGATGCCACCGACCGGGCCGGTGACGGTGCCGTCCTCGCCCAGCGTGTACAGGCCGGTGTGGGTGCCCAGCAGCACGGTGCCGTCACCGTCGTCGACGATGCCGTGCACATGCCCGAACCCGGCCGCGGTGCTCGCGGGTGCATCGGGCTCCGCAGGGGTGGTGCTGCAGCCCGTGAGCAGCAGCGCGACGGTGACGGTGGCCGTGATCGCCAGTCTGCGGGTGGTGGGAGAGATCATGAACGGAGGGCCTTTCCGTGCGGGTACGCCGGATACCGGTGACCGCACAGGGGTCGAGGGTGGGGCCTCGGACGGGACCGGCATCGGGAGCGCGGGTCCCGTCCGAGGGGTACCGGGTCAGAGGCTGGCGAGGATGTCCTGCATCGTGGTGATCTCGGCGGTCTGCCCGTCGATGATCTGCTGCGCGAGGGCGGCCACGTCCGTGTTCTGTCCGTCGGTGAGCACCGACTGCGCCATCGTCACGGCGCCCTGGTGGTGAGCGATCATGCCGTTCAGGAACAGGCGGGTCGCCTCGACCCCGGTCGCGGCATCCAGAGCGGCCATGTCGTCCTCCGACATCATCCCGCCGCCCATGTCCATGCCGTCCATCCCGGACATGGAGTCGTCGTACGGGACGCCCCACTCCTGAAGCCAGCCCTTCATGGTCTGGATCTCCGGGTCCTGTGCGGCCTTGATTTGCTCGGCGAGGGAGACGACCCGCTCGTCGATGCCGTCTTTCGCGAGGATCTGATCGGCCATCTCGATGGCCTGCTGGTGGTGCGGGATCATCATGGTCACGAACATCTCGTCCGCGGCGTTGAACGCGGCGGCGGACTGGGAGGGGGCGGTGCTGGTCATCCCCCCGGGTCCGTGGTCCATGCCGGGCATGGTGCCGTCGGTGGGGGCGCAACCGGCGAGCACAAGCACGGTGGCCAGGGCGCCGGCGGTCAGCGTGAGAGTACGAAAACGCATCAGGAGTGTCCTTATCTAGTCAGTCGGTGAGGGTCTGATCAGTGCCCGGGAGGGCTGAGCGCAGCATCCCCGGCAAGGGTCGCCGGGGTTCAGGCGGAATCAGGTGCGACTGATGGACAGGACAAGCAGTGAAGGCGGGCGGGGATGCGGCAATCCGGCCAGCAGAGTCCGGGTATGGGAGCGCGAGCGGTCTACGGCGTATGTGAGAAGGGCACGGAACGTCGGGGCGAGCAGGACGATCACCGCGGCCAGCAGCGCCAGCACACACACCATCATCAGCAACGGATGATCCGGCATCCCCGCAGGGCTGCCGCACCCGTCCTGGCAATGCCCCCCAGCGCCCTCCGCCGCAGCTGCGGTCATCGGCGTATCGTCGGCGGCGGCTGGTGCGGAGCCGACCTGGCTGTGCGTGCTCATCGCGCTGGTCTCTGATGCCAGGGCGGGCTGGTGGGAACCGGTCAGGACGTGCATGGACAGCAGCCCGGTGATGATCGCCAGGGCGATCGGAGCGGCCAGCAGGAACCGGCGCACCCCGGGGGTCAGACGCGCGTGCGAGCGAATCACGTTCACGACCGACCTCCTTCCCGTCCAGGGTAGCGGTGCCCTGCCCCCGCGACACGGTCAGAACACCACGCACGGGAACGGGCCCTACCACTCAGCATATACCCATCCGGGGTATCCAGGATGGGTATCGCTTCGGGGATGGCTACCCGCCCGGGGTATGCTGGGCGTGATCGAGGAAGGGGCGTCGACGGTGAACCAGGTGGTGGCGCGACGGCGGGCACTCGGGTCCCGGCGTGCCCTGTGGTTCTACCTGTCCGCGGTGGCCGCGATCATCGCAGGGCTGCTCGCGATGCACTCGCTGAGTCTGGAAGAGGACCAGGCGGGCACTGTCGTGTCCGCCTCCGCAGTCGTTGCGGCCCCCGATGCCGCCGCTGATGTCCTGGTCAGCGGGGTGGTGACGCCCTCGTGCGATGAGACGGTCTGCGGGACGTCTCATGCTGTCGCTGCCGTGACGTGTCTGCTCGCGTTGCTGACCCTGCTCATCCTGGTGCTCCCGGCCCGGGACGGGTGGATGTCGCTGCTGGCATGGCTGCGATCCCTCCCCGGCAGGTCGGCCACGTTCACGTCCAGGTCGACCCTTCTGCGGCCCTCCCTGATCGTTTTGTCGATCAGCCGCACCTGATCAACACGCCGCACGCGCCCGCCCTCTGAGCCACCGCTGGCGTGACCGTGTGATGTCGCCCGACGGCCACGATGTGCGCCCCGTAGGTAAGCGCGCCGCGCCTGCGGCAGCACCGCGTGTGACCCGAGCCAGGATTCTCGCCGCGGAAGCGGCACACTCCCGGCCGCGATTCCCGGTTGGACCGTGTGACGGCGGTGGCGACCGTGCGCACCTTCATCGTCCCCCTCCTTCAGGAAAGACTTGTATGCCCGAACCCGCCCTCCCTTCCCCGACGACCGGTATCGGAACGCGCCGCGCGGCGAGAGCCGCCCTCTCTTCCCCGCCCGTCCCGACGCGACGCGATCGACGCCGGCGGCCCACCCGTGCCGCCCGGACACCTCGACACACGCCTCGCAGCACGCTCACCCACCGTCGGATGCTCGCCGGCACCGTGATGCTCACGGTCGCTTCCCTCGGCGCACTGCCATTGCTGATCCCGTTGGCGCCAGAGCCGGCATTCGCCGCCGAACCGCCCCGCACCCCGGTACGCGCCCAGTCGTTCACCACCCCCGACACCGTCACCGGGACGGTGATCGCTCGAGGGGAATACACGGTGGCGGTGACCGCCCCTGCCGGGACCGAGTCGTACGCGCACACCGCGGACACGTTCACCAATGACCCGGCGTCGGCGGTGCAGTGGCCGTTCACGGTGGGGGTGCCGATCAGCAGCACGTTCGGGTACCGCACCCGGCCGTGCCCGTCGTGTTCCAGCGATCATGCCGGCCTGGATATGACCCCGGGCATCGGCACCCCGATCCAGGCGATGGCCGACGGGGTGGTCACCACTGCGACGGAGCAGGGCGGCGCGTACGGGGTGTATGTGGTGATCCGGCACGAGATCGACGGGCAAGTCGTGGAGAGTGTCTACGCGCACATGCGGGAAGGGTCCCTCGCCCTCGCCCCGGGGCAGACCGTGCGGGTGGGGCAACTGGTCGGCCGGGTCGGGAACACTGGACGCAGCACCGGCGCGCACCTGCATTTCGAGGTGCGCGTCGGCGGGGAGCCGGTCGATCCGCTGGTGTGGATCCCCGCGAACAGGAGACCCTGATGCGCGCCATCGTGGTTCCGGCGCTGATCCCGAGCCCGGGGATCAGCTTCGTGCAGGTCGGGCCGTTCCAGATCCGGTTCTACGCGCTGGCGATCCTGGCCGGGATCGTGCTGGCGGTGCTGATCACCGGCCGTCGACTGCGGGCGGTCGGGCATCCGGCCGGGGTCGTGGTGGATGTGGCGATGTGGGCGGTGCCGTTCGGGATCCTCGGCGCCCGCATCTACCATGTGCTCACCCATCCGGGCGACTACTTCTTTCCCGGCGCGGACCTGTGGCGGGTGCTCTACATCTGGGAGGGCGGGATCGCGATCTTCGGTGCGATCCTGGGCGGGCTGGTCGGGATCGTGATCGGCACCCGTCGCGCCGGGATCCCGGTGCTGCTGTTCCTGGACGCGCTCGCCCCGGGGATGCTGGTCGCCCAGGCAGTGGGGCGGCTGGGGAACTACTTCAACCAGGAACTGTTCGGCCCACCCACCACCTTGCCGTGGGGGTTGCAGATCGACCCCTCAGCCCCCGCGATCCCGCCGGGGACCCCGGCGGGGACCCTGTTTCATCCGCTGTTCCTGTACGAGCTGCTGTGGAACCTGGCCGGTGCCGCCGTGATCGTGCTGCTCGAGCATCACCGTCGCCGGCACGGCCGGATCACGTTGGGCGCCGGGCGGAGTCTGGGCGTGTACCTGCTGTGGTACGGGGCGGGGCGGGCGGTGCTGGAGTCCATCCGGCTGGATCCCACCGAGCTGCTCGCCGGCGGGCTGAAAGCGAACGTGCTCACCGCCCTGGTGGCCGCCGTACTGGGGGTCGGGCTGCTCGCCCACGCCTCCTGGCGCGCCCGCCGCCGCGCACCCGTCCGGGGGAGGGGGGATGCGCGTGTCGATCCGCAGTGAGCAGGCCTCGCAGCTGCCCACCGATCACGTCGACCGGCCGGTGGACGAGCCCACGAATCCGCGCCTGAGCGTGTCGGGGTGGGCGCGGTGGGCGTGGCGGCAGCTGACCAGCATGCGCACCGCCCTGGTGTTGTTGCTGCTGCTCGCGGTGGCCGCGATCCCCGGGTCGTTGATCCCGCAACGCTCCTCCGACCCGAACGGGGTGATCCAGTTCGACAAGACCAACCCGGGCTGGATGTGGGCGGTGGACCTGCTGCAGCTGCACGACGTGTTCGGGTCGGTGTGGTTCTCCGCGATCTACCTGCTGCTGTTCGCCTCGCTGATCGGCTGCGTCATCCCCCGCATCCGCCACCACCTGACCGCGCTGCTCGCCCCACCCCCAGCCACCCCCCGCAACCTGTCCCGCCTGCCCGCCCACACCCGCCGCCTCCTCCCCGACACACCCCCCGGTGCGGTCCTGGACGCGGCCGAGAAGGCCCTGCGCCGGCAGCAGTACCGCACCCGCCGGGTCCGCGGCGACGACGGACGGGACTCGGTCGCAGCCGAACGCGGCTACCTCCGGGAGACCGGGAACCTGCTGTTCCACGTGGCGCTGCTGGCGGTGCTGGTCGTGGTCGGCGTCGGCGGCGGGTTCCGGTTCACCGGGCAGCGGGTGCTGGTCGAGGGGCAGACCTTCGCGTCCACCCGGATCGCGTACGACTCGTTCACCGCCGGCCGGTTCATCACCGACACGCAGATCCCGACGTTCTCCCTCACCCTCGACCGGTTCCGCGTCGACTACGTCCTGGACAACGTCAACGCGCTCGGCATGCCGAAGACCTTCGACGCACAGGTCACCACCACCACAGGCGACACCCGGCAGGCCTCCAGCATCCGGGTCAACGAGCCACTGCCGGTGGCCGGCACCGACATCTACCTGCTCGGCAACGGGTACGCCCCCACCATCACCGTCCGAAACCCGGCCGGGAAGACCGTGTTCCGTGACACGGTCCCGTTCCTGCCGCAGGACGCGAATTTGACCAGCCTGGGCATCGTGAAAGTCCCCGACGGGCTGACAGAGCAGGTCGGCCTGGTCGGGATGCTGTACCCCACCCGCGCCACCACCGCCTCTGGGGCGTTCGCGTCCAGCTACCCGGACCTGCTGGACCCAGTCGTCACCTTCAACGTGTACGTCGGCGACCTGGGCCTGAACACCGGGGTCCCGGTGTCGGTGTACGCACTGGACACCAGCACCCTCACCCAGATCGCCGGGCGCGGCACCCCCACCCCCGCCCTGCAGCTGGTCCCCGGCACCCCGGTTCCGCTGCCGGACGGGCTGGGCACGATCGAGCTCGGCCCGATCCCCCGGTTCGCGTCGCTGGAGATCGCCGCCGACCCCACCCAAACCCCCACTCTGATCGCCGCGGTCGCCGCGATGGCCGGGCTGGCCCTGTCCCTGTTCGTGCCCCGCCGCCGCCTTTGGGTCCGCGCAACCACCGGCCGGGACGGCGGCACGGTGCTGGAGGTCGCCGGGCTAGCCCGCGGCGACGACCCCCGCCTGCAACCCACCGTCGACACCCTCGCCACCCGCCTCACCCCTTCCCTCGCACCCCTTCGAGGAGGCTCTGATGACCCCGTTCCTTGACGCCCTGTCCCTGCTGCTGGTGTACTCCGCGATCGCGATCTACGCCGCCGCATTCGTCGCCTACACCCTTCACCTCGCCCGC
Source organism: Microbacterium kunmingense (assembly GCF_023155745.1). GTDB lineage: Bacteria > Actinomycetota > Actinomycetes > Actinomycetales > Microbacteriaceae > Microbacterium > Microbacterium kunmingense. The sequence continues at coordinate 12,278 of NZ_JAKNUS010000016.1, forward strand.
CGCGCCAGCACCCCTGCCGTCCCGGTCACCGCCCGGGTGCCAGTCACCGCCGGCGCCACCAGCACCACCGACCCGGACCTGGCAGGCACACCCAACGGCCCCGCCCCCGACACCGCACCCGGTGCCGCCGCTGCCCCGGGGGGCGGACGGGTGGCGGGGAAGGCGGCGCGGGTCGGGTTCGCGTTGACCGTGCTGGGCTGGGTGTTCCATCTTGCCGGGGTGGTGCTGCGCGGGGTCGCCGCGGACCGGGTGCCGTGGGCGAACATGTTCGAGTTCTCCCTCACCGGCACCGCCCTGATCATCGCCACCTTCCTGGCCGTGTCGCTGCGGGTGCGGCTGGCGTACCTGGGCAGCGCCGTGCTCGGGCTGACCGTGCTGCTGCTCGGCGTCGCGACGGTCAGCTTCTACGTCCCCGTCGTCCCCCTGATGCCCGCCCTGCAATCCGGGTGGCTGGTCATCCACGTGCTGGTCGCACTGCTGGCGACCGCGTTCTTCGGGCTCGCGTTCCTCGTCTCCCTCACCTACCTGCTCACCACCCGCCGCCGCGGCCGCCCCTCCCGGCTCACCCGGCTGCGTGACAGTCTGCCCGGGCCGGAGGATCTGGACCGGCTCGCATACCGGCTGACGATCGTCGGGTTCATCCTGTGAACCTTCACCCTGATCGCCGGGGCGATCTGGGCCGGCCGCGCCTGGGGCAGGTTCTGGGTGTGGGACGTGAAAGAGGTGTGGACGTTCATCATCTGGGTGCTCTACGCCGGATACCTGCACGCCACCGCCACCCGCGGCTGGGCCGGCACCCGCGCCGCCTGGCTGTGCATCGTCGGCTTCGCCGCCGTGCTGTTCAACTTCGGCGTCGTCAACGTCTTCTTCACCGGGCTGCACTCCTACTCCGGACTGTGACCCGCCCCCTGCGAAAGGACCCCGCTCATGACCCGCACCACCCCCCGACCCGCCCCAGCTGAGGACCCACAACGCGCCTGGCGGCGACACCGACTGCTCGTCCGGGTCGGCCAGGCCCTGATGGCCGCCGGCGCGATCGTCGCGATCATCCACTGGCTCGCGCACCTGGAAGTGTTCGGCCCCGGCCAGCCCTCCGGCTGGCTCGACCTGGTCGCCGGGTACCCGACCGGGGCGCTGCTGCTGATCACCGGCGCCATCCTCGCCGGCCGCCGCCGCCCCACCAGCAAGAGCACGAACACCTGACCGACCGGAGTGATCCCGCATGCGCACCCCCACCGCCCTGACACGCCCACCCCGCCGCACGGTCACCGCCGCCGCGGTCGCCGTGTTCGGCGTGCTCGTCCTGCTCCTGGCCGGGTGCACCGCCCAGACGCCCGGCCTGTTGTCCTCCTCCCCGTCCCCGGGGTATCTGTCCGCGGACGAGACCGTGCGGGAGATCCCCGCCGACCGGCGCGACGACCCGGTCGCCTTCACCGGCACCACCGACACCGGGAAGCAGGCGGATTCCACCGCGTGGGCGGGCTCAGTCGTTGTGGTGAACTTCTGGTACGCCGCCTGCCCGCCCTGCCGTGCCGAAGCGCCCGACCTGGAAGCCCTCGCCCAGACCTACCAGCCCGACGGTGTCGTGTTCATCGGCGTCAACGTGCGCGACAGCGCCGACACCGCCGCCGCGTTCGAGAACCAGTTCGGCATCACCTACCCGTCGATCCTGGACGCCACCACCGGCACCGTGCAAGCCGCGTTCGCCGGGAAAGCCGCCCCCGGCGCCGTGCCCACCACCATCGTCCTGGACCGCACCGGTCGGATGGCCGCCCGCATCATCGGGCAGCTCCCTACCCGCACCACCCTCGCCTCCCTCATCGACACCGTCCTCGCCGAGACGAGCCCCTGATGGGGGAGATCATCACCGCCGGCAGCATCTGGGCCGCCCTCCCCCTCGCCCTCCTCGCCGGGCTGGTGTCCTTCGCCTCCCCCTGCGTGCTCCCCCTCGTGCCCGGCTACCTCGGCTACCTCACCGGCACCACCACCACCGCGGGGGTCTCCCGGTGGCGGGCGCTGGCCGGGACCGGGCTGTTCACCCTCGGCTTCTCCGTCCTGTTCATCGGCTACGGGGCCGCGTTCGGCGCCCTGGGGGCCTGGCTCATCCGCTGGCAAGATCTCCTCACCCGCATCCTCGGGATCGTGGTCCTGCTGATGGGGCTCGTGTTCCTCGGCGTGTTCCGGCTCTTCCAACACACCGCGAAACCCGCCATCCACCCACCCAGCGGGCTGGCCGGAGCTCCCCTGCTCGGCATCGCGTTCGGGCTCGGCTGGACCCCGTGCCTGGGCCCCACCCTCGCCGCGATCTCCGCCCTCAGCCTCACCACCGGCAACCCCGCCCGCGGCGCCCTCCTCGCCGTCACCTACTGCCTGGGCCTGGGGCTGCCCTTCATCGCCGCCGCCGCCGGCCTGAACTGGGCCACCGGAAGCATCACATTCCTGCGCCGCCACATCCGCACCATCAACATCACCGGCGCGGTCCTCATGATCGCCACCGGCATCGCGATGATCAGCGGAGCCTGGACACTCCTCACCTCCAGCATCCAGAACCTCATCGGAGCCACCGTGCTCCCCCTCTAACACACCTCTAACACCCCGCTGCCGCCGGGAGCGGGGCCATGGCGTTAGCCGCCTGGCAGGGCCGGACCGGCTCCCTGCCGCATCACAGAAAGGACAGACCATGCGACCACACGGCAGCCGTGACCGCGCCCCCCATCCCGTCCGAGCCGGACCCGGCCCGCGGTTCCCCGGCGCTGGGGGCCGGGGGCGTCTGGGTCGCCGCCGCCGCCGCGGCCGCCGGGGTCGGGTCGGCGTATTGGGACGACTCCTGGCACACCACCCTCGGCCGGGACAGCACCTTCATCCCTCCCCACCTGCTGCTGTATGCGTCGATCCTCACCGTCGGGGTCGTGATCGCCGGCTGGGGGTGGCGGCGGCTGGCCGCGACACGATCCATGGCCGCCGTGTTCCGCACTCCCGGGTTCGCCCTCGCGGTCGCTGCGGCGGTCGCGACCGCGGCGGCCGCGCCCGCCGACGCGTTCTGGCACACCGCGTTCGGGCGTGACGCGGTGCTCTGGTCGCCCCCGCACCTGCTGTCGGTGATCGGCACCCTGTGCGTGCTGATCGGCCTGCTCACCGGCACCGACCGGCACGTGCCCGCCCCGCCGCGGATCGCCCTGGCCGCAGGCGTGCTGGGGGCGGCGCTGATCATCGTGATGGAATACGACACCGACGTGCCCCAGTTCACCGAGACCCTGTACCTGCCGCTGCTGCTGGCGACCACGCTCGGCGCGGCATGGGTGATCACCACCCTGGTCCCCGGCCGCACCCGCCTTGTCCTCGTCGTCGCCGTGTACCTGGTGTTCCGGGTGGTGCTGTGGGTGCTGCTCACCACCTCTGGGTGGCTCGCCCCCGACCTGCCGGTCGCGGTGGCCGGGCTCTTCCTGCTGGCCCTGCCCGTCCCCCGGTGGCGGTGGCCGGTGGCCGCCCTCGCCGTGACCACCCTGCAATTGCTGGCCTCCGGGACCGGGATCAGCAGCGTCCCACCCACCCCCGTCGCCTGGTCCGCCGTCGGCACCACCACGGTGATCATCGTCAGCATGATCGCCCTCACCGTGCGGCCGGGGACTCGCCTCCGATCCGGGGCCGCGGCCGCGGCCCTCACCCTTCTGCTGGTCGCCCTCGCCCCGCCCCCACCCGCGCAGGCGCACGACCCCGGCCAGGGCACCGCCTACGGCACCGCACAGAGGACCGTCACCGGCGACGGCACCGGGCAGCTGACCGTCACCATCACCGGCATCCGCCTCACCGACGACACCGGCCTCACCCCGTCCCGTCTGGTCGCCCGCCGCGCCGGAGAGGACCTCACCGCGCCGCTGCGCGCACAACCCGGCACCCCGCCTCCCGGTACCTTCACCGGGGAACTGGCACTGCCGTCACCGGGGCTGTGGTTCGTGTACGCCCAGTTCGCCACCGGCGAACGCACCCTCGAGGTGTGGGTGCCCGTCGATCAGCAGCTCACCGGCCCGCAGAGCCAGCAGCGCAACCTCTACCAGCCCGTCACCGCCCTCACCCCGTCACCGGGGCAGATCCTCCTCGGCGCCGTGCTCCTCGCCGTCTCGACGGCACTCACGGTCGCCGCGGCCGTCACCGTCGCCCGCCGCCGACGCGTCCTCCTTCCCGCCACCACCTGACCACGGCGAGGTCACCGCGTCTCGTCGCGGGCCGGCGGGCGACCTCGGCCCCGGCAACCGAAACGGTCGGGCACGATGAGCTGAGCACCTCTTGCATCCGCCTGCTGTGCTGCCGGAGGGCGCGGACGTGACTCGACGCGGCAACGGCGACCACAACGGCGGCGGTTCTTCGGTTCGTGGGGCTATTCGGTGACGTTGATGATCATGGTCAGGCCGCCGGCGCCGTCGGTTTCGACGTTGTTGTTGGTGGTGTGGTGGTTGATGTGGCAGTGGATGAGCCACTGGCCGGGCTCGAGCGCGTTCCAGAGCACGTCGTAGCGTTGTCCCGGCCCGACGTTGATCGTGTCGGCCTGGAACTGCTGCGCCGCGGTGAGGGCCGCCCCGTCGCGGGCGACGACGGTGAACGGGCCGCCGTGGATGTGCATCGGATGGATGTCGATGGTGTTCGAGCCGATGAACCGCACCCGGAGGGTCTCCCCCACCTTCATGTCGATGGTCTCGGTGGCCGGGTACGCCTTCCCGTTGATGGTGAAGTAGTTCGGCATGCCCCCTTCCATCGGCATCGCCGGATAGGTCAGCCCCTCCCGAGACAGCCACTCCTGCAGCTGAATCGTGTACTCGCGATCGGCAGGCGGCTGCAGGCCAGGGTCGGCGGGGTCGATGATCAGCGCCCCGTACAGGCCGAGGGCCTGCTGCCGGTCGGCGTGGTCGTGGGAGTGGTAGAAGAACGTGCCCCACTGCTTCACCGTGTACTCGTACCGGTAGGTGTCGCCGGGTTGGATGGGATCCTGGGTGATCCCGGCGGGCCCGTCCATCTCGTTGGGCACGTCCAGGCCGTGCCAGTGCACGGTCGTGGACTCGTCGAGCTCGTTGGTCACGTCGATGCGGATCCGGTCGCCCTGGGTGACCTGCAGCCGAGGCCCCGGGATCTGCCCGTTGTACGCGTACGCGTCGACGGTGACGCCGGGGAGGATCTCCCAGCGGATCTGCGACACGGTCAGCTCGAACACCCTCACCCCGTCCTCGACGCGGGCAGGTTCCAGCACCTCATCACCGCGGGTGTCCACGTCGTACGCGGCGGTCGCGGCCCGCGGGTCGACGGCGGCCATGTCCCGCATCGCCTCGGCGGGGGTGTCACGGGTCATGATCATCCCGGGCGGCATGATCAGCCCACCGACGTCGTGCGCGCTGAGAGTCATGTTGACGGCGTTCGCGGGGGCGACCATCCCGACCACGAGCGCGATCGCGGAGAACGCGCCGACCACGGTCAGCTGCGGCACGGTCACCGCTCCGGCGCCAGAAGGCTGGTGCGCCTCATGCCCCGACCCCGGCGACGACGCACCGCCCGCCGCCTGGTCGTGGCCAGCGTGCGCCTCCGGCGGCCGCGGGCTGTGCTGCGCGTGCGCGTCATGCTCCTGGGGGTGGGTGGCGGGCTGGGGGCGGACGGTCATCAGACCGTGCTTGAGGCCCTTCTTCACCATCCACACGTTCACGGGGTAAGCGAGCACGAACCCGACCGCGATCCCGAAACTCATCACCGCCCAGAACAGCAACTCGGTGGGCAGCATGGCCCGCATGTCGCGGCCCATCATCAGCAGCGACATCACCGGCGCCATGCCCGCCATCATCAGGTTCATGCTGATGAACTCGGGCAGGAACGAGCGGCGCACGTTCTGCCAGTAGCTGCCGCCCATCATGTTCTTCATGAACAGGGCCTGGAACACGAACAACCCGAACGCGAACCCGGCGGCGTACTCGATGAACAGATCCAGCCACATCGGCAGGCCCAGCGACGCGACGACGACGGCGGCGACGATGATGCCGGTGGCATCGCCCGCGACGCAGTGAATGGTCGACCCGATGCCCTGCTTCCACAGCGGCCGGGTGAACTCCTCATGCTCTCCCGGCCGCGGCTCCTTGTCCGCGAGCACATACAGCAGCGCCCCGATCGGCCCCAGGTAGAGGGTGACCAGGATGAAGCCCCACTTCATCACCGCCGGCTCCGGGTTGTGACGGAACTGGTCCACCCCGACCCAGATCGTGCTGATCGCGACCAGCACGAACCAGGCGACCAGGAAATAGTCGATCGGTTGAATCAACCTCGCCCGCCTCTCCCTCGCACACGGGTGCACGTGCCCGGTGGGGCGAACCTGACGCAGCCGAGACGATCGCGGCGGAGTTCAGCGACCCGTGCCGTCCTCAACGGCGCCGCCGAAGAAGTCCGCACCGGCAGACTCGACCCCGACGGCATCACGGCGATCCTGCTGCCCGCCTTCACCGACACCACCGCACCCCGAGGGCACTGATCCTTCCGCTCAGGAGACGGACGTCGTTCGGCGATAATCGAGAACGACGTGCCGGTGGACGCGATGTGGCTGCTCTGTCGGCGAAGGCGTGGAGGGCCTGCGGCCGGGCGGGATCCGGGAGACGCAAAGGTCGGATTGGTACAGTGAGGGACTATGCCCCGCGACCCCCGATCCCGGCCCGACCGGGTCATCGCGGCGGGGTGGTGGTCGGGGCGGCTGCTGACCATCCTGGGCCTGGCACTTGTGCTCATCATCGGCGGCTGGACCACCTCCCACACCACGGCTGACGCGCACGCCGACACCAGTGCGGGCTCCCCCATCGCGACCGGCTCTACCCCAGACTCGGGGGCACCGGTGGAGGGCCGGACGGCGTCGTCCTCTGCGGGGGTGTCCGTCGATGCGTCCGGGGCGTGGGGGTGCCTGATCGGGGTGGTGTGCACGCTGCTGGTACTGGCGGCCGTGACGGGGTTGCGGTTACAGAGCCGGCTGCGGATACTGCGGGTATCCCGTCCGGTGCGCGCGCCGCTGCTGGTGCCGGTGCCCGTGTCGCGGCGTCCGGCCGCGCCCTCACCGCTGCTGTTGTCGATTTCCCGAACCTGAGATCCGGCATGCCGCCCACCCATGGGCGGCGTCTTCCCGCCCGCCCGTGTGCGGGCGCTGTGTGATGCCGATTTCTAGGTTTGGAGAATGTCTTGACGACCCGTATCACGGCGGCCCCCGTCGCCGGTCCAGTGCCGACGGCTGCGGCCGGTCACCGCCGCCCACCCGGCCCCGCTCGGCCCCGTCCGGCCCCGTCCCGCCGCGGCGCCGGCGCGATCATCCTCCGTCCGTTCCCGCCCCGGCCCTCTTGTGCGGGGAGGGGGTGGTGATGCGGTCGGGGTTGACGCATCGGCGGGCGATCATCGTCGGGGCCGGGCAGGCCGGGCTCGCGGTGGCCGCCGCGCTGATCGGGTTGGGGTTCCGGCCGCAGCAGGAGTTCGTGGTCGTCGACGCCGCCACGGACCGGCAACGCAGTTGGGCGTCCCGGTGGCATTCGATGCGGCTGCTGTCCGACGCCCGCCACAGCACGCTTCCGCTCCGGCCGCTGCCGCTGGACCCGCACGAGCATCCCCGGGCCGATGAGATCGCGAACTACCTGGACCAGGTGCAGCACACCCTGGGGGTGGACCCGTTCTGGGGGTTGCGTGTGGTCGGGGTGGAACGCCGCGGTCACGGGTCGGTGCTGCAGCTGCAGACCGCGGAGGGCGACGTGCAGACCCGCAACGTGGTGTGCGCGACCGGCGCCGCCACCCACCCCCGCATCCCTGCGTGGGCGCAGCAGCTGCGGGTGCCCGGGGTGGTGCTGCACAGTGCCCACTACCAGTTCCCCCGGCAGGTGCCCACCGGGCGGGTGCTGATCGTCGGCGGAGGGAACAGCGGGGTGCAGCTGGCGCGAGAGCTGTCCGCCTCCCACGAGGTCACCCTCGCGGTCCGCACCCGACGGCCGCACCGACCCGCCCGTACCTTCCCCGTCCACGCCCGGGCAGGCTCGTCCTGGCTGGGTCGCCCACCCGCCGTGCAGCCGGTGTTCGGCGACAGCTACCATGCGCTGCGTCACGCGGGTGTGGCGGTCGCCCCGGCGGTGACCGGCGCGGACGGCGGGCAGGTCACGTTCGCCGATGGCAGCACCCTCGCCCCGGACTCGGTAATCCTCGCCACCGGGTACGACCCCGGCGACGACTGGCTCCCCGCCGAGGCGACCGCAGCCCGGTCCCGCCCGGCGATGACCGGGCTGCCGGGCTTGTTCGTCGCCGGGATCCCCGCCCACAGCCGCCCCGGAGCGGACACCCTCGCCGGGGTGTCCCGGGACGCCGCCGTAATCGCCCGCACCATCGCGGACCGGCCATGACCGCCACCCCGACGACCCTCCAGGACCCGCACGGACGCCCCCAACCCACCCCGCCGAACCGCCGCGCCCGGGCGGTGATGCCGTTGGCGATGGCGTTGCCGGTCGCGGCAGCCGCGGCGGTGCTGATGGATCTCGCCTACCCGGAGGTGGGATTCTGGCCGGCCGCGTTCGCCGCGACCGGGCTGCTGCTTCTCGCCCTGATCGGCCGGAGCGTGTGGGGGGCGGTGGCGGTCGGGGCGGTGTTCGGGTTGCTGTTCTTCGGGCTGCTGGTGTCCTGGACGACCCGGTATCTCGGGCCGGTGCCGTGGGCGGCACTGACCGTGGTGGAAGGGACCCTGACCGCGGTCGGGATCATCCCGCTGGCACTCGCCTACCGGTGGGTGCCGCGCGCCGCCCCCGGCCCGGTCGGACGCCTGCTCCTGCTGCCGGGCCTGGTGGCCGCGTTGTGGACGGGCCGGGAGGTGCTGCTGGGCGCCTGGCCGTACGGGGGGCTGCCGTGGGCGCGGCTCGGGATCACCCAAGCCGACAGCCCCCTCGTTCAGACGGTGTCCTGGGTCGGGGTGAGCGGGCTCACCTTCCTGATGGTCTTCACCGTCGCCGCCGCGATCGAAACCATCCGGACCGGCCGGTGGCGTCGCCCGTTCCCCGCCGCCGTACCCGCCGTCACCACCCTGATGCTGGTCCTGGTCCCGGCGTTTCCCACCACACCGGCCGGGACGATGCGGGTCGGGGCGGTGCAAGGCAACGGCCCGTCCGGGTACTTCGACCAGCGCACCGTGGGGGCGATCGCCCGGGCGCAGGGGGACGCGACCGGCCCGGTGCTCGACGCGGATGTGGATCTGGTGGTGTGGCCGGAAGGGCTGGATGCTGACCCGTTCCAGACCCCGTGGCTGGCCGAGTATCTCACCGGCATCAGCACCCGGGCAGGTGCCCCGCTGCTGGCGAACGCGGCCACCACGGCGGGCGGCAACATCTACAACACGTCGTTCCTGTGGGACCCGGCCACCACCGGTGCCACGCCGCAGCGGGAGCAGGTGCAGACGCACGCGAAACGCCACCCGGTGCCGTTCGGCGAGTACGTGCCCGACCGGGCGTTCTACACCCTGCTCGCTCCCGACCTGGTCGGGCTGCTGCAACGCGACTACGCGCACGGCACCGACCTGCCCATGGTCACCGTCGGCGACGTGCCGGTGGGGTTGGCGATCTGCTTCGACGTGATCTACGACGAAGTCATCGCCGAGAGCGTCACCGCCGGCGCGGAGCTGCTGGTGTTCCAGACCAACAATGCCGACTTCCGCGGCACGGACGAGAACCTGCAGCAGCTCGCGGTCGCCAGAATCCGCGCGGTGGAGACCGGCCGCACCGTGGTGAACGTCTCCACCGTCGGCGCCAGCCAGATCATCCGCCCCGACGGCAGCACCCTCACCGGTCTGCCCGCCGGACAGGCCGGGGCGATGATCGCCGACACCGACCTGCGCGCCGGGCTCACCCCCGCCGTCCTCATCGGGCAAGGCGTTTCCACTGTCACCCTATGGGGTGGGCTGGGTGGTCTCGCCCTCACCGGTGCGATCGCCCGGCGGCGACGCCCCCCTGCCGTGGCCTGACCAGGCATGCCCGCCAGACAACCCGGGGCTATCCGACGGGCGGGAGGACGAGGCGGCGGATCTCCGCAGCGATCAGGTCCGATTCTGTGGTGGGGATGTAGTGGCCGGAGCGGGCAGCGACCACGTGCCGGCCCTGCCGGGACTGTGCGGCCCGATACCGCCCGGCGGCGGTCGCGGCATCCCGGACCCGTCGCGGCATCCCGTCCGCGAGACTGCCGGAGATGACGGTGACCGGGACATCGGGCAGCACCGGCGGGTCGCCGCGCCAGGCGTGCAGCTCGGTGAGGAACGTGCACGCCTGCCGACCCTGGGTGACCACCACCGCGGGCCGGAACGCCTCCCGGTGAAGATCCGCCCGCACATCCTCGGGCATCCCCTCCCCGAGGAACCGGAAGAACCGCTCCAGCAACCCCACCCGTGCCAGCACCCACTCCACGGCGATCACGATCTTCTCCCCGACCCGGAACGGCACACCGAACCGCTGGGTCGCTGCCTCGTCGGTCGGATCCACCAGCACCAGACCGGCCTCCCGGTCCGGGCGGCCGGTCTGCTGCCTGCCGCACGATCGGGCCGCCCGTGGAATGCCCCACCTGCACGAACCCGCTGCTCGGCTCGAGGCCGTCCAGCAAATCGTTCAGGTCGTCGGCCATCCGGTCCAGGGTGCGCCCTGCACTATCCGGGGCGGACCGGCCCAGCCCTGCCCGGTCATACACCACGGCCCGCGTGAACGCGGCGACCCGGGTCTGCAGCAACGCCCAGGTGGAGCGGGTCGCCGCCCATCCCGCCTCGAACACCACCGTCGGCGCCCCGGGGGTCCCGGCCGGGGCGGGCAGCACCATCGTATACAGGGCGCGCTCGTCACGGGTGCGCACCCACACCGGCTCCCCCTGCGTGTGCACACGCTCCCCCGCCATGACCCGCCCTACCGGTCCGTGCCCTGGCGGGAGGCGCCGGTCGCGGCGCGGTGGGCCTTCTCCCGCAAGGCCAGCAGGGCGAGGGTGTCGTCCTTGATCTGGGTGCGGCCGAGGATGCCCCAGTGCGCGCTCAGGTGGTCTTCGAGGTAGCGCAGCACCCGGGCGAACGGGACGGTGTGCCACGGCGCCCCCGCCCCGGGCGGGGAGGTGGGGTTGCCGAACACGACCGTGCGGATCGTGTGCCCTTCCGGCGCCACCGTCCGTCCCGTTTCCAGCAGTTCGGCGACCAGCCGGGCGGCATCGGTCGGGGCGCAGCACCCGAACCGGGTGAACGCGGCTTCCAGCACGGCCGGGTCCCGCATCGCCGGGTTGGGGTGCGGGCGGCCTTCCTTGACCTCGCCGAGGATCATGTCCGCTCCGCCCCCGGCGCCCAGGGCCGGGTCCAGCGGTGCGTCGACGGTCCCGGACGCTCCCGGTGCGCGGTGCAGCCGTACGGCGAGGATGTCTAGGTCGGTGATGGTGCGGGGACCGCCGGGACCGGTGGCGTCCAGCACGGGGTATTCGGCGACGGTGAAGTAGCCGTTGACCCGCAGGTACGCCTGCACCAGCCCGACCGCCGTGTCCACCCTCTATCTCCGACCGGGTTATCTGGCCGGTCAGGCGGCGTGCGCGTAGCGGGCCGGGTCGGCGTCGAACAGCGGCCCGCACTCGGCGCAGCAGAACCAGTACCGGCTGCCCTGGTAGTCGCGGAACAGGCCGCGCTGCTCGGCCCAGGCCGGGTCGACCTGGTTGCCGGGCATCACCGGACAGGTCACCAGGTTCGTCGCCCCCGCCGGCGGCTCGTGATGGTGATGCTCGTGCGCACCATGCTCGTGTCCTCCATGGTCGTGCCCGTGCGTGTGGTCGTGCCCGGAGTGGTCGTGGTCGTGGGACATGGTGTGTCTCCTTCTCGAGCGATGGTTAGGCCTGGACGGGCGCGGGCTCTCGGGTGGCGGGGGCGCCGGCACGGGTCGGGGTGGGCAGGGGGCGGAAGCGGCGCAGGCGGAGGCTGTTGGTGACGACGAACACGCTGCTGAACGCCATTGCCGCGGCGGCGAGGATGGGGTTGAGCAGGGCGAGCATCGCGACCGGGATCGCGGCGACGTTGTACGCGAACGCCCAGAAAAGGTTCCCCTTGATCGTGCCCAGGGTGCGGCGGGCCAGCCGGATCGCGTCCGGGACCAGCATCAGGTCGCCGGAGACGATGGTCAGGTCCGCGGCGGTGATGGCCGCGTCGGTGCCGGTGCCCATCGCGATCCCGAGGTCGGCGGCGGCGAGGGCTGCGGCGTCGTTGACGCCGTCGCCGACCATCGCGACCACCCGGCCCGCGGCCTGCAGGTCGCGGATGGTGTCGAGCTTGCCCTGTGGGGTGACCCCGGCGCGGACGTCCTCGATCCCGGCCTGGTTGGCGATCGCGCGGGCGGCGCCGGGGTTGTCGCCGGTGAGCAGGATCGGGGTCAACCCGAGCTCTCGGAGCCGGGTGACCGCCTCACGGCTGGTGGGTTTGATGGTGTCGGCGACGCTGATCGCCCCGCGCACCTGCCCGTCCCACGCCACCACCGTGACCGTCGCTCCCGCCGCCTCGTCCGCCGCGATGGTGTCGGCGAGCTCGGCGGGGATGGGGAGCGCCCATTGGGTGGTGATCCAGGAGGCGCGGCCGGCGGCGACCAGGCGGCCGTCGACGATGCCCTGCACGCCCTGCCCGGCCACCGCGGCGAACGATTCCACTGCCGCGAGCGGGCCGCTGGCCGCGTTGGTGATGGCGCGGCCGATGGGGTGTTCGGAGCCGTGCTCGAGCGCCCCGGCGACCTGCACCAGCTCCGTCTCGTCGGTCCCTGCGGCGGGGTGGGTGGCGGTCACGGTCATGGTGCCGGCGGTGATGGTGCCGGTCTTGTCCAGCACCACGGTGTCGATGCGGCGGGTCTGCTCCAGCACCTGCGGTCCGCGGATGAGGATGCCCAGCTGCGCGCCTCGCCCGGTGCCGACCAGCAGCGCGGTCGGGGTCGCGAGCCCGAGCGCGCAGGGGCACGCGATGATCAGCGTCGTCACCGCGGCGGTGAACGCGACCTCCGGGGAGGCGCCGACCAGCAGCCACACCGTGAACGCGACGATGGCGAGGGCGATGACGATGGGGACGAAGATCGCGGAGACCCGGTCGGCGAGGCGCTGCACCTGCGCCTTCCCGGTCTGCGCCTCCTCCACCAGCCTGGCCATCCGGGCCAGCTCCGTGTCCGCGCCGACCCGGGTGAGCTCTACCAGCAGTCGGCCGCCGGTGTTCACGGTCGCTCCGACCACCTTCGAGCCGGGGGCGACTTCGACGGGGACGGACTCGCCGGTCAGCATCGACTCGTCCACCGCGGAGACACCCTCGGTGACGACACCGTCGGCGGGGATCTTCTCCCCGGGCCGCACCACCACGATGTCGCCGGGCACCAGCTGGGCGACGGGGACGCGCTGTTCGCTACCTGTGCGGAGGACGACGGCGTCTTTCGCACCCAGCTCCAGCAGGGCGCGCAGAGCCTCCCCGGATTGCCGCTTCGCGCGGGTCTCCAGGTAGCGGCCGAGGAGGATGAACACCGTCACCAGGGCGGCGACCTCCAGATACACCTCGTGGCCGCCGGACTGCGGGGTGCCGACGAAGGTCACGCTCATCCGCATCCCGGGCATCCCGGCACCGCCGAAGAACAGGGCGTAGAGGGACCAGCCGAACGCGGCCAGCACGCCGAGGCTGATCAGGGTGTCCATCGTCGCCGCACCGTGGCGGGCGTTGATCGCCGCGGCACGGTGGAACGGCCACGCCCCCCACACCACCACCGGCGCCGCAAGGGTCAGGGTCAGCCACTGCCAGTAGGTGAACTGCAGCACCGGGATCATCGACAACACCGCCACCGGCACCGCCAGGACCGTCGAGACGATCAGCCGCTGCCGCAACGACACCAACTCCGCATCCCGCGGCACCGTGGCCTGTTCATCGGGGGCTTCGGTGGCCGGTGGGGCGGGGACGGAGGCCCCGTACCCGGCCTGCTCGACCGCCGAGATCAGCTCCTCCAGCGGCACCGGGGACTCGGCGTGCACGCGGGCTTTCTCGGTGGCGAAATTGACCGTCGCCGCCACCCCCGGCAGTTTATTCAGCTTCCGCTCCACCCGGGTCGCGCACGACGCGCAGGTCATCCCGGTGATGTCGAGATCAACATCCGTCGTCGTCGTGGTCATGACACTGAGGCGAGGCTGTAGCCGGCCTCCTCGACCGCCTCCCTCACGCGGGCAGCGTCCACCGGGGCGGTGCTGGACACGGTCACCGTCGAGACGCCGCCCGCGTGCAGATCGACCTCGACGCCGGAGACGCCGTCGATGGCGGAGACCTCCTCGGTCACACTGCGCACGCAATGCGAGCAGGTCATCCCTTCCACCAGGAACTGCGCCGACACGCCACCCACCCCAGGCTGAGCCGGCGGTGCAGCCTCGGCCTTCGCCGCGGTGCCGTGCGTGGTCGGGCTGCAACACGCGCAACCGCCGCCGCTAGTCGCCTGCAGTCCGAGGTCCTGGAATCCGTGTCCGGTCATGATGTGCTCCTTTCGCGAGCATTGAATGAATGTTTGTGGGGACGAATGTTTAGGAGCGGACCAGCCGCGCGATCGCGGCGTTCGCCTCACGCAGCTTCTCCTCCGCGACGGGGCCACCCTCGGCGGTCGCCTGGGCGACGCAGTGCCCGAGGTGATCCTCGAGCAGGGTCAGCGCGACCGACTCCAGCGCCTTCGTCACCGCGGAGACCTGGGTGAGGATGTCGATGCAGTACACGTCCTCATCGACCATCCGCGCGATCCCGCGCACCTGACCCTCCGCACGACGCAACCGCGCCAGCAGCGCCTGCTTGTCATCCACGTATCCGTGTGCCATCTCGTACCTCCACCTACAATCTACCATACCCTGTAGGGGTACAGGGTGTAGGGTGAGGTCATGACCGGCATCCAGGAGCCGCGGCCCGCACAGCCCACCCGTTGGCACGTCGTGACGGGCGGTCCCAGCTCGGGCAAGACCACCACGGTCAACCTGCTGCGCGACCGCGGATACACGACCACGATCGAGCACGCCCGGCACTACATCGACCTGCAACGGATCACCGGGCGCAGCACTGCGGAGGTGCGGGCACGGCAGAGCGAGTTCCAGCGCGCGGTCGTAGACATGCAGATCGAGCAGGAGCACTCCCTCGACCCGCAACAGACGGTGTTCCTGGACCGTGCCCTGCCGGACTCGCTCGCCTATTACCGCTTCCTCAACCTCGAGCCCGACACCGCCCTGCTGGGCGCGCTGGCCGCCACCCGGTACGCGACGGTGTTCCTGCTGGACCTGCTCCCGCTGGCGCCCGACTACGCGCGCACCGAGGACCCCGCCGCGCAGCGGCGCATCCACGACCTGCTCGGGCAGGTGTATGAGGAGCTGGGTTTCCCCGTCGTCACCGTCCCCGCGCTCGCCCCGGACGTGCGCGTCGAACTCATCCTGGAACGAGCATCGGCCGACGGGCCAGCTGAGAGGGGCGTGAGCTGATGGGCGCGGGGGGTAGCCGGTACCGGCAGATCGGGGCCGTGCTGCGCCGGCACGGACTCGGCGTCCTGGCCGGCGTGCTGGGCCTGGGCGGCTTGGTGCCGTTCCACCGCGGCGCCCTCGGACACGCCCGGCAGGAGGACCCCTACACGAACCCGGAGCATGTGCGGGTCGCGTTGGAGGAGCTCGGGCCGACGTTCGTGAAACTGGGCCAGATCCTCTCCACCCGGCACGATCTGCTCCCCGCGGCATGGGTCGCCGAGTTCGCCAAACTGCAGGACGACGTCGCCGCGGCACCGTGGGAGGGCATTCGGGACGTGCTCCGTGAAGAGCTCGGCGCCGACCCAGAGCACGTGTTCGCCCAGTTCGACCCGGTGCCGCTGGCGGCGGCGTCCATCGGGCAGGCGTACGCGGCAACTCTTCACGACGGCACCGAGGTCGTCGTGAAGGTGCGCCGGCCCGGCGTGGTCGCGCAGGTGCATGAAGACCTGGACATTCTCCGCAACCTCGCCGACCGCGCCGACCGGCGCTGGGATGCCATCCGGCAGTACGACCTGCCCGGGCTGGTGGAGGAGTTCTCCCGCACGCTGCGTGCCGAGCTGGACTACCTGCAGGAGGCCCGCAACGCCGAACGGTTCGCGCAGGAGTTCGCCCACGCGGCGCGGGTGCGGATTCCCCGCGTGCACGGGGAGACCACGACCTCGCGCGTGCTGACCCTGGAGCGGATGAGCGGGGTGCGGATCGACGACCTGGAGGGCCTGGACGCCGCCGGCATCGACCGGGTCGCACTCGCGCGGCTGGGTGCCGACATCGTGCTCACGATGGTGTTCGACAACCGGTTCTTCCATGCCGACCCCCATCCCGGGAACATGTTCGTGCAGCCCGACGGCGCGCTCGCGCTGATCGACTTCGGGATGGTCGGGGAGCTCACCGAACAGACCACGGACGGCCTCGCCGGCATCGTGCTCGCCTTCACCCGCGACGACCCGGACGCCCTCACCACCGCCCTGATAGAACTCTCCCGGACCGCCGACGTCGTCGACCGGGCAGGGCTGCGGCAGGCGATCACCGCGTTCACGGCCCGCTACCGGGGCCGTTCGCTGTCGGAGATCAGCCTCGCAATCATGCTCCAGCAGCTGCTCGGCATCCTGCAGCAGCACCAGCTGCACCTTCCGCAGGAGACGGCGCTGCTGTTCAAAGTGCTGATGATGGCCGAAGGGACCGCGGCGCGGCTGGATCCGGACTTCCAGATGCTCGACGCCCTGCAGCCCTACGCTGAGCAGCTCACCCGCGCCCAGCTGTCCCTGCCGGCTCTGGCCCGGCGATGGGCGCGCGCGGGAGCCGACACCGGGGCACTGCTCACCGAGCTGCCCGCCACCCTGAGCCGGCTCCGGCATCTCCTCGAAGACGGCGGGTTCGAGGTGCACCTGCGCGCGACGGAGCTGGAACCTCTCGTCGGGCGCGCCGAACGCGTCGGCAACCGTGTCGTCGCGGGAATGATCGCCGCCGCGCTGATCGGCGGGATCGGCACCCTCGTCGGCGGGAACACGAAATGGCGCTCCCGGGAAGGCGTCCTGATCGGCGCCGGGACCGGCACGATCGGCGCGCTCGGCGGCTACCTGCTGTGGACTCTGCGGCGCCGCCGGCCCCGCCACTAACCCGTGCGCGGCCTCGAGAACACCATGAAAAGGGGAAAGGGAGATGGGACAGGATCAAAGTCGGCGTCAACGGATACGGCGTGATCGGCAAGAGGGTCGCCGACGCCGTCCACGCCCAACCCGACATGCAGTTGACTGGCGTCGCGGACATCATCACCGACTGGCGCATCAGATCCGCCGCCCGCCTCACCCCGACCCGTGGGAATCGCACCTCGGCGGCATCATGAACACGATGGTTCCCGAACCGGTCATTCCCTCCCACCAGGGTCCGGACGCGCGCACCGTGATTCCCGGCCTGGACGTGGTCACGATCGCCGCGAAGGGCGCGCACACGCATACCCACAACCACTACTGGACCCTGCAGCTGACCCGCCGCGCCTCACGCGACCCGATCCTCGACGCGTTGCGCGCCGCCCCCCGCATCGCGTTCATCCGCATGTCCGACGGGCTCGTCGCCCTCAACTCCACGGTCGAGCTGATGCGCGACTTCGGCCGACCCCGCGGGGACATGTGGGAAGTCGCGGTCTGGGAAAAGCTCGTCACCGTCGACGGCGACGAGGCATACCTCACCTACCAGGTGTGCAACGAGGCGATCGTCGTCCCCGAGACCATCGACGCGATCCGTGCCCTCACCGGCACCGTCACCGACCCCGCCGCCTCCATCCGTCTCACCGACAACACCCTCGGCATGAGACACGACTTCCTCGCCGCGGAGCGGTCATGACCACCCCGCACGCCGGACCGCCCCGCCCTGGACGCGTGTGGATCTGGGGGATCATCGCGCT
This sequence comes from Microbacterium kunmingense, assembly GCF_023155745.1. GTDB lineage: Bacteria > Actinomycetota > Actinomycetes > Actinomycetales > Microbacteriaceae > Microbacterium > Microbacterium kunmingense. The sequence goes on from NZ_JAKNUS010000016.1 coordinate 30,207, forward strand.
TGCCGTCGCCGGGATCGTCATCTACCTGGTCATCGACCACTGGACCCACCTCGCCGCGGCCGCCCCCTACGCCGGCATCATCGTGATCGCCCTACTGCACCTGTTCAGCCACCGCGGACACGGAGGCCACGGACGACACCGTGAACAGACCCGTCACGACCACACGAACCCGCCCCCCGACGACGACGCATGAGCACCCCCACCGCGGCCGGCACCGGACGGCGGGCGCCGAGCCCGTGGCGGATGCTGGGGATCACCTTCGCGTGGGGGTCCTGCTTCGTCGCGATCAGCGTCGGGCTGCAAGATGCGCCGCTGCTGTGGCTCGCAGCACTGCGCGCCCTCGTCGCCGGTGCCGCTCTGCTGATCCTCACTGTCATCCGCCGCGCGCCCGTCCCCCGCGAGGTACGCAGTTGGACGCTGATCGGCGTGCTCGGCGTCGTGAACGTCGCCATCGCCTACGCCGCCATGTTCGGCGGCACCATCGGCCTGACAACGGGCGTCGCGTCCGTGCTGGCCAACGTCCAGCCCGTCCTCATCCTGCTGCCCGCCTGGTGGCTCTACCGCGAACGTCCCTCCCTGCGATCGGTGGCCGCGATGCTCACCGGGCTCGCCGGACTCCTGCTCATCGTGCTGCCCGCCGGCGCCGGGACCGGGGCATGGCTGTCCCTCACCGCCGCCGCCGCCGTCACCGCCGGCACCCTCATCAGCCGCGCCGTGCGCGCCGACCCGTTCCTCGTCGCCACCGTGCAGCTGCTGCTCGGCGGCGGGATCCTCCTCGTCGCCGCCGCGATCGTCGAAGGTCCGCCGGTCATTGAATGGACGCCGGGATTCGTGCTCTCCCTGCTGTGGATGTCCCTGGCCGGCACCGCCGCGACCACCGTCGCCTGGTACGCCGAGACGCAGCGGTCCCGGCTCGACATCCTCACAACATGGACGATCCTCGTGCCCGTCTTCGGGATCGTCCTGTCCGTCGGGCTCTTGCAGGAGACCCAGAGCGTGCTCGGCTGGACCGGCACCGCCATCGTGATCGGCTCCGTCGCCCTCCTCACCATCCCCGGCAGACACGCTGACCGCGCGTCCCGTCGGCTTGAAGGTTGAGCGCCCGCCTGGTGGCGCCCCGCCACCACCCATCAAACCGACGTCCCAGCCCTGGCCGGGTGATGTAGTCGTCAAGCTGGTCGGACATGCCGGCGACGTGGCCGCAACGAACAGCCCGAGATGCCGGTACACACGACCCATCGGACAAAACGAATAGCCCGTCCGCCCGCCGCCGGTGGAAATTGCAGCTCCTATCGAGAACCTTCACCCTGGCGGTCCGTCGCGCAGAAGGACGGCGCCCGAGAGTTGTGTAGGAACCGCTCAGAGATGTCCGAGTTGTTCGCGATAGTCCGCGGGTGGCCGGGGCGAAATGTCCGCGATCCGAGCGCGCAATCGTGCCACGACTTGTCCGCGGAGGCGGCTATGCGGTCCGGCGCTCTCGACCAACGAGAACACGTAGCACTCCGCTGGTTACCTCGCGAAGCAGACCGTGTCGCCAGCAAGCCCATCGACGCGCAACTCGTACCGGACGTCGTCGAGGTCGGCGACGTTCCACTCGTCCGTGAAGGTGAGCGATTCGCCGGGCGCGACGTCCTCAGCACCGTAGCCGGTTGGCCATTCGCCGTAATTGATCACCGAAGTGTCCATGTCGGTCGCCGGAACTGCCAGGGCAAACAAAGTCGGATCCCAGGTTCGATCCTCAGACAGGTTTGCGATCGTTACCGTGAACGCCGCGTTCGCCTGGGGATTGCTTCCCTCCGGAAGCACAGTCGGTGCTTCCACTGTGATGGTGACCGGGATGTTTCCCTGCGTATAACGGAGCTCGATCGGAGCTGCGTTGGCGAATCCACCGCCATCCTCGCACCAATACGGCAGATCGACCGTCGCGGTCTCGGGGTCTTCCTGATCCGAGGCTTCGGGTGAAGGCTCCGCTTCGTCGGGGAAGGAATGGTAGTTGACCACGATCTTGACATCGCGCTGAAAGACCTCGCCCTTCTCGAACGATGCCACGCCGCCGATCTCGACCTCGTCGACCTCCTCGGGCTTGTTCAGCCAGCCAGTGATGAGGTCACCAAGCGCGTTGGTTTCGATACTCGTAAACCCAGCCGCCTCGAGTGTTTCGACCACATCCGTGTACAGCTCACCCTCGAGGTCCGCGGACGACGCTGGCATCCGCGCCTCGTCGGACGGTAATGCCTCGGATTCCGACCCGCTACACGCCGCGAGCGACAGCGTCATCGCGATAAGAAGGCTGGCTGCGAGAGCACGCATGGTCATCCCCGTCGTTCCCCAAATTCTCGAGCATCCGACGTTCGGACCCGATCACTGATGACCACCCTAGATGGGCCTATCCCATACCCGATCACTTGCGACAGCAACATCCCGAGGGTGATGCCGATGCTCTTGCCGCGTTACGGTCCACGGCTGTCTGGCAGAGTCGGCACGCTCCTGACCTCAGTCAGCCCCACTGGGGTTTGTATCGGATACCACTTCTTCAGCCCGAAACTCGGCCAGATGCTCCGGATCCATCGAATTGATCAACTCCGCGAGATGAAGTTGATCGACGAACGGCTCGTGCTCGGCACCGACCCAGTACGTAAATGTCGGGCGCATCCCACGAAACGGAAAGGTGGGTGGAGTCCCCATGGGCGACCGCGGAAAGTGACGAGTAGAGAGCACCAACGGCCGGAATCTCGCTGAAGACGCGCTGCGAATATTGATAGTTCGTCTTGGCGTGGGAGCGGCCGACCGTGACGACAGCGATGTCGTCTTGGGTCTTCCCCCGCTTCTCGCGGCGCTGGACACGCACGTGCTGATCCGCAAGCTCGACAATCAGCATCTCGCGGATTCGAGTCGCGCGCTCAGCGACCTGCGCCCCGGATGTGGCGATGAGATTCTCTAGCCCTCGAAAGAGCGAGGCGTAGCCGCGCGCGGCGCGTTCGTCGGCGTTGACGTCGGCGAGCATCCAGCTGCAAGCAGCTGCGACTTCGGCGATTCCGCGAGCTATGAGCGTGGCCGGGAGCGTGTAGAGCGTGTCGGCATCCATCACGATCTCGAGGCCGCGCAGATGTGATCTGAGGGCGTTGCTGGTCGTCTCCACGTACTCAACTCGCTCGTCGAAGGCCCGATGGTGAAGCTTGTTCGATGCCGCGTCCAAGTCCTGGGCATATGCCGTTGCTGACTCGGCCGCAAGCATTTGGTTCGCGAGGCCCTTGAGTGTGCGCTCGACGTGCGATCTCGATCGAACCAGTACCTCGCGCGCTGCAGCCGCCACTACCTGAAGCCGTTCCTCATCTCCATCCACACTCTGATGATGGCTGAGATCGCAGGGGTGCAGCGGCTAGCTCTCACCCGCGTGGCTGCATGTCAGGCTGATAGCCTCCATGAACTGGATGCGGGCATGGCGTCCTTCCTCGAGGAGTACTGATTTGGCATGACCCACCTGCGCCTCAGCAATCCGCCTGGCTCGCGATTCACGACCTGCAACGGTCGCAACTACTTCAGCCATCCCCACCATCGAGACCGCGGGATGTCGAACACGAAGTCGATCTGGGCGATCGCAGATGAGGTCGAGTGCCACGTCTTTTGCGACACCGAGGCCAGGGAGTCGGCGAAGGTCGCCGCGCCATCGCAGGTGTGGGCGGTAGCCGCTGACCTTACACAGCCGTTCGGCACGAGGGGCGAGGTTCTCGCCAGATTCTTGCCGCCGCAAGCAGGATCTGCCGATTGGCACGGTCACCCAGTTGGAAAGGGGAGCCCCGGAACGACCAAGACCGCGCCGGCCGATGTCATTGCGGACTGGGAGGCCAGCGGTTTGGTGTCACATGCGCTCGCGAAGAAGTTGCGCAAGCAGGTGATGTGATGGACATCCGTCGCCTCACTTTGCGGATTCCCGGGCTATGGGAGGACGCCTGGCTATATAGAGAAAATCTTCTCGTTTGGGACCGCCATGGGCAGCTCTTCTACGTCCCGATCCACACCCTTTGGAGGCGAGTCGAGCAAGCGCGGGATCATCACCACGCTGTCTTGGCCGACCACCTTGTGTTCCGAAGCGAACGGAAGTCCTCTCACGAGTTTCAGGATCTACTCGCCATCCCATCAGTGAAGCGCGAGTTCGTTGCGCCGCTCACAACGACCGCCGAGGTCATAGTCGAGATCGACGCCTCCGACTTCCGGCAGGCTTCGATCGAGGCGACGCCGGGCAACCTCACCGACACCGTTGCGTACGGCAACAGGCTCTTCACGACGAGTGATGCCGGCGTGTTCGAGACGCAGTTCGACGCTCGCTACGACGAGGGCTCCCCGCTTCTTCAAGTGCACTCGGCTCCAGCGACCGCGATCGTCGCCGGAAACGGCCAGTTCGCGGTCTCACTTGGCGAGGTCGGCTTGCTGTCCCGCGAGGTGGGATTCGGAGATGGCTACGGGTGGATCGACTCGGCACAAGAGGCGATCCTCGAAACGCTGGCACCGTACTCACGCCACGTGACGCGATCCTCCGTTCACCTGGTCAACTATGGTGAGTCACCCATCCCGGACTTCATCCGCGCCACCACGCACGTGGAACGCCGTCCGAATGGGTTCACGGAAAACATCATCACCGAGTTCAGTGAACCGGCCTCACTCGACGAGTCGCTCCGCCAAGTGGTCGGACAAGACATCCCGTCAGACGAATTCCGGCCAGGTGAGGCGTTTGATGTTCTAGGCAACGCGAACTACCGGCTTCTTATCCAGATTGGCGACGAGGTCAGCGTGCTGAACATGCTTGCAACGCGCGACCGGCCCCTTCGAGTGAACCCATACCGCCGGATCGACGTCGGCGACGAGCTACCGAGGACCCTCAATCAAGCTCTCTCAACGCAGGCGTTGCGCTCGGGGTTCCTCGTCGAACACGTGGGAGGCGTCCACGTTCTTGGCGACTCCGGCGTCATCGAGCTCGCGAACGAACTAGTCGTGCAAGCTCGCACGTTCCCTGCCTCCCGCCGCTACGTCGACACGGTTGTCCTGGTGCGAGAGGGCAGCTTGGATCTTGTTGGCTTCATCGACGTTGATGGGACAGGCGCCTAAACCAAGTATCGACACCCTCCAGCAGGAATGCCATACAGATTAGGCCATACCGACACAGGTTCGCGGGAACGCTGGATCGGTGGCGAAGCGGACCAGACCCGAGGATGCGGCCTGGAGCGACTACGCCGGCCAGCTCGCCACGAACCTTCAACGGCTCCGCCACGAGCGCGGACTCAGCCAAGAAGACGTTGCGTACCGGTCCGGCCTGACCCGCTACACGTACCAGAAGTATGAGAAGGGCGAGTCGAAGCCAGGCACACCGGCAAACCCGACGATCCGCACTCTGCTCGCGATGTCGCAGGCGCTTGGTGTTGAGCTCACTGAGGTCCTTCCGCAAGACGTGCCGGATCTTCGGCTTCGCTGACTTCGAAGGCCCGCTTCAGCTCGCGGGACACTTCGGCGCCAAGCTTGGTGAGGGCAAGTGGCTGACCTCGGAACGCGCGCTCGATCAGCGGGCCACCGGCATCCACCCCGATCCGCCGTATCTGGTTCGCGAGGATGCTGAGTGTCACTCCGAGCTCGGTCGCGGCGGCGGTCATCGTGGCGTGACGAGTAACGATAAGGAATCGTTCGGCGCGCTGTGTGGCGTCCTGACCGAGAAGGATCCGGCGCAGTAGCGGCGAGTCGCCGGCGCGTGGGTCGACCCGGATCGCGCTCGCTCTACTCGCGCTGCCGCGGGCTCGGCGCAGGATTCCGGCGGCCTCGAGGTGGCGGTTGATCGTGGTCATCGTCACGCCGACTTCGGCGGCGATCTCGGGGATGGTGTGGCGCTCGTCGACGTAGCGCCGCCGAAGCCAATCCACATCGATGTCAGCCCTCGGTCGACCACGGTGGGCCTCGACGCCGGCGTCCTCGAGTACGCGGCTGACTGTCTGACGTGCGACGCCGTGTTCAACGGCAATCTCGCGGACAGAGCGTCCCGCGGAGTACGCCGCAACGGCGCGGGTCGACTTCACCGCGGCACGTGCAGGGCGAGCTTGCGGCCATTCGCCCCCGCCTGACGTGGCGACATCCACGATCACACCGGCGAGCTCGAGGTTCGGCATCCACGACACTGGCTCATCGATGCGCCGCGCCTCCAGGAATGCGGCCGCCGTGTCGTTGAGCGCACGGGACACGGTCTCCGGGAGTCCTTCGCGAAACGAGCAAACTTCAGCGAACGAGGGGAAGCCCACCTCCCGAGAGAAGGGCGCCCGCGCCACGCGATTGCCGCTGAGCAGGGCGTAGACGTGCGCGCGAGCAGCCTGCCACCGCCGATCTCCGCCCGGCAGCACGTTGGCCGTCCGGCAGATCTCGTGCCACCCGCCGCGGGGCAGGATGCCGGAGTAGTCGACGACCCGCCGGCGTGCGAAGTCGATCGGCGTCGATGTCTCATCGAGGAGCGCAGCGAGCCGAGCGATCGCGCGGATGGTCTCGGCCTCCGGTGCGTTGCGGCCGAGAGAGCGCATGACGTGACTGACCTGGCGGCTCTGAGCGACCGGGTCGAGGAGCTTGATGGCCGCGCCGTGAGTGAGGCGCGTGCCGACGAAGACCACTGCAGCTGCCAGCGCTCCGCCGGCGATCTCAGCGTCCAGCCGTCGCGGTGCGAGTCGGGCAGTCCATTCGGGCCAGAGCACGGCGGGAAGTTTCGCAGCGCGAGCTTCCGGGTTCGTTGCTGACACCTTCATCGCCTGGAGGGTGGCGGTGGGCCGTCGAGTCCGGCCGAGCGCGCGACTGACATGGTCGCGCAGCGGTGGCGAGTAGTGGTCGAGCGCCGTGTGGACGCTGACGCGTCCGCGCAGCAGGTCGGTGATCCGTTCGCCTTCCTGTAGCGCTTCGAACGCGATGGTGTTGCCGAGCGCGACCTCCCTGGCTGTGCTGGGCCGCAGACCGACTCGGCCGTTGCGCCGGTGCGACGTGATCTGGCCGGCATCGGTCAGGCTTGCCGGCATCCATTCGAATCGCTCGCCATCGACGAGCGCCTGCCGTCCGGTGCGAGACAGCAGCAGCATGTCGGAGAGAACCTGGATGGTGCTCGGTCGGGCGTCTGCGTAGATTCCGAACTCGCCGATGCCAGTGGCCACGACCCTCAAGATCCTGCGCTGCGCTTCGCGCGTCTCGGACTCCGCAGCTGCGAACTCCGAGCTCGAGGTGAGGGCCGCACCACAACGCGCACGGATATCGGGTGCCCCAGTTGCGGGCCGGTTGTGGCAATGCCCCGGCTCAGGTACGAGCGTGAGCGGGTGCCCGATGAGCCGCGGAGGCTGACCGCACTGCGGGCACACGTCGACGAGGAGCCGCCTGTGGCGCAGGCACGCGAAGCCGAACGGGAACTGCCACGACAAGCGCCATCGTCCCCCTGAGTCGGCGAGACACTCGGGGCAGTACCGCGCAGCCACGCCGGTGCTCGGGCAGGACGCGCTGATCCGACCCTGCGGGGTGAGGCGAATGGCGTTCGCTGCGAATGTGGTGCGGGTCATCGCGAGGAACTCGTCGCCCGGCCGGCCGGTCGTGCGTTCCAGGTTGAGGAGCTGCTGCGGCTCAAGTGCGGTCGACCACGCCCGGGCAGACTGGGGGCCTGCGCGGGGCACTCCGTCCGCGTCGATCAACCCCAGTGCACGCGCCATCTCTCCGACGGTTGCTCCGTAGCTGTGTGCCATGAACTCGACCCAAGAGTCGAGAGGTTCATCCGGGAGCGGCATCGCGATATGCGGCAAGCGACGCAGGCTCATGCGCTGGCCTCACCGCGACGCCATGAGGCACCCGGCTGCGTCATGCGACGGCCTGCGACTTGCTCCGCTTGGCGGCACCGCGCTTCTTCTCCTCGAGCTCCTTCGCGACGATCTCGCGAGCGTCTTCGGCTGCGACGTCGATCTCGATCTCGTCGAGAACCTCTCTGGTCAGCTCTTCGGTACCGTCTCGCATCGCATGCACGGCTCCGAGGGTGATCAGCTTGAAGAGCGACCCGATCATGCCGGTCGACCGTTCGTAGAGGTAGTCCGCCTGCTCCCGAAGCATCCGAGGTCGCGCGTTGGCCAGCACGAGGTGCGTCTCGATCGTGCCGAGGAGCGAGAGCCAGGTCTTCCGGTGCTCTCCGATCGGATGCGCAAACGCTGGGAGTTCCAGCCGCGTCCAGCGTCGAGCAATCTGCGACATGGCAAGTTGCTTTGTCGTCTTGCTCTCGCTGAGCAGTCCCGTGGCGGTCATGTTGACGCCGGTGAACAGAAAGGTGGCGGGGTACTCGTTGGCGAGCCACTTCAGCTCGTTGGCCAGCGCGACGCCCTCGTCCGTGTGGATCTTCAGGAAGTGGACGTCGTCGACGATGATCAGGCGGGTTCCGTGCCGGCGGACCGATTCCGCAGCGAGGGTGGCGAGGTTGCGGTTTCGCAGGTCCCGGGTCCGCGCCGCGTCGGCGGAGGGATGGTTGTAGAAGTTCAGGATGGCCTCGTTCAGTGCCCGCGTCGTCGTGCGTCCCTTGAACGCCACGTGGCACACGGGGATGTGAAGCGTCTGCCCGTCATCGAACTCGCTCCCGTGCCTCATGATCTGACGGCGGTGAAACGCCCGCCCGAATGCGTCGACCGCCGTGGTCTTGCCCAGCCCCGGAGGGGAATCGATGACCGCGGCACCCTTGACGCGCGACGGGCCCTGCTGGTTTGCGTCGAGGAGGTCCCACAAGCGCACATTGAGCCGCTTGACCTGCGGCGTCGTCACGAGGAAGTTCGCGTGGTACCGCTCGCGGTGGTAGTCGTAGGCGACGCGCTCATCCTCTCCGAGTCTCTGGATCTGCTTCGCGGACAGGTGCTCGGGCTTCTCAAGTGCCGGCCCTTCTGCGAAGTGCCGCCACCCCTCCCACCGCGAGAGGAGTTCGTCACGCTCGAGTGGAAGGATCACAGGTCCTCCAGCAGGTCGAAGTCGTCGAGGTCCTCGTCCATGAGCTCCGTGGCACTGAGTGCCAGCGGGTCATCCTCAGGGTCGCCGCCAGTAGACGCGAGCGGCACCAGCCCGAGCTCATCGCTCAGATCCGGTCCGGCCACCTGTTCCGCAATCTGCCGAGCGATGTGCGGGAAGAAGGGAGCGTCCGGCCCCTCCGCAGTCTCGGCGAGTTGAGCGGCAAGCCGCGCACTGATTCGCTTCTCCGCGGGCGTGCTCGCGCGTCCGGCACCCCACCGCTCGAGCAGCTGGCCGAGCGCTTCGGACACATTGACCCCGTTGCGGCGGTCGAGGGCGATGCCCTTGGCGTACTCGAGGGCGTCGAGGCTGAATGGCACCGGCACTTTCGGCGCGTGCTCCCAGCGCAGCACGTGCCAGGAGTTGTCGTCGGGGTCGTTGAAGTAGATCTGTGAGAAGTCGTCGGGGTTGACGGAGAATTGCCACTTCCGCTTGTCCTTCGCCATCGCGCGCGACCGGTCGTAGTACTTGCCCACGATGTCGCCGTTGTAGCGGAGCGTGCTGATCTCGACGCCGTAGTGGTTGAACTTGCGCTTCACAACGGGGAGCATCTCGAGGAGCAGGTTGGGGTTCGACGGGACGCGAATGCGACCAGCCACCGCGATCCCCTGCTCGAACTTCTGCGCGGGGCTCATCTTGGCTGCAGGCAGTTGCGAGTCGACGAGTCCGCCGTGCGGGCGAAGGTGGTAGACCGTGGCGATCCATTCACGGATAATCTGCTCAAGCTGCGGGATCGTGTAGACCGCCTCGCTCTCGGGCGCCTCGCCGCGGGATGCGATGTCTTTGCCCTTGTAGCCGGGCAGCTCCTGCAGCATCTCGTCGATCGTGCGAAACCAACGCTCGACCCAGGCCTTGTCGGTGCCGGTGTAGACGTGTGCGGGCTGGATGGAGATCCCGAGCCGCTGGCACACGCTGGCGACATGGATCGACATGAACGGCTTGCCGTGATCGATGATGATCGTGTCGGGAAGGATGCCGGGTCGACGGAATCGCAGCGCCTTCAGGTTCTCGACGTCGATGACGATGTTCTCCGGCACGCCGTGGAACGGCCAGGTGGCGCGGTCACCCCATTCGGCTGGCATCTCGCGCGGCGAAAGCGCCTCCATCAGCACGCCCGCAACATCCACCGCCTTCGTGGAGACAGGGGCAAGCCGGAGCCCGAGGATGGACCTGTCGTAGAGGTCGAGGGCGACGGTCAGCTCGGCGCGCATCCACTTGCCGGTGACGGACGCGACGCCGAAGACGTTGAGCGGTGTGGTGTCGAGCACGACGTACTCACCGGGTCTCGTCGCGACCAGTCGGCCATAGGGCACGGGCGGCCGCGTGTTGATCGATCGCTGCGCCCGCATGCTGGCGCCGAAGGTGCCCTTGCCGCGTGTGAGCTCGGCGACCGCATCGCGAGCCGTGGAGTCGGACGGGATCCGCACGTCCTCGTCCGGGTACTCCCGCTTGACCCTGGCCAAGACGATCGCGAGCGTGGTCGTGACGCTGCGCTTGGCGCCTCGAACGTTCTCCTCGACGACGCGTCGGCATATGTCGACCCAGCGGGGGTCGAGTCCGGAAAGCGCCGGGGTCCACACGGTCTTGCGGAAGTCGAGCAGCGCGAGATCTTCGCCTTCGTCGAAGCGAGCGTCCCAGCGCTTCAGCGTCTTCGGGCTGACTCCAAGCTCTACGGCCTTGGTACGTCGGCGCTCGTGGATAGTGGTGAGCTTCGGGTTGTACTCCGGTCGAGGCTCGTGCGACTGAGCGAGTGTCGGCATCCCGGACACGAAACCGGTGCGCATCTCTCGTACGTGCTCCGCCTTTCGACGTGCCTCGTCACGCTGCGCATCGGTCGCGTCCGCCCAGACGAGAGCGAGGGGTGTGAGCGCGGCCTCCTCGGCAGGCAATCCGAACGCATCGATCGCATCGCGAAGCAGTTCGACGAGTCGCACTCGTCGGGTCTTCTTCGCGCCGTCGACCAGCACGACGGCGTCACCTGCGAGTTCGATCACGGTGCAGAGACAGCCGTCGAATGAGACAGTGCTGCCGACGCGGATGTCGAAGGTGTGGCTCATGGTGCCTCCAGTGCAGTGTCGTTGGCCAGGGCGGACGTGAGGTCGCAGAGGATCGCGCGGCGCCAGATCAGGTGAAGCACGACCGCTCGCGCATAGGGCATGTCGCCCAACGCGGCGCCCGCGCTCCGCATGGCCGCGCCCAGGGTGGGCGCCGCGCCGATCGAGGTCTCCGCGGTTTCGACGTCACGCTGTGGGAACTGCCAAAGCCGTCGGTACCCGGCCAGGAAACGGACGTTGGAGAGGTAAGCCGGGTCCGGTTCGCTGACGATCCGGTATCCCCATCCGCGCGATTGGATGATGTCGCCTGCCCACTGGAGCGCAGCCGCGATCTCAGGGTCCTTCAGTCGGCGCTTCGGCTTGACCTCGATCACCGTGAAGCGTTGGTCGCCGTGCTCGACCATGTAGTCGGGCACGTAACTCCGCTCGGCCCCGTCTCGGTCCGCGATCAGCTCAAACGGCTGCGAAGCGATGCGAACCACGCGATCGTCGAAGTCCTCCAGCAGCAGGGCCGCGAGTTCGAGGCGACTCTCGTACCCGACGAAACCGCCGGTCGTGGCAGACCAGTATCGCCCTGGGTAGTGCCGCTGACCTCGGTGCCAACGAAATGTTCGCCGCGGGTCAGCGTCGAAGACGTGACGCGCGTCGAGATCCGCGAGCTCACCTCGCTCGAGTTCACTCCCCCCGAATCGGAGCGTGTACTTCGGGGCTGGCTTGGACACGCGACCTCCTACGAATTGCGAGTGCAGAGTCATAATTCTTGACTCGTTAACGTACGAAGGCCTCCCGCGTTTCCTCGCTTCGACACGCGGTCCGAACGCTTCGTGTTGAGATTTCTCGTACGCCGAATGGTGCGGGTAGTGAATGTGACATTTACGCTGGGTGCGTCAGATACACAACACGCGCCACGCCGTCGGACCACGCCCCGCGATGCTCCTGCTGCGCTGAGTGCCTCGTGCGAAAATGAGGCGGTGGACACCGTGCCGAGCGAACAGAGCGAGGAGCTTTCGAAGCTTGCCTTCGGGAGCAACCACATGCTCGCGCTCATGGCCGAGATTGCCCGGTCTTCTGACGGGAAGTTCTCCACGCCCTCGGTCGCGGCCGCGACGGGATTGTCGACCAGCACGATCCACGCCCTGCTGAAGCGCCTCAAGCAGTTGGGTCTCGTCCGGCGAACGGATGAGGTCACGCCCGAGCGGGTCAGGATCTACCAACGCGCGGTGCACCCGACATGGGATTACGCGCTACGGCTCGAGGCCGAAGCAGATGCTCGCGCAGCGGGGACCTTCACGATCCAGTGGGAGCCGACGCCAGCCGGGCGATAGTCCGCACGGCCTACCCATGCCCCGCGGATGCCTAATCGGTGTGGCATCCTTCCTCTATGAGCGTTGGCGAGGACCACTATGAGTCGTTCGCGACCGCCGTGGAGGATCCTTACTTCGGCGCGCTCCTGGGAACGATCGAAGAACCGGGAGGCGCAGCGACCGCGAACCACGCCGGCCTGCTGACCTTGGCCTGGTGGGATGAACATGGCACGGGACCGACTTGCGCAGAGCTGATGAGCGCCGTCTTCGAGATCGACGATTGGGATGCCGCGATCGCTGATCCGGGACGCGCGCTCCTCGAACGCCACGAACAACTCGACCTCCTGCAGCGCTGGCTGATCAGCTACTGGACCAGGCTCGGAACGATCTCGTTCATCCCCGGATACGACGACATCGTCAGGCCCGGACGCATCGACGCGACGGCCGAGGCGGATCAGACCGAAGCCGAGTAGATTGGTCGGTTCGGATCAAGGAGGACACGTGCGAGAGACCGTGATCGGTGACCGCTGCATCACGGTCACCCATGACCAAACCGAGACCACCGAGTACGGCGTCATCCAGCGATTCCTTGTCGGAGTGTCCGGCTCGAATGCCGTCACTCATCTGTCGATCCTGCGACCGTCCGCGGTCGTCGACGCGCGCGTGGTGGCGTCTGCTATCGACACCGAACTGCTACTCGAGTACGAGGGGAGCGCGGATTCTGGTCTGCTGCGGGATCCGGACATCCGACTCTGGCGCGACCAGCATCGTCGACTTGTCGAAGAGACGCTGGACCGGCTCCGCGACGAAGCGAGAGACCTCCCCCCTGAGCCGATGAGCGACATGGAACGGCTGCTGCTCCGCGCGTTCGACACGAGCGGCGACGATGAGGTTCGCGGTGCGTGACTATCCGACGTTCGGCTTCGACCAGGTCGACTTCGTCACCTCCGACACCCACTTCAGCCACGCCCGCATCAGTTAGCTCGCCAACCGTCCGTTCAGCACGGTCGAGGAGATGGATGCCGAGCTGATCCGCCACTGGAACGAAGCCGTCGACCCCAACGACGTCGTGCTGCATCTCGGCGACCTCGCGCTCGGGCCGATCGCCGAGTCACTGCCCCTGACCGCGGGACTGCACGGTCGCCGATTCCTCGTGCCCGGCAACCACGATCGCGTCTCACCCGCAACCCAGTCGAAGCGGGCGATCGAGAGATACACGCCCATGTACGAGGCGGCGGGGTGGGAGATCCTCCCAGAGGTGATCGAAGGGACGCGCCACGGGTACAGGATCATTGCCTCGCACTACCCGTACGGCGGTGACAGCCAGGAACAGGATCGACACACCTCGCATCGCCCGCGCTGGGACGACGGCATCCCGCTGCTCCACGGCCACACGCATGCGCGCGACCACGGCCCGAACGGTCACCAGTTTCATGTCGGCGTCGACGCCCACGGCTTCGCCCCGATCCCGTTCAGCGTGATCGACGCCTGGATTCAGAGCCTGCCGGGAATCGAGACCCGGCTCCAGACCGCGATCCGCGAGGCGCGCGACCTCATCGCCGACCTCGACGACACGCCGGGACCAGCCATGGACCAGATGTTCTACATGCAGGCCTACGACGTGCTCCACATTCAGCTCGAGGAGCTGCTCGACGCGATCGACGGCGAGGGCACGACACGGGCGAATGGCAACGACTCAGAATCTGGCCGCTCTGGATAGGATCGGTCATACCCGGAAACATCCGGCTCAATCCGCAGGGGGGCGTGAATGTCCGAGCCGTGGCTCTCTGCCGACGACATCGCTGAGCACTTGGGCGTGACCAAAGACACGATCTACGCCTGGATCTCCGACAAGGGGATGCCCGCGCACAAGGTCGGCCGACTTTGGAAGTTCCAGACGAGCGAGGTCGACGCCTGGGTGCGTCGCGGGGATGCCGGCGCCACAGACTAGCCCCTGATCGGCCACGATGTCGGCGGCCCGAAATATCCTGATCAACTTGCCAACCGAGGGAGTGAACGAGAGTCGTGACGACGTCATCGCTGTTTGATCTCGTCCGTGTGGGCGCCACGGTGACCGGCCTCGCTGGGCCCGACCCGGTGAAGATCGTTGCCGTCGAGCGCCTCACTGACGACTCGGCGAACGTGGCGTATCGAACCGATGCCGGACTTGGCGAGAAGATCGTCTTCGCCAACGCCATCTCCCACGTGCGCGAGGTCGTGGCTGGCCAGGTGTTCAGCTTCGATGCGGACCCCAACTCGTTCCTCCTCGCCGCTGAAGCTCGACGGATGCGGCTGGCCTACCTGTTCGACCCGCAGGCTGCCCTCGGCACCAGCGACGTCCAGCCGCTGCCACACCAGCTCCGCGCGGTCTACGAGATCATGCTTCACAAGCAGCCGCTGCGGTACGTCCTTGCCGACGACCCAGGCGCGGGCAAGACGGTCATGGCGGGCCTGCTCATCAAGGAGCTGCTTCTGCGCGGCGATGCGGCGAACGTCATGGTCGTGTCTCCGGGCGTGCTCGTGGACCAGTGGGACGAGGAGATGCGCGAGAAGTTCGACCTGGAGTTCGAGATTCTCACGCGCGACAAGATTCTCCACGAGGGCAACCCGTTCGCGCGAGGCGGACTCTGGCTGGCCAGGCTCGACGTGCTCGCCCGCAACAGCGAGGGCATTCTCGACAAGGCCGGCGAAGTCGACTGGGACCTCATCATCTTCGACGAGGCCCACAAGATGTCCGCGACCGTTTGGGGCAACGAGGTCAAGAAGACCAAGCGGTATCAGATGGCCGAGGAGCTGGGGAAACACGCGCGCAATCTGCTGATGATGACCGCGACACCGCACTCTGGCAAGGAGGAGCAGTTCCAGCTCTTCATGGCGCTGCTCGACTCCGACCGCTTCGAAGGTGTCGCCCGCGAGGGCAGCCGCAAGGTCGACGTCTCCGACCTCATGCGCAGACTGGTCAAGGAGGAGCTGCGTACCTTCGAGGGCACCAGACTCTTTCCTGAACGATTCGCGTTCACGGTCAAGTACGAGTTGTCCCAGCCGGAGAAGGACCTCTACGTCGCCGTTACCGACTACGTCCGCGAGGAGATGAACCGCGCAGACGCGATCGAGGGCGACAACCGTCGTCGGACAGCGGTCGGCTTCGCGCTCACGACGCTCCAGCGTCGCCTTGCCTCGTCGCCGGCGGCAATCCACCGCTCACTTGAACGCCGCAAGGCACGGCTGGAGTCCGAGCTGCGCGAAGCACGGATGTACTCCGCAGTGAAGTCGGATGCGCCCGACGTGCCCGAGGACTGGGACGACCTTGAGGACCTCACCGACGAGGAACGTGAGGCTCTCGAAGATCAGGCGATCGCCGGCGCAACGAATGCGCGAACGCCTGAGGAACTCGAGGCCGAGATTCGAGTCGTTGATCGACTCCTGCTGAAGTCTTCTGCAGTGAAGTCATCGCCGACCTACGCCAAATGGGATGCCCTACGCGACACCTTGGACGACGCCGACGAGATGCGCGACGACACAGGCGCCCGCCGCAAGGTGATCATCTTCACCGAGCATAAGGACACTCTCGACGACCTTGTCATGCGGCTGACGCAGCACCTCGGCCGAGACGACACCGTGATCACGATTCACGGTGGAACCAAGCGGGAAGACCGTAAGAAGGCTAAGGAGACCTTCGAGCAGAACGAGCGATGCGTGTTCCTCATCGCCACCGACGCTGCGGGCGAAGGTGTCAACCTTCACAAGAACGCCCACCTGCTGATCAACTACGACCTGCCATGGAACCCCAACCGCATCGAACAGCGCTTCGGGCGGGTGCACCGCATCGGCCAGCCCAACACGTGCTTCATGTGGTCGCTCGTTGCCGACGATACCCGCGAGGGCGATGTGTACACGCGCCTGCTGGAGAAGCTAGAGGAGCAGCGCGCCACGCTCGGCGGGCGCGTCTACGACGTCCTCGGTCAGCTCTTCCAGGGCAACGCCCTGCGCGACCTGATGATCGCCGCCATCCGCGAGTCAAACAGGCCCGAGCGCCAGCGCTACCTCACCGAGGTCGTCGACCCGAAGATCGCCGACGGCATCCCCGAGCTGCTGAAAGCAAACCAGCTCGTGCCCGGCGCGATGAGCGACACCGAGATCGACGATATGAGACGTGAGATGGAGCGCGCCGAGGCAGCCCGGCTCCAACCCCACCACGTCGAGGCGTTCTTCCACCGTGCGTTCGCAGACGTGGGCGGGCAGCTCCGCATGCGCGAGAGCCACCGCTTCGAAATCAAGCGAGTGCCTGGCGAGATCAAGGAGCGCGACCGAGTAACCGGTTACGGTCAGCCCGTGGTCGACGAGTACTACCGCGTCACCTTCGACCCGAAGTACGTCCGGGTGGACGGCAACAACCACCTCGCGACGCTCCTGCACCCCGGCCACCCGCTGATGTCTGCCACGATGAGCGTCGTCTCCGACCGCTACCTCGATGCGCTCCGTCGCGGAGCGGTACTCGTCGATCGCTCTGACCTGACGACTCAGCCTTACGTTGTCAGCCTCCTTGAACACGACGTCACCGATGGACGAATCGCGCAGGATGGGCAGCCTCGTGTCGTGTCGCGCCGTGCCCAGTACGTCCGAGTCGACGAAGACGGAACCATCACGCCTCTCACCGGCTCGCCAATTCCGAACTTCGAGGTCCCCACTGCCGAGGAAGTGGCGGCAAGTCGACCGCTGCTCGGCGAGCCTTGGGCACAGGCATCCGATCTCGACCGTCGCGTCATTCGCGAGGCATCGGTCACGATCGCTCGGCAGCACGCCGACGAAGTAGGCGGGCGCACCATCGAGCGCGTTGACAAGACCGAGCGCCTCGTTCGCGAGCGCCTTACTCGCGAGATCAACTATTGGGACCGCCGCGCCTTCGAGCTGAGCGAGCAGGAGCGAGCGGGCAGGAAGACGCGCCTTCCGGCATCTCAGATGCGCGAACGGGCCGAGGCCCTGGCGCGTCGACTCGACCGACGGCTAAGAGAACTTGAGCAAGAACGTGACATCTCGGTTCGCCCGCCCCGAGTGACCGGCGCTTGTCTAGTCGTCACGCAGGGATGGCTGGATGCTCAGACTGATCCTGAAGGCGCAGCTGACCGTGCCAGGGAGACGACGCGGGTGGAGCGCCTGGCCGTCGATGCCGTTCTTCGAGTCGAGCATGCGCTCGGGCACGATCCGACAGAGATGCACCACAATAACCCCGGCTACGACATCGAGTCCGACACTGGGCGGAGTCTCGACTTCATCGAGGTGAAGGGCCGCGTCGTCGGTGGCCGGACGTTCGTGCTCACCCGGCAGGAAGCGGTCACTGCGCTGAACAAAGCCGGCCACTCGGTTCTCGCGCTCGTCCAGGTCGAGGAGGACGACACGACGACAGTGCGCTACCTGCGACACCCTGTGGATCAGCCCATCGATCCTCGCGCGGCGCGCGTCGAGTACGACTGGGAGCCCTTCTGGAACGACGCAACGGAGATGAGTCAGCAGTGACCGAGACAGCCCGTAAGAAGAAGCTGATCGAGGTCGCGCTGCCGCTCGATGAGATCAACGCCGCATGTAAGGCCTACAAGGACCGGAAGGTAGGCACGATTCGAAACCTGCATAAGTGGTTCGCGGCGATGCCTATGCCAGCGTGGCGTGCCCTTCTCTTTGCAGCACTGATTGATGATCCTGAAGACGACAACGCCCGCGTCTACCTGCTTGACCTGATCAAGCGCCTCGTAGCGAACGGCGCCGACTTGCCGGATGAGTCGGACCTTCGCGAGGCCCAGTCAGTGTTGACGGCTCAGTTCCCCGAGGGTTTACCGACCGTGATGGATCCCTTCTGCGGCGGTGGGTCAACGCTGATCGAGGGGCAGCGTCTGGGGCTCCCGACTATTGGCACGGACCTGAATCCTGTTCCGGTGCTTATCACACGGACTCTGACTGAGTTGCTTCCTCACATAGTAGGAGGCCAGCCGGTGCATCCTCCCGGCGAGGACGGCGGCCTGTTCGGGGCCAGCCCCGACCACGGAAGGTTCACTGGACTCGTCGAGGACGTTCGGTACTACGCCGGGCTCGCGGAAGCGTCAGTGGCGCAGGCGGTGGCCGACCTGTATCCGAAGATGAAAGGGGAGGAGCTCGTCGCCTGGCGGTGGGCTCGAGCTGCGTGATGCCCAAACCCTGCATGTGGCGTTGAAACCTTCCTGCTTCAGTCGATGTGGATCTCGAAGAGGAAGGGCGATCTGGCCTGGTTCGAACCCATTTCCGTCGGCGGTGAACTCACGCTAGACGTTGCTAGCGGCCGCCGCGAAGGTGAAGCTCCCCCAGCGGCCAAGGTGGGACGTGGTGCGAATTTCGAGTGCCTATCTTGTGGCGGGGCGGTTCCCGAGGATTGGTTGATCGCAGAAGGGAAGGCGGGCCGCATCTCCGATCGACTCGTCTGCGTGATCACCGAAAGGGAGGGACGCAGGATCTATCGCGCCCCAAGTGAGGGTGAAGCAAATGCCGCCCGAGTTGGCTACCCCGATGTCTTCCCGGAGGTGCCGCTACCCGACATCCCGAGGTGGTTTTCGGGGCCGCGATTTGGATTCACGTCACAGCGAGACCTCTACACCCCGCGACAGTTGACGGTCCTTTGCGCATTCGCGGATTCGATCTCCTCGGTGTACGACCGAGTGCAAGCTGATGGTGGGAGCCGAGAGTGGGCGGCCGCGATCACTACGCTCCTTGGGCTCGGGCTCGGGAAGCTCGCGCAGGCGAACTCCCGCCAAGTGCGCTGGAACACAGCCGTGGCGGGTTCCCCGAAAGCGGAACCGGCGTTCGGTCAGAACGATGTGCCGATGCTGTGGGACTACGTGGAGACAAATCCTTTCGGTTCGTCCGTGGGCTCGTTCCAGGGAATCATCACCGATCAAGCGCGCGCGCTGAGGTACGTCGTCCGGGGCGAGGGTCGAGCCTTTAGGCGCGACGCACGAGAGGCGGCCTCGGAGCGGGCGACGCTTATCGCCACCGACCCCCCGTACTTCGACGCGATTGGCTATGCGGATCTCTCCGACTACTTCTACGTCTGGCACCGCCAGGCGCTCCGCGATGTTCACCCGGACTTGTATATGACGGTAGCTGCACCGAAGAAGGGGGAGTTGACCGCGGTTCCCGCGCATCACGGAAACAGTCCTTCCGCTGCCAAGTCATACTTCATTACCGGCTTCACAGAGACCTTCAATGCGCTGAAAAGCGCTCAAGATCCCTCGCTGCCGATCCTTGTTGTATACGCGTCGAAGGAGCAGAAGGCCGGGTCTGGGGAAGAGACGCGCTGGGCTTCGATACTGACGGCAATGATCGATGCAGACTTGGAGATCACTGGAACCTGGCCGATCCACGGGGCAACCGTCGCTCGGCTCATCGGGAATCAGGCAAACTCGATCGCTTCCTACATCGTGATGGTCTGCCGGCCACGATCTGAAGCGGCAGGAACAGTCTCTCTCGCAGACTTCAATCGCGTGCTGCGAAGAGAACTCGCGCCCGCCGTCAGGGACCTCCAAGCGGCGTCTATCCTTCCGATCGACCTGGCCCAGGCGGCGATGGGTCCTGGGATGCAGATCTACTCCAGATACCGAGCAGTTCTCGATCAGTCGGGCGGCCGAGTTCCCGTAGAGCAAGCTCTCCGCATGATCGATGCGGCGCGCGCTGAGGTTCTCGATGAACAGGAAGGTGAACTCGACCCTGAATCTCGGTTCGCGGTGCGGTGGTGGGCGACCCACGGGTGGAACGCGGCCTCGTTCGACTCCGCCGACAAGACTGCGCGGCCGATTGGGATTGGCGTCGACGATGTGGTTCGAGCTCAGGTTGCATCGAGTCAGGCCAACAAGGTGAGTCTTCTTGGGCGCCAAGGTCTCGATCCCGAGTGGTCCCCGTCTACTGACGGTCGTCCTACGGCTTGGGAGGCCGTGCATCACCTCGCTCACCGGCTGATTGACGGGGGTGGCGAGATTGAGGCGGCCCGCCTAATGGGAGAGCTTGGACCCCTGCGCGAGCCGACGATGACGCTGACGTATCGGCTACATGATCTTGCGGCGAGGAGCAACCGGATTGCGGATCAGGAGCGGTATAACGCGCTAATCAATTCCTGGTCCGAACTGGTGAAACTCAGCGGTCCGGGGACGGCTACGACCACAGGAAGACTGTTCTGACGATGGCTGCGCTTACGAATAAGGAACGTGTCGGTCGCGTACTCGACCTGGTAGCAGACGGCCTGGGACCGTGGATGATCGGGCTATTGCAGACAAGGTACGGAGATGGCTGGGCAGCGGAGGTGGGACGTACTGCCGGACTTGCTGGTCGCGATGGTTCTCCGAGTCAGACCGACGCGGCGTACCTCTTCTGGGTCTTCGACAAGCAGTGGCACCAGGTCTTCAAGGAGCAACTCACCTTTGAGGACAAGCGTGTGGTGTCGGCGCTTTGGGATGCGCGCAAGGAGTGGGCGCACGGCGAGCGCATCACGTCGGAGCGCACCGAACGCGTCCTTATGGATGGGGAGCACATCCTCCGTTCGATCGGTGCGGTCCATCACGCGGACAAGGCTGACGAGATGCGACGGGAGTTTCGTCGCCTGATGTTCGAGGAGGATCAGAAGCGGCTCCAGCGTGCCCAGGAGAAGGCGCTCTCGGTGCAGGTTGACTCGACCGGGCTGCCGGCCTGGCGCGACGTCGTTGAGCCGCATGATGATGTCGCTCGCGGAACATTTGAGCTGGCGCAGTTCGCGGCCGACCTTCGTCAGGTGCACCAGGGCGTGGCTGGTCCCGAGTACGGCGACCCTGCCGAGTTTTTCGGTCGCACGTATCTCACCCGTGGTCTGCGCTATCTCTTGGAGCAGGCGATCAAGCGACTGAGCGGGGATGGGGGTGAGCCCGTTGTCGACCTGATGACGACCTTCGGTGGGGGCAAGACGCACTCGCTGCTGGCCGTGTACCACGCAGCAGCGGGGCTGCCGGCCGAGCGGCTGCCGGGGATGCGAGAGCTACTCGACGGTATTGGCGTGACGGAGCTTCCCGCCACCGTCAATCGAGCGGTCCTCGTTGGCAACGACCTCTCGATCCTGGGCATGCCGAAGCCCGAGGGCTTCACTGTCAATACGCTGTGGGGCGAGTTGGCGTACCAGCTTGGGGGCGTCGAGGGGTACGAACTCCTGAAGCGGTATGACGAGCAGTCGGTGCCGCCGACGACGACCGCGTTGGCCGACCTTTTCGAGAAGTACGGGCCGTGCATCATCCTCATCGACGAGTGGGTGGCGTATCTGCGCCAGCTCTGGTCACGTGAGAAGGTCGCGCCTGGCGGGACGTTCGACGGCCACATGACCTTCGTGCAGTCGCTGACCGAGGCGGTGAAAGCCGTCCCAACCGCGCTGCTCGTCGTCTCGCTCCCCGCGTCCGACGTCGTACGCGACATGCCAGGCGCCGAGACATCGATCGAGAACGAGCACGAGATTGGCGGCACCGCGGGCCTGGAGGCATTGCGACACCTCCGCTCCGTGATCCATCGTCTGGAGTCCGCCTGGCAGCCGGCGACAGTCGAGGAGTCGTTCGAGATCGTCAGGCGGCGCATCTTCAAGCCGTTCGGGCGGGAACAGGATGCCGCACGCGACCTCGTCGTGCACAAGTTCATGGATCACTACATGCGCTACGGCTCTGACGTGCCGAGCGAAGTCATGCAGCCCGGCTATCGCGCGTCGATGCGCACCGCCTACCCGATTCACCCGGAGTTGTTCGATCGGCTCTACAAGGACTGGTCGACCCTGGAGCGCTTCCAGCGCACTCGCGGCGTGCTACGTCTGATGGCGACGGTCGTTTACGCCCTCTGGACGAGCGGTGACCGATCGCCGATGATCCTCCCCGCTTCGATTCCGCTCGACAACGCGAAGGTGTTCGATGAGCTGGCAAACCACCTCGACGACTCTTGGAAGCCGATCGTGGACGCAGACGTCGCAGGCGAGACCTCGACGGCCAACGTGGTGGACAGCGACATCAAGATCCTTGGCCGGTCCATGGCGACCAAACGTGCCGCGCGGTGTGTGTTCCTCGGCACCGCCCCGATGGCCAACCTCCGGAATCGCGACGGCAGCGCCGCGACCATCCGCGGCATCGAGCAGAAGCGCATTGTTCTCGGTTCGACCTACCCGGGTGACAACCCCGCGCACGTCGCCGACGGTCTGCGGCGGCTCGGCGACCTCGGCAAGTATATGAACCGCGACCAAGACCGGTACTGGCTGTCGCTGCAGCAGACCGTCGCGCAGATCGTGCAGGAGCGCGCCGACTCGTACCACGAGGAGCAAGTCTTCGACGAGCTGGCCCAGGTCGTTCGACAGGAGACCGACAAGGGACTGTTCGAGCGAGTCCACCGATTCCCACACGGGAGCATCGACGTCGAGGACGACCCGGGAATCGGTCTCGTGATCTTCGGACCCGACCGTCCGTTCTCAAAGCGCGGGCGCTCTGTCGCCGAGGACGCGGCGATCGAGTTTCTGACGAAGCGTGGGACCAACGCGCGCATCCACAAGAACTCCCTCGTCTTCCTCGCTTCCGAGGTCGACCGCATCGACATTCTGCTAAATGCCGTGCGCCAGCGCATGGCGTGGGAGTACATCCTCGAGAACCGCGACTCGCTCAACCTCGACCAGCACAACATCAAGGTCGCCGAGTCTCGCGTCGCCCAGCAGAAGCAGACCGTTAAGGATGCCATCCGCGAGGCCTACCGCTGGATTCTGGTTCCGACTCAGGAGCCCGGAGCCGCCGAGATCGAGCTGGAATCGATCCTGATGAACGGCGACGGCACACTCGCCGAGCGCGTGACTAAGAAGGCCGACGCAGGCGAGTTCGTCGTCCGCACGTTCTCGCCATCTCTGCTCCGTATGCAGATCAACCGGCTGAACCTGTGGCGCGAGAAGCCGTACGTGCCGCTCGACGTGTTGGTGGGTTACTTCAGCCAGTACGTCTACATGCCTAAGGTCGTACAGCCGAAGGTCGTCATCGATGCCGTGTGGCACCTCGACGACGCCCTCGTCGTGGAACTCGACGGCTTCGCCTACGCCGACTCCTACGAGGACGGCAGGTTCAGCGGCCTGACCATGAAGGCGCCGTCGGCAGTTCGACAAGGTGGTTTGCTCGTCGACCCGGTGGTCGCGACCCAGCAGATCCAAGCTGACACGAGGGGCGACGAGGACGAATCCGACGGAGACGAGACAGGCGAATCGAGCGCAGGCGGATCGGACACGTCGTCGACCGGAACAGGGTCCGGATCGTCTGGATCAGCGACGAGTTCTGGGGGCGGACGATCCGCGGCACCTGTGCCGACGCGCTTCCATGCGACGAAGGACCTCACCGTCAACCGCGTCGTTCGTGACGCGGGCCAGATCTACGAGGAGATCGTGTCGCACTTCGTCACGGCGGGCGTCCCGGTGCGCGTCACGATTGACATCGAGTCCGAGCAGCTCGCCAAGCTCAGCGACGATCAGCGGTCGGCGATCCGCGAAAACCTCAAGACCCTCGGCTTCGGGGACGACGACTGGTCGATGGACTGATATGACCGGGTCAACCCCGACTGCCTCCACCGCCGACGTCCTTCGACTTATCCAGCACGCTCTGGACGAGTTTGAAACCGTACCCCTGGAGGCTTCCATCCGTCGGGCGATCCGTATCGCCAATCTTCTCGGTGAGACTTACGCCGCTCTTCGGCTATCGTTCGAGATCAAGCCGACAGGAGGCCACCCAGCTGCCAATGCCGACATGACACGTCGGCTGATGGCGGACCCGGGCGACTGGGATGACACGACCGGCGTAGCTCAACGGGCGCTAGACGAGTTCATGAACGAGCGCCGCAGGCCGGACGGGATGATCACCTCCCACCCCGTCAGCCTGATCGAGTTTTGGCAGCGCGAACGGGTTCCGAGCGACGAGCTTGCGCCGTCGCAGTATGAGTCTCAGATGAGCTGGCAACTCGAGATGCTCGAGATCCATTCGAGAGCGCGCCACAAGGTCTTTACCTACCTGTGCAGCTGGGAGCGCCAAGTCACGTTCGCCGTCAATCAAGATGACGCTCTCGCTGCCGTGAGCCAGCGCGTCGACGCGCTTCTATCAGCGCGAGCGCCAGATGCGCTGGATAGATTCAACGTGGCCTTCCGTCGACTGCGGGAAGCGGCCGCGCAGGAATCGGCTGTCGAAGCGGATGAGGAACTGTCCCAGGCTCTTGCCTCCTGTCGACGAATACTCAAGACCGTGGTCGATTACGTGCAGCCGGTGGATCCCGGCCACCGAGTTTCAGACGACGGCCACGAGCTCACTGATGCGCACTATAAGAACCGCCTCGTCGAATTCCTGAAAGAGCGCGTCGCTTCGGAGTCCTTCCGCGGTGCGCTTGGGAGGCACGCAGAGTCACTCTTCCAGCGCTTCACCGCGGTCGATGACCTCGCGAGCAAGGGCGTTCACGCGAGCGTCGCGGTCGTCGAAGCTGACTTCTGCGCGCTGGCGACCTATACGCTGGCCGGCGAAGTCCTCACGGTCATGGAACTTGACACCTCACCCGAGGACTGACGCGCGTTCGATAATCAGCTTTCAGCATGGCCAGCTTGTCCGAAATGTCCAGATGGACACACCGTGGACATTTCATCTGCGAAATGGACAACTTCAAAAAAAACCTACAAGTTGTGTAGGAACCGCTCAGAGTTGTCCGCGGTGCCAGCCACAGAGCCGGGATCTCCCACCGAAGATGTCCACCGGAGTGCGGCCAGATTCTGTGCTGAGTTGTCCACGACGGCTGCGGCCAGCTTCGTCGAAGCCGTCAGTACTTGATTTCCGCTGGATCTCTGAACGCCACTAGACCTACGAGATTTCCTTCGGGGTCGCGAATGAATGCTTGCCATTCTTCTCGCCCTGCTGGTCCGAGCGCATCTGTGGTGTGAGTGAAGATCGGCCGCCCCGGGGATACGATTTCGACCTCGCCGGCTCGGTCGACGGCTAACTCCAGATCATCGACGCGGAGGTAGAGCAGCGCTGACGGTGCCGCGCTCTCGAGTAGCAAACGGACGCCGTCGAGATCGAAGAACACCAAACCGGGCGGATCGAATCGGGCCACAGGGGCGGAGCCGAGCAGTGCGGAATAGAAGGCTGTGGCGCGTTCCAGATCGACCACGCGCTGGGCTACTTGGACGAGAGACGCCATGCTCATTTGCCGTCGCCGTGCACGTCTCGAATGACGGCGAGGGAGCGATCGAGTAGTTCCCGCAGCGCATCTTGGTCCACCCCCGACAATCGGGGGAGGTAGAGGCACGCGCTACTGGTGCGGTGTGGACCGAGCCGCTCGAGCAGGTCGGGCCACCGCTCGGCAAACCCCTCGACCAGGTAAAGCGTGTGCTTGGACCCGGAAGCGAAGGCGATCTCAGGCGCGATACCCTCTCGCCCGCTGTCGTACGCGTAGCCGTATTGGCCGAACCCGACAATCCGTTCCGCCCACACCACCGGCGGGCGCTGTGCAACGTGCTCGAAGAGCTCGAGGAGTTCGGTTACCTCGCCGCGTCGTGGCCCGGTTGCCCGGTCCAGCGCCTCGTCGACGCTGGTGTCGGAAGGCATCACGAGGCGGTCTCCGTTGCTCGCTGCGATTCGATGTATGCCTTGAGTCGGGCCAGATGGTCGCCGTCCTCCTTCTTTGTGATCGCGGCCACCAGGGGCAGCATCATCCGCCGCAGTCCGCCGGCGGCGAGCTCGCACGTCCACTCGATCCGCGTGCCGGTGCCGGCCGGGTGCAGCCGGTAGACGTAGGTCGCGGTGATGCCCTCCGCCTCGCTGGCGACCGCAAAAGCGGTGGGCGGCTCGAGAGCCACGATCTGCAGCTGCCCCGTCGCCTCCTTGCTCTTCACTCGGCGCGTCTCCTCGATGACGGACCCCACAGCGAGCGGGCCATCCGTCACCTTCACGCTCTTCACGACACCGTCGACGTAGTCGACCGCCCTTGTGGGATCTGCCAGCACTGCGAACACTTCCTGTTGCGATCTGTCGATGTGCTCGGTGAACTCGAAAGCGATCATGGGCCTTCTCCTGGGTGATGGTCGGGGTGGTGATCAAGAGGCACATAGGCGTCTGTCCAGCTGACGCGAACGGCGTCGTTCGCGCGCTGGTCGACGTGATGGATCTCGAAGGGCGGTGCGCAGCGCAACCGCCACCCTTCTGAGGGCATCCATTGCACCCCGATAGCCGCGAAGGTCTTCGCGATCTGCTCTGCACCGCCGGTGTGCCGATGCGCGACGCACACCTGCGCCGGCATCTGGCGGTAGGTGAAGGGGTGGGGTGGATCTATCGGTGCGGCAATGGGGATGCCAGCGTCGAAGCGGATCTGCTCGTTGTCCACCACGTAAGGGTCATCTGGGGTGATGCCCACGAGGAGGTCGGAGGAGTGGGCGATGCCGTGCTCTATCGCGAAGGCCCTCAGCTGCTGCCACGGCTCGACCGATGGGTGCCCGATGCCGAGGCCGTTGTACCCGCGATGACGGAGGACGAGCAGGTGCCGCTCGGGGGTGCTCTCAACCCGTACCGGGACGGCATCGAGGTCATAACGGAGTGTCAGCGGCGTCTCTTCTGCGAAGCCCGCAAACGTCGTGCTCTGCTGCGCCAGGTCCGCGTGCTCGCGGTACGCGCGCAGCATCCTCCGATACTCCGATGGACTGATCTCGAACCGCTGCACGAACGCGCGTGTGAAGGTCTCGGGCGTTGCGAACCCGGATTCCAACCTGGAGTCCCGCGGGGTGGTGGTCTTTCGGGCCCGCGGCGTCGTGACCGCGACGGGGTGAGCCATCGTGCGATGGTCAGTGAGAACGACCAAGAACTCACACAGAAAGACGACACCGCACGATGGC